>NZ_AP025739.1:4800000-6222525 GCF_003574315.2 Capsulimonas corticalis | reverse complement strand
CGTCAGCAATCGCATCGAGCCGGAGCCGTTCCAGACGGACACCTGCATCGGCAACTGGCACTACGACATCGGCCTCTACAACAACCACGGTTATAAGACGCCCGATCAGGTCGCGCACATGCTGGTGGACATCGTCAGCAAAAACGGCAACCTGATGCTCAATATTCCGCTTCCGGGCAGCGGGACGCCGGATCCGGACGAACTGGCGTTTCTGGCGGACTTCAGCCGCTGGATCAAGGTCAGCGGCGAAGGGATTTATGGGACTCGCCCCTGGGATATCTTTGGCGAAGGACCGGCCAGCGCCGGTCCGGCGGTTCACGCGCAGGGGTTTAACGAGAGCAATCGCCGGTATACATCGCGCGACTTCCGGTTTATGCAGAAGCGCGGCGTGCTGTACGCCCACGCCATGGCCTGGCCCACGGACGGCAAACTCGTCGTCCGATCTCTCGCATCTGCCTCCGGCAAGATCCGCGATGTGCGGCTGCTCGGGCATTCCGGCAAAATCACATGGGCGCAAACCGGCGATGGCCTCGCGGTGACGCTCCCCGACCGGAAGCCGTGCGACTATGTGTACACGCTCCAGATCCGGGGCGACGGCCTGAAGCCCGTCCCCTACACGGACACCACGCCGTTGGTAAGCCCTGCCGCCGACGGCTCCATCACTCTCACCCCGAGCAGCGCCGCGCTGAGCGGCAATATGCAGGCGCAGGAAGGCGCCACCCCCAACATCGGCTACTGGGACAACGCCACCGACTCCGCCTCCTGGCGCGTGCATTTCGACACGCCCGGCGCATATGACATCACCACAAAGACCTCCTCCCTCGAAGGCGCGCACTTTCTCGTCGTCTCCGGAATCGGAAGCGTCGTTTCCATGGCCGCTCCCATCACGGGAGATTGGGACAAGTACGCCGAGGTGACCGGCGGGCCGCTGAACATCGAGAAGGCGGGAGATTATACGGTGATCGTGCGCCCTGCGGACCCGGCGTCTTGGAAGGCGATCAATCTCGCGGCGCTGGCGCTCAAAAAGCGATAATCCCTATTTCCGTATTAGTCTCTATTCCTCCGGGGAATGAGGCCTGCCCAACATTCGCGCAGGACAACGAGCCTTTGTCGGCTAACAGTGGCTCAGCGTTTGTGATAGGCGCGAGAATTACCAGGCAGGGAGTGCGATTATGGAACTTTTGCGCGTGGGCGTCGTGGGCTGCGGCGTGATCTCAGGGACACATGGGGATGCGCTGCGGCGTCTAGAAGAAGAAGGGCTTGCGCGGCTTGTGGGGGCGACGGATGCTGCTCCCGGCCGGGCGGAGGAGTTTGTCGGCAAGTACGGCGGCAAAGTCTTTGGATCGTTTGAAGAGATGATCGCCAGTCCGGACATCGATTCGGTGACGCTCTGCACGCCGAGCGGTCTGCATGGGCCGATGGCGGCGCAGGCTGCGCGCGCGGGCAAGCATATTCTGTCCGAAAAGCCGCTGGACGTGTGGATCGATGCGGTGGACGAAGCAATCGCGGCGGCGAAGGCGGCGGGCGTGACTTATGGGGGCGTCTTCCAGGAGCGGTTCTCTCCGGCAGCGCGTAAGGTGAAGCGGGCCGTGGAATCCGGCGCATTCGGGGAGATCGTGCTCGCCTGCGCCGAAACCAAGTGGTATCGCAGCCAGGAGTACTACGACAGCGGCGATTGGCGCGGGACGTGGGCGCTGGACGCGGGTGTCTTTTCCAATCAAGGCATTCACAGCCTCGACAAAGTCCAATGGCTGGCCGGACCGGTGGAGGAAGTGATCTCGGCGACGTTGACGCCCGGCTTCCATCGAACGATCGAGGCTGAGACTTTGGGCGTCGCGACCGTGCGCTTCCAGAACGGCGCGCTGGGGACGATCACCATGACGACCCTGGCCTACGACGGCTTCCCGGAGCGCATCGACGTGAGCGGAACCAAGGGCAGCGCGATGCTGGTGGGCGATCATTTGGCGCACTTCACGACCAGGGATCCGTACGAGGACGACTTTGGCGACCTGAGCGGCGGCGAAGCGCCGCAGTCGAACACATCCAAGGATCCGGCGGCGCTGGTGGGCGACGGCCACTACGGCAATATTCGCGACTTCGTGCTGGCCGTGCGGGAGGGACGCTCTCCGCAGGTCTCAGCCGAAGGCGCGCGCCATGCGGTCAATCTGCTCAATATGATCTATAAAAAGGCCAGAGTCGGACCTTACGCGTAACTCCGTAGGAATGACAGGTAAAGAAATCCCGGTGAAACTCCTATAATGATATCACCATAACCCACCGATCGCTGCTCGACAAAGGCAAACTCTCCGAAAGGGGAGGACGCAAAGCGCATGGGCCTGAAACCGGACCGCCGATGGCGGACCCGGAATGGCAGCCACGTTTCCGAAAGTGCGAGTGCGTGCTATAGATTACAAAACGCCCGGTCTCTTCTAGGAAGAGGCTCGGGCGTTTTGTACGTTTCAGATTCCCTGTTAACACCTGCTCGCTTCATGGAAAAATGATCTGGAGCAAGGCAATCATCCTGCCGACAATAGATCATATGAAAGTGATTCGGCATGCGCGGTACGCGGACAAGGTCATGCGTATTGAAGGAACCCTCGCGGTGGCGGGAGTCGGCGGCGGTGTGCTCCTCTGGTCCGAGGCGGCGCATTTTGGCGGCTACGGATTCGCGGCGGCCGCTTTCCTCGCGCTGGGCGGCGTCAACATCGGCGTCAAGGCCATGCGTAACTACAATCGTTATCTGCGCGGCGCGGAAGGCGAGGAGACGGCGCTGACGACGCTCAAATCGCTGCCGGACGGCTACTCCTGCGTCGCCAATTTTGTCGTTCCCGGCACGCACCAGGGCGACGCCGATCTGCTCGTGATCGGTCCCTTCGGCGTTCTGGTGGTCGAGGTCAAAACTTACACCGGTCACTATACCTGCCACGGCGACGCCTGGTTCCGCCTGCACGACGACGGTGTGCGCCAGCCGATGCGCAGCAGTGTCTCGAAACAATTGAAACGCAACCGCAAGGCGGTCCAGCACTATCTGGTGGATTGCGATATGGAAGCGCCGGTCCATGGCGTCGTCGTGTTTCCGGACACTCTCAAACTGGACTGCGTGCATCCCACGATTCCGATGGTGCGTTTGTCGGGGCTCCTGGAGCACGTTCAGAAGCTTTCCGCGCCATCCGGCGGCTTGAATACTTTGGAGCTTGAAAAACTGTTCGGTCCCTCAATTTCGAATGCGGGTGAAGCGATTGCGCCGCTGGGAGCGCACGCTCCAAATCCCACTCTCCCAGGTGTCCCATCATGATCCATTCACAGCAGAAAACCGCATCGCCGCGATCCCGCGCCCTCAAAATCGGCCTGATCGCGGCGGCGTGCGCCGCGACCTACGAAACTGTCGAAAACCTTCTGCTGCTCGGGCCGTCTCATTGGCGGACCGATGTCATTTCCATTGTGCTGGTCGGAGCGATCGCCGGCGGCGTCGCGTCCTATCTGTCGGCGTTCTCCGAACGGATGCGCCGGCGCATGCAGCAGGAGGAAGAAGCGCGCAAGTGGGCCGAGGAGGCTTTGCGCCGCTCCTGCGAATGCCTGGAGGGGATTGTCGAAGAGCGAACACAGGATCTCGCGGCCGCCACCGAGGCGATGCGGCGCGAAGTGGAGGAGCGGCGCGAATCCGAGAACCACTTACAGGAAAGCCAGCGGCGGATGCACGCCATCCTCACCAGCGCTCCGCTGGTTCTGTTCGCCGTCGACGCCAAAGGCGTGATCACGCTCTCGGAAGGCCAGGCTTTGAATTCTCTGGGACTGACCCCCGGCGAAGTCGTCGGCCGATCGGTCTTCGAACTTTATCGCGACGACCCGCAAATTATCGACGTCATGCACCGCGCGCTTTCCGGCAAGAGAATCCGGGAAACGACGCATGTGGGCGATATCTACTTCGACTCGCAGTTCAGCCCGGAGTTCGACGAAGAGGGGCGGGTCATCGGCGCGATCTGTGTCTGTACAGACATCACCGAAAGCGTCAAAGTCGAAGTCCGTTACCGCAGTATTATCGAAAACGCCGTCGAAGGCATCTACCAAACCACCATGGGCGGGCGTATCCTCAGCGCCAATCCCTCCATGGCGGCGATCCTGGGGTATGACAGCCCGGACGAATTGATGGAGTCTGTCGATCACGTCGGCCGGGATATCTATCACAATCCGACCCGGCGCGGCGAGTTCTTGGCGCTGATCGAATCGTGGGGCAGCGTCAGCCAGTTCGACTCGCAGGTGCGCCGTAAGGATGGCGAGCCGCTGTGGATTTCCGAGAATGCGCGCTGCGTACGCGATTCCGAAGGCCGTGTGCTCTTTTACGAGGGAACGATTCAGGACATCACCGAGCGCCGGGCAGTGGAGGTGGAGCGTGAGCGGATGCTCGCCGAAGCGCTCGCCAAACAGGATTTGGACCCGCTGACGGGCCTGCTCAACCATCGCGCCTTCCAAAAGCGTTTCGACGATGAAGCGACGCGCGCGCTGGAGGATAACTATTCCCTCGCCGTCGTTGTCATCGATCTGGACAACTTCCGGTTCTTCAACGAAGTCTACGGCTATCAGGTCGGCGACGAATTGCTGCTGCGTGTCGCCGACGCCCTGCGGGCCGCGACTCGCTACTACGACTGCATGGCCCGCTTCGGCGGCGACGAGTTCGTTGTCCTGATGCCCGGCGCCTGCGCCGAGGATGTGGCGTCGCTGCGCGCCCGCCTTACCCAGCGCCTGGAAGAGATCAGCTATGAGCCGCCGGGCTCGGAGAGCGCCGTCCCGCTCAGCGTCTCCGCCGGAGTGGCGCTGTTCCCGGACGAAGCCGCCACGCGTGTGCTGACGCTGGAGATGGCGACGGAGCGCCTGCACCGGGCGAAGACCGGCGGGCGCGACAACGGCGTCGATCTGCTGCGGGCGTCGCTCGCCGAATCGGTCAGCGGCTTCTCGATGCTTTACGGCCTGGTCAGCGCGGTGGACAACAAGGATCGCTACACGCGCCATCACTCGGAAGACGTGATGCTGTATTGTCTGGAGATCGCCGAACAGCTCGGCTGGTCCTCCGAAGAAAAGCACGTACTGCGCGTCGCCGCGCTTCTGCACGACGTCGGCAAGATCGGCGTCCCCGATTCCATCCTGCGCAAGCCCGGTAAGCTGACGGAAGAAGAGATTACGATCATTCAGGAGCATCCCACGCTCGGCGCCATCATCGTCGGCGCCATTCCCGCCCTGCATCCCACGCTGGACGCCGTGCGCCACCACCACGAATGCTGGAACGGATCGGGATATCCCGCCGCGCTCGCCGGCCTGAACATCCCGCCCATGGCCCGCGTCATGGCCGTCGCCGACGCCTACAGCGCCATGACCACCGACCGCCCATACCGCAAGGGCATGGACCCGATGCACGCCCTGGAAATCCTGCGCAGCGGGGCAGGGGAGCAATGGGACCCCGAATGCGTCGCCGCCTTCCTCAGCGTCCGCCTTGCCGGCGAAGACCTCGCGCAAGCGGCGTAAGGCCGTCTTCAGTGAGGGAACGAAGTCGAAAGTAACCCGATTAAAAATAGCGAGGCGACCCCTACTAACGCGCCCGCGCCGATCGCTCTGCACATCTGAGACCTGGGCGCGGTGATCAGCGGCAGGGAGACGAGAACGATCAAGAAGGCCGCCATGTAGTGCGTCGCCAGCGATACGGTGATGGAGCCGCAAAAGCATGCGATCCCAAAACATGTGTCCGCCAGCCATTCTTCGGGACGGAAATCATCGAGATTTTCTTGCATGTCCCCTTCAATTTCCCTGGAAGCGATATATTGCCGCGTATCCATTTCTACTTCCCTCCGAACGCGCTGAAGATTATAAAGTCTCCGATAATCGCTAGCAGAGCGCTGATAGCCAGCTCTTTCGCCACTCTGGACTTCGAAACGATAAGCACTGGAAATGCGACGAAAGGCGCGATAACACCGAGCCAACAGAATGTTGCAGGGACGCCGATGAGCACGAAAACGAAGCAAATGACATTCAGGATTTTCGACGCGGACGCCAGGTTTGCGGCGTCATTGTGAACGTCAAAATCCATGTTGGACTCTTTCGTGTATTGGGTGCTATCGTTCATTCGTTGTCAATCCTCAAAAATTACCTCCCGCGTTAGCATCATTGCTCGCGGGAGGCGTGGGCGTCGCTATCAATTCTCTTCAACTCAGTAGTTCGGATGCGTGTACGGGCCGGCGTTCTTCGTTCCGATCGCTCCGTGGCGCATCTTGCTGAAGATCGCCAGGTTGAAGAAGTGCATGCCGCCGAGGACGAGAAGCACCATTCCGATCTTGCTCGACAGCGCTTCGATGCTGCCCTGGGCCGTGGTGACTTCGTAACCCAGCTTCAGCGACAGGCTGACGAAGCCGAGATTGATGAGATAGAAGCCGACCACCAGCAGGTGGTTTACCGAGTCCGCCAGTGGCTCGTTGCCGTGAAAGACATCGACGAGAAAGATGCGTCCGTTCTTGTGCAGGGTCTGCGCGACCCATGCTGTGAGCCCAATGC
Organism: Capsulimonas corticalis; assembly: GCF_003574315.2. Classification (GTDB taxonomy): domain Bacteria; phylum Armatimonadota; class Armatimonadia; order Armatimonadales; family Capsulimonadaceae; genus Capsulimonas; species Capsulimonas corticalis. The sequence goes on along the minus strand of NZ_AP025739.1, from coordinate 6,215,988 downwards.
TGATTGCCAGGTAAGTCAGATACGTGGTGACGATAATCATCGCTTTGTCCTCCGTCATTTCGATTTAGTGAACTTGTTCACTTCTGTTATTAATATACCACGCGGCTCCCTGTTTATAACGTAAAAAGTGAACGTGTTCAAAATATATTTTGCAGAGCTTGCCGAACGTGGTATGCTATCGTTATCAGGCGAAACCTTAGATAGGATCGAAATGACGACTCAAATCACAACGGAGATAGGCCCGAAGGGGGAGCAGGCCCCGCTGACGCCTAAGGGCGAGCAGACGCGTAAGCATATTCTGGAGACGGCTCTGGCGCTGTTCCATGAAAAGGGCTACCATGCGGCTACCATGCGCGATATCGCGGCGGCGGCGGGATGTTCGCTGGGGCTGACCTATCGCTACTTTTCGCGCAAGGAAGAAATGGTGGTGGCGCTGTACGCGCGCTGCGCGCAGGAGCTGGAGGAGCAGGTGGCCTCGCTGTCGCCCTCGGCGACCATCGCGGAGCGGTACGCGGCCGCTCTGGAGGGCGATATGGCGCGCCTGGCGCCGTTCCGGGAAGCGCTGGGGACGCTGTTCGGCGTCGCATTGATTCCGGACTCGGAGCTGGCGGTGCTCGGCGACAACCTTCAGGAGCTGCGCGCGCAGGTGTGGGGTGTTTTTCGGAAGGTCATCATGGAAGCCAGCGACGCGCCGAAGCCCAAACAGGCCGACGAACTGGCGACGGCGTTCTACGCCGGTTATCTCGCGTTTCTCCTGTTCTGGCTTCAGGACCGCACGCCGGGCCAGCGCACTACCCATGAACTGCTCGCCTTCGGCCGCGACTTGCTCGCCAAGCTGCGGCCTGCGCTGCGCCTTCCGCTGGCCGGAAAGCAGCTTGCGCGGCTGGTCAAGATCATCGGCCCGATGTTCGGTCCGATGGGTAAAGTCTGATATGATCGAACGATATTCCGACTTGACCCCCGAGGCGCTGGCCCCGATGGGATTTGAAGATCCGGCGCATGCGTGTTATGTGCTTCAGGAGTTCGCGGGACACAACGTGCCGGATGCGCTCTTTGAGGCGTTTCTGCGCGTGGTCGTTCGCGCGCTGGAGGCGTGCGCGGATCCGGACCGCGCGCTCGGCAATCTGGCGCGCTGGGCGGATGTGAGCGGCAGCCGCTATTCGGCGTATGCGATGATCGCGAGCGATCCCGAGGCGGCTCGGATCCTGACGACGGTGTTCGCCGCCTCGCAGTTCTTCGCCAATTTGATTATCAGCAATCCTGAGTATGTGGAGGTTCTGACCAACCCGCGCATGCGCGACCGTGAGAGGGACCTGGATGCGCTGTGGGAGGACCTGACGCGCCGCACGGCGGTGGCGCGCACTCCCAACGCCAAGCGAGACGCGCTGCGGCGGTTCAAGCCGCTGGAGGTGCTGCGAATCGGCGCGCGCGACATCCTGGGCTACGCGGATATGGCGAGGACGGCGCGGGCGATCAGCGACTTCGCGGACGCCTGCGTGCGCATGGCTGTAGAGATCTGCGCGGAGGAGGCGGGGATCCCCGACCCGCCCTTCGCCGTGATCGCCATGGGCAAACTGGGGGGACGCGAGCTGAACTACTCCTCCGATATCGATTTGATCTTCGTTCACGAAGAGCGCCCGGGATTCCAGCCCATGAAGTTCGCCGAAGCGGTGCGCGACACGATGGCGCGCGTGACCGACGCCGGCTTTGTATTCCGTGTCGATCTGCGCCTGCGCCCCGAAGGTCGCTTCGGGGCGCTGTCGCGCTCGGTGGAATCGTGCCGCGCCTACTACGAATCCTGGGCGGAGCCGTGGGAGCGGCAGGCGCTTCTGAAAGCGCGCGGCGTGGCCGGGGATGTCACCGTGGGGGGCGCATTCGTCGGGATGGCGCTGGACTTCGTTTATCCGTCGCGGGTGGAAGAGAGCTTTGTCGCAAGCATTCGGTCCAACAAGCGCCGGATTGAAGAAAAGGCCGAGCGCAGCGGCGATGCGGATGTGAATGTCAAAGAGGGATTTGGCGGTATTCGTGATGTCGAATTCGCCGTCCAGCTCATGCAGCTCGTGGCGGGCGGCAAGAACGAACAGCTTCGCACCGGAAATTCCCTGGAAGCGCTGGACCGTCTGGCCCACGCCGGTTTTATCACACGCGATGAGCATGACATGCTGGCGGAGTCCTACGCGTTTCTGCGCACCGCGGAGCACCGCCTACAGATCATGGACGAACTGCCGATCCGCAATATTCCGCGCGATCCGCATGAGCTCGATAAGTTCGGGCGTCGTTTGGGATACATCGACGGGACGGAGTTCCACGAAGATTATCGCCGCCACACACAGCGCGTCCACGCGCTGTTCACCCGTCTGTTTTACGGCGTGGAGGAAACGTCCAAACCAAAGGATGAGATCGCCGCCTGGGTGCTCGCCCCCGACGATCCGGCGGCGACCGCGCACTTGCGGGAAGAACTGACGCGTCTGGGATTTGCGAACTTCGACGCGGCGATGCGGATCCTGCGGCAAAGCATCGAAGGGTCGGAATATGGGGGCATGGCCCCGGACTCCACGGACTCCTTCGCCGCCATCAGCGGCAGGCTGCTGCGCGCCGCTGGCGAGACGTCCGATCCGGACAGCGCGCTCCTCGGCCTGGACAACCTGGCGCGCGAAGTCCCTTCGCGCTCGGCGCTCTTCCAAACCCTGGCCGAGAGCGACACCCTGTTGCCGCGCCTCTGCCGTCTTGCCGCCGAAGGCCCGGCGGTCTGGCAGCTCTTACTTCAGCATCTGGAGTTCCTCGATCTTCTTGCGGACGAGGAGGTGATGGACAGTCCCTCGCCGCCGCCCGCAAAACTTCCCGCGACGCCCAAAGCGCTGGCGACTTCCGTGCTGCGCGCCCGCCTCCTCTGCGGCGCGCGCGACATCTGGGAGATCCACGATGTGGGGGGAACGATGGCCGAGCTGACGACGATCGCCGAGCGCGCGCTGGAATCGGCGCTGGCGATGGCGCGCGCGGAGCTGGGCTTTGAAGGGCGCTTCGCCGTGATCGGCATGGGCAAGCTGGGCGGCCGTGAGCTCGGGTACGCATCCGATCTGGACGTGCTTTATCTCGCGGATTCCGATGTGCTTGTCCCCGCCGCCAAAGTCGCCGAACGTCTCCAGCAGATCCTGCGTGATGATATCGCCCGCTACGGAATTCGATTCGAGCTGGACGCCCGCCTGCGCCCCGACGGCCGCAAAGGCCAGCTGGTGCTCGACCTAGCGACCTATCGCCGATATTACGCCGATTCGGCCGCCACATGGGAGCGCCAGGCGCTGCTGAAATCCCGCCCGGCGGCGGGGGATGCGAGCCTGGGCGCCGAATTCGCGGCCCTTGCCGCCGGCTTCGTCTACGGCTCGCCTTTGGGAGATACACAGATTGAAGAGATCCGTGCGATGAAGCGTCGAATCGAGAAAGAGCGGACGCAGAGCGCGAACAACCTCAAGCTCTCGCCTGGCGGCATGACCGACATCGAATGGATCGCCCAGCTTCTCCAGCTTCGCTTTGGGCCGAAGAAGCCGCGCCTGCGCAAAACCAGCACGCTGGACGCCCTGCTGGCCCTGCGTGATGACGCAAAGATCCAGCAGGCCGATTGGGAAGTTCTGGACGCCGCTTACAAGGAACTTACGCAGCTTCGCAATCGTCTGTATTTAAGGAGAGGCGTTGGATCCGATACTTTCGAGCCGATGCCGGCGGCGACACAAATGCGAATGCAGCAAGTGCGCGCCCTCGGTTTACGCCTGTTCTACGGAGAAAATATCTAAGCCGCCGCCTGTTTGGATATTCCCGGTCATGGGTATATTTATGTCATGACGCTAGCGCTATAAAATAATTTTATGGCAACAGATGTTCGGGAACGAATTCCCGTAATAATGCGTTATAATGATGTAGGATGTTCACAAAGACGTGAACAGACGACTACCACAAAGTGGGAAGAACCGAAGCGGGCCAGTTATGTCCGCTGTTCTCCTGAAGCGCAAGATGCGGTCCGTAAAGTCTCGGATCGCGCGTTTCAGATCGGTGTATTCCCCGCCGGAGTTTCGCAGAGAAATTCGCCGGCGCCGGGAGACCTTCGCGAGAGCCCACTGGATGGCCGCTCGGAAGGTCTTTCGCTATTTGTGGGATGGGGATACGCCGCTCTACCCGTTGACATTAATCTCACGCTTCTGATATAATAAGCCTGCCCAGCTCGTCAGCATCCACTTGCCGAAGTGGCGGAACGGTAGACGCGGAGGTCTCAAAAACCTTTGGGGGCAACCTCGTGGGGGTTCGAGTCCCCCCTTCGGCACCAAATTGAAAAAAGCGACAACCAATATGGTTGTCGCTTTTTTCTTTGCCGCTCGGCAATTGCTTACGCTTTGCGGGCGGGGTTTTTGATGGTCGCGGTCACGGCGGCGCCGTCGCTGCTGGCGGTGATGGTCGCCAGGCGCGGTTTGGAGGTCGGCGCGGAGAGAGTGACGGGGAACGTGACCGTGGTCGCGCCGGCGGGGGCGAGCACGGCGGCGGGCGCCTGGGCGATGGCGGCGTCGCTGCTGGCGAGCGTCACCACGGCGCCTCCCTTGGGAGCGGCGGTGGCGAGCGTCACCGTTCCGGTCATCGTATCGGGCGCTGGGCCTTTAGCCACGGCGAGCGTTGCGACTTTCGGGGTCGCTCCCGGCAGCAGGCCAAAAGCGACGATTTGCTTGGAGAAGGTCGCCAGATAGACTTTGCCGTTCGCCACGGTGGGCGGGCAGAACTTCGCGAACTTATGCCCGCCATCGCGCGCGGCGTTCATTTGCGAGTCCCAGATCTTGTGCGTGAGATCGGAGGCGTCGAACGCCTCCAGCAAACCGTCGACGGTTCTCCAGTTGGCGTTGTCATTCAAGGGACGGCTGGCCCAGACGATTCCGGACGCGGGCGTTTTGGCGGTTGCGGAGATCGTCAGGAAGCCTCCGGGCATGCCGGGCGGAACCGGATCGGGAGATTGGGAAATGGGCGAAGTGGTCAGCTTGTTATCCTTCAGGGCAAACGCCTTGAGGTGATCGTCCTCGCTCCATGTGTATACGGTCGGCCCATTTTTGGGATCGTCATAGTAGATCGGCGATCCATGAATGTGACCCACGCCCATCTGGAACCGCTGGATCATCTGAGAGTCGTCCTTGGCGAAGTGCCCAAGGTTGCTGCGCCGGGTTGTGTAGGCGACGCCCGATTTACCGCCGCTGATCAGCAGATCGGTTCCCGGCACGAGCAGGGGACCGGAGGAGCCTAGATCGGTGTCGGAGGCGTTCAGGACCTCGAAATCGCTGGGGGTGAACCAATCGGTGACCGTCAGCCCGTCTTTTGTGGGCTGGAGCTTGAGGATGCTGGTGCCGTAGTCACGCCCGCCGGTCTGAGCGTCGGCGGTCCCGTTGCCGGTCACGGCGTAGATCGATCCTGCTTCATCGGCCGCCAGCCCCTGACCTGCCTGCCAGATGGATCCCTGCCCGCCGTCAGGAGTGAGGCAAAGGGCGGTAACCTGCTTCAGCGTCGCCGCATCGTACGCCATGATCCAGCCGTGGAACGGATCGCGGTCCGCATGGGCGCCAAAACCGATGTAAACTACACCCTTCAAAAGCAGCAAACCGGGGCGCTGCAATTGCAGGAAGGGAGCAAAGGTAATCTTGCCGTCCACGGCGTCGTAGCCCTTGCCGGGCACGGTCGCGGTGATCAGCGCCGGGCTGCCGGTCTTTTCGGCACCGGTCGAGATCGACAGGGCGTGCAGGCGCTGGAAATACTTGCCGTTTTCCTTGGTCTTTGCTTCGACATAGATGGTCCCCGAGGCGGGATCGATCACCGGGGTGCTCGTGATGCCGATCTCTTCGTTCATGTCCGTCCACTGCGTGATATAGATCTCGGAGGCGGGGACGGACGGTCCGAAGTTGACGGTCCAAAAAGGAGCCTTCGCCGCTGGATCGTCGGCGTCGTAGGCGTAGACGCTGTTGTGCTCGGTCGCCACAAAGAGAACGTTGCGGACCCCATGGCCCGGCATCTTGACGTTCGGGACATACAGCGGCTGGGCGTAGACCTGCCCGTCCACATCGCGCGCGAACAGCTTGCCGAAGTGATCCACGTTGACGTTGTCCGTATTGAGCGCGATCTCGGTCAGATTCGCCCCGGTCCGCGCATTGTTGTTATGCTGGGTCAGCAGGGAGGCAGGGTGCTGAAGCATGATGGCGGCGGGTTTTGGCGGCGGCGCCGCCGGAGGCGCCGATTGCCCGTGGACGGGCGCGGCGGCGATTCCCGCGAGGCAGCCAAGCAGCAATGTGTGATGACGAGATTGCAAAAATGGGGACACCGAGGAGTACTCCGTTTTCGGTCGATGTGAATAGGGGCGCTGGGGCGGATCCGCGAGCCGCTCCGCAAAAGATGAAAGCCGCATCGCCTCCTATTTCTATAGGGTATGATAACAACACAGGCGTTTTGTTTCAGGTTCCTTGCGGCTCCTTCGCCGCCTTTGCGTTGACGACCGGCCGCGCCCGAAAGTTCATTTCGCCAGCTCTGTTCTGTGAGGTTCTTTCCTATGCCCGAAGCCTATCGAATCGGCGTCCTCGGCGCGGGCGCGTTCGCGTCGCGCCGGCACCTGCCGGCCTTGCAGTCGGATCCACGCGCGCGGGTCGTCGCCGCCTGCCGCCGCGATCCCGAAGCGCTCGCCACGTTCGCCGATCACTTCCACATTCCCGACCGATATACGAATTGGGAAGCGATGCTGAACGACGCCGCGCTGGACGGCGTGCTGATCGCGACGCCGCATGACCAGCACTACGCGCAGGCGAAGGCTGCATTAGAGTGCGGCCTGCACGTGCTGATGGAAAAGCCGATGGCGCTGAGCGGCGAGGAGGCGAAGGAGCTGGCGGACCTCGCGCATCTGCTCGGCCGCTCGCTCGTGGTGGCGTTCAACCCGCCGTACTGGCGCCACACGAACGCGCTGCGCGCGGGAATCGCCGCCGGCCGGGTGGGGGACCTGGAAAGTGTCGATATCCGAATCAGCGTCTCCGCCGCCGCCGTGTTCGGCAAAGCGCCGATGCCCGAGACGATGCCCGGTGTCGTGCGCCCCACGCTCTTCCGCGCCGACCCCGCCGCGAACGGCGGCGGCAACCTCATGGACGGCGGCGGCCACCTGTTCAGCGAGCTGCTCTGGGTGACCGGCCGCGCCCCGCTCGCAGTGAGCGCTCTGATGGACACGACCCCCGACGACATGCGCGCCGTCCTCCTCGTCCGTCTCGAAGGCAACCTGCTCGCCACCATCACCGCCGTCGCCGACAGCGCCTACCAAACTCGCCGCATCCGCTCGACCTACGATGGCTCCCAGGGAACAGCTATCGCCACCGGTCTCCCTTACCAGATCGTCTGGCGCACGGAGCAGGGCGACGAAACCCTGCCCGAAAGCAACCTTCCCGACATCGCCACCCCCGTCTCCGACTGGCTAGACGGCTTTGACACCGGCCACGGCCCGCTCGGCTCGCCCGAACACGGCGTCCAGGTGACTCGGCTACTGGCGGCGGCGTATGAATCGGCGCGTCTAGGACGGGTGATCAATGTATAAGAACCTCAGCAATAAAAGAAAACTCAGACGATTCGTCAGGCAGCACGATCGAAAACTCTCTTCTCTTCTGAAAGGCGCTTTTGTTTTAACTCTTCTTTGGCCTCTCTGCCCGGCTAAAACGACCCTGTCCGACATCTCTGTCGTGCAGCACGGAAACGAATTGTTTGTTGTTGCAAATGTTTGTCATTGGGCCACTGCACTCCCGCTTGTTTTAATTGTTCCTTCCGGCTTTATTCCAATATTAATGTATCCACTTCAATGTGATCGTGACGACACACTTGTGTATCATCTGTCAAATGACAAGCTGAAAATGTATGAATATAAAAGCCACGATGCAGCGCTTTATTGTGATGGGAAAAACATGTATCTCGGCTATCATACACCGCTAATGTGGGATGGTTCTGGGTTCATTGCCGCCAACGAGGATTCTGCTAGGCATATTCTTGCTTCTTCTAATTGGAAGGATAATGGATTTGACGCAAAAAAGGGCTGGCGCCTGGTGAGACAGCAGGATTTAATGACGAACAATATTTCTCAGAAGAAGACGATTTTTCGAGTGGATGGAGAGGACTATTGTTTTGACTATGACGACCGAGAAATCAATGGGAATATGTCGTCTCGGATTAGCTTGCAGGGGCTGAAGCCTGGTTCTGAAAAGCATATCGTTTATAATGAGTATGACGGCGGCTTGACAACAATGTTTTCATCCATACTAACGTATTGGAAGATTAGATATCCATAGAGTATCCTTACGTCTGATTGCCCACACGATGCAAATTCCCGTATATTTGCATGGCTCCGAAAAACCACATCCTCCAAACCTTAACAGGTAGGATCGAAACTCACGCCCCCGATAATTGCGGTATGGCGACTGCACTGTCCAATCAAAACTATGTCGAATCTCTGACCGCGCGTCCGCGGGTGCTTGTGGTGGATCATGAGCCGATGAGCCGGACGCTGATCGACGCGATCCTGCGGCGGGGGAACGACTACAATGTCCTTATGGCGGGGGACGCTGAGGAAGGCCTCGGCGTCGCGCGTCGCGATCGCCCCGATCTGATGCTCCTCAGCACGTTTCTGCCGGGCGCCGACGGCTACTCTCTTTGCCGGACGCTGAAATCCGAGCCGCGCACGCGCCGTATTCCGGTCGTGATGGTGACGGCGCACGCCGGCACCCAGGAGCGGGTGCAGGGGATCGAGGCCGGCGCGGACGACTTTATCGTCAAGCCGTTCAATCGAGTCGAGCTGCTGGCGCGGGTGCGCTCGCTGATCCGAATCAAATCCCTCAACGATCAGCTCGACGAAGTCGAGGACGTGATCTACTCCCTCAGCCGCGCCGTCGAAGCCCGCGAGGGCGGCGACCATGAGGCGCATACCGAGCGGGTTGTGATCTTTGCGCTGGCGATTGGGAGCGAGCTGGGCCTCGCCGACGAAGCCATGCGCGTGCTGCGCCAGGCGGCCATGCTACGCGACATCGGCAAGATCGGCGTCCCGGACCGAATCCTTAACAAGCCCGGCGCATTGGACGACGAAGAGCAGAAATGGATGCAGGGCCATGTCGCGCTCGGCGAACAGATCATTTCTCCCCTGCGCTCCACGGCGGCGCTGCTGCCGATCATCCGGCATCACCACGAGCGGATCGACGGCAAAGGCTATCCCGACGGTTTAGCCGGCGAAGAGATCCCGCTGGGCGCCCGGATCGTTGCGATTGCGGACGCCTTTGACGCCATGCTGTCCAACCGTCCATACCGCCCGGCGCTGTCTCCCGCCAAAGCCCTCGCGACGCTCCAGGCTGGCGCCGGCAAGCAGTGGGATAGCCGTTTGGTCGAGCTTTTGGTGCAATGGTCCGCCCGTCATCCCAATAGCGTTCCGCAAACAAAATAGAGTTTGGTCGCATCATCGCGAATTTCATGGAACGATTCCCCCTCGGATTGCCGTAAAATAATCAGGTTGACTCGTTCCACGAGTGGGTATATGGTAGGGTCTTGCGTAGAATCCGTAAAATATTGATAAATTTTATATAAATGTAATTGAAGTTACAGCGTTTTAAGTGAAAATTTGAGACAATTAGTAACTTGTTTGCGTATAAGAGGCGGAAGGCGTTTTTTTTGCGCCTTTACGACTTTGTGAATAATGGTTCAATGTTTCAGCACGAAGATGTGAGTTAGCCCCACGGTGGAACCGCGACGTATGTGAACGTGGTTATATGAGAGGGTGGCGTGATTTATGATAAAGGGGAAGGCAATGGCGAATAGCACAGCTTTGATGGATAAACCAAACGCGGCGCGGGCGCCTCGATCAGTGAGTGTCGATCATGATGAGCGGAGCGTATTTCCGGCGGATGAAGCGGCGGGCGCGTTGGATGATCCCGATGCCGTTCGCTTCTTGAGCCTCGCCGCGTCCGGCGAAGACGATGGCGGAGCGCCGCTGCTCGACGCCGGCGTCGCGGACGACGAGGTTGAGGATGAGGACACTGAGGACGAAAAGCCGCAGTCGGTCTATCCTCCGGTCGAAGAGAATTCTCGCGATGAATCGCTTCAGATGTGGATGCGCAAGACGAAGAGCACCAAGCTCCTCAGCGCCGCCGAAGAGATGGACCTGGCCCGCCGCGTCGCCGAAGGCGATCAGCGCGCCAAGGATATCCTGACCGAAGCGAATTTACGACTGGTTGTGAGCATCGCGCGTCGTTACTCCGTGCCGGGCATCAGCCTGGCCGACTTGATTCAGGAAGGCAACATCGGACTGATCCGCGCCGTGGAGAAGTTCGACTACAACAAGGGCTTCCGATTTAGCACCTATGCGACCTGGTGGATCCGCCGGGCGATCGCGCGCGCCGTCATCAACCAGGGCCGCACGATCCGTATTCCGGTCTATGTCGCCGAGACGATCCACAAGCTGGTTCGCACTTCGGGCCTGCTGCGTCAGCAGCTGTCCCGCGAACCAACTCAGGAAGAGCTGGCGGCCGAGATGGAAGTCCCGGTCGAGCGCGTGAACGAGATCATGCGCATCGCCAGCGAGCCCTTGTCGCTGGAGACTCCGGTCGGCGAGAAAGACTCGGCGCAGCTCGCGGACTTCATCCAGAGCAACGCGAACCAGTCGCCGTCGGATGCGGCCGTGAATCTGATCCGCCGCGAACAGCTCGACGCCGTTCTGGACAAGCTCACCCCGCGTGAGCGTGACGTCGTCCGTATGCGCTTCGGCCTGGACGATGGCTACGCCCACACGCTCGAAGAGGTCGGCCAGCGCTTCCAGGTCACCCGCGAGCGCGTCCGCCAGATCGAGCTGCGCGCGCTGAAGAAACTGCGCCGCATGGGACCGGTCGACATCCGGGCTTAGTTTGGAATAAGATTGGAAACGCCCCCGCCGAGCAATCGGCGGGGGCGTTTTTTCATGACTTCGGCGTGTCCACGTCCCCATCCTCCCGTCCGCGAGGGGCGCCGCGCCTGTTTCGTCGCCTTCGCCTTGCGGTATTTCCGGGAGCGGGGCTTCGGCGTTGTCGTGATCGAACCAGCCGATAGCGTGGTGAATGGCGCGCCCAACCGTCCAATCTCCCGGCTCCAGAGCTCCCGGTCCACTAAGAATCCGCGCCGCTTTGGGTAAGAGCCTTCCTGCCGGATTTCCAGCGCGGCGAAAAAACATATCTGAATAGGGTCCGGACTTTTCTCTTCCGCTGAAGCGTATCCCTCCAAATCCAAACCGCATGCGCGATGGCCATCTTGACATTCGTCCTTGGGAATGATATGATTGAGAAAGGATGAAATCCAGAATAAATCCATACGGGGAAGCATGTCTATGTCCACCGAATCCTCCCGCAGCGCCCCGAATTTGTTCACCCGCCGAGATGTCGTGGCGGGCGCTCTCAAAACGATGATTATCGCTTCCATCTTGCCTGTATCCATAACGTCCGCCGAGGCGGCTTCGACAACAAAACCTTACCGCGCGATCAATATCATGAACTTTATCCGCGCGGAGGAGCCGCGCAATCCGATGGATTTGATGACGCCGGTGCGCGAACAGATGGCGCTGATCAAGGCGCACAAATTTCCGGCGACCTGGCTGCTGCAATACGATGCGCTGGTCGAAGGACCGTTCGTGGAGTTTTTGAAGGCGGAAATGCCGGCCGATCATGAGGTCGGCGTTTGGTTCGAGATGAACCGAAAAATCTGCGACGACGCCGGCGTGGCGTGGCGCGGGAGGCCGGACTGGGAATGGGATTATCATGTCCCCGTCGCGTACTCCATCGGCTACACGGCGGAGGAGCGGCGCAAGCTCGCAGATACCGCCGTGGCGACCTTCAAGTGCGTCTTTGGAACGGACGTCAAATCGATCGCCTCCTGGAACATGGACGCCATCTCCGCGGCGCATCTGTCCGACAAATATCACATCGACGCGTTCGGCAATTGCCGCGATCAGCTGGCGACTGACGGCTTCACCATCTGGGGCTGTCCGATCGCTGGTTACTATCCCAATCGGCGAAACGCCTGGAGCCCCGCCGTGGAGGCCAAGAACCAGATCTCCACACCGATGTTCCGTCTTCTGGGGCAGGACCCGGTCTATTACTACGACAACACGATTCCCTATCCCGACACGATGGAGCCCGTCTGGGGGACTGGCCGGTCCGAAAAGTTTGTCGACACCTTCCTTGATATGATCGCGCGCCAGCCGACGCAGGCGTTTGGCTACGCGCAGCTCGGTCAGGAGAATAGCTTCGGCTGGGACGAAATGAAGCAAGCGTTTCCCATGCAGATGGACAAGCTGGCGCGGGTGCGGGACGCCGGGGGGGTGGTCGTCGAGACGATGGGCGAAACCGGCCGCCGGTTCAAGCGCGCCTTCAAATCCACGCCGGCCCAGGCGCAGGTCATGCTGGACGACCCGTTTGGCGGAGCGGCCTCCAAGGACTTGCAGCGCGACGCCACCGCCGTCGTGACGGATCTCGTTCAGAACGACACGCTTCACGTCACGGCGAGCAACGATCTTGTGGGAGATCCCGCCGGCAATACCCACAAGTATCTACGCGTTCGCTACACGCTCGGCGGCGTCGCTCACAGTCAAACGGCGGCGGAGCTGGACACGATCCAGATCCCGGGGCCGGGAGAAACGCCCGGCAAGCTCGTCATTACCAGCGCCGTTTACGGCGTTCTCGATCGCGCGCCCGAGCGGACCGTCTGGTATCAGAGCAAGGAGCTGCGCGCGAACCTGCACTTTCGCGGCGACCAGTTCTTCCTGCGCGATCTGCACGTCTACAACGACAACTTCCCACAGCCCTTCCTGACAGAGACCGTGAAACAGCACGGTATCGAGCAGCGTCTGCTGGCGGTGCTCGACGGCTACCATTGGAGCAGTGACGACGCCCGGGCCAATCGCGGCGGGCCGCGCGCGATGGGGCGGTTTGTCCTGGTCGGCGCGGACGGCGCCCAGACTCCGCTCACCATGGACGGTCTGCCGGTCGTCACCGAAACGGGCTCGACGCTGAGAACCGAAGTTCCGCTGGCGGGAGGCGGAGCGCTGATCGCCGTCTTCCATGAACGCGAGATCGAACTCAGCGTCGCCGGCGGGCCGGCGAATACCCGCCTTGGGTTGATCTTTGAATGGGACCCAAGTCGCAGCGCGCTCAAGGACGTGACCGAGAAGCGTCTGAGCTATCGCTTCCAGGACTTCGATTACGCAATGTCCGTCGCGAACGGCGTGGCTTCGAAGACGGACAAGGGCGCGAATATCATCGCCGGTAAATCCGGCCCTCTGCGGCTGCTGATGGCGCAGAAATAGCGCGGAGTACGCGACGAATGCGAAGACGATCCACTCGACTCTGGCTCGGACTGTGCGTGCTGCTGGGCTCCGCGATGGACGGCCGCGCGGCGACTTTGGTCTCCGCGACGGACTCCCACATCGCTTACAGTCCCTACAACTGGTGTCAAAGCGTCGCGGCATGCGCCCAGTCGCCTAACCCCGGCGCGTACCTCAAGATGGGCTTCACCGGGACAAGCCTCGCCGTCAATCTTGACGTCTCGCCCGAGACACAGGCCCCCGTTCCCGTCGCTCAGTACCCGATCCTCCGCTACTCGGTGGACGGCAAAGCGCCCGTGACGACGCAGCTGACGCCCACGACCACAAGCATTTCGTGCGCCGCTGGGCTGTCAGGCGGGCCGCATACGCTCCGGATGCAGCTGGTGGCCGGGTACGTGTTTCTGGACTTCTGGACACCGGTCAATGTGGTGCGTATCACCGGTTTCACCCTGGACGACGGCGCCGTCGTGTGCGCGCCCTCGGGCGCCGACGCCCTCCAGCCGCATGCCGCTCTTTTCTACGGCGACTCGATCACCAACGGCGATAACACCGTCGCGAACTTCAAGGATGGCGTTACCAACGCGACGGAGACACAGGACGCGACCGTCGGCTACGTCCAGCCCATCGCGGCGGCGCTGGGCGCCGAGTACGGTGTGGTCGCCTACGGCGGCGCCTCGTGGGACAGCGGCGCGGCGGACAGCCACACGCCGGGGCTGATGACGTTCTGGCAGTCCTTTGACTCCACACATTCCCGTCTCGTATCCGGCAAGCTTTCTCCCATCCCGGACGACATCTTCGTCAATATGGGCGAAAACCGGGGACCGGCGGCTGGGGATGTCTCAAGTCTGCTGACCTCGCTGCGGGCCGCTTCTTCCACTTCTACGAATATCTGGATCATTGTCCCCTTCAGTGGGCGGGCGCGGACGGCGCTCACGGAAGGCTTCGCCTCGTATCGGCGCGCCAGGCCCAAAGATCAGCGCGCCTTTCTGCTCGACATCGGCGACAACCCTTATCTCACCGACAGCGGGGCGACCATGCTCGCGGTCGATGGCCAGCACCCGCTCGCCGCACTCGACGCGCTGCTCGGCGCACAGTTAATCCAGGCCCGGGCGTCGAAACTGAGAGAGACGCTGGGCGCCAAACGGCGGCGCCCGTAATATTCTGAACCCGGCTCTCAAGTGAGACGCCGTTATTTGGATTTTGTTTGGATGAATCGTTATCGCATTTATGCTTGACAGCGTCCATGTTTCGTGCTAATATTGATTGGCGGTGGTTTTATTTTGGTTTTTATTTGGAGTTTTACGGTTGTCGTAAGAGGAGATTATTATGTCCAACGTTCAGTCCAAGCGCGCATCCGGCTTTACTCTGATCGAGCTGCTCGTCGTTATCGCTATCATTGCAATACTTGCTGCGATTCTGTTCCCCGTCTTTGCGAAAGCGCGTGAGAAGGCGCGTCAAATCTCTTGCGCCTCGAACCTCAAGCAAATCGGCTTGGGGATTATGCAGTACACGCAGGACAACGATGAGAATTATCCCACTGGCACGGGGTCGTTAGGACAGGGCTGGGCAGGAACGGTCTATCCGTATGTCAAAAGCACGGGCGTATTCAAATGCCCCGACGATCCCCAGGCGGGGCAAGTCAGCGGCGCCGGCGTCGTGTCCTACACCGTTTCGTACGCCGGTAACCTGAACTTCCTTCGGACCGACGGAAGCGGCAGCCCCACCGATCCGCATAGCGGGCAGTCACTGGCGTCGCTCAGCTCGCCCGCCAAGACCGTACTGCTTTGTGAAATTACCGGGATTTACGGCCCGATCACAAACAGCCCCGAATTTGGCGGCGCCAACGGTGTCGTTTCCGCCGTGACGAACGGACCATTCGACGCCGCGGTCTATCCGTTTATCGGCAACTTCAGCCAAGGCGGCCATATGCGAACGGGATGTCTCGGCGGCCTCGATTGCTCCGCTCAAGTGAATCGAAACGGCGGCGGATATGGATTTGACTCTAAAACCGGGCTGCATACGGACGGCTCGAATTACTTGCTGGCCGACGGTCATGTCAAGTGGTATAAAGGCTCCTCGGTTTCCGGAGGCTCGGTCGCCACGGCGGAAGACTGCAACCAGAACGGAACGCCTAACGTCGCCGACTGCGGATCGAACAACGGAATGTCGGCTGGAACCGCCGGCAGCCAGTTTGCGGTGACCTTCAGCACGAAGTAAGATCTCACGCCCGGCCCAGAAATCCTGACAGGAATTTTGGGTCGCCATCACGAATATCTCTGAAACAAACCGCCTGACGGAAGCTCTATGCTTCTGTCAGGCTGCGTTTATTTCCGGGATCGTGATTTTACCCATGGCATTCAACCAAAAGAACGGCGCGCGCGGCGCGCTGAGTTTGTCCGACGCCGGCTCGCTGTCCCCCGGCCCGCGCCAGCGCGTGGCGATGGGCACGGTCGTGCGCGGCAGTCTTCAGGCTGGCATCCAGATCAAGCTGACCGGGGATCATTCGGTTGAGGACATCCGCGCGGGCAAGTTCGTCGTCATCGACGGCGCGCAGCACGAGTTCTTCGCCATGATCACCGATGTCTCCTTGGACTGCACGTCGCCCCAGGTGCTCGCCAATCCGCCCTCGCCGGATGACGCCTTTTTGCGTCAGGTGCTCAGCGGCACGTCCACCTTCGGCACGCTGACGCTCAAACCCCTGCTCATGCGTCCGCGCGGCGCCGTCGAATTCGATCCGGTCAAGACCGTCCCGACGCACTTCAGCGGGGTGGGGGAGGCGACGGAGGAAGACATCGCCGATATCTTCGGCGCGGAGACGCAGGGCGGCGATTACTTCCATATCGGCTCCCCGTTGGACATGACCGATATCCAGGTCTGTCTGGATTTGAATAAGTTCGTCGAACGCTCCAACGGCATCTTCGGCAAGTCGGGCACCGGCAAGACCTTCCTGACGCGTATCTGTCTGTGCGGCATCATCAAGCACAAGAAGGCCGTCAATCTGGTCTTCGATATGCATGGCGAGTATGGCTGGAAGGGCACCACGGAAGACCCGACCAAAGAGGGCGTGGACGGTCTCAAGAAGTACTTCCCCGACAAAGTGCGCGTCTTCACCCTGGACCGGGCCGCCGCGCTTCGCCGCAAAGTGCTGATCGAAAACGACGTGCATATCCCGTACAGCCAGATCAGCGTGGACGATATTCTGCTGCTGGCGAACGAATTGAATCTGAATCAAAGCGCGGCCGAGACGACCTATCTGCTGGAGCAGCACTATCCCAAAAAGTGGCTCTCCGAACTGCTCAAGATGGACGGCGAGGCGATCAAAACCTTCAGCGAGATCAGCGGCGCGAACGCGCTGTCGCTCGGGGCTTTGAAACGCAAGCTAGGCCGTATGGTCGAAGAGTGCAAGGGCTTTCTGCGCGAGGATCTGCCCGGCGAGGAAGATGACGCGGTGCGGCAGATCATGGGCTGCCTGCTCAAAGGAACGCATGTTGTGCTGGAGTTCGGGCAGTATCGCAAGCCATTGCAGTATATGCTGGTCGCCAATATCCTCACGCGCCAGATCCATAAGAACTATATCGAACTGACCGAAGCGGCGATGGGCGACAAAGGCAAAAAGCCGATGCCGGTCGTGATCACGATCGAGGAGGCGCACAAGTTCCTCAGTCCCAGCCTGGCGCAGCAGACCACCTTCGGCATCATCGCCCGCGAGCTGCGCAAGTACAATGTGACGCTGCTGGTAGTGGACCAGCGGCCCTCGGGGATCGATGACGAGGTGCTTTCGCAGCTTGGCACGCGCATCACCGCGCTGCTCAACGACGAACGCGATATCGACGCCGTCCTGACCGGCGTCTCGGGCGCGCAGGCGCTGCGCGGAGTCCTGGCTTCGCTCGACAGCAAGCAGCAGGCGCTGCTTTTGGGACACGCGGTGCCGATGCCGGTCGTGGTCCAATCGCGCACTTATGACGACTCGGAATTCAAACGAAGCATGGGCGAGTTTAACACTGTCGCGGCGGAAATGGATATTAATGACTGGAAGTAAGACGCGCTCTGCCGCTTTCGTTCTCTCTCTCGTGATGCTTTGCGCGACCCCAGGATTTGCGGAAGACCCGCCGGCCGTGCCGCCGCCGGGAACGCTTCCTCCGGCCACTTCCGGCGCTCCCGTCGCCGCTCCGCAAGCGGCGGCCGCCGCTCCCGCGCCGGCGGCCCCGCTGCCGGAGCTGTCGCTGGACTATGATTTCCTGTCCGGCTCACTGGACAATGGACTGCTGGAAGGCTCCGCCGGCAAACCCGTTCGCCTCAACTACTGCGGCGAGTTCTTTATCGAGGCGGACCGCGTGGCGGGGGATCTCACCCACCAGCGCTTCAGCGCCACGGGATCCGTCAAGGCGTATGATAAGCTGATTGTCATCTCCGCCGATTCGCTGGTGTTCAGCGGCGCCGAACGGCTCGGCTTCAGTGACAATGCGCTGATCTATCAGCGGCCCTATCGCATTCAGGCGGGCCGAATCGACGTGACGCCGGTGGATGTCGTCGTGACCGATGGGTATCTGTCCACGGCGCCTCCCGGAGTCTCGCCTGATTTTGAGCTGCGCGCCTCGAAGATCACTCTCTTTCAGGATCCTCGAATTCCCACGGTCCTGAGAGGACGGGCCGAGAACGCGTCCTTCTATCTGTTCCATAACCGCGTGCTGACGCTGCGGAAGGTCAAATTCCGCTCCGGAGCGACAGCCAGCGGTCCCGGCGCCGAAACAACCGTCGTCCCCGCCTTTGGATACTCCGGGCGCTATGGCCTTTTCTCGGAACTGCGCTATCGCGGCGATCCGCATATGCCGATCGAGGCGTACTTGCTGCTGCCGACGAGACAGTCGCCGCAGGCGCAGGTGACGGCGCATCAAACGCTGATTGCCGGACGGATCCAATCGCCTCCGACGCCGGCCATACCGCCGCGCAGAACGCCTCTGGACGAGCTGCATCAATTCGAACAGGCCGCAAGCCCGCCGCTGCCGTTTGGAGATCCACTGCTGTTCCATGACTTTCTTCAGGATACGCCGACGATCCGGCCATTCGACTCTCCTTCGGGCGGGGGGCTCTATCTGGCGGAAGAAGCATCGGCGCACCTTTCGGCGAGCGGCCGGCGCCGTGACGATCTCTATGTTTCCCGGCTTCCCGAGCTGCGCCTGAACGGCGCTCTCCCGCTGACGCGGGTGCACGCGGCGCCGGCCCTGGGAGACCCTGTCGCATTCCGGCAGTTCCTGCGCCGCCCCGTTGTGTACTTGACCTCCGATTTTATCACGGGCCGGTATTACGAGCAGCCGACCGGGATCCGGGGACAGCGGGACCGGATTCAAGTCGGGTTGTCCACGCGTCCCTGGTTGATCGCTAAGAACACGCTGGTCTTGCCGTCAATCGAAAATACGTACAACCATTACGATAAGAGCAAATCGCTCTACCAGTACACGCAGACAAACCTGGCCGTAGCGCACTACTTCACGGACCGGTCGGCGCTCAGTGTGGAGTATCGTACGAGCAAAGTGACGGGAGACTCCCCCTTTAACTTCGACGTGCTGGATACGTCGCGCGAGGTAATCACGCGGGGGCAGATCGGCAATCACAATATCGCGCTGTCGACTCTGGTCCGGTATGATCTGGTGAACCACGATGTCCTTGACTACCGCGTGACCGTCGCGCCGACGATGCACGGTTTTATACCGACGTTTACTTACAACTTTCGGGAACGCAGCTTAAATATCAACTTCGAAGTGGAAGGAATTTCGTTTTAACGAAAGGGCGACTATGACACAGGAATTGGACATTCGCATCGGCACGCTTGTCGGCGGAAACGGCGACGATCCCGCCGGGTATATCCGGCAGATCGCCCCGTATGGCTTCGAAAGCTTCTCCATCACATTCTGGCAGACACTGGGGGGCGTCGATCTGGCGCGTCTGGCCGAATCCGTCCGCGAGGCGATCGGCGATCGCGATATCACGATCAGCACCGTTGGGATCTTCGGCAATCCGCTGGAGCAGGGCGCACTGGACTTGGAAACGGCGAAGGCCTGGGAAACGCTGATCGACAACGCGCACCTCTTCGGCGCGGATATCGTGTCGGGGTTCACGGGACGTCTGCGCGGCAAAAGCATCCCGGATTCCATCTCGACCTTCAAAGAGGTCTTCGGGCCGCTGGCGAAGCGCGCCGAGGACAAGGGCGTTCGTCTGGCCTTCGAGAACTGTGCGATGGACGGAACCTGGCAGGGCGGCGATTGGAACCTCGCGCATAATCCCGCCGCCTGGGAGCTTCTCTTCGACGCGGTTCCGTCGGAGCATATCGGCCTGGAGTGGGAGCCGTGCCACCAGATGGTCAGCCTGATCGAGCCGCTGCCGCAGATCAAAAAGTGGGCGCCAAAGATTTTCCACGTTCACGGCAAGGACGCGACGATCAAATGGGATGTGGTCAAGACGCACGGCGTCTTCGGTTCCGAGCCCTTCGCCTTCCACCGTACGCCCGGTTTTGGCGACACCAACTGGACCGATGTGATCAGCGAACTGCGCTGGAATGGGTTCCGTGGGGCGATCGACATTGAAGGATGGCACGATCCGGTCTATGTCGGCGACCGGGAGATGACCGGGCAGGTGCATGGACTGCGCTACCTGAAGGGTTGCCGGGGAGAGTTTATTCCGAACCCCGTGTAATCGTTCGCGGAGTGATCCGATTCCAAACGCGCAAAAAAGGCCGGCGATCTCTTGAAGACCGCCGGCCTTTTTTTGCGTTTACGCCGCCCGTCGCGCTCGCGGCGCGGCGGCGGCCAGGGCGGGCTCGTCTTCCAGTCGGAACGCGCCGACCAGCTCACGCAGCTGCTGCGCCATCGTGTTCAGGTCGCTGGCGGACGACTGCACCTGAGCGATGCTTTGCGCCTGCGTCTCCACGGCGGCGGTCACGTTTTGCACGTTGGCCGAGATCTCATCGGCCGCCGCGCTCATCTCTTCCGCCCCGGCGGCGGTTTCCTGGCTGACGGCGGCCACGGACATGATGGCGTGCCCGACTTTCTCGGCGCTCAGAGACATGCCGGCGACGATCTTGGCGTTTTCGGAAGACGTCTCCTGAATGGCGGCAATACTCGACAAGACCAGGTGGACGCTGGCGCTCATCTCCTGGGCGAGAGCGTGGACTCCGGCGACCGCCCCGATGACCGAGTGCGGATCGCTCGAACCGGCGCCCGCCGCGCCCATATGGACCACAGCGGCGTCCACTTCCTGACGGACATCCCCGATCAAGGCGGCGATCTCCTGGGTGGCGATCGCCGAACGTTCGGCGAGCTTGCGCACTTCGTCGGCCACGACCGCGAAGCCTCGTCCTTGTTCACCGGCGCGGGCCGCTTCGATCGCGGCGTTCAGAGCAAGCAGGTTGGTCTGCTCCGCGATCTTTTCAATCGTTTCCACGATCGATCCGATCTCCATACTCTTACCGCCTAGCCGCTGAATGCCGTCCGATGTCGTCTGCACCTGGCGCTGAATGCGGTCCATCTCGTTCAGCGTACGCTCCACCGCCGTGACGGCTTCCCGCATCCGTTCACTCGTCTCGCGTGTGACTTCCTGCTGCCGCTCCCCGCCGCTGTGCACCTGGGTGATCGCCGCGCCGAGTTGATCCATCAAAGCGGACACCGTCGTGGACGCGTCGGCCTGCTGTTCACTTCCGCGCGCGATCTCCAGGCTGGCGCTCGCGGAATGATCGATCGCCTGCGCCACTTCCTGCATGGAAAGCGAGACCGACCGCGCGCCTTCCGCCGTTTGGTCCGACGCCTCCGCGAGCCCCTGGCCCGTCCGGGCGACGGCGGCGGCGCTGAGGCTCACTTCGCCGATCAAACCGCGCAGCGCCAACTGAGCCGCTTCGAACGCAGTCACCGTCTCCTGCGTCTGCCGGATGATGGCGTTCACTTCTCGCGCCATTCGGCCCACTTCGTCCTGCGATGAAATCTCCAGCTCCTGTACATCCGCCGTCACGCGGCGCGTGAGGTCGCCGTTCGCCAGCGCCTTCACGGCGTCGCCCAGCGAGGTGACGCATTCTCGGCGCAATTGCTCCAGCCGTTCCGAGACCAGCACGAGCGTGCCTGTCAAACTGCGGGAAATGGCGTAGACGAGCGCCAGCATCAGCGCCAGGCCGATCAGACCCGTGATGAGCGCGCGCATCTTCAGTGTTTGGATCGGCGCGAGGATCGCCGCCTCGGGGACGCTGAAGGCGACGCGCCAGCCGGTGAAGGGCGAAGAGGCCCAGTAGATCCGGCGCGCTTCGCCGTGGACGCGAACCGTCGCGACGCCCTGGTCCGACGCCGTGAGCGCCTTGCCTTCCAGAAGCGTGTTCGCCGCCGTTCCGGCAAACCCTTTGTGCGCCAGCAGATCCTGGTTGGGGTGGGCGATGACCATTCCGTCACGGCTGACGAGGAACGCGTAATCGCCCTGAGGTTTCGCCCCATCGCCGCCGTTCAGATGCAGGCCGCTCACGATTTCGCGCAGCTTGTCCAGCTTTTGATCGACTCCGGCGACGCCGACGAATTTTCCGTGACTGTCGGAGATCGGGACGCAGACGCTGACCAGCGAAAGATTGGTCCCGCCGTCATCATAGAAGGGTTCGGTGACAAAGATCTTGCCGGTCTTCTTGGGCGTTACGTACCAGTATTGTTTTGGATCGTTGAAATCGTAGTTCCAGCCAAGGGGGGCGGGGCTGTGGTCGCGGTCCGTGCCGACGAGGCCGTAGACGCCTTTGGGGCTTTTGTAATCGTACGCCACCCAGCAGTCGTAGGCTTCCTCGGCGGGGGTATCGCCAAGGACCTGGGCCAGCCAGGGCTGCATGCCCGGGTCGGGGCGGCTGCCGCTGACTTTTTGGCGAGCCGCAATCGTGCGCGGCGTCGCGGCGGCGCGCTTCATCAAATCGTCGAGAGTTTGGGCGGTGGAGTAGACTTGCTTCTGGAGAGTCGCGTTGACTTCGCGCTCCAGGGCCTCGCTGCTGGCGGTGTAACTGACCCAGGCCGTCAGCGCCGACACACTGCAAGTCGCGAGACCGATCAAGAGACAGAGCTTCTGCGCTACCGTGCGCGTTTTCAGTGTTAGCATGATAATCTTCCTTTCGAGCGTCGGCGCTGACGCATTGAGGTAATTATCGGCTAATCCACCCAGAACTGCATGGGGCGGGCGAGTTATTATTGAATTTTGTTGATATTAAATGTAATACATTAATGCTTCAATCGCTTCGTTCGAGCGCGCTTTGGCCTCGGTCTCCCCTTCGCCTTCGGCAAGCACGACGATGGACGTGTTTTCCAGAATCCCGCGGATGGAATCCCGGACCTTGCGCAGGACCTGGGCGAGCTGGGAATGCTCGGCGTCGGTCTCATCCGCCCATTTGGGAATCGGCATCAGCAGACCTTCGAGATGGCGCAGCGCTTCGGCGAGCGAGATCTCTTCGGGGGCGCGGTTGAGGCGATAACCGCCGCGCTGGCCGCGTTTGCTTTCCAGGATACCGGCGTGCGAGAGCGGCAGCAGGACCTGCTCCAGATACTTCTGGGAGGTGTCGCAGCGGGACGCGAGCTCGCCGACTTGAAGGTAACCGTTGCCGTCTTCGCGCCAGTTTCGGACGAGGTCACCGAGAACGCGGAGGCCGTATTGGCTTTTTGTGGTCAATCGCATAGTGGGTAACAGGGGTTGTGGAAGGCGCGGCGCGGCGCCTTCCACGGAGAGTGAGTAGGTCTTTCGAGCCTACGGACAGACTTTCAGATCGCCGCCGGTTCCGGCAACCGTCGCGACTTCGCGCTCGATCGGCGCGCCGATGATGGAGCCCCATTCGGTCCAGGAGCCGTCGTAGTTCTTCGCCTTCTCGTAGCCCAGCAGGTTGTAAAGAACGAACCAGGTGTGCGACGAGCGCTCGCCGATGCGGCAGTACGCGATGACATCCTTGCCCTCGGCGACGCCCTTCGGCTCATAGAAGGCGCGAAGGTCTTCGGCGGACTTGAACGTGCCGTCTTCCTTGACCGCGTTCAGCCACGGGGTGGACTGGGCGCCGGGAATGTGGCCGCCGCGCTGCGCGGTCTCGGTCATTCCGGGAGGCGCGATCACCTTGCCGGTGAATTCGTCGGGGGAGCGGACATCGAGCAGGGTCAGGTTCGGATCGCCCAGCTTCTTCAGGATCTCGTCGCGGAAGGCGCGCAGCTCCCAGTTCGGCTCGGAGGCGGTGTAGGAGGCGGCGGGATAGCTCGGGACCTCGGCGGTCACTTCGCGTCCCTCGGCCAGCCACTTCTTGCGGCCGCCGTTGATGAGCTTCAGCTTGGACTTGTCGTGGCCGAAGATCACGAACAGCCAGTAGCCGAACGTCGCGAACCAGTTGTTATTGTCGCCGTAAAGGACCAGCGTATCGTTGTTGGAGATGCCCGCGTTGCTCAGAAGCGTATTCCACTGCTCTTTGCTGGGAACATCCCGGCGCAGCGTGTCTTCCAGCTCGGTCTGCCAGTTGAAGCCGATCGCGCCGGGAATATGGCTCTGCGCGTAGGCGTCGAGGTCAACATCGATCTCAATCAGCTTATAGTCGCCCGACTTGTACGTCTCGGCGACCCAATCGGTCTCTACCAAGACCTCGGGGTTTGCGTATCCGTTGCCTGCCATCGTTGATAATCTCCTGCGATATCGTGTGATTTTCTTTGTTTTAGTACGCTTGGACGTCGTCCGTGCCGATAAAGCCGACGCCGACGCCGTAGGATTTCAAATAGGCGATGCTTTGGTCGAGCTGGCTGTCGGTGCCGGTTAGCTCCAGCGTGATAAATCCGCCGGTTTCCGGCTCGATCTGCGCGCGCCGGATGTCGGCGCTCACATCGAACTTCTTGATCGCTTCCGCCAGGCGGGGCTGATTGACCTGATCGACGGGGAAGGTCAGATTGAGCCGGACGCTTTGCCGCGTTTCGGGCGTGTTTTCCGTGGCCATGGGCTACCTCACAGTTTATTGTCTACAATGCCTATTGCTTTACAGGACAATGGGTTCGTTATACCTTCGCCGGGGGCAGGCTGTCAAGGTTTCTTTAAGAATTCGTTCGCGGCTTTGTCGATCGGGTTACTTTCCTTTAATTGTGACACATCCAGCACGAATCCCCGCCATGCGCTCTTGCCGTTCGCCATTTCCGTCAGCCGATCTTTCAAAAGCTCGATCAGTTTGGCGTCGTCGGGGATATTGGAAGGCGTGACGGTAAACAGGGTGTCCTTGGATTGCGCGCGCGCCTGCTCCGCGGCGGTCGGCGGCGCCTTTGGGATGGGATCGTCATAATTTTGATCGGTCAGGAGAAACGGCGGAGGCAGCGCGGAGCTGTCCCAGCTTCCATACCATTCCAAGTCGGGATGGAGACTGGACGTATAATCCGGGCGCTTGCGCAGGAGGATGGGCTGGGGGAGCCGGCCCGCCGGAGTCTCATGGTCGATCGCGGCCCTCATCGCTCGCAAAAGCTGAATATTCGCGTCATTCAAGAAGTCGGGCCATTGTTTTTCGAAGGCGCTGTTGTTCGCCACATACCCTTGACTCCACACTTCCGGTATGGTCTGCGCCTGTAGATTTAAATCGAGCGGCTTCAGGTCGATGGGATCAAGATGCGCTTTGCGCAGAAACGCCAGGCGCGCGGGGAGCGTGTAGCCCAGGCGGGAGAAGAACTCCAGGTCGTCTGGCCGCTGTCGATTGTAGCCAGGAGCTTCCGTCGTTCTCCAGACCAGCCCGGCAATTCCCGGCTGCGCCGCCAGGGACTTTGCGGCGGTCGTGAGGCGAGTCGCTGCTTCCCGGGAAAATGGACTGACAAAGATCTCCTGATAGCCCATTTCCGGCATGGAGAAGTCGAGGCCAAATTTCTTGGCGATCTCCAAAACTCGGTTCATGCTGGCGATATCGTCTTCATTGCGTCGCCGCCAGTGGAGATTGGATTGCAGGGAATCCTCGCCTAAGATCGTCCAATCCTTTGCCGCGTCCGGCGCGCTTTGCCCCCACTTCAGGACATCCATGACCGGGTATATGGCGATCCCTTTGCCGGCCGCCGCATGGACGGCGGCTTTGACCGATTCGGGATGCGCTTCGCCGTCGTAAAATGCGGCGACCCACAGTTCATTCAGTCCCAGGCGCATCATGGAAGTGACGACCGCGCCGGCGTCTTGAGGTGATTGCAGACGGCAAAGAAGCGCGCGGCGCGGAGCGGCGGGCAGCAGCGTCTTCAAGTGTGCGGCGGCGTTCGGGTCTCGTTTCGCGTCCTGGTCCGCCTTATCGTGGGTAAACTCCTGACTGATGTTCGCCATCTCTGTTTCCAGCGACTGATGATAAAGGTCGTACTGCGAGGGCGCCAGCATCCCCATTTTGAGAGGGCGCAGATCGCTCGGAAACGTAATCCACACCATGGGAGATCCCCCAAAGATGACGTCTCCCGCAAGGTTTGCTTGATAAGGCGCCTGGCCGCCATATCGTGGCTCACGCTTGAGATCGGCGGCGAGTTGCTTGGCCGCCGCTTGCTGGCTCGGCGTTAGTTTCCCCATGGGCAGACTGACAAGGTTGAGATTTTCGATGGGCTGGCCGAGGGCTTTGATCTGTTCGTCCGTCAGTGGGACGCCGTCGCCGAAGGCGGGCAGAACCGTGTCGCCATGAAGTTTATGGATCTTTTCACTGGCGGCGGTGAGGGGCTTGGCGCGCAATTTTTCGACATCTTGTTCGTATTCCCACCATGTCTGCGTGCGCATACCGGCTCCAGTGAGGTCGGCGGTGAGGACATACGCCGGTCCCACTCCGCGGTACGTCGAGGCGATTCCAAAGGCCAGCGCGCGAAGCAGGTCTCGCGCTTTCAGGACGGACGTCGGTCCTGTGACCATAAAACTGATCTGCTCGTAGCGCTGATCCGCATAAATCTCCATCCTCGTCGCCTGGCGGATCCGATCGATCAGCTGTCCGACGGTGTTCAAGCCGGTGATATCCACCGTCGCGTTGAGCGCCTTGCCGGTAAAGTCCAGATCGCTGGTTTTCGGGTTGTTCGGGATTTCCCGCCGCACCGAGGCGCTGAGGGCTGTCTTATCCGCCGGAGAGGAGCGCGTCATGATGTCACGGTATGCGGGATCGAGGATTTCCGCCAGGCTTCCGGACGAGATGCTGGAGGAATCGCTTTTGAGGCTGGTCAGCATCATCGACCATTCGGATCCCAGCCGCAGATGCGCGCCCTGCATTTCCTGGTCGGAAATCTCATGGACTTCATGTGTCACTCGGCCGACGGTCTCGTAGTTCTTGTGCAGGAGCATCGCCGACCACATCGCATGCTGTTCGTTGGTTGTCAGATCGACATCCGCGATCCCGCGTCCGGTGGTAAGTTTCGTCCACTGATCCTGGTCCAGGCTGGCCGCTAGCAGCACCAGGATCTGCCGGGGATCCATTCCCGCGTAAATATCCGCATCGCTCGGGGCGTCGTTGAACTCGGTCATCGTCAGCGGGCCGAGCGCGATCAGCGAACCGAACTCGGCCTTGGAGCGTCCGAACGCCGTCATGACCTGCGTGAGAGAATCGCCGGGAACCGAAGGGACGGCGCCGGTGGGGATGTGCTGTCCGGGGGCGATTGCGAAGATCGTGTCGGTGGGAGCGATCTTTGCGAATGCGAGCGCCTCGCGCAGCCTCAAGCGCGGCGCGACCGGCGGCGCGGTCGGCGTTGCTGGGACACCGGGCGTCGCCACAGGCGGAAGGGCGCCGGGCGGCGACTGCGCCGTGGCCGGCGCCGATGCGATCAGGGCCATTGTCAGAGTGAGTAACGGAAGATGAGGGCGCATAAGGGGTTCCCAAATCGATCCCGAAATGCGGCGATCGTGATGATTTAGGATACCCCGTGACAGAGAGTATTCGCGGAAGAGTTTCGTGGTTTTGCTTGCATACGGCGCCATGCGGCCTGCTAAATGGCGCTAAACGTCATGCTGACCGTCGCGCCGCTCTGCTGCGTCATGCTGCCCGTTCCTGCCGCCTTGCCAGCGTTGTGCGCGGCGTCGTGAATCTCCGCCGTGCTTGCGTTCGCAGCGGACAGTCCGCCGGAAACGCGTTCGGGCCTTAGCCATTTGACATGACCGTCCGCCGCCAGATAATTGGAGCCGTCCGTATGTCGTCCCTTAAGCATCGGCGGAGAATAATGTCGATTCAGCGCGTAGCCGCCAATGTCGCCTGTCGCATATTGCGCCACGCCGTTGTTGGTGGTGGGGCCGTCGAAGAGGTCGCCGGAAATTGAGCCCGTGCCGTTGCCGGTTCGGACCTCCTCGGTCGTCGTCAAATCGACGCCGTATTGGGGAACGCCGCCGACGACGGCGTTTGTGTTGCCCTGGATTTCAAAGAGTAGAACGGTATTGGAGGGGCTGCCCCAGGAGGCGATGGCCGGATAAGTCGCCGCTCCGTTGAAAAAAATGGCGGTCATCACGTCGCCGACGTTGTCCGTCCCGAAAATTAGGTTTGTGTTCATCGCGTACGAGATCTTGGAAGTCCCGGCGATGGGCGAGCTGGGATCGTCCGGGCATCCGTAGACGCCGGCGCTTTTGATGTAAGGGTAGATGCGGCCGCCCCAGCCCTGACCATACGGGTCTCCGACCGGAGTCAGTTCATCATTATCTTGTTCGTACTGCGTAAAGCCCAGACCGAGCTGGCGCAAGTTGCTGGCGCAGGAGGTTTGGCGGGCCTTTTCGCGAGCCTTGGCGAAGACGGGAAAGAGAATCGCCGCGAGAATCGCAATGATAGCTATCACGACGAGGAGCTCAATCAGAGTGAAGGCTGAGGTCGATCGGGACGGTTTGAATGGGTGAAGCATGGTGATCTGTTCCTTTGTCGGACGTTCAAAGATGCGCTTGATAAACACACTATAGTCACTCACCCTTAACCAATCCTTAACAACGCGCGGCTCGAATAAAATTTCTGGCGATATTCATAATTTTGTCTGTTTCAGTACGCCAATATTGTGCAGGAAACTCCTTCCGTTGCGGCGAACGATCCTTCGCTGGTACGACCTCCAAACGCAAGTACGGCTAGAAAGGACGCGTGAGGGTTTCACGCACGATTTCGTCGGGCAAGTGTTCTCAACTCGTTGAAGGAGTCGTTACGATGTCTACTCTCCCAATGTCGAAGCGCGCCGCGGCTGAGTTTCTCGGCACGGCATGGCTGGTCTTTGGCGGCTGCGGCAGCGCCGTTCTGGCCGCGAAGTTTCTCCTGACGGATAATTCCAACATCAATCTCGGCATCGGCTTTGTCGGCGTTGCGCTGGCGTTCGGCCTCACGGTTCTGACGATGGCCTACGCGATCGGGCACATCTCCGGATGTCACCTCAACCCCGCCGTCTCCGTTGGCCTCTGCGCCGGCGGGCGATTTCCGGCCTCGGATCTGCTCCCTTACATCGTCGCTCAGGTGCTCGGCGGCGTCGCCGGCGCTGGCGCGCTCTACCTCATTGCGTCCGGCCAGCCCGGCTTCAGTACGTCGGGCGGCTTCGCCTCCAACGGGTACGGCCTGCATTCCCCCGGAGGCTACTCCATTGGGGCGTGTTTCGTGTCGGAAGTCGTACTCACGTTCGCGTTCCTGATCATCATTATGGGCGCGACCGACGGCCGCGCGCCCAAAGGCTTCGCCCCGATCGCCATCGGCCTGGGGCTGACGCTGATCCACTTGATCGGCATTCCCGTGACCAACCTCTCCGTCAATCCCGCCCGCAGCACCGGCCCCGCGCTGTTTGTCGGCGGGTGGGCGCTCGCGCAGCTCTGGCTGTTCTGGGTGGCGCCGATCATCGGCGGCGCTCTGGGAGGCGTGGTTTACAATCTGCTGGCGGGAAGCACGGAAGCGGAGAAGCCGGCCATTGTGGGCGAGCCGGAGCTGGCGCGCAGATAACGCGTGGATTGTTCTCAGGCATGGACGCAGTTCGAGGAAGAAGGCCGACGATTTTAATCGCCGGCCTTCTTCACGTCGGGCGCGGCGGATTTAGCCGCCATTTCGGCCGCGATTCTGGCGAGCGGTTCGCCGTCCGGAAGCTGGGTGACGTCCAGCACGAACCCTTGCCAGGAAGATTTGCCGGTCGCTATCTCTTTGAGGGTATCGCCGAGCAGGGCGATGAATTTTGCGCAATCGAGAGGGGATTGCGGCGTGAAGAAGATCCGCGACTCTTTGGACTGGCTCGACGCCTGCGCTGCGGGATCGGGGATCTTGGCCGCCGCATCCGGCGTGTCCTGTGCGCGGACGAGGGAAGGCAGAGGGGCGCTGGAAGAGTCCCAGGAACCGAACCAGTGCGTGTTTTTGTCGTCGGTCATTTCGTAGTCCCGGCGCTGCTGTACGAAAATCGGGAGGCGCGCGCCTTTCGATTTTGGCTGCGCGTCGTGAGACAATTTGCGCAGAAACTCCACGTTGGCGCCAAAGAGAAACGCACGCCACTTCGCCGACATATCCGTTCCGCCTTCTGTGTTTGGCTGCATCCATACCGGCCATGCGTGCGCCTGAGTCTGCTCGGCGACGATATCGATCGGATCGACACGCCATTTGCGCAGGAAGGCGACTCGCGCCGGCGTCGTGTATCCCAGAGATGCGTAGAACTCGTTGTCGAACGTCCGAGGGATATCGTCATACCCGGACGGCAACGTGTCGTTCCATACCATCCCCCCGATCCCCGGAGTCGCCGCCAGATCGCGGACGACGGTTTCCAGTTTTGCCCGCGTCGCCTCCGAGAACGGGCTGACGATCATCTCATGGTATCCCATATCGGGGATGGGAAAGTCCGCGCCAATCTCGTCCCGCACGTGTTTGACTTGCTGCATCATCGCGAAATCGTCGGCGCTTCGCGCCCGCCAATGCGCGTTCGATTGCAGCGAGTTCTCGCCCAGGATCGTTACATCCCACGCGTCTTCGGTCGCCGATTGTCCCCAGGAGAAGAGACTCACGACGGGAAACACCGTGATTCCCTTTTGGACGGCGTAGCGTATCGTCGATTTTAAAAGATCCCGCTGTTCCTGTCCCTCGGTGAAGGTTTTGAGCCAGAGTTCATGGAAGCCTGCGGTCGCCATGGAGTCCAGAAGAGCCGCCGCTTCTTTCTCCGATCTCGGAGCCGCGAGCAGGGCGCTCCGTTTCACTTGCGCCAGCAGCGATTTCAGATGCGCGGCGGCGTCCTTATCACCTTTGGCGTCCTGTTGCGCTTTCTGCCTCAGAAGCATTTGACGAAAGCCTTGCATATTTTCGTCATCCGAGCGCCGGAAAAGATCGTATCGTGTCGGCGAGAAGTCCGTGAGTTCGAGCGGCTTCGGGATATTGGGAAGAATGATGTGGACGACCGGATCGTCTTGCAGCACGACCTTTTGCGTGAGATCCGCCTGGTAGGGATGGCCTGGCTGGGATTGTACTTTGACAAGCGCGGCCGCCAAATCTTTCGCCGCCGCTTTCTGCGAGGGGGTCAACTGATCGAATGGCAGCTCTAAATGGCTGAGGTTTTCGATTGGCTGATTAAAATTCCTGATCTGTTCCGCGCTCAGCGCCAGCGGGCTGTCCGTCGGCAGATCGGCGTCGCCGTGTTCTCTGTGAATCTTTCCGCTCGCCGCCGAGACCGGCTTCCGGCGCAGCGTCTCCACATCCCGTTCGAAGTCTCGCCAGACCTGCGTCCGCGCGCCGGCGCCGGTCAGATCATCGGTGAGAACGTAGGCTGGTCCGACTCGGCGATACGCCCCCGCCACGACAAACGCCAGGGCTCGCAGAAGATCCGCCGCCGATTTCGCCGAGATATCTCCGGTGAGCAGAAGCGGCCATTGCTCCATTCGCTGATCCGCATAGATCTCAACGCCGGTCTGCGCGCGCACGCGATCCACGAGGCCGCCCACCGTTGTCACGCCCGTTGTCTCGATCATGGCGCGCAGGCGGCGATCGCCCCAGTCCAGATCGCTTGGCTTCGGAGTATTTGGCGCCTCCACGCTGGCGAGAGGGCCGTGGGAGGCGTCGCTTTGCCCGTCATCCCACATGTAAAGTCCATCCATTCCGGACGGCCCATATTGATCCACGTCTTCGTTCGTCAGGCTCTGGCTGTTGTCCGCCTTGTTATAGAGACGCATGCGAATGGTGGAAGTGAGACGAAGGCGGGCGCGCATCAGATCTTCTTTATGAACCTCTGTCCCCGTGTTTCCTACTTGATAGTCAATTCGATGATAGCCCCAGAGCGCCGCCCACATCGCATGCTGCTCGCGGGTTGTGAGATCGGAATCGGCAATTCCGCTTTTGCCCGTCAGCAATCCCCATTGATCCTGGCTGAGAGTCGCTGCCAGCAGTACGAGAACCTGCTTGGGCGGCATTCCGGAATAGATATCGGAACCGCTCGGCGCGTCGTTAAACACGGTCATCATCGTGGGACCCAGGGCTGTCACCGCGCCAAACTCCATCTTGAGGAGGCCAAACGCCTGGGCGATCTGAGGAAGAGAATCCCCAGCCGCCGGAGGAATCGCGGAGGGAAGGGATTTGCGCTCCGGATAAGTCGCGAGAACCAGCACGCCTTTGGGAACGCTCGCCTGCGCCACGGCGGCCGAGAGCGCCACACGCGGCGCGGCCGGCAGAGGCGTCGCGGCGGCGGCCGGAGGCGGTTCAGGTATCTGCGCGTGGATCGGAGAAGAGAAGGGCAGGGCGGCGATTGCCGCCAGGGTCGCAAGATGAAATTTGTGGCGCATCGGGCACTCCAGAGAACGGACACGGCGCTGGCGGTCGTTTGATCTTTTCTATGGAACGTGTTCGGGACAAAAAAGTTGCGGCGCGGCAAAAATGCCGCGCCGCAACTTTGGGACGAGAAGCGATTTAGTACTTCGGCACGCTCGGATCGACATCGTCGGACCAGGCGGTGATGCCGCCGGTCAGGTTCTGGAGATGTTTGAACCCGGCGTCCTTGAAGATCTGGAGCGCCTTCGCGGAGCGGCCGCCCATTTTGCATTGGAGGACGATCTCGGAGTCTTTGTCGAACTCGTGCAGGCGGTCGGCGACGGTGGCGAGCGGGACGAGCTTGGCGCCGGGAATCTTTGCGATGGCGTATTCGTGCGGCTCGCGGACATCGACCAGGGTGAACTTGTCGCCGCGATCGAAGCGGGCCTTCAGCTCCTTGGCGGTGATCTCTTCGCTCTTGCCCAGAACCTGGGGAGCGTCGCCGCCGCGGCCGATGCCGCAGAACTCATCGTAGTCGATCAGCGCGGTGACGGTCGGGTGCTCGCCGCAGACCGGGCACTCCGGATTTTTGCGCAGTTTCAGCTCGCGGAAGGACATCTTCAGCGCGTCGAAGAGCATCAGGCGGCCGATCAGCGGCTTACCTTCGCTCAGGATCAGCTTGACGGCTTCGATGGCCTGGATCACGCCGATGATGCCGGGGAGGACACCCAGGACGCCGCCTTCGGCGCAGCTGGGGACCAGTCCGGGCGGGGGCGGTTCCGGATACAGACAGCGATAGCAGGGACCGTCCTTGGCGAAGAACACGGTGGCCTGGCCCTCAAATCGGAAGATGGAGCCGTAGACGTTCGGCTTGCCCAGCAGCACGCAGGCGTCATTCACCAGGTAACGGGTCTGGAAGTTGTCCGTACCGTCGGCGATCACATCGTAATCCTTGAGGATTTCTAAGGCGTTCTCGGAGGTCAGCATCACTTCGTGCTTGATGATGTTGACGTGCGGGTTAATCTCTTTGAGCGTCTGTTCGGCGCTGTCGATCTTGGGCGTGCCGACGGTGCTTTCGCGATGGACGATCTGGCGCTGGAGGTTGGTGAGATCGACGATGTCGAAATCGACCAAGCCGATGGTGCCGACGCCCGCCGCCGCGAGGTACATGGTGAGCGGAGCGCCGAGGCCGCCGGTGCCGATGCACAGGACCTTGGCCGCCTTCAGCCGCTTCTGGCCTTCCAGCGTGACTTCGGGCATGATCAGGTGGCGCGAGTAGCGCAGGATCTCGTCGTTCGTGAACTCGACTTCGTCGGGATCGGCCGCGAGGTGGAACGACGGCGCGCCGCCGTGTCCGACCGCATCGATGCCGCCGGCGATGCTTGGGACGATCGTGAGGGTGTCGCCATCCTTGATCTGAGTGGCGTCGCCGCCGCTATAGCGGCTGTCTTCGTCGTTGACATACACGTTCACGAAGCTGCGGATCGTGCCGTCTTCATTGAATACGTGCTTGCGCAGGTCGGGGAACTGCGTGGCGATATGCGTCAGCGCTTCGCCGACATTCACGCCTTCGGCATTGATCTCTTCCTGATTATTGGCATACCGCTGCATCGGTGTCGGTATGACGATCTTTACGGCCATCTCGTCGTATTCTCCTGGGTTAATTCTCGGAATTGACTATCCGAACGGCGTCCTGCGTGTACCCGCTATGGTCGTCCAGCAGGAGCCAGTTGTTCATTTCTGCGGGTTGTCCGCTCAAAACGGAGACAATGATGTAACAGTAGCCCTGCCAGGCATGTTCCCGGTCGAACTCTGATGGGCTCGCGGGGGCGTCGGGGTGGCTGTGGTAGAACCCCACCACGCTCAGCCCGGCGGCGCGCGCCGCCTTGTCCACGCGCATCAATTCCCCCGGATCGATTTCGAATCGATTCCGGGGGGAATCCTGGCGCGTATTGTCGGCCGCGCGGACCTCGTGGACCGCGACTCCCTCCGCGCCGGGCTTCCCGATCAGGAAGCCGCAGCATTCGTGAGGATAGTCGCGCTGCGCATGAGCGCGCATCTCGGCGTCGAGAGCGGTGGTAAAAATGATAGGCATGGCGTTGGCAAATCGCCTCCGCTGACGGGAGTGACTGCGATTTGCCTATTATTGTACCGTGTGGAAGGGAATATTCAGGCGTTCCGGCGGAAGAATTGCGGCGAGGGAGCAAGGGGAGGCCCTCACCCCCGGCCCCTCTCCCAATTCTGGCAGAGGGGAGCAAGCGAAGAGTTTGTCACGGATACGAGAATATGCTCTACTCCCCAGTGGGCGGGCATCTTAACTCGGACTCCCCCTCTCCCAGAGTTGGGAGAGGGGGCAGGGGGGGAGGGCCTCCCGTTACGATCGAACCTCCGGAGACGCTTGTTCGGATCCTCCGCCGAGCAGCGTGTCTCTGCCTTTGGGCGTGGTGACCGTTCCTTTGCGCTCCAATTTGCCCCAGCCAACCCGCCGGCCGAACAGCGCGGAGCGCAGGGATTTGAGGATGACGACGTACATCAACTGGCGATACGCGAAGCGCTGCAACGGGAGCCAGGCGATCAGGCGCTTGTCTTCGCGGTCCAGGTGGAAGGCGAGGGCGGCGCCGGCCATTTCGACCGTGGAGAAGACGGCCCAGTAGCCGAGCAGCATGAACAGGCTCGTGTGATCCGTGGTCGGCTTGATGATGAACTGCGTGAACATCGCCCAGAGAATGCCGATATCCACCAGCGGCGCGATGGCCTGGAACACGATCTGGTAGAGCCAGAGCGACGGCATCGCGACGGTGCCCAGCGCGCCGTAGCGCTTGTTGCCGAGCGCGTCCCGGTGCTTCCAGAGGCACTGGAGCGTGCCGAAGGCCCAGCGGTAGCGCTGTTTGATGAGATCCCGCCATCCGTCCGGCGCCTCGGTGTAGGCGAGGGCGTCGTTGTCGGTGACGATCTTATATCCGAGCTTGCGGACTTTCAGAGTCAGGTCCGTATCCTCGGCGAGAGTCTGCGAGGAGTACATACCCGCGAGCACCACGGCGTCGCGCCGCCAGGCGCCGACGGCGCCGGGGACGACCGTGATGCAGTTCAGCAAGTCGAAGGCGCGCCGGTCGAAGTTCTGGCTTGTGATATACTCCACGGCCTGCCAGATCGTCCAGGCGTTCTTGCGATTGCCGACTTTGACATTGCCGGACACGGCGCCGATCTGCGAGTCGGCGAAGTGGCGCACCAGATTCCCGATCGTGTCCGGCGTGAAGACCGTATCGGCGTCGAGTGCGACGATGATCTCACCGGAGCACTTTTGAATGCCGAGGTTCAGCGCGGAGGCCTTGCCGCCGTTGGGCTTCGAGATGACCTGCACCTGCATGCTTTGCCCGTACTTGGCGCGGACGACATCGGCGGTGCCATCGCGGGAGCCGTCGTCCACGACCAGGATGTCCAGGCGCGGATAGTGGCTCGCCAACAGCGTCGCGATCGTTTTGTTGACGACCTTCGCTTCGTTGTAAGCGGCGATGATGACGCTGACCGACGGCAGGAAGTCGGGCTCGAAGGCGCGCGCTTTTTCTTTGCGCGCCTGGATGGTCGCCAGCACGCCCATGATCGCGATCCGGGCGATGCCGAGGAAGATCGCCAGCAGGAACAGGCCGGTGAGCACGGTGCCGACCACGTAGGTTCCGTAGATAAACGCGCGGTTGATCGCCGCCGTCACACGCTGCCGGGGCGAGATGGCCGGGAAGACCTGATCGCGTGTCCGACCCATGATATTGGAGACCGTGACGAAATGGAAGCCCTGCTTTTGCAGGCCCTCAATGATCCGGGGCAGCGCCTTAATCGTCTCGGCGCGCGTATCGCCGCCGGCGTCGTGCAGCAGGACGCAGTTGCCTTCATGCGCGTGGTTTAACACGAACGAGACGATCTGGTCGGCTTTGATGCCCGGCTTCCAGTCGGTCGGGTCGACCTGCTCTCCGATAAAGACATAGCCCAGCTTGTGCGCCTGTAGGATCGGGTCGAAGTCGGCGGGCGTACTCGGCTCGGAGTCGGCGCGGTTGGGAGCGCGGAAGAGGGTGGTCATATGGCCCGTCAGCGCTTCGATCACGCGCTGCGTGGCGTCCAGCTCCAGCTTGATGCGCGGCGACGAGATCTGATCGATCTCTGGGTGCGTGAACGAGTGGTTGCCGATCTCCATGCCCTCGTTCCACTCGCGGGTCAGCAGGCCGGGATTGGCCTGGGCGTTCTCGCCGACGACGAAGAATGTCGCCGGGACATGATACTTGTGCAGGATCGTGAGGATCTGCGGCGTCCAGCGCGGATCCGGGCCGTCGTCGAACGTGAGCGCCACGGTGTCTTTGTTGGCGCCGTTCTGCTGGTCGACTTTTCCCGTTCGCTGGATGACGTACTGGGAGGGGTAGCTGCTGAAGGTCTCGCCAACGATCAGCTTGGTTTTGGGATCGACCGTGAGGTTGCGCTTGCCTTTGGTCGGAGCCTGCTTGACATAAAGCACGTCGCCCTGGCCGATAAAGCTGGTGCCGAAGTAGTTGTAGGTGACATCGGTGAGCGCATGCAGATCGAAGTTCTTTTCAATATTCGGGTGGTCGTGGTTGAAGTAGCGCCACAGGCTGGGATCCTCGGAGCCCAGTCGCCAGAGGGCCGCTCCGAGCAGATGGTGGTGCTCGCCGGCGATCAGCTTGTTGTATGCGCTCGCGGCGTCCTCCAGCCAGACTTTATGCGCGATCTCTTTGTCGCCCTGACCGTTGGAATCGTCGTAATAGGTGAAGTAAGGGCTGAGCGTGCCGCGATCGATCTTGATCACGCCGTCTTCGCCGTCCATGGAGTCTTTGGCGGTCTGGCAGGCCTGCTCAAATGTGACGTCATCCGGGGAGGTGCTGCCGGCGGACCAATCGTAGCCGTAGTTGGCGATCCCCAGCACGACCTTGTCGGCGGGGACTTCCGCCAAGACATCGTCCAGTTCGGTCTGGAACCAGTCCCACGACGCCACCGGGCCGTCGTGCGTGCCGTCTCCATGCTCGTCGTAGATCATCGGGATGATGAAGTCGCAGCACTTGCCGAGCGTCGGCAGATCGTAGGTGGCGCTGTCGGTCTGGATATCCTGCGTGACGAGGAGGCCGAGCGGATGGAAGACCGCGCCAAGCTCCGTCATGAAGGCTGTCAGGCCATCCGCGTCGTCCGCGCTGTCGGTTTCGAAGTCGATGTTGACGCCCTGGTAGCCGTTTTTCACAATAAAGGCGCGCAGCTTCTCGATCATCGCCGCCCGCTTGTGCGGATCGTTGACCAGCGCGTGCACCCATTCACCGTGGAACTCGCCTTCGGTGGCGTTCTGGACGACGGGGATGATCGGGACGCCGTGGGTGCGCGCCAGACGGATCGCCTCGTCGTCGTAGGTTTCGCCCAGCGTGACCTGCGAGCCGCCGGAGCGCGTCGAGATATCGCGCGTGATTTTGATATCCGAGCCCTGGGGATTGATCTCGACCCAGACCGGCATCAAGTGCGTCGTCTGGTCGATGTGCTCGCGCAGTGAGTCGATGCTGTTCTTTTCAAAGTTGACGTAGAACGCCGCGCGCACCGGCCCCTGAATATGCCCGGGGGCGATCGCCGCCGGCGGGATCGGCGTGACGGCGCGCTCGCGGCGGATCGTCGCGCTGAGACGCTTCTGCGTTTCCTGGACTTCGTTATCGCCGCGAAGCACCGTCCGCAGGACCTTGTTTCGCAAGTCGGCGGGCTGCTTGACATCGGGAAGGGCGGGGCGGGGCGCCAGGCGCATGTTGACCAGTCCGTGCGGCCCGCGCGTCGGCGAGCCGCCGATGGGCGAGGCGGTCATCACGGGATTACCCGCGATGCTGATCAAAAAGACGGCGGCGCCGACGATGCAGAACATCGCCAGAGCGTACATCATGAAGGAAAGTACGCCGCCGCGTCGCTGCGATTCGTCGTAAAAGATCGGTTTTTGCTGCGGATCGTGTGTGCTCAAGTCGGCTCCATCATTGGCGCTCGGTAATGCTTGGTTTTGAACTGTTCAAAATTGGGTAAAGCGCCGTTCTCTCATGCGTTTTGAGTATTATACAGCGGTATTTGTTCCATCAAAGTTCCGGAATAATCCAATTATATTTTGTCAATTCGTGAAAAAATGCGCAATGTATTGACTCACGAGGTCCCGCTGTGATATACTAATGCGCGGAAATTGGTGTAAACGGCCCGCGTTGAGGGGGGCTATCATGGGCGAAGACGATCCGACATCAGAGACCGGCAAGGACGACGAATCGATTGAACTGCCGTCGTTCGGAGTTCTTCCCGCCCCTCCGGAAATCACCTTCAATCGCCCCAGCTTAGGTAAGGGAACGCCCGCGAGTCATCGCGCATCCCAGTCCGCGCAAAGCAGCGCCGGCGGGGCAAGCGGGCCGCGTGACGACCGCCTTTTGGCGCAGGGTGTCCAGGGATATGGCGTCGCCATCACGGCGGCGCTGACGCTGGCGATCACCGTCGGAATTTTTATCGTGCTTGGCCAGTGGCTGGACCATCGGTTCAATCACTCCGGCGTTCCATGGTTTACCATCGCCGGTCTGCTGCTGGGAGTCGTCGGCGGATTTGCGAATATGATCCGGCTTCTCACCGCGGCCAATGGTAACCGAGGGAACCGCCCGGGCGGCAAAACATCATGATATTACAACAGCGACCGGACGACGCAAAAGGTTCCCAGGAGAAAAAGGCTGCTCCCGCCGAGCCGGAAGCGTTTCAGCTTCCGCCATTTCGCAGCTTGTCCCAGACGGCGGTGACGCTGGATGCGATCCTGATCGGCGTCTTGCTTGCGACCCGCCAGAACTGGCCCGCGCTGGGCGCGATCGCCGGAACGGTTGTCGCGTTCGCGGTCTTCTGGTCCCTGCATATGATCAGCCGGATCGTGCCTGAGTATCTGATCGGCATGGAAGCGGAGCGTCGGGGCGGGTCGGGATCGACGCCCGTGAAGAACCGCACCGCGGCGCTCTGGCGCCTGGCCGGCATGCTGATCCTGAAGTACGCGCTTCTGACGATTGGGATGATCTCGATCTTCCAGTTCGTGAAGGATCACTTGCTGCCGTTCCTGCTCGCGTTTGTCGGCGCGTTTTCGATGACGCAGCTGGCGATCATCATCGCCGCAAGCCGCGCGATGCGGGCCGCGAAGCCGCTTTAAGTTTTGAAAGTATCCCATAGAGATTTTCAGTGACATTGCATTGAGAATTACGACGAAGTAACACACGAAGAGAATATCACAATTATGCCGACAGAACCGCTTGAAAAACCGGAGCTTTGGACCTGCGTCATTTATGGTGTCATGGTCGCCGCCATCCTGATCGGATTGGGCGTGGCCGCGTTTAAGAACCCGCAGCGCGTGCCGGGCCGCTTGCAGAACATCTGGGAAGTCGCCGTCGATGGACTGCGCAACCTGTTTATGGGACTGCTGGGGCCGGGCGGCGAGCGCCACGTGCCGCTCGTCATGACCCTGTTCATGTACATCCTGTTCTGTAATCTCCTGTCCGTGACCCCGCTGCGCGCGCCGACGGCGAACCTCAGCACCAACCTGGGGCTGGCGGTAATCGTCTTCTTCTACGTGCAGTACTGGTCCATCCGGACCAAGGGATTTGGCGGCTATCTCAAGCACTTCCTTGGACCTGGGATCATTCCGCTCATTCCGCTGTTCCTGCTGACCGAGATCGTGGGAGCGCTCGCGCAGCCGCTTTCGCTGGCGATGCGTCTCTACGGAAACATCTACGGCGAGGACTATATCGCCTAC
Organism: Capsulimonas corticalis; assembly: GCF_003574315.2. Classification (GTDB taxonomy): domain Bacteria; phylum Armatimonadota; class Armatimonadia; order Armatimonadales; family Capsulimonadaceae; genus Capsulimonas; species Capsulimonas corticalis. The sequence continues at coordinate 6,176,184 of NZ_AP025739.1, read as the reverse complement.
GTTGTAGCGAGCGTCGTCAACGCCACGCACATCCCGGCGCAGTTCTTCGTGTATTTGCTGATGCTGTTCACCGGCGTTCTGCAGGCGTTCATCTTCACACTGCTGTCGTCGGCGTACATCGGCATCGCGACGGCCGATCACAGCCACGATGACGATCACGGTCACGGCCACGAAAGCCTGGAAAATCGCGTTCAGGACGCCGCTTACGTTCCGTCGGCGTAGTCAAAAACGACTTTCGAATTTTTCACCTGTTACAATCACGGTATTTACGCTAAAGGAGCACAGTTACGACATGGCAGCCATTTACTTCGGTCTTCTCGCGCTAGGCGCGGGTCTCGCTCTTCCCCTCGCCGCTGTTGGCGCGGGTATCGGTCAGGGTCTGGCGTCGTTCGCCGCGCTGCAGGGCATCGCCCGCCAGCCGGAAGCGGCCAGCCGCATTCAGACCACGATGTTCATCTGTCTCGGAATCATCGAAGCGCTGGCGATCTACGCGTTCGTTATCTTCTTTATCCTTCTGGCGAAGTTCCCCACCGCCGAGCAGGTCACCCAGCTTCTGGCGGGTCACTAATTACCGAGGCGCCGGCCACGCTTCGCGGGCCATGGGCCTCGCGACGAATGTGGAGCCTTTAGGACAACTATGAACGAGATTATTCATGCGCTGGGAATCGACTGGCGCCTGATCATCACGCAGATCCTGGGTTTCCTGTTACTGCTGTTTTTCCTGAACAAAGTGGTCTTCACGAAGGTTTTCGCCTTCCTGGACCAGCGTCAGGCGGACATCAAGGGAACCTACGATCAGCTGGACGCCGACCGCGCCGCCATGGATCGACTTCGCGGCGAATACGAGCAGCGTCTCGCCGGTATCGAAGCCGAAGCGCGTGAGAAGATCCAGGCCGCGGTCAAGGAAGCACAGACACTGCGCGACAATCTGGTCGCCGACGCCCATCAGCAAGCCGACGCGATCCTCGAAAAGGGACGCAGCGACAGCGAGCGTGAGCGGCAGAAGGCGTTCCTGGAGATGCGTCAGCAGATTGTCACTCTGGCGATCACCGCCGCTGGAAAAGTTATCGGCGAATCGCTCGATCCCGCCCGCCACACCGCGCTTGTCGATGGATTCATCGGCAGCGTCAACGCCGGCGCGGTCATCGAGAGCGGACGCGGCGTCAGCGGCAACTCCGTTGGAGACGGCGCTGGGACGGGGACCATCGCCTAATGAAAGACACTCGAGTCGCAAAGCGATACGCAGCGGCGCTGTTCAGCGTGGCCCAGCGCGACGGAATCCTCGATTCCGTCGCGGAGGATCTGACGCTGATCGAGCGCTTCCTCGCGGAAGTGCCTTATCTGCGCGCGGTCCTGCTTCAGCCGTTAGTCTCGGATGAGCAGAAATCGAAGGTGGCGAGCGATGCATTTGGGGACCGTGTTACGGCGACCACGCTCAGCTTCCTCCAGCTGCTAATCCGCAAGGGACGCGAGGAGCTTGTCGGCGAGACGATCCGTGATTTCCGCGAATTGCTGGCCGAGTTCCACAACACAGTGGAGGCGAGCGCGGCCACGGCGGTGGCGCTGACCGCCGATCAGACGGATCGTCTGGTCGCGAGTCTGCGCGCGCTGACCGGAAAAACCGTACTATTGACCACGCACATCGACCCCGCCATTCTGGGCGGCGTCGTCGTGCGCATTGGGGACACGGTCATCGACGGAAGCGTCCGTGGCCGCCTGGACAACCTGGAAGCGCATTTGCTTGGGTCCCGCACACAGGGAGGAGCTATTTAATTGGCCATCAAGCCGGAAGAAATTACGTCTATCCTCGAGCGAGAGCTCGATAGCTATAAGTCGCAGATCGAGGAAGTCGGCGTCGGCACCATCCTGCAGGTCGGCGACGGCATTGCGCGCATCTATGGTCTCAAAGACGCCATGGTCGGCGAACTCCTGGAGTTCCCCGGCGGCGTTCAGGGCATGGCGCTGAACCTCGAAGAGGACAACGTCGGCGCTGTTCTTCTCGGATCCGAAACCGGCATCCGCGAAGGCGACACCGTCAAGCGCACCGGTAAGATCGTTCAGATCCCGGTCGGCGAGGCCCTCGTCGGCCGCGTCGTCAACGCCCTCGGACAGCCGATCGACGACAAGGGACCGATCAACGCCACCGAATTCGCGCTCCTTGAGAGCGTGTCTCCGGGCGTCGTCGACCGACAGCCCGTCAAAGAGCCGCTCCAGACCGGCATCAAGGCGATCGACGCCATGATCCCGATCGGCCGCGGCCAGCGCGAGCTGATCATCGGCGACCGCGGCACGGGCAAGACCGCCATCGCGATCGACACGATCATCAACCAGAAGACTACCGACGTTTATTGTATCTACGTCGCCATCGGACAGAAGGCGAGCACCGTCGCCGCCATCATCCGCACTCTGGAAGAAGCCGGCGCGATGGAGTACACCACCGTCGTCGCCGCGACCGCCAACGACCCCGCGTCGCAGCAGTACATCTCCCCTTATACGGGAGCCTGTATCGGCGAGTGGTTCCGCGATAACGGCAAGCATGCGCTGATCGTTTACGATGATCTGTCGAAGCAGGCTGTCGCCTATCGCCAGGTCTCCCTGCTGCTCCGCCGGCCTCCGGGCCGCGAAGCGTATCCGGGCGACGTCTTCTACCTGCACTCCCGCTTGCTGGAGCGTGCGGCGAAGCTGTCCAAGGAGCGCGGCGGCGGCTCGCTGACGGCGCTGCCGATCATCGAGACCCAGGCGGGCGACGTTTCGGCGTACATCCCGACCAACGTCATCTCGATCACCGACGGCCAGATCTTCCTGGAGAGCGACCTCTTCAACGCCGGTGTCCGCCCCGCGGTCAACGTCGGTATCTCCGTCTCCCGCGTCGGCGGCTCCGCCCAGACGAAGGCGATGAAGGACAAGAACGTCGCTGGACGCCTGAAGCTCGAGCTCGCGCAGTTCCGCGAGGTGCAGGCCTTCTCGCAGTTCGCTTCCGACCTAGACAAAGCGACCCAAGCGCAGCTCGCGCGCGGCCTTCGCCTCGTCGAGATCCTGAAGCAGCCGCAGAACCAGCCGCTCCCGCTGGAGAAGCAGGTCCCGGCCATCTTCGCCGCGACATCCGGTTTCCTGGACGATTTGCCGGTCGAGTCGGTCCGCCGCTTCGAAGGCGAGTTCCTCGCGTTCCTGGCGCAGAAGTACCCGGACGTGCAGGAAGCGATCGCCCGTGACAAAGCGCTGAGCGAAGTCACCGTCGACTCCCTGCGCAAAGCGCTGAACGAGTTCAAAGGCCAGTTCAAGGCGTAACTTAACGTGACGCCCAGCCCTCTTCCTACTCACGTGGGAAGAGGGCTTTTTTTGTTTTGACGACGTTATGACGCGTTGGGTATAAGATGCAGTGGCGTTAGGCGTGAAACCAGGGCGCCCCGGTTATGAAACCCGGGTCTGGGAGCCTTCGGCTAACCGTCCGTGCCGGACGCAAATGCTGGCAATCGACAACATATATTCCTCCGTCCGGCACGGACGGTTAGGGCGAAGCCCTCCCAGACCCGGGTTTCATAACCGGGGTACTGGCCCGAGATGCCGCCGCAATGATGATTAGATTCCAGGAGAAACCATGCACGATCCTCGTTTGACGAAATGGGCCAATACGATGACCCAGTACAGCCTGAGCCTCAAGGCGGGCCAGCAGCTCTTGATTCGTGTGGATGAAGCCGGCGTCCCGCTGGCGCGCGAAGTGTACGCGTCGGCGATCCGACTCGGCGCGCATCCGCATCTTCAGGTCCTGCTGGATGGCCTGGACGAAGTCTTTTTGACGACGGCCAGCGACGAGCAGTTGGAGTATGTTTCTCCGATCCGTAAGTTTGAGTACGAGACGATCGACGCGATGTGCGCGATCATGGCGCCAACTAACACGGCGGGCCTTTCCGGCGTCGATCCCGCCAAGCAGGCGAAGGCGCAAAAGGCGAACAGCATCATCCGCAAGTCTTTGTTTCAGCGCACGGCGACGGAGAAGGCCGATTGGGTCCTGACCCTCTTCCCCACGCCGGCGGCCGCGCAGAACGCGGGCTTGTCGCTGGCGGCGTATGAAGAGTTCGTGATGTCCGCGATGTTCCTGGACCAGGACGATCCCGCCGAAGCCTGGCGCGAGTTCTCACGCAAACAGCAGCACTACGTCGACTATCTCAACCAGGTGAAGACCCTGCGCTTCGTCGCCGCCGACACGGATATCACCATGTCCGTCGAAGGCCGTCTCTGGATCAATTCAGACGGTCATCGCAACTTTCCCAGCGGCGAAGTCTTTAGCGGCCCCATCGAAAACTCCGTCAATGGCCGGGTGCGCTACACATTCCCGACGGCGCATTTGGGCCACGAAGTCCACGATATCCAGTTGACCTTTGAGAATGGACGTGTGGTCAGCGCCGAAGCGTCCAGCGGCCTGGAGTTCTTAGAGGAAATGCTGGAAACCGATCCCGGCGCCCGCTCGCTGGGCGAGGTGGCGATCGGCAACAACTACGGCGTGAGGCGCTACACGCGCAATACTCTCTATGACGAGAAGATCGGCGGCACGTTCCATCTGGCGCTAGGAAACGCCTATCCAGAGACGGGCGGCGTCAACTCCTCAGCGGTCCACTGGGATATGGTCTGCGATATGCGTCCTGACGCGGGTGGGGGAGCGATTTACGCCGACGGCGTGGTGATCCATGAGAATGGGGAGTGGAAGATTTAAGAGGCCATCGCCTATTGCGCGAATGCATATCGATCTGGCCGGCGATGAAACGCCCAAGAGACGTTTCATCGCCGGCCAGATCGCGACGGGAGGGTGGGATTACCCGCCGTCATTTCCGTTCGTGATGCCGCCCAGGCTCTGTGGCGGCGTGGCGCCATCACTCGCGTCCGGCGCCGCCGGGTCTGGATCTGTCACTACTCGTCCGTTGATTGTCTCTTGCGTGGAGATTTGCTGGGAGCTCGTAATCATCCAGCCGTCCTCAGTATGTGTCCAGGTATCTCGTGATACAGAGTGGCCAACGAGAAGGCCTTTCTTACCAGTATCTGGATTGGTCACAATGCATTCGATGGAGTCGCGGATCAAAGCCGTCGCCACACTTCCGTGCTGTGAGGCGCCGGTGACGAGGGTGGAGGGTTTAATCGACCTCGCGGAATCGAACAGGGCGCTCACCCTGAAGCGGATTTCCCCTAAGTCAACTTCGTTGCCCTTACGGTTGGTAAGTACGAAGTCCTGTGAAAAGTAACGGAATGCGCCGTCTAAATCCTTGCGAGCGGCGGCGGCGTTTGCTTGATTGTAATAGCCTTGCAGTAGATGTCCGATCCCAGACACGGGAGCGGGATGCGCGGTATGGACCGGGCGCTTATGGACGGGTTTCGCGTGCGCGGAACCTGAGATGGCGATTATGAGAGAGGCGTAGCAGGCAAGCTTAAGGGACTTCAAAAAAACACTCCGGGTTGGATTTCGATTGATTGTGATTTCGATTGATAATGACATGGGAATGGCGGCGGCGCATGCGCGCCGCCGCCGTTGGACTGAGGAGGTTAGGAGCGGGGAGACGCTCCTGTCGCGGCGAACATGCGGCCCGCGACGCGCGGGTGCTGTTTGACGGTGCTCTCGCACTGCGCGTAGGTGTAATCCACCGATGGCGTGCTGCGGGAGGCGCCGCCGATGTTGAAGCTCGCCCACGGATGTTCGGGATCGAAGCGGAGCGTTTCGCGCCATTTCGAGACCGCTTGGTCGGGATTGCCGCGCTTGTAGAAGGCGTTGCCCAGATTGAAGTGGGCGCCGACCAGGTTCGGGTTCAAGTGCGCGGCTTCCTGCCAGTTGGCGATGGCGCCGTCGATGTTGCCCATCTGGTTCAGCGCGACACCCAGGTTGAAGTGCGCCCAAGCATGGTCCGGCTGGAGGCGGATCGCCTCGCGCAGCTCATGCAGGCCCATATGGAAGTTGCCGGTGACGAACAGCGCGGCGCCGAGGTTGTGATGCGCTTCGGCGTAACCGGGCTCCAGGCGGATCGCTTCTTCCCACTGGGCGATCGCGGCGTCCAACTGGCCTTTCAGGCGCAGCGCCAGCCCAAGGTTGTTGCGGGCGTCTACATGGCGCGAGTCGAGCTTGAGGGCTTTGCGGTACTCCGCGATCGCCGTATCGATATCGCCTTGATCGCTGAGGACATCGCCCAGGTAATGGTGGGCGTCGGCAAACTCCGGGCTGATGCGCAGCGCCTCGCGGTAGTGACGCGTCGCCTCATCGTACTTCTGAAGGGCGTAGTAGACGCTGCCAAGATTATAATTGGCGCGTCCGTGCTCGGGATCGAGACGGAGGGTGTCGTGCCAGTAGGCGATGGCCGCGTCAACCCATCCTTTGCTATGCAGCGCGTTCCCGAGGGAAAAGTGCGCTTCGACATGCTCCGGATCGAGCGCGATGGCCTCACGGTAGGACTCGATGGCGCTGTCGGCCGCGCCGCGCTCCATCAGGATGTTGCCGAGGTTGACGTGCGCGCTGGCAAGTGTGGGGTCGAGGGTGAGCGCTTCGCGGTACTCCCGGACGGCTTCATCCCACTGCTTCATGTCGGCCAGCAGGTTTCCGGCGGCCAGATGGATGGTGGCGTTTTCCGGATCGAATCGCAGCGCTTCACGGTAGTGCAGAAGCGCCGGCTGAAACTGTCCGCTGATCGTGTAGGCGACGGCCAGGTTGAAGTGCGCGCCGGTATGGCTGGGCCGCCGGCGTACTGCCTCAAGATATGCGCCAATTGCCTGCGGGATACGGCCTTCCACGCGAAGGCGGTTGCCTTCGAGGAAGTAATAGTTATCTTCCTGATCCATCATCGGCGTCACAAGTTCCTTTCGCGGCGTTTGGCGGAGCACTTTTTTAAGAATATAAGTCAAACAACCAGGGGGTGTACTGGTTATTCCATATTATACTACGGATATCGCGATAAAGATTGGCCCTCACCTCCCGGCCCCCTCTCCCAATTCTGGGAGAGGGGGAGTCCGAGTTTTGAGTTTTTTTGGATCAAAGATCCAAATCTTAACCTTCTCCCAGAATTGGGAGAGGGTGGCCCGAAGGGCCGGGTGAGGGCCCTCTCTTATCCTTGTCCTAAATCTCCTTGACCCTTTCCGGAGAACCAGGCTTCAAGGTTTTCGGGGCGGAGGAGAATTTCGCGAGGTTTGACGCCGTCTTGCGGGCCGACGATCTGGAGGGCCTCCATGGTTTCGACCAGGCGGGCGGCGCGGGTGTAGCCGACTTTGAACTTGCGCTGAAGGCTGGATGTGGAGCACGATCCCTGCGCGACGAGCCAGCGGACGGCGGGTTCGAAGAGCTGGTCGCTGGAGCCGTCGTCGTCGAACTCGTCGCGGGTTCCGCTCGCGCTGGTCTCGGACGGGATCATCGTATAGACGGCCTCTTCCTGGCCGCGCAGATACTTCACCAGCTCCTCGGTTTCGCGCTCGCCGACATAGCAGCCCTGGACGCGCACGGGCTTGGGGGCGTCGATGGGAAGGTAGAGCATGTCGCCGCGCCCGATCAGACGGTCCGCGCCGCCCTGATCGAGAATGGTGCGGCTGTCGATGACGGTCGCCACGGAGAAGGCGATGCGGGAGCCGACATTGGACTTGATCGTACCGGTGATGACGTCCACGGACGGCCGCTGCGTTGCGATCACGAGGTGAATGCCCGTGGCGCGCGCGAGCTGGGCGAGCCGGCAGATGGAGGTTTCCACTTCCGGTCCCTGCTGCATCATCAAGTCGGCCAACTCGTCGATGATCACGACGATGAACGGCAGCCGCTCATCGGGGGGAACGCGGTTATTGAACCCTTCGATGTTGCGCGTGCCGATCTGGGCGAACCGGTCATAGCGCTCCTCCATCTCCTGAAGGACGCTGCGCAGGATGCCGGCGGCGAGCTTAACGTCCTTGATCACGGGAGACAGAAGATGCGGGATGCCGTCGTACAGCGACAGCTCGACGCGTTTCGGGTCGATCATCACAAAGCGCACTTCGCGCGGCGTCGCGCGGTACACGATGCTGGAGATGATGACGTTCAGACAGACGCTCTTGCCGCTGTTGGTGCTGCCGCCGATCAGCAGGTGGGGCATGCGCGTCAGGTCCGCATACTTGAAGTTGCCGGCGATGTCTTTTCCGAGCGCAAAAGTCAGCTTGCTCGGCGCGTTCATGAACTCATTGGTGGCGAGGCATTCGCGCAGCGTCACCATCTCAATGACGTCGTTGGGCACTTCGATGCCGATGGCGCTCTTGCCCGGGATGGGGGCCTCGACACGGACATCGATCGCCGCCAGCGACATCGCGAGGTTGTCCGCGAGGCTGACGATCTTCTTGACCAGGATGCCCGGCTCCAGCTGGACTTCGTAACGCGTGACGGTCGGCCCCATCGCGACCTGCGCCACGTTGGCGCCGATCTTGAAGTCGTTGAGCGTCTGCATCAATACGGCTTGCTTGTCCTGAATCGACTGCGCGGATCGGATGGGCTTGGGCGGCGGCTCGTTGAGAAGCTCCAGTGGCGGCAGGGTGTACTCCCGCTTCGTGCCGTCATCGGCGAGGCCCACCGGGATCACCAGCGGCGCCACCGGCGCGGGTTTGGGAACCATCATCTTGATCGGAATCTGGGGAATGGTCGGCGCGTCATCGTCGTCCTCCTCCACCAGCTTCGCGATCGACGGCGGCAGGCTCATCGGCGCGGGCGGAATCACCGGCGCGGCGGCGACCGCCTCGATCGGAGTAATGGGAAGGATCGGAATGATCGGCGCCGGCGCGCTGGGCTGGGCGGATTCCGCAATGGGCTCGGCCTTGGCCTTTTTGTTGACCGGGGCGTCCATCGTCTCGATCATCCGCCGGGCGCGCTCCTCGCGCTTGCGCTCTTCGTCCCTGGCCCGCGCGGCGTCGCGTTCGGCGCGCTCTTCTTCCTGCGCCAGCAGGCGCTCCTCCCGCGCGATCGCCGCGCGCTCCTTGGCCGCCGCCGCGCCGCGCTGCATCGCCTGCGCCGTCTTGGTCACGGGCGGCGTGAGCTTGCGCCCGCCTTCGACGGTGCGCTCGAAGAGGTGCAGCAGGCGCATGTCGGTTGTCCAGACAATCGCGCCGATGGAAAGAGCCGTCAGAAGAATGTGGCTGGAAACATCGTTGGTCCCGAAGAGCATGCGCAGCAGCGAGCAGAACAAAAATCCGACTTCGCCGCCGTTATGTCCCGGGTTCATGGATTGATTGGCGACAGTGGTGTACGCCAGATGCCACCAGGTGATGAAGATCAGATACAGCGTCACTCCGCCGCCGATAAAGTTCGCCCGTGTGTGCTGCTCGCGTCCCCGGATCAGCATCACGCCGATGCTGGCGATGAAGAACGGCATGACCCAGGCGCCGACGCCCACCAGCCAGCGCATTCCGCCCGCCAGCGCATCGCCGATCGCTCCCGCCTGGCCTTCAAAGATCAAGCTGACGAGCAAAATTCCGCCCAGCGCGAGAAAGCCGATTCCCCACATATCGTGGGCGAACCGCTGGTTATTGCGCGGGGGCTTGGATCGCGAGGCTTTCTGAGGCGCGGGGGCGGCTCGGGGCGCGCGGGGCTTTTTCGGGGTCCGTGGTTCTTCGGACGGTTTGACCGCCATACAGATGTTCTCCTACCCACCATTATAGCAGAAATACCCGTTTGCGGCAAACGGGAGGGGCGGCGCCAAGCCCTGGAGCGGGTATGATAAAGGGAATAACCGCCGGCCGCGCAATAAACGATCCATGTGACGCGGCTGCGAGAATTTATTGCCCGAAGGAGATCTGCAAATTATGGCAGCCACAGATTCCAGTTTCGACGTCGTTTCCAAGACGGATCCGCAGGAAGTCAAGAACGCGATTGATCAAGCGGAGCGCGAGATCGAGACCCGCTTCGACTTCCGCAATTCCATGGCGGAGATCAAGCACGAGAAGGATAAGCTCACCCTGACCGCCGACAATGAGGCGCGATTGACGGCGCTGATCGATGTCATCCAGTCCAAGTTCATCAAGCGCGGGATCGACATTAAGTTCCTGGAGTACGGAAAGCTCGAAGAAGCGACCAAGGGCACGGTTCGTCAGGTTGTCACCATCAAAAACGGCCTTCCGATGGAAGCCGCGAAGAAGATCGTCAAGCTGATCAAGGACAAGGGCATCAAGGTCAATGCGCAAATCCAGGATGAGCAGGTCCGCGTGACCTCCAAGAGCCGCGACGACCTCCAAGCGGTCATCGCCCTTCTGAAAGGCGCGGAAGAGATCGAATCGCCGCTCCAGTTCACCAACTTCAAGTAACAGCCAACCACTTTGAATCCATTCAAAATCGCCGGCGGAGCGCTGGTCGCCCTGGGATGTATATTCCGGGCGATCAGCCTCGCCTACTTCAGCCTCCTCGAAAAACGCCTCCCCCCCGGCGACCTCAAAGCCCGCCGCCGCTTCGAAGGCAAACGCCGCCGCGCGCTAATGATCGACGCCGGTTTCGTACTTTTCGGGTTCTACACAATTCTCAGCCACTGATGGAATACGTCTTGTCACACTTGCGAACCAGTGCTTTGCGATCAGGAGATCGAAATTGACAGCGCCAGTTCCCAAAGCCATTTTTTTCGGCGATGAAGTCAGAATTAAACGGACCTACGCTCAGGGCCGTTGGGAGGCTATCGCCGAGCGGGCGCATGTGTTTCCCAAGGTTATCACGACGGATAATCTGGCGCAGTACGCGCCAGAGCTAGTCAATGTCGAAGTGATGTTCAGCACATGGGGCATGCCGCTGCTCAGCGCGGCGCAACTGGATTTGCTGCCAAGCCTGCGGGCGCTCTTTTACGCCGCCGGTACAGTGCAGCCGTTCGCGCGGCCACTGCTGGAGCGGGGGATCACGGTCGTGAGCGGCTGGGCGGCGAATGCTGTTCCCGTGGCGGAGTTTACGGTCTCTCAGATCCTGCTCGCTAACAAGGGATATTTCCAGAACACACGAAAGTATGTGACTACCGATAAGCACATGGCGATGCATCAGGCCGGCAACTTCGGCGAGACGATTGCCTTGATCGGGGCGGGCATGGTTGCTCGAAAGGTGATCGAGTTTCTGAAGCCCTACCATTTGAAAGTGGTTGTCTACGATCCATTTCTTCCTGACTCTGAGGCCAACGCCCTGGGCGTCGAGAAGGTCACGCTTGATGCGGCGTTTGCGCGCGCCGGCGTCGTCTCCAATCATCTACCCGACCTTCCGGACACGCTCGGCATGTTCACCGGCGCGCACTTTGCGTCAATGCGGCCCCACGCGACGTTTATCAACACCGGTCGAGGGGCAACCATTCGCGAAGACGAAATGATCCGCGTTCTCACCGATCGCCCGGACATTACCGCCCTCCTCGACGTCACCGCCCCCGAACCGCCGCTGCCTCATTCACCGCTGCGCACACTGCCGAACGTCTTCCTCTCCAGTCACATCGCGGGCTCAGCCGGCGACGAAGTCCTGCGCATCGCCGACTACGCTATCGAAGAATTCGACCGCTGGCGGGCAGGGGAGCCGCTTCGCTACGCCATAACACTGGACATGTTAGACAGAGTAGCGTAAAATTAAGGCACGAGGACTATATGGAAATTAACATCGCTGCCGCCTATGAATTCATGATGCAAGAAGTTTCGCGTGCGCCGTCTACTACGACCGGCATGGAAACGCTGCTCGACTATTGCTCGCGTGTGTATCCCACGGCTCTCTGGAGCACTCTGCGCAATCTCGGTTACGCTGAAGATGAGGCGCTTCTGCGGCAGTGGCTCGTCAGTACGTTTACTCAAGATCCTGTTCCCGTTCCCGTGAAAGCTTTTTGGTTTGGCCTGTTTAACCCTGAGGCTGACGACAAGCCTTCGTGTGCGCTCTACGTATCCGGATCCACACAGGCCTATACGCCCGGCGGGCTGGACTGGGCGTGCTTTCGCGATGACACGTATCTGCCAGGCCACTATGTCGCGGAGTCAAAGGTCCTGCACACGATTCACTGCGCCATTCAACAGGCGCCGGAAGCCATGCCGATGGCCGAATATGTGCTTTGCCTTGGATACGCGTGCCTGGCCCTCCTGTCGATTATTCGGAATATCGACACGTCGATATTCCCAGGAACCTGGACAGAGCGCGCCGTGGTCGCGGGGTTTGACGACGGGGATTGTGTTTTGCTGGGGACACTGACGGAGCAAGGCTATCAGAAACCCGTCTGAGCAAGGTAAATATGACGAAGAAGTATACGTCGGGTGAGGCGGTATGCAGCAAAGGCTTTCTCTCCTGACCGTTGGCGTGAATGATCTCGCGGCAGTCCGTGCGTTTTACGAAGAGAAGTTTGAATGGACGCCGGTTGCGGCGAGCGCGGATATCGTCTTCTTCCAGATGAATGGTTTCCTGCTGGCGTTCTTCGGCAAGGAGGCGCTGGCGGCGGATGCGAACCTGGCGGCGGAAACCGCGGGCGCCAAGCCGTTTACGCTGGCTTATAATGTGCAGACGGAGACGGAGGTCAATGCGCTGTTCGCGCTGCTGGAGAGCCGAGGCGTTGGGATTGTGAAGCGGCCGGAGGCGACGTTTTTGGATATGTGGTCGATGTTGAGGGCAACCTGTGGGAGATTGCCTGCAATCCATATATTGAATTGGACGGGCAGGGGAATGTCGCGCGGCATCGGGATATCGCCGGTCTGTAAACCGAGATGCATAAAAAGCTACTATAAGGTTGCGTGTTACGCGGAAGTCTGATATAATGCAACTCGGAGGCTGCAAATGATCACCACGGCACAAGACACCATCGAGAGAGAAATTACTGTCCGCGCTCCGAAAGAGCGCGTCTTCAAGGCAATCACGGATCCGAAACAGATCGTCGCCTGGTTCCCGGACGCGGTCGAGGGAGCGATTGAGCCAGGGGAAAGGCCCACGTTCGACTTCGGAAACAATTTTAAAGTCCAGATCTATGTCATCGCCGTCGATCCACACGATTATTTTGCCTACAATTGGGTTCCATGCGCCGGCGAAGATTCGCATGGCTTCCATGGGGACGTGCTGGCCGAGCCGCACACGCTGGTGGAGTTCCGGCTTGAGGAAGTCGCGGACGGCACGATTGTCCGGGTGAAGGAAAGCGGGTTCGCGTCGCTTCCGGCGGAGAGCGCCGAAAAGCTGTTTAACGGCAACACCGACGGCTGGGCATACATGATGGGGCGGCTCGAAGCGCTGATGTCGCAGGAATAAATTCAGGCGTAAAGAATAAAAAGAGCCGCACTTTCCCGAAGGAAGTGCGGCTTAAGTATTACGTCCGAGGAGAGATCAGGCGCGCGATGGTTAGATCGCGCTGAATGTTGCGGCGAAGCCGGTGGCCGATGTGCCGGCGGCCTGGTTGCCGCTCTGAGCGTCTGTCGGCGTGTAGGCGTTCGGGCCGGCCGAGATCGATGCGCCGCGGATCCACTTGACATGGCCGTCGGTCATCAGGTAGTTCGCGGCGTCGGTGTGGCGGCCGGTCTTGATGCTGCTCGGCGAACCCTCGTAGGTGTTCGTTCCGGCGGTGCGCGGCGGGTTTCCAAGGATACCGGTCGCATAATGGATCGTGGACTGCGTTCCGCCGCCGTTCGCGCCGGACCAGCCGCCGTCCCAACCGCCGTCGCCGCCGCCGTCAGGTCCGCAGGCGACCACGGAGCGGGTGTCCACGACGCTGGCGTTGCCAAGAGGAGCTTGCTCTCCCACCAGTTCGAACAGCTGCACCGTGCTGGCCGGGGCCGTCAGGCCGGAGAGAGTGGTGACGATTGGGTAGTTGCTCCAAACGGCGCGGCCCGTCAGATTTCCGTTCAAACCGTACGAGGTCGGATAATCTGTCTCGGCGACGGCGCTCTGTTCGAGGCTCGTCGCGGTGGACGTAGAATCATCAGGGCACTTGTAAACGCCGGTGCTCTTGACGTATGGGTAGATCGCGCCCGCCCAGCCGCGTCCAAGGTTGTTGACGCCGGAGGGGAACGTCTCATCGTTGTCCTGGGTGTACTGCATGAGGCCCAGACCGAGCTGCTTCATATTGGAGGTGCAGCTGATCTGGCGAGCCTTCTCCCGAGCCTTCGCGAAAACAGGGAACAAGATGGCGGCGAGAATCGCGATAATGGCGATCACGACGAGCAATTCAATAAGAGTAAAGCCGCGGAATTTGTGTTGCTGTGACATTCGATTTCCTTGATGATTGGGAATAACGACATCGACAGCGATGACGGAGATTATTGCTTGAGGGTAGTGTTAGGACGACGGCGGTGAACGTCACTGACAGGCGTAAGTATAGCGGCGCATCGTCAAATCATCCTCAAAAGTTTGTACTCGGCAAAATATTTTTTGCCGAGCACCGATGTTATGTTAGACGCGGCCGAAGATCAAGCAGGAGTTGATCCCGCCGAACCCAAAGGAGTTGGAAAGCACGTAGTTGACTTTCTTTTCGCGGCCTTCGAGCTCCGGGATATAGTCTAAGTCGCAGTCGGGATCGGGATCGGTCAGATTGAGCGTGGGCGGAAGCCAGTTGTCCTGTAGGGTGAGGAGGCTGATCGCCGCTTCCCAGGCGCCGGTCGCGCCGAGGGCGTGGCCGTGGAAGCTTTTGGTGCTGCTGAGCGGGACCGTGTGCGCGTGCGCGCCGAAGGCTTGCTTGATGGCGCTGGTCTCCGTGCTGTCGTTGAGCGGCGTGCTGGAGCCGTGTGCGTTCACATAGTCGATCTGTTCGGGATTGAGGCCGGCGCGGTCCAGGGCCATCGTGAGACAGCGCGCGGCCTGCTTGCCGTCGGGACGAGGCTGCGTCATATGGAAGCCGTCGTTGGTGATGGCGTGGCCGAGGATCTCGCCGTAGATGCGCGCGCCGCGCGCCTTCGCCATCTCATATTCTTCGAGGATAAGCATAGCGGCGCCCTCGGCCATGACAAAGCCGTCGCGGCCGTTGTCGAAGGGGCGGCATGCGTGCTCGGGATCGTCGTTGCGCTGGCTCATCGCCCGGATAATGGCGAAGGCGCCGAAGCAAAGCGGGGAGAGCGGCGCTTCCGAGCCGCCGGCGAGCATGATGTCGGCGCTGCCGTCGCGGATCAAATCCACGGCGCGCCCGATGGCGATGGGCGACGAGGCGCAGGAATCGCCGTTGGCGGTCGCCGGTCCCGTGGCGCCCACCTCGATCGCCACATTGCACGATCCGGCGCCGTTAAATACGCTGAGCGCCAGCATGGGGTTCACGCCGCGCACGCCATGCGCCAGAAAGTTTGGATACTGCTCTTCCGCGAAGCCGACGCCGCCGAGCGCCGTGCCCAGGCAGACGCCGACTCGTTCCCGGTCGGTGTTGTCCAAATCCAAATGGGCGTCCAGCAGCGCCATCTTCGCGCAGGCGACGGCGTATTGGGAGAATTTGTCCAGGCGCTTGAGTTTTTTGCCTTCCAAATAAGGCGAAAGATCGAAGTCGGGGACCTGCGCGGCGATGCGCGTGACGAACGGCGAGGCGTCGAAGGATGTGATCGGCGTCACCGCCGATCGGCCTGCGCGCAGTCCCGTGCGGAGACCGTCCACGCCGATCCCAATCGGGGTAATGGCGCCGATTCCTGTCACGACGACTCGTCGCTGCGATGAATGTGTCAAAAGAAGTTCCTGTCTAGACCGGCGCCTGCGCGCGGGTTTCTTGTTCGACGATCTGTTTGATGGTTTGGAGCGTCCGTCCGGCGATCGCGTGGACAAAGCCGTCGCCAACCAGATCGCGCGCGAACCATCCGTTCAGAATATCCAGCGGATAGGTCAGATCATGGGCGATGGTGACGCGGACTCCGCGCCCCCATGGATCGTCCTCCAATGTCCAGACGACCCACATTCCCGTCGCGATCCCTCCGATATGCTTGAAGAATATTCGGCCCTTCTCCGGCTCGCAGATCTGCACGCTGCGCCATTGTACGGGAAAGCGCACGCCTGGGCTGAGAAATCCTTCGCGAACGGCAGCCATCTCTACCACTTTACGAAGCCCGTCCTCGGATTGTTCCAATATCTCCACGCGGCGGTAGTGCGGCAGAATGGCGGGCCAATTTTGCGTGGCGCAGGCGAGCTCGAAGATCCGCTCTTTGGGACCTTGGATATAGACGGTGTTTTCAGTGTGCATATGGTGTCGATTGAGCCGAGGACGGGAAGGCGGCCTTGAAAAAGGCCGCCATCAGGCGGAAGAGTCCGAAATGGATATGGGCGAGTATCCGAGGCGGAAACGCCTCATTGGTTCGTACACGATATGAGTGCTTATACCCATCTCCGACGGCCCTCACTCTTGTTTTGTACGAGCGCCATCCGGTAGTAAAGGTGGGACGACACGCGGACCCCATGCACGCCGCTGACGGCGACCATCTTGCAGTATTCGCGCGGCGTAAATGCGCGGCGGACGCTGGCGGGGCCGTCGTGGCGCGTGAAGGGATGGGACCGCATGATCGCCAGCGCGGCGTCCACGCCGATCAGGGAGAGCTTGTCCCGGCGCAGATCCGTCACAATGAAGCCGCGTGTGGTAAGCGCATCCATGGAGCGCAGGAGTCGCGCGGACGCGTCGAAGCCGAGATGGTGAAAGGCGAGGGCGCAGATCGCGATGTCGAAGGATCGGGGCGGGAAGGGGAGATGCAGGGCATCGGCCTGCACAAGGCGGACATCGGGAGCGGACGCCTGCGCGAGTCGCAGCATGGCGGGCATGTTGTCCACGCCGACGGCGGTGATGCGCAGGCCGCGCCGCCGTCCCCACGCGATCAGCGCATGGGGAATATCGCCGCTGCCGGTGGCGATGTCCAATACGCGGATCTCGGTTCTGGATGGGACATCGCGCAGCAAGCGCGCGGCTTGGCTGACGATGGCGTGTGTCCCGCCGAACCATCGGTTGGATCGGGCGACATCGCCCATGGACGTCGCGATTTCGTCAAATGGCTGCGTGGGATCGTCGATCTCTTCGGGCTCGTCGATACGCGGGACGTCAAACCAGCCCATCGAAGGCCTTGTCTACCGCCGCGATGGTGGCGTCCAGGTCTTCGTCGGTGTGCGCCGTGCTCACGAACGCCGCCTCGAACTGCGAAGGGGCGAAGTATATCCCCTGCTCCAGCAGCGAACGGAAGAGCTTGGCGTAGCGCGCGGCGTCGGAGGTCTTCGCCGTCGTGTAATCCGTGACGGGCGTTTCGGTGAAGAATGTCGTCATCATCGAACCGATGCGATTGATCTGGATGGGAACGCCCACGCGGTCGGCGGCGGTCTGCGTGGCGGTCGCGAGGCGGCCGATCTTGCGCGTGAGATCATCGTACATCTCCGGCCCGCCTTCTTCCAGGATCGTCAGCTGCTCCAGGCCCGCCGCCACCGCCAGCGGGTTCCCGGAGAGCGTGCCCGCCTGATAGACCGGACCGACCGGCGACACCACATCCATAATATCCGCGCGCCCCCCGTACGCCGCCAGCGGCAGGCCGCCTCCGATGATCTTGCCCAGCGTCGTCAGGTCCGGCGTTACGCCCAGCATCTGCTGCGCCCCGCCGACCGATACGCGAAATCCCGTGATCACCTCATCGAATAGTAAGAGCGCCCCGTCCGCCGCCGTCAGCTCCCGCAGCGTTTCCAGAAATCCCGCGACCGGCGGCACGATGCCCATATTCCCCGCGATCGGCTCCAGCATCACGCACGCCACTTCGCCCTTGTGCGCCGCGAACGCCTCACGAAACGCCGCGATGTCGTTGTAGGGCAGGGTGATCGTATCACGCGTCAAATTCGCTGGCACGCCCGCCGAATCCGGCAGGCCGAATGTCGCCAGCCCCGATCCCGACTTCGCCAGGAACCCATCCGAGTGGCCGTGATAGTTTCCCTCGAACTTAATAATCAGATCGCGCTTCGTAAAGCCTCGCGCCACCCGCACCGCGCTCATCACCGCTTCCGTGCCCGAACTGACCAGCCGAACCTTCTCAATACTGGGAACAGCCGCGACAATCTTCTTCGCCAGCGTCACCTCCGCCGCCGTGCTCGCCCCAAACGATGTCCCGCGCGACGCGGCGTCGGTAATCGCTTCCAGAATACGCGGCGCCGCATGGCCGAAGATCAGCGGTCCCCACGACATCACATAATCGATATAGCCGTTTCCGTCCACATCAAAGATCCGGCTGCCGGCGCCGCGCTCCATAAAAAGCGGATCGCCGCCGACGCTCTTGAAGGCGCGCACGGGAGAGTTGACGCCGCCGGGGATATACTGCACCGCCTCGGCGTAGAGGGCGGCGGATTGGGAATGGTTACGAGACATGGGGACATTATACCCAGAGCATCCGCCCGCGCTTATAGTCTCAAAATGTTAGCATGAGGGTGATCCATTGATTCTGCGTCGCGCGTTGCGCTCGGAGCGCGGAAATGGTGTAAAATATTGCTAGCGTTCAGTCAGCGAAGGCAGGAAGAGATGTCAATTTTTGTAGGCATATTAGGGCTACTCCTTGTTCTCTCCATACCCTTCGTGTTTATTGCATATTGCGTGTGGTTTTGTGGCCTGAATGGCAAAGCTAAAGCTGGAAATGTGGCGGCGGGCAGATATTTGCTCTTTGCCTGGCTAATTGCAAGCACATCGACAGTTGCTGTTTTTGTAGATGACCTGATCACTCATAAGTACTGGTTAGCTCTGGCACATCTTTTTATGGCTTTCGGTTTTTTGAACCGCCTATTCTCCGAATGGAAGCGAATGAAAGCGCTGTCCCTGTCGCTTTAAGAAAATGACGAACGCCCCTCCGCCGTGATTTCGGCGGAGGGGCGTTTGAGTTTTATTTCATGCCGCCGCCGGCCAGGAGGATTTCTCCGGTCAGCCATCCGGAAGCGTCGGAGGCGAGGAAGACGGCGATGGGGGCGATGTCTTCTGGCTGGCCCATTCGTCCCAGTGGGGTCTGAGCCACCATTTGCTTCTCGAATTCGCTGCCGATGACGCCGGCGGTGTGCGTGCCTTCCGTCTCTACGCCGCCCGGGTTAATGGAGTTGACGCGAATTTTCTTGGGGGCGAGTTCTTTGGAAAGCACGCCGGTGATGGCGTCCACGGCGCCCTTGGTCGCGGTGTAGACGACCGTGTTCGGTGGGCTGATCCGGCTGGCGACCGAGCCGATGTTGATGACGCTGCCGCCGGCGGGGCTAAAGTATTTCTCCGCTTCCTGGGTCGCAAGGATCAGTCCAAGGACGTTCGTGTTGAACTCTCGGTGGAACTCGTCTTCCGTGACTGCTTCGAGCGGGGCAAACTGATAAATGCCCGCGTTATTCACCAGTACGTCCAATCCGCCAAAGGCGTCTTTCGTTGCTTTGAACAGTTGTTTGACATCGGCGGCCTTTGAGACATCGCCCTGAACCGCGATCGCCTTGCCGCCCGCGCCGACGATCTCTGAGACGACGCGATCCGCGCCTTCCCGACTGGACGAGTAATTCACGACGACCGCCGCGCCCGCAGCCGCCAATCCCTTCGCGATCCCCGCGCCGATGCCCTTGGACGCTCCCGTCACGACCGCCACTTTACCTGTCAAATCACTCATTGGAAATCTCCTGTTCGATATCGTTAGACACTTTCACATGCATCTAACTGTTGCCCGCAACGATGAGTTCCCAGGGCGGCAAAATATTATTTGACTAAATTTTTGAGAGGCGATCGAGGTAGGCGCGCAGGACATCGCGCTGGAGAATGAGGTTGGCGAATTTGCCTTCGCGGACGATCTGGATGAGACCGGCCGTTTCCAGCTCCTTCATGTGATGCGAAAGGGTCGGAGCGCTGATCTTGTGCGAGAGCTGAATGACGCTGCATGGGGTAGGATCGCTGCAGGCGCCGAGCTCCTGAAGGATTTGTATACGTCGCGGCTCGGCCAGCGCACGGGCGATCCGCTCAAACTGCCGGTCGGTGATTTCAATCGTCTGGTCGGTGGTGTCGGGTCCCTGATCCTCGCCCTGGCTCTCATCGGCGGTCGTCATTGTATTTCATTGCTCCCCGTAACTATTATACCCAGAGGCAGGATGATGTGCTGGAGGCGCCTTCCCGAGCTAACGGATCGTATAATGGACCAGCGGAAGCAGCGTCAAATCGGCGTCGCCGACGCGGGACTCTCCCAAATCTCGTAAATGCGCTTGCAGGCGGTCGGACGCTTCTAGAAAATCGAGCCACTCCACGCCGTAGATCCTATGACCATCTTCCCGGATATCTTGTACTCCCGTCGCCTCCAGCCGCCGTGCGCCAGCGTCGAGTTTGTTCACGGCGCCGCGCCAGTTTTGGCGCTCCAGTAAGTGGAAGCAGCCGACGGCGATTTGCAGCACGCCCTGATAGAGCTGCCGCACGGAGCCTTTGTCGGCCAGCCAGAGAGCTTCGAGGGTTTCGTGGCACTGATAGTACTGGCGGGTGTTGATCTCTTCGAGGCCGGTGTAGAAACTTGCGGGAAGATGCTCCGGCCAGTCGGCTGGCCGGAGCGGGGTGGGGCGAGGCTCGGAGGCGTCCATGAGCGTCAGGCGTTCTCGACGATTTGGACGCCGCCTTCGATCAGGCGAGCGACATTTTCCTGGGAGGACGATTCCGAGTAGACGCGGACGACCGGCTCGGTGCCGGAGGCGCGCAGGAGAAGCCAGGAGCCGTCGGCGAAGTCGAACTTGGTTCCGTCGGTGCGATCGATCGACGCGACCTGCTGGCCGGCAATTTCCGTGGGGTTGTCTTCTTTCAGCGTGCGAATGATCGCGGGCATGCGCGCCGGGTTGGGATGCAGGTCCACGCGGTTGTATTCGTGCGGGCCGAACTCAGCCATCAGCTCATCGATCTGTTCTTCGAGGCGCTGATGGCGCACGGCCATCGATTCGAGCAGGATCAAGGACATCAAGGGACCGTCGCGCTCGGGAATATGTCCCAGAACGCCGATGCCGCCGGACTCTTCGCCGCCGATCAGGACTTGCTCCTTCAGCATCCACTCGCAGATATTCTTGAAGCCGATTGGGACGACGCGCAGCTCCAGGCCGTATTTCGCGCACAGTTTATCGATCAGACGGGTAGTGGAGACGGTTTTGACCACGCTTCCGCGCAGACCCTTATTCTCATAAAGATGGCGCAGGGCAATGGCGAAGATACGGTGGCTATCGACGAAGTTCCCGTGCGAGTCCATGGCGCCGACGCGGTCCGCATCGCCGTCTATTGCGACGCCCACATCCGCCTTCGCGGCCAGCACCGCGTCGCGCAGCGCTCCGAGGTTTTGCGGGATCGGCTCCGGATTCACGCCGCCGAACACCGGGTTGCGGTCGCCTCGGATTTCGGTGATCTGAGCATTGGTCTGCTGAAGGATGCTCGGAAGATATCCGGCTCCGCTTCCGTGCATGGAGTCGACGACGATTTTGTATCCCGAAGCGCCAATGGCGTCCAGATCCACGACTTTTCTCAGGCCATCGAAGTAAGCGGGCCGCAGATCGGTCTTATGCACTAGATCCATGGCGCTCGCGGGGACATCCACGGCGTACACGCCGGCGTCCAGCAGCGCGCTGAGTTCCTGCTCGATCTGGGTGACCATGCTCGGCAGCGCGGATCCGCCGTAGCCCATCTTGATCTTGAGACCGTTGAATTGGGGCGGGTTGTGCGAGGCCGTGATCATGATCGCGCCGCGCGCGTCGCCGGCGTAGCTGTTATAGGAAACGGCGGGGGAGGAGCAGGCGGCGCTGGACAGGATGGTGCGCAGGCCGGACGCCGCCGCGACCTTGGCGGCTTCCGCGGCGAAGTACTCAGATTGGGAGCGGTTGTCGTAGCCGACATAGATCGTGGGAGCGCCCGGCGTATCGGCGCGCTTCAGGAAGTTGACTACGGCCTGAGCGACGAGCCGGACGCTCGCGCCGGTAAAGTCCTCGGCAATAATACCGCGCCAGCCGTCCGTGCCAAACGTAATTTCGGGGCGCTTTAGCTCCGGCATAGAAACGAAATTCTCCTTGCGGGGGGATCGCCGCGCGCTTCGGGGAAGGGCGGCGATCGATTGGGAAGTGCAGTCGGCCAGATGATGGCGTAACGACATCCCTGCAAATTGAATGCCATTTCGCTGCGCCGCTAGAACGTCTTGTCGTTCTGCTCCGGTTTTTGCAGGGTGGGCGCGCCGGAATGATGGCGCTGGGTCGGCTCCGTGCCGCCAAGCCCCACGATGCTGATGACGAAGAGGGCGACGAGCAGCACCGCCACCACGGCGACGATGATCGCGGCCTTGATCTGGTGTGGCTGAATACCTTGCGGCGTGACTTCCGCGACCGGTTCGATGTCCGTGGGGGCTCCGGCGCCCGCGCTATTAAATTTAATTCCTCCACCGAGGAATGAATCGTCTTTGTTGTCTGGCATGATGCCCTTTCAATTGGCGGAATCTCCAGAGAAATCCTGCCGAGAAATCATGAAACATTTTCATAAACGCGCTGTCTAGCCCATATGAGAAACACCGCGCAAGCGAAAGGCCTAGCGACGAGATGAATTTTTCCGCCTGGTTTTCCCAAGTAACCCATCGAAAGCCTGTCGATCCCGGCTCTGGATGTCACGACATTCAGCCGCTGCTCTCGCTGTATTCCGACAAAATGACCGCTCCCGCGGAATCCGCCCGCGTGGAAGCGCACTTGTTGGAGTGCGAAGATTGCCGCAAAGCTCTGGCCTGGATGCAGGCGACGAACGCGGTGCTTGCGCACCGCGAACCCGCCCTCCCGCCCCCGGATATGAGCCTGCGGATTCGCAGCGCCATCGCCGACCTGGAGACGGGCAAGCAGGCGCGGCCCGCGCGCACGCCGCTTGTCTACCGCCCGGCCTTCGCCGCCGCATTCACGATCTTGATCGGCGCGATGGTCGTGGCGCAAATCACGCTCCACCCATCCGGCAATCGTCCGGTGGCCGTGAAGGACGGGCCGAAAGTCGCCTCTCAGCCGCTTGAGACGACGCCGAACGTCACCCCATCGGCGTCAGTGAAGCCGAACCCGACGCCCACTGTCATCGTTCCTCCGAAAAAGAACGCGAATGTCGCCACTCGCCTTCCGTCCGATGTCCCGCATGAGGGAGCCGTTGGAAATGGCGCGCGTCCTGAGGCTGGCGATAACGCCAAGCATTCCAATATGGTGACGCCTCTGACATCGAAGCAGCTCCTCGCAGCGCTGCCCGAAGTCCACATCCATTCCAAGGCGCCGAAGGCGTTCGTCATTCCCACGGGGGGTAATACGCACGTCGCGCAGGCGCCGCACAATCCGCTGCATAAGCCGCCGTCTGCGGTGAACAAGCATCCGGACGATACGCAGATCGCCAATCGAGACACGCCGTCGCATGACACGACCGCCGCGCCAATAAACGACGCGCCCACGCCGCCCGCTCCGATTGCGCCGACTCCTGACGATACGACTCGGGTCGCGAGCGCGTCATCACATGCCAACGACATTCTCTCTGGAGTTCGCTCCAAAGTGGATTACATGCACACTGTCGCCTTTGCGCTGCCTTCCAGCGCCCGGTCCGTGCATTTGACGCGCCCTAACAATCAGATGGGAACGGTGGATCCATCGCGTCAGGCAGGAACGATTGATCCATCGCGTGGATCCGCGAGCGAAACAGCGACAATTGTTCACGACCCCGGCCCTGGAGCTTCTTCGCAGCGTCCGGCCCATGCCATGGAGGCTTACACTCCGTTCTATATGCGTAGCGGAAACGATTGATCGACACCGCCTCTGCTGGATGAAACTTCCCGCACATCGAAATGATAACGACGTGGCTGATATCAGCCGCGTCGTTTGTCGTTTTTGAGTCAAGGGGAATATGATGTTGGGAACTATTTCCTATGACTGCCCTGTTTACCTGGTGAGACAGGCATTTTGTTTGCGGCTTAGCTCTCTCGATTGAAGGTATATTCGCTATGACCATTGCGCTCTGTCGCCGCGCGCGGTTTTCGGCGGGAGATACGGGAAGCCTGACCGGCCGGGCCGGAGGTCACGATTATTCGTGCGAGCTGGCCGTGGCCGGCGAGATCGATCCCGATTCGGGGATGGTGGTCAATATCCGTGATATCGACGCCGTCATGAAGGCGGAGATTGTTTCGTGGCTGGACGGCAAAATTCTCGATCACGATGTTCCCGCGCTGCGGGATACTCCCGCGACGCCCGAAAATCTGACGCGATTCATTTGGGAGCGCTGCACCGGGAAAATCCCGCCGCAGGGACGACTGGTGCGCGTGACCCTCTGGGAATCCGATGAGCGATGGGCGATGCTGTCGTCCGTATCGAGGAGAAAGGACGAACCATTGCTGACCGCGACACGCATGTATGATTTTTCCGCTTCGCACCGCCTGCACTCCCAGAAGCTCTCCGAGGAAGAGAACGCCGAGATCTTCGGCAAGTGCAACTGGGAAAACGGGCATGGGCACAATTACGAGATCGAGGTGACGCTGTCCGGCGAGCCAGACTCCCGTACGGGCGAGATCGCGCCGATGGCGCTGCTCGACCAAATCGTCGAAGAGGAGGTGCTGCGGCCGTTCGATCACAAGCATCTCAATTACGACGTTCCTGAGTTTTCCGGCCTCAATCCGACATCCGAGAACGTCACCAAAGTGATTTGGGAGAAATTGGCGAATCGCCTTGCGAACGCGCCGCTCGGTCCGGCCAGACTGTACCGGGTGCTCGTCCGTGAAACGCCGCGCAACGTATTTAAGTATTACGGCGAAGAGCCTTAGAAGAAGAGTGAATCATGTCATTTTTACCCACGACCGATGAGGAGAACATCGAGGATTTGGAAATTCGACCTTCACGCGATCAGCGCCCCACAGGCGGCGGCTCGAAGAAAAATGTCAGCCAGGAAGAACTGGAAGACAAATATCGCGATATCCTGACCTTCGTCGGCGAAGATCCGGATCGCGAGGGACTGCTGCGCACGCCGCACCGCGTCGCCGAAGCGCTCAAGTTTTTGACCAGCGGCTACAAGCAGGATGTGGAGACGCTGCTGAACGGCGCGATCTTCCATGAAGATTACGACGACATGGTGGTCGTGAAGGATATCGAGTTCTACTCGATGTGCGAACACCACATGCTGCCGTTCTACGGCAAGGTCCACGTCGCGTATATTCCCGACGGCAAGATCGTGGGCCTGAGCAAAATTCCGCGCCTCGTCGATATGTTCTCGCGCCGCCTGCAAGTTCAGGAGCGCCTGACCACTGAGATCGCCGAAGCCATCGAGACCGCCCTCAGCCCGCGCGGCGTCGCCGTCGTGATCGAAGGCGCGCATATGTGCATGCTCATGCGCGGCGTTCAAAAGCAAGCGTCCACCATGGTCACTTCGCACGTCATGGGCCTCTTCCGCGACGACCGCGCCACGCGCCAGGAATTCATGGCGCTGGTGAAGGGCAACTCCAGAGCGTAGAGTGAGGGTATCGCCGGCGCCTGCGGACTTCCGCAGGCGCATTCTTACGTCGCATCAGGGCGGTCCGTGGGTTGCGTTTTCCATCACGATATGCTAATATGCAATTATCAAGTTGCGTTTTTGTGAAAGGCGGAGTGAAATTCCATGTCCCAGGACCGTATCGAGAAGCAGATTGAAGTGAAAGCGCCCATCGCGCGCGTGTGGCGCGCGCTGACGGATTACCAGGAGTTTGGCGAGTGGTTTCGCGTGAAGGTGGACGGCCCCTTTGTGTCCGGGCAGATATCGACCGGGCATATGACTTATCCGGGCTTTGAGCACGTCCGCTGGAACGTCGTAATCAAGGAGATGGAGCCCGAGCGCCTCTTCTCCTACACCTGGCACCCCGGCGCTATCGATCCCGCCATCGATTACTCCGTGGAGACGCCCACGCTCGTCGAATTTCTGCTGGAGGAGACCGAAACCGGCACGCTTCTTCGGCTGATCGAGTCCGGTTTTGAGAATATTCCTAGCGGCCGTCGTCTGGAGGCGTTCCGCATGGACGAAGGCGGCTGGACATCCCAGCTGGAGAATATCGAGAACTATGTTACAAAATCACCATAACACCGGCGTCAACCCCGCGAACCGCGCCGCCATCTTCGCCGCGCTGGGCGATGAAACGCGTCTGGCGCTGGTGGCGAAGCTCTGTGTCGGTCAGCCCTATTCGATCTCACGACTGACCGAGGGCTCCCATATCACCCGGCAGGCCGTCACCAAGCACCTGCGCGTTCTGGAAAGCGCCGGGATCGTGCATGGCGTTCGGGCGGGCCGGGAGACGCTATTCAAGTTCAATCCGGAGCCAATGGTGGAGGTAAAAGAATATCTCGATCAGGTGGCGCGGCAGTGGGATCAGGCGCTCTTCCGGCTGAAGTCTTTTGTCGAAGACTGATGGTTGGGACGTGAATGATAACGCGCGAAAGGCGTCTGCTGGCTCCAGCAGACGCCTTTTGAATGTCCGCGCTCTCACTTGAAGCGGGATGTTAGGTAGAATGTCTCCAGAAGAGATTTCTTCCATCTTGTCGCCTCTCATTTTCGGAAAGTAAGCTATGGACTCAGAAACCAAGACCGTATTCCAATTCCTGCACGCTTATTCGCAAGCCCGCGCGGAGCTGCGCGGATTGCTGAGTTGG
This sequence comes from Capsulimonas corticalis, assembly GCF_003574315.2. Classification (GTDB taxonomy): domain Bacteria; phylum Armatimonadota; class Armatimonadia; order Armatimonadales; family Capsulimonadaceae; genus Capsulimonas; species Capsulimonas corticalis. The sequence goes on along the minus strand of NZ_AP025739.1, from coordinate 6,149,690 downwards.
CTGCTCAAGCGCCCGAGCGTCAAAGAGGCGCGCCTCTATGATTCACCGCCCCGAAGCTTCGAGCGAAAGTCGCGCGATGGGGACCGGCAGCACTCTCTCGTCATCTTCAGCGCCTCAGTGTCCGCGAACTTTACGGACGGCTCCGACGCGGAATGGCGCTTCGAGGTGGAATGCGACGGCGCGGATTGGACGGTCGAGCACTCTGTGTCCCGGCGCGGCCCCGACGAAGAGCTGATGACAACGGTTGTCGATTTTGAAGAGTGGACGTCCGAATCCCTCGACGAACTGATCGCGCATTTGCCCCAGGTCGTGGACGATCTGCGCGCGAGCGTGGAAACGCCGGGCGTGCTGCCGTCGCTCATTGCATAATACAAAACTCGCTTCGGTTTTTACAAACAAAAAAGCAACTTTAGAGTTGCTTTTTTGTTTTGCTTCGGGGTAATATGCAATAAGAAGGTTGCTAATGAGCAGTTTGGATCGGACCTACCACAAGGAAGCGAGGAAAGCAGATGTCGAGCGATCGTATTGAGAAACAGATTGAGTTAAAAGCGCCCGTGTCCCGCGTGTGGCGCGCTCTGACGGACTATCAAGAATTTGGGGAGTGGTTTCGCGTGAAGCTGGACGGACCGTTCGAACCGGGGAAGGTTTCGACCGGTCACATCACCTATCCGGGCTACGAGCATGTCCAGTGGAACTCCGTCGTGCAGAAGATCGAGCCGGAGCGCCTCTTCTCCTTTACCTGGCGTCCCTACGCCATCGATCCCAGCGTGGACTATTCCGCCGAAACTCCCACGCTTGTCGAGTTTACTTTGGAGCCCGCCCCCAACGGCGCGCTCCTGCGCCTGACGGAATCCGGCTTCAACAACGTTCCCAGCAGTCGCCGCGAGGAAGCGTTCCGCATGAATGACGGCGGCTGGACGGAGCAGATGAAGAACATCGAGCAGCACATCGCGCAAACACCGTTATTGGTGTGAGATCATCCCATACGAAAAACCACGAGAGGAAATAAGATATGTTAGAGACCATTGCATCGCCCGCGCGGGAAGCGCTTGACGGCGCCAAGAGCGTTACATTGAGTTCCCGAGACTTGCTGCTGGCCACGTTCTCCTTTATTCCCGATGAGAAGCTGAACTGGTCGCCATCGCCGACCGCCCGCACGCCCATACAGATCGCGGCGCACTGCGCCGCCGCCAACGCCGCCTTCGCCACCCTGTTTCAGGGCAAACCCTGGCCGCTTTCATTGAACCCGGCCGAAGCCTTTGAGCAAATGCGCGTCGTTCCTGCGGGCATCAATTCGCGCGAATCGGTGGTTAAACTCCTCGAAGACACCGTCGCCGACGTGATCGCGTCACTAGAGATCGCCGGGCCGGAGGCTCTGGACACAAACCTCACGACGGCGTTCGGAGAGATGCCCTTCCGTTTCTGGATGACCATTCCCGCCGACCACATGTCCGGCCATACGCGCCAGATCGACTACCTGCAAACCATCTGGGGCGACCTCATCGACCACCGTTAAGACGATAGCACTCGCGTAGAAAAAATGAAAGACGTCTGCGATATCCGCAGACGCCTTTCATTTGTCTATGACTACGATGAGGGGAGTTGGTTTTGATTCATAGTGTCAGCGTGAAGCCCACAGTTGATGCGCAAAGATGAGATACACGCTCGAAGTCCAGGTGTAAGCAGGATCGCGCAGACCGTTTCCGGTCTGAGCATCGAAATTCTCCGATACGCCATTCTGCTGCGCCATTTTGCAGAAATCCAGACGCAGATTCTCCGCAAGGGTTTTCTGACCGATAGAGTCCATGCCTTCCGCCAACAGCATGGAGGTCGGAGCCCAGATCGGTCCGCACCAGTAGCTGTCCGCCCCGTAGTATTTGCTCGTGAGCGCTTCACTGGAGAATCCATGATCTGTTCTAAAGCGCCCTTGTCGCATAAGACCCTCAATCATCTTTTCTCGAACAGGAATCGGGAGTTTCTTGCCCAGCACGAGGGGCAAATACAGTTCGAGGCTTTCCGATTCGACGGCGGCTCCGTTGTCGGCCCGGATGGCGACGAAATGATCGGCGCGCCAAAGCTTCGTCAGCATCGTCTGCAATAGTTGATCCGACCTCTTAGCCCATGCTGCTGCTTCGCTGTCTTTGCCAAGGTCATGTGCGATCTTTGACAATGTATCCATTTGCAGAACGAGATAGGCGCTTAATTCAGGCGTCTCCATTGAAACCCCCGATTGAAAAACCGTGGAGTTATCCCATCCGGAGTCCGGCCCTGTATTGTATTTGGGAAGACCATCGTGATTCCCATCGCCATCCTGAAGGCGCCAGTTCGTCCATCGTTCGAGCGGCACGTAAACTTCAGCCAGATGCTTTCTATCGGAATATCCGCCATGCTGCATCATCCAATTCAACGCCCATCCATGGATTGGAGGCTTCGAGTATTTGGTTTCTTGAGTTGCGTCCCTGATCGTGTCGGGGAGCGCGCCGGACGGCAATTGGTTATCAAAGAGGATTATGAACTGCTGCCATGCAAAGTTCGGGTCTCTGAAACTGAGCGCCATCGCATTGAAACAATGATCCCAAGCCCAAACCCTGGCCATCCAGTTTTTGGACATGAGCATAGCCGGTCGATCGAGAAAGCCCTTCGGCGCAACAACGCTTTCCCAGTTCACATAAGCGGCCAATTCCGCTCCCGCGCCGAACTCCGGCGATACCTGGGGCATTCGATTCAACCATTTTCTATACTCCTGCTTGACAGCATTCTGCTCGGACGTAAAGCCGCCATGGACAGGGGATGGAACCGTCTTGTCGTCGTAAGTCTCAATCATCCCTTCAATCCCATTGGAGCCCGAGCTTGGCGTGAAATTTGCGGCCATAGGAGCATCCGGAGTTGCCGGGGAGATGCTAAGGCCGCCATTCAACGCCGAAAGCATATATTTCTCACTGATTCCTGAGTTGGACTCCAACTCCCAATGTCCGTTCTCACGAGCTTCGCTATGTTCCGGCCCGACCGATACAAAGCTTACGGAAACGCCATTTGCTCGAAAACGGATGCGGTTCGTTTTCGAGAAGAAGATATCAACGCCGCCGCCCTCGGCCGTCAAATGGAGGAGAGTTGGAGAAGCCAGGATGCTAAACGAAATTGGCTTCTTCTCGCGGAGGAGTTCGATTTTGAATGCGGGGTGCTCGGCGTCGCTAGGACCTCCGCGCATATTCCTGAGATAGAGTTTGGATAAGGAGCTAGACTCTTGGCTCCCTGACAGTTCCGAGAAGGCCATATACGACCCAAACCGGCTGAAGGGGATCTTTGCAATATCAAAGTGGATATCGCCGGTATAACGATACGTGGTCCTGGTCGTTTTTGCCGAACACAAAATCGGCGTCATGATTCCGACGACCGCAAGCAGCAGCGTCGCGCCGCAGGTCAGACAAGAGGTTCTCACAGCGAGGAATCTGTCAATGTGCATGGGAAGATGTGCTCTTTCACAAAATTTCAGTCTGGGGAACGCCGTTCACGGATGTTTAGACGTTCATAAAATCTGCTGGCGATGCTGAATAATCGGGGAGTACTGACTCAAATTCAACAAGGAACTAACGAAACGACATCAAAATGTCGTTATAGCCGTGCGGCAGCCGGATGCTGCGCATCGCATCGGCCCGCGCCGCAGTCGCGCCGAACAGAAGGAAAGCGCCGATTGTCGCTGGATGGAGCGACCAGTCTCGCAATTCCGGCAAACATCTTCTTTATTACCGTGTAACCGGTTTCATGAATATTATCACGAAGCCCGGGCAATGTCAAGGCTCCGGCCACTCAAATTGCGCTGAAGTATTTACAGCTTTATACGCGCGGAGAATGCGCGGGGCATCCTGAGATATTCACGTGTCCGAGAGACTGGAAAATTCACGGAACTGTCTTGACAGCGGAATATCGCTGTGATAACATTGAGACTAGCTCAAATACTTGATCATGTCATTGATGGTGGCTCTCATCGGATGGCGACGTCGGCCGATCGACCTTCTCCTTCTTATTCCCGTTGTGCCGTACGTAATATTTTACTTGAAGGATGCTTTTATGCTGCAAACCACTCCGGCGGACCCGAGCGCCTACCTGTTTGTCTATTTCAAAGACGATACACACAGCGTGTATTTCGCGCTCAGTCACGATGGCTACTCGTTCACCGACATCAACGACGCCAAGCCCGTGATGAACGGACGCGATCTGGCCGAACAGAAGGGAATCCGCGACCCGCACATCATGCGCGGACCAGATGGGGCGTTCTACATGGCCATGACTGACCTCCACATTTACGCCCAGCAGGCGGGCTTGCGCGACACCGAATGGGAGCGGCCAGGCGAACTGTACGAGTGGGGAAACAACCGTGCGCTGATTTTTATGAAGTCAACAGACCTCATCCATTGGTCACACGCCATCTTCCGTGTCGATCAGGCGTTTCCCGAAATGGCCGACATCGGGTGCGCTTGGGCGCCGGAAACGATTTATGACGAAGCTACCGGCAAGCTGATGGTCTACTTCACTATCCGTTTCGGTAATGGGCCGAACATGCTCTATTACTCATACGCAGACGACGATTTCACCAAACTGGAGACCACGCCCAGGCCGCTGTTCAAGTACCCGCGCGAGAATGTCAACGTTATCGATGCCGATATCACCAAAGTTGGCGATAAGTTTCACATGTTCTACGTTGCCCACGAAACGCCGGGCGGCCTCAGGCAGGCGGTATCGGATCAGATCAACGAAGGCTACGTCTACAACCCGGCCAAGATCGATCCGGAGAATGCGCCCTGCGAAGCTCCCAACGTCTGGCGGCGCCTTGACACGGATACCTATGTGCTGATGTACGATATCTTCGGCATCGAGCCGCACAATTTCGGATTCAGTGAGACGACCGACTTTGTCCACTTCAAGGATATTGGTCATTTCAATAACGGCGCTATGAAAGCGACTAACTTCGCCTCACCAAAACACGGCGCAATTATCCCCGTGACGGAAAGTGAGGCAAAATCCCTGGCGGCTCACTGGAGCTTCGCGTTTTAGCCGAGCCACTCACGCTTGAGGTATAGAAAATCAAAGCCCCTTTGTGAGTGTGATAAGACACGTACAAAGGGGCTCTGGCGTTTGGGAGTGCGACGGACTATTTCGCGTCCGCGCTGGCGGTTGTCTTGGGCAAGGTGATTCCGAGCTTGGTCAGTTCGTCTTCCAGGCGGTGGTCGCCGTCGCCGTAGCCGACGTTGCTTGCGGCGATCGTGCCGTCTTTGTCGATGACGTATTGCGTTGGGATGCCGGTGACGCCGTACTTGGTCGCGGCGAAGCTCTTGTCGTTGCTGTCGCTGTCGAAATAGGTGGGGAAGGCGAACGTGGTTCCCTTTTCGGTCAGCCACTTCTCGTAGGCGTCTTTTTTATCCCAGACGCAAACCGCGAGGACCTGCACGTTTTGGTCCTTGGTCGCCTTGTAGACACTGTCCAGGTGGGGCATCGACGCCTGGCAGGGGCCGCACCAGGTCGCCCACAAATCAAGCACCACGACCTTCCCTTTGAAGTCAGACAGATGGGTCGTTTTGCCGTCGGAGGTCAGCACCGTGAAGTCTGGAGCGACGGCGCCAGCGGCCAGCAGCTTCGGCTCAGAACCAAGCGTGGCGCCCACCGGCGGAATCCAGGCGACCTGCGTGGCTGGGATGGGTTTGTTGAGAACCCAGTTCGAGAAGGTCATTCGGCCGGTTTCGCGGATTTTGCCATCCGTCTCCATCATAAAGCTGTTCTTTACGGGAAGCCGCGTCGCCTTGTTGATCCAAAGCTGGCTGGTCACCACATAAAATTTGTTGGGACCGCTTTGGCGCGGCGGCTGCTTGTCCGAAACAACCGTATAGGCCTGACCGCCGACGGTTTCCGTGGAGATGGTGCGAGTGGAGCCCGCCTCCGGCTGTCCCTTTGCGGTGAGGTACTTATCCACCATCGACATCCCGCGAATCTGCGAGTGCGAGTCGCCTGCGGTTTTTGCATCGACAATCGTGAAGGTGTTTTTATTGGAGTTATACTCGCGCTCCACCTTGCCGTCGTCGATATACTGGTTCGGCTTTCCTTTGCCGGTCTTATCCTGATTGACCGTCATCAGAACCTTAACCTTGCTGGGACGCACAACTTTGACATCAAACGTAAACACGGGCGTGAGCGTGGCGTCCGCGCCCGAAACTTGCGCATAGACTTCATGCACCTGGATGGTCTTCGCCGAGAACAAAGGCGAGGCCGGGGTGTCGGCAAAAAGAGGGGAGACGGTGAACGCCGCTCCCGCCAGGCTGAGCGCCAGCACCGAGGCGGCGGTTGTTTTTGTGGATGTCATGGTGAAAATTTCCTTCGTCTGAGTCATCGGTAAACTCGTCAAATCCCCAATTCCGACTTTACTTCGCCGAATTTGGCAATCGCGAACTCCAGGTCTTCGCGGGAGTGCGCGGCGGAGACCTGCGTGCGGATGCGCGCTTTGCCCTGCGGGACGACGGGGTAAGAGAAGCCGACCACGTAGACGCCTTTGCGCAGCATGGCTTCGGAGACGCGGCCGGCGAGGGCGGCGTCGCCGAGCATGATCGGCACGATCGGGTGCTCGCCGGGGACGACGGTGTAACCCAGATCGGTGATGCCCTGGCGGAAGAACTTGGTGTTTTCTTCGAGTTTATCGCGTCGCTCTGTGGAGTGGGTGAGCATCTCCAGAACGGCGAGAGACGCCGCGGTGATCGCCGGCGCGAGGGAGTTGGAGAAGAGGTAAGGGCGCGAGCGCTGGCGCAGCAGTTCGACGATTTCGCGGCGGGCGCTGGTGTAGCCGCCGCTGGCGCCGCCCAGCGCCTTGCCGAGGGTGCCGGTGATGATGTCGATCTTATCGATGACGCCATGATGCTCGTGCGTCCCGCGTCCCGTCTTGCCCATGAAGCCGACCGCGTGGGAGTCATCCACCATCACCAGGGCGTCGTAGCGTTCGGCGAGCTCGCAGATCGCGGGAAGGTCGGCGATGATGCCGTCCATGGAGAAGACGCCGTCGGTGGCGATCAGGCGAGTGCGCGCGCCGCTCGCTTCCTTTAGCTTCGCTTCGAGGTCTTCCATGTTGTTGTTGCGGTATCGGAAGCGCTGCGCCTTGCAGAGCCGCACGCCGTCGATAATGGAAGCGTGGTTGAGCTCGTCGGAGATCACGGCGTCCTCGGCGCCGAGCAGCGTTTCGAAGAGGCCGCCGTTGGCGTCGAAACACGACGAGTAGAGGATCGTATCCTCCATCCCGAGGAAGCTGCTCAGTTCGGCTTCAAGCTGCTTGTGGACTTGCTGAGTGCCGCAAATAAAGCGCACCGAGGCCAGGCCGTAGCCCCACTTGTCCAGCGATTCGCGCGCGGCGGCGATCACCGTGGGATGCTCCGCGAGGCCGAGATAGTTGTTGGCGCACATGTTGAGCACCGGGGCATCCGACCCGACCTGGACATGAGCGTCCTGCGGCGTGCTCAGCACGCGCTCGTCTTTGTAAAGTCCCGCCTCACGGATCGCGCCGATCTCCTGCGCGATCCGATCTTTTACCGCTCCGTACATTGCGTTTCCTTTCAGACGTCGCGCCAGTTCAGAATGACTTTGCCCGACTGGCCCGAATCCATCACTTCAAATCCCTTTTCGTACTCCGTGTAGTGATATCGGTGGGTGATGACCGGCGAAATATCCAGACCGTTTTGCAGCATCACGGTCATCATGTACCAGGTCTCGTACATCTCGCGGCCATAGATGCCCTTCAGGGTCAGCATATTGAAGACGACTTTGTTCCAGTCCACATCGATGGAGCCGGAGGGAATGCCGAGGATGGCGATTTTGCCGCCGTGGCACATGTTGCCGATCATATCCTGCATGGCGGCCGGGTTGCCCGACATCTCCAGGCCGACATCGAAGCCTTCCGTCATCCCCAACTCGCGCTGGACATCCGCCAGATTTTGCTCGCGCACATTGACCGCTACCGTCGCGCCCATCTTTCGGGCGAGATCCAGACGATACTCGTTGACATCGGTGACCACCACAAAGCGCGCTCCCGCATGGCGGCAAACGGCGGCGGCCATCACGCCGATCGGGCCCGCGCCGGTGATCAGGACATCTTCGCCGAGAATGGGAAAAGAAAGAGCCGTGTGGACGGCGTTGCCGAAGGGATCGAAGATCGACGCCTGATCCAGATCGACGCCGGGACGGTGGTGCCAGACGTTGGTCATCGGCAGGGAGATATACTCCGCGAACGCGCCCTGGCGGTTGACGCCGATGCCCTGCGTGTCCTTGCAGAGATGGCGCCGGCCCGCGAGACAGTTACGGCAGCGTCCGCAGACGACATGCCCCTCGCCGCTGACAATTTCGCCGGGAAAGAAATCGTTGACATTGGAGCCGACTTCGACGATCTCGCCGACAAACTCATGCCCCGTCACCAGGGGGACGGGCACGGTCTTTCGCGCCCAGGCGTCCCAATGATAAATGTGCAGATCCGTGCCGCAGATGCCCGTGCGATCGACTTTGATCAGCACATCATTGATACCGACCTTCGGCATCGGCACATCTTCCAGCCACAGACCCCGTTCCGATTTGCTCTTGACCAATGCTTTCATAAGACGCCTCACACGATTTCCCAGGCAAGTAGAATAATCGCGTCGATTGCCGCCGACGCGAGAATACAATACCGCGTCTTATTCAATAGATGCTCAAAAATCTCTGTAGGAGGGCTTGAGAGGATGGAAAGGGGGATCGGTATATGAGATTATGATATCTTACTTCCTGATCCCGGTTTGCAATAAGCGCCGCATTTGGTCGCTGCGCGCGGCCGAGAGGGGAGTGAGGCCCTTGCTTCCCACGGAAAGCGGATCAGCTCCCCGCGCCAACAGGTACGCCGCGACAGCAGTCTTCCCGCAATTGACGGCGCGCCGAAGCGGCGTTTCGCCAAGACTGTCCCGCGCTTCGATATTCGCGGCGAATTCCACTAACGCCTTGGCAACCTCGACATTACCGCGCCTCGCCGCCATGTGCAGCGCCGTGCAGCGTTTAACCCCGTCACAGGCATCCACGCTTGCGCCGCCATGAACCAACGCTCTCACGACAGCGCCGGAACCGCCGCATTCGTTTCCTGCGCTGTGGAGCGGTGTATGACCGCGTTCGTCCTGGACGTCGGCGTCGACGCCCAGGTCTAGGAGGTGCGCAACCATCGGCAAATTCCCGGCGGCGGCCGCCGCGTGCAGCAGGGTGCGTCCGCTGTAGCGTTCGTGCGCCAGATCGGGATTCTCCCACAACGTTTGCAGCGCGTATTCCGCCATGACGTCATGGCCGCTTCCGATCAAAACTCCTACGAACTGCGTGAACACTGAGCGGCTCTGCTGGAGCCACGACGGCAGCAGCGGCCCCTCGATAAGAGCAGTCACGCGGTTTAAGTCGCCCTCGCGGACCGCCAACACAGCTTTATCTAACTCGCATTGCTGCTCCCATCGATGTCGAATCTGCGTGTGTACGTCCGAAGTTTCCGGCTGGCAAGTTGTCGCGGCCACTGCCGGGCCAGTATTGACAAGATATGCGGATGATTCCTCGAAAAGCTCCATCAACGCGCTGCGCATGGTCTGGCTCATCTCCATATCGGATAAGGTTTTGGCCATCATTTCTACCCACACTTTCCGCTCCTTCTGCCCGATCGAAAACCGAAGATGGGACTCACGGAGGCTTAACCACCATCGGCGCTGCGCGTCTTTCGAAGGGCCGCCCAGGAACTGAGCCAGGAACGCCGACATCTCCTCGATGGCGCACTTGTGAGTCTTTCCCGGAAACAGAGGGGCCAGAGTGGGATCGTTGTCGACCCGGGCATAGAACGCGGCGGAAAGCTCGCGGCATTTCGCCGAGCCGCCAATCGCCTCGTACAGGTCAACGGGGGGAAGGGCGTCAGATTCCGGCGTCCTGAAAGGTTTTCTCGCCATGACACAATTCTCCCGAACGATATCCCTCTGCGAGTGAGCTCCTGGACTTACGAAGCCGATCTTATTTTATCCCATAATTACGAGTCGTTAAGGAGTTTTGGGAGCGATCGGATTGGCGGATTCAGCCTGGAGCAAAGCGGCGTATTGGGTTTTGAGGGCCTCGTCGGGGCCGGTGGTGAGCGTGTGGGCGAGGACGATGGTTTTGGCGAGGCGGACGATGCGGATCCAGCGGGCGGTGAGCTCGTCTTCGTCTTCGGGGGCGTCGGCGTCGGGCGTGTCGGTCGTGCGCTGTTTGAAGGTGCGGTAGGCGGTCAGCAGGCGCAGCTCGCCGTGCAGGCCGAGCTGCTTGGAGAGGGCTTCGAGGGCGGCGGCCTGCGGCGGAGAGGCCCATTTGAGGACATCGGAGTAGGCGGTGTGGAAGACGATTGGTTCGGGTGTCTTGACGTAGCGGCGCACGAAGGCGTCGGATGTGGACACGGGGGTGTCGATGGACGGGTCGTGAATCAGGGCGTAGGCGAAGGCTTCGTTCATGCCGACTCGCCCGTCGCGATCGTAGTCGGCGCCGGTGACGGCGTGGCCGAGACGGTCGTGGCCGCTGAGGGCGCCGAAGAAATAGGATGTGAAGTCGTGATAGTCGGCTTCGTTGACTTCGGGTGTGCAGCCGGCGGCGGGGCGTACGGAGACGCTGGCGAAGAAACCGCAGAAATTGGGACGCAGCGAAGGGCCCTTGGTGTGGGCGCTTCGGAAGACGACATCGGCGAACGCTCCGGAAAAGCACTGCGCCATCACGAGCACCGTTGGGGAGGATGCGTCGGCGTTGTCGAGCGCGTCGGAAAGCGAGTCCACCGTGAGCACGTCGTCGGCCCACATGTCATAGGCGTTGTTGGTGTAGGTCCCGTCTTCGTCCGGACTGCCATGCCCGGTGAAGTAGAGCAGGAAGGGGCCGCCGGCGTCGGCGGAAAGGCCGCTGAAAGTCTTTTGGAAGGTTGCAAGGCGCGCCGGACCGTCGATCGATTTCAGGGTCGTGGCGCGGTAGCGCTCGTGCTGATGCTCGTCTTCGTACTGGACGTTGGCGGCGGTGAGGCTTCCGTTGGTGAACAGCACGCGTTTCTTGGTCCCGGTCGGCAGGAGACGCTGGACGTATCGCACATTGCTCTCGATCGCGACTTGGTTGTACTGCTTGTCCGGCCCGCCGCCGACGATCAGGCAGCGCAGCGGCGCCTGCGCGTGTGCAGCGATCGAGGTGAAAGCAGAGCAGAGGCCCAAAGCCGGCAGGAGAGCGGCGCGGAGCGGAAGACGCGTTCTTGAGGCCATGGTGATTTCTCGAGTGCTTGCGAATTTCTCTAATGCTTGTTGATCAGGAAGAACTGGATGTAATAGAACGCCAGCGGCGCCGAAAAGAGCAGGCTGTCGATGCGGTCCAGAACCCCCCCGTGGCCGGGAATCCAGTGCCCGAAGTCCTTGATGCTCAGCTCGCGCTTGAGCAGGGATTCGCAAAGGTCGCCGATCTGCCCGGCGAAGCCGCAGAGGACGCCCAGGATAATGGCGTGTCCCATCGGCAGATGCAGCCATAAGCTGAGGACAACGCCGCCCAGGCCCGACGCGATCAAGCCGCCGATGCTGCCCTCCACCGTTTTGGCGGGGCTGATCTCCGGCGCTAGTTTGTTGCGGCCCAGTGCCCGGCCCGCAAAGAGCGCGCCGGCGTCGGAAAGCCAGGTCGTCGCGGTCACGAACACCACCAGCCATTCGGCCGTTGTGGTGCCGTGGATCGGCGGCGTCAGGATATTGGCGTTGGTGCTGCGCAGCAGCGTGAGGTAGGAAAAGAGCCAGCCGACATAGACGGCGCCCAGCAGCGTCGATCCGACACTGATGATCGGGCGCGGCTGGCGCTTCACCATCTCCGTGATCAAGTTCGCCATCACCATCAGCATCAGGACGGCGGGAAGGTACGAGGCAAACGCCGCGCCCCCATGCGTCCAGGCCGCGTATTGAAATACGATACAGGCGAGGAATCCGAGAACTTTGTTGGGATCGGCGCCCTGAGTCCGGACGGCTCGGTAAAACTCGTCCACCCCAAGCACGGCGAAGACGGCGACGCCCGCGGCGAACGGCAGGCCGTCGCCGAGGAAGATCATGATGCTGTACAAAAGGGCGCCGACGATCCCGGTGCCGATCCGCACCAGCATGGGACGAGAGGGCTTTGCGGCTGCGTGTATCATAGCGCCGTTCTTCGTGTCACTTTCTGGTTTTGGCGTATTGATAATCTTCAACGGCGTCAATATCGAATGCGAGATCCGGCGCGCTTCCCTCAAGGACGGCGGCGCGGCATCCCAGGATCGCCTCGGCGCGCTGAACCACCGCGCCGAGCGCCAGCGATCGGGTCAAAAACCGCCACGTCAAACGCGGTCCCAAAAGCTGCGCCGATCGCCACTGACTCTTGCGCGACTCAAACGCCGTGCGGAGCAGGTCGCTGTTGTCAATCAGCGTTTTTGGGCGTGTCGCGAACAGCCCGCTGATGGTCGCCGGCGCCATGCCGCGCAGAGTGACGAACGTCGACGGCGGGGCGTCATGGTAAGCGCGATTGAACTCATCCGCATCGACCAGCCCCAGGGCGATGTCCGCGTCGGCGGGAATACGCTCGGCGAACGCCGCGACGCTCTGCGCCTGAAGAAACGGCAGGTCGGACGTGCACACCAGCGCCATCGGCGTTTTTGCCTGAGCTAAGCCGGCGAGAATGTTTTCCGGGCCGGAGGGCGCGGCGTCGATCCACCGATCCACGCCCTGGATTTTCGACTGTAAATCTGGATGCCCGACCGCGATGATGGACGCGACGGCGCCGCTGCCGCGCAGCGCATCGACGACGATCTGCATCACCGGTGTCTGGCTCCGACCGATGGGCGCCAGGGCTCGGTGGCGCGATCCGGCGGCATCCTGGTACGCGGCGTCGATCTCGCCGCCGGCGGGAATCACGGCGTCCATTAGCCCCAGACGCTCCCCGTTACGCAACGGTATTCGACTCGGCGGGAACCAGCATCGGCAGGGCGCCGCGCAGGAGGGTGATCTTTGCGGGAGTCGTCCCCAAAACTTCGCCGTCAATCAGCAGCGGCTGCGGCGGATCGGCCTCCAGCGTGATCTCCGAAGCGCGCAGTATCGTGACGGCGGGGTGGCGCACATGCGCGCCGTCAAAAACTTTCGTGAGCTGGTGCAGCAGCGTCAGCTTCGAAACGGCCCCGACCAGGCAGATATCGAACTGACCGTCATCGACCTTCGCTCCCGGCGCGATCTTCATGCCGCCGCCGGTCGTCTCGGCGTTCGCCACCGAGACAAACATCGCGCGCGTTTCGCGCTTCTCGCCGTCCGCCGTCAGCGTCAGCGCGAACGGACTGAAGCCCATCAGCGTTTTGACCGCCCCGATGACATAGGCCGGCGCGCCGGCGATCCATTTGACGCCATTGTTGACCGTTTGCGCTGTGCGCGCATCGAATCCGGTTCCCGCGATCACGAGAAAGTGGCGAGGACCGTCGAATCCCGCGCCCTCGATCACGCCGACATCGAGATGCAATATCCGCCCGTGGGTAACAGCGCGGCAGGCGACCTCCAAGTTCCCAAAGAGATTCAAGGAACGCGCCAGATCGTTGCCGGTGCCGAAAGGAATCAGTCCCAGGGTCGTCTGCGTGCCCAGGAGGCCGTTCGCGACTTCGTGCAAGGTGCCGTCGCCGCCCACAGCCACGACGATCTTCGCGCCGCCGGCGGCCGCTTCGCGCGCCATGCTTTCGGCGTCGCCGCGCGCCTTAGTGTAGAGCCAGACCCAGTCGGCCGAATCGGAGTCCAGCAGCCGGCGGATCGCTGGAACTTGCTTGCCTGCTTCCCCCCGACCGGCGGTGGGATTGACGATGACGACATTTGTTGTGGAATAAGGCATTGGCGTGATGGCGAATTATAGCATAATCGCCCGCATTAACGACCCGCTCCAGGCGCCCAGATTGCATCAATCCTCAATCTCAGACGGCGCTTTGGAAAAATAAAATCGTCCGTCTTTCAATGAGCGCAAAAAAACAGGTTAAAATACCATGAAATGGTGGAAGAATATCGATGGACGCAGCCCAAGGATGGGTTGACCCACCCTTATTCAAGTTAACACGAGCGACCACTTAAGGAGATGTAAAATGTGGCAAGGTCCTGAATTTCACGAGCAGAACGATGACCTGTATCTCGCGGGTCAGCGGGTTCACCCAGGGCGTTACAAGCAGGTCGGGGGAAATGGTAGAAGTATCGTTCTCGAGCAGGAGGACGTCCTACCGGCGAGCCTCGACGGTCGCGTCGCATGTTATCAGCGCGTCAACAATACCTGGGATCAGATTTCCCGCCCACGGCAGGGTGAGATGGCGTCCACACATTAATTTGCGGACCGTTCATTTCGGTAGTTAATAAGCGAAGGGGGAAGGAGCACGATGCTTCTTCCCCCTTTGTTCATTTCAGCGGCGATTTCTGGCGTTTGGCTAAGAAATCTGCTCGCCCAGGCCCAGTGCTTTCAGTTCATCGCGCGACTGCGCCGACTCCACCTGCGCCCGCATTTGATGTCCGACTTCCTCGGCGGTGATTTCCCGGCGCTGCATTGCTTCCTGCAAAAACGCCAGCCGGTCTGGCGCCGTCAGCAGGTCCAAGGACGAGATGTCCAGAATATCCGCGAGCGCCGCGAGCGCCGGGACCGTCTTCGAGATATCGTCTTCGGCGCGCGCCTTGAGCAGCGACTGCGCGTACTCTAATTCGCGCATCGCCTGTTCGAGCGGCGCGCTCATCATCCGATACTCGTTGACCTTTTCCGTAAGACCGGCGCTGATTTCGTTAGCGGACATCGCGATTCTCCCGAAAAACCTGGTGAATTCTAAGCGTAGTATAGCACTTGCACAGTAAGGGCGTCAATTCTCGAAACGAATATGGGGACGCGGGAAATATCCGGCGTCCCCATATTCGTTCTTACGAGAGACGATTACGCGGCGGCGTCGTAGCGAGCGCCGACGATGTCCCAGTTGACGACGTTCCAGAAGGCGGCCAGGTACTCCGGGCGGCGGTTCTGATACTTCAGGTAGTACGCATGCTCCCAGACATCGTTGCCGAGGATCGGGGTGTGACCGTCGGTGATGGGGTTGTCCTGGTTCGGGGTGCTGACAATCGCCAGCTTGCCGTCGGCGCCCTGGACAAGCCACGCCCAGCCGCTGCCGAAGCGCTTGACGCCGGCGTCGTTGAACGCGGTCTTGAAGGCGTCAAAGCTCCCGAAGGTCGCGTTGATGGCGTCGGCCAGCGCGCCGGTCGGAGCGGTCGCGCCGCCCGGGGTCAGGGTCTCCCAGAACTGGGAGTGGTTCACATGGCCGCCGCCGTTGTTGCGGACGGCCGGGCGAATGTCTTCGGGAACGGCGCCGAGGTCCTTGATCAGCTCTTCCGCCGTCTTGTCGCCAAGTTCGGGATGCT
The DNA here is from genome assembly GCF_003574315.2 of Capsulimonas corticalis. Lineage (GTDB taxonomy): Bacteria > Armatimonadota > Armatimonadia > Armatimonadales > Capsulimonadaceae > Capsulimonas > Capsulimonas corticalis. The sequence goes on along the minus strand of NZ_AP025739.1, from coordinate 6,134,256 downwards.
TCTCGATCGCGGCGTTCAAGTTGTTCACGTAGGCGGCGTGATGCTTGTCGTGATGGATTTCCATGGTCTGCGCATCGATATGCGGCTCAAGGGCGTTGAACGCGTAGGGCAGGGCGGGTAATACCTGGGGCATCGTTTTCCTCCAAACAATATCTGTCGTGTGCATGCTTTCAGCGAAAAGATCAACTCTGCCGCTCATCCGGCCTCGGCCAGGGAGCGGGGCGCCTGCTTCGGCGCCAAAAGCCACCGGTAATTATACCGGGAGCGCTTCTGAATTGAAACCCTAAAACGCCGGCGCACACGCCAATAACCACAAAACGCATTCCTTAAGTTCCGGATTTGCGAGAAAATTACTATCAAATCTCTCGCGCGTTTGTCGCAGGTATAATAAAACCATGGATGACCCAACAGTTGAGATCTACGAAAAGGTCGGCGGCGACGCCCCGTTTTACGCCCTCGTCGAAGCATTCTATCGCGGCATTGAGACGGAGCCTCTGATCCGCCCGATGTACCCGAAGGACATGACCGACGCCAAAAAGCACCTGGCGCTCTTTCTGATCCAGCGCTTCGGCGGCCACACCCAGTACGGCGAACAGCGCGGCCACCCCCGCCTGCGCATGCGCCACGTGCCGTTCGTGATCGGCGAAGCCGAAAAAGAAGCCTGGATGACGCACATGATGGCGGGCGTGGACGCCACGCCGGAGTTCGCGCCGTTCCGCCAGGTGATGCTGGAGTATTTCGAGAGCTCGGCGGCGTTTTTGGTGAATAAGAGCGAGGTTCCGAGCGTGGGGTAGGTAGGCCATGCGTCGTAATGCAGATGGCGCCGGCGGTTAATGCATTTTGTCAATTTAATGACGCAATTTACGCAAAAGAAAGCCGGCCTTACTACGGAATCCGCAAATATTTTACGTCATTAACTCCGCAAAATGTATAAACCGCCGGCCATTCTTATCGATGGACGCCACCCATCGATAGCGCCCATCGGTGCATCCTCGCCTAGCGCGGAGCCAGCTGCGCCCCAAATACTCCGCCGGCGGTGGCGCCGGGTTTGGCTTGAAAGCGTACGGTGATCGTTGATTTTCCCTGCGTGAGATCCGTGGGGATGGGATAAGACACGTCGAAGAACTGTCCCGGCTGGTTGTTCTCCAGCGTCTGCTCCGCAAGATGGACTCCGTTCACCAGGATGTCGAACCGGCGATTTCCGGCGTCGCCGCCCCAATAGGTCACCACAAGCGCGTTCGGGGCGTTGGGCGCGGTTTTGAGATCGAAGGCGAAATAGCCCCCATCGTTGGCGTCGCGCCATCGTTTTCCGTTGAATTCTCCGGTGCGTGAATTTTCCTGCTGCAATCCCTCGAGTTCGAGCGGCAGTCCCGTCACTTGCGCTGTGGCCGTCCGTTCCGGCGAGGCGACCAGTTGGGTTCCGTAGACTTTCATCTCCACCAGAGCCACGGCGGCGCTTTCGGGATTGGCAAAGAGCACGCGCAGGCGGGATGTTTGAACGGGCGCGAAGCGGATGACGGTTTCGCCGTTCTCGACGGGTTTGAGCGCCGAGGTCTTGCCGCCTGGCGCATCCGCCCATTTATTCCCTGTCCAGTACTGGATCGCGGCGCTGGCGGGAGCCTTGAACTTCGCGCCGTCGCCGTAGAAATAAAGGCGCGCCGATTGGACGGTTTTGACGCTTCCTAAGTCGAGGCTAAACCAATCGCTCTGGCTCCGCGAGCCGAGGTTCGTCCAGTAGTTGCGCAGCTCCGGGTAGAACCAAACGCGGCCGTCGACCGCTGGATAGAGATCTGCAGGGGCGCTGTTCAGGGAGGCGGAGGGAGCCGGGAAGCCGCTTCGAGTCAGGTTCACGGCCAGATTTGCAAGTGATGGGGTGCTTGGGCGAGGCGGCGCCGCTTGCTTGGGGAGCTTCACCAATATGCGCCCCAGCGCCGGCGATTTCGCGAGCAGGCGGCCATCCACCCACACGGACAGTCCGACGCCCCGATGGTAGTGTTTGCCGTCCCGGTCATAGAGGATCGTGACAAGCCGGCCATGATAGGACGCGTTTTCCAGGCACAGTGAGGCGATTGGGTTTTTCGACTTTGAGCCTGTGCGTAGAAGCGGATTGATTTCCAGAATATCGTCGGCGCGTGGCCGCAGGCCCGCCAGCCCCGTGATCACGAGGTCGTTATAGCCGGAATGGTTGTAATGATGGCTCCGGTTCAGGCCGACGATCGCGCGGCCGGTGTTCGGATCGTAGTCCTCCTGTAAATCCGGCTTCCCATCTCGGTAATGCTGCTGCGTGTATTGCCGGAGCAGACGCACGTAATCGTCATCGCCGATGATCGCTTGTTTGGGATAGTCGTTGAGGAAATTCGCCAGGCCGCCCAGCGCCAGCGTGGTTTGGAACGGCCAGCTTGGGCCATTCCACTGGCATTCCGGCTTATCTTTCCCGTCCTCATGGGCATACCGGTACTGCCGCATATAATACTCGTAGGACGGTTCGACGGTGCGGATCCCGCCCGGGCCGCCCAGACGAGCGGGATCGAGAATGTGGCGCCATGAAGCCGCGTACTTGGGGTCTCGATCCGGCAAGTCAAAGTACCACGGCGTGTAACCGGCGAGTTCTCTTCCACGGATGAAGTCCCAATAGTGAACGAACTGGTTGCTGACTTTGTAGCGATCGATATAGTGCTGAAAATCGTCGTTCCAAAGATCTCGCTCCATCAGACTCCGGAGAGTATCAGCCTTGGACGCGTATTCCTGCGCGGTTGCGGCGTCTCCCGCCAGCGCGGAAAGCCGGCTGATAGCGCGCGCGTTGGCGAACATGAAGCTGTTGATGCTGGGGCGGAACGCGTCTCCGCCCACGAATCCATCCCGACCGCCTGAGGCGTCGATGGATGAAATCGTGTATTCCGTGGCGTCCAGCAGCGGCTCGATAAAATACAGCCCTTTTCCGGCGTCCCAGTGGTCGTCCCACTGCTGGTAGATGCGCTTCATCTCCTCCAGGTTCTTCACGGCGAACGCGCGGTCCGAGTCCACAAGGTAGCGGGAGTAGGCGGCGTCCGCAATGGACTCGCTGAAATGCCGGTCGTTGCCGCCGTGATACATGAAGTCGATATAATCGTCCATGTAGCGCCGATCCCGGAGCCAGCGGCCCTCGTGGATGTGGAAGGCGGTGGCGTCGTTCAGGCTCTCGTAGGGCTTGAGGGACCAGCCGACATCGTCCAGAAATTCGGTGGCGATGTAGCCGCGCGCGCCCAGGTCCCGCAGGTGCGACTTGTAGTCCTTCCAGCGATAGTAGTAGATTTCGGTAATCTGGGGATCCGAGCATTCGAAGAAGGGGATGTTTTCCTTATACCAGGGCGCGTCATGGCCGAAGTGACTGGCCGCGAGCGTGGCTTGCGGAAGAATATTCGTTTCGCCGCGCTTCCCATTCGCACCGTGAGCGGGGAGGGTGAAGAAAGCCAGCGCGCCGCCGGCGTAAAGCATACGCCGGATCCGTCGCGCCGCGCGTGCGGACGGAGTGTGGGCGCTAGGCGTCCACACTCCGGTTCGGAAGTTCGGTGGGATCATTGGCCGTCGTCGGCTCGCGTGAAGTAGACCAAACCGCAATGGTTGGTGGGAGTTTCCCATGTCCCGCACGTCGTGGTGGTCTGGGCCGATGTCGTCAGCAGCGAGCTCAGAGTCATGGATTTGGCGTGTCCATCACAGAAGATGACGTTGGTCCGATTCTGATGTCTCGCGACGAGCATTCCCTCGAGATTCGTGTTGGTGGCGTCGGTCCCATGAAGCGTGTTCGGCGGCGTGCTTGCCGCGTCGATGGCGGTCGGCTGCTGCGCGTTAAACGCCCAGGAGAGCTGGAAGGAGCCGTTGCCGTCTCCCGCCAGGAATGTCGTGGAAGGCGATTCAATCGCCGGCAGCGCGTCCGTGACATTCTGCGCCCCGCTCATCGGTCCGGCCCATTGAGAACCGCCTGCGTTCCCTCCATTGCCCCAATAAGCGTTGCTGGCCGCATAGCTGCCGAAACCGCCAACGTTCGTGGCGCTGAGATCGAGCAGGCCGCGATTGGGAATGTACTTGTTCGCGGCGTTGGAGTCGCTGGGGCAGTTGAAGACCTGCGTGCTCTTGATATACGGCTGAATGCTGTCCATCCAGCGGCCGGTGCTGCTATTCCAATTCCCCTGGTACAGCCCGGGAAAATATTCGTCGCTGTCCTGATTATACTGGAGAAAAGCAACGCCGATTTGCTTCAGGTTCGATAGGCAAGAGATCGATCTTGCCTTCTCCCGAGCCTGTGCGAACACCGGGAAGAGAATGGCGGACAGGATCGCAATGATCGCGATAACGACGAGCAGCTCAATCAGCGTAAAACCGGAGGAACGTGGGAGTTTGGTTCGAATTTTCATCATCGTCTCCATCATCAGTAATGAAAAAGAATTATCGTGTTACCATTACGACCAATTGAAGTTATTGGTTAGATCATTATAGATCCCAACCTCGAATCTGTCAAGAAGATTTTGCGCGATTGAGGAGCTGCCCCAATGAGGCAGCTCACGAGGGTAGGTTTTTGTTCGGCGATTTCACTGGGGGGCATGCCGGCCAATAACTCGATGTTGGCGATTGCGTTATTGGAAAACCTACCCTTGTGAGCAATGGGGTAGATAAGATCGAGTTCTTACTATCGCGGCGCCGCTACTCCGTCCAGAATTTCCTCGATCACTTGCCCTGGCTGTACGCCTCCGTACTTCGCCTTCGTGTCCAGCATGATCCGGTGTGCGAGCACCGGGGCCGCCAGCGCGCGCACGTCTTCGGGGAGCACGAAGTCGCGGCCGTCGATGGCGGCGCGGGCTTGCGCCGTTCGGTAGAGGGTGAGCGAGCCGCGCGGGGAGACGCCCAGGCGCAGGCGGGCGTCGGCGCGGGTGGCCTGGACGATTTTGAGGACGTATTCGGCGACGGTGGGGTCGAACTGAATGTGCTTGACGCGCTCCTGCATCGCGAGGATATCCTCGCCGTTGACGCGCGGCTTGAGAGCGTCGAACGGATCGTGGTCGTGGTGGCTGGTCAGGATCTCCATCTCGTGCTCGATGTCCGGGTAGCCCATCGTGACGCGGACGGCGAAGCGGTCGAGCTGGGCCTCGGGCAGAGGATAGGTGCCGTGGAACTCCGTGGGGTTCTGTGTGGCGATTACGAAGAAGGGCTGGGGCAGGTCTTTGCGGCGGCCTTCGATGGTGATCTGATTTTCGCTCATAACCTCCAGCAGCGCCGACTGGGTGCGCGGGGAGGTTCGGTTGATCTCGTCGGCGAGCAGGACGTTCGCGAAGACGGGGCCTTCGCGGAATTCGAATGTGCCGTCCTGCGGGCGGTAGAAGCTCGTGCCGGTGATGTCGGCGGGCAGCAGGTCGGGCGTGAACTGGATTCGGCGGAAGATCCCGCTGATCGAGCGGGCGAGGGACTTCGCCAGCGTGGTCTTGCCCGTGCCGGGGACGTCTTCCAGCAGAACGTGGCCGCCGGCGAGCAGCGCGACCATGACGAGGCGAATACTCTCGGATTTGCCGCGGATGACCGTGCTCAGGTTGTCTTCAATGCGGCTCACGATCTCCGCGAACTCCGCCTGCGTCAGGGGCGGCGCAGTGTTTGTTGTTTTGATCGCGGTTGGGGATGTTTCCATGCGTTCGATTTCCATTGTCATCGTCGTGAACCTGTGAGTCCTCTCTCCAAAGTCTCCATCAAATCGGTCGTCTCGCGCCGCAGGGCCGGATCGGCGTCGCGGCGGAAGCGCAGCAGGTTGTAACAGCGAACGAAATCGTTCGCGCGGTCGAAGTCCAGCTCGGGCTGCTCGGCTTTGGGCAGCCCGGCCAGGCGCGTGAGGTGTTCGCCCCAAGGGCGGGACGGCGGGCAGGGGGCGTTGGCGCGCTTCAGCAGCGCTGAAAACCGTGTGGCGAGTCGGGCTAATTCTTCGTCGATCGGCGCATAGCCGCCGGCGCTTTTTTGGGTTTTGACGCGCCGGCGGCGGGCGAGCAGCGCGCGCGCTCCGACATACAGGAGCAGCAGACCAAAGGCGGCGCCGCTCAGCGTGGCGGGACTGAACTGGGCGAGCCATTCGCGAAGATCGGAGATACGGTCCGCGAGCGTTTCCCAGATCTTCGTTCCCGTAGGCGTGTCGGGATAAAGCTTGTCCGGCCGGCCGCCGCCGGGCGTGGCGTCCACGGTCACCCAGCCGACGCCGTTGATCCAGCTTTCGGCCCAGGCGTGCGAGTCGCGCTGGCGGACGACGGTTTCGCCGCCTGCTTCGCCCTCATGGGCGTAATATCCCGTCGCGTAGCGGCTCGGAACGCCGACGCAGCGCAGCAAGATCACGGCGGCGCTGCCAAAGTATTCGCAATACGCCGCCTTCTGGTGCAGCAGAAACTCCGAAACTTTGTCCCCTTTGCCGATGTGGACGTTGAGGCTGTACGAATAGTGGGAGATCAGGTAGTTGGTGACGGCCTGCACCTTCGCGCGGTCATCGGGTTCGCCGCCCGCGATTTTCCGTGCGAGCGCGCGCACTTCGGGAGCGATCTCGCTGGGAACGTCGAGGCAGCGAGCGCGTTCGTCCGGCGTCGGAGGCGCGCACAGAATTCCCTGGTTCTCTTCGTTTGCGGGCAGGATCAAATCGTAGTAATACGGAGCGCCGACATCCGTCTTGAGCGGATTGCCGATCTCGGGCGAGCGCTCGATGGACGTGAGCTCAGGACCGCCGACGCCCGCGACGCCCAGCGGCGCGACCAGGAGATGCAGTCCTTCCGCGAAGCAAGTCACATGGGCGCGGACGCCTTTAGCATTTGGCTTGAGATTGTTTTCGCCGGCGGGAACGAACTTACGGCCTTCGAGCGTCGGCGTCCAGCTTCCATGACGGTAGGTGTCGAAGACCAGGCCCCGCAGATGCGCGACGCCCGCCAGATGTGTGATCCGCAGGACCCGGGTCGGGGAGCCCTCATTATTGAAGCTGTCTCCGAGGCTTGGCGCGGACGACAGCGCGGCGCGTTCCGGCGCATGCTGGCGAGACAAGAGGTTATCGCCAAGCGAATTGATCTTGTCGTGATACGTCACGAAGATCGAATAAACACCGAAGCCGGCGCCGACTCCCACCAGGATCGCCAGCATTCGCGACCAGAGCACGCGCCAGTTCGGCGCCGTCGATTTTACGCTGGGCGGACGGCGCGAGTAGGAGCGCAGCGACAGCACCGTGAATACGATGTACGCAGGCGCGATCCAGCGGATGTAGGCGGTCTCGTAAGTCGTGGCGGCGGCGGCGAGAACCAGGGACGCCAGCGCGATCGTGATAGCGCCGGGCGGATTGCCGCCGGGCTTCTCCCGCCACGCCTGAATGACGATCTCGACGGCGCAGATCACGCCGAACGCGTCGACGGTCGCCGGGTCGAAGAGGCTGACGTTACCTTGATCGTTGCGGCCCGCGCCGCTGCCGATCAGTCCGTAGGCGGCAATCCGAATGACCCACACGATCCACGACCCTTGCGGAATCCGCTGCGGGAAGTAGCGCGCCAAATGCAGGAGCACGGCGAAGACGGCGATCAGCGCGTACCGCTGATCGTTTACCAGCAGCGCCGCGTAAGCGACCAAAATCGCCGCTTCGGCGGCCCAGGGCAGCCGAAACGGGGCAGGGCGCTCCGCGGCGGCGCCGGGAGCAATCTGTGTGGTCATAGCTCCTCCGGTCCGGCGTCAAAGCGAGCCTTGTCGATCGTGGGAATCGGGCCGGTGAAGGCCGTACCGCCGCCGGGATCCATCGTGCACGCGCCGTCGCGCACCAGGATTACCTTGACGCCCGCGCCGGCCTGCGCCATGCGCTGGGCGAAGGCGAGGCGTGTCTCGTCCCAGTTCAGGAAGACGCAGATCACGGTGGTGATGCGTGAGAGATTTTCTTGCAGTTCGGGCTCTAAAATCTCGAACGGCTCGTCCGGACTGGGATCGACACAGGCGAGAATGTCCAAAATCTGATCCAGGTGCGCCAGGCTTCGGCCGGCGGTCAGGTGATAGAGATTGGGGCCGGCGGCGAAGATGTCCACGAGATAGTCCTGACGCGCCATGTAGTCGCTGACGGCGGCGCATAGGGAGACGGCCCGTTCGAAGTCCGCCGCGCGCGCCTTCGCGTCCGGCCCGCCGGCCACATAAGTGTCCAGCACCACCCCGACGCGCAGGAAATACTCCTCGCGGTACTCGCGGATGATCGGCCGGCTAAGACGCGCCATGGCGCGCCAGTCGATGTCGCGGATACTGTCGCCCTCATGGTATTCACGGTTGCCCAAAAACTCAAACGATTCGCCCTGGTGCGACGCCAGCGCGACGCCGCCGGGTTGGTAGCGGCTTCCCGTGGGAACATCCAGATGCGTCAGCGGATGGAACGCCGGATACACCAGAAGGCTTTGCGGCTGATAGTACGTCCGATAGGCGCGGATCAGCCCGAAGGGAAAATCCGTCTCAACCCGGTAGCCTTTGAGCTGCTGCATGCCACGCTGCTTGCAGCGCAGGCCAAGCCGCACGTGGATGCTTTTGCCGCGCGTCAGCGGCGGCAGATCGACCCCGGATTCCGGAACGGCGTCCACGGCCTGCGGCAGCCAGTGCGGCAGCAGCGTCAGGTCCACGCCGGCGAAGCGCCCCGTCTGCGTTACGGTCACATCCACGGAGACCGTCTCGCCGACGCAAACGCGCTCTGGATGCTTCGCCTGGATCGTCACCTGCGGACGGCTGAGCGCCACATAAACGGCGGCGGCGAGCCAGAGGCCGATTGCATAGCAAAACAGCACATACGATTGAAGCTCCAGCGAGACCGCGCCGTAACCGGTAAAGATGATCGTGGCGGCGACAAACCAGCGGCCCGTTTTGCTCAGGCGCAGGGTCAGCAGACGCCAGAGGAAACGCGAGATTTCCCCACGAAACAGAGGATGCTGCGCGATATCCTTGGTGCTGGGAAAGTCCGAGAGCGGCGGGATCTCGTCGTTCAAATGCATTGTGTGGTGGCGGGCGACGACAGTGTCGCGCGGAGCCGCTGGCTTTTCCATAGTTCCTCACGCCGCGAAGTGCGGGCGGACATTGGTCGTTCTTTGTCTTTATAACGTGGAAGCAGGCGATCGGTTCCGTGAGAAAATTCGCAATCGTTTACGGTGAGGCTGTTCGTATTCCAGGTATTATGAAGACGCCGTTCGAAGTTCGCAATTTGAGATCATAAAGGAACAATTCGCGATGCCACATGAGATCGCCCGCCTGACCGCTCAGGATTACGAAGAGCTGGTCGATTTTATCAGCATGGTTTTCAGCGTGGCGCATGGCCCCACGGATTTCCAGACCTTTGGCCCCGCCATGTACGAACCGACCGATGAGAGCATGTCGCAGCAGTATGTCGTGCGGGAAAACGGCCGCATCCGCGCCGCCGTCGGCGTGTTCCCCATGACCTATCGGATTGGCGACATCTCGCTGCGCGTCGCGGGCGTGGGCAATGTCGCCGTCCACAAACACCATGGCGGCAAAGGCTATATGGTTGAACTGATGAACGCGGCCACCGCCGATATGGCGATGGGCGGCGTCGATTTCTCGTTCCTGACCGGACAGCGTCAGCGATATCAGTACTTTGGCTACGAGCCCTGCGGCGCCGCCTGCGCGGTCTATTTCAGCCCAGCCAGCGTCAAGCACACCGCCCGCCACGCCGGCTTCGCGACGTATACATTTGAAGAGATGGCCGCGCAAAGCGAAGAGATTATCAATAAAGCTTACGAGATTTACGCCGCGCAGTTCGCCCGAATCGAGCGTCCGCGTGAAAAGTTCGTCAATATCCTCCGCGCGGGCGTGGCGACGCCATATGTCATCTTCGCCGATGGGGAAGTCGTCGGATATGTGACGCGTAGTGGATCGACCATCAAAGAGATTCGCGTCGCGGACGACAACCAGCTCCCCTCCATCCTGCACGCGCTAACGGCGAGCCGGCCGGGAGAGCACTCTACCGTGTTCCTGCCAACCCATGAGCCGCAAAATCTCGCGCAGGCGATTCGGATCTGTGAGAGCTATGTCGTGGAAAACGCGGGCAACTACCGTCTCTTCAACTTCGCCCGCACGGTCGAAGCGTTTCTGACGCTCAAGGCAAGCTATCGCCCGCTGCCCAGCGGCGAGATGGTGGTCGGCTCCGATCTCTTCGGAAACCACGTCATCTCCATCGTGGCGGGCAGTGTCGCCGTCTCTCCCACCGATCGGGAGCCCGACGTCACGCTGCATGGCATGGACATCTATCAGTTCCTCTTCGGCGCCGCCCCCATCGACGGCTTCTTCGACGGCGACCGCGAACCCAACCTCGCGCACGCCTGGTTCCCCGCGCCGCTGTACTTCCCGTTTCCGGATCACGTGTGAACGTACAGCATACCGGGCAATGAATTACCCGGCTGGGGGTGGCTTCGCCACCGACCGTCCGTGCCGGACGGAAGAGTGTAAACGCAAACGATCACCTTCTTCCGTCCGGCACGGACGGTCGGAAGCAAAGCTTCCCCCAGCCCCGTCTTTCAAGGCGGGGCTCCAAAACACACAGGGGCGGACGCATCATGCGTCCGCCCCCGTTTTGTGGATTTCTGCCTTAGAAGAACCCCAGCTCCAGCTTGGCGTCCTCGGACATCAGGTCCATGCTCCAAGCCGGCTCCCAGACAAGCTTGACCTTCACATCCGTCACGCCTTCGACTTGCCGGACCTTCTGCTCGACATCGCCCGGCAGCGACCCGGCGACGGGGCAGGCGGGGGAGGTGAGGGTCATCTGGATATCGACGACGCCGTACTCGTCCACATCGATCTCGTAGATCAGGCCCATCTCGTAGATATTGACCGGGATCTCGGGATCGTAAACGGTGCGGATCATCTCGATCACTTCCGCTTCAATCGCGAGCGGATAAACGCGTGTTCGTTCTTCTGCCATGGTGTTGTGCTTCCGTTGTTGCTGCGGCACCTGAAGAGCCGGCGCGGCGGTTGAAACCGCGCCTGCAAGAGCGCAGAAACCCACCTGCGTGGGTTGCAAAGATTTGTTACGCAAGTATGATCTGCGCATATTGGCATTGAGTCCGCGAAGGCGGACTTTGGCGCACTTCTAGGCGCGGTTTTAACCGCCGGCGCCTCATGTGGACTTCGCTGATGGTTAGGCGGTGGCGTCAATAAACCCCTGTGCGTACTTCTTAATTTGCTTGTCGGCCGCGCGCATGCCGTTGACGCGGACCATCGAGAGGTTTTCGGCCAGTCCCGAACGTTCGATGAAATCGGGGTTCTTGGCGACGATCTCTTCGGGCGTATGGCCGGAGTAGAGGCGAACGAGCATGGCGATCAAGCCGCGCACGGTGGGGGCGTCGCTGTCGGCCTGGAGCGTGACAACGCCGTTAGCCAAAGTCGGATGAATCCAGACCTGGGATTGGCAGCCGCGCACTTTATTGGCGTCGGTCTTGAACTCTTCGGGCAAGGCGGGGAGCGCCTGGCCCAGTTCGATCACGAAGCCGTAGCGTTCGGTCCAGTCTTCGAAAAGCGCGAGTTCGTCGATGATCTCGTCCTGCGTGGACGCGATCGATTGCGTCTGGGCGCCACTCATTTTGCAAAAAACTCCTGAACTTTGCGCAGGCCCACGACCAGGGCGTCGATCTCCTCGCGCGTGTTATACAAGCCGAGCGAAGCGCGCGCCGTCGATGGCACGCCGAGACGCTGTAAGACGGGGTGGGCGCAGTGCTGGCCGGTGCGAATGGCGATCCCCTGGCGATCCAGCAGCGTTCCGATTTCCAATGGGTGGATGTCGCCCAGCGTGAACGAGTAGACGCTCGCCTTGTTCCTGGCCGTTCCGATCATCCGGAAGCCCTCGATTTCCGAGAGGGCCTGCGTTCCATACTCCATCAGTTCGTGCTCGTAGGCGGCGATGTTGGCGACGCCAAGGCTTTGGATGTAATCGATCGCCGCGCCGAGGCCGGCCGCGCCGGCGATGTGCGGGGTGCCGGCTTCGAACTTATAGGGCAGATCGTTGTACTCGGTATGCTCGAAAGTGACCGTGGCGATCATGTCGCCGCCGCCCTGGTAGGGCGGCATCGCCTCCAGGAGCGCGGTCTTGCCGTAGAGCACGCCAATGCCGGTGGGCCCGTAAAGTTTGTGTCCGGAAAAGACTAAGAAGTCGGCGTCCAGCGCCTGGACGTCAAGCGGGATATGATAGGCCGACTGCGCGGCGTCGATCAGGACGGGAACGCCCTGCGCGTGCGCCTTCGTGATGATCTCTTCGATCGGGTTGATCGTGCCCAGGACATTCGACATATGCACGACCGCGACGATCTTCGTGCGTTCGGTGAGCAGTTTGTCGAACTCGTCCATCAGCAGCTCGCCGGCGTCGTTGATCGGGATCACCTTGAGCTTGGCGCCCTTTTCCTCGCAGAGCATCTGCCAGGGGACGATGTTGCAGTGGTGCTCCATCGTCGAGATCAAAATCTCGTCGCCGGGGCCGATGTTCTTGCGGCCATAGGTGGACGCAACCAGGTTGACGCCTTCGGTCGCGTTGCGCACAAAGATGATCTCGTGCGCGTCCTCGGCGTGGATGAATTCCTTGACCTTGACGCGCGCGCCTTCATAGGCGCGCGTCGCCTTCTCCGCAAGCAGGTGAGGGCTGCGGTGGATGTTCGCGTTCTCTTCCGTATAGTAACGGAGGAGCGTGTCGATCACCGACTGCGGCTTTTGAGTCGTGGCGGCGTTATCCAGATACACAAGCGGCTTGCCATGCATCTGGGTGTGCAGGATCGGGAAATCAGCCCGAACCGCCTGAACATCGTATCCTTTGGCTGTTTGCGGAGCGGCTGCCATTTACGCGACTCCTTCGAGGTCGTTCTGCGCCAGGAGCAGGCGGTCGATCTGCGCGCGCAGGGCTTCCACCTTGATTCGCGAAACGATATCGCTTGCGAAGGCGTAGGTCAGCAGGTTGCGCGCCTCCGCTACGGGGATACCGCGCGTGCGCAGGTAGAACAGGGCCTCGTCGCTGAGCTGGCCGACGGTCGCGCCGTGGGTGCACTTGACGTCATCCGCGAAGATCTCCAGCTGAGGCTTGGTGTTGATCTGCGCGTCGTCCGAGAGCAGCAGTGTCTGGTTGGTCTGCTTGGCGTCGGTCTTTTGCGCGTCTTCGCGGACGAAGATTTTGCCGTTAAACACGCCGCGCGACTTGCCGTCCAGGATGCCCTTGTAGATCTCGTGGCTGTCGCAGTGCGGGAAGGCGTGGTCGATCGACGTATGGTTGTCGATGACCTGCCGGTCGTTGCCGTAGTACACGCCGTTCAGAGTGCAGACGATACCTTCGGCGCCCAAAAACGCGTTGATGTCGTTGCGCGTCGCCGACCCGCCGAGCGTCACCGCGTGCGAGGTGAAGTTCGACGTGCGGCTGAGCGTCAGCTCCATCGTTGCGACATGGAACGCGGTCTTGCTTTCGCGCTGGACCTTGTAATGGTCGATCACGGCGTTGGCGCCGAGCACGACTTCGGTGACGGCGTTTGTGAAGTACACATTATCGCCGACGCCGACATAGCTCTCGACGATCGTCGCCTGGCTGTTCTCCGCCGCCACAAACAAGTTGCGCGGGTGGGAGACCGTCGCTTCCGAGCCGGCCTGCGAAACGAACAGCAGGTGGATCGGGGCTTCGATCACGACATTGCGTTCAATGTTCAGAAATACGCCGTCGGCGAGCGCCGCCGTGTTCAGCGCCACGAAAGCGTGATTGTCGAACTTCGCGGTTTGGGCGAGGTGCGGCTTGACCAGCTCGGGCGTCTCGGCGATCGCCTGCGAGAGCGTTGTCAGAGTGACGCCCTTCGGCAGCTCGCCGACGGTCGAAAGCGACGCATCGTAGGCGCCGTTTACGAACACTAGCTGCGTTCCCACGCCGCCTTCGAGGCTGTATGGCGCGATGGCCGCGCGGTCCAGCGTTCCCGGGCCGCCCGCCGCTCGCTTGAAGGGCGTTTCGACGATTGGGGAGACGCTGAAGTAGCGCCAATCCTCGTCGCGCCGGGTCGGGAAGCCGATCCGGGAGAAGGCGCGGCGGGCGTCTTCGCGCACGGGCTCCAGCCATTCGGGCGCGGCGTCGTTCGCCGGCGTCTCGGTGAAGGCGGTTAGATAACTGTTATAGGAAGAATCGATCACATCCGTCATAAGGGCCTCGCTTCTTATACCAGGGCCGGCTGCGCTTCGAGCGTCTCGGCCTCGATCTTGTCGTAGCCGTCCGCTTCGAGCTCCAAAGCCAGTTCTTTGCCGCCCGACTTCACAATGCGGCCGTTCAGCATGACGTGAACGAAGTCCGGCACGATGTAGTTGAGCAAGCGCTGATAGTGGGTGACCACGATCACGGCGCGCTCCGGGCTGCGCAGGGTGTTGACGCCTTCGGCCACGCTCTTCAGCGCGTCGATGTCCAGACCCGAATCCGTCTCGTCGAGGATCGCGAGCTTGGGATCGAGGACCGCCATCTGGAAGATCTCGTTGCGCTTCTTTTCGCCGCCCGAGAAACCTTCGTTGACTGGCCGGTTGAGCAGGCTCTGGTCGATGTGCAGGACGTTCAGCTTCTCACGGACCAGCTTCAGGAACTGCGCGCCGTTCAGCTCTTCCTGACCACGGCTCTTGCGAATGCTGTTGAGCGCCGCGCGCAGGAAGTAGGTGTTGTTGACGCCGGGAATCTCGACGGGATACTGAAACGCCAGGAACAGACCCGCATGCGCGCGCTCTTCCGGATCCAGCTCCAGCAGGTCCTCGCCTTCGAAGGTGACGGTTCCGCCGGTGACTTCATAAGCGTCGCGGCCGGCCAGAACGTTCGCCAGCGTGCTCTTGCCCGAGCCGTTCTTGCCCATGATCGCATGCACTTCGCCGGGATTTACGGTCAGATTGATGCCGCGCAGGATCGGCTTGCTTTCAACGCGCGCTTCTAAATTTTTGATCTCTAACATACTCTGTCCTTCTTAGATCGATAATTGACGTTTTAAAATTTCTCATGAGAGCAAGAGGCGGAGACGCCCCTTGGCCCCACAGGGGGAACAACCCCCAAATTTGTGCGCCTCGCCGTAGACCTTACGGTCTACACCCCCTGTGGGGGTCGGGGGGCGTCTTCGGCGGCCGCGAGCGCGTCGCGACGCTGCGCTTCCATCACAATTTCCTGCACACTCATCGGATTGACTTCCGACGGAGCGGATTTTGATATCAGCCCGACCGGCCCCACCGTCAGGAGCATCAGCAGATGCCCCATGGATTTGCCCAATATGCGGAATGCGCCGAAGAGTATTTGCATGTATTTTCGCTTATCCGACGCTGCCTTCCAGGCTGATTCCCAGCAGCTTCTGCGCTTCCACGGCGAACTCCATCGGCAGCTCGCGGAAGACTTCCTTGCAGAAGCCGTTGACGATCATGCTGACGGCGTCCTCGGTGGAGATGCCGCGCTGGTTGCAGTAGAAGATCTGGTCTTCGCCGATCTTCGAGGTGGACGCTTCATGCTCGACCTTCGCGCTGGGGTTCTTTACCTCAATGTACGGGAAGGTGTGCGCGCCGCAGCGGTCGCCCAGCAGCATGGAGTCGCACTGCGAATAGTTGCGGGCGTTGTCCGCGCCCGGGTTGATGCGGACCAGACCGCGATAGGTGTTCTGACCGTTGCCCGCCGAAATGCCCTTGCTGACGATCGTGCTGCGGGTGTTCTTCCCGATGTGGATCATCTTGGTGCCGGTGTCGGCCTGCTGCTTGTTGTTGGTCAGCGCCACCGAGTAGAACTCGCCGATCGAGTTGTCGCCCTGCAAAATACAGCTCGGGTACTTCCAGGTGATCGACGATCCGGTTTCGACCTGGGTCCAGGAGATCTTGGAGTTCGCGCCCGCGCACTTGCCGCGCTTGGTGACGAAGTTGTAGATACCGCCCTTGCCGTCCTTGTCGCCGGGGTACCAGTTCTGGACGGTGGAGTACTTGATGGTTGCGTCGGCCATCGCGACTAATTCGACCACGGCGGCGTGCAGTTGGTTTTCATCGCGCATCGGCGCGGTGCAGCCTTCGAGGTAGCTGACATACGCGCCTTCGTCGGCGATGATCAGCGTGCGCTCGAATTGGCCGGTGTTCGCGGCGTTGATGCGGAAGTAGGTGGACAGCTCCATCGGGCAGCGAACGCCCTTCGGGATGTAGCAGAACGAGCCGTCGCTGAAGACGGCGGAATTCAGCGTCGCGAAGTAGTTGTCCGAGTAGGGAACGACCGATCCCAGGTACTCCTTGATCAACTCCGGATGGTTCTGGACGGCTTCCGAGAAGGAGCAGAAGATGATCCCCAGCTCCGCGAGGCTTTCCTTGAACGTGGTGGTGACGGAGACGCTGTCGAACACGACATCGACGGCGACGCCGGTCAGGCGCTTTTGTTCGCCGATCGAGATGCCCAGCTTCTCAAACGTCGCCAGCAGGTCCGGATCCACTTCATCCAGGCTGTTCAGGACTTTCTTGGGCTTGGGAGCCGAATAGTAGATCGTTTCCTGATAATCGATGGGCGGGTACTTGACGTTCGGCCAGTGCGGCTCTTCCAGCGTGAGCCAGTGACGGTACGCCTTCAAACGCCATTCGAGCATGAACTCGGGCTCATTTTTCTTCGCGGAGATCAGCCGGATCACGTCTTCGCTGAGGCCGGCGGCGATGGTGTCCGCGTCGATGTCGGAGACGAATCCGTATTTGTACTCTTTATTCGCAAGAGCCTCGATTGTTTCTGTTTCGGTTGTCGTCATAATCTCATATCCTTGCTAACGTAATTCAATTCTCATCCGGCGCCGACGGTTCCCGCGCCTCGCGCTCACCGCAATCCGTACACATCTGCTTGACCGTAATATCCGCCAGGACTTCGCGTATCCGCGCGTTGATGTTCGCCATCGGCTGACGGATCCGGCACTTCCTCATCTGCACGCAGGGAACGCCGTCGTTGCGAAGGCAACTCGCGATCGCCAGCGGCCCGTCAATCGTCTCCATCACGCGGATGACACTGATATCGCACGGCTCCTGAGCCAGGCGATATCCGCCGAACTTTCCATGCATCGCCGTCAGAATGCCCGCCCGCGCCAGCGACTGGAGCACCTTCGCCAGCAGCTCCGTGGGAGCGTCCAGCTGAGCGGCGATCTCCTTCATCGTCACCGCGCGCCCCTCTTCGACATGCGCCAGGTAGAGCAGCGCGTTGAGCGCGTAATCCGCCTTCTTGCTTAACGCCAGCATATCGTTATATTCATGCGCACGAGTCTTTTCAATTACCGACTAAATAGGTCGGCTTTAGTATACCTTGTTAGGGGAATGGTTTGTCAATATGGGATTGAGACGAGAAAACCCCGAACCTGGCGGCTCGGGGTTACTGAGGAGGCGTGGGGGAAACTTATCGCGCGGCGGTTTTGGCGGGCGGAACGGGAGGGGCTTTGAGATGCGCCGCCATCCATTCGAACAGCCGGCCGCCGCCCGCGTCGGGGAAGAATTTGACGGTGTTCTCGTATCGGTGAACCTCCGCTTCCGCCGGAGCGGCTTTTGTGAGGGCTTCCACAACTGCGGGAGGCGTATTGGGGTCGTCTCCCAGGAACTGCATTCGAATGGCGCGGCCTTTGAGTTTGGGCAGCCAGTCGATGGGGTCGAGCGGCTTCACTTTCTTCTGAAATTCCACGGTCACATAACGCGGGCGCTCTGCGTCGGGAACCACCTGGGACTTCTCCAGCCACTCTTTCCAGTCGCCCCATGGCCCGAGCAGGTCGAGAGACTTGATGCGCGGGTCGGAGGCCGCCGCGAGGACCGCGATCGCGCCGCCTGAGCCCTGGCCGAACATCCCAAGGCGGTTTGTGTCAAGATCCTTGCGCGTCTCCAAATAGTCGACGATGTAGTGAACGTCGTGCGCGGAGCAGGCGAGCGCTTCGGGCATTTCACTCACAAACCACTCCTTCATTGGGCGCAGCTTGTATCGATCGCCGCTCAGCGCGGAGACGAAGCCGGCGATTGCATAACCCTGACTCGTGACGCGCTCCAGATAGCTGACATTCGCAAACCGGTCCGACTCTTCCGTGTAGTTATAAAGAAACAGCGAGACCGGCGGTTTTGCGACGTTCTTGGGCTTGATGATGTAGAGGCAGATCGAGTCCAGCGGCCGCCACTGCATCTGCACCAGCTCACGGGTGAATGTCCCGTGATCCTCCACCTTCAGCACGCGCGCCGTCTCAGGCTTCAAATGCGATCCGTCCAGCGCCGGCGTGTTCCAGCGCTCATCGGCCATCTGGCCCTTGCGCAGCGTCAGATTCCCTGAGGCTTGCGGCGTCGTATCCGCCGCCCACACGTGGGGCGCAAGCACGCCCAGCGCGACACATGCGGCGAACCGCGCCATCGATTGTTGGGCCATTCCCATTGGTCGAAGCCTCCACGAAACGGCGCTTATGCGCCCGCGCAGAAACCGGCGGTGCGGTCGTTGCCGTTCCATTTCGTATAACACGTTGGGTCATCCTGAGGCACGGCGAGCGTATGGCAGAAAGGATACTTTTGCTCCATCTGTTCGCTGGCGTTGCCGTGGCTGACCGTCACAAACTTCACGTGCCCATCGAGAAATGACATCACGGCGCCATTCTTGTGAAATGGAAGACCTTGCAGTCCATCCTGATCACAGGGATTGAAGACGTGGTGGACCCCTCCATGCCGCAGAACATGCTCCAAACGCCATACCGAGACGGATTTACCGGTATGGTCCGGCTCCCCGTTCCAGAAGCTCGGATCGATCCCGCCCGCGTCCGTTCGAGCTCCGCTTATCAGGAGAATAAAGTCGGACGGCGCACTGATTGCGGCCAGATTAGCGGATTGACGCGATGAACTTCCATCGGCATTTGCGGTCCCCACCGTAATCTGATCGTTCATGATATAACTGGAGGCGGAGTACAAAGTAATACGGCGACCCAGTTCATAGGTATCGGTGATATCTGGCGCGGTCGTGGCGCTATCGTTCGGATCTCGGTAGGCCCCTTCGCTTTTAATATATGGCCAGATCGCCTCCTGCCACTCATCGCGTCCTGTTGTCGGACTGGGGACGACCGCAGTCAGTCCTGCGAAGGGCAGGGTCTCGTCGTAATCCTGCACGTACATGAGAACGCCTTTGGTCAGCTGATTGCAGTTGGAGATTGATTGGGTCTGTCGGGCTTTTTCGCGGGCCTGCGCAAACACGGGGAAGAGGATCGCCGCGAGAATCGCGATGATGGCTATGACGACGAGGAGCTCAATAAGTGTGAATGCGTGTTTTAAAGTGCGATTAATGATCATATTCCTTAACTTTCATTGACATATAGGACGGCGCGGGAATGGCTGTTTTGCCATTCCCGCGCCGTAAAGCGACAGGCGTTTTTACTGCTTGCTGCCCACCAGCTCAAGGCCGGTGTCCGTGTAGTAGTCTTTGTCGGCGTTGATCGGGAAGACCGCGCCGCCGGCGTCGCCGCCGGCTTCCGCCGCCGCCGTGTTGCCGTTATGCGGTGTCGTCACGCCGCCGGTCGCGAAGTGCGAGCGGAAGACCTTCAGGCTCGTCGCGGGGACGAAGTCGCCGCCAGAGTCCGTCGCGAGAACATCGGCGATGAGCGTCGCAATGTCGCCGGCCGGAGTGGTCGGGGTCAGAACGCGCAGCTTGGACCAGATCGGGTAGCCGCCGTTCTTGACGTTGCGGAAGGTGACGCTGGAGCCGGCCGGATAAGCTCCGGCGCTGTACGAGTCGAGGAGCGGATCGGCGCCGTCCACGGTCAGGTACTTGGTGCTGCCGGCGTTGGTGCTGGAGAAGTTACCGGTGCTCCAGAACGCATAGCCCAGGCCGTCGAGGGTCAGGTTGACGTCCTTGACGAGCTGGCCGGTGCCGATGGCGCGGACGCGGCCGCCGGTGGTGACGATCGGCGAGGTGGAGGTCCAGGCCGGGGTCGTCGTGTTCGCGGGGTTATTGGTGGTGGCGGAGATGTTCTTCTCCTGCGTGGTTGCGGCTTCGACGCTGGCGGGGATTGTCTTCTCAGTGGTCTGATAGGTTCCCGAGATCGGTTCGCGGAAGAATGTGACGACCGGACCGCCGCCGGCGGCGATCGAGGTGTCGATGTCGCTGGTGCGGCGGAAAGTTCCGTTCAGGAAACCCGCGAGCGTGAAGCGGTCGATGTTGGTGACCGTGGATGCGCCCAGGTGTCCGGCGGCGGTGTTCGACTTATTGACGAATACCAGGACCGGGTCGGCGCCGATGCTTGTCTGCACATAGGTGCGGGCAGTCAGGCTGAAGGAGACCGGAACGACCTGTCCGCCGTCGCCCTTGATTGGGTTGGTCAAGCTATAGCCGAGGGTTTGGGCGTCCGACGTGGCCTGCTCGGCGTCGGGGGCGGTGATGTCCGTCGCGGCGGCGTTGAAGACGAAGTTCTTGATCGCGGTCTGCACGTCGGCGGGAACCGTCGAGTCGGGCGGCAGGTTCGGCACAATGTTGCCGGCGGCGGGCAGTGTCGTGAACGAGAGTGCCGCCGAATTGAAGTAGGAGCGGACGCCTACCGTGGAGTCCACCGAGAGGTAGAACCAGATCTTGCGGCTGCCGGACGGCGCGCCGTCCCAAACCACCCACAGGTTACCGGTCTGATCCGGAATGCTGGCGGAGCTGGTGTCATGAACCACCGCCGCGTTTTTCGCGGAGTAGTTGTTTGACGCGCCGGAGGCAGTGGACGCGCCCTGAGCGAAGACGTTGAACAGAGCGGAGGAGCCTGCGGCGCCGAAAACGACGGTGTCCGCAGCGCGGGCGGACAGGGTGGGCAGAAGTCCGGCGGTCAGAACTCCAGCGGTGGCGATCAATTTCAAAGCTTTCATTTGCATGCTCCTGAGAGTGGAGGCCGTCGCCATATTGCGGCGGCTCAGAACGACGTTGTACATTCGATGGTGCTTATCGCGTATCAGATCGTGCGTGCTCTCTCGGACCCGTTATGAAATTTTTTGTTTTGTCCAAGAAGCCGATTTAGCTGCGGATGTGCTGTCGTCAACAGTCGACGCTTTTTGTTTCTTGGCTGACTCTATTATAGAATCTAGATTCCAATTAATGTGTTAAGTGAGTGTTAAGCTTGTGTTAAGTTCTCACGACACAACGTCAGCCTGCTGCTTAACTTGCATGCGGCAACTAAATCGGCTGCTCCCGTATTACGAGTGCGGCGTAAGCAAGAAGGCGTGGGTCGCGCCGTTGTGGATACCGACGCCGGTGATCTGGAACTTGTTGTTGATCGCATAGGCCGACGTGAGCGTCCAGCCGGAGTTGGCGGGCAACGTGCTGTTCAGATCCACAAGGTATCCATAGGCGTAGCCGATCGCATGCAGGGAGCCGTCGGCGACCGGGGCGTATCCGACGATCGCGCCGTAATCGTTGATGCCGACGCCGACGCTGTAGCCGCCGGTGGTGAGGACGCCGACATCGTACAGCTTGCCCTTGTTATAGAAGAACGCATGGCTGTCGCCGGCGGCGTTCGAGGAGTAGCCGGTGGCCTGTCCGCAAGCATTAAGGCCGTCGGCTTCGCTGTAATCGCCGCCCAGCGTGCCGATATCCTTCGTGACGCCGTTCGTGTAAATGTAGGCGTGCTCGTAGAAATTACCGGCGGCGTCCACGCCGTCAAAACCGCCCGCGACCTGGCCGCTGGCGTTGATGGCGTAGGCGTAGCTGTCCATGCCGCCGGCCGCTCCCAGGTCCTGCATTACGCCGCCATTGTAGAGAAAGGCGTGAGCGAATCCATCGGCGGTAGATGCGTAACCGGCGATTTGGCCGGCGGAGTTGATCGCGTACGCTTCGCTGAAGCTGCCGCCGAGTGTTCCAAGATCCGTCGCCGCGCCAGCGGACCACAGGGTTGCGTGGGTCGCGTTTGCTGTGGTCGTGCTGTAACCGACGACCGAGCCGCCGGCGTTGATTCCGACCGCCTTGCTGGATTTGCCGCCGAGCGTGCCCAGGTCGTTCAATGCGCCGGCCGAATAAAGAAACGCATGGAAGGTGCGATCCGCCAAGTTCGAGTAGCCCGCGACCTGGCCGCCGTCATTGACTCCGTATCCAACGCTCAAGGAGCCGCCGAGCGTGGTGAGATCTGTAATCGTGACACCGGGGGAAGCGAGCGCGGGGCGAGCGCTCTGAACAGCGATTGCAGCGATACCAAACGCGGCAATAATCGACGTTGATTTGAGTTGCTTTGAGCTGAACATCGTGTGTTTCCTTAAGTCGTAATGAGAACTTGCGGGACGATTGACGCCGAAGCGTGTCTTTGGAAGAAACCCGGCGTGGGACGTTCATCGGGGAGTTCATGAACGCCGGAGCGGGGATGTCGAACGGAGTCTATTGTACTCACGGAATATTAGGGGTATGTTAAATTACTGTTAAGTTTAAATTAAGATTTCATTATGTAATTAAGCGTGCGCACTTTAAGTCAATTCGGGCGCGGGTTGTTTCTGGTAAGAATTGGCGTGGCGTGCGCGTTCTAACCGCGCGCTGTCAACCATGCATTTCGTGTCTTTCGAGTGGATCGCAATACAGTGCGTTTTTTGCTTGACCTTTGGGATTCCGCTTTGCTATACTCATGGACGGTTACTCCAAAGTTTTCACTTCCTCGCATCGCGCGTCGCGCCACTCTAATAAGGACGGTTAAGCAACCATGTCAGACGCTCACAATCTTTTCGACACTGTCCAAACCTTCAGCTACGGCTCAGGCAAGACGGGTACGTATTACTCGCTGCCGCAGCTGGAGAAGGCGGGTGTCGGCCCTATCTCCAAACTGCCGGTCAGCATTCGCATTGTTCTCGAATCGGTGCTGCGCAACTTTGACGGCAAGCGCATCAGCGAGCAGGATATTAAGACTCTCGCCAACTGGGGCGCGACCGACGAGCGCACGGCGGAAATCCCGTTTATCGTTGCGCGCATCGTCCTTCAGGACTTCACCGGGGTTCCGCTGCTCGTGGACCTCGCGGCCATGCGCTCCACCGTCGCGCGCCTCGGGAAGGACCCGAGCATCATCGAGCCGCTGGTGCCCGTCGATCTCGTCATTGACCACTCCGTCCAGGTGGACTACTCCGAAGTCAACAATGCGCTGCAGCTGAACATGGAGATCGAGTTCAAGCGCAATCAGGCCCGCTATCAGTTCCTGAAGTGGGGAATGCAGGCGTTTAACGGCTTCAGCGTGGTTCCGCCCGGGATCGGCATCGTGCATCAGGTCAATCTGGAGTATCTCGCCAAGGGCGTGCTTCAGAAAGAAGGCGTCTTCTATCCCGACACGCTTGTCGGCACCGACTCGCATACGACCATGATCAACGGTCTTGGCATCGTGGGGTGGGGCGTCGGAGGTATCGAAGCAGAGGCGGGCATGCTCGGACAGCCCGTGTACTTCCTGACCCCGGACGTTGTCGGCGTCAACCTGACCGGCAAGCTGAACCCCGGCGTGACCGCGACCGACCTGGTTCTGACGATCACCGAGATGCTGCGCAAGGCGAAGGTCGTCGGCAAGTTCGTGGAGTTCCATGGCGAAGGCGCCGCGTCGCTCACGCTCACCGACCGCGCGACCATCGGCAACATGGCGCCCGAATACGGCGCGACCATGGGCTTCTTCCCGGTGGACGAAGAGACATGCCGTTATCTGACGAACACGGGGCGCACGGAAGATCAGGTCAGCGCCTTCCGCGAGTACTTCAAAGCTCAGGGCTTATTCGGCATGCCCGCCGCCGGCGATATCGAATACAGCTCGCAGCTGTCGCTGGACCTCTCGACCGTGGAGCCGAGCGTCGCCGGCCCGAAGCGCCCGCAAGACCGCATCAATTTGACCGACGTCAAAGCAAAGTTCCTTGAGCTGATGGAGAAGCCGATCGCGGACAGCGGCTACAACAAGTCCCTCGCCGAGATCAACCGCAAATTCGTCGTCCTGACAGGAGTCGCGGAGGGAATAAGCCACAAGACGCTGCCGCTGACCGGCGGCGGCGAGCAGGCCGAAGACACCGTTCCAGATGGCAACGACCCGCTGGAGAGCGTGAAGGACACGAGCGCCATCGGTGAGATCGAAATGATGCAGAACCGGCCGACCCCGGACCGCGTCGAAGACATCCCCAGCGGCGAGTTCCCGAGCGGCGTATCGAGCCTCAGCCATGGCGATGTCGTGATCGCGGCGATCACTTCCTGCACCAACACCTCCAACCCAAGCGTCATGCTCGCCGCCGGCCTGGTCGCGAAGAAGGCCGTTGAGAAGGGCCTGACGATCCGAACGTCCGTCAAGACATCCCTGGCGCCCGGCTCGCGCGTCGTCACCGAATATCTGACAAAAACAGGGCTTCAGGAGTATCTCGACGAACTGGGTTTCCAGACCGTTGGCTACGGCTGTACGACCTGTATCGGCAACTCCGGCCCGCTGGAGCCGCACCTGGAAGAGACGATCACCAAGAACGACCTGGTCGTGGCGAGCGTCCTGAGCGGCAACCGCAACTTCGAGGCGCGCGTCCACCAGAACGTCAAGGCGAACTTCCTGATGAGCCCTCCGCTGGTCGTGGCTTTCGCGCTGGCCGGCCGCGTCGACATCAACCTTGCGACCGACGCGATCGGCAAGGGCAAGGATGGCGAGGAAGTGTTCCTGAAGGACTTGTGGCCGACGTCCGAAGAGATCGGCGACGCGCTGCAAGCCGCGAACGATCCGGAGACCTATCGCAAGCTCTACAGCGACTTCACGGAGCAGAACCCGCTGTGGGCGGATGTCCCGAGCAGCACCGGCAAGGTTTACGAATGGGATTCGCAGTCCACCTACATTCAGGACCCGCCGTACTTTGATAAGTTCGGCATGGACGCGGGAACGGCGAAGGACATCAAGGGCGCTCGCCCGCTGGCGATCTTCGGCGATTCCGTAACTACGGACCACATCAGCCCCGCCGGCGCGATCAAGGCGTCGTCCCCTGCGGGCCTGTACTTGCAGGAAAAGGGCGTTGAACCGC
Source organism: Capsulimonas corticalis (assembly GCF_003574315.2). Lineage (GTDB taxonomy): Bacteria > Armatimonadota > Armatimonadia > Armatimonadales > Capsulimonadaceae > Capsulimonas > Capsulimonas corticalis. The sequence goes on along the minus strand of NZ_AP025739.1, from coordinate 6,109,302 downwards.
AGGACTTCAACAGCTACGGCTCGCGGCGCGGCAACGACCGCGTCATGATGCGCGGCACCTTCGCCAACGTTCGCATTAAGAACCAGATGGTTCCGGGCGTTGAGGGCGGCGTGACGGTTCACTATCCCGCCGGCGAGCAGATGAGCATCTACGACGCTTCGATCAAGTATCAGGCGGCGGGAGTTCCTCTGATCATCCTCGCGGGCCAGGAGTACGGTACGGGAAGCTCGCGCGACTGGGCGGCGAAGGGGACGAACCTGCTGGGAGTCAAGGCGGTTATCGCCCAGAGCTTCGAGCGCATCCACCGCAGCAACCTGGTGGGCATGGGCGTTCTGCCGCTCCAGTTCATCGACGGCGCCAACGCGCAGTCGCTTGGCCTGGATGGCTCGGAGACATTCGACCTGCTGGGCTTGGAGGCGGGCCTCGCGCCGCGCCTGCAAGTGACTCTGGTGATCCATCGCAAGGAAGGTGAGACCCAGGAGGTCCCGGTCCTGCTGCGCATCGACACGCCGATCGAGGTCGACTACTACCTCCATGGCGGAATCCTGCCGTTTGTTCTTCGGCAATTGCTCGCCGGCTAACGAAAACGGGAACACTCCTGCGCTCCCCGCGCAGGAGTGTATTTTCTGGCGACTCTTCTTTCTGCTTGCCTGTTTCTTCTCTCTAAATTCCGCTGCGATTCAAAAAATATGTGAAGGATCCGTATTTCTAACAGTTAAGGGGTAGGACTTTCTGTTGTATAATGGATCCGTAATTGCCTGCGATCTCTGGAGATCCTTCAGGAGACGCTGCGCTCGTCGCTCCCTGGACATCTGGACAATTTCTGCTCTCAGCTCTGCTCTAAAGCTCTACTGTAATTCCCTCGGAACTACGAATCACGACAGCAATACAACTGCGATCCGACGATGTGAAAGCTTCTCAACCCTGAAAAGCGCCGTCATCGGTCGGTCGCTAGAAACTGAGACAATATCGGCCACATTCGGACAAGGAAGGTTACCAATGTTATTGGCTAAGAACATGCTGAAGGCGACGTGCGTCGCCGCCGCCGCGATTGCGGCGCTCTCCGGCTGTGGAGGCGGCGGTGGCGGCGGCGGCTCAGCAACCGGGGGATCGACGGGATCATCGACGGGCTCCACTACCGGCGCGACAACGGGCGGCGGAGTAGGAACAACCCCGGGCGTGAATATCTCGCCGGAATCCGCCACGTTGACAGTGGGCGGTTCGATTATTGTGACGGGCCTGCTGGCCGATACCTCTTCCACCGCCGTCAAAACCGCGAATTGGTCCTGGTCGGCTGATAACGGGGCCGTCGTAAAGCTGGACGCCTCTAACGATCGCGTCAAGGTGACGGGACTGGCGGCCGGAACGGCGCTCCTCACAATGACTGAGACGACGACCAATCAGTCAAAAACCGCGACGATTACCGTGGTCGATGTGAGTACGACCGGAGGCACAACAGGCAGCACGGGGACGACAGGATCTACGGGATCTACTGGTTCTACGGGAACCACGGGATCCACCGGGACGACAGGAACGACCGGATCCACGGGAACAACAGGCTCTACCGGTACGACTGGGTCCACGGGAACGACGGGCGCCACGGGAACGACTGGTTCGACGGGAACCACGGGCTCCACCGGAACGACGGGGACGACTATTCCTGTTACCGGCACGATCTTCTACCAGAGCGACTTCAGCAAGCCGATCGGTTCGGAGTGGAATAAGACCAAGCGCGAGCAGACGCCGGTGGGATCCCGCTGGTTCATGGGGCAGCTTGCGCAATCGACGGCGACACTGTCTCTGACGGGAATTCCCGCGCATACGAAGCTCAAAGTCGGTTTCACGCTGTTTATTATTGGAACCATGGACGGCAATGCGTCTGCCGCTTCGGGTTATGGGCCGGATGTGTGGACCCTGGCTCTTTCCGGCAACTCCTCACCGTTTGTGACGACATTCAGCCATGACAACGGCGTGTTCAACCCGACGATTTACAACAGCGTCGCGTTCTATCAATCCTATCCGGATATCTACAGCACCAATCCGGCGCTCTGCGGCAAGCATCCCTTCCTCTCGGGAGCCTCCGAGGTCAACTCGCTTGGGTATAAGAGCAGCGCGGGCATCCCTTCGGATTCCGTGTATCAGATCGTCAAAGAGTTTGACCATACGGATAGTTCGGTGAATATTAACTTCACCTCGGCGCAAAACCAACCCATCGCCGACGAGAGCTGGGGGCTTGAGCACGTGATTGTGAGCTACGAATAGCGCACACGCCTGAATCCGCCATGGGAGCGTCTCCCATGATGGCGGGGCGTCTCGGAGGCGGCTTGGATTGACCCGCGCCGCCTCCCGTTTTATTTTGAACCCGCTTTTCGCGGGAAAAGTGAACTTTTCCCCAATCCTTTCGTCCAATGGCGCGGGAGCTCTTCGTGCGCCTTATTCAGCAACTTCAACAAATCCCCGTATTTTTACGTGTACAGCGCTGGTTGCGATTAGTCTGGTTTCGTGTTATAATTCTTCTCAAGACAGAACCTATGCGATATCATTACGCATTCTGTCAAAAACCTGACTATTCCCGACGAGAGGCGATTGCGCCTCCGAGCGGGGCGATGTCGCCCCCATTGCTGTCTGTTCGCGTAGACATTCGACACAACAGATCACGCACTTTTCTTTCAGTTTCGCAATATTACAAATTTTATTCGCGCGGCGACGACGCGCAATCTGTGAGGTAAGAGATGGAGTCGCAATTGCTCGGGAGTACGAACGCTTCGGAGGAGGCTCCTTATGACGCCAAGGCGCCGGAGTTGTATTCGAGTCGGGTCTGGAGTACTCCCGTCGTTCGAGCGGATTGGAATCGGGGCTCCCTCCGATTGTGCCGCCAAGCGGCGCACGCCGTCCTCGCTGCGGCGCTGCTCCTGGGGCTGTTCCCGCTCGTTGTGCTGATCGCTCTGGCGGTCAAAGCGACATCGCGCGGCCCGGTTTTGTTCAAGCAGCTTCGTGTCGGAGAGGGCGGCCGCGAGTTTTGGCTTTATAAATTTCGGTCCATGGTGGTTGACGCCGAAGCGCGCCGCGTGCAGCTGGCCCCGCTCAACGAGGCGTCCGGACCGCTCTTTAAAATTCGTAACGATCCGCGCGTCACTCCCGTGGGACGCGTGCTGCGCAAGTTCAGTCTCGACGAGCTGCCGCAGTTCCTCAATGTCGTCAAGGGCGATATGGTCCTCATTGGTCCTCGGCCCGCATTGCCAGCCGAGGCGGCGCAGTATACGCCCAGGCAGCGAGCGCGCTTATCGGCGCCGCCGGGCATCACGGGACTGGCCCAGGTTTCCGGCAGGAGCGACTTGCCGTTTGAGAAATGCGTGGATCTGGATCTTTACTTTATCGAGCATTGGAGCCCGGTTTTAGATTTGCGCATATTTGTGCGCACGATTGCGGTGGTAATCACTGGCAGGGGAGCATATTAATCTCCTGTCAATCATTTTTGAGGGTACTTGGCACGAAATTTGCAGTAACTGAGATTAGTACAAGCTAATATTTTACCCGCCTCGCCCTCATCGTCAAGCCGATTGTCTGTAGTTTTGCCGTATGTCAATCACTCAAAGCCCGCCGCCGAAGAAAATCGTTTATCTGGATCACACAGCCAAAATGGGGGGCGGAGAGATTGCGCTGCTCAATTTAGTGGGCGCTCTCGATCGCAGCCGATACCTTCCCACGGTGCTTTTGGCGTCCGATGGCCCTCTCGTCGCAAAGCTGCGCGCCGCTGGCATTCCTACCGAGGTCTTTCCGCTCGGCAAGGAGCTTGTCGACACGCAAAAAGACGGTTTAGGCGTCCGGTCACTGCTGAAGATTACTCAGATTTTTGACTGGATACGCTATGCGGTTCGGATCGCCCGATATGCGCGCAAAGAAAATATCGATCTGATTCATACGAATTCGCTGAAATCGGATGTGTACGGCGGCGTTGCGGGGCGTCTTGCCCGAATTCCCGTGCTCTGGCATGTCCGCGACAATATCGATGGGAATTACCTTCCCGCCGCCGCCGCCGCCGCGTTCCGTTTTTTGGCGCGAACGGTTCCTACGGGAGTGGTGGCGAATTCGCATAGCACGCTGCGAGTTTTGGCCCCATCCGCGAAAAAACCGAGCGGAGTGGTGTACAGCGGCATGCTGGAGCGGCCGGTTTTGGAGACAACGACGGTAAGCTCCGAAGCGCCGGTCGTCGCGCTAATTGGGCGGATCGCCGAGTGGAAAGGCCAGCATATCTTTCTGCGCGCCGCCGCCGAAGTGCTGAGGTCATTGCCGCATGCGCGCTTTTGGATCGTGGGCGCTCCGCTGTTCGGCGAGTTCGAGTACGAAAAAAGCCTGCGCCTACTCGCGGCCGATTTGGGTATTACTGACAGGGTGGAGTTTTTGGGGTTTCAAGGCGATATCCCGAATCTCCTCAAAGGCGTGACGCTGGTGGCGCACGCGAGCTGTCTGGGCGAGCCGTTCGGCCAGGTCGTGGTGGAAGGTATGGCGGCGGGCAAACCAGTGGTGGCGACGGACGGCGGGGCTCTGCCGGAAGTCGTCGTGGATGGGGAAACCGGCCTGCTCGTTCCGATGGGGGACGCGCCCGCGATGGCGCAGGCGATCCTTGCGATTTTGAACGATCCCGCGCGGGGCGAGGCCATGGGGCAAGCCGGCCGGAGGCGCGTTCAGGAGCGTTTCATGATCCAACATTCCATGGCGAGCCTGGAAAAAGTTTACGGCGAAGTTTTGACGAAGTCATAGTGGTTTGGCAAGGTTCTATTGGCCGGAGGTCAGTAGAGGCGCAGGGAAGAAATAAAGGGGTAGTTAATGAAGGTTGCGCTTGTACACGATTATTTGACGCAAGCGGGCGGCGCGGAGCGCGTCGTCGCGGCGTTCCATGAGATGTATCCAGAGGCGCCGCTTTATACATCCGTGTATGATGCTGACAAAACTCTTGCCTGCTTCAAGAAGATGGATATCCGCACGTCATTTTTGCAATCGTGGCCACTGGCGTCCCGCCGCTTGCACAAGTTGGCGCTCGCGCTGTATCCCATGGCGTTTGAGCAGTTCGATCTCGATGCATTCGATGTTGTTTTAAGCAGCTCCAGCAGCTTCGCCAAAGGGGTAATCACCGGGCCGGACACTTGCCACATCTGCTACTGCCATACGCCGGCGCGTTTTGCGTGGCGTCAGCATGGTTATCTGGCAAATAGTCCTTTACTGCGCTTGCTCAGTCCGCTGATGCGGGGTACACTAAAAGATCTTCGCATGTGGGACGTGGACAGCACGAACCGCATCGACTATATTGTGGCGAACTCCTATAATGTCGCCCGGCGAATACGGAAGTTTTACCGCCGCGAAGCCGCCGCCGTAATCCATCCGCCCGTCGAGACAAAGAAATACAGCATTGCGCCGCCGGACGAGGTGGGAGATCACTTTCTGGTCGTTTCACGGCTTCTGGGCTACAAGCGGATCGATCTGGCGATCGAGGCGTGTAATCGGCTTGGGCACCCCTTGCGGATCGTGGGGACCGGCCCCGAGATGAAGGCGCTGCAAAAGATCGCCGGTCCGACCGTGACCTTCATGGGAGGTCTGTCCGACGACAAGGTGGCGCTGGAGTACGGTCGCTGCCGGGCGCTGATCCTCCCGGGAGAAGAAGATTTCGGAATCACGCCGCTGGAGGCGATGGCCAGCGGGCGTCCCGTCATCGCGTTTGGCGCGGGCGGAGCGCTGGAGACGGTCATTGACGGAGGCACGGGGCTGTTCTTCCGAGATCAAACCGTGGAGTCCCTGGCCGCCGCGCTGCGTTCAGCGCTGCAAACGGACTTTGCGCCCCAGGTGCTTCGCTCCCACGCAATGCAGTTCGATTCGGCAGTGTTTCAGCGTAAGATGATGAACTTTGTCCAGGCGGTCCTGGAGCATGAGCGACGGGACTCGCTGACGCATTTCAGCCGGCTCAAAGGATCCTCGGATGCTGCTGATCTGAGCTTTGAGACCTCGCCCTGGATACGCAAGGAAGCAGAAGTTCGCCTTTAGGAGGCGCCGGAGCAGATCGCGCTTTATGAAGTTGAAAGAAAATCGGATTCCCTTGCTGCATGGCGGCCGATCCGAAACCCCTCCGCGACCGGCCGCGACGCATTCGTACACCATGCTCTATGTTGTGCTGGCGATGCTGGTCATCGTGCCGCTGCTGACTGGAAACGCGTTATTGACGGGTGTTGGGAAGGTGCTGGCGTTTGACATCCTTGGCTCCATCCTGCTGGCGGTTATTATCGCGCAGTCCGATCTTGGAAATATTCGCAATATCGGGAAATCATGGATAGCGGGGCCGAACCTGGCTGTCGTCTTACTCGTCGCTGCGTGTATTCTCTCTTATCTTACGGCGCAGTATAAGAACTTTGCGATGACGGAGATACTGCGCTATGGGGTCTGCGCTGTCGCCTATGCGGTCGTGGCGACGAGCACCAACCGCAAGCTTTCGACCATGCTGACAGTGATCTTGTTTGTGGGAGCAGCCGTTTCGCTGATCGGTTTGGCGACGATGGGCTCCGGCAATTACAAGGAAGTCGACGGCGTGACCGGATCGTTCGGCACACACGAGCAGCTTGGGTCGTTCTTGATGCTTTGTTTACCGATCGCAGTCTCGATCGGCCTGTTTTACAAAGACGATTCTCGGCTGAATACGGGAGCGCTGGCGGCGGCGGTGGCGATCGCCGCATGTTTGCTCGTGGCGCGATGCCGATCCGCGTGGATTGCGGAAGCCGTCGCCCTCACCGTCCTGGCGGCGCTCAGTTATCGATATTTTTTCGATAAAAAGCAGCTTGCACGCCAGAAATATTTAATTGTGGCGCCCATTTTGCTAGTTGTAATTTGTGGCGGGTACTTTGTCGCCTCGTCGCACTCCGCAGATGCATTGCAGAAGCGCGCTGCGTCGCTGGGAGGTCTGTCAAGCGATTACTCTGTCGGCATACGCCAGCAGATGTGGAAAGACGCTGCGAAGATGATCTCGGCAAAGCCAATTTTAGGACATGGCATCGGGCAGTATCCTCTCGCCTCCACGCGCTACGGTCATACCGGAATGCCGGCGGAATACGTCATCAATCACGGCGCGGACCTGCGAAATAACGCGCATAGTTATTACCTTCAGATGATTGCTGAAATCGGCTTGCTCGGATTTGGATGTTACGCCGCGGCAGTCATTGGTTTTTTCACCGTCGGAATTCAAGCGCTTGGGCGTATGCAGTCGGGCCTGCGCAAAGCTGCTCTGCTGGGAACGGTCGCCGCGATGGCCGGGCAGGTGATTGACGCCATCGCCAGTCCTTCCTATGTATTTGCTTCGGTGAGTCTGCTTCAGTGGGTTTTGATGGGGCTTGGAATGCTAGCCGCCGGCCTCCCCGAGCGCTGGCGCGGCGAACGGAGCTCCGTCCGCCGGTAGCATAATTTCCGGCGTCCATGATCTTTCGGCCAGTCGTTTGCGGCGCAATTTGCGCCGCAATGGGCACTCGATCAACGAAAGGAGGTGGAAATAACGATGATGACCAACGAAATCGTCCTCAAAAGCGTAAAGCGTGTGGCTGCGGGCCTTGCTTGCGTTGCTTTGCTTTCGCAGGTCGTTCCGACCGTGGGAACCGCGATGGCCGACAAGTATAGCTCGGATGATAACACGGGCACTACCGTCCTTGTGGTCGCTGGTGTCGGAGCCGTGGTGTACTATGTCAGCCATACGGCTTACGTAAAGAACCATCCACGATTGCCCAGCCCTTAGAATTCAATCGCCCTCGCGCGGGCTGATTGGTCCCAGAAGTCGCCGGGGTCGCGATCCGGCGCTGCTCGCCGATCGCGCGCCGATTTTATCGGCGCGCGGCCGGCGAACTACTCTAGCCATCGCCAAAAAATGAAAGGGGACAAACATGACAACCAATTTCCTTCAGCGCTCCGCCAAGCGGATCGCCGCTGGCCTGGCGTGCGTCGCTCTGCTTTCGCAGGTCGTTCCGACCGTCGGAGCCGCCGTCGCCGACAAATACAGCTCTGACGACAATGCTGGCAACACCGTGCTGATCATTGGCGGAGTCGGCGTAATTACTTACGCTCTCACCACCCATCCGGCGCCCAAGAAGCCCTAACTTTGGCGCGGCCCACGCGCTGAATTCCGACCGTTTCGGTTTCCTGAAGCCGAAACGGTTGTTTATCCGTTGCGTTCCTTAGAATACGGCGGACGCAGCGGATAAACGACCGTTTGCCCACTTCAGCACCCCTGAGAAAGTTGTTGTACTAAAATGCAGAGTGAACCACTGCTGATCGAGAGTGAAGAATCCCAGCCCGTGATGTCCCCACAGGACTACGTCTCGATTTTGCGCCGTCGCCGTAATACGATCGTCACGACCTGGATTCTTATCAGCGCGTTCGGGATTATCGTGACAATGGCGACGCGGAATGTCTATCAGGCGACTGCGAAGCTCCTCGTCGACGGGCCGTCGATGATGGTCTCCCAGGTGGAGTCGGACAATAATCTCGCGAGCCTCTTCAACATCGGATCCGAGCAGACAGTGGACACGAAAGTCGAAGAACTGCAAGCTGGTCCACTGATCAACACAGTCGACAAACTGAGCAATCATGCGAAGTTGACGGTTACTGCGGTCAAAGGGACCAATGTCATCGACATCGTCGGGGAATCCACGGACAAAGTGGCCGCCGCCGCCGCTCCAAATACGCTGATCCAACTTTATCTGCAAACGACTGCGGAAACCGATCTTCAAGAAGTGCATAAGGCGCAAAAGTTCGCGCAAAAGCAAATGACGGACGCTCAGGCGCGGCTGGATAAAGCCAACAGAGCGCTCGAACTTTTGAAGCAAAAACATGGCTTTGTGGACATCGCGAAAAGCCGTGACGATCAGATCGCGCGTGTTTCATCGCTCACTCAGCAGCTGCAGCAGGCGCGCGCCGAGCTGGCGGGCGCAAGGGCGCAAGTCTCTGGCCTAAGCAATCTCGTTTCGGCGGAGCCGGCGACGCTGGATGTGCAGCTTCGCCAGACCAATACTGAGATCGCCGAGATCAAGTCCAAGATTACGCAGCGAGAGCTGGACCGGCGTCAAATGACCCTGCCGGGCGGCTTTACCGCAAAAGCGCCGCAGGTCCGAGCGCTGGATTCGGAGATCGCGGGGCTCAAGTCCCAGCTGGCCGCTTTGCCCGCCGTCTCCACCACGATGACGTCGAATCCGAACACGGTGCGTGAGAACTTGCGCGCTAAGGTCGCCTCCAGTGAAGGCGACGTGGCGAGCCTGGAGGCGCGTGTTCTGGAGACGCAAACGCTGCTGGAGCAGGCGAAGAGCGAACTGGCGACTTACCCGTCGCTGGAAGCGCCCGCCGAACAGTATCAAAACGAGCATGATACGGCGCTGGCGTCATATCAGATGTATGCGACGACACTCCAAAATTTGAACCTGCGCGAGCAGGCCCGCCACGTCTCCGCACATGTGATCGAGCCGGCGGTCGTTCCCACGGAGCCGATCCGCCCGAAGCGGCTTCTGAACTTTTTGTTCGCGATCATTATGGGCGGCGTCATCGGCATTCTCATGGCGCTTCTCCAGGAGTACCTGGATGACCGCCTGAACTCGACGGAAGACGCCGAGCGTCTGCTGGGCCTGCCGTCGCTGGGACGCGTGCCGCAGCTCTCCCGAGACGACGCCCTGCTGCTTTCCAACATGAGCGGTCCGCATCCCGAATTGGAAGCATACAAAACGCTTCGCACCAACATCCATTTCGCGGCGATCGATACGCCGTTCCGCTCGCTTCAGGTGACCTCATCGAGCCCGGGCGAAGGCAAAACGACGACCGCCACTAATTTGGCGTACGCGATGGCGGCCGACGGCAAACGGGTCATCCTGATCGATACCGACCTGCGCCGGCCATCGGTCCACAAGCATCTCGATCTGGCTCAGACTCCGGGTATTACGGAGCTGCTGGTTGGGGACGCGACGCTCCATGAGGCTCTTCAAGTCAGCCCGAATTTCCCCAATCTGTCCGTGCTGGCAGCGGGAACCATTCCGCCCAATCCCTCCGAACTTCTCAATTCGCAGAAGTTCCGGACACTGGTGGATCAGCTTTCCGCGCGGTTCGACATCATCATCTTCGACAGCGCTCCCGTGCTGGCGGTGGCTGACGCACAGATCGTCGCCTCCCAGGCGGACGGCGTCGTTCTTGTCGTGGCGAACGGCGAAACACGCAAAGCCGCCGCGAAGCAAGGGTTGAACCTGCTGCGCCGCGCTCGGGCAAATGTGATCGGCGTCGCCTTCAACAAGATGAATGTGAAGGACAACATGTATTACTATCGCTATACGGCGGAGACGTCGACGGAAGCACTGCCGGGACGCAACGGACATTCTACTCGGCAGATCGAAACCGAAGGTACGAAAAAATGAAATTGAGCAAGACTTCACTTTTCGCGGCGGCGTTCATCGCGCCGTTCGCCTTTGGCGCACTATCGAACGCGGCGCTGGCGGATGCGTCTACCCCGGGGATCGGTGCGCTTAACGTGGCGTCAATCCCGGCGTCATACAAACTCGCAGTCGGCGATACGCTGGATATCTCCGTGATGGGGCATGACGACTTGAAGTCGTCGGTGACGATCCTGCCGGACGGCAGCTTTAATTTCCCGATCGCGGGACATATCGGCGCCCAGGGCTTGACGGTGGCGCAGTTGACGGCGGCGCTGACGCATCGCCTGAGCGATCAGTTGAACCAGCCCTCGGTCACGATCGTCGTGCGCAGCAGCGCGCCTCAGCAGGTGAGCATCCTGGGCGCCGTACGATCTCCAGGCCTTTACAGCGTCAAGCCCGGCTGGCGTTTGATGGAGGCCTTCGCCGCCTGCGGCGGCGCCTCACAGGACAACTCACTGACACAGGCGACGCTGATCCGGGACAACGGCAAGACCAGCGTGCCGATCAATGTCGAGAAGCTGATGCAGGGGCAGGACGACACGCTCAATCTTCCGCTTCAGCCCGGCGACGTTCTGCTGGTTCAGCAGCGCGATCCCTCGGTTGCTCAGGTGCAGGTCAGCGGTCATGTGCTGCATCCTGGCTCGTATTCCGTTCCCGCCGGCGGCGGCACGATCACCAGCCTGCTGGCGCAGGCGGGCGGACCCACCGACGACGCCGCGCTGGCGCAGGCGCAGGTGATGCACAACGGCGAAGTGCGCACCGTGAATTTACGGCCGCTCTTGTCTTCGCTCAGCGATTCGGCTGCGTCGCCCCGCCTTGTGCCCGGCGATGTGCTTTTGATTCCCGAGAACAAGCTGCGCTTCGCGGTTCTGGGCGAAGTCGCCGCTCCGCGAGCCTACGCATATCCGGATGATCAAGGCGTGACGGTGTCCGACGCGCTGGCGACGGCGGGCGGTCCCACCGGTGAGGCGAACAAACGCGAGGCGAATATCCTGCGAAAAGGTTCGGACGGTAAAGTGACGACGATCAAGGTCAACCTGGACGAAGTGCTGGCCGCTAAGCCGGGAACAACGAATGTCGCGCTTCAGCCGGATGATATCCTTTATGTTCCCACAAAGGGACATCCGCCTTTGGGAATCCGCGATTTCGCCGTGCTCATCCCGGCCTTGAGCTTGTTTGTCCGCCGTTAAAAAATATGGCGGCGTCTCAAAGTCATAAGATTTCGTCTCATCAGAACTGGCTTATCCTTTTATGCGATCACTTCGCAACACAGCGCTCAATCTTTTCACTAGTCTCGGGATGAACGTGATCCAGCTGGGGATTGGCGTCATTCTCGCGCGCACACTTGGTCCGTATGGTAACGGCGAGCGCGCCTCCGTTCTGCTCTGGCCCTTGATGCTTTCCTGGGCGTGCGGCCTCAGCTTCGGACAGGCGAACGCCTATCTCGCGGCGTCGCGGCCCGAGCTTCGCGCTTCGCTGTTCGCGAACTCGATTTGGATGGCGCTGATCGTTGGCTTGCCGTTTACCGCTCTGGCGGTGACGATCCTGCCGCATTTCGTCCATCTCACCGTGCACAACCGGGCGCTGTTCCTTTTCAGCATGTGGATGCTGCCGGTTTCTCTGCTTTCGGATTATCTCGGCTGGCTGATTTACGGCGGCGCAAAATTCGGCAAGTTCTCGTTGTTCAGGATTGCGCCGCAGCTCGTGACGGTCATCGCCTTGCTTGGCTTCTGGGCGTTTCACTGTGTTACCGTTCAGACTGCGATCCTTTCGACCTGGGCAGGTTCTTATACGGCGCTGGCGTTTGCTCTCGTGACTTTGGTGCGTGATCTTGGATGGAGGCTTCGGCCGGATTGGGGACTGGTCAAACAGTCGCTCGATTACGCCTGGAGAGTTCATCTTGGGACGCTGGCGAACACGGCGAATGGACGATTAGACCAGCTGCTGATGACGGCGATGGTGAGCCCGCAGGCGCTCGGCTTGTACGTATTCGCCGTAACGTTCTCGGAGCTGCTCCATCAATGCGCATGCTCAATTTCCATGGTTCTCTTCCCGAAGGTCGCCGCCGAGACGGATTCGCGTAAGCAGGCGGCCCATGCGGCGATGAGCGTACGCTGGACGCTCATCATCGGAATCGTTGGCGGCTCGGCCTTGTATCTGATCGCTCCGGTTCTGGTCCCGCTGGTCTGGGGGCACAAGTTCGCCGGCTCCGTTCCGGCGATCTATTGGCTGCTTCCCGGCGTGGTGGCCCTAGGGGTGGGGACAAATATCAGCGCCGCGCTACGAGCGGCGGGGAAACCGATGACGACATCCACCGCAGAGGCGGCGTCGCTTGTTGTGATGTGCATTCTGTTGCTGACCTTGCTGCCTCGATGGGGAATTGTCGGAGCAAGCATTGCGTCAACATGTGGTTACTTTGTCAATTTATTCGTTTTGATTTACTACTTCGCTCGTGAGTTCGGCAAGGACAGCATCGCGTCGATGAGACCCAGCGCCGCCGATCTCGCTTATGCGCGAACTGCTCTCGTGAATATCAAGAGCCGCAAGAACGCGGCTGCTTCGGAAGCCGCTTCCTTATGAAGATCGCCGTTTGTATCTGCACTCGCAATCGTCCCGACGATTTGCGGAAGGCGCTGAAATCAATATCCGCTTCCCTGACGCGCCCGGCCCAGATCATTGTCTCCGACGACAGCGACGACAATCAAGCCGCTTCGACGCAAAGCGTCTGCAATGAGTTTGCCGGCGTGACCTACCTTCGCGGACCGAGGCGTGGGCTGGCCTCCAATCGCAATTGCTGCCTCGACAGCCTTCAAGGCGATATCGAAGCCGTGACGTTCATCGACGATGACGCCGCCTATACTCCCGAGTTTTTAGGCGCGGCGGCCGCCATTCTGTCGAAGTCGCCGACAAAGACGATCGTGACCGGGCGCGAGCGCAAGAACGGCCAGGAGATCAGCCCCGGCAATGTTTCCTTCTGGGGACATCAGAGTGTTCCGATTCTAGGCTCTGAAGACTGCCGCGCTATCGTGATCAATGCGACGCTCTTTCCTCGCGCTTTGTTTTCTCAGGCGCGCTTCGACGAGGCGCTGCGCTACGGATACGAAGAGGCGGACATTGCGGCTCAGGCTCAGGCGCATGGGTACCGCTTTGAGTTCGCGCCGGATTTGTTCAACGATCACTTTCCATCCGACATTAACCGCGCGGAATATTCGCGGGTGATTGAGGCGTCGCGGCTTTACTCCGCTTACAAGCGCTACCGGTGGCTGCAGAAGAAGCCGGGGAAGGCGGCGGCGTTCTCTGTCCTCGCTCCTCTTCACCTGATGCTTCACGCATTGAGAACAGGGAAGCCGGCAAATATTCGTCACGCCCGAGAATCCGTGCGCACGGCGTTTCAATATTATCGAATGGAGGCGCGGAGAAGGTCATTGTCTCAATCCACGGTGTCTCCCACAACCCTCGCGCGGCCGAAGAGCGCATCTGCGGAAACATTGACCACAAGCGTCGTCGTTCCGACATATCGGCGGCCGTCAGACTTGAAGCGATGCCTGCTCGCGCTGAAAACGCAGACGCATCCGCCGACGGAAATCCTGGTCGTGGCCCGGCCCGAGGACGACGATACGCTTTCCTTCCTGCGCAGCGAGGCGGCGATCCTTCCTGAGGTCCGCGTTGTCCCCAGCTATGAGATCGGTCAAGTCGCCGCACTGAACGCCGGCTGGGAAGCCGCCAAGGGAGATATTGTCGCGATTACCGATGACGATGCCGCGCCGCGCCCGCAATGGCTGGAGCGGGTCGTCAGCCATTTCGCCTCCGACCCATCCGTAGGCGGTGTGGGTGGCCGGGATTGGGTTCACGAACGCGGCGCAATCCTCGATGGCTCCCGTGAGGTTGTCGGGCGCGTCAGCTGGTACGGACGCGTTTCGGGCAATCATCACCTGGGAGTCGGTCCAGCGCGCGATGTCGAAGTGCTAAAGGGCGTCAATATGAGTTATCGTCGTTCGGCGGCGATCCATCAGCGATTTGACACACGATTACGGGGCACTGGCGCGCAGTCCAATAACGATATGGCGTTTAGCCTGCAGCTGGCGCGCTCGGGATGGAAACTGATTTACGATCCCGAGGTCGCGGTGGACCATCATGCGAGCGTGCGCTTTGATGAGGACCAACGCAACCAGTTCAATGCGGTGGCGTTGTCCAACATCGCGCATAACGAGACTATCGCGCTACTCGATTATCTGCCCGGACCGCGCCGGATTGCCTTTATCGTTTGGAGCATCCTGGTCGGCACGAGAGTGTGTCCAGGATTGGTCCAGGTTCTGCGTTTGCTTCCGAAGGAAAAAGCGTTGGTGATTTCACGTTGCAAGGCGTCCTTAAGCGGGCGCAAAACCGGACGCGCGGCCTGGCGCCGCAGTCAGTCCGGCGTCTCTGAGGCGAGTGCATGATCAATAATGTCGCGCCATTCCAGCATTTGGCTCCGCGCCGATTTGGCTGGCGTGGATCACTTTTAACCGTCGCGGGGGCGGGGGCCGCGCTGCTGGCGATTTCTCCCGCGTTCACGGGAAACGCCGTCGCGCAGCGCGGTCTGCTCGCCGCTGTCCTGACACTGCTGCTTGTTGTGCTCACGCGAATGGCGCCGCTGACCGGGATGGTGGCTACCATGGGCTATCTCGTGCTCATGGGTTGGGTGCGTCGCGCTCTCACGCCGTACTTTGACTGGGTGGAGACGGATCCGCTTCTGCTGGTTGCGCCCGGCGTGGCGATTGTTTTTGGCGGGTCCGCCATGTGGCGCACGCGAGGCCGAGCCGTCAGTAAGATGACGAAGTTCGTCTTTCTGCTCTTAAGTCTGATGACGATTGAGATCTTCAACCCGTTGCAGGGCGGAATTGAAGTGGGCGTGGTCGGCGCGCTTTTTTACATCGTCCCCATTTTTTGGTACTTCGTCGGCCGTGACTTACTCGATCTGAACCGACTTTCCTCTTACCTACAGACGTTTGCCTGGATGACGGTCGGGGTGGCGGCGTACGGTTTCTACCAGAGCTCATTTGGTTACTCCGACGCCGAAGCGGATTGGCTGAGAACCACCCACTACTCCTGGGCGCTGACACCGGGTATGCAGCGGGCTTTCTCGACGCTTCCTTCCTTCGCGGAGTACGCCCACGTGATTGCCGCCGGCTCCATCTTGTTGTTCGTCGGCCTGCTGTTCAAGAAGCGCATCGGTTTGATCCTGGTGCCGGTGATGCTTTATGGGATGTTCATGGCCTCGAGCCGGGGCGCCCTCATCACCCTTCTGGGCGCCATGTGTATCTTGTGGGCGGTGATGGCAAAGGATCGGAAGAGCTGGTTTTTTCGCGGAGGCATCGCGCTGGTGGTCGCCACACTTGGATTGGTCTTTACGATGACCCGCGTGCAGGAGAGCACCGCGAACGTTGACCCATCCACCAGCACGACATCGGCGCTGGTCAAGCATCAGACTGATGGTATTCTCAACCCCACGGACGGCAGCAAGTCCACGGTGGGAGTGCATATGAACCTTGCGGCGGGCGGTTTCCTCAAGGGGTTTACCACCCCCATCGGATACGGCCTTGGCTCAACGACGCTTGCCTCGACCAAGTTCAGCAATGAAGGCAACAACTCCGAGATCGACATTACCAACGTCTTTACGGCTCTGGGATTTGTCGGCGGATTTCTGTATCTTGCATTCTTGATCCTCAGTTTTGCGCTTGCGATCAAAATGTGGCATAAGACGCGCATCCCTGTCCTTCTCTCTGTATTGGCGATTCTCATTGTCTACCTCGGGCAGTGGCTGATCGGAGGAGAGTATACGACATCGATGATTGTCTGGACATGCCTGGGAGCGCTGGATCGATCTCAGCGAAAGGTCATTGTATGAAGATAGGCATCGTCACCCAGAAAGTCGTGCGTGGTGACGGACAAGGACGCGTCAACTACGAGATCGCGCGTTACGCGCTGTCGCAAGGCAATGACGTTACGTTGATTACGAGCGCTGTCGATGATTCCCTTTTAGCCGCAGGGGCGAAATGGGTCCCGGTGCGTCCGCGCGTCCGCACGCCGAATATTATCACCGCGTGGGAATTTGCGCAGCGCGCCAACACTGCGCTTAAGCCGATTGCTGGCGATCTCGATATCATCCATGGAAATGGGTGCTCGCTCGATCTGCCGCACCAAGTCAACGCCGCGCATTTCGTACATGGCGCGTGGCTGAAGTCTCCCGCACACATCTCTCACGTCCGGAAAGACTTGTACGGCGCGTATCAATGGACGTACACCGCCGTCAATGCGCGGTGGGAGCGGTCCGTCTTTCAGAAAGCGCGCAAAGTGGTTGCTGTCTCAGACGGCATCCGCCGCGAACTTATGGAGATTGGTGTGCCGGCGGAGCGCATCGAGGTAATCTATAACGGCGTGGACCTGCTGGAGTTCCATCCGGGAAGCGAGGACCGCGCGTCGCTTGGGCTGCCGAAGGATGTGGTTCTGGCCCTGTTCACGGGGGACATCCGGTCTCCGCGCAAGAATCTCGATACCGTGCTCAAGGCGCTGGTCCATGCTCCGGGAGTACATCTCGCGATTGGCGGAAAGACCGACGGAAGCCCATATCCGCAGCTGGCCAAGGATCTTGGGGTTGGAGATCGCGCCCATTT
Organism: Capsulimonas corticalis; assembly: GCF_003574315.2. Taxonomy (GTDB): domain Bacteria; phylum Armatimonadota; class Armatimonadia; order Armatimonadales; family Capsulimonadaceae; genus Capsulimonas; species Capsulimonas corticalis. Next base: position 6,092,213 of record NZ_AP025739.1, on the reverse strand, counting down.
CCTGGGATTCCGGCGCGATGTCGCGAAGCTGATGCGCGCCGCCGATCTTTTCGTCTTTCCCTCGCGATACGAGGCTTGTTCTCTGGCGATTTTGGAGGCCATGGCGTCCGGGCTTCCCATCGTCACGGCGTCGACGGCCGGCGCCACGGATTTGATTACGCAGGATCTCGGCGTTGTGCTTGAGGATCCCAATGACGAACAAGCCCTCGCCAAAGCAATTATCGATTTGAGCTCGGATCCTCAGCGTCGGCGCTCGATGGGACTGGCGGCGCGCGGCGCCGCCGAGAATCATGGATGGGACAGCATGGCGCAATCCTACCTGGATGTTTACGGAGCCATTGCATCCAAAGTACGAGAGACCCGTCAGCCGTCGATCGTCGGCGCCTGAGATCACCCACCATGCCCACTAAAATCAAGCCGTTTCTTATTTTGGACGCGTTTCGCGGTATTGCCTGTCTCTGGGTGATTGCTTTTCATATGGCGGAGGTGATGATCGCGCGATATCCTCAGCTCGGCGCCAATCCACTCTACCGTTTGACAGCGTACGGCAACTCAGGCGTGCAGATGTTTTTCGTGATCAGCGGCTACTGCATTGCGAGCGCAATGTCGGGCGCGCTCCGCAAGGACAGCAGCGTCTTGTATTTCCTCAAAGCGCGCGTGCGGCGAATCTATCCTACGGCCGCGATCGCGATTACGTTCGGTCTTTTGTACAGTACTTTTGCTTCCGCGCTCGTCTCGCATGGACTGGTCGCCTCCAGTACGGCGGCGGAAAAAAGCGTTTGGAGCCGAGGGCTGGAATACTTCCTTGTCAACTATACGCTGACAAATGGCGTCTTTCCCACGGACTTTGTTCTCGTACAGTGCTGGACATTGTGCTATGAGGTGGCGTTTTATCTGTTTGTTGGGCTTGCTCTGGCGGCGTTCGGCGTCCGCTACGGCGAGAAGTCCGTGCTGACGGCGCTGCATGCATTGACCGTGGCGGCGCTGATTGCGCTGATCGTCAATCCGCACTGTCTGCGCTATCCTCTGGATCTTTGGCCGGAATTCGGTCTGGGCGTGATCGTGTACGATCTCATTCGGACGCGCTATGATAAGGCGACAATCGCCTGGGCGGCGGCGGCGGTCGCCGCGACGCTGGCGCTCATTTTATTTCGGGATACTCCGCTCGGCACTATGGGGGTATCGAGTCGCACTCAGTTCGCTATTTCTCTGGCGTTCGCCGCCCTCGTGCTGGCCTGCTACCGGTATGACGCCAAGATTGCGGCGGCTCCGATTTGTCGTGGGTTGGCCGCGATCGGTCTTTACTCTTACAGCTTGTATTTGACGCACACATTCAGTATTGGAATTATTAGCCAGGTCTTCAAGCGTTTCCACCTGCCAATGACCTTCCATTACGCGGTGTTCGTTCTCGTGATGATCGGCGCGGTGTTGTTTGGGCGTGTGTTTTTCCAGTTTTTTGAAAAGCCATTCATCAGCACAAAGGCAAAAAAGATTCATCACGCAGCTCTGGAAAGCGCTTCCGAGACTGCCCGTGTCTCCGAACCGGTCGCCGCGGCGATTTCAGAGTAACACAACGGAACGCGCTCACTAAAAAAGATTATGACGACAACCATACTCGAAACATTGAACTGGCTGGATTCGGATCCCTCCACCGCACGCCATCTTTCGGCGGCCGGCAAGCTGGATAAGATCACTGATGAGACGCTGGTCCCAGTGAAGATCGCGGTGCTGCGAAACTTCACGCTGGAGCCGACATTCGCACCGTGTCTGAAGGTCAAGAGCTATGCCGCCGGCTTAAAGCCAGAGATCTTTCTGAGCGGATTTGACAGCGCTCCGCAGGAAGTCTTTATGGACGGCAGCGATCTGTATCAATTCCAGCCGGATATCGTGGCCTTCGCCATGCGGCTGCACACGCTGGCTCCCGCGCTGGTGGGATCTTTCGCGAGCCTTAGCCCCGAAGAGTGCGACACGCAAGTGGAATCGGTTCTCAATCGTGTGGTTTCGTTCGTGCGCGCCGTTCGGGAGCGAAGCTCGGCTGTTATTCTCGTCAACAACTTCGAGCTGAGCGCCATTCCCAGTTATGGCGTTTTGGACGCTCAGTCGTCATACGGGCAGCATGTCGTGATTCGCCGCCTGAACGCACTGCTGCGCGAACAGATAGAAACGATCGGAAGCGCCTATATTGTCGATGTCGATCATCTGATCTCGCGAATCGGCTACGACAGCGCCATCGACAACCGTTACTGGCACATTGGGCGCGCGCCGTACACGCTGGCGCTGCAGCGCCGGCTGGCAGCCGAATATGTGAAGTTCGCCGCCGCGCTCAAAGGCAAAAACAAGAAATGTCTCGTGCTGGACTGCGACAATACGCTGTGGGGCGGAGTGATCGGCGAGGACGGCATGGACGGGATCAAGCTGGGCGCGACGCATCCCGGATCGGCGTTTCTTGAATTCCACGCGGCGATTATCGATTTATACCATCGTGGTGTTTTGCTCGCGCTGAACAGCAAGAACAATGAGGCGGATGCGATGGAAGTCTTCGAGAAGCATCCATCGTCGCTCCTCAAAACCCATCACTTCGTCGCAAAGCGCGTCAACTGGTCCGATAAGGCGTCCAATCTGCGCGAAATTGCTCAGGAATTAAACATTGGCCTTGACAGCCTTGTGTTTGTAGACGACAATCCGTTTGAGTGTGAGTTTGTCCGCGAGGCGCTTCCTCAGGTCAAGGTCATCCAATTGCCGGCGGATCCCACACGATTCGCCGCCGAGCTTTATGACAAGGCGAATTTCGACACCCTGGCGCTCAATGATGAAGACCGGCGCCGGAGCACGATGTACCAGGCCGAGGCGCAGCGCCATGAGCTGAAGCAGTCCGTCGGCTCGATGGAGGAGTATCTGCGGTCGCTGGAGATCAACCTGACGATTGCGCCGGTCAGCGCGTTCAGCATTCCGCGCATCGCGCAATTGACACAAAAAACCAACCAGTTTAATGTGACGACGCGCCGATATTCGGAAGAGCAGGTCACGGCGATGGCGAACTCCGAAGATTGGCTCGTCTGCTACGCGCAGCTCAAGGACCGCTTTGACGACGCCGGCATTATCGCCGCCGCTTTTGTCCATGCCGAGGGTGACATGGCGGTGATCGACACGCTTCTGATGAGCTGCCGTGTGATCGGACGGGGCGTCGAGCAGGCGCTTCTGTCCTCGCTGGCGCACGCGGGCTTAAAGCGCGGATGCACGCGGCTGCTGGGACAGTATATTCCCACTCCGAAAAACGGCCTGGTGACGGAACTCTTCCCCTCGAACGGCTTTGAGCCCGATCCGGAGCGCGGCGATGGATGGTGGAAGTTGGATCTGCGCGGGCCGCTCGCGGAATCGCCGAACTGGCTGATTGTGACGGACGAATTGAATATTGAAGGATCGATGAGTGAGGTAGAGGAATGAGTTTAGATACGCGTCTCAAAAAGGTTTTTGCGGAATCGTTTGAGCTGTCCCCGGAGGATGTTTCCGAAGATATCTCCGTCGATACGCTGGACGCCTGGGATTCGATGGGGTCGATGGTCCTCGCCGCCACTCTTGAGGAAGAGTTCGACGTGCAGTTTACCGATTCGGAGCTTCTCTCGATGCGCGATTACGCCGCCATTCGCGACGTTTTATCCCAAAAGGGGATTTCTTAGTGTTCAATCCGGCGCGAATTTGGTATTTTAGCTGCTGGGCGCACCAACGGAAGCTCAAGCTTCTCGCCAAGATATTGAAGACTGTCAACTATTTCTGTTTTCGCTGTCTGCTTCCCTTTGAAGCGCAAATTCAGCCGGATCTGAAATTGGAGCATCTCGGGCTGGGAGTTTGCGTCCACCCCAATGTCACCATTGGGCGCGGCGTAAAGCTCTATCACCATGTCTCGCTCGCCGCGGAGACATGGGTTGGGTCGCCATATCGCATTGTGATTGAGGATGATGTCACAATCGGCGCTCACGCGATCATTGTCGGCAACGAACATGGGGGCATCGTGATCGGTAAGGGGGCCAAGGTCGGAGCAGGCGCGCTCGTGGTGAAGGATGTGGCTCCTGGACAGGTAGTCGTCGCCATGCCCGCGCGGCCGGTGCGAACGGAATCGCCGGATACAAGCACGATACAGTAATACTAATGAACATCTTACTCATTGCGGACGCCGTTTTTGAAGACAAGCCGGGCGGCAGCCGAACGGCGGCCAAGGAACTCGCGCGATGCCTGGTGAAGCGCGGACACGGTGTGGTGCTGCTGGTCAACCAGGTCATTGAAGGCAAGCCTTACGAGGAGCAACTCTGGAACGGAGTGACCGTCGTGCGGGCGCCGCGCAGTAAGGCCGGCGTCGCCGGAATGCGGCGCGCCTGCGAAGACATCGTCAAACGTTTTGGCCCGTTCGACATCGCGCACATTCATTTCGCCTACGCCGGAGTTGGCCCGCTTTGGAGCAGCGCTTTGCGCGGAGTTCCAACGGTTCGCACATTTCACGGCCCCTGGTGTGAAGAAGGGTGGGTCGAGGATACCTCTAAGGCGCGTGGCGGGCTGGGGATCGCGAAGGCGCGCGCCAAGCGGACGGCGCGTCATTGGGTGGAGCAGGACAGCCTCCGCCGCGCCGAAAGCATCATTTCGCTCAGCGCCTTTATGTCGGGAATTCTGACCGATCATTTCGATGTGAAGTCGGAGCGGATCGCGCGGATCGACGGCGGGGTTGATGTCGAACGGTTCCATGTTCCCAAAGACACCCATGCATTGCGGGAGCGCCTTGGCCTTCCGGTCGATCGGCCAATCGCTCTGACTGTGCGGCGTCTTGCGGCGCGGATGGGGCTGGAAAATCTCGTACGATCGATGCCCGCCGTCTTGCGCGAAGTCCCGGATTTATATCTCGTAATCGCCGGCAAGGGGCCGGAACGCGCGCGGCTGGAGCAGTTGTCCAAGGATCTTTGTGTCGACGGCTCGATCCACTTCGCTGGCTTCGTTCCGGATGAAGATCTTGCGGGGCTTTACGGCGCGGCCGATCTCTTTGTGCTGCCGACCACGGCGCTGGAAGGCTTCGGCCTTGTCATTGTGGAAAGTCTCGCCTGCGGTACGCCGGTAATCGGCGCCCCGGTGGGCGCTATTCCGGAACTGCTGGCTCCGCTGGAGCCGAAACTGCTGGCGCGCGAAGCGAGCAGCGAGGCGATCGGCGAGGCGATTATCGAGTTTTTCAAAACCGACTGGGGCGATCGGCTGACGGCGGATGTTGTCCGGCGGTATGTTCTGAGCCGCTATACCTGGGATATGGCTGCCGATCAAACGATCGATCTGTACGACCGTTTCGCTGCGAAAAAAGGGACGAATGGAAACCGCATTACCGTCTGACATTTCCGCGTCTTATCCGGCGGACGCCAATTCCTCTTCGGCGAAAAGCCGGCCGCGCGTACTTTATCTTGATGGCCTGCGCGCGGTGGCGGCGCTTTACGTGCTGATTCACCACTGTCTCTACCAGTACAGTAACGCGAACATCTATCTGGGGATTGAGAGAGTGCTTGCGGGCGTGTTTTGCTTCGGCCATTACGGCGTCTGCATCTTCATTGTGCTGTCGGGTTTCTGTTTGATAATGCCGACATTGCATCGTGATTTTGTGCTCCATGGCGGCTTGACGGCGTTCTTCACTAAGCGCGCTCGCCGACTGCTGCCGCCTTACTATTGCTCTTTGATATTGACGATTGTCTTGATCGCAACGGTCATCGGTCACCGGACTGGCATGCGCTGGGATGTTTGTCTGCCATTGACTGCAAAATCCATCGTCACACACATTCTGCTGATCCATAACCTGTTCGGAGATATGTTTTATCGTCTGAATTATGTTTATTGGTCGCTGGCCGTGGAGTGGCAGATCTATCCGCTCTTTCCCGTCCTGCTGCTTGGATGGCGACGGATCGGCCCTGGGAAGACCCTGGGAATACTTGCCACACTGGTGACTGTTGTCTTCGTCGCGACGCGTCACTCATCGTTACAAGGGCTGATGCCGCAGTTCTGGCTGCTTTTCGGTCTTGGAATGCTGGCGGCGTCTATCGCCTATGGGAGCGGCGATCGTTGGCTAAACCTGCGCGCCAAAGCGCCGTGGGGAGCGCTGGCGCTCATCTCCACGGCGCTCCTGATCTTGATTTCTGTAGTGAAGATTAAGCATGGATTCGGCGCGCAGGCCACGGATTTCGATTTTATCGTTGGGGCATGGGCGTTTAGCCTGCTCGTCTACATTTCCCTTGCGCAGGATCATCCGCTACGAATTGCGCTCCAGTGGCGGCCTCTGGTCTTCGTCGGCGAATTCTCCTACAGCCTCTACCTACTGCACGCCCCACTGATCCAAATTTTGCTCCTGTATGTGCTTAAGCCTCTGGGACTCAGTCAGACGACGAACGGCTGGCTGCTCACGATCCTGGCGCTCCTCATTTGTCTGCCGCTCTCCTACCTGTTCTTCCTGGCGTTCGAGCGCCCTTTTATCACAAAAAAGACGCTCGGACGAACGCGTCCCGCTACTGAGGGGCATCCGGATAGAGCTGAGTCTGCGGGATAATTTCCTTGATCTGGCTGGCGCTGGACCATGAGAGCGTGAGCGCGCCGGTCCCAGAGATCTGATAGTACTCCACACGGATTTTGTATTGCGTGCCGGCCAGCATCGCCACGGAGCCGAAATCCGTCTGCAAGGAATGGGAATTCCAGCTATCAATCACCATTTTTCCGTCGATCCACACGCGAACTCCATGGCTGGAATCGGTTTGGAAATTGTAGGTCTCCGAATATCGCGGCTGGACGTTGCCTGTCCATTGTACTGAGTATCCTGCCGTGTTCATTGTGGGGGCAGGCGGCGTCGTCCACTGAAAGTTAAGGGTCGGATCGACTCGCGTTGTGATGAGCTTATTGAAGGCTGCTTGCTGCGAACCGTTATAGTACTTTCCCGTCAAGCCCGTTCCCGTTCCAGATACGGGAACGGCAGGCGTTGTCGCTGCCGCGCCGGGGGCCGAAACGCGGTACATCAGCACTTTGCCCATCAGATCTTCCTCGGCGAATACCATCTGGTCGCCGTTGGTTCGGGTAAAGGCGCGCAGGCCCGAGGTTGTGTCGATCAGTCCGGACACTCCTCCAGCTTCAGGCCCAGCGGATATTGTCCCAAGGAAACGGCCCGAAGCTGCATCGTATGTCACGATTTGACCTCCGTTAACTCCAAAATCAGCAGTGGCGCCCGCGACATATCCAACAAAGATTTTGTCGCCGCTGACGGTCATCGCCTTTGCCCCGATCAGCGGGTACGCCTGCATATTCCAGTTCAGCACGATCTGGTAAGTTTGTGTTCGCGCGGGCGTGCTCCAGTGATCGTATCGAACAATCACCCGTCCGGCGAGACCCCATTCGCCAGGCGAAATCGGATAAGCATTCGTATAGCCGCACAAATACATCGTGTCTGTCGCGGCGACATATTCAATTCGGTTGATGGAGCCGGCTGTTCCGTCGAACGGAGCCGGGCGTGGCAGGATCTGCGACGCCGCCAGAGTGTAAATCGGGTTGCCGATAGAGTCTAGTCCGAGACATCGAAAGTGACGAATGCCTCCGTTGAGCATTGACGTTCCACGGCTGACTTGCCAGATATCGCCGTTTTCGTCAACACACCATCCCCAGATACTGGCGGTGAGCCAGGGGTCGCGGGACCCCAAACCATTGTCGAATTCGCCTTTCTGAGGAACGCCGTCCTTGAAGAAATCTCCGTTGCCGTCAATGTCGCGCCAGATCCACGGTCCCAAGCTTGGCTGGACAGTATCAGGGGGCCACGCAGTCGCCGGTTTGCCGGCAGCCGAGTGACAAGCGCCAATCAGCCCGGATGGAATGGCTATTTCGCCGGCGTTTTTTGTATCAAAGCGATAAATTTGTAAATATGCTGAATAAGTGTCCTGAACGAATAGGAACTGCTTACCCTGAATATTACGGACTAGCGGCGAACTGCTGGTGTTGATGTGAAGGCGAGAGTCGTTGGGATAACGGACGCTATCGACGGTATAACCCGCATACTGGGGCTTTGCCGTTGGATCCGTCAAATCCAGCTTGAAACGCTTGTTCTTGGTGTAAATATTCGCGCCGTCCGATCCTGGGGCGACATCGGCGCAGTCCATGAACTCTAGCCCTTCCAACTTCCAGCGGCAGTTGAAATCCTGGTTGAAACTCATCAGTGTTGCGCCGCTTCCGAATATCCCTTGAGCTTCGGAGCCATTGGTGACAACGTAGATATTGCCGGCGGCGTCGACGGAGACGCCGGTCAGACCATTGAACTTGTAGTCGCCGACCTGTCCGCGTAATCCGCTGTAGATGCCGCCTGGGTTGCCAAGCGTCGAAACGAGGACGGGAGCGGTGTTGATGCTTGAGTACATTTTTACTTGCTGGTCAGGCCCGCTGTCGGCGACGAGTAAGTTGCCTTGAGGGGTGATCGCTAAACTACGCGGACAGCCGATTCCTGTGATTTGTTGGGGCAGCTTATTCCCATCTAGGGTGTAATGCAGCACGCCGGGCGCTTGCGCGCCGTCGCCGGTTTGCGCAATCCAGAGCGTGTGTGAGTTTTTGTCAAAGACAATCGCGCCGGCGTTAACAATATTCCATGAGCCCACGGGAATCACACGATTTGAGTTGCTGATGTTGTAGATACGAACTTTATTGGAATGCGTATCGGAAGCGTACAAGAGACCGTTGACGACAGCAAGACCCATGATCGCAGCATCCGGCAGGAGCGTTTTGTCAGCATAAGTATTATCACTGACGACGATCATACTATTGTCAAACAGCCCGATGATGCTGCTGCTATTGCCATCTTTCCGGCCCGACTGCGACCATGGAGCCGGAAGGCCGTTCTTGAAATAGCGTCGCACGCCAAACCAGGACTCATGCGTAACCGTTCCGCCAGCTCCTGGGCCGCCGACCGGCCAACCCGGCCCGTGCGCGCCATTATCATTCAGGTCGCTCTGCACCATTCCAAGATAGACGTACTTGTCGTCCGCAGTAATACACTTTCCACCGCCGCGCTGCCAGCCATGCAGGCCGGTAAAGGAGCCGACAACACTTCCTTCACGGTAGATCCCTGCTTCACGCCCATTCTCGTCGTAGACGCTGTTGACGTAAGTCGCGCCATTTGCTTCCGTATAAACCGCATTGGCGGCGATTTGCATCCAAGCGCCGCCGGCTCCCCCCATGGAATTTCCTAACCAGGAAGTTGTATAATTCGCTTGTGCGTTCCCACGGACGCCGCAGATCAAGGTTGCGGCGGCGAGAAGCACAAGCAGAATGCTCTTTCGTAACATACGATATCCTAAACGGCAGCGCCGAGATCGCGGCGAACCGTATTTTCTGCATATTTAAATCTTCGCGGCGAACGGATGCCGTGCGGATGAAATGTTGGCTGAGGCGTCGCGAACCGTCGAAGTTTAGTAATAATATTATCGGGACGGGCTGCAAGGGGAGGCGCTGGTAGGGATGCCGGTTTTTTGCCGAGCAATTGCTGGGATTTGTTTTTGCAGTTATTCCTATGAATAGCAAAGACGTGGTAAAATGAAAGAGAAGCTTTGTTAGGCGCCAATCGTAACAATCACTATCAATCAAGGAATGGTCATCGCCATGACGCAGTATGATCTCGCCGGAAATCCATTGCCGAACGGCGGCGCGTCGCAGCCGCAATATGATCTCGCCGGAAATCCTATCGCGCCGCAGGGCGCTCCCATGGGAGGCGGCGGCGGAGCCTATGCTCCTCCCGGGATGGGGGGACAGGCCATCCAATACGATCTCGCCGGCAATCCTCTGCCGGTACAGCAGGCTCCGCCTTCCTATGGTAATCCCGCCGGCGGTCCCCCCCCAATGCCTGGTCAGCAGCCTTACGGCGCTCCCGGGCAGCGGAGCGGCCCCTACGGAGGTCCTCAGCAGGCGGCCAAGCAATCGGATAAGCGCGGATTAGGAGTTGGGATTGGGATCGTGCTGGCCGTTCTCGTAGCCGGCGGAGTATTCCTGAAAATTATGATGCCGTCGCCGGTGCCCGCGCCGACCTCGTTCACGCCATTTGTCGCTCCGAATAAGGACTTCCAGGTGCAAGGTCCCACCGGATGGGATACCGTGACGGCGTACGACGTGCCCGGCGATTCATCGAGCGACTCGACCGTTGGGGGCGTAAAGTTCAAGTCTGGGCCGGCGTTTATTGACGTCACCACGGATTCCGTCGCACAGATCCGAAACGACATCCTTCTCAACGGCGCCGGCGCCGCTCCGGACGCCCTGTTCGGCTCGCAAGCCGCGTATGAGCAAAAGCGCTCGAAGTCGCGTGTCTCAAGCATTTTGAAGAATTATCAAGAGAAGCCGATGCCTGCCTTCGCAAGCCCGATGGGTGAATCGGCGATCGCGGAGTATACAGCCGATGGCCCCAAAATCGGCATCGGACCCAAAGTGCATGGTTATCGAATGACGACGGTCGGCCCGAAGATCTTCGCCATCATCAATTGCCAGTGCCCGGAAGCCGACTGGCAGACGCTGAAGCCCGCGTTTGTCACGTCGATCAACAGCATCGCGGATGGGAACGCCGCGCCGCCCGCACCATAATCCCATGATGATCTGAACGCAAAAAACGGCCGCTCGCAAGATGCGAGCGGCCGTTTTTTGTCGAAGCTCCTGTTTTTAGCGAGCGCGGTTTTCTTCGGTCTTCAATCGTTTCATCTTTGCCGTCATAAACGGCTTCTCAAAGAGCAAATGGAAGATGTAGGCGGCTATGAGCGAGAGAGCTGCGCCTCCCACCAGGACTCCTAGGACATACACCGGTGTGTGGAAATGGTGCAACTGCATGAACACGCGGACGCGAGTGATGAGCAGCCCGTGCACTAAATAGAGGCTGTATGAAAACGAACCCAAAATCATCGCCGCGCGAGATTCCAACATGCGGAGAGGATGCAGTGGAAAGGCTGCGTTTCCGGAGCGCACTTGCCGGATGCACATCAAGATCACGCTGACGCAGAGACATCCAAGCAGCGGATGCATGATAATATCGACATCCCTCAGCTTGAGCAAAGTCGCCGCGATACCATAAGTGGTGATTGCGAGCGCGATCGACACGGCGCTCCAGGGAGTTCGATCGCGAATGGAGACAAGAGAAGGGATATCGGAGAAGGCGATCTCGGCGCCGAGCATCCCGACGGCGAAGAGGCCGATAAACCACGGGCAGGCCCAGTCGAAATTATTTTGCGCCGGCAGCAAAAGATGAGGCGCGCAGCCCAGCAGGAACGCCGCTGCAACCGTGATCCATATTCCCGCTTTCCGGCGTAACGGCAGGAGAAGGAGCGCGAATATGAAGTAAATATGCCACTCCACGGCAACGCTCCACATGGGCGGCTCGATGCCAAAAGCCCAGGCGTTCCGGAAATCATGGATCAGGAATGCGTGGGAGAGGATGTTGCCCGCTGTCAGATTCGCGGCTGCGTTTTTCGCTCCGTCACTGAGATGAGTATGCCGTTTCAGCACATCGACCGCCAGAATACTCAGGATTCCCAGGACCAGCGCGGCGTAATAGGGAGGAAGAATTCGCAGCGATCGGCGCTTGAAGAACTGAAGCAGCCCTCCGTTCAAACGCCTGTCGGCGAAGCGCACCGTGGGAAGCATCAGGCAAAATCCGGAAAGGACGATAAACACCGCGACAGCGTCCTTGCCGTACGACATCCAGTTCGTGGACGAGATTAGACGATTGGACGGATGCGCGAGACCTTCGATGCACTGTCCGCGCAAATGAACGAAGAGTACGCAAAGAGCCGCCAGACCGCGCATGCCATCCAGAAAATCCAGTCGAATTGGCTTCGCGGGAGAGGGGGAGGCTGACGAATCGGGGGAAGTTGCGGACGAACTATTGACGGTAACACTCATGAGGGACGTCGATCTCCAGGCTTGCAGTAATTGACGCAAGAGTTATATTATCCGAGCAAAATGTATGCCAAAGTGTATGAGGTTAAGATGGACAGGGAAGTCTTCGCGTGAGGCGGCCGCGATTCACGTGATAAATTATACAGGCGATAAAAACGCCTGTCAAGGAAAAAGGCCGCCCGCGTCAAGCGGGCGGCCTTTTCGTTGGTCTTTGTTACGCCGCGACCGGCTCCGCGGCGCCGCGCTTCCAGGATGGACGCTTGGTCTCGTACGCCGTGATATCGGGCTCGTGCTGGAGGGTCAGGCCGATGTCGTCCAGGCCGTTCAGCAGGCAGTGCTTGCGGAATGCGTCGACTTCGAACGAGAGCTTCAGACCGTCGGAATCAGTGATGGTCTGGGTTTCCAGATCGATGGTCATCTGATAGCCGGGTTCTGTCTGCGCCTTGGTCATCAGCTCCTTGACGGTTTCTTCAGGGAGGACGATCGGGAGCATACCGTTCTTGAAACAGTTGTTGTAGAAGATATCGGCATAGGACGGCGCGATGATCGAACGGAAGCCATAGTCGTCGAGCGCCCACGGCGCATGCTCGCGTGAGGAGCCGCAGCCAAAGTTCTTGCCGGCGAGCAGAATGGTCGCGCCTTTATACTGCGGCTGGTTCAGCTCGAACTCCGGATTTTCGGTCTTGCCGTCATCCAGGAAGCGCCAGTCGAAGAACAAGAATTGGCCGAAGCCCGTGCGCTCGATCCGCTTGAGGAACTGCTTCGGGATGATCTGGTCGGTGTCGGCGTTGGCGCGGTCCAGCGGTCCGACGATCCCGGTCAATGTTGTGAACTTTTCCATCGATTACTCCTTGTCCCAGTCCCGAATGTCCACCAGCCGGCCGGCGATGGCGGCGGCGGCGGCCATTTGCGGGCTCACCAAATGCGTGCGGCCGCCCTTGCCCTGGCGTCCCTCGAAATTGCGGTTCGAGGTGGATGCGCAGCGCTCGCCTGGCTGCAAAATGTCCGGATTCATCGCCAGACACATCGAACATCCCGCCTCGCGCCAGTCGAAACCAGCGTCTTTAAAGATCTGATCCAGGCCCTCGGATTCTGCCTGCGCCTTCACAATGAAGGAGCCGGGAACGACCATCGCGTGCACATGGTCGCTGACCTTGCGGCCCTTGGCGATTGTGGCGGCGGCGCGCAGGTCTTCGATGCGTCCGTTGGTGCAAGAGCCGATGAAGACTTTGTCGAGCGTCAGTTCGCGCAGCGGTGCGCCGGCCGTCAGGCCCATATACTCCAGGGCGCGCTCGGTCGCTTTGCGGTCGGTCTCATCCGTAATGTCCTCGGGAGTGGGGACATTGGCGGTGATCGGCGCGACCATACCGGGACTGGTGCCCCAGGTGACGTACGGCGCGATGTCGTCGGCGTGCAGGGTGACGAGCGTGTCAAACGTTGCGCCTTCGTCGGTCGGCAGCGCACTCCACTCGGCGATGGCGGCGTCCCAGTCCGCGCCTTCTGGAGCGAAGGGGCGGCCCTTGACGTATTCAAACGTCTTCTCATCCGGCGCGATCATGCCGGCGCGAGCGCCCGCTTCGATACTCATGTTACAGATCGTCATACGGCCTTCCATGGACAGGCTGCGGATAACTTCGCCCGTATACTCCACGGCGTATCCCGTGGCGCCGTCGGTGCCGATCTTGCCGATGATCGCCAGAATAACATCCTTGGCGGTGACGCCCGGCCCGAGCTGGCCGTCGACGCGGATCTCCATCGTCTTCGGGCGTGTTTGCGGCAGCGTCTGGGTGGCGAGTACGTGCTCGACTTCGCTGGTTCCGATGCCGAAGGCGAGCGAGCCGAAGGCGCCGTGCGTGCTGGTGTGGCTGTCGCCGCAGACAATCGTCATGCCGGGCTGGGTCAGACCCTGCTCGGGTCCGATGACGTGAACGATGCCCTGCTTCTTATTGTGCAGGTCATAGAGCGTGACGCCGAACTCCTTGCAGTTCTCCGAGAGCGTATCCATTTGGAGACGCGAGATCGGGTCGGCGATCGGCAGCAAGCGGCTGGTGGTGGGGACATTGTGGTCCATCGTCGCCACGGTCAGGTCGGGGCGGCGCACTTTGCGTCCGCTCAGACGCAGACCCTCAAACGCCTGGGGCGACGTGACTTCGTGGACGAGGTGCAGGTCGATGTACAGCAAGGTCTGACCTTCCGCCTCGCGCACGACATGCGCCTCCCAGATCTTTTCGAACATTGTTTTCGCCATAGAAATTCCTCCTGCTTGGCAGTACAGCAAATATTATACTCTCGAATGATGGACTATTTTTACGGCTTCACCGCGCGAACCGCTACCCGCCGCCATGTAAACACCGTCTCGCCGTCGGGCTGTGTCACGATATTGTAAATTGCCTTCGCGCTCTCGGGAGCGTTCGCAAATTGGTCGCGGACTTGCTGCGCCTGATCCGGCGTGCAGCCCGCTTTGAAGATCCAATCGGACAGCGGGATGGTGATGCCGCCGCCGGCGTCGCCAATGGTCTCCACAGTCAGGCCGGCGTCTTCCCAGATCTTGCGCCATTCTCGGGGCGTATAGTTGCGCACATGGGACGGATCGCGCAGGACCTCCACGGCGTTCTGCCAATCGGCGGCTTCCCAATCGTCGTCGGGAACGCTGGTGTCCACGAGCGCCAACCGGCCGCCGGACTTTAAGACTCGAGCCGCTTCGGAAGCAAATTTTTGGATATTCAGAAAGTGATGGGGCGCGATCCGGCTGACGACGATATCGAACGCTGCGTCGGGATAGGGCAGGGCTTCGGCGGGAGCTTCCTGGAAGGTGGCGTTGGTCACGCCGCGCTCTTCCGCCTGCTTGCGCGCCTGCTCCAGCATCCCGGTCGAGACATCGCCGCCAACGACTTCGGCCACATGCGGCGCGAAGGCCAGCGCCGTAAAGCCTGTTCCCGTAGCGACATCCAGAACTCTGTCCGTGGGTCGATGCCCGGAGTTGGCGAGGAGCCAATCGAGCGTCTCCGCGCTCCATGTGTTCCACTGCGCATTGTAATGCGCGGCTTGCTTATCGAATTGCTCTTTCGCCGAGCGCGCCGGAGCCGCCGCTTCGCTGTTCGTGCTCATACTCGCCATCCTCCTGTTTCTTCATCGGTGATTGACTCTATTGTACTGTGTCCGCTGGTATAATGCAAATGAAAGTTATTTATCTGAGCGATAACAAAATCACATAGTAGGGGCATATGGAACTGAGGCAATTGGAGGCGTTCGTCAAGATCGCTTCCGAGAAGAACTTTACACGGGCGGCGGAGGAGCTGTCGCTGACGCAGCCGGCGGTAACCCGGCAGATCGCGGCCCTGGAGCAGGAACTGCGCACGCGGCTGCTGGACCGTCTGGGGCGTCGCGTGGAATTGACGGCGGCCG
The DNA here is from genome assembly GCF_003574315.2 of Capsulimonas corticalis. Classification (GTDB taxonomy): domain Bacteria; phylum Armatimonadota; class Armatimonadia; order Armatimonadales; family Capsulimonadaceae; genus Capsulimonas; species Capsulimonas corticalis. The sequence continues at coordinate 6,076,895 of NZ_AP025739.1, read as the reverse complement.
GCGCCGCGCTGTATCCGTACGCGTTGGAGATACTGCGTCTGGCGGATGAAGCGCGGCGAGCGGTGGGGGATGTGGCGCAAGGCGTCTCTGGACATCTCTCCGTAGGGGCCAGCAGCACGGCGGCGACGTATCTTCTGCCGCCGCTGCTGCGTCGATTTCGCGAAGAGCACCCGGGCGTGGAGATGAGCGTGCATACGGGCGCGTCCGCGCGCGTGGCGGAGATGGTGCTGGCAAACGCCGTCGATATGGCGGTCGTGATGGATTTTCGCGAGAGGCCGGGGATCGCTTCCGTTACGCTCGCCGAGTATGCGAACGTCGCCGTCACATATCCAGATCACGCGCTCGCGAGGCAAAAAGAGGGGATCCGGGTTTCGCAGCTCGCGGGCATTCCTCTCATCTTGATGCAGACGGAAACCAGCCTCCGGCGCCAAGTGGACCGTTTGTTTATGGAGGCCGGCGTTGAAAAGACGGTGTCGATGGAGCTGGACAACGTCGAGGCGATCAAGAAGATGATCGAAGCGCGGCTGGGCGTTTCCATCCTGCCGCTGCTCGCCGTTCACTCGGAAATCACGGACAGCCGCCTCGCGGCTCTCACTCTGCAAGACGCCCCCGCCGCCCGCCAGCGGCTGTCCGCTATTTATCGCGTCGACAAATACCGCTCTGCCGCATTGCAGGCGTTTATCCAACTGCTTATGCGCGAGCTGGAGAAAAACTTTCTTGACAGAGAAATAGAACCGTGATATACTTTTGCTGTTGATTAATAGGATTAATATATATCAATCAGTGTCGTTGGTATATTATGTGTTAATCGATACTTTTGCGGTACAGGAAAGGCTGAATATCAATGGAGCTCACTTCTCACGTCCCACAGTTCGATTTACGATCGGCGCCCCGGATCTGCGCTCGTCGGATCGGCGCTGTCGCCGCAACGGCGTCGCTGGCGCTTTTGGCGTCCGTCGCGCTTTTGACCGGCAGTGTCCGCGCGGTTCATGCGCAGGCGAAATCCCTGGTCGTGCGCGGCTCGTACCAGCATATCAATGGGGTTAATCTGCCCTGGATGAAAAACGGGACGTCCAATTATGGTCATGACATCGGTCCAAACCATTACACCAACTATGGCTATAGCTATGTTGGCTCCGATGTGGATAAATATTACGCCGACATCAAGAATATGCATGCGAATGTCGTGCGCGTCTGGCTCTTCGAGGCTCTTCAGGGGTTGACCTTCGGGAGCAACGGCCACATCACCGGCATCGATGGGACGTTTCTGAACAATCTCAAGGACATGGTCCAGCGCGCCAATAACCATGGCCTGGCGCTGGAGCTGACGATCAATACGAACTCCGACATCGCGCAGAATGGCTACCCGGCGGGCGGGGGCGGCAAGGTCGTCAATTGGGTCACTGATTCCGGCGCTCAAACCGACTTTCTCAACAATGTCGTCAAACCGCTGGCTCAGACATTCAATGGTAATTACGGCGTTTATGGTTATGACATCATGAATGAGTGCAACTATGCTGTGTCCTCGGGGTACTGTAACTGGTCGCAGTTGCATAGCTATATTTACAATACAGCGCAGGCCATTCACAGTGTCAATAGCAGCACACAAGTCACATGCAGCACAGATGATGTCAACAGCTTCGCTACGGGAAACTTCTACAACCGGGTTGGGGGCGTGGGGCTGAACTTCTACGACTATCACAGCTATTCCGACAGCCCGAGCTTGTTCAGCCTGGGCAGCGGCGGTCCGTATCCGCAGATCGACAAACCGATCGTGCTGGCGGAATATGGGCCGCGCACGACGGGGAACTGGACGACTCAGGATAACGTCACTGGCAGCTTTATCAATCAGGCGTCGTATTTAGGATGGGCGGGGGCGCTCGCCTGGGACTACGACCCGACGGGTCAGGACAACCTCAGCATCATTTACGGCGTCAACAACTGGCATAACTGCTGCTGGACATTGCAGTGGTACTCGATCAATAAGTTCGGCCTGTAAGCAAGTCTTCCCTTCCTCCTGCGTCTTGGGGCGCAGGAGGAAGGGATGTTTTTATCCCGAACGGAGGAGATCCGCCGGGGCGGGATGGTTCTGCCGGAAGATCTCGAATAGCATAATCCCGGCGGCGACGGCGAGATTGAGCGAATCCGCGGAGCCGGCCATGGGGATACGGACCAGTTCATCGCACAATGACTGGTGGATCGGCCAGAGACCCTTGCGCTCGGACCCCATGAACAGCACCGTTGGGCGCTGGTACAAGACTTCGCGGTAGTCGTACGCGCCCTGAGGCGATGTGCCGATGAGATGCGCGCCTGCCTGCTGTTTCCACGTGGCGAAGTTTTGAAAAGTGGAGCGAATGAAACGCTGAGCGAAAATCGAGCCCATGGAGGCGCGTACGGTTAAGGGAGCATAAGGATCCGTTGACTTGCCCAGCAGGATGACTCCGCCCGCGCCGACGGAATCGCCGGTGCGGATGATCGTCCCCAGGTTTCCGGGCGAGCGGACGCTTTCACAGGCGACCCAGCAAAGGTCGGCGGATGGGGTAATGTCGGCAAGCGATTCCCAGCGCTGCCTGACAATGGCGGCGAACCCCTGCGGGTCTTCCGTCTGCGTGATGCGGGCGAGACATTCGTCGGAGACGTGGGTGGTGGGAATGCGATGGTCCTGAAGATATCGTAGTGCGCGCTGGGCGGCGGGAGTATCGGAGTGTGAGGCGGAAACAATCGCCGACTGGATCTCGGCGCCGCATTCCATGGCCTTGACGAATAGCCGTAGGCCTTCGATGCGGAAGAAGTGGGTGCGGTCGCGCGCTTCGCGCTGCGCGAGGAGATCAAAAAGGGAAACAGTGTCGCGCCGGGACGAATCGGCGATGCGCGTCAGGGTAGCTTTGGTTTTGGTCATTCATGGGCAGGATCTTTCATCCTGGCGAGGTGGACATGCGCTGCGTCGGCGGCGCGTTGACAGAGTGGTTCTCCGTGTGATTGTCCGTCCGGGACGGTGGCTCACACGGAGAATACTACTCAATCGAGACGCGGAATGTCAATACGGCAAGCCGGCGTTAGGCGGCTTTTGACAGACGTAGCGCCGTGGGCGTCGCGTGGCCCACATGGAACTGCGCGGTCTGCTCGACGAGCTCCTGCGAGATCGACGCCAGAGTCGCGGCGCATGCGACCATCTCTTCGACGGCCGCCGCCTGCTCGACGGTTGTGCTGGCGACGGTTTGTACAGACGCGGAAACTTCCTCCGCGCAGGCGCTCATTTCTTCGGCGGCGGCGCTGCTTTGCTCCACGATGGAGGCGACTTCCGCGATGGATTCGGCGGCCTCGGTGGAGGTCCGGCTCATCTGGCCGCTCGTCGCGTTGATCTCCTCAATGCGCTTCGTCACTCGTCCGATGACGTCCTCAATACATGCGAGCGACGCGCCTGCTTCCTCGGCGAGCCGTGTTCCTCGGGCGACTTCCTTTGTCCCGTCGTCCATGGCTCGTACGGCGTCCGCCGTATGCAGGCGCACGGTCTGTACGAGCGTGGCGATTTCCTTGGTGGATGTTCCCGCGCGCTCGGCCAGCTTTCGCACTTCATCGGCGACCACGGCGAAGCCGCGCCCGGCCTCGCCGGCCCGCGCGGCTTCAATCGCCGCGTTCAAGGCCAGAAGATTGGTCTGTTCCGCGATCCCCTCGATGATGCTGAGAATGCCGCCGATTTCCTGAGACGCCGCGTCCAGGCTTTGGATCGTGTCGGCGGAATGGGCGACTTTTTGACGGATGGCGGCCATGCCCGTGACGGTTTCATTGACTGCTTTCGCTCCGGTGGCCGCCGCGCGATTGGCTTCCGCCGCAGCGTCCGCCGCCCCGATGGCTTCCTCGGCGATTGTCCGCGCCGACGCCGCGAGTGTCTGGATCTTTCCGGACCCTATCGTGAGCGAGCGAGCCTGAGCGCTGGAACCCTGCGCCACTTCGCTTGCTCCGATCGCCGACTGCTCGCTTGCGTGCGCCACTTGCTCCGTGGTCGCGCTCACTTCCTCGATCCCCGCGCCGACCTGCTCCGCCGTTGTTGCAAGAACCTTGGAGGTGGACGCCAAATGCGCGGCCGATTGCTGAAGGCTGCGCACCAGATCGGCGACGGCGTTTTGGGATTGCCCAAACGAGACAATCATGGAATCGGTGTCCGCCAGCATGGCGTTGAATACGCCGCCCATCACGCCAAATTCGTCCTTGCTGGTGATTTCCAGCGGCTTCACTGACGATGTCGCTCCGACTGTCAGATCGCCACCCTCCATGGCGTTGACCGCCAGTGTCAGGCTGCGGATCGATCCCGTCTGAAGCGCGGCGAGGCGATTGGAGATCGCCGCGATGGAGGAGAGGATGCGGAGGATAATTACGAGGGAAAGCCATATTCCGATCAGCGTCACGACCACGGGAACGATCGTTCCCAGAGTTTCCGCTTCTTTTGTCGCCTTGCGCGAGACCTGGAGCTTCGTCGCCATCAGTCCAGTGTTAATATCTTCCAATTGGCTCAGATCGTCAAAGATATGCTGGTCCAGCGGATCGATCGACTGGTCGAAGTACGCCTTCGTCTTGTTACGATCGTTGTTCTTGACCATCGCGATCAATGTTTCGCCGTTCTGAACGTATATCGCCTGATTCGATTGGATATCCGTAACCAGAGATTTTTCCGCGGGCGTAATATCAAGTGCGAGGTAAGCAGCGAGCCACTTGTCAAATTCGGCGTTCTGCTGACGCCAAAGATCGACTCGCTTGTCCTCGCTGTGCGCGACATACAGTCCTAAGGTTTCCCCCTGGAATTTTTTCGCGACCTGCATCTCGTAGCAGGCTCGTACGGACGGCGCGTCCTGCGTCAGCGCATCGGTCAGCAAGAAGCCCAGCTTGGACGTCGATATCCATAAAATCGCGGTCACGGCAAGTAACCCTAAGACGAAGATACTGGAGAGAAATCCCAGCTTCCCTTTGACCGAAGTAATCATAATCTGCCCCCTGCGTTATCTCATTTGCTCGGTTGTTATTATCGGCAAAATTTTCAGAGAGTCATAGGGGAATTAACGCCGTGGATCCATACGGCAAGTAAAGCTTGGGTTATTGATGGAGTGTTTTCTTGGACGGGCGGGGAGGCGGGTCGAAAAAGACTCCGCTGAGTGCGGGATTTGTCCAATGGCTTGTGACGCTAACACGGAAAATTACTTGTCCTTGAACGTTCCAAACCAGATACTTGCCGGCGACATAAGTATTTAACTCTTCCGTGTCCAGCACCGCGCCGGTGGCGCCGTCCACGACTTGAATCGTCTCGCTGCGCCCGTTGGCGTCCCAGTCCACGCCATAAAGGGCGACCTGATGGACGGCGGCGTCCGGGAATTTGCAGTCGATGTCGTAGCTTTTGTCGCTGCATCCCCACTGTCCGGCGACGCAGTCCGTCCCGGCGGATTTTTGTAGTGCGCGCCGTTCGGTCGTGGATTTGCTCCATATCGCGGTCCACCCCGTGCGGCTGATCGCGCCGTAGCCTGGCGGCTGCTCCGCGTCGCCGGCAATGCCATATCCGTCGGCCCCATATCTCCCTTTCCACGCCCCCTGTGTCGTCGTGTCGGTCTTGACAAACACCGCGCTGGCGCCGGCGGCTTTCACGACCGTCGCGCTGAGGAACTTTACTCCGCCTCCGTCCTGCATCCACTTGAGCGTGTGCGCTCCGGCGGACAGCGTGGCGGGCGCGGCGATCGATGCGTTCTTGCTCCCCGCGCGCGCCGTGAGTGTTCCGGTCAAATCGACCCCGTTTTCGTCCTCCACATGGAACGTTCCGCCGCTCGCCGAGGTTACCTGAAAGCGGAAATGATAGTGTCCGCCCGCGGCGACTTGAACCGTGTACTTGCGCCACTGGCCGCCGTTCGCTTCTCGGCCATAGGCGACTCCCGGGCCGCCAACGTTGGCGTCGGCGGCCCGGATCGTTCCTGGGAGAGCGCGCGGCCCGCCGGCCGGAACGCGGCCGTCACCGCTGAGATAGACGCGGCTGTAGCTCCATTCGTAATATTTTCCGTCGAAGGCCGAGGCGTCCAGCTCCTTATTCACGCTGCCGATCTGGTTATGCCCCCATCCTGCGTCGAACAGGAAGTCCATGTCGATGGGCTCGTCCTTGGCGGTGTTGCCGTATGTCCAATGGTAATTGGATCCGCTTTGAACTTTGATCCCATCGACGTACATGGCGAACGAACCGTCTTTTTTGTAGACCCAGGTCCAGATATGGTATTGGGCGGCGTCGTAGGATTGGATTCCCAGCTTCGACATGGCCGTTCCCCAGCCCGAGTAGTCCACGGTGTCCTTGCTGGGGTTAGCCACGGAGTTGGAGTGCCAGAAACGGCCATCGTAGTTGGTGTTTCCGCCGCCGTTGTCGTAGCCGAAACTTTCCACCAGATCTTGTTCCGCGCCCTGGGCGGTCCCGTCCCATTTCCATTTGTTGCCGGCTGTCCAGAGGGCAAACCAGAAATAGGGGGGCGTGACATAGCGCACGCGCGTTTCCCAGACGATATCCCGGCCTAGCTGCGGGCCGCCGCTGGGCAGTCGCCATTTCGACATAAACGAGCCGTTCCCGGCGTTATGATTCCAAACCTGGACCTTGGCGGCGCCGTGCAGGGGCGTGAGGTAGGTGCGAAGAGAATCCGCCATGAACTTCCGAACCGGCGGACTGTCTACCCCCTCGATAGGCTGGCCGCCGATGGCGTTCGCGGCGTCCGGCGAGACGATGTTCGACCCATACTTGCCGCCATTGTTGATGGTCCCGAACTGGTCATGATAATAGAAATTCGCGCTCATATCCGCGTCGTTCTTCACCGTGCCCTTCGCCCCAAATCGCCAATTCTTCACGAGCGTCATATTGGGCCCGCCCAGCCCAAACGACGGCGCCGGTCCGATCGCGGGGCTGGTAACCGTACCGCCTCCGATTGTTTCCAGTGGCGGGGCGGCATAGGTCGCGACCGAAGCAGAGAGAACAATGCTCAGCATGACCGCCGGCGTCAAAGCCGGCGGAAAACTATTTCCGTTGAGATTTTTCATGGCGACAAGTTTACTTTCTTCTACAAGCGCGGATCGACCGGCTCGCTTTCCAGAGCCAGCACGCCGAAGACGCATTCGTGGACGCGGCGCAGGGGTTCGCGGCGGACGAAGCGTTCCAGGGCTTCGACGCCGAGGGCGAACTCGCGCAGGGCGAGGGAGCGTTTGCTGTTGAGACGGCGGCTGCGCAGGCGGTCGATGTTGGCGGGCGCGGTGTACTCGGGGCCGTAGATGAGGCGCAGGTATTCGTGGCCGCGGCACTTCACGGCGGGCTGCACGAGACCGCGACCCGAACGGGCGATGAAATCCCAGGGTTTGACGACCATGCCTTCGCCGCCGCGTCCGGTCAACTCGGTCCACCACGCGACGCCGGCGGCGACTTCGGCTTCGTCGTTGACATCGACGACGCGGTAGGGCGTCGCCAGCAGCAGCGCTTCGTCGGCGCGGCAGAGCCTGGCGAGCGTGTCCATATGCCAGACGTGTTCTTTGTCGGCATGCACGGCGCCTTCGGTCGCCAGCAGATGGAATGGCGCGAGTTTGAAGTCGTCGATCGAGGAGACCGGCCAGCAGTACCGGCGATACGCCTCCACATATTTCGTCGTCATCGCCTGACGGTCTTGATACTGCGCGAGCAGCGCCTCGGCTTCCGGCAGTCGCGCAGTGGTCAACGCCAGGGCGTCCACGGCGTCGGAGAGACTGGCCTGCGCGGCGGCGCCGACGGCGGCGTACTGGCGGCGCACGAGCTCCTGCGCCTTCGCGGACCAGGGCATAAGCTCGCAGTCCAGCGCCATCCAATCGGTTTTCAGGTCGTCCCAAAGTCCCGATGTTGTCGCGGCGTCCCGAATGCGCTCCAGAAACTGGCGCTCCAATGCGGCGTCGTCGAAGAAGCGGCGGCCGGTGCGCGTGACGCAAGTCCCCAGAGCGGTCTCCGGAACGCCGAAGCGCTTGCGCGCGGCGTCCTCGTCGCGGCAGACGATCACGACGGCGCGCGAACCCATATGTTTCTCTTCGCAGACCACGCGCGCGACGTCCTGGTTGCGGTAGTACGCGAACGCCTCGGCGGGATGCTCCAGCAACTCCGGCAGCAGCGAGGTTTCGCAGGGCGACATCGTGGGCGGCAGGTAGATCAGCCAGCGCGGATCGGCGGCGAAGCGGCTCATGACTTCGAGCGCGGCGATGGAGTTCTCTTCGCGGATCGTGATGTTTCCCGCGAGAGTCGATTCGATCAGACGCTTGCCGGTGACATCGTCGATCTCCAGCATGCCGTCGTCCAGATGCTGCGCGCTCAAGGCGGTTTGTGAGGGATCCGGCAGGAAGGGACGGACGGGTTCGGCGTAGACCTGCGCCGCCGGGACCGAGACGATCTCGCGCTCCGGGTAGCGAAGCGCCGTGAGTTTGCCGCCGAAGACGCAGCCCGTGTCGATATTGAGCGTGTTATTCAGCCACTGCGGCTCGGGGATCGGCGTGTGGCCGTAGACGACCATCGAACGCCCCCGATAATCCGACGCCCAGTTGTAGCGCACGGGCAGACCGAACTCGTCCGTTTCGCCTGTCGTCTCTCCGTACATCGCGAAGGAGCGGACTTCGCCCGAGCTGCGGCCCTGCATGGATTCTTTCAGTCCGGCGTGCGAAACGACGAGCTTGCCGTCGTCGAGCACATAATGGCTGACCAGGCCGTCCAAAAACGTCCGCACGCGCCCGGTGAACTCCGGAGGCTCGGGCGCTATCTGCTCCAGCGTTTTGTCCAGCCCATGCGTTACCTGCACCATCTTTCCCGAGAGCTTGCGCAGGAGCTTCGCGTCATGGTTGCCCGGAACGCAGATCGCCTGACCCGCCTCCGACATATCCATGATCAGACGCAGCACATCCGGCGTGCGCGGGCCGCGATCGACGTAGTCGCCGACAAACAGCGCCTTGCGGCCGGGCGGCGGAGCGACCGTGAACTTCCCATCGAATTGCGTGATGGCGTAGCCCAGCGTTGTGAGCAGCGTGCGCAGCTCATCGAAGCATCCATGGACATCGCCAATGATGTCGAACGGTCCGTGTTCGTGCTTCTTGTTGTTCCACAGCGGCTCGCGTTCAATCGTCAGCGCGTCCACTTGCTCTAAACTGTTCAGCACGAAGACATATCGGAAGCCTTCGCGCTCCAGTCCGCGCAGCGACCGGCGCAGGCTCTGCGTATGGTTGCGCACAACATGCGGGCCAAAGCTTCGGTCGGGACGCGCGGCGTTGCGCTCGTGACAGACCGACTCCGGAAGGTTGAGCACGATCGCGACGCTCAGGCAGTGCCGCCGTTTCGCGATCTCCACGAGCGGCTTACGCGATTCCGGCTGCACATTGGTAGCGTCGATCACCGTCAGGCGACCCAGCGTCAATCGCTTGTCCGTCAGATAGTGCAGGACCTCAAAAGCGTCCTTGGTCGCCGACTGATCGTTCTCGTCGTCCGCGACGAGGCCCCGGCAGAAGTCCGACGAAAGGACCTCCGTCGGCAGAAAATGCTTGCGGGCAAATGTCGATTTTCCCGACCCGGACGCGCCGACCAGCACGACCATCGCGAGTTCGGGGATCTTGATATTCAATTGCGTGTACCTGTACTTATTACCTAAAGTTCTTGCGGCTCGCGTGTCCCGGGTTTCGTAACCGGGATTTCTGATCCGCTATTCCGTCATGGCTCGCGGCGTTCGCGTAAACACCGCCATCTGCGATGGCGCGCCGACGCCGTCTTCTTCCGGACCGATCGGCGAAAAGGCCGCCGTGTAGCCGTGTCGCTCCGCGACGCCGCCGGCCCAGGCTTCAAACTCGGCGCGCGTCCATTCGAAGCGGTGGTCGGAGTGGCGCATTTTCCCTTCGGGCAGTGTTTCAAAGACGACGTTGTATTCAGCGTTCGGCGTGGTGAGCGCCACGACGCCCGGCTTGGCGTACTGGAAGATCACCCGCTCGAAGGCTTCCAATCGTGATGGATCGAGATGTTCGATCACTTCGACGACCGCCGCGCCGTCGTACCCTTCCAGGCGCTTGTCGCGGTAGATCAGCGATCCCTGGAACAGCGTCAGGCGCTCCCGCTGGCGTTCCGACATTCGGTCGAGATGGAGTTTGTCCGCCGCGATTTGCAGCGAGCGGTGCGCAACGTCCATCCCGCAGATCTCCATGAACGACGGTTCGTGGAGCAGCAGGCGCAGCAGTTTGCCCTCGCCGCAACCCAGGTCCAGCACGCGCCGCGCGCCGTGCGCCTTCAACGTATCGCGGACCGTTTCCAGGCGCTGGTCATGCAGGCCGCCGCGCCGCTCGCGCTTCGGCGCTTCCTCCATCGTCGGAGCGGCGGCGGCATCCGAGGCCGGCTCCTCGGACTCGGAAGCGGCGGTCTCGCTTTCATCGGCGGCGAGAACTTCCGGCTCCTCGTCGCCCACCAGACGCGCCAGCGCTTCATCGGCGAGTGTATGGCGGTACTTGAGATAACGCCGCACGATCAGTTCACGCTCCGGGTGCGCGCCCAGCCAGCCTTCGCCCTGGCGCAGTAGTTTTTCCACTTCTTCGTCCCCGACCCAGTAGTGCTTATCGTTGTCGAGCACGGGAATCAAGACATAGAGGTGCGAAAGCAGATCGCTGAGACGAACGGTTCCGGCAAGCGTCACCGTGTAATAAGCGCTGTCGCCCCACTCGGGAAACGTCGTGTCCAGCGCGTGCGGCTCCGCAGTCACGGTGTATCCCAGCGCCCCAAATAGCCGCTCCGGAAGCTCCGCGCCGCCGGCGCGGCAGGGAAGGGCGGAGATCCGGACGGTCAGCGGCAGCAACTGCGCGGGAAGCTCGGGCTTATCCTTGCATCGGCCGCCGAGCGCGCTGCTGAATATTTGCGAGATGGCGACGCTCAAATACGACGACGCGGCGTAGGGCCGGTCATTGACATATGGCTCCAGCGGCTGCCCGCCGCCGCGCACGCCGTTTTTCGAGCGGGACAAATCGACCGGATCGACGTCCAGCAGCAGCGCCGCCGTGCACCGCTCGTCGGTCGCCTCGGGGTAAAAGACATGCGCCTTGCCGAAGTTCAGCGTGAATGTCTGAACGCGAGCGGGGTTCTTGTGGAGCAGGTATCCGAGATCGGTCGCGGGGACATGCGTGGTGGTAATCGTAAGAAGCATTGTGATTCCGTGGTTTTTGATCGTGCGGAGCGGACGGGAAGGTAAACTAAGACATGGATGATTTCCACATTATACTCTGTGACCACTATCTTCCCGTCGTGCAAGCCTGGGAAGCTTACTTTACCGATGTGCCCGGCGTTGAAGTCGTCTGCGACACGATCTTCGGCGTGGAGGCCGACGCGCTCGTGTCGCCCGCCAACTCCTTCGGCCGAATGGACGGGGGATTGGATGCGGATATCATTGAATTTCTGGGCGAAGAGGTCGAAATCGCCGTGCAGCAGGCGATCGCGCAGCGCCACGGCGGGGAACTGCTCGTCGGTCTCGCCGAGGTCGTTCCCACCGGCATCCTCCAGTTTCCCTACCTCGTCTGCGCCCCCACCATGCGCGTCCCGCAAAACGTCTCCAAGACTGTCAACGCGTACCTCGCCTTCCGAGGCGCGCTGCGCGCCGTCCGCGAGTACAACGCAAATCACGACGCGCCGATCCGGCGCCTCCTTGTGCCCGGCCTCTGCACCGCCAACGGCTTCATGCCGCCCCTGCGCGCCGCCCGCCAAATGCGCGCCGCCTACGACCATATCGCTCTGGGCAAAGCCCCCAATCTTGATATCTCCCTCGACGCCGGCGCCGATTCCGACGACCGCGTCAATGTTCGCCTGAGCGAAGCCCGCCCTCCCGCGTAAGCGCTGCCCGCGAACGATTTTGCCCCCGCCGTGTCGCTAATCGATACGGCAGGCTGCTTTTGCGAAAAATTACGAAACATGTTGCGTTGCTGACTGTCTTTAAAGTGGGATGCCCTCCAATCATGGCTTATCGAACGAAAATCCACATCCTAACGCATTGATTGCAATTTTAGACAAACGCCTGGAGAAATCTATGAACCGTCGCCGCTGGTCTGTTTACGCCTTCGCCCTCCTTCTGCTTGCGGCCGTTGGCGCTTTGGAAACGCCGCTCAACGCAGAGACCACGCCGCCTGGAAGTTCGGCGTTAGAGAAACAGGTCGATGATGTCCTGAAACAGATGACGCTGGAGGAAAAGGTGAGCCTTTGTTCTGGGACCGGCCCGAGCTTTCGCGGTGTTGCTCGCCTTCATATTCCCGATCTGCAATTGACGGACGGCCCGCGCGGCCCGCATGGCGCCGGGCCGACGACCGCGTTCCCATCCGGCGTCATGTTCGGAGCGACCTGGAACCCCGATTTGATTCAGGCGGCCGGCAAGGTAATGGGGGAGGAAACACGGGCGGGCGGGCAGGGGATCCTGCTCGGACCGGGGATCAATATTCAGCGCGATCCTTTGGGCGGACGTTTTTTCGAATATTACACCGAAGACCCTTATCTCAATGGACACCTCGCGACGGCGAATGTGCGGGGCATTCAAAGCGAAGGCGTCGCCGCGTGTATCAAGCACTACGTCTGTAACAACCGCGAGGACAATCGAAACAACTACATGTCCATGGTGGATTCGCGGACGCTGCATGAGATCTATTTGCCGGGTTTCAAGGCGGCGGTGCAGGACGGTCACGCCTGGTCCGTTATGACAAGCGCCAACGGCGTCAATGGCGATTTTGTCAGCGATAGCCGGGTGCTGCTGAACGGGATCTTGAAGGGCGAGTGGGGATTCGACGGCATGGTCCTGACCGACTGGCTGCAAACCCGCTCCACGGAAAAAGCGGCGCTGGCCGGGCTGGACGTTTCCATGCCGGGCGGCGTGTGCGGATTTGCCGCGCCGCTGTTGGAAGCCGTCAAGGCGGGCCGTGTCCCCGAAAGCGTGATCGATGATAAGGCGCGGCGTGTGCTTCGCGTCTACGCTCGCATCGGGCTGCTGAGTGATCGGACGCTGACGGCGGGAGCAAATTGCAATACCCCGGCGCATCAGCGCGTCGCCCGCGAGGTTGCCGCCCAGGGGATCGTGCTTCTCAAGAATAGCCGCCATCTGCTGCCGCTCAATCCCGCCCGCTTGAAAAACGTCCTGGTGCTTGGTCCAAGCGCCGACAAGCGCTTTTGTGTGATCGGCCTTGGCGGAAGCTCATGGGTTCAGGGGCCTTATGAGATCACGCCGCTGGCGGGGATTCGCCGCGTGATGGGCGACAAAGTTCAGTATCTTTCGACCGACGATCTGGGTGGTTTCCAGCCTATTCCCACGGATGTCATGCAGCCTGTCAACGGCGCGCCCGGGTTCCAGGCGAAATACTTCGCCCAGGGCGGAAGTGAGCCGGCGGCGCAGCGTGTCGAACCGCAGGTGAACTTCATGTGGGAGATGCGTTCACCCGATCCCAAGATTCCGCCGGCCGGGTTTCGCGCTCAATTTATCGGCCGCGTGATCCCGAAAGTGACCGGCACGTACACGATCCGGATCGCCGCCAAGGGCGAAGCCTGGCTGTATGTCGAAGCCGGCGGCGGGGCGCCGGTCGCGGTCGTCAACGCCGCGCAAGGCCGCCCTGCGGCGACCGCCGTGGTCGAGATGCAGGCGGGCAAACCGTTTGACCTGCGCGTGGACTATACGCGCCAGCCGGGCGACGCCGCCGTGAGCCTAACCTGGGAGCCGCCGAGCGCGCCGCGGTCGTGGGCGGCCGTGGATGCGGCGGCCCGAAAAGCGGATGCCGTAATCGTGGTCGGCGGCATCGATCATAGCCTGGATTCCGAGGGACGCGATCGCACGAATATGCATTTCCCGCCGGTTCAGCAGATGCTGATCAATCGGGTGGCTCGGCAGAATCCCAGAACGGTCGTCGTGTTAATCAATGGCTCTCCCCTGGAGGTCGGCGGCTGGCTGCCGAATGTCTCGTCCCTCGTTGAGGCCTGGTACCCAGGGATGGAGGGAGGAAACTCCATCGCCGATGTGCTGTTCGGGCGCATCGATCCTTCGGGACGGCTGCCCTTTAGCTGGCCGAAGCGTCTTGAGGATTCGCCCAGCCGATTGCTCGGAACGCAGAACAACGACGAAGTGGATTACAAAGAAGGATTGATGGTTGGGTATCGGTATTACGACACCAAACACGTCGATCCACAGTTCCCATTCGGTTATGGCCTGAGCTACACGACGTTCTCTTTCGGACCTCTACACGCCATTCAGCACAATGGCCGCGTTTCCCTCAACGTTACGGTGAAGAACACAGGGACGCGCGCCGGGGTGGAAACAGTCCAGATTTATGTCCGGCCCTTGAAACCCTCCGTTTCGCGCCCGGTTCACGAACTGAAAGCCTTTCAGAAGATCTCGCTCAAAGCCGGGGAATCCCGACGAGTCGATTTTCAGCTCGGCCCGGAGGCATTTTCCTACTTTGATCCGGCGACAAATCAGTGGCGAGTCGATCCCGGCTCCTATGAGATACAGGCCGGAGCGTCGTCGCGTGAGATTTTGAGCGTCGCCAAAGTTGTGGTTCCTGCTCCCGCCGTTTCTCATGCCCGCGCCGGATCGCAGCCGCCGCTCGATTTCCTGGCGATCTTCGATACGGTTTCAGGCGTCGGCGGCAAAGACTTCACCGAAGCCGACCTTCAGACGGAAATGACGAAGCTCAAGGCGCAGGTCGGGCAGAATCAGGGACGCATCAAGGTGGGCTTTTCGCACATCTTCCACTCCACGCCGTCCCTCCGGATCCACTGCCGGATGGCGAAGGCGAACAATCTTTCCGTCGGCGTGATTATCGCCGTGCAGAGCCACAGCGGCAGCTTCGGCTATCCGCCGCTGCTGGACAAGGATTATCGACGGATGCAGTGGCGGCTCGACGGCGTGACCTGGAACGGCGAATCCGTGGTCGATCAAAAAGGCAGCCCGGAGTTTCCCAGCCGCGACTGGCAAGTCCCGACGCCGTCTCGCTACTGCGCTCCCATTCATGACGCCGCGATGGCGGAAGTCCGCCGCGAAGCCAAAGAAATTCATGGGGTGATGGCAGAGTATCCCGGCGAGATCGCCGCCGTGAACGCCTGTATTGAGGAGGAGCTGGCGACCGGGGGCGAAAAGCGCGACGACTTGCTGGCCGACTACTCTCCCTACGCCGTGACGGAATTTCGAGACTGGCTGCGGCATACGGGCAAGTACGACGACACGGCGGGCGACTACGCCGGCCAGGGAGCGCCGGCGGAAATCGTCGGCCCATTCATTCGTACTCACGGCGCGCTGCGAAGCCAGTTCTACGACGATCCCAGTCCCGCGCGCTCTGGCGGAACCGGGAGTTCATTCAATCAATGGTTCGGCGCGAACTTCTCGACATGGACTCTGCGCTATTGGGACCTTGCCCGGTACCCGTCTGCGATCACCGACAAGAACTTCACGCCATCGCCGCAAACCGGACCCGGGGCCACTCCCGGCGGCTTTGACGCCCCGCGCAAACGCGATCCGGCGGATAAGTTCTGGAACGCCTGGAGCTGGGATGTCCCCGACCACGGCGGCCAGTATCCGCCGGGCAATCCCGACCATCCCGCCTTCGGCTTCCGCCAGTTCGAGATCAAACATTTCGTCGCGGACGTAATGCGCGCAGCGATCCGCGCCGGCATCCCTCAATCGATCCTCTACGCCCACCAAATCCCGGGCGAGGAGGTCAGCCCAGGACGCGTCCGCAGCGGCGGCGATCCAATCTGGACGGGGCGATACGATCCATCCGGCGCACTGGGCATTACCCGCTTTGGCCCCATCGACGTCGCCAAACTCACGCAGTACAGCCATGACTGGGGGATTTTTGAGTGGCACACCGCTCCGAACATGAAGGCGGACGACCACGCCGTCTACGATGCAACCATCAAAGCGCTGGACGCATACGTTCCCGCCGGCGGACACGTCTTTTTCCCGGGCTGGTGGCAGGCCGGCGGTAAACTCGACTCAGTCATGCCTCTCAACGACTCACAATTCGCCGTTGCGCTGCGGGATTGGATTGCGTCCCATCAGTGAGGCTTGCTGGGATAGGTTTTTCGATTGCGTAATTCGTCAGAAGGCCGGCGAATGAATTCGCGCCTACAAGTACGGTCACCCGCCTTCGCGGGTTCAGAAACGTGGTCATAAACGTTCCGAAGTCCCCGAAGGGGGACGGCCGTACTTGTAGGCGCGAATTCATTCGCCGGCCTTACTACGAAATCCGCCTGCATTTTTGTGTGGATTGCGTCATTAAATCGGCAAAACGCATTAATCGCCGACGACAGGCTTGCATAATACCAGTTAGTCATAACACGTCGTTTCCATACACTGTTGCAAACTCTTCCACCGTCGCCCGCAGTCGCGTGTCGAGGTGTTTGATGGTCCGCTCGGCGATGGGGTCAGGGACGCCCCCGTAAAAGGCTTCGGCGATGGCGCCGGCCATACAGGCGAGGGTGTCGCTGTCGCCGCCGAGGGAGATGGCTTTGCGCACGGCGTCTTCAAAATTCTCCGATTCGAGGAATGCGGTGATGGCTTGGGGGACGGAGCCCTGGCAGGACACGTAGAATCGGTAGGAGGGACGGATTTCGTCCAGGGTAGGGCGCAGATCGTAGGAGAAGCGCTGTGAAATCTCGGTTTTGATCGACGCTTTGCTTTCGCCGTGACGGGCGAGGAAGACGGCGGCGGCGATGGCCTGCGCGCCTTTGATCCCCTCGGAGTGGTCGTGCGTCACCTCGGCGCTGATCTTGGCTTCGGCCAGAACCTCGTCCAGCGTGTCGAACGCGTAGCCGATGGGGCTGACGCGCATGGCGGAGCCGTTGCCCCAGCTTCCGTAGGGCAGGCGGCTGCGCGAGCGCGCCCAGTCGAAGAAGGTTCCGCCGAAACCGGCGTCCGGGTAGAGATGGAAAAACTCGTGGAACTTGTCCACATAAGCTTCGTGGCTTTCCGCATCTCCCTCCAGCAGCACTTCCGCGACCGCCGCCGTCAGCACGGAATCGTCGGTGAAGCGGCAGTGGCCGCTGAACAGGGGAAAGTCCTGAAACTTGACGTTATTGCGCTCGTACACCGATCCGATGACGTCGCCGGCAATCGCTCCCAGCATGACTTCCTCCGCATTTCATTGGCGATCTTCCGCCAATATTTTACCCGATCTCCGTACGCTTGCCAGTCCGGCGTCGATACGTTTCACTGCGTATCGGTATGCGGCTTGTAATGCAACTTGCCGACGGAAAATTTCTCAAACGATTCTTGACAGATCCCAAAAACTACGATATACTCAATTCATTCCCGTTAACGTTTACGGGATCTCCGGCAATGTCGCCTTTCCCGTTCATTACGCCTGTCCGAATCGAATTTACGCCGACTCATCCGAGGCGCGGAGAATGGTTCTCACGCCCCGGCTTGACATAGTTTTGCTTTTCGTGGACGCCGCGCTTTCGCGGCGCCGTTTCGGCAGAGTCGCCTTTTTTCGTTTCTCTCATCATCTCAATATCTCCAGCGTAGTATCGATCTGGAGAAGAAAAGGGTACACGTCATGACAAAGCGCACCATCGGCCGGGGATTTACGCTCATTGAACTCCTCGTCGTCATAGCCATTATCGCGATTCTCGCGGCAATTCTCTTCCCCGTCTTCGCCAAAGCCCGCGAAAAGGCCCGCCAGATCTCCTGCGCCTCGAATCTTCGCCAGCTTGGGATTGCGGAAGTTCAGTATTCCTCGGATAATGACAGCGTCTACAGCGGCGCTTATGAGTGCACGCAGTGGGATGCCGCGGCTGGCGGCTGTCAAGGCGGCCGTGTCACGTACGCGGAACTCCTTTGGCCCTATGTAAAATCGCTCGGCGTTTTCCAGTGCCCGGACGCAACCGCGAACGACCACTTTAATGACGACGGCGCCACGGATTGTACGTTGAATCCTAACTCTTGCGGCGCTGGCAAAGGGACGCTGGATTACGCCTACAACAGTTTGGTCAGCTCCGACGGCAACGCCATTGTTGACTTTGGCAATGCAGGAACCACGGCGGTGAGTTATGGCGACGACCGCGCCCAGAATCCCGAAGCGTCGATCGATCAGCCTTCGGAAACGATCCTGATGCTCGACGGCGCGCTTGGCCGGGATTATCAGAACAACGTGTTTGGCAATTACAACGTCTGGGCGACGTTCCTTACGGACATCAGCGGCAACTATTACGGCGTCGATTGGGGCGGCGGTCTCACGACGAGCACGGCTCCCGTTTTGCGCCATACGGGCGGCGGAAATATCCTGTGGTATGATGGGCATGTGAAGTGGGCGCGCAACAGCCGAAAGGTCACGCCGACATATCCGCAGGGCGGCACTTACTACTGGTACGCTAAGAAGCCCGCGACTCCGTAGTCGAGTTTTCCCTGGAAGCGCCGCTCCCATGGGCGGCGCTTCTTTGTTTTGAACGGAATGGCGAGCACTGAGCCATTTGGCGTTGAGGTAGAACGATGACTTCCTGGAAATCTAAACCCATCTCCCCTGTCGTGGTGGGAATTATTATGGCCGTGGCGCTGGCGCTGATCGTCGGCATCTTCTTTGTGGTGTATCGAGGCCCGGATCATACTGGCCCCTATCTGGACGAGGCGCACTCCAAGCAGTATCATCAGCATCGCCAAAACACATCGACTCCCCCGATGGCTCCCGCCGCTCAATAAACGACTCCGAGGAGCCGGTGTTTATGAGCGGCAAATCGGGAACGGGCGGCGCGACTCCGCGAGACGTCTTCTGAATTTATTCTCCGCCCACGCTTTTGATAATCCGCTCCATCACCCTTGGCGTCGGCATCGGGATCACGTTCTCGATCTTCGCCGGGATCCCGGCGAGCTGTAGGACTTTTGGGTCGTTCTGCGCGCCAAGAAGACCGGAGCGGAAGCCATGCTGTTCCCAGGCGATCTTTTGGATCTCCGGGTCTTGCAGGGCGTCCAATAGTTTCGCGCCTTTGTCGTTGAGCGCGATCATTGGGTGGCTGCTCCAGACCGTCGGGCGCGGGTAGAGGATCCGGATGCGCTGCTTGAGCATATCCCGGTACTGGGAGTTCGCCATGCCGAACTCCACGAGCTGGCTTTCGTAACCGACCACCAATGGGTTCGCGCCTTCTCCCATCTTCAGGAACTGATCGAACTGGTCGGCGGAGCTGCCCTCCATATAGCCAAGCCGCCCGAAGAACGACTTGAGTGTGGGGAGCGTCTTCGTCACCGTGGAGTCGTCCACCACCTCGCCGCCGTTGGAGATGTTCGCCATCAGGCCGGCGAACATCATGCCCGAATTGCTCTTGGCCGGGTCGGTGGAGCGCACCGAGATCGCGCCGTAGAGCTGATCCAGTCCGATATCCTTCCACTTCGTCTTCTTATTCACCATATCGATCAGCTTCGGTAAGTCGACGATATAGTACTCGGCGCCCTGCTTGGAGACGACTTTGGCCTTGATCAAGGCGTCCGTCACAAAGTCCCAGGAGTAAAGCACAATCGGCGAGTTGAAGATGATGTCCGACTTCACCATCTTGCCGCCGCGTTCTTTGTAAAGCTCCTGCGCCACCTGGCTGGAGGGCCACAGGAAATCCTGTCCGGCTGTCTGTCCCTGAACCATCTCGATGGAGCCGAGCTTGGTGGCGTCCACATGGATCCCGTACTTGTCCTTCAGGATGCGCGTGACGTCTGGATCGGCCAGAAATCCCAGCTTTTCTCCGCCAATATACCCGTGGACATCGATCGCGGCGGGGACCGCCTGTCCCGTCTGCGTTTGCGCCGGGCCGGTGAGCTGCGCCTGCGGCTTGTGGATCATCGAGTAAATCACGACCGCGAGGGCGACGGCGATCAAGAGGATCAGACCTGCTCTCTGCTTCATTCGGTGTTTCCTTTGCCCAGATAGATCTGATTGAGTTCCTTCAGTGTTGATTGGTACGACTCGATGTGCGCGGAGAATGTGGCGGCGTCCTCGTCCACCATCTTCGTGTTGATATCGTCGAGGGTTTGAAGGACCGCCGTGGTGTATTCGGTAAAGTCGCGGATCGCCGGGTGGGAGGCGTCGCGCAGCCGGCCCGCCAGGGACGCGAACCGCCGGGTATTGTCCAGTGTGGCGTCCAGACATTCGCGGATGTACTCGCGCCACTGCGCGTCTTGATCCGGGTTCGAGGCCAGATATGTGAGGATCGACGTCGCCCGCGCGGCGATATCGCGGACGCGGCGCGCGAGGTCGCGGCTGGTCAGGCTTTGGCCGAGCAGGTCGAGCGCCGCCGCCTTCTGCAACTCGGTTTGCGAGATGGGCGCCGGAGTTCGTCGCGTCAGCAGCCATACGCCGCCGTAGGTCAGTGCGGCGAGGACGACGGCGAGCAGCGGCGGCATATGCTCGACCATCACGAGCAGCGCCAGCGCGACGACGGCGACCACGCCGGGGATGATGTCGGTCTGTCCGTTAGGCTGCTGTCCCGATGGGTTAGGACGCTGCGTCACAAAGCGCTCCTTTTCAATTGTAACCTTTGACTTCGCGGAACGCGCCGACCAGGTTTTGCGACCCGTCAAAGATCTTCCCGGACGTGTGGTCCGTCAGCTGCTGAAGCTGGCTCTTGTCGGCGTCTCCAAAGAGAATGGCGAAGACGGGGACATCGGCTTTCAATCCCATGGGATCGACATGCTGTGTGAAGTCCGTGAAGAGGTTCTGGTTGGATTGCCCGTCCGTCATCAAGATCACGGCGGGAAAGCTCTGCTCCAGGTTCGGCTGCTGCTTGATGATGTCGAAGGCGCGCATGGCGGGGTGGTAGATATCCGTGCCGCCATCGGCGTTCAAGGCGTTGACCTTCGCGTCGAGCGCGCTCAGCGCGGCGGGATCGTTGCCGACCGCCGACCATTCACCCAGGATATGATCGCTGAAGGCGATCACCGTTGTTTTGTCCTGCGGGGACGCTTGCAGCAATTGCTGCTTCGCCTGCTGCTGATCGAGCAGGAGCCTCATCGCGGACTTCACCTGCTCTTCGCCTTTCCCCTGCATGCTGCCGGAGAAATCCAGACAGTACACCGTCACCGATGGTTTTCGCAGCGCGCTCTGATAAAGGTTCAGGGCGGCGCGCAGCACATCCGCGCTGGGGAAGCGAATGGGGGAGAGGACACGCTTGGGATCGATGCCCCAGTCGGGATTGAACACGGTCTTGTCCGCATTGGTCAGCGACATGCCGACCAGGCCGACGCGCCGTCCCTGCGCGAGCAGCTGCTGCTGCACCGGCTGGGAAAGCAAGTACTGCTGCAAGTCTAGAAACTGCTTCTCCTTCGCGGCGTCGCCCTTATCGACATATCCCAGCGGCGAGTCGGCGATCGCCAGGCCGTCCACGGGATAGATCACATAAAGCGGCTCTTTGCCGGCCGCGACAAGCTCCTTGTCGGCGTCGATGATCACCGACTCGTAATTCACCATCCCGTCGTAGCTGTCGTATTTGGAGAGAAAGAGGTCCTTCAGCCATCCGGAGCTTCCCGCCGACCGATTGACCGTCCCCAGGATCCGCTTGATTTTTGCCTGCAATTCGGGTTTTTGCAGCTGCTCCATGGTCAGGACTTCGGGATTGTGGGAGAAGGCGTAAAGGTAGCCGATATAGGCAGAAGCGCCGGAGTTGCTTTGCGTCGCCGACGTCATCATGTAACGCAGCCGGCCGGACTCCGCCGCCTGGAGGATCTGTTCGACGGTGACGGGCTTGCCGATCCATCCCAGCTTGGCCGCCACGGATTTTTTGACTCCGAACACGACCGGCGTCCGCATGATGCTCTCGGAGTGCTTGACCAGCTTATGGGTGTCGCCGAGGGTGTTCCAAAGCGAATTCGCGGGCCACACGGCGTTGTCCGCGACTGTGTTGTTCTCCAGCTGCTGCATGATATCCACGGATCCCGCGTAATCCATGCGGACCGTCAGATTGTGATCGTGGGCATAGCGTTGAATGATCGGTTCGAGCGGCTTGTTTTCCGATCCGGAAAGGATCGTAAGGTCCGCCGGTTTTCCCGAGTCCGCCGAGATGTCGGTTGGTCCATCCGGCGGCGCCGACTGCTGCGAATCGCACCCACCGAGGGCGCCGATGACTATTGCCGCTGTGAGCGCCCAAATCCACTTCATCGTCTGCGCCTCCCGCCGCGTCGTGCGGCTGAACGAATATCCTCTGTTAGTATGCCACGCCGCTGGCCAAATTGCCTGTCAATAAGTGAGACTCGGAAGAATCGGAAAAGTTGCAAGGACAGGGAGCTTGAAAAGAGGCGGACGCCAAAAAGAAAATAAACCCGGCCGGCGCGAGGCCGGTCGGGTTTCGTGGAAGCCGTGACGATGAAGGCGCGAAGCCTCAGTGGGACTTGCCCGCGAACTTGGCGGGATTCTTGTCGAAGAGCATTTTGCAGTTCGACGTGCAGAAGTAATACGTCTTGTGTTTGTACGTGCTCTTGCCGACGGCCGCCTTCGGCGACGCAATGCTCAGCTTCGTGACGGGGCAGGTGAGCGTCTCGGCGTGGACAATGGTCCCAGCGGCGAGCGCCGCGCACACGGCGAGGGCCGCGATATTCTTGATAGTCGTCATCACAGTCTTTCCTTTTGAATGAGAGATTACGCGGCTCTGAGGAGCTGTTTCTCCTGGGAGGGCGTTTGCGCTTCGTTGTCCAGAGGGAACTGACGAATCAATTCGTGCAGTCCGTGCGCCATTGCATTGAGTTCATCGGCGGCGCTTGCGACCTGCGCCAATCCGACGGATTGATCTTCGACGAGCCCGGAAACGAACTGAGCGCTGGAGGAGACATCGGACGCCGCCGCCCGCAGCGTCTCCACCGCGACCTGATTCTCTTCCGCCGCTTCTCGGACATCCGCGACGGTCGTCAGAGCGCTTTGGATCGTCGCGTTCATGCCGCCGGCGGTCTGGGAAACGGCGCGCACTTCGCTGGCGACCAGCTCGGCCGCTTGCAGGATCTGCGCCAGGGCCGTGCGGGTTTCATGGCTCTGCGCGGCGCCTTCGGCGACTTCCGCGCTGCTTGCTTCGATCGAGCGCACCGCTCCGGCGACGCCCTTCTGGATACCGCCTACCAGCTCGCTGATGTCCTTTGTCGCGGCGGTCGAGCGTTCGGCCAGCTTGCGGACTTCATTGGCGACTACGGCGAAGCCGCGTCCATGTTCGCCGGCGCGCGCCGCTTCGATGGAGGCGTTCAGCGCCAGCAAGTTGGTCTGCTCGGCGATCTGGTCGATTGTCTCGACGATCGCGCCGATCTGCTTGCCCTGTCGTCCCAGCTCCTGGATCGCTTCGGCGCTGGCTTCGACCTGCGTTTGAATGCGTCCCATGCGATCGATCGTCTGCTCCAGCGCTTTGCCGCCGCTTTGCGCGATGCTCGTCGCCTGGTTCGCCGCCGAGGCGACCTGATCGGCCGATTGCGCCAGCGATTCGATCGCGTGCGCCGTCTGCTGGATCGAGGCGTCGGCGTGCTCTACGCCGCGCCGCTGCGACTGGCTGCGGGCCGCCATCTCCGCACTGGCCTGGGCGGCGCCGTGCGCCGTTTCCGTGACCTGCTGCATCGACTGTTCGATCTGGCCCGCGACGCTGCCAGTCTGTCCGGCGGCCGCGGCGAGGGAGGCGCCGGTGTTGGAGACCGTATCGGCGCTCTGCTTCACCTGCCGCATGACCTGGCGCAGATGCGTGACAAGTCCCGACATCTCGGACTGAGCGCCGCTGAGCGCCCGGGTGCGCTCCTCGATGCGCTCTTCGAGGGTTTCATTGGACCGGTTGAGCGCCTGGCTGCTGTCCCGAAGCGCGAGCAGGATCTGCGCCACTGCTCCGATCAGCAGGATACAGAGCGCGTACATCAGGACGCTGAAGAAGTTGGCGCGCTGCTGGAGCACATGGTAGTCTTTTTGATAGGTCGCCAGCAGGTCGTCGTTGTTCTGGGCGCTGGGCGCGGAGACCAGTCCAACCAGCATGCCGTCGACTTTTTCTTTTTGGGTGACGATCATCCGGGCGTGCGCCAGAAACAGATCCAGATCTCCGCGAAGATCGGCCGGATAGCTGCTGCGTGACGCCGCGATTTTGTCCATCAGCGGTCCAAGCTCCGCTTTGATTTCCTTGCTGTTGCTGAGATGATAGATCAGCGTTTGGCGCAGCAGTTCATCGACCTGACGCGCCTGGGGGGTGTCGGAGCTCGGGAGCTGAGCGATCAGCGTCGCCGACAGCTTGGGCAGACACGCCAGCGAGTTTTTGAGAATGGCGTTGCCGGACTTGAAGTCCTCCACCATTTGCTGCTTGCTTTCGATCGTGTCGAGATATGTCTGCGTGTGCTGTGACAGCTCGGCGCTGGGATGGGCGCCGGCGGCCGCCTTGAGATCGTCCGGCAGCGCCGCTTTGACCGAGGTTAGCTGGTTGTTCGTCGCGACGATCGGATCATAGTTCGTCAGCAGCGAGAAGCGCAGCTCCAGCACTTCTTCGGTGAGCAGCGAATCGAGCTGCTTCATGCGGGTGATATCGGTCACGGCCTGTTCGTTGGCGCGCACCGGAAGGGAGCGCGTATTGACGAAGCAGTACGCGAGCAGGGAAAGTACGGCGACTCCACCCGCGATGGTCTTGACGTTCGATGCATTCATGACTAATTCCCTTTCTGGTCGCCGCTCAGTGTTTGAAGGAATTTGACGATGTCGACAAGATCTTCCGGGGCGAGCGGCCGTCCCAGCTGGTACTTCGCCATGATCTCGACTGCCTGCGGCAGTGTCGTCGCCGTGCCGTCGTGGAAATAGGGCGCCGTCAGTTCGACATTACGCAGACTGGGCACGCGGAATACGTGGCGGTCCTGTTCGCGCTTGGTCACGGTGAATCGGCCCTGGTCGTCGTCCGTTTCCGGGGTTCCGCGCTCTTTGAAGTAGTTGGCCATGACGCCGAACTGCTGGTACATATTGCCGCCGAGGTTTTGGCCCTGGTGGCAGGAGACGCAGCCGAATTCCTTGAAGAGACGGTAGCCGTGCTTTTCCTGCGTCGTGAGCACGGCGTCGTCGCCGCGCAGATATTTGTCAAACCGCGAGTTGGGCGTCGTCAGCGAGCGCTCGAATGTCGCGATGGCGTCGCGCACGTTTTGCGGCTGCACGCCGTCTGGGTAGAGCTTTGCGAACAGCGCGGGATACTTGTCGTCCTTGCTCAGCTTGCCGATGATCTCCGGCCAGTTCGATCCCATTTCCTTGGGGTTATGGGTCGGGCCGTTGACCTGATCTTCGAGCGTGGCCGCGCGTCCGTTCCAGAACTGCACGAAGTTGCCGCCGCTGTTGAGGACGCTGGGCGAGTTGATGCCGCCCTGAGCGCCGCCGATCCCGGTCGAGTGAACCATCTGATCCGTGCCGCCTTTGGCCAGGCTGTGGCAATTGGCGCAGGCAATGGTGTTGTCGTGGGAGAGGCGCCCGTCATGGAATAGCTGCTGCCCGAGAGCGACTTTGTTTGGATCGAGGTTTACCGTGAGGGGAATGGGTTGAATCGATTCTTCCAAGATGTGCGCCGCCGGCAGCATCAGCGGCGCGGCGTCCGCGCGGTTCTCTTTGCGTCCGGAATCGGAGAAGAAGCAGGACACCAGCAGCGCGCAGATCGCCAGTGTCGTCAG
Source organism: Capsulimonas corticalis (assembly GCF_003574315.2). Taxonomy (GTDB): domain Bacteria; phylum Armatimonadota; class Armatimonadia; order Armatimonadales; family Capsulimonadaceae; genus Capsulimonas; species Capsulimonas corticalis. The sequence goes on along the minus strand of NZ_AP025739.1, from coordinate 6,051,276 downwards.
GAGTAGGATTGCTCCGGTAGATTTTTTCATCTGATCCTCATCGAGTGAAGGGCGCCGAAGTGCTCAGAGGCGCGCATAGGATGGCCGCTCCGCACGTATAGCAGACGGCCTGACTACATATCGGCAGTTTCCACCGAAAACTGGAGAATCGGCTTCCATTCGCCGACAGCGGCGGCAATTTTCGCCAAATAAAATTAGCCCGCGACGATCATTATGATCGCGCGGGCCAGCTGCCGAGGGAGGTTGTGAGAGGAATGAGCCGGAGTAACCGAGTTTGCCTATCCGCGCGGGCGGGAGCCGCATTCCGGGCAGAACTTTGCGGACGACGGGATTTCGGCCGAACAGGAAACGCAATTGAGGGTGGCGGCGAGGACGCCGCCGCATTCGGCGCAGAACTTGCCGGTCCCGGAAGGCGCGGCGCAGTGCGGACAAGTGGCGGTCGCCTGAACGGACAGGTTCGCGCCCTGTGTCTGATCGGTCTCCTGCGCTTTGGTGTAAACCTGGTCGCGCGCGGCGGTGGCCTGAGCGCTCGCGATCTCTTCGGCCAGCAGCGGCGCACAGCTCTTGCAGAGCCCCTTTTGATCGTTCCAGCAGACATCCTTGCAGCGCCATTGTCCACAGCGTCGGCACTGGCTGAATAGCGGGCTGATCTCATTCACGGCTTCCTGCAGCGCTTTGTCATGCGCGGGGCCGCCGACGGCGCGCTGGATTTCATAAGTCGAGTTTCCGACACTGCCGAGCAGTCCGCCAAACAAGCCGCCCGCCGCGCGCAGTAAGTCGCCGGCCATGCCCATTTTGTTCGGCTGGTAAGTGGATTCATATCCGTTGCCGCAGTGGTCGCAGTGGAATCGGAACTGATATCCCTGATCGGTCGAGAGGTCGTTGTAGTTCTGGACGAATTTGATCACAGCCATGGGGTCTCTCCATTACTTTGGCGTTCTGCGCTTATTATAGCATCTTTGGCAAGAGGGGCAAGAACGTCATGACTGTTGCATCCACAATCGGCGACAATGCGGCATGAGGAAACCCGGCAATGAAAATCGCCGGGCGTGTAAGACGAGTGCGGGGCTACTGTCTGGTCAGTCGCCATTCCTGCGCGGGCGCGCCATTCGCCGGCCACAGCTGCACGAGGGTTCCATGCGGTCCTAATCCATTCGGATCGTCCAGGGCGAGGCCCGCCGCGACGTTGTTCAGGGTATAAGCGCCGTCCGCTTGCGGCGAGAGAAGCCAGTTCTGTGCGGTCGCGCCGTTGGGATACCAGAGCTGGAGATGCTGTCCCCAGGTGTTCAGGCCGTTAGGATCGTCGATGTTCATATTCGCCAGACTGCTTGTCAGCGTGTAGGATCCGTCGGGCTGAAGCGTGAAGCGCCATTGCTGCGGCGGTCCGTACCAGGCGTCCCAGAGTTCAATCAGGTTGCCGGCGGTTGTCGCCCAGTTCGTATCGTCCAAGGCGAAGCCTGACGCTGCGTTGGTGAGAGCGTACAAGCCCGATGTGAGCGGCAGGGGGACGGACTGCGCTGTCCAGCTTGGCGTTTGCGGCAGGAACGCCCCGTTTTGGAAGGGCAGCGGATCGAATCCGGGCTGCTCCCAGCCCCAGTATTGTGTGGTGGCCGGGTCCGGATTGATCAGGGCGAAGTGAGCGCTCAGCCACCATCGCCCATCGGGTCCGACAAACGGCGCGCCGCCTCCGATCTCTCGGTAAGGCACATTGGGGGCCTGGGTATAGGCCGCGCCCGAGGCCGCACAGGCCGCCGGATTCTGCGCTCCGTAGATAGGGTTGGCGGCGTACTTGGTCCATGGTCCGTGGATATTGGTGGCCGTGGCGTACCCCGCTCCGTAACCGCAGCCCCAGGACGAATAGAAGCAGTAGTAAGTCGCGCCGATCTTGATGACGTCCGGGTCCTCCACGCCGACGCCCGTTCCGCCATCCCACTGCGGCGTTGGACTGGGACCGAGCACCGGCCACGCCGCGCCTGTGACGCGTGCGTTCGCGAGATCGATGGGCATGGCGGAGATACCGGCAATGAAGAGATAGTCATTGCCGTCGCTGTCGGTGAAGATGCCGCCATCGTTGCCGTACGTCAGCGGCGCGTTGGGCGTAAGCACCGTATAGGGGCCGGTGATATTATTAGCGACCGCCAGCCCGACGCCCTCCGGACTATTCTGATCGGCGTTGTCGCCATTGAATGTACAGTAGAAGCGCCGGACGCCGTTGACGGATTTGACGTGGATCTCCGGCGCCCAGAAGTTATCCTGATACCAGGATCCTTGGACGCGCGGCACGATGATCCCCCGATAGGTCCAGGTCTTCAGATCCGTGGAGGAGTAAAGCGGCACTCCGGGGTTGGCGCCAAGCGTGGCGTATTGAAATTGGAAGAATGGCTTTGCGGTGCCGGTCATATACCAGACGCCGTCGACATTGACGATGTAAGGATCGCGCAGCCCATCCACCACGCCGCGCGGCATCGGATTTTGGTAAGTGAACGAGGCGGGAGATTGGGCGTGCGCCGACCAGGGAGCGGCCAGGAGGGTCAGCGCGCCGAAGGCCGTTAGCCTCATCGTTAAGAAGCGTTGTTTTCTTTTGTAGACGCCTGTCATCACGGTTGCTGTCCTTTCGTTCTCGGGTAAGCGATGCGAAAAAGCCGCTCCACATTTCCGTGGAGCGGCCGCAGCGTCTAATGCTGCGTGAGACGCCATTCCTGCGCCGTGGCGCCGTTGGCCGGCCACAGCTGCACGAGCGTTCCGTGCGGCCCCGCGCCGTTCGGATCGTCCAGCGCCAGCCCCGCCGCGACATTGATCAGGGTGTAAGCGCCGTCCGCCTGCCGCGTCACACGCCACTCCTGGGGCGTCGCGCCGTTCGGCGCCCATAACTGGAGATGCTGCCCCCAGGTGTTGGAGCCATTGGGATCGTCAATGTTCATATTGGCGAGACTGGTCGTGAGCGTGTAAGCGCCGTCGGGCTGTAGGGTGAACCGCCACTGCTGCGGCGCGCCGCCCCAGTCGTCCCAGAGCTCGATCTGAGTGCCCGCCGTCGTTCCCCAGGCGGTGTCGTCCAGAGCGAATCCCGACGCCACGTTCGTCAGGGAATACAGCGCGCCGTTTACGATACCCGTGGCGTTGCCGGGGTCGCCCGATGGAAGCTGGATGGGCTGTCCGGGGCCGATGGCGGTTCCGAACACAGGGTTATTGGCGCCGTCGAAGCTCATCGGCTGCGCCAGAATACTGCGCTGCGAATCCGGCGCGCCCTGGGACGGATAGTCGGAGTAGCAGAAATAGGTCTGCGTCCCGTCGGGAGACAGAAACGGGCTGGCGACGCCGGCGTCATTCACTCCCGCGCCGGGATTTCCAGTGAACAAGGGACCGCCGAGCTTAGTGTAGGACCCGGCGCTGGTCGGATCTCCGCCGTTGAAGTGCAGTGAGCCGACGGCGTAGTTCGCCTGGTTATAGCCGCCCGACGAGTAGACGATATTGAGCTGTCCGTTACGCCACACAGCCTCGGGGGCCTCAATGACGCCGCTTTCCCATCCCTGATCGATATGCGCGATGGAACTCTGGCCGCCGCTGACGGTGTAGGGATTGGACATTGGCTGGATGACGATGTTCCCATAAGTCGATCCCATCAGGTAAAGCTGTCCATTGGGCATCTTCAGCAGCGAACCGTCATAAGTATTGTTCGTGAGCTGCGCTTTGAAGTGGTAGGAGCCGATGGGGTTGCCGCTGTCGCTCTCCAGCACGTCAATGGAGTTGGGATACTGGGTGTAGTAGATGTACCAGAGGCCGTTAAACGTATACATCTCCGCGGACTCATAAAATCCGCCGGTGTTATAAACCGAGGCGGGAGGACCAGAGCCCAGAGTAGCGAGCGACGGCGAATGCCAGATGCGGATATCATTGCTCAGACTGGTGCTGAGCAGATAGTAACTGCCGTTCGCATAGGTAATGAACGGGTCGGCCGCGCCTGTGACGATTGGGTTGGTGTATGTGCCGGCGTGGCTGGGAGCGGCCGCCAGGCCGAGCGCCAGACACGGGGCGGCGATCATCAAAGTGAGCTTACGCTTGAGAGGGTGAAACATCAGTGTCGTCTCCTATCGTTGTTTTCTGTATTGCGATTCATGCAATAAGAATCTCTGTTGCCAATGGGTGAGTCGAATCTGCCTCCTCGCACTTTGTTTTTATCAATGATGGCGATTAAGAAACTCTGTTTTATCGATTGTGGTAATTCTATCAAATGGACTAACTGTTGTCAAGTAAGCAGACGAAGAAAATATTGGCGATGGGAGAAACTGGTGGATTCTTGTAGAGCACGATCCGGCGGGCATGAGCCCGGAAGGAATAGCCCTATGCCCCGGGGAATAAGACGTCGGTATTCCAACCAAGGAGAAACACCCATGGCAGAGGTTACGATTGAAGTTTTGAAAAATGGACCGCTTTGGGTCGAGCCGGCGACGGCCATCGCGCTCGTCGATCATGAGGGCAATGCGATCGCCATTCCGGAAGGCCGCAAAGGCGTCGCCCTTTGCCGCTGCGGCGCTTCGGTGAATAAGCCGTTCTGCGACGGAACGCACAGCAAAATCGGCTTCGACGCCGCCGAAGCGGCCGTTAAGGCTGAGGGATAATTGGGTGGAGGCTTGATAGGGCTATCAGGCCGGCGCCTAATCATTAGCGCCGGCGGTTCAAACCGCGCCTGCAAGAGCGCAGAAGTCCCCCTGCGGGGACTACATTGTCCTTAACGGCATCGCCTAATGTGAACGTTCTATTGGACGGTATCGTTTTCGATGATGTAGCCCGCGCAGGCGGGTTTCTGCGCTCTTGCAGGCGCGGTTTGAACCGCCGGCATTTTCTGAATCGCTTTCACGCTTCATATTCGCAATCCATTCGCCACCGACCCCGCATGGGATTATTACGCCGCGATCTACGGAGCGGAGACGGTGACCGATTTGCCCGAATAAGTCACGATCTTGTCGGCGGGTTCGTTACCGTTGCCCAGGCCGACGCCGTGACCGGGACGCACCCACACAATCTTGAATGTGCGCTGGGCGAGCATGCCGGGGAACGATCCTTGGCGCGCGCCGATGGTCAGCGTCTTCTTGCGATCGCTCCACGTGAATGGAATCGTGGCGTGGACGCCCTTTTCGTAGTTGTAATTATCCCCTTCATCTTCGTAGAGCGCGAACGATCCATCGGCGCCAGCGTAGACGCGCAGTTCGATGGGATCGGCGGGTTTCTCCGCGACATACTGGACCAGCGGCCCCATCGGCAGGATCGAGCCGGACTTCACGGAAAGCGGCATGGTGTCAATTGGCGCGGCGGCCGTGATTGTTTTGCCTTCCCCCAATTTCTCTCCGGTCCAGAAGTCGGTCCACGAGGCGCCTTTTGGCAGATAGACGTCGCGCGTGGTCGCGCCCTTTTGCGTGACGGGCGAAACGAGGATCGATGGGCCGAACAGGAACTCATCCTTCGATTCCCGAGCGGTTTTGTCCTGCGGGAAGTCCAGCACGAGGGGCCGCATGATCAGCGTTCCTTCGTTCGTGACGCGCCAGGCCTGCGAGTAAATGTAGGGCATCAGCCGATAGCGCAGGTTGTCGTACTTGACTAAGATGGGCTCGTACTGTGGACCGAAGCGCCAGAGCTCTTTCGGCGTGCTGGTGCCATGCACCCGGAAGATCGGGCAGAAGGCGCCGTATTGGAACCAGCGCGTAAACAGCTCTCGGTACTCCTCGTTCGCGGAGCCGCCGGGATAGTTGCAGAAGAAGCCCCCGATGTCGGTGGTCCAGTAGGGAATGCCCGAGAGGCCGATGTTCAGGCCGGCGGGAATCTGATGCTGGTAAACGTCCCAAGTTCCCGTGATGTCGCTGGACCAGATCGCCGCCGAGTTGCGCTGCTGTCCGGTGTAACCCGAGCGGGTCAGGATGAAGACGCGCTTTTTGTCCGTCGCGGCGCGCTGGCCCTGATAAACGGCGGTGGTGTGCATGAGCGGCCAGGCGTTGCGCACCAGCGCGCCGAGGCCGGCGGCGGTGGGAAACTCAGAGATTGATGTCCCGTTGATCTCCGGCTCCGCCGCGTCCAGCCACCAGCCATCCACGCCCTTATCAAAGATCTGATCCCGCATTCGCGACCAATAGAGCGCCCGTGCGTCGGGATTGAAGGCGTCGTAATAGCGCTCGGTCGTTCCCGGACCGGGCGGATAGAGAAAGCCCTTGGAATCCATGAGATCGTAATTGGCGTCCGGATGCTCGGCGGTCCCCGGCACGAATTTTCCCCAGACCGAAATCATGAAGTGCATATGATCGTCGTTGTGCAGCGTCGCGATAGCGGCCGCCGGATCGGGATAACGCTTCGGATCGAACCGGTGTGATCCCCACGGCGATGGGTCCCAGTAGAACCAGTCCTGAACGATATTGTCGATCGGCTCCTGGCGTGTCCGATACTCGTGCGCGATGTCCAGCCACTCCTGCTGCGTTTGATAGCGCTCCTTGCACTGCCAGAAGCCCAGCGCCCATTTGCCGAACATCGGCGCCTGCCCCGTCGCCTGGCGGTAGTCCGCCAGCACATGATCCAGCGAGGGGCCATAGAAGAAGTAGTAATCGATGGCGTCGGCGGCTTTGGCGTCCCAGGTCGTCAGGCCGCTCACAGCGGGCAGCCGCCAGCTCAGGCGCGCCACGGCGTCGTATCCGCCTTGATAGTATTCAAAGCGGATTTTGTGGCGGCTGTTGGCGTCAAAATGCACTTTGGCGACATTGCTCTTGACCGCCCGGGCGTTCCAGTCATCCACCACCTGCTTGTCGTCGATCCAGAGGCGCGCGCCGTCATCGGTCGAGGTCACGATCTCATAATCGCCGGCCTGCTGCGCCTGCAAAAATCCCGTCCAGCGCACGCTGTAGTGCTCCTTGGGCAGTCCCATCGGCGGATCGTTCGTCCATAGGAAGTCGATATTTGGATCGACACGCTGCGCGACCTGCGTGTCGAAGTTCTCGCCTTTGAAGTACGTTCCGGTCAGGCCGCCGGGCTTGCCGTCGTCGGAGAACAATTGTGCGGAGGGGATGCTCGTTCCTGGAGAGCCGCCGGCGGAGAATGTCGTGGCGGCGGGGTTGTTCCAGAGGAGCCCATAGCCCCGGCTGGAGACCAGAAAGGGAATGGCGAGGTCCGCGATATACGTCTGCTCCAGGTTGACGATCGATCCTCGGTAGTCCATGTATCCGTCTTGATGCTGGCCCAGGCCGTAAATGCCTTCATCGGCGGGCAGCGTGAACTCCTGATGCGCCTTGTACGATTCTACAGGCTTTGGCCCGGCAAGCGTCACCGGCGTCAGCGACTTGCCGCCCGTGCTTGGTTCACTCAGAATCGGCGCGCCTTTGGCGTCCAAAAACCGAACAGCGCCGCTCTTGCGATCGACCTGCGCCTGGACCTGCCCCGTTGAGAGGGTAATCGACTGCCCGGTCGTCGTCATTTGGAAGGGCGTCGGCGTATAGTGCGCGATGACGGCGGGAACGCGCTGATCGGGAAATTTGCCGTCTGCGCTGTAAGTCACATGGATGACGCGCGGCGTGCAGACTTGCAGGCGCAGCGCGCCCTGGCTCAGCTGAAGCGTCACGCCGTTGTTTTGCTTCTGTACCGAAACTACCGGCAGCGGCTCCGCAGCGAGGGGCCGGGGAGCCGGGTAGGAGGCGAGGGCCGCCATTGTCACCGCCGCGAGAGCGAAGGGCAGGGATCGCCGCCTTATCGATCCGTGCGAGGGAAAATCAAAAAGTTGCATGTGTCGCTCCGAAGATCGTCTTTTACTTTGACAATTGTAAACGAACACGATAGAATGAGCAATGCACGACGATGTCCCATTATTGCACTCAAATTTCAGCAATGCCAGTCGCGTTCGTTTTATGGGAGAACACCATGCACGGCGCGGGCAGGATATGATTCTGCACCGGCACGATCTCTGGGAATTTATCTTTCATGAAGCCGGTCGTATGCGGACGCGCCAGGGGGAGATCATTCATACGATGCATCCTGGCATGGCGCTCATCCACCCTCCCGATCTTCCGCACGCTGACTATGCCGATTCCGATTATCGCTTGATCTACCTCCAATGGACTCCGTGGAGCGCGGAGGATCTGCCGCTCGTTTGCCATGACGACGCCGATCTTAGTCTGACGCAGACGGCGCAAGCCCTTCTGCGCGAGTGGCGTCGCCAGGAGGAAGGGTGGGAGCGGATGATGGACGTGCTGATGGAGCGGTTGGAGCAATTATTGCGCCGCGCTCACGCCGCGCAGAATCGTTCGGCATGGGAGCAGGCCGCGCAGGCGGCCGAGGACGTAATGCGCCGCCGCTACCGGGAGAGTCTGACGATCGCGGAGATCGCCTCGAAAGCGTGCCTTTCGCCCGCATCCCTCAACCGCTACTTTGCCCGCGTTCACGGGCAAACGCCGATGGATTATCTCTGGTCCATCCGTATTCAGCACGCGCTGGCGCTGCTGCACCATACGAATTTGACGCTGGAGACGGTGGCGGGGCAGTGCGGCTTTCACAGTGCAAGCCACTTGAGCCGGCATATCAAAACAAACACGGGGAGCAGTCCGGGCCGGTTGCGGGGAAGTTAGCGCCCGGATGCTCCCCAGTCGTCTAATCGACACGCACGTCTCCCTCGCCAAGTTTTCGGCCGAACAGCTCCAGTGCGAGGCCAAAGGTAACGCGGGCGAGGGCGGGGTCGTAGCGCGGGCCTTCGTCGCGGAGGAAGGCGTGGGCGCCGTTGAACTCGTGCCAGGTGAAGCGCGCGCCGGAGTCGGCGATGGCTTTGTAGACCGTGGCGCGTCCTTCGCGGGGGATATGCGGGTCTTGCAGGCCCCAGATCATGAGGAGTTCGCCTTGGATCTCGGGGATGCGATCGATGGTGTTGTCGTTCATGCCCTTGGCGAGGCTGCGCTTGTGGATGTCAGTCGCGTAGAAGCAGGCGGCGGCGAGGACGTCCGAGTTAGTCGCGGCGCGGAAGGCAAGGTGCCCGCCGATGCAGATGCCCATCGTTCCCAGCTTGCCGGTGCAGCTCGGATGCGCGGATAGGAAGTCGAGCGCCGCGCGGGCGTCGGCGTCGTAGCTTGCCAGTTCCTTGGTCGTCTTGTGCGCGTTGCCGCGCTCGGCGCCGGCTTCGTCGTAGGAAAGCACGGTTCCGGCAGGCTCCAGCTCGTGATAGATCTCCGGAACGGCGACCACATAGCCGTGGCCCGCAAGCTGGGCGGCGGCGCGGCGGATCGGGCCGGTGATCTGGAAGATCTCCGAGTAGAAGAGGATACCGGGATAGCGGCCCGGCGCCGCCGGCCGAAAGACCTGAGTTTGCATCGGTCCGAACGGCGTGTCCAGCGTCGCGAGTTCTTCAGTAATGGTCATCAGTTCACTTCCTTGTCGAACCTGGCGTCGGCGCGTTAATGACCGAAGAGACGTCCCAGGAAGCCGCCGCCGCTGCCGGTGATGGCGCCGAGAATTCCTTGCGCGGCGGGATAACGGTCCGAAACAGCTTGCAGCGCTTCTGGGTGATGCTGCGCGATGTACTGCGTGATGCCCGCGAGATCGCCGTGTGTCAATTCGTTCACATCGGCGCTGTCCACACCGGCGCGCTCCGCCAGGGACTCCACATCGATACCCTGGTCCGAAAGATGCTGAAGCGTATCGCCGATCAGATTGCGATGCGCGTCCACCTCATGCGGCGCGGCGTCGGCGAGCGCCTGCGCTCCGTCGCCATCGGATTGCGCATCCTCCGAATCGTCATCCTGGGAGTTGTCGTCTGACGAGCTGTCGCCGGAGTTGTTATCGTACGAACCGCTGTCGTCGCTGGAGTCGGAATCGTCGTTCTCCGTGTCATCCTGCTGCGTCTCGTCCGTGTCCTGCGCGTCGTCGTCGTCATCCCATCCATATTCGGCGTTGATCATTTTCGATGCTCCTTAGCAAAATGGCGGTCGGTAGTGATAATACTGTATTCGGGGCGAAAAATGTACCGAGAAGGTTCCCAAATTCCATCACGATCGACAAATGGGTGAATGCCTGGTTACAGACGCCGGAATGGGATTGCTCTTCCCTCGGCGCCATGATATCATGATGCATGTCCACCCATTCCCAGCGCAATCGAAACGCTCTTTTTGCGCTTGCCTTCGCTGCCTTGTCGTCACTCCTGTGGTCGCTGCGCACTCCGTCAGGAGATTCTGCTCTGGCGGCGCCGCGCATCGATAGCGGCGCGGAGAATTCGCAGCCGTTTCTCATTCAAAAGGTCGCGCCCTCGGACATACGCTACGTCGCGGTGGGAGACAGTTACACGTGTGGGACGGGGGCGACGCCTCGCCAATCTTGGCCTGCATTGCTGACCCGCCACTTGCGCGCCCACGGGATCCCGATCGGTCTCGCCGCGAACCTGGGCGTCGCGGGCTGGACGACACGGCAGGCGCTGGAAGTGGAGACGCCGGTCTTTCGGAAGCAGTCGCCTACGTTTGCGACGCTGATGATCGGCGTCAACGATACTTACCGGGCCACAACCGCAGAGGAGTTTCGGATCCAACTGGCCGCGCTGATCGACCAAATGCAAAGCGCGCTTCCGGACAAGTCGAAGATTTTGCTGGTCACCATCCCGGACTTCACCGTCACGCGCAGCGGCGCCGAATACGCGCGGCAAAGCGAAGCGGCGTCAAAAATCATCGCGTTCAACGCGATCATTCAGGACGAGGCCGCCCGGCGCGGCTTGCCGGTTGTCGACGTTTACCCGCTGTCTCAGCAGATGGCGAATGCGCCGGACCTGACGGCGAGCGACGGCCTGCACCCGTCCGCCAAAGAGTACGCGCTTTGGGAGCGTCTAATCCTTCCCGCCGCCAGCAAAATGCTGCGAGATAAGGCGCATTAGAGCTTACGGATTGTACGCCTTCGAGAATTTGATCTCGGCGGCGCAGTCCAGACCGGAGACGATTTTGCCGCCGCGATAGTAAAATGCGGTAGGCTGCATCCAGTCGGGACACAGCGTGCTCCAGCCCTTCGGGTTGAGCACGAACCCATCGTCGATGTGCGTGACAAAGACCGCGTTGTTCTCTCCGGACATTGCAAACACCACTTGATCTCCGCTGACCAAATCCACTGGAAGCCATCCCGACTTCGGGACGAAGACGCTCGCGATCACGTGCGGCTGCCACGCGTCCGGCATTGTCGGAAGCCGTCGAAAACCCGCCCAGAGCTGCGCCGGAACGCCGTTTTGCCGCATCACGGCGGCGAACACCCCGTTGATGGCGCCGCAGTCGCCCCTGCATGAGGCCGCCAGCGCCGAAACATGGCGGTCCTGGTCGCCGTCGAAATAGGTGAAGTCGTTCTTAACTTGCCGCGCCGCCCGCTGGATAAAGTCATCAAGGCTTTCCCCAGCGTGACGCCGCCAGGTCAGATCATGCCTGGCGATGTACGCCTGAAACTTCGGCGTTTGATAATCCAGGTTACCGATGGACGCGAGGCTGTGCGCGCGTTCTGCTCGGGAGAGATCCGGAACGGCGGCCTTTGGCGGCCCGGCGACGACTCGGAAACGGTAGACCATCGCCGTAATGTCCGTCGCCACCGTCACCGCCTTCGTTTGATTGAACTCGGCGACGGTGACTTTGCGCTTGTGCGCGCTTCCCTCCGTCACCTGGTCTCCCGCAGGACGACCATCGACGGACATGCGTGCGACGATATGGTCCTGCCAGGGAAGCGTGGGCGGCGTCGGCGTCGCGAATAGAGTATCGACCGGCTCCCCATCCGTCACGACTCGCCGCTCCAGATGCGCCGTCATCCGCACGCCGGGCCCATCCTTTTCCAGATGCCAGACTGGCGGCAGCTCGCCGCCGGCGAACGCCAGAGGAGCGCTCAGACAGACGATCCCCGCAGCCAGAAGCAAAGAGAAGTAACGCGCCATCATTTGCACTTTCCGCCTTTCCAGCGATCTCGAATAACCGGCTGCAACCAACGGGCGCATTTCGGGTCATATTCGATAGATCATTAAGAAAGGAAACAACATTTTATGTTTCTCGTCGTGCTAGGCGTAATCCTTCTCATCGTCGCGGCCGTCGCGCCCGCCCAGCTGGCTGAGGGCGCCGCGCACGCGCGATCGCAAGTCCGAAAAATCTGCGGCGTCCTTGGCGTCCTGCTGCTGATTGGCGGCGTTCTGGCGTCCAGCTACATCTCGGTCCCCGCCGGATATCGCGGCGTGCTGCTGCAATTCGGCGCCGTCAACGGCGTGCTGGACGAGGGCGCGCACTTCGTTCTGCCGTTCGCGCAAACCGTGGACCTAATGGAAGTTCGCACCCAGAAGACCGAGGCGGAAGCGGCGGCGTCCAGCAAGGACTTGCAGGTCGTCAAAACGGACGTCGCGATCAACTTCCACGTCAACCCCGTGACCCTCGGTAAGCTCTACCGAGATGTCGGCCCGGATTACGCGGACCGCATCATCAGCCCCGCCGTGCAGGAAACCCTGAAAGCCGTCACGGCGCGCTACACCGCCGAGGAACTGATCCGCCGGCGCGAGCAAGTAAAAACCGAAGTCGACGACACGCTCGCCGCCCGCCTGCTCGCCTATAATATTATCGTTGAGCCCAACGGCGTCAGTCTGAAGAACTTCGACTTCTCCCAGGAATTCAACAATGCGATCGAGCAGAAGCAAGTCGCCCAGCAGAACTCCGAAAAGCAGAAGTACATCCTGGCGCAAGCCGATCTCGAAGCCCAGACCGCCGTCACCACCGCCAAGGGCGAGGCCGAAGCCAACCGGATCAAAGCCCAGGCGCTGAATACGCAGGGCGGCCAAAAAGTCCTGGCGCGCGAATGGATCACCAAATGGGACGGCCACCTGCCGCAAGTGCAGACCGGCGCGGGTGGGGGAACGATCATCGACCTCAAGAGCCTGCTGTCGGACACGCCGACGAAGGGGCAGTAGCCGAAGGAGCAATCGCGATCGGGTACACTTCGCGATAAGATGATGATCGTACTCAGTGAAGCCTCCAGCTATCTGGAGCCGACGCCCAGTTCTCGTGAGCTCCAGGCCGCGACGGAGGCGGCAAAACTAACGGGATGCCGGGTTTACTATATCCCGCAGGGTTTCGAGGGATTGGAAAGTCCTTCGGATGCGTTCGCGCACATTCCCGTACAGGAGGGGGAGACGCCGGGCGTTTGGAACGGGTATATCCCGACGCCGGAGCATTACGACGCCGTTTACCGATTGGCGCTGGAGAAACGGATCCGTCTGCTGAACACCCCGGAGGAGCATCTGCGCGCGCAGGAGTTCGACCGGGCTTACGAGCGGCTCGCGGGATTGACGCCGAAGTCGATCATCGTGACCGATCCCGATCAGTGCGATGACGCTATCAAGACGCTGGGATTGCCGGTGTTCGTCAAGGGAGCGGTACAGTCGCGCAAAGCGCGCGGCTGGAAGGCGTGCGTGGCGGAGACCGCCGACGAAGTGCGGCTGCTGACATCGCAATACCTCAGTTTGGAAGGCCGAACGCGCGGCCGTGTCGTCCTTCGAAAGCTAGTCTCCATTCGTCATGTCAACAAGACAGCGCAGGGGTTTCCCATCGGCCGCGAGTATCGTGTCTTTCTCTATCGCTCTGAGATCCTTGGGTACGGATACTACTGGGAAGGCGATGATCCGCTGAGCGCGCTGAGTGTGGAAGAGAACAAAGCGGTGTTAGCGCTGGCCGTGCAAGCCGCCCGTCGACTGGACACGCCATATGTCGCCATCGATATCGGACAACTCGAAGACGGCCAATGGATCGTCATCGAAAGCGGCGACGCCCAATTCTCCAGCGTCAGCCGCATTCCGTTACTGCCGCTTTGGCATCAGATCAGTCAAGTGGAATAATACTGTTTTCTGGTAAGTGCCTTGGTAATTGTTGTTCGGCAGGCATGTTTACAACATTGCAAAAAATAAAATTAGATCTTCCTTATAAATAACATAGCAGGCGTACATTTTCATGGTAGAATTCAAAACTATGAATTTTGGAATGCCTTGTAAAGTCTGTGGACAAGACACGGAAAACATGACGGATGAATACTGCACCGGCTGCGCGGCCGTTGACCGGCAAGTGAAAGCGGAACGTGAGAAACCCCCTGAACTCGTAGGAGTAATGTTCGCCGTTGGAGATGCTCCGCCTAACGCCCCATCGCCCTCGACGCCGCCCACGCTTCTCAGCCGCGTCAAGAAGCTCTTTACGCGCTAATCCATTTCCACATGGTGTTGTATTTCGGGTTACTCCCATTCCGTTACTCTCTCTTCTGTTCTCCTCAGTGTAATTATTGAAGATTTTGCGGCCGATTCATTCTCAAATAATTCGCAGGGAAAAGCAAGCGGCCTGTGGAAACTGTGGGGGAGAAGCGGTGGCTCAAAGGAAGAGCGTTGCCCTTTCACGGCAAAGATGCGGGTTCAACTCCCGCCCGCTTCTCACCTTTTAGGCGCGCAACAGCATCGCCGCGTTGCCGAACGGGAACGCCGGGCGCAATCAAGCGATATACGTGATTAGCCCGCGTCCGTTGGCGGCTGCGTCATGAACGCATTTGCGAAGGTCTTCGAAGTAGCTTTGCAGGTATCGCAGGGTGTCCTCGTGCGAGTCCTGCGCGTGAAACGGATAGATATCGAGGGCCACCATCTTGGCCAGATCCAGTCGCTCCGCCAATGTCTCCGGGGAGACCATCAAAAGATGATTGTCGAACGCGCGCACGTCCGAGGGACGCATCGCGCGGGCTGGCCCGAATCCAACATTGACCTTACCGACAGGCGCCCCTCCCTCCAACAAATAAGCGCTTGGCAGATTACCCTCCCAAGCGGTCCCTGTCAGCAGAAAGTGCAATCCCTGCCATGCTTTGTCCAGCGTCGTTGTCGACGGACCGCCCTTGTCGATAATGGAGCGGATCTGCTTCGGCTGCTGGAGCAGCGTCTCCAATGCGTCCTCGTCGATTTGGACGAGATGGTACATCATACTCATGAATGGACTCGCAATCCTTGGGGCGGAAGTATCTTTATAACATTATAGCAGGCATGGCGTCGGTGAACGAAAATCTTGAGGAGAATTGATCGGGACAATGAGTGAAACACGCCAGAGTATCAATTGGGAGTTGAACGTGCCAGGATTGAAAACAGCTCTCTCGGGATGGTGCAGTCTCTTTGAGGCGAAATCTGAGGAAAGGCTTGAAGACCAGATTGCTCGGCTTGGTTTGATGGAGCGGTTCAAAGCGGCGTTCCCAAAAACTGACCCCATTTATTATGGCTGGTTTATGGA
This sequence comes from Capsulimonas corticalis, assembly GCF_003574315.2. Taxonomy (GTDB): domain Bacteria; phylum Armatimonadota; class Armatimonadia; order Armatimonadales; family Capsulimonadaceae; genus Capsulimonas; species Capsulimonas corticalis. The sequence goes on along the minus strand of NZ_AP025739.1, from coordinate 6,036,025 downwards.
ATCGCCACTCAGTCGAGAGCAAGCGGAACTCATCTTCTGGATTGCTGCGGATCTCTCCGCATTGCCTTGCGAATATGACTATGGAGTACGCGGATTTCAGGCTGCTCTCAATCTCAGCATTAAGGCAGATCTTGATTTGTTTGTCAAGCTGCGTCCACCTGGACACGTCGATTTCGGTTCTTATACAATTCATTGCCACTGCCCTCGATGCAAGGCGAGAACCCCCATCGATAGATGGAAACATCCTTTCCCTGAAGAGGACACAGAGTGCCTTGTATGCGGCTTCACATATTCACCTGCCGCCACTTGGTCGCAGCAAAGGTCGTTTGGCTTCGCTTCGGCTGTTTGCGCGCAATGTCATCGAATATCTTCGATTGATATTTTTTCCGAGGAGGACCGGCTGCGTATTGAGCATTACTTATACTATCGACGTTTCGAGGCGGAATTGCGCACTCTCCATTTGGTGAAAGACTTTTACGAGCGTCATCCCCAACTGGAACAGAATCCATCGCTTTTCAAACGGCGCGATGTGATCGACGGCTTCATTCAGCAGGCGCCGCTCGGTGCGCTCAACGCGACAGACATGTTGATCTTGGAGTATTTAAAGAATCACTCGTTCAAAGTCGTGGGGCGCGAGAAGTCTGTTCGCGAACGTCTCGCGGTGAGGGCGCTGTATTTGGACGATCAGATCGTATTGTGCCCAGGATGTCATGGGGCGCTATTTTAAAGGCGATCGCATATTCACCATACACTTAGATTTTCTCACAACTCGCAGGGAAAAGCAGGCGGCCTGTGGAAACTGTGGGGGAGAAGCGGTGGCTTAAAGGAAGAGCATTGCTTTTGCAAGGCAAAGATGCGGGTTCAAGTCCCGCCCGCTTCTCACGGTTTAAGACGACAGCAGGCGAACGGCTTCGCCGAACGGGAACGCCGAGAGGGCGATGCCGCCTGGCGTCACGACCCACAGAACTGGCAGAGTCGGCGGGGGGCTCGGGAAGACGCCCATGCCGTCGGTGAGGTATACGCAGACGGCGTCGGCGAATGGGGATGAGTTCTGGGAAACGGCGGCGAAGAAGGGGCGGAAGTCGGTGCCGCCTCCGCCGATCGGCGGAGGCATCGGGGTATCGGCGGACAGCGGGTAGGGGCCATGCAGGGCGGCGTCGGCGTAGAAGAGGTCGCTCTGGATGTGCGGATAGGCGCTCAAAATGCCGCTCACCTCGGCGGCGAACTGATCCATCTGGGCGTTCGAGACCGATCCGCTCGTATCGATGGCGATGTGGGCTTTGAGCGTCTCCGCCTCCAATGTCTCCAAATACAGGCCACGGCCCAGGAAGCGGCGGTCGAAGCCTTCGAAGTCCGTGGGCGTCCGGGCGAGGTAACGCCAGAGGGTCGATCGCCAGTCCAGCGAGGCCGGCCCCAGCGCGCCCAGTTCACGCGCCAGCCCCGCCGGAACGGTTCCTTGAGCGGCGGATTGGGCCAGTATGCTGGCTTGTTCACGCGCCAGCCGCCAGTACGCTTCCAGCGCGGCGCCTCCCGGAACGGGGCCGTCTTCCAGCAGGTCCGGCATCCCCTGCGCGTATTGCGTTGCGCCATCGCGCATCAGCAAATCGTACACTTCCTCCACGCTAAACTTCTCCAATTGCCGATCGCGGACTGCGTCGGACGGCAGAGCGAAATCGGGCAGCGCGTCGATGATCCCGTTCACCACAATGTCGGCCGCGATGTTCCATAGCAGCGGCTCCCGGCCGCCCCGGCGCGGAATATGGAGCAAGGCGGCATGCAGGACTTCGTGCAGCAGCACTCCATCCGTCGCGGCGGGCGGCAGGCCGCGCAGGAACTCGGGATAAAAGAAGATATCGCGGCCATCCGTTGCCGCCGTTCGGCAAGTGTTCGTCGGCAGGATCCGTGCGAACAACGCCAGGGTGGCGAAGAACGGAGCCTGGGCGCGCAGGCGCAGCAAGGATGCGCTTAGACGCCGCTCCAGATCTGGTTCAAAGGGCATGGAATTACTGCCGCAGCAGCTCCTGGTAGTCGCGCAGAAATTGCTGCAAGCGTGGCTCCTTAAGGATCAAGGGCGCCAGCATGCCCATCTGCCCTCGCTCCCGCATCAGTCGCAGCATGTCGGCGGCGAAGAGCTGAACCCACTCCGGCGGCGCCTGGTCGGCCATCCAGCGGAAGACGTTCAGCGCCTTCTCTGGCTCGTCGGCGCGGACAGTGAGGCCAATGGTCGCTGCGTACCGAACCGATGGCTCCGCCGGGAAGGAAACGCCCCCGGCGCGTCCCTCCAGAATCGGCTCCAGGTCGGGAAGGGCCGCGTACAGCGCCCGATAGGCGGCGAATTCGGACGCCGCGCCGGCCCCGACCGTCGGCGCGATGTCCAAACCTGCCGCGAGCAGGCGGCTCGCCATCACCCACGATCGGGGCGAGGGCCAAGCCGGCTGGTTGGGGGACAATGCGTACAGCAGAGCGGGGCGGAACGAAAGAAACGCGATGATCTGCTCTTGGACTCCCTCGCGCAGGGCATACGCTTTAAAACTTGTCAGATCCGGCGTGATCTCCAGGTGCAGAAAGCGGTTCGCCAGCGGCGCCGGCATGTCGAAGACCGCCGCCCGATCTTCTTTGCGGTTGCCGGCCGCCCACACGTACCAGCCTTCGGGCACTCGGTAGGAGCCGACCTGGCGGTCAAGAATTAACTGCTGCGCGATGCCTTGGAGGGCCGGCGGCGCCATATTCAGTTCGTCCAGGAACAAAATACCGGTTCCGCCGGTGGGCAGGAACTCCGGCGGATACCAGCGCGATACGCCGTTTTCGGGCACGGGCAGCCCGCGCAGGTCGGTCGGCGCGAGCTGCGACAGGCGCACATCGACGAAGTCCAGTCCGTTGCGCCGCGCCGTCTGGGCGACAATGCTGCTTTTTCCCACGCCGGGCGGTCCCCAGAGCATGGCGCTGATCAGAATTCGGTGGGAGATGAGGCTTTGTAAATATTCGGTCAGTTCCACCGGGGTCATAATGGAATGTGTTGCTCCTCAAGAGACGCCCGCGCCGCCGCGCGGACCAGACGGTTGCCGTCGCGCGCGAGACGATGCGCGAGATCCGACAGTTCGGGTCGTTCCAGCGCAAATAACAGCAACGCCGGGTTGCGCGCCACGGCGATGCGGCAGGTCCAGAGTGGATCAATCGCGCCTTCGAGGATATCTTTCGGATCCACATTCGGACAGGATAGGGCGACGGCTTTTTCCAGCCACTCCCCGCGCGACCAAGCTGAATGCAGTAACTGAGTAACCTCCACAGGATGCGCCGCAGTCCGAGCCGGCTTCGCCCGGGGCGCATTGGACAACAAGGCCGGCGGCGCCTTCTTCATCGACGGCGTTGGTGGATGCGCCGGCGGAAGATCGCGGCGGGCCACGGACTGGCGAACTTCCTCGTCTTCATCCGCGGCCAGAGCCGCCAGGGCGTCCGCCGGGGTGTTTCGGTGGCGCGCCGCGGCCAGGCGCACCCATCGTCCGGAGTCTCCTGCGAGAAGGGCGAGCAGTTCGGCGGAAGCCGAGGCATTCCGGCCCACGCCTTGCCGAACCCGCGCGTCCACGTCGCGCGTCAGCGCCGAAAGCGCGGAGGGTGGCGTATGGGGGTTACGCGCCGCCATCCACCGTACGTCCCGCACGGCGTCTGAGGCGAAAATCTCCAGAGAGGCCGGCGGCGTCTCGGGATCGCGGGCGCACCCCCGGCGAAAGTTGTCTCCAAGTTTCGTGGTCAGGCCGGCGATTAAGTGCGTCGGTGTCGAAGGATTCTTCACCAGACTCCATCGAATGGCTTCATTATCTTCGCTTGCCAGCTTTTCCAGGACGGCGATCGGCGTATTGGGGTGCCGGGCCGCCAGACGTTTTGCCCAGGAACCACCGCGCGCAAGGCGTTCGAGTGCTGGGGACGGCATGGCGGGGTCCGCCGGAACCACGCTGTTTAAGTCGTGCGATCCTCCCGCCCGCCGCAGCGGCTGCAGAACTTCCCTTGGCGTATGGGGGCTTCGCGCGGTCGCGCGCCGCACTTTGCTGTCCCAATGCGCGGCCAGTGGCTCGGCGAGCCAGCCGGCGACGAGGTCCAGCTCCAGCAGCCGAACGGGGAAATTTCCATCGCGACCCGGCAGCCCCGAAGATTCCCAAAGCGCCTCGCGCGCTTCCGATTCCCAATTCGGGCCGCATTCGCCGGCGATCCCGACATGCAGGCGCGCTGTGTGTCCGACCAATCCTGGCTGCCTGGCGAGCATATGCAATAAATCGGCGGGCGCTGTCTCAAATTTCAGCATCTGCAGCGCGGCCTCGGGAGCCAGTCTCTTCGTCCATGCGGGGTTTTCCAGGAGGACGAGCGGCAGCGCCGGGTTGTTGAGAACGGCTTCGGGGATACGATGGCACAGCGCCGCGAGGAGATCCGGCGGTGAGTTTGGGTTCTCGGCGACGGCCCTGGCGACGGCCGAACTCCTTTGCTTGGCGGCGAGCTCTCGCAGTCGATGAGCCGGCGTTTGTGGGTCTTGGGCCTCTTGGAGTTCGGAGCGTTCGGACATCATGTCCCTATTATACTCGCAATCGATCGCCGCCTCGAAGGACATCCCTCCGAAAGTGTGGAATAACGCAATCCTCGGCAAGCATACACGGCGGTGTTGGTTTAAAGGAAAAACGCTCCACGGCAATTGGAGAGATGGTCGTTCGAGTCGGCCCGCCGCCTAATCCGCAAGAATACAAATTTGAGACGCCCTCCGTTCCCATTGGGAACGGAGGGCGTCTTTTGTCACGGGGAATTTGCCGCTCAGGAGGCGGGCGTTTCGTTTCTGGGAGCCAGTGGTATAAGAAACCAGCACTTGCGCTTATGGAAGAGCGCTTTCTTCATAACGGTCATAGGCCGAAGGAGCAGAGTAATGAATACGAAATTATGGATCGCGGCGGCGAGCTTGCTGGCGACGGCCGCGCATGCGGACACAACGGTGATCACTCAGCGGACGACCACGCAGCCGGAGGCGGTGATTGTCACGGTCAACCAGCAGCGCGTGGCGTTCAATGGACCTGGTCCGATCATGATCGGCGGCGACAGCGTCTTTGTGCCGCTTCGCGGTGTTTTCGAACAGCTTGGCGGTCAGGTCCAGTGGGAATCGGCGACGCAGGTGATCACCGGCGCCCGTCCCGGCCACCAGTTTCGCATTCGAATCGGATCCGATCAGGCTCTTGTCGATGGAACGCAGCGGACTCTGACGGTCGCCCCGCGCGTGATCAACGAGACCACCTACGTGCCCCTGCGCTTCGCCAGCGAAGCGCTCGGAGCCTCGGTCGATTGGGAGCCGAGCACGCACACCGTCCTGATCACGTCGGCGCCCACGGAGGCTGTGGTCAAAAAGACGACGACCACGACCACGACGACAACCGTCAAACACTAATCGCTCCGCTTGGCCTCCATTCCGGCGGCCGGCGTGGATTTTAAGACGATCTCTAAGACCGCAAAAAGCGCGCTGTGGAACAAAATTGTCCCACAGCGCGCTTTTGTTTTGTGTCCGCCGTTAAGAAAAATGAAACCCGAGCAGGCGGGCGCTCCGTTTCCATGGAAGCAGTGGTATAGTATTCTCACAAAGAAGAGACGTTCACCGCTGAGCGGTTCCATATCCATCGATCATAGGCAACAAGGAGAAGCATATGAAGACGAAGTATTGGATCGTTGCGGCGGGATTGCTCGCCATGCCGGCCCATGCGGATACCCCCGCAAGCACGCCGGCGAATGTTACGGTTATGGTGAATAAGCAGCAGGTGATGTTCAGCGGCGCCGCGCCGATCATGGTCGGCGGCAGCAATGTGTTCGTCCCGCTGCGCGGAGTCTTTCAGCAGCTCGGCGGCAAGATCCGCTGGGAAGCGGCGACCGAAACCATCATCGGCGCGCGACCCGGCCACGAATTCCGGATCCGCATCGGCTCCAATCAAGCGCTGGTGGACGGAACGCCCAGAACCCTCACTATCGCCCCGCTCATGGTCGTCGCGACCACCTATGTTCCCCTGCGCTTCGCCAGCGAAGCCCTCGGCGCCTCGGTCGATTGGCAGCCGGACACCCGCACCGTGCTCATTAACACCGCCACGCGATAGAACGATCTCGCATTCCGGTCCCACAAGATTTCGCTTGTGGGACTTCGGACGCCCCTACGCCGCCTTTTGCAGCTCCGCGGTTTTCCCCGCATTGAACTCCGACACGATGTGCTTGAGCGTCGCGTCAAAATCCTCGTGCGCCACCTGGCAGGTGCCGGCGGGAGCGTGGCCGCCGCCGCCGTGGGCGCGCATGACGGCGCCGACATTGGCTTCCGACGAGCGGTTCACGATACTGTGGCCGCAGGCGAAGACGCAGTTCTGGTTGCGGAATCCGTTGACGATCCAGATTGAGATGTTCTGCTTCGGCCACATGGCGTAGACCAGGAACCGATTGCCGCAGAAGATCGGATCGACTTCGCGCAGGTCCGTGACGATCGTGTCGCCTTCGGTCCAGGTGTGCTTTTGCAGCATTTCGCGGAACAGCACGTCCTGCTCGAAGTAGCGGACGACGCGCTCCTGCACGTCGGAGAGGTTGAGAATCTCGTCGATCGTCATGGTCATGCAGGCGTCGATCAGCTCATACATCAATTGATAGTTGCTGATTCGGTAGTCTTTGAAGCGGCCCAGGCCCGTGCGCGCGTCCATGACGAATGAAAGCAGCGCCCAGCCCTTCGGGTTCAGGATCTCGTCGCGGCTGAACTGCGCCGAGTCGGCTTTATCCACCTCGAACATCATTTCTTCGATGCCGGGGAAGCGCGACGCGCCGCCGTAGTAATCGTATATAACGCGTGCGGCGCTGGGAGCCAGCCGGCACTCGCCGACGAACTGCTGCTTGCCGACGACGCGGGCGATCTCAGTGGCGTGATGGTCGAACCAGAGGCAGCAGCCGGGCACATAAGGAACATTCGCAAGAATGTCCTGGGCTTCGACTTCGAATGCTCCGTCCTGCAGATCCTTGGGATGCACGAATTTGATCGAGTCCACTTGTTCGACCTGCTTAAGTAAGACGGCGCAGATCAAGCCGTCGAAATCGGAACGCGTGACAAGACGCATATTAGTCCTCCTGATGACACTCACTATGGATTATTGGCAGATGAGCCCCGGAAGAGTAGGGGGATCAATCTTGACTTTTCGAAGCGCGCGCGGCTATAATGAAGCACGGAAAGTGTAGGAATTATGGCTGATCTCATACAAGTCGATCTTCTCCCCAAGGGCTCTGTCGGTCTCGCCGAACCGCCCGCCGTCGTCAACCGCCGCATCCCGGAGTGGCTGACGATCAAGCTGCCGAAACGGCGCGATATCGGAGAAGTCACGGACTTGATGCGATCCTCCAAGCTGGTCACGGTTTGCGAAGAAGCGCGCTGCCCGAACTTGGGCGAGTGCTGGTCCAAGCGCACCGCGACGTTCATGATCATGGGCGACACCTGCACCCGTTCCTGCCGCTTCTGCGCCGTTAAGACCGGCAAAGGCGGAGCGCTCGACATCATGGAGCCGCAGCGCCTCGCCGAAAGCGCCGCCGCGCTGGGCCTGAAGCATACGGTCGTGACAAGCGTCAACCGCGATGAACTGCCCGACGGCGGATCGCACCACTTCGCTGAGACGATCCACTGGCTGCGCAAGCTTCTTCCCGACACCATCATCGAAGTGCTGACGCCCGATTTTCTGGGGAACAAAACCAACATCCAGACCGTCGTAGATGCGAAGCCCCATATTTTCAATCACAACATTGAGACCATTCCGCGACTTTACCGAAAGGTGCGCCCGCAGGCGCGCTACAGCCGCTCGCTCCAGCTCTTGCAGTATGTGAAGCAGGCGGACCCGGAGATCTACACCAAGTCCGGATTCATGGTGGGATTTGGCGAAACGAAGGACGAAGTCGTGGCGCTGATGGAGGACCTGAAGGCGCACGACGTCGATGCGGTCACCATCGGACAGTATCTCAAGCCAGGGAAGAATTATCTCGATGTGGTCGAGTACGTACATCCGGACCGGTTCGCGGAATACAAAGAGATCGGGGAGCAGATGGGCTTCCTCTTTGTCGCCAGCGGCCCGTTCATCCGTTCTTCCTACAACGCCAAAGAGTTCAGCGATAAGTTTATGGCGATGCGGGCCGCGAGCCGGGACGCTGCTTAGCGCCTTACTGAGACGAAATATCCCCGCCCGGCCTAGCGCCGCGAGGCCGGCCGCCGCATGAGAATTCGGAAAATGCCGGTTACCGCGCGTCCTCTGCGCGGACCCACATTGCCCCGCTCCGCGCGGTGGGCGTCCCGGCTGCTTGTCGCCGGGCCCTTGGCGGCGATTACGGTCGCCGCCGCGGTGTCGCTGCATGGCGTCTGGCTCCTGCTCAGCGCCGATCTCCCTCCCATTCTCGCCGCCGAAATCTCCCGGCAGATCAAACACGAAGTCCGCATCGGCCGCGTGGCGTACTCTACTCCCGGAATATTGACCCTGGACGATATCGCCGTCTCCACCGGGGCCACCTTCGCGGAGCGCAACGGCGAGGCGGCGCTGATCGCGCCGCGCCTCACCGTCTATTACGACTGGCGGGCGCTGATCTTCGACAGCGGCAACCCCGCGCACGCCGTTGGCGACGTCATTCTGGATCGCCCGAAACTGCTGGTCGAGCAGTTCCCCGACAAACGCTTTAACTTCTCCGATATCCTGGAAAACAAGACGACGACCACCACGAAACCGTTCGTGGGACGCGTGATCGTGCATCGCGGATCCCTTACCTTTCGCGACTACACCGCGCCGAGGATCGGCCGTCAGAGCATGGCCCTCACCAATCTGCAAGCGGTGGAGGCTCTCGTCAATCTCCACTCCGAGCAGACGGCCTATTTCAATGTCTCCGGCCAGGGAAACCAGAATCTGTTCGATGGGCTGGCGCTGCAAGGCGCGGCCTCGCGCAAGACGGCTCACAACTTTCGGCTCGTGCTGGACGGACAGAACTTCGACGCCGCTTACTGGGCCGCCTATGCGCGCGCGCTCCCGCAGCTGCGCATCGCCGGCGGACGCGCGGATGCGCACCTGCTGCTTTATTCGCCGAATAAAACAAGCGCGCTGGACGCCGCCGGCAGCGTGAGCGTGCGCGGCGGCGTTGTTTCCCTGGCGAATAACCGCGCGCTGCGCGGCCCAATCCGCGATATTGGCGGGCAGGCCAGCTTTACGCAGTCGGGCTTGTTCTTCCATGGCGGCGCTTCGATCGCCGGGCAGGCGCTCGCCGCTCAGGGAGTGGTGCTGGACTTCAAGCATCCCCAGGTGACTCTGACGGCCAGTTCGCGCCGCTTGTCCATTGCGGCGCTCGCGGCCGTTCTTCCCCAGCTTCGGATGCCCCGAGGCGTTTCCGTCGCTCCGGTGTCGGTCTCGGCGCGGATTACCGGTCCCGTCACCGCACCGGAGATTGTCGGCGATGTCGCCGCCCCCGCGATCACCATCCAGGGCAATCTCATCCGCGACCTTCGCGCGCACGGCGTCTACGCCAACAAAGTCGTCTCCGTGCCGCTGCTGACCGGACGGGTGGGACAGGGCGCGATCTCTCTGCGCGGCAGCGCGAACCTGACCGGCAAAACGCCGGTCCTGAGCTTCGCGGGGCGCGGTCAGGGCCTGGATCTGTCGCAGCTGCGCATGGCCCAGCCCAGCAAGACGTCGTTCGGCGGGCTGGCCGATGTCGCGTTTGTGGGCGGAAACGCCGGGCGACCGCTGACCATTGTCTCCAACATCACGGTCGCACGCGCGCGGCTCCAGCGGACGCAGCTGCAAACCCTGAAGGGCCGGCTCACCTATGTCGATGGTCAGGGGCTGACGCTGAATCGAGTGCTGATCGCCGACACACACGGCGCGGGAACGGCAAGCGGCAAGATCTCGCTGGCGAGCAATGACCCCGTGCTGGACCTCTCCATCAATGCGGCGGCGCTTCAGCTCGGGCCGCTGCTGCGGCCCTACACGCAGCAGGACATCGACGGATTGGCGTTCTTCCAGGGCCGTTTGACCGGCAGCGTTTCCTCGCCGCGCGCCGAGGGCGATCTGCACCTCTTCCACGCGCATGTCAACAATATCAATCTGGACGCCGTGACCGGGCGCATTGCGGCCAGCCCCAATGGCATGCGCCTTCAGGATATCTACATCCGCCGCTATCCCGCGCGGGCGTATGTGGATGGAACGATCACCAAGATTGCCTCCGGCAACCCCGTTCTGGATTTGCGCGCCAGCTTCGCCGAAGGCAATATTCCGGATTTTATGTCGCTGGTCGATCCCAAGGCTCAGGTCAAGGCGGACAAGCTGCTGCGCAAATCCAAGGCGGCGACGGTTGTCGCGAACGCGCTGCCGACGGTGACCGGGGTGGCCGCCGGGAAGTTCAAAATCGGCGGACGCCTGGAAACTCCGGAAGTCACAGGCTCGCTGACGATCGATCACGGCTCGGTGAACGCCTACCGCGTCGATCACGCGCAGGCCAATATCGCCTATGCGGATAAGACGATCCACCTCGAAAAGGCGGTCGTGCGATCGGGCTCGGCGACGGTGACCGGGGACGCGCAGTGGAATTCGGCGACGGGCAACATTAATGGGATCTTCGCCGGCACCAACGTTTCCATGAACCGATTCCATCGGTACACCGATCCGGTCGCCAATGTGCTGGGGGATATCGACTTCTCGGGATCTCTTGGCGGGTCCGTCAAATCTCCCGAGGTCACCTTTGGTCTGGTCGGTCGCGACCTCAGTATCAACGGTCAGAAACTGGCGCTGTTCACCGGCTTCGGTTCATATGCCGACGGCGTGGTGAAAAGCAGCGAGGATCCGTGGGAGTTCGATTTCCAAACGCTTCAGCCGAATGGCGACCTGAGCCATATCCGCTACATCCTGGATTCGTTCCGGGTGACGCTGCCGACGCCGCAGCATCCGAAGCGCGTTCCCAGCCTGGCGCTCGCCGCGCATATCCCGACCGATTCTCCGGAAACCGTCACGCACATTGTCGAGACGATGCGCGACAGCAAGTTTGGAGACACGCCGTCCGGGCAGTCGCTGCTGGCGAAGATCGACGCGCTGCCGCGTCCGCTCGCCGCGCGGCTGTCGCTGCCGTCCTTCGCGCTGAGCGGCCCGATGAACGCTCTGGCCGCGCGAGGCGACCTGCGGATCGACGGCTTCCAGATGGGGACAAACTCGCTGACCAGTCTGGACGCCAAGTTCGGGTACGAGCCGGGCGCTCACGGCAAGTCCCATCTCGCTCTGGTCGGCAAGGACCTCAAGGCGTTTGGGCTGGTCATGAACGACCTCACCGGCGGCGTCAGCTATGTCAACCGCTTGGTGAGCATCGACGCCGACAACCCGCTGCGGATCGCCAACGATCGTACGCTGCTGACGGCGGAGGGAAGCGCGGATCTGGACGGCAAGATCGACGCCGATTTCGAAGCCAGCTATGTTCCGCTGTCGATCTTTGACAGCTTCCTGCCGAAAACCCGCACCCTGACCGGCGAAATCAGCAACGTTCGCGTCGACGCCATGGGGCTGACCAAATCGCCGGATCTCACGGCCTCGGTCAATGTGACTGATCCCGGGTATCAGGCCCGCCCAAAAGTCGCCGCCGTCGCCGGAACTTCCACGGACGATCAGAGTGTTTATACGCTGGGAGGAATCAAGGCGACGACGATCACCGTCGCTTCCGCGCATCCGGGAGGCGCAAAGATCCTCAGCATCGATGGTTTGACGGCTTATGACAAAAGCGGCAACCCACTCGCCACTCTGTCCGGAAGCGTGCCCTTCCAGTGGAACCGACTCGATCCGTCGCTGAACAGCCTGCCGACGACCGAGCCGCTGCACGCCGAGCTGCGCCTGATGAACCTGTCGCTGCTCGCCGCCGCGTCGCCCAGCATCGATCCGGCCCGGACGACGGGCGAGGTGACGGCGACGGTGGATGTGGCCCCGGGCGGCGCGAACCGCGCGATCCAGGGAAAGATCACGATCGCCAAGGCCGGAGTCGCCTTCCACGGGCTCGACACCGCGCTGACCGATCTCGACGGCGTCATCGGCTTCAACGACAAATCCGCGTCGATCTTTACGCTGACGGGCAAGTCGAGCAAGGGCGGGGGATTCGAACTTTCCGGAGGCGCGACCTTCGGAGCGGAGCCGGGTCTGGCGCTGCTGATGCGCTTAAACGCCCTGCAAATTGACGAAAGCAGCCGCCAGGCGTACTTGATGAAGAACTACAATGGCGCTGCGCAGGGTAAACTGACAGGCGACCTATCAATTACGGGAGCGCTGAAATCGCCTTTGATCGCGACGCCGGCCGGCAAGCCGATGCTGGTGAGCAGCGCGACGATCGGTATTCCCTCGGCGCAGCCTCCGGCGGGACCGGGATCGGGCCTGCCCCCCTTCGATCCGCGATTCGATGTCCATGTGCAGTTGGAGAAGCCCGGCAAAACGTTCGTGGCGCGGACGGGACTGCTGCGCGCCGACGCGAACGGCGATCTGTCGCTGGGAGGGTCGCTGACGGCGCCGAAACTGGCCGCGCATTTGAATGTTTACAAGGGGCAGTTTATCCTGCCGCCGTCCACGCGTTTGAAGTTTATCAAGCCGATCGGTATCGTGGACCTGCGTTATCCCGCGACGGATGAAACCGGAAGCGGCGAAAAGGTTCTGGAAAAGCGCGTGGACCTGTACGCGCAGGCGGCGGTTTCGATCTCGCCGTCGATGCTCGCGGCGAACCAATCGTATGCAACGGGCGGTTTTTCCGGCTCCACCACTGCGGCCAATCAGGCAAGTCCGAATTACGATCGGCCGCAGCGCTACACGATCACCGCGCACATCTACGGGCTTCTGGACGATCCCGATCGTCTGCAAATCGACCTGGATTCGAGCCCTGGCGGACTGTCTCGCTCGCAGATGCTCGCCGCGCTCGGATCTCAGGGCGCGTTCATGGGGCTGCTGGCCGGCTCGAATAGCGCGGAGACCGCGATCAAACAGCAGATGGGGCAGGCGCTGGCGTCCATCGGACTGCCGATGCTGCTCGAACCGCTCGAAGATCGCCTGGCGACCGCGTTCGGACTGTCCAGTGTTGTGGTAGACTATTCGCCGGATACGCAAAGTTTCGTCACGCTCACCAAACCGCTCGGCCACCGGCTGGAGCTCAGTTATTCTCAAAGCCTGGGAACACGCGAGACAAGTCCGGTGAATTCGCTGCTGGCGACGCCTTACTACACGCTCAAACTTGGCTACGCGCTGACGAATCGGCTCCAGCTCAGCATCTCGACGGATGACCAAAAGAACCAGACCATGGCTTTGGAGGGCGTTTTCGGATTCTGACGTCCGCGTCGTTCAAACTCCGTGGAACCGGAGGCTGAGCGCGGGACGCAAAATAAACGAAACTTTTTTTATCGGTTTTTGTCCTAAGGATAGACGTTATGGCGCAGGCGCCGCGCGCTCGCTGGAAAACTAAGGCCGACGGGGCTGCCCAGCAAACCGCCGCCCAGGAAGACGAATTGCGCAGCGCCACGGAAGCCCTAGAAACCAAGCGAGCGCAAAACGAGCTCGTTCACGACTTCGACGCGCTGGTGGAGCGGTATAATAAGCCGCTGTTCAATGTGATCTACCAGTGGATCGGCGATTATGACGAGGCCGCCGATCTGACACAGGAGACATTCGTCTCCGCGTACAAGGCCCGCGGCCAGTTCCGGGGTGACGCCCATGTGTACACATGGCTGTACCGGATCGCGCATAACCACTGCAAAAATCGATTCAAACAGCGGGACCGCGTTCGACAGGCCGAGGGGCCGTCGCTGGACGCCGGAGTTTCCGTGGACGGCGGCGATGACATGATCGCGGAAACCCGCGAGATCGCCGACTGGAGCTTCTCTCCCGCCCGGGTGCTGGAGCAGAAAGAACTGCGCGCTCTTGTCCAGCGCGCCGTCGACAGCCTCGCCTCTGAGTACAAAGTCGTGCTCGTTCTCCGTGAGATGGAAGGCATGTCTTACAACGAGATCGCCGAGGTGACGGGGCTGACGATGGAAGCGGTGAAAACCCGTTTGAATCGGGCGCGCGGAATGGTCCGTCAGCGTGTCGAGCCGTATTACAAGATCTAAAAGATGCAGCCGTCAAGTTTTGAAAATCTCGCGCTTTGAGCCGACACAAGGGAGCATTGTTGTTTGACAATCTGGAATAAACATCGAGCGAACGCCGCGAAGTCTGCGTGCATGCTCGCGATCACCGCCTCCATTCTGGCCGACGGCCTCGCCGCCTCTCATCCGGTCCTGGCGCAAACCGCCGCTCCGGCGCCCGCCACGCCAGATCCTGCTCCGGCGATCACTCTCCCAGACGCAGGGGGCGCCGCCCCGGCCGCCGCTCCCGCTCCGACTGCTCCCGCGCTGAAGGGCAAGATCGCCGAAGTCGTGATCAAAGGCAACCATACGATCTCGACCGATGCGATCCAGGCGGTTCTGACCCAGAAGGCCGGCGATCAATATACGCCGGATAACGCGGATAAGGATCGCGAGTCGATCAAGAACATGGGGTACTTCAACGGCGATATCGGCCTGAACGCCGTGCAGACGCCGGACGGCGGAGTGCAGGTCGTTTACACCGTGGTTGAAAATCCGGTGATCAAGAAGATCGCCTTCAACGCGAACACCCCAACCGGCGAGCCGACCATCCCCTCCGACAAGCTGAAATCGCTGATGGAGATCAAGGAAGGCCAGGTCCTCAACACCACGGTGCTCGTGCGTGATTTGGCGCATTTGTTCGATCGCCAGACGGGATATGTCCGTTCGCAGGGTTATATCTTCGACGTCAGCTCGGACATCAACATCGATCCGAACACGGGTGTTCTGACGATTCCGCTGATCGAAGCGCATATTGAATCGATTCAGATTAAGGGTAACAAGAAGACGAAAGCCGTTGTCATTACCCGTGAGATGCGCAGCAAGGCCGGCGACGTTCTGGACGAGCGGCGTCTGCAAAAAGAGCTGACCAAGGTTTACAATCTGGGTCTGTTCGATCAGGTCGGACCGTTTGAAGAGATCCCGACCGATGTCGGCAAGGTCATCATTTCCATCCCGGTGGTGGAGAAGCGCAGCGGCCAGGTTTCCGTCGGCGTCGGCTACTCCGACCGCGCCAATCTGGTGGGACGCGCCGAGCTGGCCGAGAACAACTTCCGGGGCCTGGGCGAGCGCGTCAGCCTGACGTGGGAAGTGGGCGGCAGCAGCAGCCAGAGCGATCTGGAGCTGGGGTTCTTTGAGCCCTATCTGGACAGCCACCACACGTCGCTAAGCGCGAACCTCTACGATCGCGCGATCTACCGTTTTGCCTCGGATACGTTCTCGGGCACCGACGGCAGCAACAACACTTATATCGAAAAGCGCCGAGGCGCCACGCTGAACCTGGCGCGTCCGCTCAGCGACACGTTCTCGTTCGGTATTTCGAGCCGAACCGAGCAGGTCCGCGCGAACGATGTTCAGCTTCCGCCGCAGGACCTGTTCATCCGGCAGATCGGCAACGTCAGCGCGCTGGGCTTCAACGGCACCAGCAACACGCGTGATAACGATATCTCTCCGGCCGCCGGAGCCCTGCGCGCGTTCTCGTTCGAAGCCGGCGTCGCGAATACGACGACGGTGAACAACGCGCCGGGACCGCTGCAGCCGGGTCGGCACGTCTTCACCAAGGTCGGCATCGATCTGCGCCAGTATATCAGCCTCCAGGGGCCGCGAAAGCCCGGAGACTTCCGTGAGCCCAAGCGGGTCTTCGCGGTGCGCTTGCTTCTGGGCGCCACGAACAAAAACGTACCGTTCTTCGAGCAGTACTTCCTGGGCGGCGCGGATTCACTGCGCGGCTACCAGACGGACCGCTATTGGGGCAGCAACCTGGCCTTGTTCCAGTCGGAGCTGCGCATTCCGGTGGGCAAAGACGGCAATCTCCAGGGCGTTCTCCTGGCGGATGTCGGCGACGCCTGGGGCAGCATTTACCAGGACGCCAGCCTGAAGCAGCACGACACGCTGTCGTTGTCGTCGAACTTCGGCGTCGGCATCCGTTTGGTGACCCCGATCGGCCCGATCCGCGTCGATTACGCCGTCGGCCGCGAGGGCGGGAAGACCCAGTTTAGCATCGGGCAATCATTTTAATCGGAACTCGCCGGCGGATCGCTTCGTCTGTATGACCGGCGCCTCCGCGGCGACTATTGTGAATGGATAACTTATGAAGACCCTATCGACATCCTATTTTCGACGCTCCTTCGCCTCCGCCGCAATCGCGCTGACCCTGGTCGGCGCCCCTGTTCTGGGCGGCGTGCGCGCCGCCTGCGCCGCCGACGCGACGGTTTCGTTCGGCAGCGTGGATCTGCAGAAGATCCAGGCGGGATACACCAAGCGCGCGGACCTGGAGCGGAGCATCCAGGATATCAACGTCCGTCTTTCCAACCAGTTGAAGACGCAATCGGCGAGCGACATGCTGAACCTGCCCCAGCAGCAGGAGCTTCAGACGCTGCTTTCCAAGGCCGCGCCGACGGATGCGGACAAGGCGCGGATCACCGCGCTTCAGGCGCAGTCCAGCAAGGACGCGGCGGATCTGCGCGCTTTGCAGCAGAAGGCGGACGCGACGGCGGACGACAAAGCCCGCCTGAGCGCGCTGACCGCCCAGCAGACCCAGGCGCGGCAGGTCTTGCAGCAGCTGAGCGAATCGTACAGCGATCAGTTCAAGACGGAGGCCGACAAGATCAACGCGCAGTTTACCGAGACCGTCAAGCAGGCGATCGCCGCCGTGGCGAAGGAGAAGGGGCTGGCCGTGGTCTTTGATTCCGCCGTCGCGGTCTATACGTCCAATGACATTTCGGACGAAGTGATCAAGCGGCTCAACAAGTAGCATGAGCGACCGCCGCATCGGCTTGATCTGCTGCGCCTTCGCTCTCGCGACGATCGCCGGCTGTGGGCGCAAGGCTCCCCCGGCGGTCGTGACGCGCTCGGGCGTGGTGGATCTGGACCAGCTGACGCCGATGCACCCAGGCTGGCGCAATATCGGTCAATTCGATGAGGCGATCGCCGAGGTCCGCAAAGGGGCGGCGGGCGACAAGAGCGTGCTGGGCGATGTCTCACTCGATACGCTGCCGGCAATCGACATTTCAGCCCCGAGCCGGCCGGATGTGGGCCTGGACGGGGAGCGTCGCCGACTGGAGGCGCTCGGCGCGCGGCAATTGGCGCTGCTGCGGGCGCGGAGCGCCGAGGAGCGTGATTTGCAGCTTCGCCGCGAGAGCCGCACCTGGAAGGTGGAGGCGGAGCAGCAGTATCAGACCGCGCTGCTGGCGATCGAGAACCGTTACGCCGCCGAGTATGACCGGATTATCGCGGAGCAGACGCAGGAAAAGCTCAACCTGATGCTGCAAATCCGCGCCTTAAAAGATACGATCGATCACTGGAAGCTTTCGACGCCGCCGGCGCCCGAGCTGCTGCAAGCCAGGCAGGATCTTGTGGACAAGCAGGCGCGCTACGATGCGGCCGATACGACGCACCTGGCGGCGATCGCCGCCGCGAGATCGCAGCGCGCCAATGAGATCCGCGACGCCCTCCAGGCGCGGGCCGACTATGTCGCCCAGAAGTACGCCGCGCTGGAGACCTCGCTGAAGGCGGAGGATGCGCGTCAGGCCGAGCGAGAGGCGCTGCGGCTGCATACCGAGCGGGAAGGTCTGCTGGCGCAGATCGGAGCGGCTGAGACGACCAGCGCGCCGCTGGTCGGCGCGCTGTCCGCCCAGACCGTCCGCGAAGCGGGGATCGCAGGCGCGTCGAACGCGCGGGACCTGGCGGCCGGCGAGCAGCGGATCGCCGCGCAACGCGATCGATGGCGCAGTTATCTGCGGGCGGATACCCGAACCGCGGCCCTGGACGCCGCGGCGGAAAAGAATTGGTCCATTGTATTTGGAAAACCCGGCCCGGGAGCGAAGGATCTGACGGCCGAGGTCGCCACGGCTTTAAAAGCCGGCGTGTGGAAAAGCGAGATCACATCGCGCATCAGCGAGACTGCATCGCCTACAAGCGAGATACCATCGCAGACACTCGATTCGAGCATGACGGCGGGAAGTAAAAGGAACTGACATGCAAACAACGGTAGGACAGCTCGCGGAGCTGATTCAAGGATCTGTGGAAGGAGACGCTAATATTCCTATCCTTGGCATCTCCAGCATAGAAGACGCGCGCGATGGTGACATCACCTACGCGGAAAATGAGAAGCTGCTGAGCAGCGCCGGCCGCTCTCAGGCGTCCGCGGTGATCGCTCCGGCGTCGGGCCAGTCTTCGGACAAGCCGCTCATCCGTGTGAAAAATCCGCGCTTCGCCTTTGCGCAGGTCCTGCGCATCTTTGCGCCGGAACCCAAGGTCTACAAGGGGATCCACCCGTCCGCCATCCTGGGAGAGAATCTGACGCAGGGTGAAAACATCTCCATTCACTCACTGGCGCATATCGGCGACAACGTCAAGATCGGCGCGAACAGCGTGATCTATCCGTTCGCTTATATCGGCGACGATGTAGTGATTGGCGAGAACTGCGTGATCTATCCGCACGTCGTGCTGCACAACAATACCGAGATCGGCGACAGCGTCGTGATCCACAGCGGCAGCGTGCTGGGGACCGACGGCTTCGGTTACATGTTTATCGAGAACCGTCATTACAAGATCCCGCAGATCGGACGCGTCATCATCGAGAACGATGTCGAGATCGGCGCCAACGTCACGATCGACCGCGCCCGAACGGGCTCCACGACGATCGGGGCGGGCACGAAGATCGACAACCAGGTCCATATCGGCCATAACGTCTCGGTCGGACGAAACTGCGTCATCGTCGCCCAAGTCGGCGTGTCCGGCAGCGTGGACATCGGCGACGGCGTCATCCTCGCGGGACAGGTCGGCGTCAAGGACCATGTCACGATCGGCGACGGCACGATCGTCTGCGCCCAGGCGGCGGTCATCAGCGACTTGCCGAAGGGATCGTTTGTTTCCGGCCCTTACGGCCGCGCGCATCAATCCGAGCTTCGCGCCAAGGCCCTTCAGATGAAGCTGCCGGAAATCTTCGATCACGTCAAGGATCTTGAGCGCCGTCTTGCGGAACTGGAAAAGGGGAAGAGCTAGTGACCCTGGCTCTTCCTCGCCGCCGCCAAACCCTCCTCCAACCCTCGGAACGCTTTCATGGAATCGCGCTTCACTCCGGCAGTGAGGCGTGGGTGCGTCTCTTGCCCGCAGAACCGGGCAGGGGACTTTTGTTTGTCGACTCGGAATCCGGGCAGGAAATCCCCGCGCTGACGGAGAATCTCGGGGATACGTCTCGGCAGACACAGATCCATGCAGGCGGGCGTACGCTTTCCACTGTCGAGCATTTACTTTCTTCGCTGGCGGCGCTGGGCGTTGACGACGCCCGGATCGAGGTTTCGGGGCCGGAGCTGCCGATTGCGGACGGGAGCGCGGCGCCGTTTCTCGCGCTGATCCAGGCGGCTGGGATCGGCGAGCACCCCGGAGCGATCGCGCTGGAGCCTCTCGCGCTGCGCGAGCCGCTGCTGCTGATGGGCGCGTCCGGATCGTCCGTGCTGGCGCTTCCCGCGCCGCATTTTCAGGCGACCGTGGCGCTGTCTTATCCGAACCATCCGTATTTGGGCAGCCAAATCGCTACGTTCGATGCGGTGTCCGATGATTACGCGACGCAGATCGCGCCCGCCCGAACGTATGGATTTCTTTCCGAAATCGAACAACTGCATGCGCGCGGTTTGGGATTAGGCGCGTCGTACGACAACGCTTTGGTGCTGGGGGAAGAGGCGTATGTCACTCCTCCGCGCTTTGAGAATGAGCTCGCCAGGCACAAGCTGCTGGATCTCATCGGGGATCTGGCGCTGGCCGGCAGACCTCTCCAGATGCATGTGATCGCCGTCAAGCCGGGACACCAGTTGAACACGAGTTTAGCGACGCTGCTGCGTAAAATGTAAATGATGGGCGGTCCTTGCCGCCCCGTTTTGTGAGTACTGCTGTTAGGAGATTGTATTGAAGATGCTCGATATCGCGGCGATTAAAGAAATTTTGCCCCACCGTTATCCATTTCTTCTAGTGGACCGGGTCCTTGAGCTGGAGCCCGGCAAGCGCGCCGTCGGAATCAAGAACGTTACGGTGAATGAAGAGTTCTTTCAGGGACATTTCCCCCAGCGTCCGATTATGCCGGGGGTGTTGGTGATCGAAGCGATGGCTCAGATCGGCGGGATCATGATCCTTGCGGTCGAGGAGCATCGCGGCAAGCTGGCTTTTCTGGGAACGATCGACAACGCCAAATTTCGGCGTCCCGTGGTCCCAGGCGACACATTGAACATTGAGGCCGTCTTGACGAGGGCGCGAGGCAATACTGGGAAGGTGCACTGCACTGCCCGGGTCGAGGACCAAGTCGTCGCGGAAGCGGAGATCATGTTCGTCCTGTCAAAGCCGGAGTAAATATCCGCGGCGATCCGCGAGGAGCTACGAGGCGTCTCGCGAGCGGCGGCGAGTTTGGAGCAGGCTTCGCTTGAATGGACGCGAAGCTGGAGAAAGTCTGACAGAAACGATGATACATCCCACTGCGGTAATCGACCCGACGGCGCACATCGGGAAGGACGTTGAGATCGGCGCATATTGTGTGATCGGCGCCGAGGTTTCCATCGGCGACGGATCGCAGCTGCGCGCTCACGTCGTGATCGAACCGTACGTCACCGTGGGCGCCGGCTGCGAGATCTTCTCGGGCGCGGTCCTTGGCGGCATTCCGCAAGACCGAAAGTTCAAGGGCGAGAAAAGCTTTTTGATCATTGGCGACAACAACGTGATTCGCGAGCACGTCACGATCCATCGCGCCGCCGGCGCGGGGAACGAGACGCGCATCGGCGACGGCAATCAGATCATGGCGTACTGCCACATCGGCCACAACTGCATGATCGGCAGCGGCATCACCATGGCGAACATGGTGGGCATCGCCGGCCATGTGGAGGTGGAGGATCGCGTGGTGCTCGGCGGCATCGTCGGCATCCACCAGTTCGTCCGGATCGGCAAGCTGGCGATGATCGGCGGCTATTCCAAGGTTGTCCAGGACATCCCGCCCTTTATGATGGCCGATGGACGCCCCTGCAAAATCCTGGACCTGAACGTGATCGGCCTTCGCCGCTCCGGCGTCTCCGCGCATACGCGCGCCGACCTGAAGCAGGCTTACAAGACCCTGTATCGCTCCAGCATGAATATGTCGCAGGCGCTGGAAACGATCGAGACGGACATTGACGAGAGCCCGGAGCGCGATTATCTGCTGTCCTTTATTCGAAATATCCGATTCGGATCGAACGGCCGTCAAAACGACGCCGCGCGAAGCTGACGGAGGCGGCTGCCGCAGGAGCGCCCATCCGTATGTCTGAGCGACCGATAACTATCGCCATGATCGCCGGCGAGTCTTCCGGCGACCGCCAGGGAGCGGCGCTGCTGGAGGCTCTGCGCAAGCTTGTCGCGCCCCGTCCCGTAACGGCGTGGGGCGGCGGCGGCAAGCTGATGGCGGCCGCCGGCGTGGACGTGCATTACAACAGCGATCCGTGGAGCAGCATCGGCATCGTCGCGACTCTGTTCAGCATCCCGTATTTGCTTTCCGTGCGCGCGAAACTCAAACGGTCTTTGAAGGCCAATCCGCCCGACGCGCTGGTGCTCATCGACGCCGGCGCATTCAATGTGGAGATCGGGCGCTGGGCGAAGCAGCATGGGATCTGTCCGGTCTTCTACTACTTCCCGCCGGGATCGTGGCGCCGGCCAGAGATCCCCGACGCGCCCAGCAGTAAGCCGAACAAGCTGGTGTCGGCGACGGACCGCATTGTGACGCCGTTTCCATGGTCCGCGGACTATTTGAACGCCGTTGGCGCGGACGCGCATTTTGTCGGCCACCCATTGCTGGACATCGTGAAGCCGCAGATGACCGATGGGGAGTTCTATGAGCGCTTTGGCTTGGATCCCATGCGCCCGATCGTCGCGCTGCT
Organism: Capsulimonas corticalis; assembly: GCF_003574315.2. Taxonomy (GTDB): domain Bacteria; phylum Armatimonadota; class Armatimonadia; order Armatimonadales; family Capsulimonadaceae; genus Capsulimonas; species Capsulimonas corticalis. The sequence continues at coordinate 6,013,999 of NZ_AP025739.1, read as the reverse complement.
TCCCGGCAGCCGCATGTTTGAGCTCACCCACATCCTGCCGCCGCTGATCGGCGCGGCCGGCGAGATCTCGCGGCGCATTCCGGGCGTGCAGTTCGTGCTGGCTCTGGCGCCGTCCGCGCCGCGCGCCTATGTCGAGGAGATGATCCGGCGCGAGCAGCGGCAGGGAGGCCGGGCGGCGCGTTTGCAGCTCTTTATCCATCAGGCGGGCGACAAGCTGGCGCAGATCGCGCATTCGACGCTGCCGTCGCCGTCCGCTCAGATGGCGACCACGGAAGGGATGACGCTGCCCGCGCCCGAAGAAGAATCTCCGGCGCCGCGCGAACGGCCGATCCCGAAGCAAGCGCCGCTAGTGATCTGCGAAGACCTGACCTACGATGTGATGAGCCGCAGCGACCTGGTGATCACCAAGTCCGGCACATCCACGCTGGAGGCCGCGATCCTGCACAAGCCGATGATCATTGTGTACCGGGTCTCGAGCTTCATGGCGTTTGAATATCGCCTTCGCAAGCCCAAACTCAAAATCAAGCATTTCGGAATGCCCAATATCATGGCCGACGAGGCGCTGTTTCCGGAGCTGCTTCAGGATGAGGCCAATCCGGAAGCCATCTCGGAGCTGGCCGTGGGCATTCTGCTGCAGCCCGAGCGGCTGATGTCGCTCAAAACTCGTGTGACCGAGCTGGTGCATCGCGTGCTCGGCGAGCCCGGCGGAGTCGAGCGCAGCGCGCAGCTGCTGCTCGACCTGATCGAATCCCATCCGCGTCGTTAGGGACGCTTTTAATCTTTGACCCGCATGACAAGTTCTGAAAACCCGACTAATCCGCCGGCCGTCGGCCGGCCTCCCTTTCTCGTGCGTCGCCGCACGATGTTCACATGGCTTATCCCGCTGCTGCTGATGGCCGCCGTCGTCCTGCTGAAACGCGGGGACGGCGGAGTTCCGGCGTACGCCGCCGGGATCGTCCTGGTGTTCCTGGGTGAAGTCGTCCGTTTCTGGGCGGCCGGCTACATCTCCAAGGACGCCGTGATCGCCACCGGCGGCCCGTACGCCTATGTCCGTAACCCTTTGTACTTCGGCTCGCTGCTCCTGGCGATCGGCTACGGCCTGGTTTCGGGGCTGGGGTGGGGCGGCGTCATCGCGATGACGGCGCTATTTTTCCTGTTCCATTTGGCCGCCATCCGCTACGAGGAAAGCTTCCTCAAGGTCAAGTTTGGGCAGCCATACTTGGACTATCTTGCGCGTGTTCCTCGCATTATTCCCTCTCTCAGCCCGCGCACGCGCGGCGACGGCGCATACACCTGGGCGCAAGCGATTAATAATCGGGAACATCTGTCGGCCCTATTCGCCGTAGTGTTCGTTATTGCATTAACCGTTTGTCGAGTACTGGTGTTAAAACATGGATAAGTCCGATGGAGCCGATCTTTCCCGCCGCGTATGGCGTCTTTTGGGCGCGTACATGCTGCGTGACAAATGGCTGCTGTTTGTCGCGCTCCTATCCGCCATTGGCCTGAGCGGAACGGGGCTGCTCAGCGCGAAGATCATGTCCGATCTGTTCGACGCGCTCAAAGTGGGCAACGCGGCGAAGCTGAATCTCTACAGCCTCGCCATCGTGGGCGTGTACGTTGTGCGCTGGTTCTTTGTCTATGGCGAGATGGTCTATTTCGCCGAAGCGGGCCAGCGCCTTGGCCTGCGCCTGCGCAGCGCCATCTACACGCACTTGCAGAGCCTTTCCCTTCGCTTTTTCAACAAACAGCGCACCGGCGCGCTGATGTCCACCATCAACAACGACGTGCCGCTCCTGCAAAGCTCCATCGCGAGCTTGAAGGACCTGGCGCCCGCGCCGTTTCAGGTGATTGGCGGCATCGCCATCTGCATCTGGATCTCGCCCAAGCTTTCGCTCGCGGCGATGATCGTCATCCCCTTGATGGCGGCGATTATCAACTGGCTCACCAAGCAGATCAAGGGCATCACCAGCCGCACGCAGGACAAGCTCTCCGATGTCAACACGATCATGGAGGAGACGCTGAGCGGTATCCGCGTGATCCAATCGTTTTCCGCCGAGCAGCATGAGATCGCCCGCTTCGACCGGGAGAACCATAACGCCAAAGAGCTGTTCATGCAGAGCGTGCGCCGGCAGGCGAACCTCAAGCCCAGCGTCGATGTGATCGGCGCGATTGGGATCTCGTTCGCGCTTTGGGTCGGCGGCAACCTGGTGGTCGGTCATCAGCTCTCGTTCGCGCACCTGGTTTACTTTATCGGCCTCCTCAATCAAGTCGCGGTCGGTTTGAACGGATTGGGCGGCGCGAAGGTCACCTGGGAGCAGATCCGGGCGGCGAGCGAGCGCATTCTGGACAATGTGCTCGATGTCGAGCCGGACATCCGCAGCGCGCCCGACGCCGTTTCGCTCCCCGAAATCCAGGGCCTGATCGAGTTCCGTAACGTCGATTTTGCCTATGTTCCGGGCACCCCGGTCCTGAGCAACATCAGCTTCACGATGAACCCCGGCGAGGTGGTGGCGGTGGTCGGGAAGACCGGATCGGGCAAGAGCACGATCGCCGATCTGATCCCCCGGTTTTACGACCCGGACGCCGGCTCGGTAACCGTGGATGGACACGATCTGCGCGCGGTGACCGTTCAATCTTTGCGCAAGCATATCGCCATCGTGCCGCAGGAGACGATGCTATTTGGCGGGACGATCCGCGACAATATCGCCTACGGCAATCCGGACGCCACGGATGAGATGGTGGAGCAGGCGGCGCGCGCCGCGAACGCGCACGATTTCATTTCGAACCCGAACGTTTTGCCGGACGGGTACAATACCATTGTCGGCGAGCGCGGTAAGCAGCTTTCCGGCGGCCAGCGACAGCGTGTCGCGATCGCCCGGGCGCTGATCAAGAACCCGCGCATTTTGATTTTGGATGAGGCGACCTCAGCGCTGGACAACCAGTCCGAGACGCTCGTTCAGCAGGCGCTGGACGAACTGATGCAGGGGCGCACGACTCTCGTGATCGCGCACCGCCTTTCGACAGTCGTCAACGCCGACCGAATTTTGGTCATGCAGAATGGCCGGATCGCCGAATCGGGAACGCACGCGGAGCTGCTGCGAATCCCGGACGGCATCTATGCACAACTGTACGAAACACAGTTCCGATGGGAAGTTGAGACGCCGCAAGTCGGCGCGCCTCTATGAAACCACGCGCTTTTTCCCTGATCATCGCCATATTGACCTGGACGGTGTCCCGCACCGTCAATCTGCGCTTCGTGCGCGAAGATCAAGTTGAGAAGATCCGGCGCGAGACCGGAAAGGGCGTGATCCTCGCCACTTGGCATGGGCGGACGCTGCTGCCGATCACGCGCTTTCACCGGCGCGGCTACTGGGCGATGATCTCGACATCGCGCGATGGCGAGTATCAGTACTGGATCTTCAAACGCTTCGGATTTAACATCGTGCGCGGGTCGTCGTCGGCGCGCGGCGCCGTGGAGGCTACTCTCAAGCTGATCAAGGCGCTGAAGGGCGGGGGAGTGCTGGCGCACACGCCGGACGGCCCGCGCGGCCCAAGCCGCACGGCGCATACCGGCACGGTCTACCTGGCGATGAAATCGGGGTGCCCGATCATTCCCGTCGGCATCGGCGCCTCATCGTGCAAACTGCTTTCGACCTGGGACCGCTATATGATCCCAATGCCGTTCTCCAAGGCGGTCATGCTCTACGGTGATCCGATGTATATTCCCGCTGACGCCAAGAGCGAGGAAGAGCAGCAGCGCTGGACTGACCGGCTCGGAGAGCAGATCGACATGCTGGAAGCGGAAGCCGAGCGCATGGTGGGGCGCAAAATCCCTACGGCGCAGTTGACGGGAACCGCTCGGCGATGAGTTCGCGTCTGGAACAGTACTTACTGAAAACGATTGCCGTGGAGGACCCCGCGCGGGGCGTCGCGGCCAGCATCACGCGCGGGGCGCTCGGCGGGCTGGCGTCGCTCTACGATGGAGGTCTGGAGCTGTATCTGGGCGCGGAGCGGTTTGGGGTGAGAAAGCGCGCGCGTCTCCCCATTCCCGTCATCAGTGTCGGTAACCTCAGTGTCGGCGGCGCCGGCAAGACGCCGATGACGGCGTTTCTGGCGAACCGTTTGACGGCCGATGGGCGGCGTATTGCGATTTTGAGCCGAGGGCATGGCGGCGAATCGCAGGAAGCGCGCCATGTGTCCGAAGGCGACGGCAGCGTGCTTATGACGGCGGCGCAGGCCGGCGATGAGCCGGTGCTGCTGGCCGAACTTTGCCCGCGCGTTCCGGTGCTCGTAGGAAAAGACCGGCGACTTTCCGGGCGTGAGGCGCTGCGCCGCCATGCCTTGGACGCATTTGTTCTCGACGATGGATTTCAGTTCTGGCAGCTGGAGCGCGATCTCGATATCGTGCTGCTCGACGCCCGCCGCCCATTCGACAACGGCTATCCGCTTCCACGCGGGCTGCTGCGCGAGCCGAAGCGGCATCTGTCGCGCGCGGGGATCGTCGTCGCCACGCGAGCCGACCGAATTGACAGTGACGGGCGAGCGGCGCTGGCCGCCGAAGTGACCGCGCTCAACGCCGATGCGCCCTTGTTTTTCGCGACTCATGCGCCGTCGATGTGGCTGTCCGTGGGACAAGCGCCGGTAGCGGCGCGGCCGCTGGAAGAGATGCGCGGCGCGCGGGTGATTGCGGTCTCGGCGATCGCGCAGCCCGAGTCGTTTCGCCGGACGCTCCTTGCCGCCGGCGTCGAGATCGTGACGCACATCGTGCGCGACGATCACTATCCCTTTACAGAGAACGACATCCAGGCGGCGGAAGAGGAGCGTTTGCGCTCGGGGGCCGACGCGATTGTCATGACGGAGAAAGACGCCGTGAAGTGGAGCGCCGTTTCGGCGGGCGGCTCCTGTCCGGCCTACGCGCTTCGGATCGCGATGGCGATTGAGGACGAGGCGCGTTTTATGAAAGAGATCGAACGGCGAGTCTTTACGGCCGCGCCGAATGCACGAAGAAGCGCATGAAAAAGCGAATTTGGCAAGCTTTCGTTCGGAACACCTTTCGCACGCTGCTGTGGTCGCTGCGTCTGGCGCCCTGGAAGTCCGTTATGGCCTGGGGGGCGGCGTTGGGCGCGTTCGGCTACAAATGCTCCGCGCGCTACCGCAATGTCGCCGACCGCAATTTGAAAGCCGCCTACGGCGATCAGATGAGCGAGCGCGAGCGCCAGGCGCTGATCAAGAAAGTATTCCAGCACTTCTGCGGCACCCTTTTGGAGTTTTTGAAGGCGCCGACGCTGACGCCCGATCAGCTGCGCTCATTCGTCAAAGCCGATTCGTACGCCTATGTCGAGGAGCTGCTCGCTCGCGGCAAAGGCATGATCCTGGTGACGGCGCACTTCGGCAACTGGGAGCTTCTGGCCCGTCGCGCGGCGCTGGAGGGTTATGAGTTTGCGGTGGTGGCGCGCCAGAGCGATGATGCGGCGTTCAACGAGATTACGGATAAGCTGCGCGAAAACGGCGGATACGTCGTGCATCCGCGCGGCGCGTCCCCGAAGGCGCTGCTGCAAAGGCTGCGCAAGGGCGGCATCATCGCCATTCTCCCGGACCAGAAGTCGGAAGATGTCTTCGTCCCGTTCTTTGGGCGCCTCGCGGGCACCGTGGCCGGCCCGGCCGTCATCGCTCTGAAGACCGGAGCGCCGATCCTGCCGATGTTCTGCATCCGCCAGCCGGACGGAACATACCGGATGGAGCTGCGCCCAGAGATCGATATTACATCCACGGGCGACACGGAGGCCGATTCCACGCGCATCATGGCGGATCTGACGGCGGTGATTGAGGATGTGGTGCGTCAGTATCCGGAACAGTGGCTGTGGCTGCACGATCGATGGAAAGTCCCGCCGCCGGCGCATCTGGCCGAGGAATACGCAGCGCGAACAAGGCAACATGACACTCCCTCAACTCCCATCGCTGGCTAATGTAAAACGTCTGCTGATCGTCAAAACCAGCAGTATCGGCGACATCCTTCACGCTCTGCCCGCCGTGGAAGCGATCCAACGGGCGCGGCCGGACATATCGATCGACTGGGTCGTTCGCAAGCGTTGCGCCAGCGTTCTGGAGGGCAACCCGGTCATTCGCGCCCTGCATGTCGTTCCCAACAAGCCGACGATGCGCGACCTGCTCTCCGTCCGGCGCGATCTGCGCGCGCGTCGCTACGACTGCGCGCTGGACCTGCAAGGGCTGGGGCTGAGCGGGCTGCTGACTTGGCTCTCCGGCGCGCCGATTCGCATTGGGATCGATCGCAACCGCGAGGGCAACGCGTACTTTTTGACGCACCCGATCGTCTCGGCCAAGCTGGGCGGCGAACATGGCGACCGGCACGCCGTCGATATTCTTTACGGCTTTTCCGAACTGTTCGGGGCGCATCCGAAGCGAGGGGAGTTTCCCGAGCAGCGCTATTTGACGGATGGGATCGCGTCCGAAGTGCTGGTGGACGTGCGGGCGCTGCCGTGCCCACGCGTCGCGCTCAATGTCGGCGCTTCCTGGGAATATAAGAAGTGGCCGGTCGGTTACTGGGTGGAGCTGGCCGATACGCTGATCGAACAGGGCCGAAGCATCGTCTTCGTCGGCGATTCGAAAGATGCGGAAGTGGTCGGCCAGGTGAAGATCAAGATGCGCGCCGCCGAACCGATCGTGGACGTCTCGGGCCGTACGTCGTCGCTGCGTGAGCTGGCGGCGGTGCTGGAATCCTGCGATGTCCTGGTGACGGGGGATACGGGACCGATGCATATGGGCGTCGCGGTCGGAACTCCCACGGTGGCGCTGTTCGGCGCGACCAATTCGGACCGCACCGGGCCGTACGGCGCGCGAAATATCGTCTTGAATATGCATCTTTCCTGCTCGCCGTGTTACCGAAAACCAACCTGCGACGGCCGCGTGGACTGCATGCGCGCCATCACGCCCGGCATGGCGCTGGAGGCGGTGGACCGTGAGCTCGCGATGGGCAAGAGGGTGGCGTAAATCTATGACGCGTAAGATTCTAGTCGTCAACATGAATTATCTCGGGGACGCGCTGCTCACGACGCCGGCGATGGCGGCGATGCGGCGCGCGTATCCGGACGCTCAAATCGACACCATCGTCGGCAGCGGCGCCGCCGCCGGCGTTCTCGCGGGCAATCCCGATATCGACAAGATCATCCCGCGCACGGCGCGCGACAGCTGGGGCCGCTGCAAGCAGCTCTTCCAAACGCTGAAACGAGGCAAGTACACCGATGTCGTGATCCTGCCGCCGCTGCCGGCCTATGCGCTGACGGCGTTTGTCGCGGGGACTCCCGTGCGCGTCGGGCAGGCCAACCGGGGGATGAACCGCTTTCTGACCGATCTGCGCCATACCAACGCCGTGCATATGGCGGACGCTATGCTGGACACCGTCCACGTCCCCAACGACGCTCGCCCCGCGCATCGCAGCCTCACGGTCGCCGTGGATCCGCAGGCTGTCGTCGAGACGGATCAATTGCTCGCACGCCTAGGGATCGATCTGGAGCGCGATCTTGTCGCGGTCAATGTCGGAGCCACCCGGCCGCAGAAGCGGTGGATGGCGGAGAACTTCGCCGCCGTGCTGGATGAGCTGTCGGACCATCAGCTGGTGCTGATCGGCTCGGGGCCGGAGGATGAGGCGCTGACAAAAGACGTGCTCGGGCGTGTCCGGGTCGCGCAGCCGGTGAATCTTGTCTCCAAAACCTCCATCCCTCAGCTGGCGGCGCTGCTGCGGCGCAGCCGGGCGCTGCTGAGCGCCGACTCCGGGCCGATGCATTTGGCGACGGCGGTTGGGGCGCCCGTGATCGCGCTGTTCGGCTCGACGGATCCCCGGATTACCGGCCCGTACGACGAAGAGTCGCAATCGATCTACAAAGCGCTGCACTGCGCGCCGTGCGGCAACCATCCAACCTGCGAAGGGCGCTTCGACTGCATGCGCGCCATCACGCCCGAGGAAGCGGCGCTGGCGGTTCGGTCGCTGCTGCGCCGGAATAATCCAATGCGCCAGCTTCCGCTGGCGCCGTCCGAGGCCCGGGGGCACGCGGAGCCGTCGTCAAAGCCGTCCGTGACAAACGAGCCGAAGCACGTTTTGATCGTGACCAAATTTCGCTTCATCGGCGATACGCTGCTCGCGATCCCGGTCTTCCGAGCCGCGCGGCGGCGCTGGCCGGACGCGCGGATCGTGCTGCTGACGGGCCGAAACGCCCGGATGCTGCTCAAGAACAATCCGTATCTGGACGAGATCATCGAGTTCGATCCCAACAAGCGCGACCGCGGCCAGCGGGCGTTCTGGCGCTTTGTCCGGCGCATTCACGCCGGCCGCTTCGACCTTTGCTTGATCCTCAACCGTTCGTTCCATTCGGCGCTGCTGACCTGGGTCGCGGGCTCGCGCGGGCGCGCGGGGTTTGATTCGGAAGGGCGTGGCCCGCTGCTGAGCAGCCGCGTGCCGTACGACCGGGAGAAAAGCGAGATCGCCTGCTATTTCGACGTGCTCCGGTCGGTGGCGCCGGAGGCGGAGATCAATTCGGCGCTGGAGCTTTGGATCAATTCCGAGGAGCGCGCGGAAGCTGAGTGGCGGATCGAAGCGGCGCTTGGATCGGGATGGAAGACGCACCGGCTGATCGGCATTCAGCCCGGCGCCAGCCTGCCCGGCAAGCGGTGGAGCGCGGAGCGCTTCGCGTTGGTGGCCGACACGCTGGCCGCATCCGATCCGAACGCGCGGATCGTTCTTGTCGGCGGCCCGGATGAGCAGGACGCCGCCGCCGAGATGCTGGCGGCGTGTTCGGAGGAGACGCTGCGCCAAACGGTGTCGTTCATCGGGCAGTGCGACCTGCGCGGCTCCCTGGCGGTGATCGAGCAGCTGGGATTATTTGTCGGCAACGACACGGCGGTGATGCACTCGGCGGTTGCGCTGGGGGCGCCGACGGTGGCGCTGTTCGGCCCGACTAACCCGCGCAAATGGGGCAATTACGGGGAGCGCCGCAGCGTGATCGAATCGCCCAATGGCCGGATGGACGGGATCGACGTTGAGCCCGTGGTGGCGGCCGCGCGCCGCTTGCTGGAGGCGTCTTTGCTTGCGAAGTGAACCGTTCCTTTGGTATAATAGGTAGCCCCATGCAATTTCGACGAGCGCTTATTATCCGGTTTGGCGGGATGGGGGATATCTTGCTTGCGACCCCCTGTGTTCGCGCCCTTTCCCATGCCTTTCCTGGAATGGAGATCGATTTCGTGGTCGGCGGCGGCATGGCGGAATCGCTCACGGGCAACCCATTGGTTCGGCGCGTGCTGACCTTCGATAAGCGCGGAATCGATTCTCGGATCGATCACTTCGCGCCATTCTTGTGTCGTCTCTCGCGCGAGAATTACGACCTTGTGATCAACCTGCATCCCAGCGCCAAGTCGTTTCTGATGGCGTGGGCGACCGGCGCAAAGACCCGGGTGACGTTCCACAAACAGATGGGCGTGGACCCGAGCACGGGCCGAGTGGCGCATGCGATCGACGATTTTTCAAAAGAACTGCGCGCGATCGGGATTCTGGAAGTCCTGGATCGCCGAATGGATTTCATCGCGCCGGAGACCGCGTACGCGAGTTTGGAGATCAAACTGCGGACGATGGGCTGGCGCGAAGGTTCGAAGCTGCTCGTGATCAATCCCTCCGCGTCTCGCCCGATCAACCGCTGGCCGCTGGAGCGATTTCAGGCCCTGGCGGCGCACTTCGCCCAGACGCCCAACTGCCAAGTGATCGTGACCGGAGCGCCGCGAAGCTTTCGGACGGTGATGGATGCGCTGGATGAAGTCAGCCTCGCCGCCGCTGTCGCCGCCGTCGATCCGCGCATTATCGATCTGGCCGGCCTGCTGACGGTGAAAGAACTGGGCGCCCTGCTGGCGCGCGCGGATACGTTTTTGACCTGCGATACGGGGCCGATGCATATCGGCGCGGCGGTCGGCTCTCCGATGGTCGTGCTCAGCGGCGCGGCGGACCCGAACCGAACCGGGCCGATCGGCGAGAACGCCACGGTGCTGATCGACCGGACGCTGAGCTGTGTTCCGTGCCGCGACCGGCTTTGCGCGCGCGGCGACGTGATGTGCATGCAAAATCTGAGTGTTGAGAACGTGATCGCCGCCGTGACGGAGCGACTGGGCTGGAATTTGAGGAGAAATCGTGGACGGCGCCTTCCCATGGTATCGTAACAAGTGTTTGACGGTCGAGCGGCTGGCGGAGGTCGTGTCGGCGCGCCAGGAGGCGGGCGAACGGATCGTCTTTACCAACGGCGTCTTTGACATACTTCATGTCGGCCACGCGCGATATCTTGCCGAGGCGCGCGCGCTGGGCGATGCGCTGATCGTGGCCGTCAACACGGACGCTTCGGTGCGCGGCTTCAAAGGCGACCTGCGCCCGATCGTCTCCGAAGACGAGCGCGCGGAGATGCTCGCGGCGCTCGCCGTGGTCGATTATGTCGTTCTCTTCGGCTCAAGAACACCCGTGCCGGTGATCGAGCAAGTCCGGCCGGCCCTGTATGTGAAGGGCGGCGACTACCGCCTGGAAGATCTCCCGGAGACGCCGGTGGTGCGCGGCTACGGCGGCGAGGTCCGCATTCTGTCTTTGATCGCTGGACGTTCCACCACGAATATCATCTCGAAGGTCTGCGAGGCGTACGGCGCGGAAAAGACGAGTGGGGATAACAAGTCGATATGAGTCTTTCTGTGTTACAGGTGGCGTCGAGCTTTGCGAGCTGGGGCGGAGCGGAACTCCACATTCTGAACCTGTCCGATCAATTGCGGCAGCGAGGTTATGATGTGACCGTCGTTTGCCGGCCCGGCTTGTGGATCGACGAGCGCGCTAAGGCGATGGGCCTTCAAACGGCGCCGGCCACTGTCAAACATCAGCTGGACTGGACCGATTTTTCTCAGCTGCGCCAGATCTTTCGCGAGCGTAAGGCCGATGTCGTTCATGTCCACTGGAGCCGCGATATGGTGGTTCCCGGGATTGCGGCGATCGCGGAGCGCGTTCCGGTGCGGATCCTTTCGCGCCACATGCCGTATCCGTTCAAGAGCCGGATCGGGGCGATGTTTTACAGCAAGGTGCTGTTCACAAAGATGGTCACCGTTTCGAATTCCGTGCGGGACACTCTGATCGACTGCGGCGTCTCCCCCGAGAAGCTGGAAACAATCTATCACGGCACCGATGTCGAAGCGTTCCGCCGAACCTCGGTCAACGGCAAGGAAATGCGGCGCGAACTGGCGATCCCCGACGACCATGTCGCCGTGGGCATTGTCGGGCGAATCGCTCCTGAGAAGGGGCATAGCGTCCTGGTGGAAGCGGCCAAGATCCTCGGCGACAAGTATCCGGTTAAGTATGTCATCATTGGCAGCGGTCCGGATGAGCAGAAAATCCGAGATTTGACGACGGAAATGGGCGTCGCCGACAAGTTTCTCTTCACGGGGTTTCGCGACGATGTCAATAACGCGATCCAGGCGATGGACATCGTGACGCTCCCGTCAACCTGGAACGAGCCCTGCTCCGCCGTGGTGCAGCAGGCGATGGCGCTGTGCAAACCCGTTATCGGTACGCTCGCGGGCGGAACCCCCGAAATGATCGAAGAAGAAGAGACCGGGCTGCTGGTCCCCGTCTCGGACTCCGCCGCGCTGGCGTCCGCGATCGCTCGCCTCGCCGGCGACGCGTTTCTGCGCAAAGCCATGGGAACCCAGGGCTACGCGCGCGTTTGCGAACACTTTTCCCTGAGCGTGATGACCGACCATATCGAAGCGCTGTATCAGCGCGAGTACGACAAAGTGCGCGGCGCGGGAGCCTATCGCAAGGCGTTCGCCGCTTAGCGTCCTGTTTGCCGCGAGTGATCCCAGCGTTTTGCCGCGTCGAAATTTTCAACGGAATTTAATCGGAAAGTAGTTTGAAGAATGAGGATATTACTCGTATCGGGCGGCGGGATTCCGATCCCGCCGCCGCGCTGGGGCGGTGTGGAGAACTTGATCTGGCAGCAGGCCACTGCGTTGCGGGCGGCGGGGCACGAAGTCGATATCTGCAACGTTCCCGCGCGCGGCATTAAAAAAGTGCCGCTGGCGATCAGTACGAAACCCTGGACTTATGATATTGTCCATTTGCATCTGGACAATTCGAGCAAATACTGGATTCCCCTGACGAAGATCTTCAAATTCAATCTTTTGATCTCCACGCATTATGGCTATGCGGCGTTTCCGGAACACTGGAACAGTGTTTATCCGCGCATCTTCCAGAATCTGAAAAAAGCGCCGAACCTCCTGCTGATCAGTCCCGAAATTGAAAAGACGTTCCGCCGTTTAGGCGCGACGGCAAGGATGTTTGTGCTCCCGAACGGCATCAACTGCGCCAGTTTGAAGTGGAAGCCGAAGGGTACTAAGGACGCGATCTGTTTGGCGCGCGTGGAAAAGCGAAAGAAGCAGACCCTGCTCGCCAGCAAGCTCGACAAAACCGATGTCGTGTGTGACTTCGCGGGCCCCATCGATCCGGAGATCGACTTCGTCGTCAACGAGCGCAATACGCACTATATCGGCGAGTGGAGCCGCGACCAGATCCAAGAGAACCTTACGGACTATCGGTGCCTGGTGCTGATCAGCGACGGGGAAGGGCACGCCGCCGTGCTCTCCGAAGCTATGGCGGCCGGCGTGTCGCTCGTGGTAAGCCCGCAGGCGTCCCACAATCTGGACTTGAGCCTTCCCTGGATTTACGCCATCGATCCTGAAAAAGACGATATTCCCGCCGCCATTCAAAAAGCGATCGACGAAAACGAACGATACCGCAAGGAGATACGAGCTTACTGCGAAGCGGATTTCGATTGGAAAGTGATCATGCCGCGTTACATCGAGATCCTCGAACAGATCGTCGCCAAGTAACCTGGCTATGAAGATATTAATCGTGAAGCTCTGGGCGCTGGGAGATATCCTGGTGGCGACACCGCTATTGCGGGCGCTGCGCCGGCAATACCCGGGCTGTCATATCACCTGGCTTGCGGATAGCCGTTACGCGGAGATCCTCAAAGGCTCAGAACTTGTCGATGAGGTGATCGCGTTCAACATGGCTCCCTGGCTGCGTTATTTTCGGGCCGGGCAAGTCATTCCCTATTTGAAGACCTCGTTTGCGCTGCGGCGCAAACTCAACGCCGCGAAGTTCGACATGTCCATCGCGCTGAACGCGGAAAAGTGGTGGATGCTGTGGTTTAATGCGGCGCCCGTCCGTATCGGCTTATTTCCCGGCGACGAACAGCAAAGACTCCGGAAGTACTACACGTCGGTAGTCGCTCGCATGACGCCGATGCACACGACGGACAGTTATCTGCTGACGGCGATCAGTCTCGGCGTCCCCGAGCCGTTCGACAAAAGAATGGTCGTGGCGGTGACGTCGGGCGACCGAAAGTCCGCACAGGATTTTCTGGACGCCGCCGGTTACGATCCTCAGAAACCAATCGTCCTCCTGCATCCCGGCGCCAGTCAGGACAGTAAGTGCTGGCCGGCGGCCAATTTTGGGAAGCTGGCGGATCTGCTGAGCGATCGATGCAACCTGATCGTGACCGGCAGCCCCGGCGAAACCGAGCTGGCGCGCCGCGTGGCGGCGGAAGCGGAGCGCGCGCATCCGATCGTCGCCGCCGGCGCGCTTTCGAACATTCGCGAGACGGCGGCGCTGGTGGAGATGGCGAGCGTGGTGGTCACCGGCGACACCAGTCTTCTGCATATCGCCTCCGCGCTGGACACGCCGCTGGTCGCCATATATGGCAGCACGCGGCCGCGAGACTACACCCCGTTATTTGGACGGTCCGCGCTTTTGTATGACGATACCGTGTCCTGCGCCCCTTGCTACAAAGCAAACTGCCCCCTTGCGGGGGACAGTTTCATGGCCTGTATGCGCGGAACTTCGCCGGAAAGAGTTTGGGAATCCGTAGAGGCGTTTCTTGCGGACGAAGCGCCCGCGCCCAGCCCATCAGTTTGAAGAATGGGCCAGGTAGATCGGGTTGCTGAAGATCCAGGGCTTGACGCCGAAGTAGAGTGGTCCGATGCGGAATTTGTACAGGTATGCTTCGACGCGGTAAGCGCCTGGCCCCTTGCATCGATATCGCAGATTGTTTCCGGGGCCGGAGGAAACGATCTCGCCGTTCTTCAGAAGCCGCATAAAGCTCTTTTTCTTCGGCGTTACGGCTTGAAGATCGAACGTCCCCTGGCCGGAAGAGATATTCGCGGCGTCCCCCATGATCGTCGCGGCGGCGCTTCCGTCGCTGCTGAGCGCGTGAAATCGGAACCCCTGGGAATCAGCGAAGTTGTCGTACGCCATATAGCAGTGCCCGCGCCGGATGGCGTTATGCACGTTCTGGGCGTCCGCGCCGGCGTCATCGGAGGCGCGCAGCGGAGTGGGAAGCAGGACATGGGTGCGCAGGGTTTGGAACACTTCCTTGTAGGTGGGGAAGTAATAAGTCTTCCCCATGAACTTCATGACGCCGTGCGCGTCCACGCACGCGATCCCGACGACTTTGCGCGCCTGTCCATTTTCGCCGCGCATCATCCGATCCCAGAGCCGCAGTTCTTCGTCGGGCCGCGCCGAGACGAGATGGAACGCGCGCATCCGGTGCTTGCTGTGGTATCGCCGCCAGATCGAGATGAAGCCGAGCACATTGATCTTGGTGCGCGCGATCGCGCTCAGGTTGAAGACTTCCAGGCCGATGCCGTCCACGTGCTTGCTGAAGTCGCGCCAGCTATCCTTGAGATCGCAGGGCAGCGCGATGAAGCCGATAGCGCCTTTGTCCAGAATATGCTTTTGCGCCGCGACGGCTTCGTGCGGCGAAGGGAGGTAATCCGGCTCGACATCCACGGCAAGCAGGTGCCCGGTGTCCGTGGTCACTTCCGTGCCCACGATCACCAGAGTCGATCCGCTCCATCCGGTCTGGCGGTCGGTGATGGCGTCCAGGTTCGAGTGGTCGCACATCAGCACGAAGTCCAGGCCCGCTTCGTTGGCGGCGGCGGCGACTCCGGAAATGGGCTCCGCGCCGTCGCTGTACGTGGAATGCACGTGCAGCGATCCACAGTAGTCCCAGAGCGGCGGCTCGAATGTGAGCGCCGCGGACTTCTGCGCTTTGGAGCTTGGCTTGGGAGAACGATATCGTTTCGTGTTCGGCGTAAACTGCACCCGCTCCCGCATCGTCGCGATGAGGCCCTCGCACGTAATGATAGACAGGTAGAGTCGCACCCGCGACCATCTCAGCAAATTCTTATCTCCGTATCGTCGTGTCGTTAAATCCCTCTATTGTAGCATGGGAAAGGCGCGCCTTCTCCTATCGCGGCGTGGAAAGAGCAGGAAAAGCGGCGGGGCGTCTCGAAAGAGCAGGGGATCACGGGCGTTGCAACACGTCCGCTGTTTTTATTTGGAGCGCTGTCTTTGCGATGGCGCTGAAGGACCTGTATGAACGAAGTCACTCTCCAGAATTATCGAATTGGCGATGGAAATCCGCTCGCGGTGATCGCCGGCCCCTGTATTATCGAAAGCCTCGACCTTTGCCGCGAAGTCGCGGCGGAGGCGAGCGCCGTCTGCCGCGACCTGGGCCTTTCTTATATCTTCAAGGCGAGCTTCGACAAGGCGAACCGATCCTCGGGCTCGTCGTTTCGCGGCAAGGGGCTGGAGGCGGGGCTGGAAGTGCTCGCGGCGATCAAAGCCGAGTTCGGCGTTCCCGTGCTGACCGACATCCACGAGTCCTGGCAGGCCGCCCCGGTAGCGGAGGTGGTGGACGTGCTCCAGATCCCGGCGTTCCTGTGCCGGCAAACGGACCTGCTGCTCGCCGCCGCCGCCACGGGCCGCGTCATCAATGTGAAGAAAGGGCAGTTTCTGGCGCCCTGGGACATGAAAAACATCGTCGACAAAGTGGTCGGCGCGGGTGATTCCAATCTGCTGCTGACCGAGCGCGGCGCCAGCTTCGGCTATAACACGCTGGTCGTGGATATGAAATCGCTGCCGGTGATGAGGTCTCTCGGCTACCCGGTGATTTTCGACGCCACGCACTCCGTGCAGCAGCCTGGCGGCCTGGGGACGAGCAGCGGCGGCCAGCGCGAGTTCATTCCGCACCTGCTGCGCGCGGCGGTGGCGGCCGGCGTGGACGGATTGTTCATTGAAGCGCATCCCGATCCGGAGCACGCGCTGTCCGACGCCGCCACGATGCTCCATTTGAAAGACCTGCGCGGACTGCTGGAGCAAGCCGTCGCGATCGACCAGATCGTGAAGCCGGCGCTTCGGGCGGCAGGTTAACGAATATGATGGACGGTAACTCGCTCTTCAATGATGTGCAGCGTATTCCCGAGATCGCGGCTGACGTATTTCAGCAAGCGCTGCGCAGTTCTTTTCTGGCGGGGCGATCCGGCGCGCGCTCGGTCGTGATCGCCGGGGTGGGGCAGGCGGCGCTGGCGGCCGACCTGTTCGCGGCGGCGGCTGGGGCGTCTCTCGCCGTCCCCGTCCTGGTTTGCTCGGAGCCCATCCTGCCGGCCTACGTCAACCATGACACTCTGGTGATCGTGATGTCCGCCGGCGGGGACGCCGACGAGCCGGTGCATGCGCTTTCTGACGGCGTATCCAGGGGCGCGGCCATTGTGGTGATCGCCGGCGGCGGTCGCCTGATGGAGATGGCGGACGCGCAGGATTTCCCCAAGATCCTGCTGCCCGAAGCCTCGCTGGTGTCGTCTATCGAGCTTTCCGCGCTGTTCTTCGCCCTTTGGGGCGCCTTCAGCAGCGCGTCGACGCCCTCGGACTTACGACTGGCGGACGGCGAGGCGGAGGCGAAACAAACTCTCGGCCTGCTGCGCCGGCAGCTTCGCGCCTTTGCGCCGGAGCAGCCCGCGGATTCCAATCCGGCCCGCCAGCTTTCGGCGGCGCTGGAGGACACGACGCCGGTTATCTTCGGCCAGGGCGCCATCGCCTCCGCCGCCGCGCGCGCCTGGCGCTCGCGCTTTCGGATCGTGGCCGAGCGTTTCGCGCTTTACGACGATCTGCCGAGCCCCCTGGGATATCTGAACGCGGGACCGGCGGCCCATATCGCGGGCGGCGCGGATTTCACCGGCATTGTGCTGCATGAGGGCGCGGAGACGCCGACGCTGAGTCGACAGTCGGAAGTGGCGGCGCGGGAAATGAGCGGCCCATGCCATCAGATCTCTCTGGATGGCGATACGCCGCTAGAGCGCCTCTGGGGCGCCGTGTATCTCGCCGACTGGGCGGCGTTCTATTCGGCGCGCTAGGCGTGCGATGCGGACGGCCTCATTGCCTCCTGTGCTATAATATCAGCTATGCTCGATCTTCATCAGGTGCTCGCGGATATCGGCGCGGTGGGCGGCGAGGCGCAACGGCGTTACCAAAAGATCGCGGACCAGCTGGCGACGGCGCTGCGACAGGCGCGTCTCAGCGGGGATGACTGGACGGCGGCGAAGACGAAGATCGATTCGCCTCCGGAAAAGGCGTCCTGGCTCGTCGCGTCGTGCAGCGATGAATCGCCCGCCGCCTCCTGCCCGCTGCCCTACGCCGCTCCCACCAATTACACGGCGATTGCCACCGACGGTTCTCAGATCCCTTTGGACCGGCACGCCATCGCCCAATGTTATCTTATCAATGTCGGCGAAATCGTGCTGCATTACGGCGGCATGGATCGCCCGCGTTTGTCTTCGCAGGCCACGCTGTTCTACAAGGATGAGGACATCTATCCGAAGGACGATCGCGGCGAAACGATCCCGCTGTCGGAGAAGATGATCGCCAATCGTCGTCTGCTGGCCGAGAGCGCCGCGCTCGCCGCGCTGATCGCCGAAAACCACGAACGCCATTGCGTCGCTCTCGTGGACGATCCTCTCATTGTTTATATCTTTCAGGGAGAATCCGACAAAGAGCAGGATCGCGTGATCGCCGAATTCTGCCAGATGCTCGAAGCCGCGCAGGGATGCAGCACCCCCGTCGCCGGCTATGTCAGCCGTCCCGCGCACCGGGACGTTGTGGGCGCCCTGCGTCTTTCCCTGTGCGCTGAAGGCTGCGAACACGGCCTCGACGCCCTCTGCCGCGAGCTGGTCGGCGTCACCGACGCGCAGCTCTTCTCGGCGCTTCTCACGCAGCCGGGCGAGCGCTCCCCGGTCTTTGGCAGCAATTCTCCCGTCATCAAGCAATATCCCGACGCGCAAAAGATCTCGTTCTTTTACTTCAACACCGGCGGCGAAATCGCGCGCGTGGAGATCCCCGCCTGGGTTGCCGAGAACCCGGACCTATTGAACCGCGTCCATGTGCTTTGTTTCGACCAATCGGCCAAAGGGCAGGGGTACCCGGTCGCGCTCAGCGAAGCGCACGAGCGCGCCGTGGTGCGCGGCCCGGATCGTGAGGCGTTTTTCCATCTGCTGGAGCAAAGCCTGATCCGAAACAATATCCCGGCGCTGCAAACCCGCAAGGCCCTCGCGAAACGGACGCGGGTGTTGTGAAAGCTAGGATGCCCCCGGTTGACGTATCCCACATTCACGACTATAATGACACGGACAAACTTTTTGGCAGGAGACGATCACGATGCCCTATGAAGGACGCGCCGCCGTGCTGAACGAGGCGGGACGCGATGTGGAGCTGGAAGACATCACTCTGGAAGATCCGGGGCCGGGCGAAGTGCTGGTCAAGATGGTCGCTTCGGGCGTGTGCCATACGGATCTTCATGTGAAGAACATGAACGGCATGGGGATGGCGTTTCCCATCCTCCTGGGGCATGAGGGCGCGGGGATTATCGAGGCCGTCGGCGAGGGCGTGACAAATCTGAAGCCGGGCGATCCGGTGGTGATCGCGTACCGGGCGCCTTGCGAGCAGTGTCCGGCGTGTCTGCGCGGCGATCCGCGCCGCTGCTGGGTTGCCTTGCGTCCCAAACAGCGCATTCGCCGCAAGCGAGATGGAGCGTTGTTATCGCAAGTGCTGCGCTGCGGAACCTTTTCCACCCATACGGTTGTTCATTCCAAAGCAGCGATCAAAATGCCGGCCGAAATGCCGCTGGACAAAGCGTGCCTGATCGCCTGCGGAGTCATTACGGGCGTGGGCGCGGCCCTGAACACCGCGCCGATCTTCGCGGGAGCGAATGTCGCAGTCTTCGGCTGCGGCGGCGTCGGGATCTCCGTCATTCAGGGCGCGAAGCTGGCGCACGCGAAACGGATCATCGCCGTCGATCTCTCCGAGCGCAAACTGGAGTGGGCGAAGAACTTTGGCGCGACGGACGTGGTGAACGCCTCGCAGGGCGATCCGGTCGCGCGGGTTCGTGAGATCGCGGATGGAGTAGGCGTGGACTTTGCCTATGAAGCCGTGGGGATCCCGAAGACCATCGAGCAGTCGATCGCGTCGCTGGCGTATGCGGGAACGGCCGTCCATATCGGCCTGCCCGAGGATGAGCAGCACGTCAACTTAAATTTTGGAAATATGGATACGGGCGTTTACTGGAACAAGGCGACGATCAAAGTCTGCCACTGCGGCGATGCGCTGCCGTCGAATGATTTCCCGCTGCTCGCCCAGCTCTATCTTCAGGGACAGCTCAAGCTGGATGAGATGGTGACGGCGACGACGACGCTGGATAAGGTGAACGAAGCGTTCCATGCGATGGAGGGCGGCGACGTTCTTCGAAGCGTGATTCTCTTTTAATTTCTGACAAGTTTGAAATACAAGAAGGAATTGCGGCGGGGCGGGTCGAACTAACACGGCAGCCCCGATGAGTGGAAAGGGAAATGAGTGCCGGAACTGCCGGAAGTTGAGACGCTGCGGCGAGGGCTGGCGCGCCGTTTGACGGGACGAACCATCACGGGAGGCCGTGTTCTGGTTCCGAAGATGGTGAAGGGGAGCGTGGAGGATCCGGACGAGTTTCTCGCCCGCGTCACTGGCTCCAAGATTGAATCCATCGGACGTCGCGGGAAATACTTGATTTTTTCGTTGGATTCTGGGTACTATCTACTGTTGCATCTCAAGATGCGCGGTCAGATCGTTGTCGTTCCGAGCGAAAAGCCGGTAGACAAATATCTGGCGGTTGCGCTGGAGATCGACGGTTCCGAAGAGATGCGTTTTCATGATATGTGGACCTGGGGTGAAATCCGGTTCATGGATTCGAGTGAACTCGCCGATCATTCCGGCCTTTCAGCCATGGGAGCGGAGCCGTTATCGGAAAGTTTTACAACAGCCGTCTTCGGCGAGGCGCTTCGTAGAAAAGCGCGCACGACGATCAAAGCCGCGCTGCTCGACCAGAGCGTGGTGGCGGGTGTTGGAAATATATACGCGGATGAGTCGCTGTTTCGTTCCGGAATTCGGCCGACGCGTGTAGCAGGTTCGCTGAGCGATGGGGATGTCGAGCGCCTGCGCGGCCAGATCCGCGCGGTGCTGGAGGCGGCCACTGGAGACGGGGGCACGCTGAGCGACAATTACGTGGACGCCGATGGTAACGCTGGTCGTTATACGCCGCAAGTCTACGATCGAGGCGGACAACCGTGCGACCATTGCGGAGCGATACTGGAGCGCCTTCGGGTAGCGGGACGGGGAACCGTCTTCTGCCCGGTGTGCCAGGGTTAGACGTTTGGGAGAACGCCGATCCGGAAAATGTGAACGTTTAACTCTCCTAGAACGAAATTGTACTTGAATTACCGAATTCTGGGATCTGAAGATCCCACTGCTGAGGAGCACTACGAAACTATGTCGGCCGTATCTGAAGATGTTGTGACGAGCGACCAGGCCACCCCATTGGCGACGGACGCGAATCCCGAGGCCTCCGCGCAGACCACCGCGCCTGCGGCCGGAGTCGGAGGGACCGCACCGTCCGTCCCGGCGGCGAAACCCGCCCCAACGGCCCCCGCAAGCGCCCCGTCCACTACTTTTGGCGGCGACGCTGGAAGCGTGAACCAGTCCGACTTCGAGAGCATGTTCAAAGAGCTCTCCGAAGGCGATGTTGTTGTGGGCACAGTTGTCCATATCGACAAGGATGGCGTTCTCGTGGATGTTGGGAGCAAGAGCGAAGGTATCGTGCGCCCGAACGAGTTGTCCCGCGAGCCCTACGATAATATTGAGGATGTCGTCAAAGTCGGCGACTCCATCAAGGTTGTCGTGATCGGACGTGACAACGAGGACGGCAACCTGCTGCTCTCGAAGAAGCGCGCCGATTTCGAAAAGGCCTGGGACAAAGTTATCGAGGCCATGAACGATGGCACGATCCTCCACGCGATGGTCAGCGAGCGCGTCAAGGGCGGTCTGGTGGTCGATCTGGGAATCCGTGGCTTCGTGCCCGCCTCCCATGTCGGCTCCGGTGATTTCAAGCACCAGAACCTGGACAAGTTCGTCGGCCAGAGCATTCCGCTCAAGGTCATCGAAGTGGACCGCGACCGCCGCAAGGTTGTCCTGTCCCATCGACTGGCGACCGAGGAAGAGCGCGAGCAGCGCAAGACCGATACGCTGAACTCCTTGAAGGAAGGCGATGTCCGTAAGGGTATCGTTCGCCGCGTCACCGACTACGGCGCCTTCATCGACCTGGGCGGCATCGACGGTCTGCTGCACGTCTCCGAGATGTCCTGGTCGCGGATCAAGCATCCGAGCGAAGTGGTTAAGAACGGTCAAGAGCTGGACGTCATGATCCTCAAGCTTCGGCTGGATCAGAACCGCATCAGCCTGGGCCTTCGCCAGATCCTTCCCGATCCGTGGACCGAAGTCGCGGGCAAGTATAACGTCGGCGATACGATCAAGGCGACGGTTTCCCGCCTCGTTCCGTTCGGCGCGTTCGTCAGCCTGGAGGATGGTGTCGAAGCCATCGTCCCGAACAGCGAACTGTCGGACCGCCGCGTGTCCAAGCCGAGCGACGTCGTCAACCCTGGCGATGAAATCGAGGCCAAGGTCATCGAGATGCGTCCGGAAGAGCGCAAGATGACGCTGTCGATCCGCCGCATGGTGGAATCGGCGACGCCGCGCGAACCGTACGTTCCGGAGCCCGAGACGGGCGGCGGACGTGGACGCGAAGGCCGTGATCGCTTCGAGCGCGGCGGCGAAGGCCGCGGCATCGAAGGCGGCGGACGCGGCGACGCTCCGCGCG
Source organism: Capsulimonas corticalis (assembly GCF_003574315.2). Classification (GTDB taxonomy): domain Bacteria; phylum Armatimonadota; class Armatimonadia; order Armatimonadales; family Capsulimonadaceae; genus Capsulimonas; species Capsulimonas corticalis. The sequence goes on along the minus strand of NZ_AP025739.1, from coordinate 5,991,899 downwards.
GCGGAGCCGATCGTGGTCCCGACCCGAGCCGTGAGCGACGTCGCCGTGAAGGCGGTGGCGGCGGCGGCCGATCCCGAGGCGACTCGAACTACGGCGGCGACGTGGAAGATGACTACAAGGAATACAAGAACTACCGCGCCAACCAGCGTGAGGAGACCTTCGGAACCAGCCTGGCTGACGTTCTTGGCGGTCACTTCAGCGCGCTGAAGGAAGCGGCGGGCGAAGAGGAAGCCGAAACCTCCGAGACCGAAGAGAAAGAGTAATCCCTCTTAAAGGAAAAGGCCCCCGGAAACGGGGGCCTTTTTTGTCGCCCAAATTTTTACCCTGAGACCGATATGAGTATTTTAGGCATCACCGGCGGCGTCGCGACCGGCAAAAGCGCCGTCACCCAGTTTCTCGCCGAACTCGGCGCTCCCACGATCAGCGCGGACGCCGTCGCCCGAGACGTCCTTCGACCGGGCGCGGCGGCCACACAGAGCGTTCTGGCGGCCTTTCCCGATTGCCGGGACATGCAGTCCGAAGTCGCCGCGGTCGACCGCGCTCTCCTGCGCGCCCGGATCTACGACGATCCCGAAGCGCGCAAGATGCTGGAAAGCTTCACGCATCCCGCGATCATTCAAGAGCTGCGCGAACAGATCGCGCGGTGGCGTGATGAGAAGGTTCTCATCGCCGCCGCCGAGATCCCCTTGCTGTTCGAAACGGGATTAGAAGATCTGACCGATACGATCGTTGTGACGTCCTGCTCGGACGAAACCCAGGTCGCGCGCCTGCGCGCGCGTTTGGGGATCGATGAGGGCGAGGCGCGCCAGCATTTGGCCGCCCAGTGGCCGCTGTCGGAAAAAGTCGCCCGGGCGGATGTCGTGATCGACACCAACGGGACGCTTGACGACACCCGGCGTCAGGTGGCGGCTTTGTGGGAGCGTTTTACGGCGTTTTGACACGCTGCGAAGCCATTAGGTATAATTTTTGGGCGGCAAAGCCGCCGCCCGATCCTTGTTAGGAGAAGTCACGTTTTTATGTCTGATACGCAATCCGCCTCGCACCGAGGCTTCACCCTCTGGTTTACCGGCTTGAGCGGCGCCGGCAAATCCACCCTGTCCTCCGCGATCGCCGAACAGTTCCGCGCGCTGGGATATAAAGTGGAGGTGCTGGACGGCGACGAGGTGCGCACGCATCTTTCCAAGGGCCTGTCGTTCTCCAAGGAAGACCGCGATATCAACGTCCGCCGCATCGGCTACGTCGCGCGCCTGCTGGCCCGCAACGGTGTGATCGCCATGACCGCCGCTATCTCGCCCTACGCCGACGTCCGCGACGAAATCCGAGCCCTCCACGACGCCGACAGCGTCCCCTTCATCGAAGTCCACGCCCAAGCCACCGTCGAAGCCCTCGCCACTCGCGACGTCAAAGGACTCTACAAAAAAGCCCTCGCCGGCGAAATCGAACACTTCACCGGTGTCACCGACCCCTACGAAGCGCCCGAAAACCCCGAAGTCCGCGTACGGACGGACCAGCAGACCGTCGCCGAATCCATTGAACAGATTTTGAACGAGATGCGTGAGCGACAGCTAATTTCCGGATAGTAACTGATGATACACATCAATCGCCAGGCGTATGATGCGTATCATCAACTGGCGCTTGGCGGCGCGCCATTATCAGGTCTCGGCTGGTTGGCGCACCGGACTCGACTTCGAAGGCGTGTTCTCCAATCACTTCAAAGCCATGGCGCCGGTAAAATCGCTGCGCTGCGGGATTATGCTCCCATACGTCCAGAAAGATGGAGGCGGCGGCTTTCATTTGGGGATGACATAGGGTTGCTTCCATCAGCGCGCTTCCATAGCCCTCATTTTGGTATTCGGGATGCACGTACAGCCTTCGCAGATCCTGATCCGTTGGATGATTGCGTGAGAGGGTGGATGCGCCAAACTGCGCGTAGCCAATCAGACGATTGTCGACTTCCGCGAGGAGAACGGTATCTTCTGCAAAGATAAGCTGGAAGCTGTTTGGGGAAAGATGCTTCCGCAGATGCTCGGCTAAATCTTCCGGGCTCAGCGAATGCCCGAAGGCGTCCGAGTAAGTTTTCATCGCGAACTCTGAGAGAGCGGGGATGTCGCTCAGTTGGACGTTTCGGATGACCAGGGTGGGGTGCATGGATGCCGAGCCTCAGGGAATTACGCGTAACGCTTGCTATTTTCGCATATCTGCAAAACAAAAAAGCGCTCCGCAATCGCGGAGCGCTTTTTTCTTGGTAGCCCGTACCGGGATCGAACCGGTGGTTTCCTCCTTGAAAGGGAGGCGTCATAACCGCTAGACCAACGGGCCAATTGTAAAGGATTATACCCTCCGCCGCCTGCTATGTCAAGATATACAGGCGGCGAGCGAGGGAATTTTTAGTTACCGCTATGCGTGGGGGCCAGAGCCATCGCGCGCATCTGCGCGGGAAGCACTCGGCGCGCGCCGGCGTAGTGGTTGCTGTAGTAGGCTTCGTTCAGACTGTCCTCGCGGACGCCTTTGTGCTCGTTCGCCGCGTGGACGAACTTGCCGTTGCCGGTGTAGATGCCCACGTGCGAAATGCCGTGTTTGTAGGTATTCTTGAAGAAGACCAGATCGCCCGGCTGCAGATCGCCCGAAGCAACAGGGGAGCCGTGGTAGTACTGCTCGGTCGCGGTGCGCGGAAGGTCGACGCCGCCGGTGTGGCCGAGAATGTAGCGGACGAAGCCGGAGCAGTCGAACGCGCCGCGGGACGTGCCGCCCATGCGGTAGCGGGAGCCGCGCAGCGAGTAGGCCGCTTCCACGACATTGCCGCTGGCCAGAGCGCGGTCCTGCATGGCGACCTTCGTCTGGTGCGCATTCAGATTGACCTGCTTCTTCGCGAGGCGCGCTTCATGGATCGCGTGCAGCTTGGCGAGGCGCGCCTGCTGATTGGCCAATCGCTTGGCGAGCCGCAGATCATGAGCCGACTTGGGCTTAGCCGCGACGAGGGAGCGAGTTTTGTTCACGCTGTGCGCGAGTTTGATCGCGGCGCGGTGGGAATAATTGCCGGCGGTAACGACCGCAGCGGGTAATGAGTGCTTGTGGTGAGAAGTCTTCGCGAAGGTGGGAGAGAGCGAGACGGTGAAGCTGGTGACGGCGAGAGCGGCGATTACTGCGGACTTAGTCGCCTTGTCGAGAATGGTCGTAGAGCGGCTGCTCTTTTTTTGAAAAATCAAAAGTACGTTTTCCTTTCGAACGGATCTTTGAGGACGCACATAACGTCGCGGAGGACGGAGTGCCGTGCGGCGGTGGAGACTTTCGAAAAAGACTTCCAAACAAGCTGTGTATTCGTACCAAATTTCACAGCTGGTCTATCATAACCCAATGACAAATTTTTGTCAAGGTAAAAATGCCGGTTTTCATGTTTAAATCGCTCGGAACAGCGGGTACTTACATCTAATTATGGGGAATATCGAAAAAATATTTAGAGCAAAAAAAATCGCGCCGCCATTCGGTCTGAATGACGGCGCGATTTCTCAAAAGGGGCGGAGGATCTACTTGGCGGCGCTCTCTTCTGCGCGGGAGGAGCTCGCTTCACGCTGATAGTATCCAAGCTCGGAGAGCAGGTCGCTCGGATCCGTTTCGAAAAACTCGGAAATTGCGTGAATAAACTCAGCGGACGGGGCGGTCGAAGCATCGACCGGCGTACAACATTCGGCGTCCTGCGCCAGCATCTCGGTGTTCATGTGTCTTCTCCTCAGCGTTGAATGAGCTGTTGTCAAGGTTGATCCGTGAGCCCGGCGATGCGATGACAGCCGAGCCATTTTGAGCCCTATTGTGAAATCGTCTATAATATACCACGGATGAGACGCGTTCTGAGCATCGGTTGCGAAAATCAAGTAATTATTTTTGCGCGTCTTTCGGTATAATGAGGGCGCATGTCACTGGATGTCATCGATAACCGGCGGCTGCGTCTCGCAAGCCGCATATATGATCTTCTCGCCGAAGGCGCCCTTACGGCGCGCTTTGCCGTGGGCTACCTCTTTTTGGATGGCCTCGTTCCGCTGCGCGAACAGATCGAGCAACTCCAAGAAACCAACATTCTGATTGGAAATATCATCAATCGCGTCAGCGAGGACCAGGTGCGCGTCGAGGCCGACGCACGCCTGCGCGGCGGCGAGGAATGGGTGCGCGATCAGGAGGATATGGCCTCCACGCTGCGCAGCGCCCACGACTGGGTGCTGGCCGAGACGGCGCTGAATTTGCGCCGCACGATCGAGACACTGCCGCGCACCGCCGAAACGCATGCGCTGCTGCTGACTCTCGCCCGGCGGATCGCCGACGGCGGCGTGAAGATTCGGCTCTATACGCACGGCTTTATCCACGCGAAAGTATCCCTGATCGATTATCCGGAAGGGCACACGTGGGAGAAGGGGCTGGCGGTGGTCGGGTCGAGCAATGTGACGCTCGGTAAGGAAGGGCAGCCGACGGAGATGAATGTCGTGGTGCGGGAGCCGTCGAATGTGGCGGATCTGAGCGCCTGGTACGACGATCTCTGGTCACAGTCCCAGGACTTCCACCGTGTGCTCTTCGACGAGCTGGGGCAGTCCTGGGCGCTGCAAAAGAACGCGTTCGATCTCTACAGCCCCGCCGGCCGCTGAACGCAGTTCGGACATTGCTTGAGAAAGATTGCTATTTAGTGGATGCGGCGGCTGGATGCGTCGGACTTGCTGTGCGAGTTCGAGGGGTTAGCGGTCCAGCGATGATCGGCGTCCTCAACGGACGCGCGGTCATCCCAATCGTCCGCGACGGGACGGGCGCCGTATCGAGTACGGACTTCTTGCTTCTGTGTGTTTAAAGCGGCGTCGTACAGTGCTTCCGCCTGAGCCGGCGGAATGAGCATAAGAGGCTGTTTCATAAAGACCTCCTCGTCTTAAATGAGCCAGTATTATTATACCGGCGATTTCGTAGGAATTTCATTTGTTGCCGTCATATTTCGACTTAATTTTGCGAATAGCCGACCTATCGTCATGATTACTCTTGATTATCGGCAGGTTTTCTCGAATTCATTAGTGCTGGCGGCCAGCCATGACTGAAACGCCGATCGCGCGCGAGGATCTCGATGCTCGCCTGGACGCTTTGCCCGCCGGCTCCGCAGTGCTGCTCATCGGCGGAGTCGATACCGGCAAGTCGACTTTTGTCCGCGAAACACTGCTGCGCCGATATCAGGCCGGCGCATCCGTCGGCGTGCTCGACTGCGATTTAGGACAGGGCGATGTCGGTCCGCCAGGAACGGTGAGCGCGGCCATCACTCCCGCGCCCGGTTCCGCCGAGCTGCGCGGTCTGCGCGGCCTGGACCTGATCGGCTCCTATTTCGTCGGCGCCAACAATCCCACGCGCCATGTGCTAGATATCAGTGTCGGCGCCTGCCAGATGATGCGCGTCCTCCGAAAGCGCCGCCCCGATCTGATCCTCATCGATACCTGCGGTCACATTCGCGGCAACAGCGCGCGGGAGCTGCACCGCCGCGCGGCCGAACTGCTTCTGCCGCAGGTGATCGTCGCCTTCGAGCGAGACGCGGAGCTGGCGCCGATGCTCGCGCCGTTTCGCCGCCTGCAATCTCCCGAAATTTGGACGATCGCGCCGGGAGCGGACGTCGGCCGCAAGACCTCCGCCGCGCGCGCCACCAGCCGGGCCGCGCGCTTTCAGGCCGCGCTGCTGGATTCCAAGGAGATCGCGATCGCGTTCGACGACGCCGATCTGATCGGAACGTGGCTTGGAGCGGGCGTTCCAATGCAGCGGCATCTGATTCAGTTTCTCAGCAGCTCCCTGCAAGTCCCCATCATGCATGCCGAAACACTGCCGGGCGGCGCGCTCTATATTGTCGCGCAGCGCGACGGGTGGGATACGTCGGAGCTCGCCGGGATCGAATCCACCTTCAAAACACGCTCATTGACGATTGTCGCGGCCCAGATGTTCGCGGGGCTTCTCGTCGGCCTCGTGGATAGCCGGGGCGTTCTGCTGGATTTGGGAACGATCGCCCGAATCGACTTTGAACGCCGAATCCTCACGATCCGGTCCCACACGAAACGTCCGGCGGCGATTGCGCAGGTCTGGTTCGGGAGGCTCCGATTGCAGGCGGACGGCCGAGAAATCGGGGAAGTCCCTCATGGGAATCTCTGATCGAAATAATTTAGTTGAAATATTTCAACGAAGATGCAGGAAAGTGGCGCGGCCGTGGATAACAGAGGTGCGGCGTCGCGACGTTTGCGACAAATCGTCTTCACACAGAGGAGAGCTATTATGGGAAATTTCGTTCCCCAAAAGTCTGATAAGTTCACCTTCGGTCTCTGGACCGTGGGCAACCCCGGGGCCGACCCGTTCGGCGGCCCGGTGCGCACGCCGGTCACTCCGGTCGAGCGCGTGCATAAGCTCGGCGAGCTCGGCGCGTGGGGCGTCAACCTGCACGACAACGATCTCGTTCCGTTTGGAGCGTCCGCGCAGCAGCGGGATAAGATCGTCTCCGAGTTCAAGCAGGCGCTGACCGACAGCGGCGTCGTCGTCCCGATGGCGACTACCAACCTGTTCTCGCATCCCGTCTTCAAGGACGGCGCCTTTACCTCCAACGATCCGAAGGTCCGCGCGTTCGCGCTGCGCAAAACCGTTGAGTCGATCGACCTGGGCGCGGAGCTGGGCGCGAAGATCTATGTCTTCTGGGGCGGCCGTGAAGGTACGGAAGTCGACGCGTCCAAGGACGCCGTCACGGCCCTCAAGCGGTTCCGCGAGGCTCTGGACTTCCTGTCCGAGTACGCCATCTCGCAAAATTACGGCATGAAGTTCGCGTTAGAGCCCAAGCCGAATGAGCCGCGCGGCGATATCTACCTCCCGACGGTCGGCGCGATGCTGGGCTTCATCAGCACCCTGGCGCATCCGGAGATGGTGGGCGTCAACCCCGAGTACGCGCATGACACCATCGCCGGCCTGAACTTCTATCACGCCGTCGCGCAGGCGCTGGAGATGGGCAAGCTGTTCCACATCGACCTGAACGGCCAGAAGCCGGGCCGCTTCGATCAGGACCTGCGCTTCGGCCAGGAAGACTACAAGTCGAACTTCTTCCTCGTCAAGCTGCTGGAAGACTACAAGTACGACGGACCGAAGCACTTCGACGCCCACGCTCTGCGCACGAGCGATCCGGCGGATGTCTGGGAGTTCGCCAAGGGCTGTATGCGCTCCTATCTGATCCTCAAGGAAAAGGCGCAGCAGTTCAACGCCGATCCCGAGATTCAGGCGCTTCTCCAGGAGATCAACGCCGGCGACGCCGCGTCCGACGCCGTTCTCAGCGCCGGCTTCTCCACGGAGAACCTCGCGGCCCTGAAGTCCCTCGACCTCGATCCCGAAGCGCTCGCTCTCAAGCCGCTTCCATACGAGAAACTCGACCAGCTGACCTTCGAGCTCCTGCTCGGCGTTCGGTAATCCAACGCGCCAACGTAGAGTGGCCGGCGGTTAAAACCGCGCCTAGAGGTGCGCAGAAACCCACCTCCGTGGGTTACATATTCGGTCACGATACCGTCTCATGTGCACCCAAATATTAGGCGGTCTCGTCAAGGATAATGCAGTCCCCGCAGGGGGACTTCTGCGCACTTCTAGGCGCGGTTTCAACCGCCGGCGTATTTTCTGACGTATGTTGACACCTTCGGCGTTCGGTAATCCAACGCGCCCCGGGAGCAGCTTGCCTGCTTCCGGGGCAATTGTATGAATTCCCTGATTTCGCCTGCGCATCCACTCAGAGTTACCGGTTTCCCGGTGGGTTTGAGAGTGACGCGTTGACATTTGGCCCCTTTCGTCGGGTATACTATGGCGAAAAGCGATAGGGGTAGCGAAGTTTTGGAACAGACGATCACGTTGGGTGGAAACAAAAAAGCGCGACGCGTCTATGGGTTTGACGAGGTGGCGCTGGCGCCTTCCGCTCTTTCAGTGGATCCGCGCGATGTCGACGCGAGCTGGGAACTTGGTAAGCACCGTTTCTCCATTCCTGTTATCGCCAGTGCGCTGGACGCCGCAGTCCATCCGGCCCTGGCCGTCGAGATGTCCCGTCTCGGCGGTTTTGCTGTCTTAAATGGAGATGGCGTACAGACCCGTTACGAAGATGCCGAAGCCATCCTGCAGGAGATTGCGGATGCGCCGTCTGAGGGCATCGTACAAAAAATTCAGACGATTTACGCGGAGCCGGTCAAGGAAGAGTTGATCGCCCGCCGCGTCCATGAAATCAAGTCCGCGGGTGGCGTCTGCGCCATCTCCTCCGTTCCCGCGACCGCGCCGCTGGTGGCGCGCGCCGCCGTGGAAGCCGGCTGCGACATCTTCGTCGTCGCCAGCCAGGTGACAAGCGTTCGTCACTACTCTACACACACCGAGGTCGTCGACCTCGTGAAGTTCATCAAAGATTCTCCGATTCCTGTCATTGTCGGCAACTGCGTGGGTTACGGCCCGGCGCTGGAGCTGATGGAGGCGGGCGCGGCGGCCGTTCTGGTCGGCGTCGGTCCCGGCGCCATCTGCACCACGCGGCGCGTTCTTGGCCTGGGAGTTCCTCAGGTGACAGCGACGGCCGACTGCGCTGCCGCCCGCGATGAATACTTTGCCCGCACTGGAAAGTATGTCCCGATCATCACCGACGGCGGCATGCGCACCGGCGGCGACATCTCCAAAGCGATTGCGAGCGGCGCCGACGCCGTCATGCTGGGCTCCAGCATCGCCGCCGCCGAGGAAGCGCCCGCCCGGGGCTATTCCTGGGGAATGTCCACTTCCAGCGCCGACCTGCCGCGCGGCACCCGCATCAAGACCGATGTGATGGGGACGCTGCGGGAGATCCTGCTGGGACCGGCCCACAAAGATGACGGCACGATGAATTTGGTCGGAGCGCTGCGCATGTCGATGGCGTCATGCGGCGCGCGTACGATCCGTGAAATGCAGCAAGCGGAACTGGTGATTGCTCCAAGCCTTTCGACCGAGGGGAAAGCGCAGCAGCGCGCTCAGGGCGTAGGGCAGGGGCGCTAAACAATATGTCTATAGACCAATCCTCCGGCGCAGCGATTGCGCCCGTGACTCCGAGCGAGTTAATCATTGTCCTCGACTTCGGCGCGCAGTACACTCAGCTGATTGCACGCCGTATCCGCGAGTGCCATACCTACTGCGAGATCCTGCCGTACGACGTGCCGATCGAAACCATCAAGGCCCGCAATCCGGTCGGCCTGGTGTTCTCGGGCGGCCCATCGTCGGTGTACGAAGCCGGCGCGCCTCGGATCGACAAAGCGATCTATGACCTTGGCCTGCCGATTCTGGGCATCTGCTATGGCATGCAGAGCATGGCGAACGACCTGGGCGGCGTTGTCAGCATGGCGACGCTCAAAGAGTTCGGCAAGACCCGTCTGGACGTCCTCGATCCGACGGTCATGTTCGAGGGGCTGAACCGAGACTTGATCTGCTGGATGAGCCATGGCGACACCGTCGAAGCGCCGCCGCCGGGCTTCACCATCGCCGCCGCCACGGACAACTGCCCGGTGGCCGCGATGTATGACGCCGAGCGCCGCTTCTACGCCGTCCAGTTCCATCCGGAAGTCGTGCACACCCCCTGGGGTACGGAGATCATCCGCAACTTCCTGGAGAAGGTCGTCGAGACGCATGGCCTTTGGACCATGGAATCGTTCATCGAGCAGCAAGTGCAGCTCGTGCGCGATCAGGTCGGCGAGAACCAGGTCGTCTGCGGCCTCTCCGGCGGCATCGACAGCTGCACCGTCGCCGCGCTCGTTCACAAGGCGATCGGCAGTCAGCTCACCTGTATCTTCGTCAACCACGGACTTTTGCGCAAGGGCGAGGAAGACGACGTGCGCCGCAAGTTCGCGGCCGCGTTCAACATCAACCTCATTTATGTGGACGCCGTGGAGCGCTTCGTCGGCAAGCTTGCCGGCGTGACCGATCCCGAGCGCAAGCGCAAGATCATCGGCGAAGAGTTCGTGCGCGTCTTCGAAGAAGAATCGCTGAAGCTGACCAACGCCAAATTCCTGGCGCAGGGCACGCTTTATCCCGATGTAATCGAATCCGGCACCAAGAGCGCCGCGAAGATCAAGACGCATCACAATGTCGGCGGTCTGCCCGAGAACATGAACCTGAAGCTCGTTGAGCCGCTTCGATATCTGTTCAAAGATGAAGTGCGCGCCGTCGCGGAAGAACTTGGCCTGCCGAGCGATATGGTCTGGCGCCAGCCGTTCCCGGGACCCGGCCTCGCGATCCGGATCACCGGCGAAGTGACGATGGAGCGCCTGCATCTGCTGCGCAGCGCCGACTGGGTCATCATCGACGAGATCAAGCGCGCCGGTCTGTACCGCAAGGTCTGGCAGTCGTTCGCTGTGTTGATCCCGACCAAGAGCGTCGGCGTCATGGGCGATCAGCGCACCTACGCGTATCCGATTGTTTTGAGAGCCGTCACCAGCGAAGATGCGATGACCGCCGAATGGGCTCGACTTCCCTACGAAGTCCTGGAACGAATCTCCAGCCGCATCGTCAATGAAGTGCCGGGCGTCAACCGTGTCGTCCTCGACATCACGAGCAAGCCGCCGGCGACGATCGAGTGGGAGTAGATCCTGGAAATGGACCTGCTTCAGCCCGGAACGGATTTGCTTCGGTTTGAGCCATTCGCCCGCGAGCATGTCTCCGATCTTGTCTTCGTCACCGTCAGCGGCGCGCACCTTTACGGGTTCCCGTCACCGGACAGTGATGTCGATCTGCGCGGGGCGTTTCTGGCGCCGCTGAGCTCCTTGGTTTCACTTTCGAGACCAGTGGAGACACTGGAGCCGAAGGGGTATGTCGACGGCCTGGAAGTCGAAATGGTGGCGCACGACCTCGGCAAGTATCTGCGCCTGCTGATCAAGCCGAGCGGGTATGTGCTGGAGCAGATCTTTTCGCCCTGGGTTGTGATCACATCCCCGGACCATGAGGAACTGAAATCTCTGGCGCTGGCCAGCCTCAGCCGGCGGCTGATCCGCCACTATCGGGGCTTTGCCCTGAGCGAGTGGCGGGCGTATCAGAAATCGGATGCGGAGAAGACGGTCAAGCGGCTTTTGTATCTCTTCCGGGTTCTGATGACGGGGATCGTCGTGCTGAGTGAGGGTGTGGTCGAGGCGGATCTGGCGCGGCTCAATGAGCGTTTTCATCTGGACCTCGCGCCGCTGATCGAAGCGAAAGTTCGGGAGCATGTGCTCATGACGGCCGACGATGGCCGGTTTGTCCGTGAAATCGAGCAGTTATTCGTGCAATTGGACGAAGCGGCGGAACGTTCGCCGCTTCCGGAAAATATTCCAAACCGTGATGCGATCGAAGAATTTCTCGTCCGCTTGCGGCTGCGGCATGTAAGTTTGATACAGTAGGGAAGGTTAAGCTGATATGGCATCGGTACAGATGGATCTGGAAGAGGATGTGGCGGAGGTTCTGCTGACGCAGGAACAGATCGCCACGCGCGTCGCCGAGCTCGGCGCGCAGATTTCCCAGGATTACGCCGGGAAAGATCTGATGCTCATCTGCATCTTGAAAGGCGCGAATATCTTCCTGGCGGACCTGGTCCGCCAAATCACGATCCCCGTCGCCTACGACTTTGTCGCCGTCTCCTCGTACGGAGCGGATACAAAATCGTCCGGTGTGGTCCGTATTCTCAAGGACTTAGACGAAAGCGTCGAAAGCAAGCATGTTCTCGTGGTTGAGGATATCGTCGATACCGGTCTGACGCTTCGCTTATCGTACCTTCTGGAAAACCTCCGCTCGCGCCGCGCGGCGTCGGTCAAAGTCTGCACGCTGCTGGATAAGCCCGTCCGCCGGCGCGTCGACGTTCCCGTGGACTACTTTGGCTTCAAGGTGGAAGACCAGTTCGTCGTCGGATATGGCCTGGATTACCAGGGCAAGTACCGCAGCTTGCCATATATCGGTGTGCTGAAGCCCGAGATTTATGGCGGCGGCTAACGATGGAACTTTTCGCCAGATTGATCCGCTAATCATTTTGGTTGAAATATCCGTGAACATGGTATAATTACTGCAAGGAGGCCGGGGAACACGCCGCTCGCATGCTCCCTAGCCTCGATTCGTCATTACGTCCATCTCTTTTTGACATAATCCCCGTTCCCGATTTCTGATCCAAAATTCTTTCAAATGGTCTCCCCGTTCGACGGGACACGACCGACTGTAGAGGCATATGCGAACCACCATGGCACACGAGGACATCGAATCCGGCGCCGGCCGGCCGGAAAAAGACAACGGCGCGCCCCCGCCGTCTCAGAACAACGACGGAGACGCGCCCGCGCCTTTGATCCGATCCGGCGTTCTTGAAATCTTGCCGGACGGGTGGGGCTTCCTGCGCCAGAACAACTTCGATCCAAACACTCAGGACATCTACGTGGCCCAGGCCCAGATCAAGCGCTTCGGTTTGAAGACGGGCGACACAGTCTCCGGACAGGTCCGCCCTCCGAAGGACACCGAAAAGTACTACGGCCTTCTGCGCGTCGAATCCGTGAATGGCGTTTCTCCTGAGCAAGCGCGCAACCGCGTCAATTACGACGAACTGATCCCCATCTATCCCAACGACCGCCTGGTGCTCGAAACGGACGCGAAGAACCTCACGGCCCGCGTCATCGATTTGATCGCCCCCATCGGTAAGGGACAGCGCGCGATCATCGTCGCGCCGCCCAAGGCCGGTAAGACCACCATTCTGAAATCCATCGCGAACTCCATCACCCAGAACCACCCGGAAGTTGTTCTGATGGTCCTGCTGATCGACGAGCGCCCGGAAGAAGTGACGGATATCCGCCGCTCGGTTAACGGCGAAGTCGTCTCCTCCACCTTTGATGAGCTGCCGGAGAACCATATGCGGGTCGCCGATATGGTGCTCGAAAAGGCGAAGCGGCTGGTCGAGTCCGGTAAGGATGTGGTAGTATTGCTGGATAGCCTCACCCGCCTGTCGCGCGCGTCGAACCTGACGGTGACTCCGTCGGGACGCACGCTTCAAGGAGGCCTGGATCCGGCGGCGATTTATCGGCCGAAACGATTTTTTGGAACGGCCCGTAATATAGAGAATGGCGGGAGCCTGACCATCATCGCCACCGCGCTGGTCGAAACCGGCTCGCGCATGGACGATATTATCTTTGAAGAGTTCAAGGGGACCGGCAACTCCGAACTGAAGCTCGACCGTGAGATCGCCAACCGGCGTATCTTCCCGGCGATCAACGTGAAAGAGTCTAGCACCCGAAAAGAAGAACTGCTTTATGACGACGAGAGCCTCAAGGCCGTCTACCAGCTGCACCGCGTTCTCGCGGGCCTGGGAACGGTGGAGGCGACGGAGCTGTTGATTGACCGATTGAACAACAGCAAGAGCAACAAAGAATTCCTGCGCACGGTCAGCAAGACGGGACGACGTGACGACTGACGCGTTGGAGCGGCGCCGGCCCTTATAGGAAGCGAGGCATCGGTTGGCAAGCGACTTCGACAAACTGTTTGGTGATGATTGGCGTCCACAAGACCCGGAGCCGGGAGGCTCCAGCGGCCGTGGGCCGGACGGTGAAAGCAGTCCGCTGACGCCGGAATCATTCTCGGGCGCCATGGACGATCGGTTTTCCTCCGAGACGGAGAACCGCACGCCGCGTTCGCTCAACGAAAAAGAGATCAAGGTGGTGAACGTCTACGTTCACCAGGAACAGGGCGCTCCGGCGCAGCACTTCGTGCTGCTGCGCGATAACAAAGGTCGCCGCGTTCCCATCTGGGTCGGTCAGTTCGAAGCCTGGGCCATCATGATGGCCTTGGAAGGCGAAGCGCCCGACCGCCCCATGACCCACGACCTGATCAAGCTCGCCCTCGAACGGCTGGATGTCAAGATCGAGCGCATCACGATCGACGATCTGTGGAACGACACGTTCTACGCCAAGATCAACGTCGTGCGCGCTGACGGAAGCACGCTGGACATCGACGCCCGCCCCTCCGACGCCATCGCGGTCGCCGTCCGCGCCCATGCCCCGATCTATATGGCGGAAGCCGTGCTGGAAGCGACCGTGCGACCGGATTAACGCTACTCGATCGATTTGCTTCTCTGTGAACGGCCTCCGTATTCCTAACAAGAATACGGAGGCTGTTTTGATTCCATAATTAGCATAGTGTTAACTTGATTGCTGTTATACACACGACGATCACCTGCATTCGTCACCTTTCCCAAGACTATTGTGCATAGCGTCGCCGGCGTCGGTCATAGCGGACGCCATCCGATGCCATGCAGACAACAATTCGTTGGATTCTGTTACGTTGCCTTCTTGACATCGTTGCGAGGCCGATTTGTCAGGACGGCGCTCGTAATAATGTGAAAGAGATGATCCGCCCGTGGCGCGAATCCGGGTTGACCGACGAGCCAGCCGAGCGCCGACATCAGGCCGAACAGGTCGACCCCATCCATATCCGCGCGCGCCGTTCCCTCGGCTTGAGCACGGAGCAATAGTCGCGCGCCCGCTGAGTGCACCGCTGTGCATGTCGTGTAAAGCGCGGAGTCCGGGTCCTCGTGGGCGCTCGCCATCAAGGCAACAACTCCGCTATAGCTGTGAACGAACGCCACCATTTCGCGAAACCAGGACACGAGCGCTTCGTCAGGGGGGCTCGACGTTTCGAGTTCACCTGCCTTCTGCGTCAGTGCGTCCAGGTTCGTACGCAGCAGCGCTTCGAACAAGGCTTCCCGCGTCGGGAAATGGCGCAGCAGTGTGGCCAAGCCGACGTTAGCCCGGCGGGCAATTTCTCGCATGGATGCGTCGGCGCCATGCTCGGCGACGACATCGCGCGCGACCTCAAGTAGATGGCTGTAATTTTTTCTGGCGTCGGCTCGCATAAATCCCCTTGACAAACGGATCACTGATCCGTATAATGGTATTGTATCTGGATCACTGATCCATATTATACAGCGCATTTGCATAAATGGCAATAGCGACGCAGTACACGCCACGAAAGGAAAAGAAAAGTCATGGGAAAGCTAGAGGGCAAGATTGCAATTATCACGGGAGGATCGAGCGGTATTGGCTTGGCCACAGCCAAGCGCTTTGTGGAAGAAGGCGCGCATGTCGTGATCACTGGCCGACGAGAGAAAGATCTGGCTGAGGCCGCAGCTTTCATCGGGAGAAACGTGACGACGGTCGCGGGCGACGTCTCAAACTTAGAAGATCTGGACCGGCTCTATGCTGTTGTGAAAGAGAAGCACGGTCACATCGACGTCCTCTTTGCAAACGCGGGCGGAGGGACCATCGCGCCGCTTGCTACGTCGACTGAGGCTCAATTCGACCAGACCTTCGATATCAACGTAAAGGGATTATTCTTTACCGTGCAGAAAGCCCTCCCTCTCTTCAAAGATGGCGGCTCAATCATCCTAACCTCTTCGAACGCAAACGTACTGGGTGTGCCAGGCTTGACCGCCTACGCCGCGAGTAAGGCGGCCGTGCGCAGCTTCGCGCGTGGCTGGACGGTGGAGCTGAAAGATCGCAAGATTCGTGTGAATTCGATGAGTCCTGGCCCAATCGAAACTCCGGCTTTGGACAAGGTGGGCCTCCCCCCTGAACAGGTCGAACAGGCGGTAGCTCAGTTCACCTCGCTGGTTCCGCTTGGCCGCAGAGGCAAGCCTGAGGAAATCGCGTCCGTCGTCGTGTTCCTCGCTTCCGATGAAAGTTCTTACATCACCGGCGTGGATCTCGCCGCCGATGGAGGCATGGCGCAGGTCTGAGTCCGGCGCGGTCCCGTTGCTCGTTCGCCATTGGCGCGATCACCATTCGCGAACTTTAGTTTTAACACGGATTGGAGAAGTATTATGAGCTATGCGATTATCGGATTCGGTGCAATAGGCCAGGCCCTCGCCCACGCCTTCGCCCGTAAAAACATCGACGTGACCGTCGCGAGCCGCCGGCCGCCCGAGGCGTTGACGCCGCAGGCTCGGGCGATTGGGCCCAGAGTCATCGCCAAGTCGTTGCGGAATGCACTCGAGGCCGATACGATCATCTTGGCAATCCCGTTCGGGGAGCACCGTGAGGTTGCGAAGGCCCTGCCAAGCTGGGAAGGCAAGACGGTCATCGACGCCACGAACGCGTTTGGAGTTCTCCCTGAAGAGCTGGACAGCCTCCCGTCCTCCGCCTTCGTCGCGAAGGCGTTCACCGGCGCTAAGCTCGTGAAAGGTTTCAATCACCTGATTACAGCCACCCTGGCGACCGATCCGGTCGTCGAGGGCGGCCACCGGGTCGTCTTTCTGTCGAGCGACGACGAGGACGCGATCGGTCCCGTGGCGGATTTGTCCAAACAACTCGGGTTCGCACCCGTCGAACTGGGAAAGCTCAACGAAGGGGGCGCGCTGACGCACGCACGCGGCCGCATTTGGGGCCAGCTCATCTTCCAGGATCTGTTCAAGAAGGAACAGTAATCGATGATTATGTTAGCTTTGGAGGAAGAGCGTAAATTCAACATAAAAAACAACGAAAACAAAAAGGAGAAAATAGCCGACGTGAAACGAGTCAGGCGGATGGCCTATCCGGCATACGAATGGCGGTAGCCGTGTGCGGAATCGGCGGCTGTGCGAAACATGCGCCATCTGCGCTTCAGAGGAATCGGAAGCGTATTGATCGCCGGCCGCTCTCCTGTTCCTCGTTTGACACGCTGTTCGCGCGCCGGTATAATATTCCCATCAAGTCACGCGCCATCAGACCACACGATGAACAGAACTTCCCCCCTTAGCTTCGTAATATTGCTTTCGTTCGCCTCGTCTCTCTGCCAGGCGAGCACTGTGACGAAGCGCCTTGCGCCCGGAGTGACGCTGACACAAGAGATCGACACGACGACGCCATTGATTATCAACGTTGTGACCGTCGATCTGAAGACGGCGGGCGTGCATCCCGAGGTCGCGATCGGCCAGGATAAGATCTTCGGCTCGGATGCGACGAAGGGACGGGAAGATGTGGCGCGCCTCGCCCGGCGGCACAAAGCGCTGGTGGCGGTGAACGGCGATTATTTCGACTATACGGGCGATCCGCTCGGACTGGGCATTCGCAACGGCGAGCTGCTGTCCGAACCCTGGACCGGCTATGGGAAGGGCGGGCCGCGCGCGGTGCTGGGGTTCACCGACGACGGCAAGCGGGCGCTGTTCGATATCCTTGGCTTTTTGGGCGATCTTCAGGCGGCTGATGGGCAGCGCATCGCGGTTCGCGGGATCAACCGGCTGGCGGGGAAGAGCGAAGTCGTTGTCTACAGCAGTACATATGGCGATGCGACGGCCAACAAGCCGGGCGGTACGGACCTCGTGCTGACGGGCGTCAACCTGCCCTTGCGGGCCAACAAGATGATCCAGGGCAAGGTCACGGTCGTCAAAGCGCTCAGCGATGGGATCACGCCGATCCCGCCGGATGGTCTGGTGATTGCCGGCGGTCCGGGCGTCGGCGCGGATTTCCTCGCTCAGCATATTCACGCCGGCGACAATGTTGGTTTCGTGCTAGGGGTAGGGGATCCGAGTAATGTGGCGAGCTCCGTCCAGGTGGCGAACCTCCCGCGCGTGGGGGATCTGCCTTCGCGCGCCGGCGTTGGGATCGACCGCAAGGCGTTTCTTTGGAGCCGGATGTCGCATGCGATCGGCGGCGGGCCGCGCCTGCTCGTCAATGGCCAGGTGAGCGTTGACGGCGTCGCCGAAGGGTTCGACGCCACATTGACAGACGGGCCGCACCCGAGGACGGCTGTCGGGACCAGTAGCGACGGCAGCCGCCTGTATATCGTGACGGTGGACGGGCGGCAGACGATCTCCAAAGGCGTGTCGCTCGTCGCTCTCGCCGGCATTTTGAAGCGGTACGGCGCCTCCGAAGCGATCAATCTGGACGGCGGCGGGTCGACGACGATGGCGGTTGGGGGTATAACTATCAGCAGTCCCGGCGGAACGGGGTACGAGCGCCCCGTCGCCGATATGCTTCTGATCGACAGCGACGCCCCTTACGTGGAAACAGCGCCGGAAGATTCGGTTCTTCCCGTCATGCAAGTGGATCCCGCAAACGTGGTGGGAATGCCGCCCGCGGCCTTCGTGCGCGGACCGCAGATCGTCGCCGCTTCCGACACGCTGACCGTCGGCGCCGCCACCACGCTCACGCTCGTCGACGGCGCCAGGACGATCCGAGGGGATTCCGGCGATGTCGTATGGCAGGGGCCGAGTTCCGGCGGCTGCGGTTTCGTGAACCAGAGCGGCTCCTTCCTTGCCCTCGCTCCGGGAGACACAAAGATCACGGCGCTTTACAAAGGGCAGCTTGTCACGACGACGATCACGGTGAGCGCGCCCGCCGCGCCGCTGGTCAGCGCGGCGGATCTCTTCGCCCTTCGGACAAAGATCGCGCGTGCTCCGGTGGCCGGAGCCCAGCAGAGCGTACTTTCGGTGCAGATCGCGAATGCGGCGCTGAAGCCGGGGCAGGGAATGCCGGTCCATGTGAGCGTGACCGGCGGGAAGGCCGATCACATCGATGGGGTGACGGACGCCGACGGCGGCGTGACGTTCCGTATCACTTGGGACAATGCAGCCGGCGGGCTGGTGACGGTGACGTCCGGAACGCTTGCGTCAGTAACGATAGGACGGCCAAAGTAATGGAATCCGAAGAGAAGATCGAAAAAGTGGAGAAGATCGAGAAGGTGGAAAAGACCGACTTGATTACGCTCAAGGATGTGCGCCACGACAGCCGCGTACGAACTTACATCACGCGCGCCAACGAACAGATGCAGGCGATCGGCTACACAGAGCACGGGCACCGGCACGCCGGCATCGTCTCCACCATCGCGCGCAGCATCCTGACGAACTTGCAGCGGGACGAGCGCGACGCCGAGCTCGCGGCCATCGCGGGATATCTGCACGATATGGGCTGCGTCGTCAATCGTATTGGGCATGTGGAAGCCGGCGCGCTGATCGCCTATACGATCCTGACGCAAATGGGGATGTCGGCGGGGGAGATCGCGACGGTGATCGGCGCGATCGGCAATCATGAGGAGCCCAACGGCGTCCCGATTTCGGCGGTCTCGGCGGCGGTCATCATTGCCGACAAGTCCGACGTCCACTTTTCCCGCGTCCAGGTGAGCGATCCGATCAAGTTCGACATCCATGACCGGGTGAACTATGCGGTTCAGAAATCGTATCTGCGCGTGGACGCCGCCGCGAAAGCCATCATTTTGGAGCTGACGATCGATACGCAGCACGCTTCGGTGACCGAGTACTTTGAGATTTTCGTGCTCCGTATGGTATTATGCCATCGCGCCGCGGACTTTTTGGGATGCAAATTCCACCTCAATGTCAACGGCGTAAATTTGTAATGACCATGACCTAGCCAGTTTCTGGTAGAACTGCGAGTATTATCATGAATATATCTGGGTATAATCCGGACATGGAAGACGACGAGGAACTGACAGACGAGACCGTGATGCTGACCCGCGCGCAATGGGAGGACCTGATGCGGTCCATCCAGAGCTTATCGCAGGCCAACGCGAGGCTGGTGGAGACCATCGCGTTTCTCCTCAAGCAAAATCTCGCTCGTGGAATCGTCGAGGCTGAAGAGCAGAACATACAGAGCGCCATCGCCGACGGCGACCCGTACGATCTGGCGGCCCTCCGGCGATTGATGGGCATCGGCGACTAATGGATAGGGATCGGCGACGAGGCGACGCTGGGGAGCTATCCCAGCCCATGCACCGGAGCCGCCGCCTCCATCAGATCGCTTTTGTGCGCATACTCTGGAAATGAAGCCGCGCCCAGCGTGATGGTAAACTCGTGCGGCAGCGCGTCGCGCAGCGCCGTAAGCTGCGTGATCAAACGCCGCAGAACGATCTCACGCGTGGCGCCGGTGTGCGGCAGCATCGCGCCGATTTCATGATCCCCGATCCGCGCCACCAAGTCCGAGCGGCGCATGCACTCGTTCACGGTCTGCGCGACCTGCGCGAAGTAGGTCGCCTCCGGCAGATCGTTCCCCACCAGGACCCTTACCACCGACAGCTCCAGATCGTGCCGCTTGGCGCGAGATACTTCCTCTTCCAAACGCGCGTCAAAATAGCTCTGCGTATACAGTCCGGTGACGGCGTCGACAACGGTCGCGGGCGCTTCCTCGTAGTCGGCCGCCGCCATGGGGCCAAGGCTGGCGATCCGTCGGCGTCGCCCTTCATGCTGCAGCGCGGCTTCGCGGACAGCGTCGCTGCGGAACATCTGCTGTAGTTTGCGCGCCGAATTTTTCAGAATGTGCGAGATATAGTTGTTCGAGACGCCGAGAGCGCGCGCGATATCCGTCTGGCTGCGGTCTTCGTAGTAGAAGCTGTAAAGGACCTTTTGTTCGATCTCCTTGAGACGGACGAGCGCATTCTCCAGAACAACGCGGTCTTCGATGGGGAGCTCGGCGGTGGTGGCGCGAAGGTTGTTTTCGGCGACATGGGCGGCGGGGCCGCCGGTCTCCTGCGCCTCGTCCAGCGACGTCACGGCGAAGATGGATCGCGTGGACTTGATTCGAACGATTTCCGACTCGGCCAGCCCCAGCGACTGCGCCGTTTCCTGGTCGGTTGGCTCTCGGCCAAGAGATTGGGTGAGGGTTTCAATTTCGCGGCGGACCTTTTGCGCCAGCTCCTGAAGCCACGCCGGCTCCTTGATGATCTGGACGCGGTCGCGAAGGAAGTGACGCAGGTGCCCATCGATATGGTGCGTGGCGTAGGTAATCAGCTTGACGCCACGCGTTTGATCGTACTGGTCGATCCCATGCATCAGGCCGAGAAAGCCTTCCTGAATGAGATCCTCCAGCGGCACGGCGGCGCTCATGAACTGACGCGCCTGCTTTTGAACCAGAGGCCGGAATTGGAGCACGAGCGCTTCGCGCGCGGCCGCCGCATCGGGACCGCCGGCTTTATACTTGATCAAAAGTCGGCGCGCTCGCGACTCGTCATCCAAGCGGCTCGGGCTGCGGCGTTCCTGCCCGTCCCATTTCGAAGGACTCGCTGCTGTGTCTGCTCCCATATCCCCCCTATCCTCCGCCACACGTAATATATACCAACGGTCCGGGCGAAGGAAACACCTTGCTCGATTAATGTATGGACGTCACCAACTTGAAGATCGGAGCCATTACGGAGATGGCGATGAATCCGACAACGACGCCCATGAAGACGATCAGCAGCGGTTCGATCATGGATGTCAATCCCTTGACCATCGCGTCCACTTCGTTGTCATAAAAGTCGGCGACTTTTGTCAGCATCTCCGCGAGGCGTCCGGTTTCTTCACCGACATCGATCATATGCGTGACCATCGACGGAAACAGCCCGGAGGCCGCCAGCGGATGACTGATCTTGGCGCCTTCCCGAATGGAAACGCGCGCGTTGTTGATCGCCTGCGCCAGCACCGCGTTGCCGGATGTCTCGCCGATGATCTCCAGAGACCGCATCATCGGGACACCCGAAGCGATCAGCGTTCCAAAGGTTCGGGCAAAGCGCGAAATGCTCATCTTCAGCACAAGGTCGCCAAAGATCGGCAGCTTGAGCTTGAGGCCGTCCAGAACGAAGTGTCCTTTGACGGTCTTGTCGTACTTTTTCAGCGCGACTATCGATCCCGTAATGATCATCGCCACGAGCCACCAAAACTTTTGCAGCCAGTCGCTGGCGTCGAACAAAAACTGCGTGGTCGGCGGCATCTCCACGTTCATGGAGGTGAAAATCTCTTTAAAGCGCGGCAGGACAAATAGGAACAGGGCGACGACCATCAGGCCGGCGAAGCACAGGACAATGATGGGATACATCATCGCGGACTTCACTTTGCCCTTTATTTCCATTTCCGTTTCCAAAAATCCTGCAAGCCTATCCAAAATCGTGTCCAAAATACCGCCAATTTCCGCGGCGCGGATCATGTTGACATAAAGTTTGGAAAAAACATGCGGATGCTTGGCGAGCGCGTCGGTCAGAGACAGTCCTCCCTTGACATCGCGCTTGGTGGCGTTGATGACGCCTTTGAGGCCTTCTTCCTTGACCTGGCTCTCCAGAATGTCGAGGCATTTGATGATCGGAATACCGGCGTCGATCATGGTGGCGAACTGGCGGGAGAAGACGACCAGCGCGGGGAGCTTGACCTTTTGCGTTTTCGAAGCGAACTGAAGCTTCATGCTCGCCTTCGCTTCGGTCACCGACAGGATATGGAAATGCTGCTCGTGCAGGCGGGCGAGCACCATCTGTTCGTTATCCGCCTCGATTTTGCCTTTGACCGTGCGACCCGACGGATCCACGGCGTCATATTGAAACGTTGCCACGCAATACCTCCTGAAGAGCGGCGGCAGGGGCCATTGCCGCAGGCGCTGCGCCGCGAGACGCCGCCGTCTTCATTATCGGTGAATTCGTGGATGGGCTGGAGGGTGAGCCCTCACCCCCCGGCCCCCTCTCCCAGAATTGGGAAAGGGTGGCCCGAAGGGCCGGGTGAGGGCCTGTCACGTCTCCGAGAATATGGTTGGCCTCCCGTGAGGGCCGGGGGCATCTTATCGCCGCCCGAGCGCCTTTCGCACTACGCGCGCGGCGCTGGCGCCGGAGGCGCCGAAGACGCCGCCGCCAGGGTGGGTGCTGGCGCCGGTGAGAAAGAGGCCGGGAATGTGGGATTGGTATTCGGAAAGCTCGGGGAGGGGGCGGAAGGCGAACATTTGGTCCAGGGACATTTCGAGGTGCATGACGTTGCCGCGCAGGAGGCCAAGGGTGCGTTCGAGATCGAGCGGGGTTTGGATGAAGCGTTTCTCGATGGCGCCGCGCATGTTGGGGGCGTGGTCGTAGAGGGTTTCGCAGATACTGTCCGCGACTTCCTCGCGCGCATCATCCCAGGAGCGGCCGTCGCGGCGGTCGTAAGGGAAGTACTGCGACCAGAGCTGGACGATGTGCTTGCCGGCGGGGGCGAGCGTGGGATCCAGCGCGCTGAAGGTCATGGCGAGGACGGGCGGTTTCTTGGAGGGGCGGCCGCCAACGTAGTCGGCGTAGGCGTCCATCAGGTATTCAGGGGTGGGGCAGAGGAGCTGCATGCCCTGGTGGACGTCGTGAGGCTGTCCGGCGCCGTAGTCGGGAAGCTCGGAGGCGGCGCAGCGCACCGTCATGCCAAAACCGTTGCCCACGTTCAGCGCGTCCAGTCGGCGTTTCAGATCTTCGGGGATGTGCTCCGGCGCCAGCAGCGTCCGCATCGTCGTCATCAGATGGCAGGCGGAGACGACGGCCTTCGCGCGATACGTTTGCCCGCCGGCCTCCACGCCGACGGCGCGGCCGTTCTCGACGAGAATCTGTTCGACGGGAGCGTCGGTGAGCACTTCGCCCGCCTGCGCCTCGAACGCGCGCCGCATTGCGGCTGTGAGCGCGCCCGAGCCGCCGCGCGCGCGCCAGGCTCCCGTTTCGTGCAGGGCGGCGTGCCAGCCGGCGAAGGGGCCGGAGCCGATCTCCGTGGGCGGCGGGCCGGACTGCGCCGCCAGCCAGCCCAGCGCCGCGCGCATCTCCGTGCTTTCGAAGGTTTCATGCAGCAGGCGGCCGTATCCCGACAAGATCATACGCAGGGTGTCGCTGGTGTTCCGTCCGGGCGACTTCGCCATGATGACATGACGGCCGAAGTTCGCCATCGTCGGCGGCTCCTGAAACGCCCGAAAGACGCCGCGCGCGACCGGAGCCCAGCGCGTGATGAAATCTTTGTACGCGGCGGCGTCCCGGCGCGACACCTGCGCGATGCTCGCACACGTTCGATCGACATCCCGGTGGAAACAGATGGCGCGTCCGTCGCGCATTGGAAACGCCGCCCAGGGATCCATCTCGATATAGGAAAGTCCGTAGCGCGCCAGCTCCAGGTCCTTCACAATCGGCGTCTGATGGATCATGATATGGACCGACGACCCGATATCGATCTTGTAACCCGGCCAGATCTCCTCGGTGCAGACGGCGCCGCCGACAATGGGACGGCGTTCGACGACGAGCACGCGATATCCAAAGCGTTGCAAATAACAAGCGCAGACCAGGCCGTTGTGTCCGGCGCCGACGACGATCACGTCATATGTGGGGGAGGGCATGGGAGGATTGTACCAGAGGTCGGGAGCAAGCAAAAGAAATCGGCCGGCGGAATTCACCGCCGGCCGATCTGTCAGTACGCGAGCGTTACAAGTTTTGCAACGGTTACAGCGTCGCGCCGGCCAGTTGGCCTTGCACGTCCACGGCGCCTTCGGAGATGAGCGCCTGCCGGACACGCGCCGCATTGGCGGCGTCCGCGTGGACTCCGACCAGAATGCCGCCGCTCGCGAGGCCAGTCTCATAGGTCCGCGCGGTTTCCTCGGGGATACCCGCGCCGACCAGGGCGCCGATAATGCCGCCGCCCAGGCCGCCCGCGCCCGCGCCGGCCAGAGCCGCCGCCAGAGGACCGGCCACGAGCGGGATCGCCGCGCCGCCGGTCGCGGCGATCGCCGCGACGCTGCCTGTCGCCGTGAGGGCCGCGACGATCGCGCCCAGAGTGCCGCCAATCGCGGCGCCAACGCCGGCGCCTTCGGTGGCTTTCGTTCCGGTCGCTTCCGTGAACTCACGGCGCGCCGTTTCATCGCGAATAATCACGCTGATATCGCTTTGACGATATCCCAATGCTTCTAAGTCAGCGACCGCGCGCTCTGCGGAAGCGCGGTCACGGAACAGTCCGGTAATCAGATCCGCCATGATTGTTCTCCTTCTCCCCTCGCCGCCATAGGTAGTTCGCTTCGGTTCGTGACGGTCGGGAGGATGTCCACGATCATTTACCCGCTTATGCGCGAGCGCAAACTCGTTTTTATGGCTGTATGCTTCTGGAAAATGACGATTGCTGATGTTTGGGCGTAAGCTCGTATTTTTACCAGGCACTTGGCATGGATTATGCGTTTATCCACTGCATTGCGCGAAGTCAGGCGATGTCGCCGCGCGAAAACTCCCGCGTCAACGTCGATAAAAATTGATTTTGTATTCGCAATAATCACAATCCATTGGAGGATTTATGCAACACAGAAGTTTACCGCAGGCGCATAAGATCATCGGCGTTGCCGCCGTGATTTCCTGCTTTGGTATGATCGCGGCTCACGCCGCGCCAATTGGGCCTGGATCAACGGTCCTCGTGCCCGGAACAAATTCCACGGTGCGTCCCGAACTCGCGGGAACCGTGATTCGCGATACCAACATTCCGTTTCAGATTGTCGGTCCGGGCGGAGCCATCGTCGCTTCCGGAACTGTTCAGGATCGCGTCGTTCGCGAGACTGTCAGTGGTTCATTGGACTTTTACGTTCATGTGACAAATGACGCCTCTTCCACGGCAAATTTGATCCTGGTGACACGCAGCGACTTTGGCCCTGCGACAACGGATGTCGACTGGCGCAACGATGGCGTAGGCGTCAACGCTCCGCAGGTAACATGGCGCAGCACGATGGCGGACACCCTTGGATTTGTGTTTTCGTCTCCCAACTCTCAGGTGCATCCAGGAGCCGATACACGATTCGCGATGATCAAGACGAACGCGCGGTCTTACGTCTTGAGCGGAGTAACCACGATCCAGGCGGTATTTCCCACGGGCGCGGTCGCCGGAACGGCGCGCGTCGTCACCGCCGCTCCCTCTCCGATCACCGCAGCGGCCACATACCATATCTTCCAGCTTGCAGGCCCCGATCTGAATTCGTCTCTGGTCAATAAATTTGCCACACTCCAGAAACTTACGCCGAGCGGTGCGAATCGTGATTCCCGTTCGCAGGTCTTTGTGGATGGCGACGGCAGCGTCCGAGTCATCAGCGATTTGAGTGACGGCCGCTTTGTCTTTGAGCCCAATCTTGCGCTGACGACGGACAAAGCTCCAGACCCGCGCGGCGTCGTCAAAAACGCTTTGAGTTTCCTTCAGCAGTATGAATTGCTGCCGGCGGTTCGCACCGGCGTTCTGCTGGATGGGGAGGTTGTCACGACTGCGACGGGCGCGGCCGCCAAGGCGGGAGATAAGCCTGTGGGTCAGGACGTCATGCGCACCGTTAACTTCTTCCGTCAGGTGGATGGTCTGCGTGTTGTCGGACCGTATTCCCTTCTCTCCGTGGATCTGGGCGGCAAGGGCGCCATTGGCGCCGTGCGAACGATACGTCCGATCAATTACGACGCCATGCATGTGGATTGGAAGCCCTACAGCCAGGCGGCGGGCGAGTTCAGCCGGGAACTGGGAGCGCTCATTGGCCTTCTGCGCCGAAGCGACCCTAAAGTGCAGTATCGACTGGTCAATTTCGACTTCGTCTATCTAGAGCAGGGGCTAAAGTACGTACAGCCGGTGTATCGATTCCAGGTGGAGTTCCGGACCGGCGACGGTGAAGCGAGCGGTCAGACGTTTGTAATCCCCGCTTCCAATGCTTCCCCTGAAGCAATCAATAACACCCCGATCAACGATAATCCCGTGACCGAACCAGTCTCCACACGAGCGTCCGTAGCGTCCGACTTCCTGAACCCGTCTCCGAACGGCGGAGCATCCACTCTGGATTACGGCGTTTACGTCGTTCGAGGCGACAATCGGTTTCTGCAGGACGCCTGGGGATTCCATACCAATCTCGATACGTCCAATGCGGTTTCGAGTATCCTGGGATTTGGCTGGCATCAGCCGGTTAACTTCAATCAGTACTACTGGGACCACCCGTGGCTATGGGAAAATGATCCTGCGGATGGGGTGGCCGACAACAGTCGATATTACGTTGGCCAGAATCATGTCGTTCTTTATGAAGGTCACGGCGCGCCATGGCTTTCGACGACATACAGTAATAACGGCGATCTGATCGATTACCGAACACTTCCCGGATACGGCGCCCATAATGGAACGAATGGAAAAACGGCGTATGTTATCTGGCATACCTGTGATTCCATTCCGGCGCCCGGAGATGCGTATGGCAACTTCTACCAATCGCCGGCCGGGCCGTTTGATGTCTGGTTCAATGTGTTCCAAGGGCTGCGCGGCACATATGGCGCGCGCACCACGGTAGGCATTTACAATAACGCCGGACCGAGCTTCGCGTGGCTTGCGGGGCTTGGGATTCCGAACCTGAACGCCTGGTTCAGCGCCAACACCAGCGCGGGGCATAGCGGCGGCTGGAACTACGCCTCCGCCGTCATCCTCTCCGGTCACGAGAACGACCGAATCTACGACAACGCCGCCGGCCCCAGCGCCGGATCGCTGACAATGTGGTGGCAGCACCCATAGTCCGCGCCTCATATCAAAAAAGCCGCTTCGCGCGATGCGCGAAGCGGCCTTTTGGCGTCTATTTGCTTTCTTTCTTGTTGGGCGCCGTCCCTGGTTTGCCTTTGTAATTGGGGCTGTTAGGGCTGGCCCAGACCGCGATATACTTCACCTTCAAATCCGATGGGATCGGCGTGAGTGACCAATCATAGCTGCCGCCGTCGGCGCTGTTGTGCGTGCCGCCGCCGAGCGCGAGGTTGACCAGTACGAACATTGGCCGACGTGCGGACTCGAACGTCGGCACAGTCCAGACGGATTTGCGGTCGAGGTACCAGGTGATCGTATCGGGCTCGATATCCACTCCATAGGTGTGGAAGCCGGTGTTCAGTCCCACTCCGTCCACAAAGATCCCATTGCTTTTGGTGGCGGTCCCGTTGTGTCCCCAATCATGCCATGCGAGTCCGTCTTTGTTCGGCTGACCGGGCGGCATTTGCCCCGGCCCGGTTCCATAGTTTCCATACGATTCGGTGATGTCGATCTCGCAGCCGTTCGGGAGGGTCTTATCCGTGAGCGTGGGCGCGTCGAGCAGCCAGAACCCGGGCCATGTATTCGGAGTTCCCGGGACCTGCATGGATGCCTCGAAGTAGCCGTACTGCTGGGCGAAGCCCTTGCCGTGCTCGTCCATGGACGACAGCAGTCCGCCGCTATAACCGCTGAACCAGTTATTGGGGTCGTGCCCATCCTTCTGGACCCGAATGGTCAGATATCCATGTCCGAGGCTGAACGGGTGCCCGTCCGGTCCGGGGTCCGCGAAGGTAAACCAGTCCGAGTAGGACGGCGTATGCGCGATCCAGACCCCGTCTTCGATCAGATGCGGCGCCACGGCCAGCGACTTTATCTTTGAAAAGTCCTGAGCGAATACCCGCTGGTATTTGGGATTGGGAGGAGAGGGAATTCCGGCGCGCGCCGGCCCAGCGAATTGAGGCGAGACAATCGCCGCGAACAGCAGTGCGCTCGGCGCAATCAACTTGAGGGTGGGCATCAAAATACCTCCAAAGGCGACTGAAAAGAGGTCCCGGCCATGCCTGCCTGTTCGCCGGCGCCGTCTCGATCTCCTGCCTCCATGCGGACCCTTCATTCCGAATAGGGAACGATTCGGCCTCGGCGCGCGCTATCCAATCTATGAGAAATACAACCATCACGCGCCGGCTTCGCGCCGCCGCGATTCTGTCCGCATCGATCGCGCTCGCCGTTCCCGCCTTTGTGGCGACTCCCGCCCAGGCCGGCGTTCTTCACAAGCATCCGACCGCCGCCGGCGTCGGCGCGGGCCTTGTCGCGCATCACATGGCGAAGAAGTCCGCCGCCAAGGGCGGCCATAGCCTCGCGGCTCGTCATCCCATCGCGACCGGCGTCGTCGCCGGCGTGGCCGCGCACCACATGCTCAAAAAGAAATAGTCCGACGTTCGATCACGTTCATGAAACGGCCCGCTGACAATGCTCAGCGGGCCGTTTCGTCGTCGGACATCAGCAAAGCAAGCATGCGCTCTGGATCGTCCAGAAACGTCTTCGTGATTTGGTAATGCTCCGTGTCCCGATACTCCGTCCTTTGTATTCCTTCCGATGAAAACTGCAAAATCGCCGCGTCGGGATAGGCCATCAGAATCGGCGAATGCGTCGCGATGATGAACTGGCAGCCTTGCTGGAGAAGCTGATGCATTCGTCGCAGCAACCCGAGCTGTCGCTGTGGCGACAGCGCCGCCTCTGGTTCGTCAAAGAGGTAAAGACCGCCCCCGCCTAAACGATGTACGAGCAGCGCCATGAACGATTCGCCGTGGGATTGTTCGTGCAGCGATTTGCCGCCATACGCGTCAATGATTGGCGGCGGTTTGTATGAACCGGGTTCGTTTTGATCTAACCGCTCGATTTCCGTAGCAACCGTAAAATAGCTTTCCGCTCGGAAAAAATAAGATGTGCGTGGTCGGGATAATCCCTTCACAAGCGTCAAACATTCACCAAGGCTCGAATGGGAATCTCGTGTTGAATAATTGAAGTTGCGCCCGCCGCCCTCTGGGTTTAGCCCAGTGGCGACGGCGATGGCCTCCAGCAGCGTCGATTTCCCTGTGCCGTTCTCGCCGATGAGAAAGGTTACCTGGGGGTGCAATTTAAGCCGCGTCAGTGAGCGAACTGGCGGCAGCGAGAAGGGGTATTGGTCGAATGATGGAACGCGGTCGCGGTTCAGCAGCACTTCGTGGATAAATGGGCCTTGAACCGGCCTCGCCTTCTTCATATTGGGTTTTCCCCACCGGATGGCGACATCAACAAATTGAGCATGCGCTCCGGGTCGTCTAAGAACATCTTGGTAATTCGATAGTGCTCCGTGTCCCGGTACTCAATCGGTCGAATGCCGCTCGCTGAAAACTCCAGGATTAACGCATTGGGATAAGCCATCAAAATCGGAGAGTGAGTGGCGATGATGAACTGACATCCTTGCAGGATCAGCTCGTGCATCCGGCCGAGCAGAGCCATTTGCCGCTGCGGCGACAGCGCTGCTTCTGGTTCATCCAGGACATAGAAACCGCCTTGACGAAAGCGATGTATGAGAAGTGACATAAACGATTCGCCGTGGGATTGCTCGTGCAGACTGCGTTCTCCGTAGCCTGTGACGTTATAACCTTCCACGGTCGTGGCGACATTGAAGAAGCTCTCGGCTCGCAGGAAGAAGCTATCCGTGGGGCGGCTGAAGCCGCGAACGAGGGTTAGGAAATCAGAAAGATCGGAATGGGATTCGCGTGTGGCGAAGTTGAAGTTTCGACTGCCGCCTTCCGCGTTGAGATCGGCGGCGACGGCAATCGCCTCCAACAGTGTGGATTTTCCCGTGCCGTTTTCGCCTATCAGAAACGTTACTTGGGGATGCAGCTTGAGGCGTGTCAGGGAGTGGACCGGCGGCAGCGAGAAGGGGTATTGGTCAAATGATGGAACGCGGTCCCGGTTCAGCAGCACTTCTTGGATGAATGGACCTTGAGCCGGCCGCGCCTTCTTCATATCCTATTGTATCACGGAAGCTGTTGAAGAAGACACGGTCTTATCAATACCCCTTCACGAGCCTCTGGAAATTCTCGCGGTCGATCGCGCGGGTGGCCGCCTCTTCGTACGTCACGGTTCCGCCTCGGTGGAGTTCGGCGAGCATGCGGTCCATGGACTGCATGCCGTATTGCTGGCCGGTTTCGATGACGGAGTTGATCTGATAGGTTTTGCCTTCGCGGATCAAGTTGCGCAGGGCGCTGGTGGCGATCATGATTTCGATGGCGGCGACGCGGCCGCCGCCGATTTTGGGCATGAGCTGCTGGGCGATGACGGCTTCGATGCTCGTGGAGAGCTGGATGCGGATCTGTTCCTGCTGGTGGGCAGGGAAGACGTCCACGATGCGGTCGATGGTTGCCGGGGCCGAGCGGGTGTGCAGGGTGGCGAACACGAGGTGGCCGGTTTCGGCGAGCGTGATGGCGGCGGCGATCGTTTCCAGGTCGCGCATTTCGCCGACGAGGATGACGTCCGGGTCTTCACGCAGGGCGGCGCGCAGGGCGTTGTTGAAGGAATGAGTGTCGCCGCCGAGTTCGCGCTGGTTCACCATGCTCTTTTTGTGGCCATGCAGGTACTCAATGGGGTCTTCAATCGTCAGGATATGCGATTCGCGCTCCGCATTGATCACATCAATGATGCTGGCGATAGTGGTTGATTTTCCCGATCCGGTCGGGCCGGTCACCAGGACCAGTCCGGAATGCTTGCGCGTCAGTTCGCGAATGACCGGCGGCAGCTTGAGCTGATCCAGGCTGGGAATCTTATTCGGAATGACCCGCATGGCGCAGGCGAGCGAGCTGCGCTGGCGGTAAACGTTGAAGCGGAAGCGGCCGACACCGGAGACTCCATAGGAGAAGTCCAGCTCGTGGGTGCGCTCGTACGTGGTGATCTGGTCCGTGGTCAAGATTTCGTAGACCATGCGCTGCGCCTCGCGGGGCGTGGCGGCGTCGTAGGGAAGCGGCGTGACGCGGCCGTCCTTGCGGACCATCGGCGGCAGGCCGGTCGTCAGATGCAGGTCCGATGCGCCGAACTCCACCGTCCGCTGGAGCAGCTCATTGATATGCGTTTCAACCAGGCTGCGCGGCGGCTCGATGTAAGCCTTGCGATCCTCATCGGCGCCGATCGACTGCGCGGCGGGGCGAGCGGTCGGCGGCAGCAGATCGTCCAGCTCGCCGCTTCGGTTCTGGGATGGGGGCGGCGCGGCCTGGGCCTTCGGAGCGTACTCCTCGAAGGAGTTGGACTGCATGCCGGTTGCGTCGGAGAGACGACGCAAGTCGTTGCCGATAAAGCTCATTCCGGCGGGCGAATCCGCGTCGTCCGCGGACCCGCCGATCGTGAAGCCCATCGATTTTGGCGCAGGCGCGGGTGAGGCCGCTTTTGCTTTCTTGTCGTCCTTCAGGTAAGGGAGAGGCGTTTCGCCGGCCGCCTTCGCGCGCTTTTCCGCTTCTTCGGCTTCGGCGCGGGCCGCCAGCAGTGAATCGATGCTGCTGCTGGAATCCTGCATCTGCGCCAGGAAATCAAAGTCCTGCGCCGGCGGCGGCGTTGGCGGCGGTGTCGCGGCTGGGGGCGCCGCGTTCTTGGCGGGCGTCTCCATGGGGCTGAGAGGCAGCAGATCTCCGTTGTTGACAATCATGGTCGCTTCTCTTCGTTCACAGTTTCGCTATCCCGCGTAGATGACGCGCAGCGATTCTTCCAGGGTGGTCATGCCAAGCAGGATCTTTTCCATGGCGTCGTCTTTCAGGGTCCGCATGCCGGCTTCAATCGCCGCCTCGCGGATGGCGTAGGAGGACGCGCGGGCCAGGATCAGCTCGCGCACTTTGTCGTTGATCGGCATCAGTTCGTAGACGCCGATACGGCCTTTGTATCCGCTGCCCTTGCAGTTGTCGCATCCTCGGCCTCGGAAGAACGTGACTTCCCCTTTGTCCAGCAGATCCAGGTTCATGCCCAGGCGCTTGATGGCGTCCTTGGGCGGCGCATACTGCTCCTTGCATTTGGGGCAGACGGTGCGCAGCAGGCGCTGGGCGAGCACGCCGACGACGGAGGAGGCGATCAGAAAGCTTTCCACGCCCATGTCCAGAAGACGGGCGACCGCGCCGGGAGCGTCGTTGGTGTGCAAGGTGCTGAGGACCAGGTGGCCCGTCAGCGCGGCTTCGATGGCGATCATCGCCGTTTCCTGGTCGCGCATTTCGCCGACCATGATGATGTTCGGGTCCTGGCGCAGCATGGAGCGCAGGCCGGCCGCGAACGTCATGCCGGCGCGGGTGTTGACCATGCTCTGCGTGATGCCCGAGAGCTCATACTCCACCGGGTCTTCGATGGTCAGGATGTTCTTCTCGCCGGAATTTAATTTGGACAGCACCGAGTACAGGGTGGTGGACTTTCCCGATCCCGTCGGCCCCGTCACCAGTATGATGCCGTAGGTGCGCGAGATCATGCTTTCGAACATCTCGAACGTGTAGGGCAGCAGCCCGAGTTTGTTGAGGCCGACCGAGATATTGGACTTGTCCAGAACGCGCATAACGATCTTCTCGCCGAAGACGGCGGGAAGGGTGGAGACGCGGAAATCGTAGGGGCGGCCTTCGATGGTGGCGGAGATACGCCCGTCCTGCGGCGCGCGCTTTTCGGAGATATCCATGTCCGCCATGATCTTGATGCGCGAGGTGATGGACGCCTGCGCTTTTTTCGGCAGGACCATGCCGTCCAGCAGGATGCCGTCCACGCGATATCGGATCCGCAGGCAGTCTTTGGCGGGTTCGATATGGATGTCCGACGCCTTCTCTTGAATGCCGCGCGAGATCACCATATTCGCGAGCCGCACGACGGGGGCCTCGCCGGACATCTCCTTGAGCTGTTCGATCGTGATGCCGTCGTCCGTCTTGTGGTCGTCGGTGAGCGTGATATCGCTGCCGCCCAGGTCGCGCATCACGTCCGTGACGGCGTCCTTGACGTTTACCTCGGTGCGATAGTTGTTGGTGATCGCATTGATGATATCTTCTTCGGTCGCGATCAGCGGCTCGACTTCCTTGCCGGTGATCAGACGGATCTCGTCGATCGCGAAGATATCGAGCGGGTTCTTCATCGCCAGCGTCAGCTTCTTGGGGCTGCGCTCAATGGGAATGACCTTAAACCGGCGGGCGAGCTCCTGTGTGATGGCCGCAATGACATCGTCCTCGATTTTGAGGTCGGTCAGATCGATGTACGGGACGCCCCATTGCTCGCCCAGGCAGCGCACGCGATCGCGCTCGGTGATCAAGCCCATCGATACGAGCAGGTCGCCGATCTGTTCCTGCGACTTCAGCTGTCGCTGCTTGTCGAGGGCCTGCTGCATCTGTTCCGAAGTGACCAGACCGCTCGAAACGAAAATATCGCCATAGGCTGCGGATTGCATGGAGTGACTTTCTTGGGACCCATACGTCCTGGAGACGCGGTCTGTGGCGCGCTCACGGTGGGGAGAACGCCTATTAGAGATTATCGGCGTTTGAGGGGAGGTTCTGTAGACAAAACGGGGCGGCGCTGGCAGTTGGCGTCGCCCCCGTTTGCGTGGAATTTCGGTTCCCGGCAAAGATATCCGTTAAACGGGTTCCTTCTGGACACCGACCTTGACGAAGATCACCAGCTCGTTTCGTGTGTGCGAGTGCTGGTTGTCCCGGAAGAGCTGGCCGAAGAACGGCAGATCGCCCAGAAGCGGCACCTTTTGCACGTTCTTGATGTCCGTGTCGCTGATCAATCCGCCGATGGCGATGGTTTCGCCGTCCTTCACCCGGATCGTCGTCGTCGCTTCGCGGCTGGAGATCTGCGGAAGGCTGCCGCCGCCGGGGACGGAAAGATATCCAGAGATCGTGGAGACCTCGGGATGGATATTCAGCGTCACGTAGCCGTCATTGTTGACCTTGCCCGTCACATAGAGCTTGATGCCGATGTTGACGGAGTCGGTTGTGACGGTCTGTCCGGTCGAGGTTTGCGTGATCGACGAGATATAGCGCACGGTGTCGCCGATGAAGACGGCTGCTTGTTCGCCGTCCACCGCGGCGATGTTAGGATCGGAGAGTAGCTTGACGTCGCCGCTCTTGATCTTGGCGTCCAGGGTGATGTTCGCGAGGCTGGAAATGGCGGTGCGGCCAATGGCTCCAAACTTCGCGATTTTGCCGATATAGCCGTTGTCTCCCAGGGTCGGTCCGTTCGCGTCGACCTTGACGTTGGAGTTGTCAATCATCTCTCCAATTCGGGTCGTGGCGCCGCTTAAGTCCCAGTTCAATCCGATATTCTGAACGCCGCTCAGGTTAACCTCGGTGATCTTGGCTTCGTAGGTGATCTGCTTGGGACGGGTGTCGACCGTGGCCAGGATCGATTTGGCGCGGGCGATGTCATTGTCCGAACCCGTTAAGAGCAGGGCGTGGGTTGTGGGTTTCACACTGACCGTCGACTTAGTCGTTGTGGTCGTTCCGCCCGCTCCGTCCGTCGAGCTGGCCGTGGACGCAGGGCCTCCGGCGCCGCCGGCTGCGGGCGGCGGTGCGCCGACACTGGTGGAGGTGCTGCTGGACGACGCGTCGGCGGTGTTGGGCGCCGTGAGCGTGAAGTTGCGCGATGGGCCGGGTGTGACGATCAGGCTGGGGATCAGCCGGTTCAGCACGGCGAGAAGATCGTCGGCGGCGGCGTACTTGATGTCGTATAGTTCGGTGCGCGAAGAATCGACGCTGCGCGAAAGCCCGCCCTCGGCGTCGGCGACCAATTGCTTCGCCGCCTCGACGTCGCTTTCCGCGCCGGTGATCACCAGCACGCCGCCGCCAAGAGTTCCGTTGACGCGGCCTGCGGAGATTTTGACGTTCGGATAGCGGTCTTTGATTGTCGCGGTCAGGATCGTCGGATCCGAGTAGCTAAACGACACGACCGCCGTGGACGGCGGAACATTGGCGGCGCTGCCCGCCGTGAGCGACGCGATGGAGGCCGGCGAGCCGACCACATAGGTGCGTCCGACTTTCGCGTAAAGGAAGCCGGAGAGCTTGGTGATCAGATCCAGCGCCTCCTCCAGCGTCACATGGGTCAAAGACACCGTGATCGATCCCTTGACGTCGGTTCCGGAGACGATATTACTGTGCGTCTGCATCGATAGCGCCTTCAGCACGTCGTTGATATCCGCCCCGACAAAGTCGAGGGTGACATCCTGCGTGAGATCGGCCGGCGCGGCCGGAGCCGCCTTCACGACGGCGTTCGACGGAAGGATGCGCAGCGTGCTCTGCGGTAGGAAGTTCGCGGCGACACGGACCGGGGCCGCCGGAAGCACGGACGCCGGCGTCAACGCGGCGATGCTGGGCTGGGCCTTCGGCGCGCTGTGGCGGCTCCAGGACTTGTGCGTGTAACCCACGTAACGCGACTGCGGCGCCCAGGAGTAACGAGCGCGCTGCGAGCGGTGATAGGCGGCGGCCTGCGCCGGATGCTGCTGCGCCCAGCGGACGGCCCAAATCGAGCGATGGCTGTGCCTGGGCTGCGCATGTCCGGGGCTCGCGATCGTCGTGGTCAGCGCTGCGGTCATGGCGACGGCGACGATCGTTTGCGTGCGCCGGTCAAAGGCGCGGTTTCCAGTGAAATTGGTGATTAAGTGTTTCATTGATAGGTATCTCCAGCCCGATTCGCGGGCGTCGAATGGGCGTTACGGAGCAATCGGCGTTTCCGGAGCGGCAGGCGCGCCGCCGGCGGGCGCGGCGGCGGAGGACGGCGTCGCGGCGGTGTCGGCGTTTGGCGTTCGCGGCGCGGCAAGGTCTTTCGGGCCGCCAAGCGGCAGGCGATAGGTTTGGCCGTCGCGCTCCAGCTGCACCGCGCCGCGAGAGATATGGTTTACGTGAAGGCCGCCTTCGAGCAAATCGCCTTCGCGGACGATGCGCCGCTTGTCGCCATCACGCAGGATGGCGACGCCGCTGTCTCCGCCCATCACGCCGGTGACGGTCCAGGTGACCGGCGCGGCGGGCGCCGCCGAAAGAGCGGGGGCGCCGCTGGCGCCCGCCGAGAACGGCAGCGCGCCCATGCTGGGCAGCGGCGCCACGTGCGGGACGGGCATCGGCGTCAAGCCCGGCGCCGATTCGAACGACGCGCGGCTCGATGCGCGCGGGGCGGCCGGCGGGGTCGTGGTGACCGGCGGCGCCTGGGTTTTTTCGTAGGCCGCGAGCGCTTCGGCGTCGGCGATCGCCGGCTGGAATGGATCGCGCATCAGCGCGGTCGGCGCGGGAGCCGGAGGAATTTCGGACGCGGCCGCGGCGGCGTCCGCGACTTTTTTCGCGGCTTCGCTGAGCGCGGACTTCGCCACCTTCGGCGACTGGGCCGCCGCCGGCGTCGGCGCGATCATACGGTAGATAAAAAATCCGAAGACGCCTACCGAAAGGGCAATTAGCGCGATCAGCTGCGGAAGCTGTTTTTTCTCAATCTTGTTCATCTGACCTGTTCTCCAAGATCCTGCGTCTTCACTAGAGCGCGCCGACTCCGACTTCGCTGCGCGCGGAGAGCGCCTTCGCTGCGCCGATCGAACCGGCGGCGGTCCTCGCGGCGGCGCCGGTCAATGTCGCGGGCTGCGCGCCCGGCGCGACAAACGCCGAGGCGTTCGCGGCGCTTGCCGGCGGGGCCGGAACGGCGTTCGCGTCGGTCGCCAACGGGGCGGGCGCGACGCCTGGAGCGCCGGATGCGGCGGGGGCGGCCGGGTCGTCATGGAAGACATACGCCGTCAAATGCAGGCTGGTCGTGATCATCGGCGAACTGAGCGGATTTTGATCCGGCCCGGCGGTTTCCGGCCGCATCTGCGCGCTGCTGACCGAGATGATCTTCGGAAACCGTGTCAAGCTGTAAAGAAAGGTCGCCGTGTTGGCGTAGGTCCCCTTCACATCCACGGAGATATCCAGCGTGTCGTACGGCGGCGGCGC
Organism: Capsulimonas corticalis; assembly: GCF_003574315.2. Classification (GTDB taxonomy): domain Bacteria; phylum Armatimonadota; class Armatimonadia; order Armatimonadales; family Capsulimonadaceae; genus Capsulimonas; species Capsulimonas corticalis. The sequence goes on along the minus strand of NZ_AP025739.1, from coordinate 5,954,717 downwards.
CTTCTTTTTCGGATGGGAAGCCGCGTCGGTCACCGGAACGACCGGCGCCGGCGCGGTCGGCATTGGGCGCACGGCGGCCACGGTCAGATGTGTGGACGACGCCAATGTCTGGAGCTGCTGAAGCAGCGTTGGCACATAGGAGCTTTGCGAGACCGACGACTCCAGATCCTGAATCTTGCCGAGGGTTTCGTTGTACGAATCGAGCGTCGTCTGGTATCGCCGCGTGACTTGCTCGCTGCTGCCGACTTCGGCTTCGCGGGTCTGCGCCTTGTTGTTAAGGCTGGTAATCTGGGAGTTGAGCCCGAAGACCGCGCCGGATCCGCCGATCAAGATGACGCCGGCCACACCCGCGAGCGCCTGCGCGACTTTCTTGGGCGCCGCGCCGGTGGTTTTAAGATTTTTGAACATCGGTTCCTCCCTTGGCTGGCGGAGCCGCCGGCTGCTTCAAGTGCACGGTCATCTGGAACGAGACGGTGTCCGTCTTGCCTGTCTTTTGCGATTGGACGTACGCCAGGTCCACGTGATCCAGGCTCGGCTCATGGTTCATATGCAGCATCGCTTCGCCGACCGAGGACTGGTTCATCGCGATCCCCGCGACGCTCAGCGATGGGTCGCTGTCCGCCGGAGCGGCGGTCACGGCGGGGCCTGCGGCGGCCGCCGAAGGAGTGCTGCCCTGCGTTGTGATCGCTGTCAGCCATGTGCGTCCCGGCAGGCTGCGCGTCACCGCGTAGATGCTGTCGTACCAGAAGAGCGTATCGGACTTCGCGGAGGCGAGGGTGGTGACTTTGGGCAGCAGCTTGGAGGTTTCCTGCTGTAAGCCCTGGATCTGGGTCACCTTCGATTGCAGCTTTTGCAGCTTGCCGTCCATATCGCCGATGTGCCCGTTGATGCTGAACATACGGGCGCTCATAAACGTGAGCAGCAGAACGAAGACGCCGATTTCGCCAAGAATGGCGTAGACGATCTTTCGGATATTGTTTTCCTGACGCCGCTTTTCCGCGCGTCGGAGGGCCACCATATTGATTGAAGGCATCTCATTGCTCCTTCAGAAGCTCGCGAGTAGTAATGGAATGTCGCCGCGACTTATGCGGCTTTTGCTTTGACTGTTGGTTTCGACGTTGCTCTGGCGGCGGGTTTGGACGCCGATTCGGACAGCTCCTTGAGCGCCAGTCCGATGCATGTCGAGAACATGGGGCCGTCGTGCTCCAGCACATCGGCCGTCAGGGCCTCGGAGTGGATGCTGGGATTTCGGAACGGACTCCAGACTTCGGTCGGAACGCCGAGGCGGGCCGTCATGTACTGCGCCAATCCCTGCATCTTCGCGCCGCCGCCGCTGATGATGATCTTGGCCACCGAGCTTTCTTCGGCTTCGGCGGAGATGCCCAGCGGCAGGTTGGAGTTGGTCGGGTCCGAAAGCTGCGACTGGTAGTAGTTGATCGACCGGCGCACTTCGCGCAGCAGTTCGTCGATCGCCGGCTGCATCGCCTGCGCCAGGGCGAGCGCTTCGGGATCCGCGTCCGGCGCCATCATCGCGCCCATATCGACCCGATACTTGAGCGCTTCCAGGTCGCTCCATTCGGTGGCGCGGGAGATCGATTTGATCGCCCCCGTGAAGTTGTCGCCTGCGATGGCGATGCTGCGCGTCAGCGCGAACTTGCCTTCGGTGACGATACAGACATCCGTGGAAGTCGCGCCGATGTCGAGCAGCGCGAGCGTGCACGCGCCGACCGCCGCCGTTTCGTCCAGATCGATCAAGGAGCGCTGCATCGCGAACGTCTCGATATCGATGGCGACCGGCTCCAGACCTGCGCCGGAAAGCGCGTTCAGGCGGCTTTCGACCATTTCCTTGGGAACCGCGACGAGCATAACTCCCATCTTGTCGTCTTCGCCGGGGATATCTCCCGTGATTTCGAACTCGATCATGCTGTCTTCGTTCGCGGAGGAGATATACTTGGACGCCTCGTAGCGCACGCCTTTGCGCAGCAGCGTTTCGGACATCCGGGGCATCTTCACATGCCGGACGATGACGCTGGCGCCGCTGATCGCGGCGATCGCGCCGTTGGCTTCAATGTTGTTCAGACGCATCAGGTCGCGGATCGCCTGCGAGACCGCGGGACCATCCACCACGATGCCGTCGCGGATCGCATCCGCCGGAGTCGGACACGACGCCGCCTTGAGGATCCGCCACTGCGTCCCCGCCGCCTCCGCCAGCGCGATCTTGATCATGCGGCAGCCGATGTCGAGACCGACGATGGTTTCTTTGCCGAATAGTTGCGAGAGTCCGAGCATTTCAAGCAATCCTTCCAAGGCGCTGGCGCCGCCCGCCCGTAAAATATTACCGATTTGATTATTGGCGCGGATTGGATAAAACTGGAGACCCCCGTATTCCTGCGGGGAACGCCGTGTTGTGCGGACCGGCCCTGCATGCTATAATGACCTCACAAAACAGTGGGGGTGGAACGCTTTGCCTTTGGAACAGCTGCAGGTATTGAAAGATCTGATCGACGCTCCGAGCCCGTCTGGCTTCGAACAGCCCGCGCAGGAAGTCTACCGCCGCGCGGTCGAACCGTTCGCGGACGAGGTGCATACGGACGTCCTGGGAAACGCGTACGCCATCGTCAACCCGAGCGGCAATCCTAAGATCATGCTCGCCGGCCACTGCGACGAGATCGGTTTCCTCGTCACTTATATCAATGGCGACGGCTACATCTACTTCGGCAGCATTGGCGGTCACGACGCGTCCATTACCGTCGGCCAGCGCGTCTTCGTCCATACCGAGCACGGCCCTCTGCTCGGCGTCATCGGCAAAAAGCCGATCCACCTGATGGAGGAAGAGGAGCGGGGACGCAAGACGATCCTGCACGATCTGTTCATCGATATCGGCGCCCTGGGCGGCAAAGCGGCGGTCGCCGAAAAGGTCCAGATCGGCGATCCGATCACCTACGCCCCGGGTTTCGCCACTTTGAGCGGCGATCTGGCGGTTTCACACGCGTTTGACGACAAAGTCGGCGCCTTCGCGGTCGCCGAAACCGTGCGCCTGCTGAAGGGCAAGACGCTGGCGGCGGCGGTTTACGCCGTGTCGACGGTACAGGAAGAGATCGGCCTGCGCGGCGCGCGCACGTCGTCCTATCTGACCGGCGCGACGGTAGGCATCGCCGTGGACGTGGGCTTCGCGACGGATTATCCGGGCATGAACAAGAACCGGGTGGGGGACGTGGAGATCGGCAAGGGGCCGACGATCTGCCGGGGCGCGAACATCAATCCGCAGGTTTACAAGATGCTGTGCGAGACCGCCCGCGACCTGGAGATCCCGTTCCAGCTCAGCTCGGCCGGAGGCGGCACGGGGACCGACGCCAACGCGATGCAGCTCAACCAGTCCGGCATGGCGACCGGTCTGATCTCGATCCCTTTGCGCTACATGCATACGCCGTGCGAATTGGTGTCGCTTGAAGATGTCCAGAACACGGCGCGGCTTTTGGCGGCGTTTATTGAGCGCGTGACCCCCGACGTCGATTTTACGCCCTCCATGCAGAACCGCCACTCCGGCGTGCGCCCGCCATCCAAGAACGACAAGAAGTCGGAAGAAAAGAAGGATTAACGCTACGTGAGCACCCCTCCCTACTATCAGAACACTCCGCCTCCGTCGAAGTCCAACTCCAGCGGCTGCTGGAAAATCGGCGGCATCGGCTGCGCCGTCGTCCTCCTGCTGGGCGTCGTGGGCAGCGTCTGGATTTTCAACACCTTCAAAGGCGTGCTCCAGTCCACCGTGGGAACCACTCAGAACGGTCTCAAGATTCGGCGGGCCGTCATCGACTATCACGACAAGAAGGGCAGCTATCCGGCGAAACTCGCGGATCTCGTGCCGGATTATCTGCCGAGCCCGACGATCCTGCACGACGCCTCGGACACCAATCCCGATCCCTCGCATATCTCCTGGACGTACCATCGTCCGACCGAAGGCGCTCCGCCCAAGACGCCGCTCCTGGAGAACTCGATCGTGATCAAGATCGGCAATAATCCGCCTGCGCGGACGTCCTTCATCATCAATCTGGATGGCACGACCACCAGCGCCGGCCAGACCGCGGCGCCGCCGCAGTAATGGAGAGGGACCGCGCATGCACGACCGCCGCAATGAAATCCAGCAGCGTCTGACCGGCCGCGATCCGGCGCCTGAGCTGACGCCCTTGCAGCCATACGATGCTGTGACAGCCGCCGATATCGAATATCTGGCGGCGCCCGAGCTCGTCAAGATCGGCCTGCACCTGCTGAACGACGACCTGCCGCGCGCCCACACGCTCGCGCAGTCGCTGGAAGGCGACTCCAGCGCGGACTACTGGCACGCGATCATCCACCGCCGCGAAGGCGACTTCAGCAACGCGAAGTACTGGCTGCGCCGCGTCGGCCCGCATCCCATCCTCGTGGCGACCTACGGAAACGCCGCCGGCGCCGCGCAGTTTGTGGACGATTGCCGGGACGCGGGTGAGGATGACGCAGAACTGCGGGAGAAGCAGCGGCGGGAAATCGCGGCGCTGCTGGAGTATGTGGAGCGGGAAGAGTAGGCGGCTTTCACCCAGCCGTTTCGTCATGCTCTTTCGAGCAATCCTGTTCGAATAGGATTGCCAGCGGTTAAAACCGCGCCTTCAAGGGCGCGGAAGTCCCCCTTCGGGGACTACATTGTCCTTAACGATACCGTCTACTACACGGCTCAATATCAGGCGGTTTTGTGGACGATTATGTAACCCACGAAGGTGGGTTTCCGCGTTCTTAGAGGCGCGGTTTTAACCGCCGGCTTCTCAAGTTTCGCCCCTTTAGCCATGCAGGCTAAAGGGGCTTTTTATGTTACTTGTCTTCCCGTAACTTCGAAGTCGCGGCGCGGTCCGCCATCCATCGCACTTCGCCGCCGGGGGCGGTGACGCCGGCGGCCGGGTAGGCGTCCACGGAGGCGGCCGTTTCCAGGATCGCCTGGACGGGCGCGGCTTTGCTTTCGCCGGCGATGAGGAACAGAGCGATCCGTGAGGCGTTCAGGACTGGGAATGTCAGCGTGATCCGGTCGACGGGCGGCGGGAGGACGCCGGGAGGCGTTGCGACCGCGAGCGCCTTGGTCTCATGCAGGGAGGGCATGCCGGGGAAGAGCGAGGCGGTATGGCCGTCGTCCCCTAATCCCAGCAGCGTCACATGGAACGATGGCGCGGCGCCGTCGCCGAAAAACGCGGTCAGCGTGTCGGCGTACTGCTGTGCGGCCTCGGCGCCCGGAAGATCGGTATGGATCGGGAAGATATGGTCGGCCGGCAGCGGAACGTCTTTCAGGAGCGATTCCCAGGCCATGCCGTAATTGCTGCGCTTGTCGTCGTGCGGTACAAGGCGCTCGTCTCCGAAGAAGACGTAGGTGCGCGACCAATCGATCCGGTCGCGGCGCTCAGAGGCGGCCAGGAGCTTGTAGGTCTGCTCGGGCGTGGAGCCGCCGGCGAGCACGAAGAGAAAACGGCCGTCGGCGGCGATGGCCTGAGCGGCGGCGTCGATGATCGCATCGGCGGCGGCGGCGCTCAGGGCTTCTTTGCTGTCGAAATGGATAACTGTCGGCATATTATGCGAGCGCCTCCTCAATGGCCGCCAGCGCGTCGGCGGGAATGGTCTTGCCCGAAGCGGCGGCGTTGTCTTCGACCTGTGGCGGACGTGATGCTCCGATGATGACGCTGCTGACGTTCGGCTGGCGCAGGCACCAGGCGAGCGCGAGCTGGGACATGGTCATGCCGAGGCCCTCCGCGATCGGCGCCAGCCGCTGCACTTTGGCGAGGATCTCGTCGTTCAGCAGATTGTCGCGGGTGATGAAAAAGTTCTGCGCGGGGTCCACCGCGCGGCTGTCCGGCGGCGGCGGCGCGCCGGGCTTGTACTTGCCGGTCAGAACGCCCTGCGCGAGCGGCGACCAGACAACCTGGCCCAGACCCTCGCGCTCGCTGGCCGGAATGACCTCGGCCTCAATGGCGCGCGCCAGCAGATTGTACTTGGGCTGATTGGAGACGAGGGGGCGCAGGCCGGCTTCACGGCTGTATGTCGCGGCGGCGATGATCTGCTCCGCGCTCCATTCGGACACGCCGGCGTACAGGATCTTGCCCTGGCGCTTCAGGTCGTCCAGCGCGGTGAGCGTTTCCGCCAGCGGCGTTTCGGGATCGTAACGATGGCATTGATAGAGATCGATATAGTCGGTATTCAAACGCCGCAGAGACGCCTCGCACTGTTCGAAGATATGCTTGCGCGACAGGCCGCGATCGTTCGGGCCGTCCCCCATGGGGAAGTAGACCTTGGTGGCGAGCACATAGGACGACCGGGGGTAGGCGGCGAGCGATGAGCCGACGACTTCCTCGGATTTCCCCTTCGCGTACACATTGGCCGTGTCGAAGAAATTGATTCCTAAATCGTAAGCCTTTTCGATGCAAAGCCGCGCCGCGTTATTCTCGGTGGCGCCGCCGTATGTCAGCCAGGATCCGAGCGAGACTTCGCTGACGCGCAGTCCGGATCCGCCGAGATGTCGATAATTCATTCGTTCCTCCAATAATCCGCGGTTAGGTTCGATTTTTCTTCGCGTTTTCCTGTCGGCTTCCTTAAAAATCGCTTTTATGGAAAATCACAAGCAAGCATGACAAAGCGCCCTAAACATGCTATAATCGCTCTGTCGAATATGACTTTGCAGCCAATGCTTGCAAGCGTTTTGGCCTTTGAATTTATTGGGTAAACCTATGTATCGCGGCCTTAGCAAGCGAGGCGTCGTAGGGGAGGTTCGCTCTATTGTTACTCGAGATTGACGTACAGCCAACGCCGGATCAGATCCCGGTTGTCCACCTGAAGGGTGAGATTGACCTGCATACGTGCGGCGCGTTTCGCGACACGCTTCGTGATTTGATTGAAAACAAGCGTTACGACGTCGTCATCAACCTGGCGGACGTGCCATATCTGGACAGCGCCGCTCTGGGAGTGCTTGTGGACGCTGTTCGTCGCGTTCGTGAGCACGACGGCAGCATCAGCCTTGTCGCCACCACACCATTTGTACGACGCGCATTCGAAATTACACGGCTGGTAAAGATCTTCCAGCTGTTTGACGACGAAGCTTCGGCGCTGGCGGAGATCCGCAAGGACAAAGCTGTCGCGGAATAGTTCTTCTCGTGAAGATCAAAAAAGCGCCTCGCCGGGAAATTCCCGGCGAGGCGCTTTTTTGCGTTATGGCTGGACCGACAGGCCCGCCGTGGTATGAAGCGCGTCGCTGACGATCGTGACCGTCTCAATCAAATCGCCCTCATCCGAATCCAAGAGATCCTGGAGAGTCTTCGCATGGAAGAGGGATCGAAAGGATTCCGCGATCGCCGCGCGATCCAGGAAATCGCTCACGCCGCCGTCGTTCACCCGCATCCAGTCTTGCACTTCGGCGTAGACCTGTTCCTCGGACGACTTTACACCGTACATGGCGCCTATGACAAGCGCGCTGGTGAAGCGTTCATACCGCTCAAGCATCGCTTCTTCCAGCGGCGTCATTCCTTGTCCTTGTCCCGCTGGGCGACATAGTTCAGGCGCAGGTCGTTGAGCAGGTTGCGAAGCTCGCGGCGGCCGTTCGGCGGGAAGATCGTCTCGGGCGCCTTCTCCATATGCGTGACGAGGTCCGCCACGACATCGATCGCCACTTTCGCCTGAGGCAGATCCGCTTTGGCTTCGCCGGTCTGCGGATGCGCGATCAGCCCCAGCTTGTGCCAGGCTTCGGTGGCGAGGAGCGACGTCACATATTGCAGCAGCTGGTAGACATCGGGGATTTCATCGCCTTCTTCCTCGGCGTTCCCCGCATCGACGATCTCCGGTTCGGACGCGGCGGGCGCAGCCGCCGGCGCTTCCTCGGCCGCCGCCGAGCCGCGCTTGTCGACAAATGTAAAAGTCTCTTCTTCAGCCATTATTGTCCCTCGGTTCGATAGAACGTTCGCTGATGATTCTAGCACAATTACCGGGTGGTCATCAATATGGAGGGTTACTGTACGAGGCCGCGTGTGACTTTCATAAAGATGTCTTCCAGGTCGGTTTGCTGTTCGGAGAAGCTGAGGATGCGCAGGCCCTTTTCGACGAGCAGGCGATTGAGGTCGGCCTGCGCTTCCAAATCGCCGTTGAAGTCGACATGGAGACGCGAATCGACGGTCCGCACGGCGCGGACGCCGGGAAGGGATTGGGTGGCTTCCGCCGCCGTTTCGATGTCGCCGAGAATTCGTATCTCCAGTGTCTTGCCGCCGGCGACCTGGGACATAATCTCCTGGACATCGCCCGAGATCAGCATTTCTCCGCGCTCGATGATCCCCACTTTGTTGCAGAAATCGGCAAGCTCCGGCAGGATGTGCGAGGAGATAATGATCGTCTTTCCCATCGCCTTCAGCTCTTTGAACAGCTCCTTGATCTCGATGCGCGCGCGGGGATCGAGACCGGAGGCGGGTTCGTCGAGCAGCAGGACTTTGGGGTCGTGGATCAGCGTTTTCGCCAGACAAAGGCGCTGCTTCATGCCCGTGGAAAGCTCTTCGACGTAATTGTCCTTCTTGCCGATCAGGTCCGTCAAGTTGAGAACGTCGTCGATAATGCGCGGGCGGTCATTGCGCGGCAGGCGATATGCGCTGGCGAAGAAGTCGAGATACTCCCACACCCGCATATCGTCGTAAATGCCGAAGAAGGCGGGCATGTAGCCGATGCGTTCGCGCACGGCCTCCGGGTTCGCCACGACATCGACATTGTCGATATACGCCTTGCCGGACGACGGCTTGAGCAGTGTCGCCAGCATCTTGATGGTCGTCGTCTTCCCGGCTCCGTTGGGGCCGATAAAACCGAAGATGTCTCCGGCTTCCAGATTCAGATCCAGGTCCTTGACCGCCGTCAGCCCTTTGTATTCCTTGCGCAGCTTTTCGATTCGAATCACGCTGTCCTGAACCTCCCAAGCCTCAGCCCTCGCGGCTGGGCTTTCGATACCGTCCGATCATGAATGCAAAGATCATCGTCGTCAGCACCGCCGTCAGCGACAGATACATCGTGATCTGCGTGATGTATGCGTCGAGCCACTGGGGATCGCGATTGTCGGGTGTGTTGTAGATTTGCTGAACGGAGTCCATCGTGATGAATGGATTGAGCCACAGCATCGGCGAAATCTGGCTGGGCGTGTTCGAATAGTTCATCGGCTGCAACAGGGAAACCATGATCGAATTGACAACGATCGTGCCCAGGCAGAGGAAGACGACGATCACCAGCGAGGACGCGGTGGCGGCCGGGGTGCGTCGGGCGATGAAAGAGCAGAGCATGCCGATCCCGGAGTAAAAGCCGCTGGATAGCGTCAGCGTCAGGAGCGTCAAAACCGCCGTTATCAGCGAGACGCCTCCCTTGACCGCGACGGCGATCATCAGCGGCGCCAGAATGAGCAAGGCGATGCCCAGCAGCATCTGACGCGCCGTCCATTTGCCCAGCAGGATCTGCATGGGGGTGAGGCGGGTGACGATCAGCCCCTCCCATGTTTGCTGTTCCCGCTCCTGCGAGATCGCGGTGGCCGCAAGGGCGGGGGCGAGCAGCGCGACCAGGAACAGCAGGACATAGGCGATAACCCACCAGATGCTGGTCGCGTCGTCGGCGCGGCCGCGATGGATGAGCGTGATCAGCCGGGCGTAGCAAACTATGGCGAGCACGGTCACAATGGCGCCGGCCCGCAGCAATGTCGCCATGGGGAGCCGCCGCCAGCGCAGCCGACTGCGCACTTCGCGGAGCAGAACGGGATTTTCCGTCAATCGGGGCATCGGTTCCTGCTTATCGAACGGGAATGTGGACGACCACGAGCGTCACGTCGTCCTGCGCGGGTGTTTGTCCATCGACCTTGAGCGGCGGGCCGGCGATATGGCTGTCCGTGCTCCAGCCGACGAGCAGGGCTTCGCCCGTGGCCGCCGAAAACGGCTTTCGGACGCCTTCCGGATCGACGCCGTAATATTCGTAGCTCTCGCTGCTTTCACGTCCCAGCGATTTCGCGAACGCCGCCAGCGCGTGTTTCATTCCCGCGGTCGAATGGACGCGATCCGCATTCGCCTTAGGAGACGGCGCGTGATAGCGGCCGTCGAACGGAAAGACGTCGAAGCCGCCCGTAATGGGATTCTCATTACCCGTAACGGCGGCCGAGCCGCCTGGGGCAAGATCTCCCAGCGTGATCCAGGATCCGTTCCAGTAGAGCGCGCAGTTGTCCAGGGCATACGAGGTGTGGTTGGTGATCGATCCCGCGCACATATTGGTCTGGGAATTGTTTTTCAGGGAGCTGTCGATGGTCCCGCCCAGATCCACCAGCGACTGCACATCGAAGGTCCGCATCGACCACATATTCACGCCAAATCCGCGCACCGCCGACCCGGAACCGCTGGACACATAGCGGACGCCGTCGAAGCTGGACGCCGTTGCGCCTCCCCACGAGCGATTGTAGGTGTGGATCGGCGCGGAGTCGGCTGCGATGGCGGTCGGGTTGGAAAGGTCAAGATCGTAGGTCGTTCGATGCGAGGAGAAGAGACCGCACCCGGAGAACGCGGCGGCCTGCGAGGTTCCGGCGCTGGTTTCGACAATGGTCGCGCGATTGACGAACAGCGATCCGCCCTTCGCGGCGTACGCCACGCCGTAAGCTCCGGCCGACACTACGAGAACGAGCACAGGAATCGTGATCCAGGCCCACTCCCGCCGGTCGATTTTCTTCAAAACGAAGTAGTTCAGCGGCACGAGGATGATGATATACAGTCCCAGGAAAATCGCCACGGTAAGCACGCCCGGAGCGTTTAGTTGTGGAACGTGCAGCACGATATCGGAGATTCGGCTGCGATACCCAAAGCCGTAAAACCGGGGCGAGCCGCGCTCCTCGGTTTGCATGGCGTAAGGCAGCAGCGCCGAGCCGCCGGTCACCACACTGCGCCAGAAGCTGAGCTGGGCCGGGCCTGTCCAGGCGCGGAACGGCGCCGATGTCGGATCGTATGCGATCATCAGGACCGAGCCGGCGCCGTATCGGCCGGACAGCATCAGCGGCGTTCCGTCGGGAGCCTTCTGTCGGATTTCGACGCCGGCCGCTCCAGTTGGGATCATCCGCGTCGCCACTCCGGGGCCGGAGGGCAGGCTTATGGGAACGGCGTCCCCGGCGAATCGCGCCGGCAAAAACTGCTGGAGCGCCGCCGGAACGGCTCCGCCCGATCCCGCGCCGTAGACGACCAGGCGCCCGCCCGAAAGGGTCCACATTTGCAGCGCCTGGATTTGCGCGTCGGAAAGGGAATCGAGCGCCGCGTCAGCGCCCAGCAGCACCGCGTCCACGCCGCGATATCCCGCCGCGCTGTCCGGCAGATCGCCCGGCTGCGCCGCGACGGCCTGCACGGTCGGCGTGTGGAGCTGTCCGGCGCCTGGTCCGACCGCCTGCTGCGAGTTCGCGTCCAGCTTCAAGGCCGGCTGAACGCCCGCCGGCGTGTGGCGCAGGCCGAGCCGCAGTCCGCTGAGAAAACTGGCGCCGACCGGGTCCGAGCCGACACCGACGACAAAGAGGTCGCCGGCCGGGATCGCCGTTCCGGAAAACGGACGGACATGGTAGTTGGCGGTAGTGACGATTTTCGCCGCAATGCGCCCCTCGCCCCGGTCGCCTTCCGCGAACTGAACCGTAAAGTTATCGCGCGTGGGATCCAGGTCGCGGGTATAAACTTGAAATCGCTGCGGCGTATTTTGCGAGGGAGGAATGGAGGCCGGGACCGCGAAGACCTCGGTTGGACGATCGAGAGACGGGGACTGTCCCTGCGCGCTCAGTGAGTCCGCGAACACCTGGATCTGGCCGTGGTAATTTTGGTCGCCGTGGTTCAGCGCCGTGACGGTGACCGGGATCCACGAGCCGGCGCGGTATTTGCCGCCGACGCCAAGATCGGCGTGAAGCGCAAGGTCCTGCGCCCCGGCTCGCGGGACGACCGCCATGGCCGCCAGGAGAGGCAGGGCGACGCCGAGGATCGCGGGATAGTTTATGGGACGGCGACGCCTGTGGGGCTCGCGGTGGTGTCTCGTGGCGCCAATCATCGGCATCGCCGTCCGCCTCTCGTTGTTCCCCAGGCGGAGTGGGGATGGAAGTGATTTCGCTTAACCGCCCGCCGCCGGATCGCCTTCCGGGATATCGAAGTTCGCATAGACCTTTTGAACGTCGTCGTGATCTTCCAGATAATCCATCAGGCGAATCACCTGGTTCGCTTCCTTGCCGGTGACTTCCACGGTCGTCTGCGGGATCATCGACTGCTCGGCGGACGAATATTTGATATTCGCCGCATCCAGCGCCTTTTGCACCGCGTTCAGGTCGCCCGGATCAGTCGTGATCTCAAAGCCGCCGTCTTCCGTCGGCTGGATATCCTCGGCGCCGCCTTCGATGGCCGCTTCGGTGACCTTCTCTTCATCGGCGACATCGGGATCGATGATGATCACGCCCTTCGGGTCGAAGAGGTAGCCGACGCTCCCGGATTCTCCCAAACGGCCGCCGGTCTTGGTGAAGAACGAGCGGACATCGGAAACGGTGCGCTGCTTGTTGTCCGTCAGGCACGAGACCAGCACGGCGACGCCGCCGGGGCCGTAACCTTCGTACGTCATCTCTTCGTACGACGCGCCTTCGACTTCGCCGGTGCCGCGCTGGATGGCGCGCTTGACGTTATCGGCCGGCATGGACGCTTCGCGCGCCTTGCTGATCGCATTGCGCAGCGTGATATTGGTATCGGGGTTGCCGCCGCCGGCTTTCGCCGCCACGATGATTTCGCGGGCGATCTTCGTGAAGATCTTCCCACGGTCGGCATCCATCTTGCCCTTCTTTAGGCGGATATTATGCCATTTACTATGTCCAGACATGCACTGTCACCTTCTTGAACGGGATTTGCCACAAATAGTTTCGCGTGATTCTATTATAGTACGAAGCGTCGGGATTTGGCAACCATACGATATGCGGCGGATGTGTGAGGGGAGGGTGAATGAGATTGAAGTCGGAGGAGGGGTGGCCCTCACCCGGCCCTTCGAGTCACCCTCCCCCAATGAAGTTCATTAGGGGAGGTTTTTGTTCGGCCAATTTCACCGGGTGGCATGCCGGCGGCTTTGCGCAGGCATGGATTGCGTACGAAGCAGAACGCGGCGTTTTCTCTCGATCGCAGTACATGCCTGCGCAAAGCCGCCGGCATGCCACCCAGTAACTCGATTACTCACACGGCTCGGATGTCATCAGGCGATGCAGTTCTTTGAGCGAATATGGATCGGGATCGGGGATGACCGGCGTGGGCTCGGCGCTTCCGGCGGCGTCGTTGGCGATGCACGCGGCGTAGCGGCGCACGGCTTCGATCTGCGCTTGCACGTTTTCCATGGTGCTTTCCGGAGCGGCGGCGTCGCCGGAGGCCGCCGCGAGGGCGAGGTCTTCGCAGAGCGTGCAGATCTGTTCGATGCTCAGCGCCAGCGATTGGCTGGTTTCACGCCATAATTTGATCTGCGAGAGGTCTTCCTGCCGCCGTGATTCCCGTCCCTGCTTGCGTCCGCGAGATAACCAATCCATGGGAAACATGTGAGTCTTCCTTTGCCTTACATTACGTTTGCCGCATCCTGCGGCGATACTGCAATTATCGGAGACGGGAACGCCGGACTCCAGAGCGCGGTGAAAAAACAGGTATTTCATACGACGTCCTGTCCGGGTGTGCTACACTGCATTCAACGCTGACAAGGACGATTTTCTGAAATGACCACTCCTAAAGTCACGGAGCATTTGGCCAACGAGCGCACCTTTCTCGCCTGGGTCCGCACCGGGATCGCGCTGATGGGCTTCGGCGTGCTGATCGTGCGGCTTCGCTATTTCGAATTGCAGCTGGCGTCGGTCGGCGCGCCGGCGCATCATGTCTCGCACGGCCGCGCCACGCTGCTCGGTCTGCTCTTCGCCGTCTTTGGGCTGGTCGCGCTGATGTTTTCCGCGATCACTTACGCCAAAACCCGCGCCATGATCGACGATGGAAATTACCGGCCGCCCAGCCGCATCGTCATGACCTTTGTCGCCGTTCTTTCGCTGCTGGGACTGGCGACAGTGGCGTATCTGCTCGCTTTAGGCGATTAGGCGGCTTTCGCCAACAATTCGTGTGCTATAATGGGTGGCTAAGCACGCCTTTTTGGGAGATAACGAATGCTCGGAAGTGAATTACGCCGTCTTTATCTGGAATTTTTCGAGTCGAAGGGAGCGCTGCGGCTCCCATCGGACTCGCTGGTTCCGGACGATCCGACCCTGCTGTTCACGTCGGCCGGCATGGTCCAGTTCAAGCCCTACTTTTTAGGCACGCAGACCGCGCCGCGCAACAGCGTGGCGACGGCGCAGAAGTGTCTGCGCACGACGGACATTGAGGATGTCGGCGATACCTCGCACTGCACCTTCTTTGAGATGCTGGGCAACTTCTCGTTCGGCGACTACTTCAAACCCGAGGCGATCTCCTGGGCGTGGGAGTTTATCTTCGACGTCCTGAAGCTGGACCTCGGCCGGATCCGAGTGACGGTGTTCGAGACTGACGACGAGGCGTTCGACCTCTGGCGCAAGGTCGGCATGCCGGAGAACAAGATCTTTCGCTTTGACGAGCACAGTAACTACTGGCCGGCGGGCGTCATTTCCAAAGGTCCAAACGGCCCCTGCGGTCCCTGCTCGGAGATCTTCTTCGACACGCAGCCGCACCTGCCGCCCACGCCCGACGGCGTTTGGGACGACAAGCGATGGCTGGAGATCTGGAACCTCGTCTTTACGCAGTACGACCGCGGCGACGGCGGGACGCTGACCCCGCTGCCCAAGAAGAACATCGATACCGGAATGGGCCTGGAGCGCACGGCGGCGGCGATCGCCAACCTGCGCGGGCCGTTCGAAACGGACCTGTTCGCGCCGATCCTGCGCAAGCTGGAGGAACTCTCGGGCAAAACCTATGGCGGGACCGACGACGGCAAGCTGGACATCGCGTTCCGCCGCATCGCCGATCATGTCCGCGCGACGGCGTTCTGTCTGGCCGACGGCGTGCTGCCGTCGAATGTCGGACGCGGCTATGTACTGCGGCGCATCATGCGCCGCGCCGTTCTGGCCGGCCGGACGACGCTGGGTCTGGAGAAGCCGTTCCTGACCGAGATCATGCCGGTGATTACCGAACAGCGCAAGGGCGACTATCCTGACCTTGAAGCGAAGCTGGAGACGATCCTTCGCTACGCCGCCATCGAAGAGAAGCAGTTCCGGCGCACGCTGGAATCGGGATCGGCCCGCCTGAATGCGCTGCTGGAGAGCGAGCACACCAAGACGACGCGCACGCTGAGCGGCGAAGACGTCTTCAGCCTCTTCACGACCTATGGCTTCCCGGTCGAACTGACCACGGAGCTGGCGTCCGAGCATGGACTCCAGGTGGATCAGGCGCGCTATGAGGAGCTGTGGGAGCAGCATCTCAAGATCTCCGAAGGCGGCAAGGAGCGCGAGGTCTTTATTGACAGCGTGATTCCCGAGCTGCGCCAGCAGGAACACAAGACGACGCTGTTCGTCGGCTACAATGAAACGCTGACGCAGGCCGTAGTGCAGGCGATCGTCAAGGACGGCGCGCTTGTCTCCTCGGCCTCCGAAGGCGAGAGCGTGCAGATCGTACTCGATCAGACGCCGTTCTACGCCGAATCGGGCGGCCAGATCGGCGACAGCGGCTGGCTGCGCGGCGAGGACGGCGCATTTGACGTTGCCGATACCCGTAAGGACAGCAGCTACTGGTTCCACCACGGCGTCGTCAGCCACGGCGAAATCAAGGTCGGCGAGCGTCTCGACGCGCGGATCGACGACGGGCGCCGCGCGAACATCGAGCGCAACCATACGACGACGCACCTGCTGCAAAAGGCGCTCAAGGTCGTTCTGGGCGATCACGTCCAGCAGCGCGGCTCGCTGGTCGGCCCCGACCGTCTGCGTTTCGACTTCTCGCACGATCAGGGCATGAAGCCCGAGGAGATCCGCGAGGTCGAGGCGCTGGTCAACGAGAAGATCATGGATGACATCGAAGTGCGCACGTTCGAGAAGCCGATCGAAGAGGCCAAGAACATGGGCGCCATGATGCTCTTCGGCGAAAAGTACGGCGATATCGTGCGCGTGGTGCAGGCCGGCGACTACAGCGTCGAGTTCTGTGGCGGCACACACCTCAAGCACACGTCGCAGGCGGGCCTGTTCAAGATCGTCAGCGAAAGCAGCAGCCAGGCGGGCGTTCGGCGCATCGAAGCCGTCACAGGCAAGTCTGCTTTGGTCCGCACGCTGGATCAAGAGCGGTTACTGAGCGATGCGGCGAGCCTGCTCAAGACACAGCCGATGAACGTGATCGCCTCGCTCGAAAAGCTCCAGGCCCAGCTCAAGGACCGCGAGCGCGAGCTGGCCGTGCTGCAAAAGGCGGCGGCGGGCAATCAAGTGGACGGCTTGATCGAGGGCGCCAAGAGCGTGGACGGGTTCCGGCTAGTGAGCGCGCAGGTCAGCGGCGCCGATGGCGAAACGCTGCGCACGCTGGTGGAAGAGATCCTGAACCGTCTGCAATCGGGCGTTGTGATTCTGGGCAGTGGCGAAGGCGATAAAGTCTCGCTCGCGGTCAAGGTTAGTAAAGATCTGGTCGGACGCGGCGTGCACGCCGGCAACATCGTCCGCGAAGCCGCCAAGATCGTGGGCGGCGGCGGCGGCGGCCGGCCCGACTTCGCCCAAGCCGGCGGCAAAGATCCTTCCAAGCTCGCGGAAGCCCTCGCGACCGCCGAGCGACTGGCTCTGGAAGCAGCCGCCGCGTGACTCGCCTCCGCTTGATCCTTCTCTTCCTCGCGACCCTGCTGCCCTGGACATCCCCCGTCCAGGCGCAGCAGACCGCAGCGCCTGCCTCGCGCCCACACATCCTCGTCGTGATCGCCGATTACCTGACGCTTTCCGATTT
This sequence comes from Capsulimonas corticalis, assembly GCF_003574315.2. Classification (GTDB taxonomy): domain Bacteria; phylum Armatimonadota; class Armatimonadia; order Armatimonadales; family Capsulimonadaceae; genus Capsulimonas; species Capsulimonas corticalis. Next base: position 5,937,759 of record NZ_AP025739.1, on the reverse strand, counting down.
TCACAGTCCAAGCGCCCCTGATCTGGCTTCATTCTTTGCGCAGGGCCAAAGCGCCATGATGTCGCCGGGACTGGCGAAAGGGGCCGATCCCATCTCCGATGTCTACGCGACCATGGGCGCGGGCGATAGCATTCGCGTTGGGGAAGTGCTTCAAGGTTCTCTGGGAAAGGCGCTGAGCGCCGCCGGCGTTTCCGTGACGACGATTGGAGACGCGGACGGAGACGACACCGGCCCATATCATCCTCTGAATATATTTCTGCCCGGAACTCACAATCTCGCCAGCGGCTCCGTCGCCGATCCGCTTGCTCCTGGCGGCCGTCGCTGCGATCCGGCTCTTCTGTTTCAATTCACAAAAAACGCGCTTGTATTGAACGATCTGGTCGTCGTTCACGACGGCGATTTCGCCCGTCTGGAGCGTGAAAACCGCGCCGGAGACTTGCTGCCGGCCGCTTACGTTCAGCACCGCCTCCGCGCCATGCAGGCGCTGGATGGTTACATGGCGCTGATCCAATCGCGGCGCGCGGAGATCACCGATGTCACCCATCCGCTCGTGATCTACTTCGTTGTTCCCAGCGCTCCATTGGATTCTCATGGGCAGTGGAATCGCCTGACTCCCTGTCTCCGATCGGTGACTCCGCCGACCGCATCGGTTCTGATGTCGGACACGACGCAGACGCTGGGGTTGGTTGCGGCGCGCGATGTCGCGCCGACGATCCTCGCCGAGCTGAATGTGATCGCTCCGTTTACGATGACGGGCGCTCCCATGCAAGCCTCATCATCCCCCGTCGATTTGGAGCGGCTGGACCGTCTTACCTATCTCAATCAGAAGATCCAGCTGCCGTTCTTTTGGGGGCTGGGCTTTCTGGGCGGGGGACTCGTCTTTTTCGCCGTCTGGTTTTACGTTTCGACGCGCTCTCGGCCGCGCCCAACGGCGCAGCGTACTCTGCAATACGGCGTGCGGATGCTTGCCGCGTGGCCGGCGGCGCTGCTGATGGCGCCGCTTGTTCCCATCCAGACGCCGGCGCAGTATCTGGCGGTGATCGCGGGCGTCACGGCGGTGATTGCGCTGCTGCCGTCGCCGGCCGTCATCGCCATCGTGACCGGGGGCCTCTTGATACTGGACGCCGCGCTTGGAACGGCGCTGGTTTCGCAGTCGGCGCTGAGCGCGTATTATCTCTCGGGGATCCGTTTCTACGGAATCGGCAATGAGTATATGGGCGTGCTGCTGGGGGCGGCGCTGATCACGGCGACCGTGCTGCCGGCGCCCGAGGGAAAACGCTGGCCGTGGGGGCTGCGCTGGTTTGCGCTGGTCGTGTTCGTGCTGTCGTTTCCGGCGTTTGGAGCGAAGGCGGGCGGGGCGATTACCGCCGTTCTGACGTTCAAAGTGATGTGGCAGAAGCGCCGGGGACGCCCGCTTGGAGCCAAGCATTTGCTGGTGGGGCTGGCGATCGGGATCGGCGTCGTGCTGTTCTGGGGAGTGATCGGACATTGGATCGGTGTGCGGCGCACGCATATCGATACGGCGGTGGGCGCTCTGGAAGGGCAGCGGTTCGGGTATATTATGGGAGTCGCCTGGCGCAAAGTCGGATTGGCCCTGCGCGTGGCGCTGCATCCGGGAACGCTGCTCGGCTTGGCCGCGCTGGGAACCTTGGGCGCGCTTGGCTGCTCGCTTCTGAAGAAGCCGCTGCTGCGATTTTTAGAGCGTCGCCCGGCGTACCGATCCGTGCTCGAAGCGGGCGTTGCGGGCTGCGTGTTCTGCGCGCTGGTCAACGATTCCGGTGTGGTCGCCGCGATTTTATTGTTTATCACGATCGTTCTGCCCGTGCTGCACGATCTGCTGGGAGAAGAACGTTGCGATTTGTCGCCCTCGACGTAGGGGAAGTGCGTATTGGCGTGGCGGTCTGCGATCAGCTGGAGATCGCGGCGTTTCCGGTCTGCACGCTGCGCCGGGTAGGGAACCTGAAGCGGGACGTGGCCGCGCTGGCGGCGATCATCGCCGAGCAGGAGGCCGACGCCGTGGTGTCGGGGCTGCCGCTTTCTCTGGATGGCGAGGTCGGGCCGCAGGCCCAGCGTGTGCAGGGATTCGTGCAGGCGCTGGAGCGCGCGTGCGGCCTGAAGACCGTTTACTGGGATGAAAGCATGACCAGTGTCGACGCCCACGAGGTGCTGATCGCGCAGGGCGTATCCCGCGCGCGGCGCCGCGAGCTCGTCGATCAAATGGCGGCCGTATTGATTCTGGACAGCTATCTGGAGCATCGCCGGCGGACGTCGGCGCCGCGCGACGCCATCGTTTGAAGATTCTCGGTCAACGTTGCAGCATATTCCCTTGTACCAACCTTTATGAAATCTCGAAGTTCGCGCGTAAGCCGTGTGGCGCTTTTCGCGGTGTTGATCGTTGTGGCCGCCATCGCCGTGCTTGGCGCGGTTCTGGTGGAAACTTCTCTCCTAAGCGCCCGCTCGGCGGCGGGCGGCGGCCATATGGCGTACATCGTCATCCGGTCGGGAATGACGGAGAAGGAGATCGGCGCCGAACTTCAGCAGAAGCATCTCGTGCGGCGCGGTCTTGGCTTCGTGCTCGCGGCGCGTCTCGACGGCCTTTCCGGCAAGATGAAGTCCGGGCGCTACCAATTGTCGTCGGCGATGACTCCGCAGCAGATGGCCGCGCTGATCGCGCTCGGCAAGACCGCGCCGGCTCCGCTCGTCGTTCCCGAGGGCTTTACGGTCGCCCAGATCGCCAAAAGGCTGGCGGCGCACGGCGATGTGGACGAGAATGAGTTCCTGCGTCTCGCGCAAACCAACGGGCGCTCGTTTCACGTCGATGGGTTCACCCCGCCGAACAATAATCTCGAAGGTTATCTTTTCCCCGACACTTACGACATTCCGAAAGGGACCGGCGCGCGCGATATTATCGCAATGATGCTGAAGGAGTTTTCGGAGAAAGTCATCGCGCCGCGCCGCGCCGAATTCCCCTCCGATAAAGTATTGCAGGATACGGTTACCATGGCGTCGCTGGTGGAGCGCGAGGCGGAAGTGGACTCCGATCGGCCTCTGGTGGCCGCCGCGCTGAGCAATCGGCTGAAGATCGGAATGCGTCTTCAGTGCGACGCCACCGTGCAATATGCGCTGCCCGGACACAAAACGCGATTGTTCTACAAGGATTTGCGGGTAGAATCTCCGTATAATACTTATCTGCACGCCGGTCTACCGCCCACGCCCATCGCCAATCCCGGCGTTTCGAGCATTGAAGCGGCCCTGCATCCGGCGCAGGCGGACTATCTGTACTACGTCGCCCGTCCCGACGGCCGTCATATTTTTACGGCGACATTGGCGGACCACAATCGCGCCGTGGCGCAGATGCGCGCCGCGCGCGCATCTCAGCTTTAGACAGCGCCCCGGCTTTTTCAAGGATCCACATGGCCAAACTCATGCAGCTGCTGACTCCGACCTGGGTGGTGGAGTCGGTGAAAGATGTCGACCCCGCGGCGCTGAAAGCGCGCGGGATCACCGCGATTATTACCGATTTGGACAACACGCTCGTCCCCTGGCGCCATTACGATATCGCGCCCGGCGTGATCGAATGGCTGGCGAAGCTGGAGGTCGAAGGCATCAAGATCTGTATCGCCTCGAACACGCTGCATATGGAGCGCCTCAAGCAGCTTGCCGACACGATGGGGATCCCGTTTGTGGATCGCGTCCGAAAGCCCCATACCGGCGGCTTCCTGCGCTCCATGCAGGCGATGGGTTCGGATTACGGTAACACGGCCGTATTCGGCGATCAGATCTTCACGGATGTCCTCGCGGGCAACCGCCTGGGGCTGAAAACGATTTTGATTCGTCCGCCGCTGTCGCGCGAGGAGTTCTTCTCGACACAGATGGTGCGCTATGTGGAGAATTACGTCATCCGCAAGCTGCGCGAGCAGGGGCAGTGGCCGGCCGCGCGCAAGATCGCCGAAGTGCTGGAGCATATGCCCGATCCCGCGACGCCGCAGGGCCGCACGATTGTCGCGTCCATCGTCAGCCTTCCGGCGCTGCTGCTCGGCGGCGCCGCGCTGTTCGCATACACGCTCTGGCGGCGCAAACAAAAATGACATCCCAGATCTCGGGCCGCACGCGCGTTGTCGGCGTGTGGGGCCATCCTGTCTCCCATTCGCTGTCGCCGAAGATGCATAACGCGGCCCTCTCCGTTTTGGGCCAAGATTGGGTATACGTTCCTTATACCGTGCATCCCGACCGGGTCGCCGCTGCGGTGGAATCCGTGCGCGCGCTGGATCTTGTCGGCGTAAACGTTACCGTGCCTTTGAAGGAATTGGTCCTTCCGCATCTCGATCGAGTCGATGAGGCGGCGGCGCGGATCGGCTCCGTGAATACGATCCATAACGATAACGGCGTTTTGACGGGATACAGCACGGACGGGGTAGGGTTCATCAGCGATCTGGATCGGCTGGGCTGGCCGTCCGCGAACGTGACGGTCGCGTTGCTGGGCGCGGGCGGTTCGGCCCGGGCGCTCGCTTATGCGCTGGCGGAGCGCGGGGGACATGTCGTAATCGCCAACCGAACGGCGGAGCGTTCCGAGGCGCTGGCGGCGCTGGTCAATCGCTATTTCCCGGAGTCGGCGTCCGTGGCGCCGTGGGGCGGGGCGGCGGGGCGGCCGATCGATCTGATGGTCAACACGACCTCGCTGGGAATGTCGCCCAATACCGAAACCGCGCCGGCGCTTCCCGAGAGCGCTTTCGAGGGCGTGGGTTACGTGTACGATTTGATTTATAAGCCCGCGGAGACGCGGTTTTTGGCGTCGGCTCGGGAAGCCGGCTGCAAGACGTCCAACGGATTGGGCATGCTGGTTCGGCAGGGCGCGGCCTCACTGAAGATCTGGCTTGGAAGCCCGGTCCCCTCGTCCGCGCTGGAGGCGATGGAACTCGCCGTGACCACGCCAGCGTAATAACTATGCTGGTATGAAATCGAGTGTTTGACGTTCAGTAATCCGGGTACTTGCGCTGGTAATATCGATGTGATATAATAAGGCCACAATTTATACCACACGATCTTGAAAGTGTCTCAAATCCCAGCTGCCTCGGCGTCTTGCGCGGATGTTTCGTTCTTTCTAAATAGTTCTATTTTTTTCGTTTTCCCCATTCTCGTCACATTGCTGATTAAGCGTGTCTATCGAGGATTTGCAGTGACCGAGCGAGACGGACAGGATGCGGGTGTTTGAGGAGGCAGGCTTTCGAAATGGTTATGCAAAAAAAGAGCCTAGGTGAAGTGCTCGTCGAAAAAGGCGTGATTTCTCAGGAGCAGTTCCGGCAGGCGCGTGAAGTACAGAAGAGCGCGCCGGGCGACCTTGGGAATATCATTCAAGACCTCGGATTTGCGTCGGAGCGAGAAGTGACGAGCGCCCGCGCGGCGTCGATCGGCATCGATTTCTACGATTTCTCGCGGACGCCCGCCGATCCGGCGGCGCTGCGAGCGGTGCCCGAACATATCGTCCGCCGATACAATCTGTTTCCGGTCAAGCGCGATTCGACGACCACGCCTAACAAGCTGACAGTTGCGGTGAGCGATCTTCAATCGAGCGAACCAGGCATACAGGACCTGCGTTTGGTCACTCGTTGTCAGGTCAAAGCTGTTCTCGCGACCAAGAGCGACATTGAGAATGCGATCAATCGCGCTTATTCTCAGGGCGCCAAACCGCTGAACGGCAACGGCGCGGGGCCGACGCGCACCGGGAATGGTCAGCAGATCTCCGGTCTGCCGGACATCATTAAGAACGAGAACAGCAGCGTGCCCGCCGTTCCCGGCGCGGAGGCGGAAGCGGCGCCGGGCTCGGCCGGCGTTCCCGCCGTTCCCGAGGGTGAAAGCGCGCTGGCGAAGGCGATCGGCCTGGACCTGGGCAGCATGACGGGCGACCTGCTGGACTCGGATGACGAGAACAGCGTCGAAAAGATGTCGGAGGAAGCTCCGATCATCCGTATCGCACACGCGCTCGTTCAGGAGGCGATCCGGCAGAAAGCTTCGGATATCCATATCGAACCGGGACAAAAGGGCGTCCGCATCCGGTACCGCATCGACGGCGTTTTGAACGAACAGATGACGGTTCCCAAGCACATCCAGAACCAGCTGATCGCGCGCTTCAAGATCATGGCGGACCTGAATATCGCCGAGCGCCGCGTTCCGCAGGACGGACGTATCCCGATCAAGCATGAAGGCAAGGACTTCGACCTTCGCGTTTCCTGCTGCCCGACGTTCTTTGGCGAAAAGATCGTTATGCGTATTCTGGACAAGACGAGCGTTTTGCTGGGCCTCAATAAGCTCGGCTTCTCGCCCGATGTTCAGACCCGGCTGGAAGAAATGGTCTCACAGCCGAATGGAATGGTTCTGACGACGGGACCAACCGGATCCGGTAAGACGACGACCTTGTACTCCATTCTGAACAAGATCAACTCGTCCGAGAAGAATATCATTACCATCGAAGATCCGGTTGAGTACCAGCTTGCCGGCGTATCGCAGGTGCAGATCAACAAAAAGGCGGGTTTGACGTTCGCCGCCGGTCTGCGATCCTTCCTGCGCCAGGACCCGGATATCATCATGGTGGGAGAGATGCGCGACCTGGAAACCTGCCAGATCGCCGTCGAAGCGTCCCTGACCGGTCACCTGGTTTTGAGCACGCTGCACACCAATGACGCCCCTTCCGCCGTTATGCGACTTGCGGATATGGGCATTGAGAACTATTTGATCGCCGCGACCGTTATAGGCATTATGGCTCAGCGCCTTTGCCGAAAGATCTGTTCGAACTGCAAGGCTCCGTATCAGGTGCCGGCAAGCGAACTGGTCCGATTCGGCCTGGTCGTCGAGAACGCCAACCAGATGGTGACCCTCTACCGAGGCGCCGGATGCGAGGAGTGCCGCCATAAGGGCTATAAGGGACGAATTGGTCTCTATGAGCTTCTGCAGATGAATGAGGAGATCGCTGAGCTGGTGGTTCGCCGCGCTCCGGTCGCCGACCTTCGTGAGGCGGCCAAGGCGAATGGAATGAAGGAACTGCGCGAAGACGGCCTCATAAAGATTTTGGACGGCCTGACGACGCCGGATGAAGTAATGCGCGTTGTCTTTACCGCCGGTTTCTAAAGTCTGCTGCGATGTTTGGGCCCTCCTGCCTGCGGTTTTGTCCGCGTGATTTTCGGCGGGAGGGCTTTCACGCCATTATTAGAGGAGTAAGCGATTATGTCTGAGACGATCGGTGGTCAGGGACAACAGCCGCCCTATAACCGACAGCCCGGCGTTCCTCAGCCCGGAGCGCAGCAGCGTGGAGGCTATGCGCCTCAGCCGCAGAATGGGGGGGGAGGCTACGCGCCGCCGCCGGGGCAGCAGCCCCCGCAGCAGGGTGGTTACGCCCCGCCCACGCAGCCAGGATACAGCCAGGGCGTGCCCGGCATGGAGCAGATGGCCGCTCCGCAGGTGAAGAAAAAGCCGATCGATCAGATCCACCTGGACGAACTGCTGGAAATCATCATCGACATGGGCGGCTCCGACCTTCATATCGCCGCCGGCATTCCGCCCGTTGTCCGCGCCAACGGCGCGCTCGTGCCGACGATGTACGAGAACTGCACGCCCATGGACGTGCAGCAGATGATGTACGCGATCCTGACCGACGAACAGATCCAGAAGTTCGAAAGCACCTGGGAGCTGGACTTCTCCTACGCGCTCCAAAAGCGGGCCCGCTTCCGCGTCAATATCTACAAGGATAAGGGCGCCGTGGCCGCTTCCCTGCGTTTGATCCCGACCAAAATCCCGTCCCTGCAAGACTTGCAGCTTCCGGCGATCGTCGAGAAGCTCACCCACACCAAGCGCGGCTTGATCCTGGTGACCGGCCCGACCGGTTCTGGTAAGTCGACGACGCTGGCGGCGATGATCAACCATATCAACACGAGCCGGTCCGAGCACGTCATCACAATCGAGGACCCGATCGAGTACCTGCATTCTCATAAGATGTCAGTCATCAATCAGCGTGAGCTGGGGTCGGACACCAAGAGCTTCCCGAACGCGCTGCGCGCCTGTCTTCGTGAAGATCCCGATATCATCCTCGTCGGTGAAATGCGAGACCTCGACACGATGCAGCTCGCGATCTCCGCCGCGGAAACCGGTCACCTTGTCTTCGCGACCCTGCACACCAACTCCGCCGCGACCTCCGTCGACCGTATCGTCGACGGCTTCCCTCCGGGACAGCAGAGTCAGGTGCGCTTGCAGCTCTCGAACAACATTCAGGCGATCATCGCCCAGCAGCTGATCCCGCGCGCCAACGGCCAGGGACGCGTCGCCGTCCAGGAGATCATGATCGCCACTCCCGCGATCCGGAACCTGATCCGCGAGGCGAAGGCGCACCAGATTACCTCGGCGATCCAAACGTCGGGCAACGTCGGCATGATCACCACGGACCAGGCGCTGCGCGATCACTATATGCGCGGCAACATCTCTTACGAGTCGGCGACTTCGCGCGCGCACAACCTCGAAGAACTGAAGAAGATGCTGGCGATCGATGCGAGTGAAAGCGGTTCTGGCGGAAGCGGTCCTGCGGGATATCAGCGCCCTCAGCGTTAACGCGAACCGTTTTGGAGCGAAACTCCGTTATTATTGTAAAATTGGGATCGGCCAAAAATAATAACCGAAAATATTAGAGGAAATTCGCGCCGCTTGCTGGCATAATTGAAGGCGAAAGCAAGCGGACTGCTCATAAGTAGCAGGCGAAGCATCCGTGCCCCAGCTGTGAAGGGAGCGATTGAGAAATGCCGACATATGCATATTCCGTCCGTGACGCCGCCGGCGTACTGCGAAACGGAACCTCGGAGGCGGAGAACCCCGATGTCCTCGCGAGGCGTCTGCGCGAGCAGGGCTTCGTTATCTCCGAGATCAAGCAGTCGAAGGCGAAGCGGGCCGGCGGCGGATCGTTTCTGGACAACCTCCAGAAGATCAAGCTGACCGAGCTCTCCATTATGTGCCGCCAGTTCTCGACGATGGTCGACGCCGGCGTTTCGCTGGTGCGCTGTCTGTCGGTTCTCGGCGAGCAGACCGCGAATGCGCGCCTGCGCCGAATTCTTCTGGAGATCCAGAAGGAAGTCGAAGCCGGCCAGTCGCTGTCGCGCAGCATGGGCAAGTATCCCAATGTCTTCAACAACCTCTTCATCGGACTTGTCCGCGCCGGAGAGGTAGGAGGCGTTCTGGAAGAAACCTTGCAGCGTCTCTCCACGTTCTTGGAAAAGGACGTCGAGCTGCGTCGCAAGGTCAAATCGGCGCTGACATATCCCACGATCGTCGTCATCGCCGCCGTCGGCATCGTCGTCGGTCTTTGTACGTTCGTTGTTCCGAAGTTTATCCAGCTCTTCAAAGACCTGGGCGTCAAGGAATTCCCGGCCCTTACTCTTGGCTTGATGGCGTTTTCCAACTTCCTGACAGGAAAATGGTACTGGTGTATCGCGATCTTCGTCGTGTCCAGGATTGCGCTTACGGCCTTCGTTAAGACGAAATTCGGCCGTTACGCCTTCGACCGTTTGATGATCAAGATGCCGGTCTTCGGTCCGCTCAACCATAAGGTCGCCCTGGCGCGCTTCGCGCGAACGCTGGGCACGCTTCTGGTCTCCGGCGTTCCGATTTTGCAGGCGCTGGAAACGGTCTCGGGCACGGTCTCAAATGTCGTCATGTCCGACGCCATTATGGAAGCGCGCGCGCGTATCCGTGAAGGAGACCGGATCGGTGATCCGCTGGTCAAGTCGAAGCTCTTCCCTCCCATGGTCATCCATATGATCTCCATCGGCGAGGAATCGGGTTCGCTCGACGCCATGCTGGGGAAGATCGCCGACTTTTACGAAGATGAAGTCGATGCGGCGCTGGCCTCGCTTGCCGCTGCGATCGAACCGCTGCTGATTTGTTTTCTCGGCGTCGCCGTTCTCTTGATTGTTCTGGGTATGTTCATGCCGATGGTCTCGCTGATCCAGAACCTGTCCGGCAGCGGCGATGACGACAAGGGCGGCGGCGATTAAAGGGAGTATTGCGTGAGTCTCTGGTTGTGGGTGGCTGTCGCCTTCCTTTATGGTATCGCCATTGGCTCCTTTCTGAACGTCGTGATTTGGAGACTGCCGCGCGGCGGAAGCGTGGCAAAGCCGACCTGGTCCTACTGTCCCCGGTGCGAGAATCGCCTGGGGACACTGGATCTGTTCCCCGTATTTTCTTTCCTCGCGCTTCGCCGGCGCTGCCGATACTGCCGCTCGCCGATTTCATGGCGGTATCCCGCGATCGAACTACTCACCGGTCTGCTGTTCGCGGCGGTGGCGTGGCGGTTCGGCGGCGTTCCCGCAACCATTTTCTATTGTCTGTTCACAGCGGCGATGATCTGCGTGTTCTTCATTGACCTGGAGCACTTCATCATTCCCGACGGCTTGAACTGGTTCGCAGCCCTGATCGGTTTCGCGCACAACGCGACGGCGATTTATCTGCATGAGCCGGGACAGTGGGGGACGATCTTTGGCGTTCGTATGCCGGCGTCGATCATCGGCGCTCTGGGATACAGCGCGATCATCTATGGGATTGGGCTGGCGTCCTATGTCGTCATCGTCGCGATGATCGACAAGAACAAGAGCTTTTTCGCCGCATTCTGGGAATATCTCCGTGATAATGTGCTCGACTGGATCTTGATTGTCGCGCACTATCTCAGTTATGTGATCCCCCCGCTTCGCCGCTTCGTCGAACCCGCGCCGCCGACTGAAGGTTTCACCGCCGAGGAGATCGAATCCGATGAAGAGGCTGGGGGAATGGGCGGGGGCGACGGCAAGCTCGCGGCCGCCATCGGCGCGAATCTGTATCTTGTGGCGGCGCTTCAATCGGCGCTCTTCGCAATTTTCATTGGCGCTATTGTCGGAATCGTCACGATCGTGCAGCAGCGGCGCAAACTGGGCGGCCGAACGGCGATCCCGTTTGGTCCGGCGATGGTGATAGGCGCGCTGGTCGCGCTCTTCTTTGGTTCTGATATGGTGGCGTGGTACGTGCGCAACTTTTTGACCTTCCCTGGAAGCCCATTTTCGCATACTCCAGGGATTTTATGGTAGGCCGAAAAAGATTTTAAAAATCTTTCTCCTTTCCGGGAACATAACAGCAGCCCGCGTCGTCAACCATAAGTTGATCTTGTCACTACACCCAGACAGCACGTTTCTCTGGTTCGTAGTACCGACCGGTTTCTCTGCAACGACGCAAGATACTATGGAATGTACGTATGAAAAAATCGTGTCGTCAAACTAGTCAAGCATTTTCTCTGATCGAGCTCCTCGTCGTGATAGCCATCATCGCGCTGCTCGCCGCCATTATCTTCCCGGTGTTTAACTCCGCGCGTGAGAAAGGGCGTCAGGCGACAGTGATCTCGAACCTGAAAGCAATCTCTAAAGGCATCGCCGATTATCGCCTCGCCAACCGGTCCGCCGCACCACCAGTCCTGTTTGGCTATGCCGTTCCCGCCGCGCTCACTGCCGCCAATCCAACGGCCTCTGGCCCTCCATTTGCTCCAATGGGTTCCGCTTATGGAATTGCGAAGGCGGCTGGTTTGTCGAACAAATATTTTCCCGGTCTGTATCCACGCTATATCAATGATGTTAGCGTCTTTACGGATCCAAACAACACAGCCGCTCCTGATGCTGTCACTCAAAAGACCGTGAATCTGATCGGGACAGATGGCTCTCTGACTCCGCAGTCAGCGACATTCTATACTGCTGACGCTTATGACCTTAATCCAAAAATCACCGGCGCCAGCGCGACCGATGATACAAATCTGATCGTGCGGTATCAGCCGGCTTGGGTTCCGTTAACTGGTCCTGGCGCGTTGTCCCCTGGAGACTACGCGCGGCAGCCGATTTTTCCGTCGCCTCCTGGCGACACTTATATTACCAGCTCGACCTATCACGTCAAGAATCAAAATAAAGTAATCGTGCTCTTCCAAAGCGGCAACGTGAAAGTTTTGGATGCGTCGGTTTTCGACGACAACGGCGGGAACTTTTGGAAACTCCATCGATGAAACAAACAGCAGTCAAACCGAAGTCAAATATCGCCGCCGGCGGGTTCTCATTGATTGAGCTTCTCGTCGTGATAGCCATCATCGCGCTGCTCGCCGCCATCATCTTCCCGGTGTTCGCGACGGTGCGTGAAAACGGCCGTCAGAAGACGTCGCTTTCGAATCTTCACGATATCTCCACTAAGCTTGAGCAATATCGTCTCGATCATAAGACGTACCCGCACAGCTTGTTCGGCGAAGCGCTGCCCGATACGTATCCGACCATTGGAGCGACCTATGCCGCAATGGACAAGGCTTACGATGTGGCGCAGGCGGCGGACGCGGCGAATGTGGCGAATCCCGTTCCTGGATATCAATCAGCCGTCGATCAATACTTCGACGGTCTATATCCGGAGTACATTCGTGATGTCAACGCGTTTACCGATGGCAACAATCCAAACAACGACTACACAAAGGTGCATAGTTCGGACACGATCTTTTTGAATACGGATGGCTCCATTCAGACCAAGACCGTTGCGTTTTACACCTCGGACGCCTACGACAGCAGCCCGCTAATCCTTGGGACGAATAAGACGGATCCAAATACATACGTGACACGATACAGCAGTTCCTGGACGGGGATTACCTCGGATGGCTCACCGGCTACTGGCTTGACGGCGAAAAGTCCCTCGGAGCAGCCGGCTGATGTTTACAAACGACAGCTGCGGTGGCAGAACCCGCCTTCGTCGACTTATGTGGCGTCTACCAGTTATCATGTCCCATATGCTAACAAGGTCCTGGTGCTGTGGGAAAGTGGCTCCGCAAAGGCCGTTGACGCCTCGGTGTTTTTGAACGCTGCTGGCGGCTCGGATTCCGTGGCGACGCCGACCGGTGCAGTGAGCGCCGCGAATTTTTGGCAAATCAAGCCGTAAGGATACAGCCGCCGACGGCTCGTGTGAGCGCTTATGAATTCTGTGTACGCACAAACTACTAACCGTAACGCCGCCCGGCGAGGAACATCGCTGATTGAGATCCTGGTCGTGCTCGTGATCCTGGTTTTCGGGATCCTTAGCGTGATTCGTCTCTTCCCGGCAGGCTTTCTCGTCTTCCGCGCCGCGCAAAACAATGGAGTCGCGCAGCGCATGGGCGGATCGCTTTTGGAAAGCGTCAGCAAGGACAACAGCGCCATTGCCGACGGCATCTATATCTACCGCGACGATATCGGCTACGATCCGACAACGGCGCCTGACGATACCGGTAAATGGAAGCTGGATCCCAAAGATCCGGCTTACATGGATATCAACAAAGCGCGCCGCGTCGTCAATGAGACGATTACCGTACCGCCTGCCCGCGCCGTCACGCCGGCGAATGGTCAATATAGCTGGGCAAGCGTCCATGTCTTGAATTACGGTCCCGCCGTCGTCAATCATATGATGCCTCGAGTTATCGACCCCGGTAACAGCATCACCGTCACTAGCGCGCCGTGGACCGCGCGCATAGCAAGCAGCCTTCCCTCAGGGTCGACAACGGACAATTCGATCACGTCGCAAGATGGAACCGCTGCCGTGGACGATCCTAAAGGACTGCTCACAAGCGGGAATTCTGAGTATCTGATCGATTATGATCGGCATTTGATTGCCGTCCCAAGTGCGTCCTATGCCCAGAGATTTGAATTTTCGGTAATGACGGACGCGGGCGTAGGTATTTGCGAGTATTTGGTTCCTGCAGGATTGGGCGATACCTGGGATGCGATGCCGGTTGTTAGCGTCGTAAACGGAGCGGCGCTTCCATTAACTGTCAATTGGATCAAAGGCTCGGCAGTCTTATACCGACCCTTTACGCTGCTGGATGGCGGCGATGCTCCGACTACCCCCAACGATACTATCACGAGTAAATGGTCTGCGGATCCTTACGAGTTCCAGCTTCGCAAAGGGAATGTCGGTCCAAGCGTCAATATGGGAGTTCTGGATTTTAACCCTCTGGGCGCAGGCGGTAACGGCGCTCAGCCGTTGAAAGCTCGCATCTCTTACAATGTTTACGACTGGCATCTTCTGCATGAAGATCGCGATTTACCTGTTGTCAGTGAGGATCGGACGATAAGGCTCGCGATCGACAATTTGAAAAAAATCGGTGACGCGCAGTACGATCAAACACTCTTCTCGGGGATCTTTGGCCCATTGGCTCCGGCGGATCTGATCATTTGCAATCTGGAAAACGGAGATAGTGAGCTTTTCAGCAGCTCCGCCAATGCCGTTGACTTAGATGGGGACGCCACGGATAAGACAAAAGTCGGGATCAGCTATAAGAATGGCCGAGTGACGTTTCCTAAGGCGGGAGCGGCGCCAGTCGACACCGTTTATAACGATCCGGCTGCGACACCCAACTCAAACGGCCTGCACCTGCGAATCTATTATATGGGACAGGCGGATTGGGGCGTCGCGATACAAAAGGCGCCGGCTTACTATACCGCCGCTACGAAGTCTAGTGATTTAACAGCGCCTCGTCCAGGTTACCTTGGGCCCGTCAATCTCTACGGCGTGAATGTGGATGCGAGCGGCAACGTTCAAGGCGTTGACTTTCCGTTCTGCGATTTTGGAAAGACGGTTTCGATTTCCGGCACAGTCAACTATTATGACTCGAGCGGCAATGGATACAGGGTTCCCCTGCCGACCACGAGTTCGGCAATCAATCAGCCGGTTATTTTGAATGGGAAATCCGTTGGCTTTATTCCCTTGGCGGGTATAGCGCAGTTAGCGAATTACGATAGTACGAAACCAGTGACCATTACCTCCGTTCGCGGAGTCTCCGCGAACGCGATTGTGGTCTGGCGTGAGAACGACCAGTGGAAGCATCGTGTGATCGACACGTTGCTGCCACGCACTCAATAATGCACACATTGAAGAGATTTATGCGACACACTAACGTCCATTCTGAAAAATCAGGAAACACGACCGCTCGCGCTGACGCGAGGGCTGGGTTTACGCTCGTCGAGCTGCTCGTCGTGATCGCGATCTCGGTGCTGCTTTTTGGCCTCCTGCTTAAGCCACTTGTGGATTCGCTCTCACTCACGCAGCAAGCGCAGGCGACCGCCGCCGCTCAGGACTCTGCCCGTAAGACGATGGAGGTTGTAACTCGTGAGCTTGGAAGTGCGGCCTATGTTTACGACAACGCCAGCCATCCTTTTGTCGGAGCATCCGCAGCGTCTGTCGATCCTAACACCGGATATCCTTATGAGCGTTTTAGCAACTTCCTGAATCTGGAGATTCCCAACTTTAATGTTGGGCAAACTACTTTTGGACACGCCTTCAACGCCAAACTGGACTTTGTGCTTCCGCGAAAGCAGTCAGGACGTTATGCGGACCCGACATTAGACAACGAGCCAATTGTCATCGAAACAGTCAATGGAGTTCAAGTCGTGCGTCCAACCGGTCTATTGCTGCCGATCGCGCCTGGAACGACGATGGTGCGTTACTTTGTTGGCCTCCAAAACCCGGAAAAGCCTTATCGAAACGTGCATGAGGGATCGGGCGCCTCCAATGGCGATGACAATACTTACGTGTTATATCGCGCACAGTTCAGACCCCAGGCGACAGACCCACAAACGGGTAAATATCTTTTGTTTGATGTGCCAGATGAGTCGGGCGCCACACCGGATAATCAGCAGTCGCCGATTTTTGATGATCCGGACTTCTTCCGGAAAGTCTCGACGTCAGATGTCAATTGGCTGGACGCCGGGCACAATCCCTATACTGCCGCCCAGGTAACAGCTCATAATAATCGGCTCGTGCAGTGGGAAAAAATTGCTCAGCATGTGATCGGCGCCCCTAAAGTTGATTTGTTGATGCTTCCGCACAATTCGGACGGCTCGATTGCTTATGACGCCTCGGGGACTTTCAAAGGGATTGCCCATTACGGCGCAATGCAGGATTCTGTTATCCCTACCTCCGCATATCCAGTCGTCAATACGAGCGTGACGTTCAAGCCAACTATTACCAATGATGCAACCCCGGCGACAAATACGGATTATGTTGGGGCCGGCGTGCCAGAGAAGGCGGCGGACAATAATGGTCTGCCATTCATTCCGTCTGTCTATCGCACGGAGGGTCAGGCTTGGAATCAACCTTTCACGATCAACTTTTACTCGGCGATCAATGGAGCTGCGGCTGATCCGAATGCTCTGCCTGCCGGAGCGAAGTATCGCATTGAGCGTTCCCCGATTGATAATACTAGTCTCGGCATTGCGGCTGGTGACTTGGTTGAATATTTCCTGTCGGCGACGCCAGCGGCTGTCTATAATGTGACATATGGAGCTCCGGTTAAGGGAATTGCGACTCCGGATTATGTGCCAGCTGTCGTTAATCCGGATAGCGGAACGATCTCGTTTGCCGTCAATGCATTGCCTGATCCAGACTTATACACAGGAACAGATCTCGAAATTCGAACGAAGCGAGCCAATACTTCGTGGGACACGACGGTTGGTCTGGCTCCGAGCGCGGCGAATTCTGTTGATCTTAAAGTATTACCAAAATCGCCACTCGTTACGGTGACGAACGCGATCGTGACGCCTGGATCGGTCCGGGTTTATGGGCCAAAGCGAGAGGCAATTCCAACAGCGAACCCAGGAGTGGCGGAGACGATTTTATATACGCCGGTAGGACCGGGTGAGTCCCCTGGCGACAATGAATATCTCGTGGACTATGAGCAGGGAACGATCTTGTTCAATCCTTCGGCTAATGGGCTGCCCGTCTCTATTGTCTGGCAGTATCAGTCGAACCTTACAGTTGTCGACCAGACTAAGCCGAGAGATTTGAGCAACCCGGCGGCGCCTATGAGCGTGCGTGTTGATTATCAGAGCCGCGATTTGATCGGTGTGACCATTGGAGTCAGGCTTTATCCCACCTCCGGTAGCCTGGCGCAAATCGTCAGCGCCAGCAGCAATGTCAAAGTTGGCAACAGCAACCGCTAAGCGGCAGTATAGGCACGGTTTCGATGAAGAGCAAATCCAGTATTCTTGTTGTCAGTAAATCTCCATTTCGCCGCAAGGCGCGGCAGGGCCAGACGATTGTCATCGCGCTGCTCGTTCTGTTGCTGCTCGCTTTTGTGGGAGGTTTGTTCGTTACTATCGTCGCGCGCAACCTGGTCAATGCTCATACGGCGGGAACGGTGCAGACTGCGGATGATTACGCGCAGTCGGGGCTTCGGTTCGCCGATGACCAGCTTCGCACGAGCGTGGAAGGCGCCGACTGGCGTCCGCCGATTGCGATCATGGCCAATTTGACGCCAGCTCAGACTGCTGCGCTTCGCAAAGATCCGGATTATGACTATTTGTCGCAGCGATATGCTCGTTACAATACCGGTAATGGCCGCTTCTTGATCCGGGTGACCTACGACCCCCTGGGCAGCCAGTTTAACCCGAAAAATACGCAACCTGCGGTTTTTGACCCCAAAAATCCTGGAGCCCCCGTGGCGACGGATCCGCTGGCGCGTTACATCAAAATCGAGGCCGTGGGGCGAGAGGGAAATATCGATCCGAAAGACCCAACCACGTTTCCACGAGCGGCGCGAGGAACGCAAATTGCGAAGCTGGTGGCGTATAAGCCGATCGGCATCACGGACTATGCGCGTTTTATAACGGATGTTGATCGCCGCTCGGACATCGCGAGTATCGGAGTTCCCAGCATCTATGATGCGAACTTGAATGATATCACGACACCCGGGGTGTTTGATTTTTATGGCAAAACATCGGAGTCGCGGTCCGCGCAGATCCGTTCGTTTGGGGTTGCAACGACTCTGGGAGCATCCGATGCTTATATCGCGCAGCCGGATCCGTCCACTAGCTTTACCTTTTTACTGCCAAATCCCAACGCCGGCTCCGGAGCCTCTCCGGCGAATGGAACGAACATTGCAGCGGGTGGGGGAGCGTTCCGGTCCAATAGCTCTGTGCGCTTTTATGGCAAGAATACTATCTATCTCAATCGGCCGGACACCGCCAACACCGCCACGCCAAGCTTGAGCGACCAGATTGAGATCAACGGAGACTTAATTCTGGATCACTTCGATCCTTCCGTCCAGACCGGCGGTCTTTCGGATTTGACAAAGCAGCCGTCGAATTTGGCGTTTGCTTATTCATCTGATCCGGCAGTCAGCTCCGTGCCCGTTTACCCGAGCAGCGATCCGAGCTTCCAGACGTTCGGCGGCGCCGTTCGCGATGGCCGGTCGGGATCCTCCGGGAATGACGCCAATGGATTTGCGCGGCAGATCAAGCGACTTGATCCGCCCAAGATCGATAACGTCGATAGCGTGACGAGCATGTCTCGTTATCGATCCATGGCAATCAACTCGCCGATCCGCGACGGTGTGACAAACCCGATGCCTGACGCGTCGCAAAATGGATATGGGCAAACGGTCTATATCAATAACAGCAGTGATGTTCAGAGTGAGAGTATTGGCGTCACCGGCGGCGGGACCCTGGTGGATCAATGGCTTAACCGGAACCACGCCAATGATAATCCTCTTACATCCAAGGGCGGATGGGTCGGCGACATTTATGTCCCGCCGGGCGTGGAGATTGTGTTCGGCCGGCTTCCCTTCGCGGCAGGAACGCTGCAAGGTCAATACGGAATCACGCTGATCCGCCACGATCAGACGGCGAACAATACGATTTTTCAATGGTTAGATCCGACCGACAAGAATAGCGGCAGTTCGGTGATGTATATTCCGTTCCGTGACTTTTATTCAGGCGTCGCGAGCGGCAACATCAACCGGGATATCGTCATTGTCGCGGAAGGCAATGTGCGGGTGCATGGGATTATTAGCGCCGATCCGAACGATTCGCCGGTGCCGACCGATAACGACGATCCATTGGCGCGCCATATCACAATTGTCACGAACGCGACGGCTTATGTTGAAGGGAATTTGCTGAAAGGCAATCCTAATTCCAGTATTGCCGTGCTTGCCCGCGATTATGTCTGCGTGAACACCACACAGTTCACGGCGGGGCCGATGGTCTCCAATCCTGTCTTGGGAGTGCTTCCGCCCTCAACGAACTCGGGAGATATCACGAAACTCGATTTCACGCCCAAAGATGGTTTGCTGCCGTCTCTGGTTCAGGAGTTCAACTTCGGACTGCCCAATGGCGGTAAGCCGTCCCAGTATCAAACACTTGCACTATACTATAGCGCTGGTCCAGATTCGAGCACGGCAGGAAATACGGACATCAAGTTCTCGCTGTATAACCCACGCACCAATTTGGTTGCGTCGTTCACGCCAGGTTTGACGAATCCGCAGGATGACGCCTCCGCATTTTACAAGAATACGATGCTCAATCCGGCCGTGCATATGACCGTGGATATGTCCACCTTGCAGATCGACTCGACAGGCAAGACTCTACTGAACATTCTGGAAGACGAGCCGCTGCAACTCTGGACGAGCCGTTTGAATGGAATTCAGGCCGCCAATAACACCAGTCAACTGCTGCTGGAGCGCGCCGCCGTGCTTCCGATGGATATTCGGATTGAAGCGATCTTGTATGCTCAGAACAAATCGTTCTTTGTCATTCCGGGACAGTGGTTCAACAGTGATGGCGGCGACACGGTGAAAAATTACGCCGTCACGGATGCGAGAAAAGCAACTCCGAATGGGTTTTATATTGACCGCGGCACGCTGCTGGATAACACTCTTCCCGATCAATCACGCTATCCATTCAATGGGCAGCCGATCGATATGAAGATCATTATTAGCGGCGCAGTGTCGGAGGCCCATCCAGCGGACATCAGCGCGCAGAACGCATGGATGCAGAAGTGGGGCTGGATTCCGCAATACCATGGCAGCATGATCGGCGGTATCCCCTCGGCGCGCGGCGAGCAGACGATTGCTGAAGAGAGGGCTGGGATTGGACACGTTCTTCCGAACGCTCCCTACAATGTCTCCAACGACCATCCGGGAGATGGCCTGACGATCATTTACAATCCGCAGTGCGCGTTCCCATATACTTACGACACCACGACGCATTTGGCGACCGTCCTGCGCTGCGACAGTTATGGCAATCCGCTGCCCTTCGCGCCGCGATTGCCCGTTTGTGATGGACTGTTATACGCCGGCCAAGCCGCCGACGACCGCCCTTAACGTTGGATGAGAGCCGCTCATTAACTCCGAAGCCGACGATTCGGTAGGATAATTCTATGTTTCGAAAATTCCGCTTAGGTCAGGCCTCCATCGCCGCCGCGCTCACTTTGGTGAGCGCGGCGGCCGTCACCCCACGCGCCGCGCAGGCGGCGGCGTACAGCTATAACTCCCAGCAGAAGACGATTAACGCCGGCGTAATCGTCCTTCAGGACAGGAATAATACTCCGAATACGCTGCCAAATACGGATCCGTACCCATTCTACATTTTGAGTCAGCGCGCGGATGTTAAGCCGGCCGGTTGGACGATTGTCAACCCGCTTGCGCCAAAGGTCGTCACTGTGGCGCTCCAGCAGCACTGGGATGGTGTCGCATCCAATATTCCCACGGATCCTTACGGAATTGCCGCAAGCGGACATGCCTATACGATTGGAGCCCAGGTCACGCCGAATATGGGCGCTTACTGGGAAGTTAACTTAGCCAATATCAAGAATGTGGATGATCTTCGCCAGTTCAATATCCTGCTGCTCAATATGCGCTCGAATATTTCCTTCACGTTAGCTGAACGCGAGATGCTTCGGCAATATGTGGACGGCGGCGGTCAGCTTCTCATTGAAAACACTGGGGTGGATACGACAGCGGTCAAAAATCCGTTTGACATTGCTTCTGATGGCCCCCTATTCTTCAAGCTGCAGTTCACACCAGGATCCTATACCGTCGGCGTGCTTCCAGCGACCCCTAGTGGAGCGTTTTTTCGCCATCCTATTATCTCGGAGCCGAACTTTCTGTCGCCCACCGATCTTAACAGTTTAGGGCATTCTCAAGATCTGGCGGCGGCCGATTATGGGTTAGTAACTAGCAATATCAACCTGCCCTTAGATCCTACGGACACTTTGTCGTCCGTTTTGCTGAACGCGGTTAACTCCACAACACCGGTCGTCGCCGCCGCGCAAGTTGGCGCTGGTGAGGTTGTAGTGGATACGACCGCTAGCTGTAATGCGATTAACGATTTCCTTGGCGGGTATGACAGCTCCAATACAATCCCGCAGAACGCTCCCAACTCCGGTCCGTTCTGCACGGGAGATGTTGGCTCAAATATCGCCACCGGGCCTGCGACGCTGGCGCGCGCGCCGATTGCGGATCTCAAGTTTCTTGTCAACGTGATGAGCTGGACCGGTATTCACAATTCAGAGTACGGTAATTCGCACCAGAATTCCGCTACGACGAGCGCTCTGTCCGCCGCCGTCGCGCCGGCCTGGCACTATGTGTCCTCAAACGCGATTTCAGGCTATACGCCGCCAGCGCCGCCGCTGTATGTGGCTGGTTCCGCCGGTTCCGCGATTTACGGTCATTATCTGGCCGTAGTGGACCGAGGCGGAGTGCTGCACGTATTCGATCTTATTCCGGGAGAAGACTTAGACGCGGACACGAAGGCCGATGATGGCGACGCTGATTACAGCCTTGGAGCGGGATACGACGAAATCTGGCATACAACAGGCACCGGCAAACCCGGCCTTTTCTCGTCCTCTCCTACCATCGCGATTCCCGGCCCTGCATCGGCGCCCGTCATCTACGTGGAGGAGAAAGACGGCAAGGTGCAGTCGTATGACCTTGCCTCCGGGCTGTTAGGATCTGCATATACTCCGTCGAGTGGTGGTAAACAGTACGGCGATCCGGCTACGGCCACGAAGAATATCTACGCGCCTGCTCCTACCGTGTACGGAAACTTCCTGTATGCCGGGCAGCCAGACGGGAGCGTAATGACGGTCGATTTCCTGAATGGTGGCGCGCAGACCCAGTTCGCGCCTCAGCCAAATTCTTTAGCGCCAGGTTACGCCACCGGACCGGAATTTGTCACGGCGCCGCCGTCGGTTTCCCTTCAATGGCAATATGGTCTGAATGGGCAATCGTACAATAATGACGTTGTCCTATATATTACAACGAACCGGATGGTTTACTCCGTTTTTGTTGGATCATATGGAGAGCTGTTGACCGCAAATGGAAGTGATGTTGTTACAAAGCTGTTTAACAATTTCCCCAATTCGTCGATGATCACATCGGCGCCTCATGCGCCGACGCTGTATGGCTTAAATACAGGCTATTTAAGTTCGGCTTCGGGAGGCGTCTCCCCTCAATCGTTCACCAGCCCCACAGGGGCGCCTTATGCTCCTCCGTTCTATGCTGACTATCTCACATCACTCACCGGTGCTGCGGGAGCGGGAGCGACACGAACGGCGATTGCATTGTCGGATGCGTCAAATTATCAAGCGAGCACATTGACAACATATACATCCGCGCCTGCAATCGATAAGAACGGATTTGCGTACCTGACCGTCACGAACCCGGATCCAAACAACAAAGACAGCGTGATCGAATGTATTCAAGATGGCGTACTGCCTGGCAACCGCAGTATTCGCTGGCGCTTCCGTCTTCCGACTTCCAAGGACGGCGCATTTACGGACTCGTCTGGAGTTGACTATTCAAAACTGCAGGATTTCAACTTTATTGGCGCGCCCGTAATTGACGAGAGCGGGACCGTTTATGCGCTTGCGGCCGATCTTACTGGAACGAAGGCGGCGGTTCTCTCATTCGACACGAACAAAGCGATTACGGCCAATGTTTTTGGAGCGAATACGCCTACGGGGACGGTCGCGAACTTTTCGGTGTCTCAGCCGATTTACAATGGGCAATTTCAGGCATATTCGGAATTTGGCGTCACGCCCATCCCTTTGATTCAGGGCGTGCAGTTTACCGGCGGCGGCGATGGTCTTCTGGAGTTTACCAACTTTGGAGCAATTGGAGCGATGGGGCAGGGGACGCTGATCCCCAATTTGTGCGAGCCGGCTCCCATTCAGGTTAGTTACACTCGTTATGATGGGACAAACAATACACCGGAAGGTCCGGTCACCGTTCAGCTCAGCAGCAACATGAACTGGTGTATTCTGGCCGGAGTCGCGTCGCCGGTGACGGCGGGGCTTACGCTGGTCGGAAATTACGCCTTCTTCGGGGATACAGGCGGCAATCTATATCGGGTCAGCGTTCACCCCTCAGCGGCAAGCTTGAGCGTTGCTCCATATCCAAAGTTCGTTACCACTCCATTGACGGCGCTCGACATTTTTGGCAAAAAGGTCCTGGCGTCCGTCGCGACGGGGCTGACTGCGGCGGATTCGATCCCAGTGACAGGAAGCGGTTCGATTGGGCTGAGCGGCGTCGTCACGAGCGGCGGCAATACGTTTCCCGCGATTTCCATATTGCAGAACGTTAAAACGCTCGTTGCGGACAGCGATCGTATTTTGGAGCTCGACGCTGATGGGGATGCGATTTGGTCCGTGGACGCGACGACGAAAGCAACCGTCGCCGGTGGACCCTTCGCGACCGTAAATCCCACGGGCAAAGTTGCAATCGCGCATATGGACTTCAAGCATCCTTCGGATGTCTCTCAACTCGATTCGAATACATATCTGGTGGCTGATACCGGAAATAATCGCTGCGTGGAATTTGATCGCGCTGGCAAAGTGATCTGGGAGCTAACCCGATTCCAGGATCCCAACGGGCTTCTCGCCAATACTGGCCAGCCGGACACGCTCAACCAACCAACAAGCATCCGCGCGAAGCGCCACTACGACGCTACTACCGGAATTACCAACGTCCACTATTTGATTGCCGACAGCGGGAACTCTCGTATCATCGAAATCACGGACAACTTTGGTCCCAGCGGCGCTTTGAGTAACAATTTCCCGCACAACCTCACCTGGGTCAGTCATACTTACGATGTGCTGGGCCGCCAATATCGATATGTGAGCGCCGATTACTTCGATGGACCGGATAAAGGTAGGTATATCGTTGGCCTCGTCAGCAATAAAAAGATTAGCCCCTATCTTCCCGCTCAGGCGGTCGGACCCCTCAAACTGGGAGTTCAGGCCCCCGCTGCAGCGGATGCTCCGGGCGGAAGCGTCGTAATGCTGGATTATGTAGACTATGCCACGGGCGCGTTGCTGCCGTCATCTGGCTACATTCATATTGATGCGGAAAGCCCGACTTTCCCCACAAATCTACGGCTGCGTGCTTACTCCAGCTTCAATGGGTATCTATTGGCAACGGGCAATGACAAGGGTAAATTCGATATTGCATCCGCAGCCGCCGACGCACTGGCGAACACGGGACAGAATGCGAATAGCACCTTCTCGTTTATCAACCCGAGATATGTGAAGGTCGTGGTCGATCAGATCGTTGTGGCTGGAGTGGCGACGCCCCGTATCCATCTGCTGCTTGCCGACGATGACGGAGCCTTCGACTTGCGCCTTCAGTCTCCAGACGCCGCGCATGATGGTCTGCTTGGCTTCTACAAACCATATGCGCAATGGGGATTCACGAATGTGGACTATCGGGCAATGCAGTCTCCGATTGACACCAGCTTGGCGACGACGTTTTTAAGGCCAGCCCGGCAGTTTGCCGCTTCTAGCATTCAGCTGGTGGGTTACGATCAAGGTACGATTGGCGGCAACCAGTACACCATTGGTCAATATCTGCTGACATCATCCACCACGGATGGGGATGTTGGGGGAGAAAATGGCCTCAATAACGGCCCTATACCCAAAATTGGCGGCGAAGTATTTACCGCCAAAATCGGTGATTATCAGGCAGGGAATTTCTATCTGTCTCCGTCGTCAACGATTAGCCGTCCGACCAATTCCGGTCCGCTCGTGCAGCCGACCTCCGCAGTTCGGTCGCAATAACAAGAAACACCGTGAGGGATACGCGCCGCTGGTTCGCTCGTATCCCTCCTCTTGATAGTCGCTGCGCCCACGCTTTTAAGGGCTAGGTTTGAATCTATGTACCGAATGAATTTCGCCCACCAAACTCGACGTTCCTCATGGCTGCGCGCGGCCGCAACGCTCGGAGCGCTGACGCTCGCCAGCGTTCCCGCGCTCGCCCAATCGCCCACCGGAACGTCGCCGAATACTCCGACTCCGTTTAGCTGGCCTCAATTCCACTCTGGCGGCGCTGATACGGAGAACAGTACTTTTCCGGACTACGGCCAGCTTCAGGGAACGCCGACCGGTCTATTCACTATTCCGACGCCGAACACGGGGTATCCGTTTCCCTCAGGAACACAGGTATGGACTCAATATCCTAGCTTTTTGCTGGGAACATACTCCACTACCAGTCCGAGGAACTTCATTCCGAACACATTCAACACGCGCAATATCGCGTTCTGGTACGCGCCGTTCGCCTACGCGAACGCATTGAGCGCCATTATCGCCTATGCTGCAGCTAGCAACACGACGACTTGGACGGCGGGTGGAGCAACTGCATGGGGACCTGCAAATGATCCGGCGAATCCCACAACCCCCTTCTACCTTACTGGAAATACTGTTGGGGCTCCTGCGAGCGGCACCACAACGGGTACATGGACCCTCTCTCTCAGTGCGACGCAAGCCGGCAATTATTCGATTGTCGCCCATATTCCGGTGGTATCGGCCGCGAATTCGGGGGGGATGACCACGGATGCACGTTATACAATCCACTATGCAAATGAACCAAATGGCGTTGATGTAGTCGTTAGTAAATCGCAAGCGGCTGGCGGAAGCATTACGCTGTTGAGTCCCGTTTTCTTGACCGCCTCTCAAAATGTCACTGTCACCATTGATAATTATTCTGCGGCGGTGGCGGCCGGGGGTGGGAGCAAGAACATCTTCGCGGGATCGATGTCTCTGCAAAGCGCCTCGGGAGCCACACTAACGGTTGACGAGAATAATATCCACAATAGCGCACCTACGGAGGTGTTTACGCCAACACCGATTGGGGCGTGGAATCAAGTGTCAGGCACGACTGGCGTTCCTGCGACTGCTTCCAACAACGAATATTTGCGTGCCTTGGTGACAGCCGCTCCATCAACAGCGACCGCACAATGGGAGTTCGTTCCTAGCCAGACTGGGCTCTACAACTTAAGCTTCCACATTCCTAATTCGGACAATTCCGACATCAGCACGCCAGGCAAGGAATATCGCGTCACAGATGCGCATTACGTCGTCAAGGTCGGTGGCGTGACTGTGGCCGATGTGCGCAAGAGCCAGACAGACTCTAATGGTGATGAAGCGCTCGCGGGACCGTTTTCCGTCACCGCTGGTCAGCCAGTTGATGTCATCCTGTCTAACGACACATCCACAGCTTCGGCCGGTTTAGCCGGCCAAACATACGTCGTCGCCGACACAATGAGCTTGACGGACACCAACGCGGCTACCGTGGACGGCACTCCCGTAGCCGTCAACGCAACGGACTTTCCTGATATCGTGAATGCGAAGTATCAGGGGGTTCTTGCCGGATCGCTTGCTACGATAGATCCGGTGTTACGTGGTGGTACGGATCCCGCGACACCGCCTGATCATCTCATTCGGCAACTAGTGTATTTTGGACGCACGGAAAGTAGTGTTGTAAACGGCTCGATCAAATCCACCGGTTATGTTTATTGTGTCGACGGTCTGACCGGCGGTGTCGTCTGGCGATATACTCTGCCGGCGATTGATACGGCGAATAGCGCTGTCACAACGAACACCGCGATTCACTCCACCCCGGCGGTTGCTAGGTTCAATGTTCTCACAAATACCAAATCATTTGACGATGCGGCTATCCTCACGACGCCAGGAGTAACCGCAGACAAGTTATGTGTTGTTGTCTGTGATGATGGAGGCCGCGTTTTTTGCCTGGACGCCGTCGGCAATGCGGATGGTCAGACAATCGATCCCACCGCCGTCTTCGATCCATACAATCCCGCCACTAAGCATATTGGTACGACAAAGGCTTACTGGATCTTCCGGCCCGACCAAAATCTTGTCCAGCAAATCAACGCGAATACAGGCGCCGTTACTCCTGGAAATGCGGGCGTGGATAAATTCGATCCTACGCGACACATGTTCGCTCCGCTTGCGTTCAACAACGCGTCGCCGACTATCGCCAAGGACACCAGCGACAACGCGACAATTTACATCGGTAATAGCAACGGCGTACTTTATGCATTGGATGCAACCGGTGTCCCGGCATATGGCCTGCTCGGTGGGAACACTATTGATGTTTCTCCCTATCTGGGCAGTGTCAGGCTTTTGGACCCAGATCTCACGACTCCTGGAAAGACCGTTCGGGACTACACGTATACGTGTAACCCATTGTGGTGGTTCAGCGTAAGCGGGACCGCCGCCGGTGCCGGCGCCCAAATCGAATCCGCTCCGTCCGTCCAGTACACGAACAACGCACGCACGGCGCGCATGATCTATTTTGGCTCCAGCCATGAGCTTGGCGGAACCAGTAATTACGGCCGCGTTTACGCGTTGCCGGACACCGGGCCAACGCCAGTGGGGACAAATTCCAGCACGCCCGCAACGAAAGGTTACAACACCTCAACAAGCAAATGGCAGTTCCCAAATGCGCTGGAAGATTCGTCGCATACAACGCGCCCGGCACTGGGAGACATCTCAGGATCACCCGTCGTATTTACAGGTCCAACCACGTCAGGGACTGCTGCGGGGACGAGTATTTACTTCGCCGCAAATATGGGGTCTGAAGTCCCGTTGGGCACAACCCTCACATCGGCGACTATTCCCACACGAGATACGACTGGGAATTATGGCCGCATCTGGTGCATCGATACAAACGGCGTGAAGCGGTGGGCGTATCCAGATGCTACGGATCCGAACAGCGCAACGCTTGCCGTAGAGCCGACGATCCCCATTGGTGGATTCAAGCATGCGACGCCGGCGATGGGCATTGTGGAATATCCTGGTCCCGGAAAAGTGACCTACAGTGGCGGCGGCATTTACAGTCATCCCGATGCCGTCCATCCAGATATCTCGGGAAATCGAATTCCCATGCTTTATGTGGGAACGTTCGGAGATATCGACTCGGCGATGTACGCCATTGATGTTGAGGGTCAAAATGACACAGAGCGCGGTATTTACCGGTTGGCTTCGCCGAACGGCTCCGTCTTTCAGTCTTCGCCAGCGTTGATTACGAACGCAAACCTCACCACGCCGGCAGGTTATGACGGCTTCGGTGGAATGGTGTACTGCACGGCGGGAGACCTGCTTTACCAGTTCAGCGCTACGCCGATTTCCAATCCATCGACGACCGAAACGCATGCGCTGATCGGCGTGGACGCCATCTTCGGAAATTGTGGCCCAGTCTCGTCTCCATCGCTTGCGGCGGCGGACGTTACCTCTCTCAGTTCCAGTATTATTCTGGGACCCGTGAATACCACGGATTGGCTTTATGTTGGCGACACCACGACTGGCCTTGTGAAAGGCCTGACGCCCGCTAAACAAAGCGGTGGCTTCGACATCGGCGGCATTCTCCCTGGACAGGGGCCGCAGCCCGGCAATCCCGATGTTCCGGCGCTCGTCAACCCAAACTATACATTACATGCCCATGTCCTGCCTAGCACGGCCAATACTAGTCGAGATATTGCCGGGTCCGAGTATGCAATCAATGGTAACCTGCCGGTATTCGAGTGGGGTGACGACGTTACGGTTCGCATCACAAATATCGTTCCCGCGAATCCAGGCGATCAGACTGCAACTCTGCGTGTAAAGGATCCCGAAAATCCATCGCTGTATTACTTCACGAATGGTAGTCCAGTCACACTCCAAATTGGCGATGTAGGGTCTACCACGGTTGCGAATGATAACGGGTTAATTCCTGCGATTGCTGAGATTCCTGGTCCGCTAACGCTGCCTTCAGATGGTATGTATTTCCGTAGCGATGCATCGGTAATTGACCCACTTACCGACGGCACACATCAGTGGTTTGGCGCGTATAACTATGCGATCCGTGATGGGTCGGGCAGATTGAACACACCGGGATCGACACGGCGGATTACTCTTGCGCGTCAGACCGCAGAAGTGCGCGATGCGACGACCAACGCCATTCTGGGAACGGTAACACTGCAAACGCAGCTATCCGGCGATACTCCTGATCCAACATTCGGTATTCTTAATCCGCTGGCCCTTACTGGCCAAGCGAATTCGTTAAAAGATCCAAGTGTGCTTGTGACGCTTGGCAGCCTTGGCCCGAATACCTATCAGGGTAATACGGCGGCCCTCAATATCGAGGCGTTAGCGAATGGCAACACCATCTATTCCGATCCTGCTCAGCTTCCGAAGAACGGATATAGTTTTGGCGGCAGCGATCCGACAAATCCCGGAGCCGGCCGTAACAACGCTGCGACTTTCCCAACGAAGTATGTCGAGGTTGCTACGGCAACAGGCGAGATCAATCACGGCTCTAGCGGTGACAACACCAACACAGCATCAACAGGCTACAAATCTCTGTTGACGATCTTCGACCGCAGTTTCACTCCGAAGCGGGGTGGGGCTGTTTCCGTTCGGATGGAAGCAAGCCCTCTGCGGTGGAACGATCCGTCAACGATCAACGGTTTCGCGGCGACGATTAACCCGCTTCCGTGGGAGTCGTCACCCGTTTCTTACGGTGCCGGCGCGAACCATAGTGTGGACTATCCCGATATCCCGCAGCGCGGAATCACGGATACTCTGACGCATAGCACGTCAAAGGTATCCTCGGATCTGACCCATCAATCGGGTGTAATTACGGACACGACTCAATATGCTCCTGAGCCAATTATCGTCAATGTCAAGGCCCCGAAGTATCAGCCGGCGAATCTGACAAAGTCGCTTCTCGCCATACCGCCGGTTGCCGACGGTTACCATACTCGCGTGACGATTTTTGTCGACACCAATCAGAACGGCGTACGCGACGCCGGTGAAGCGTATCGTGATGTTGACCTGCAATCGGGTGTCCTTGTGGATATGTCCACCAGCATCGCGGAGGCGACTACTGATGTTGGCATCGTCCCGCAAGGCTTCGGTATCCAAACCGATCCCTACGGCGCTCTGGGTAACTTCGTCCCCCCCGGGCTGCCTTTTAATGTCGCCGCGCCATATCAAGGAAATTTCGGCAAGTATTTTAAGACCCTGAGCGTCTTTAACAACGGCAATACGAATCTGGTAAATGCCCAGTTTGATCAGCGGATTAGCAAGATAGATCCTACCGGAACGACATACCATACGATCAATTTAGGATCGGACTCGCTGGACGCCTCGGCCGGGATACCCGGATTTGATATGACGGGCGTGACTGGGGCGCGTCCAGCAGGTCTCTCTCCATATCTTGTTCGCACCTCTCTCGATCGCGATCTACTGTCGCGGACCGAGAGCGTGGCGGTTGCTGGTAACCCCTTGTATCCCGGGAATACGTTCCACAAGCCGCGTGTGGGGGACAGTTCTGGTTCGCTGTTGACCGTTCCAGATAAATCGCCGGATGATGGCGTGACGGTGACCAGTCCTCCGATGGTCAGTGTCGCGGTTCCTCTTGGCACTCCCGCCGGCAC
This sequence comes from Capsulimonas corticalis, assembly GCF_003574315.2. Lineage (GTDB taxonomy): Bacteria > Armatimonadota > Armatimonadia > Armatimonadales > Capsulimonadaceae > Capsulimonas > Capsulimonas corticalis. The sequence continues at coordinate 5,907,220 of NZ_AP025739.1, read as the reverse complement.
CTATCATCAGACCCTGCGTCTGTTTGAAGGCATGGACTACAATTACGATTGGCTATCGGGACCAACATACGGAAGTATCACCGATAGTACTCACAAGACTGGGCGAGCAGGACACACGGCGCCGCAACAAGCGTTGGATATTGCAAACTCGTTCAGCCTGATCAACACAACTACCGCCGGCGCCGTGAAGTACGAATCGGTCCAGCCCTACAGCGAACCGGGTACGGTTGTCAAGGTGACAGCGACGGAAGCGCGGCTGACGAGCGATAAGATCTTTGGCGATCTGCCAATGATTGATGATAACGGCGCGTTCACATTTGGTCCGGCTAATTACTCACCTTCGGCCTACCGCGATTTCTGGTGGGCGGGGGGAACGCCCTCCGGAACCGGAAACGTGGACCTGGCGTGGACGTCTACACGCTCTAAACTTGCGTCGGGAACGGGACCGACGGCAGGCATCTACACGGCAACCCTTCCGTATCTGGGATCGGCGTTCATGCCTAGCGCAGCCGGAGCCAGCTGGTGGTCGCAGTCCGCGATACTGCCCGGCGGGCCGGCAACCGGCATTAATGTCGGTTACTCGGTGGCGATGGAGCCGCATGTTTATGTTGGCAATTCGTTCACAAGCTCTGGCGAACGATATGGCTTCTACAGCAATATCAATGGCGCTCAGACCGACTTGCTCTGCGTTCCTTACAATGCGGGCGGTGTTCCTCAGCAACCAGTGGACATCACGCAAAACGACCACACAAGCGCCAAGTATGGCGTGAAGGGATTGAAGGTCAGCAAGACACTGGCCGGCGGATCGCCGTTCTTATCGCCTACGGATAGTAATGCTCCGATCAGCTACGACCTCTGGGCGTTCTGGTATAGCGGAGCGCGTGGCGGTTCGAGCATCCAGTATAACTGCGTCACCACCAACAACCGCTCCGTGAGCGCGAACAACTGGACAAACCCGGCGACTTTGCCGGTGCCTGCCGGCCTGGTTGCAGTTTCGGAGCCACATCCGGTCTTACTGCCCGGTACGCCCGGAAATACGCGGGCGCCGTCCTATATCCAGGTGACATATACCGGCATTGCGCCCGACGGCAACTCGGACATTTATGTCAGCAGATATCAGCCGTTCCATCCGTATGCGGCGGATCCCGCCGACCCGACGAAGACCCTGGCGGATCCAAACCGGATTGCGCTCGCGCTGATACCGACAGGCATGTCGGAATATTTACAGCCGGACGCCAACAACCTTTGGTGGCAGGCGCGTGACGTCGCCTGGGTGCGCGCGCCAGCGCCGACCGGACCGGTGACTGTAAGCGTAGGCGGATTTGCGCTTATCCAGGATCCATTGGGTAAGGTCAGTTACGATCGAGCCTCCGGGTTGACGGTTTACACGGCTATGTCGGTACAGGGGGCCAACAATAGCATCGTCCAGTCTAACGTGACGATGTATGTGGACACGGCGCGTGGACGTATTCGATTCCGACCAGCGCTAATTCCGCAAAAAGATGCGACTGGAGTGACACGGACGCCTGCTGTGCTGGCGACCTTCAGTTCGCAGGCTAGTCGCATTACCGTGGATACGCGCGCCGATACATCGCCGGTTGCTATTCTGGATGAAGCGTATAAGGCCAATGAAGCTCCGCAAGGGCAGCGAGTCTCCACCGGACGAATGTGGTACTTCTGGCGCAAATCCGGCGGCGCGGGCGGCAATACGACGCCGACGCTCTACTACAAAACACAACGTCTGACGGTCCAGCTCAGAGACCTCAATGGTCGCCCAATCAGTCTGGCGCTGGATACAAGCGGAAACCCGATCGTGAAGCTGTATCACGTCAAAACGCCTGCGGGTCCAGATTCGGACAATCAAGTGTTCTATGATACGACAAGCTACGGTCCGGTAGATGTCGACTGGAAGCGGGGCCGATTATACTTCCCGCGCGTGATCAGTAAGACCAGTTCTGGTTATGATGGACTGCTCTGGGACGCCCAATCGTTTTTCGTGGACTACACGTATTACGATTCTGCTTCACGCTCAAATGTCACAGTCATTGGCAATAGCATTGCAACGCCTTTCCGGGCCAGCCCTCAGTGGATGGACGAAGAGCTGGCGACGGATCCCGTCAACGTGGATTCTTCGACATCTCTTTCCGGCGCCAATACCACCGGCGAGCATATCGTACCGATGCACACCCCGGTCAATGAGAGCAATCTGACCGCGTTCCTGAATCCGACCGCATATGCGAACGTCTATGGAGGCGTCATCCCAGCTGGAGGCGGCGCGCCTGTTAACTCCACGCCGGATCAAGCTCACGACATCTGGATGTTCTGGACGAGCAATCGCAATGGTGTTGGCGATCTCTACTGGACGACGCTCAATCCGAAGTTCTCGGTGGATGCTCCGTAAGGCAGGCACGACAAAAGGGCCGGGACGCAATCGCGTCCCGGCCCTTTTTTTGTCGTGTCTGCGGATTATTTACGGCCGCTGGCGGGCAGCAGTTTTTTGAGCTGGTTCATTTCGTCGCGCAGTTCGGCGGCGCGTTCGAACTCCAGGGCGCGCGCGGCCTGTTTCATTTCCTTTTCCATGTCGGCCAGCGTTGTCATCAGCTGATCCAGAGGCATTGTTTCCGGGTTCTTGCTGCGAGAAACGTTGTAGTAGCTCTTTTGCTCGGCGACCTTGCGCGATTCGATCACTTCTCGAATGGCTTTATCGACAGTGTAGGGCGTGATGCCGTGCTCGACGTTATAGGCCGTCTGAATTGCGCGGCGGCGGTCGGTTTCGCCGATGGCGCGCTCCATGGAGCCGGTCATGTTGTCGGCGTACATGATGACCTGGCCGCCCAGGTTACGCGCGGCGCGGCCGATGGTTTGGATCAGAGAGGTTTCTGAACGCAGGAAGCCTTCCTTGTCGGCGTCGAGAATGGCGACCAGCGAGACTTCGGGGAGGTCCAGGCCTTCGCGCAGCAGGTTGATGCCGACCAGCACATCGAATACGCCGAGACGCAGATCGCGCAGAATCTCCGTGCGCTGCATCGTCTGAATATCGCTGTGCAGATAAGTAACTTTGACGTTGAGGTCCAGCAGATACTCGGTCAGGTCCTCGGCCATCTTCTTGGTCAAGGTCGTGACCAGGACGCGCTGCTCGCGCTCGACCCGGGTGCGGATCTCGTTGAGCAGGTCGTCCACCTGACCCTTGGTCGGCCGGATGATGATCTCAGGGTCGACGAGACCCGTGGGACGGATAATCTGCTGGACAATCTTGGTCGAATTCTCCCGTTCGTACGCCGACGGGGTCGCGGAGACGAAGACGCACTGGTGGACTCGTTCCTGGAATTCTTCAAACCGCAGCGGGCGGTTATCGCCGGCGCTGGGCAGTCGGAAACCGTACTCGATCAATGTGTCCTTGCGCGCTTTGTCGCCGTTAAACATGGCGCGCAGCTGCGGCAGCGTTTGATGCGACTCGTCGATGACGATCATGAAATCCTTGGGGAAGTAGTCCAGCAGGGTATTGGGCGCCGTGCCGGGCGCACGGCCGTCGAACCATCGAGAGTAGTTCTCAATACCGCTGCAAAAGCCGACTTCGCGGATCATCTCCAGGTCGAAGCGAGTACGCATCTCGATCCGCTGGGCTTCGATCAGCTTTCCCTGCTGCTTGAAAAGGGCGATCCGATCGTGCATCTCGTTTTCGATGCCGACAATCGCCGCCTCCAGGCGGTCGGGGCTGGTGACGAAGTGGGAAGCCGGGAAGACCGTGACTTCGTTTTTGGTTTGCAGGACTTCGCCCGTCAGCGGGTCCACGACGACGATCTTCTCAACCTCGTCGCCGAAGAACTCCACACGGATCACGACCTCTTCATCGGCCGGCTGAAGCTCCAGGACGTCGCCGCGCACGCGGAACGTGGACCGCGTGAGGACAATGTCATTGCGCGTGAACTGCATGTCCACCAAGCGCCTCAGAATGTCATCCCGGTCATACTCCTTGCCGCGTTCGAACGAGAGGATGATCTTGGCGTACTCTTCCGGCGCGCCCAATCCATAGATGCACGAGACGGAGGCGACGATGATCACGTCGCGGCGCTCCAGCACGGCCTGTGTGGCCGAGTGGCGCAGCCGGTCGATCTCGTCGTTGACGCTGGAATCTTTCTCAATGAACGTGTCGGTCGAAGCGATATAGGCTTCCGGCTGATAGTAATCGTAATACGAGACGAAGTACTCGACGGCGTTCTCGCCGAAGAAGTCCCGGAACTCCGAGCAGAGCTGCGCGGCGAGCGTCTTATTGTGCGCGATGACCAGGGTGGGGCGCTGCACCTTCTCAATTAAGTTCGCGATGGTGAAGGTTTTTCCCGTACCGGTTGCGCCGAGAAGCGTCTGATAGCGGTCTCCCGCCTCAATACCCGCCGCGAGCTGCCGGATCGCCTCCGGCTGATCGCCTGACGGCGTATACTTCGAGATGACTTTGAACTGTCCCATGCCGAAACCTCCCCGCGCTGTTCGTCTCGCAAAATTATACCCACTCTGACCGGGATCGAACGTATGACCGGTCACAGACGCAAACACGGCGCACTTGCCGTGAGGTCAAGTACGCCGCATTCATTTTGGATTTTCAAGATTTGGAACAGCAAATATGAGAGGAAAGTTCCGACAATTGTCTTTAGTCCGGCTCGACGGAGAGATCATTCTCCACGGTCTTCCCAGGCGGCAGCGTATCGGCGGCGATATGCCCGGCGAGCGCTTTTTGTTTAGAGGATTGGACTTTGCCGCGCAGCTTTACGCCGCCGTCGCCGGCGTCCACGCGGATGGATTTGGGAAGATTGGCGTTCGCCTGAATGGCGGCGGTGACGCGCGCGCCGAGGCTGAGTTTATCCAATTGGGGTTTGGCGTTTTTCAGCGCCTTGTCGGCTTCGTGCTGCACCACGGCGGCGTTGTGCTGCGTGTCGCCGGCGACGCCGTTGATCGTGCTTTGGGAGCAGCCCGCGCCCAGAAGTGCGGCCGCGATCAGGAGAGAAAGTGAAAAGTGCGGCCGAAATGAGATCATGGAAATCGTCCTCCATGATCATCATTCCCAGAATCCCTGGCTGGATAACCCTCTTCGCCATACGAAGCGAGTAAGCTTAGGCGGCTTTCAGCGTGGTTTCGCCGATGGCGCAAGCCATGGACACTCGATTGCGGCCGTTGTGCTTGGCGTCGTAGAGCGCCGTGTCCGCCGCGACAATCAGATCTGGAGGACCAACCGTCGTCGCGGTGACCGAGGCAACGCCGAAGCTCGCCGTCACTTTTCGGTGGGTCCACTCCGCGCTTTCGATCGACATCCGGCAGCGTTCCGCGATCGCCGCCGCCCCCGGACCATCCGTATTGGGCAGGACGAGCACAAACTCTTCTCCGCCGTAGCGCGCGACCAGGTCGTGTTCCCGCACGCACTCCGAAAGAACGCGGGCGACCTGGCGCAAGACTTCGTCGCCGGCGGGATGGCCGAAGTTGTCGTTGAACTGTTTGAACTGGTCCACATCGAGAAGCACCATCGAGAGCGGCGTGAGATGGCGCTGTGAGCGCATGACTTCCTCGCGCAGCCGGTCCTGGAACGTTCGATGGTTCTTGAGCCCCGTCAGTCCGTCCGTCGTCGCCAGCATTTCGAGCTGCTGATTCGCGTGCTCAAGTTCACTCGTTTGGTAACCGAGGACGACATTGAGATCTTCGATCTGTCCGACATGCGCCTTCAATTGCCGCTCGTGCTGCTTTTGCGCGGTGATATCGCTGAAGGTCGTGACAACCGCGTACGGCTGATCCATCCCAGGCATCAGCAGCGGGGCCGCGCCGACCATCAGCCAGATGACGGAGCCGTCGCCAAACTCCACGCCCATGACGATATTATGCTGCGCTTTGCCCGTGGATAGCGCCATTCGCGCCGGATACTCTGGTTCGTCAAACTCCGCGCCGTCTTCATGCAGTGTTCGGCACTTACGATTTGATCCCGTGTGCCCAAACAGGTCCTCATCGCCGAGGTCCAAAATTTCGCCGGCGCGCTGATTATTCATCTGGAGCTGGCCATAGGCGTCGTGGACAACCAGACCTTCCTGCATGGCGCCGATGGCGGACCGGAACAGGTTCTCGCTTTCGCGAAGCTCCTCCAGCGCCGCCGTGCGCGCCGTCAGGAGGCTTTGGCGCGCTTCTTCTTCGGCGGCCTTGTTCGCGACGGCGCAGGCCCATCCGGAGACGATCTCCATCGTCCGCAAGTTGTCTTCGGAAAAGGCGTCCACCTGGAGTGAGCCGATCATAATCGCGCCCAGCAGGTCGCCGCCGCTATACAGCGGCGCCATTGCCAGCGCCCGGATATCGAGGCCCGCGCGCCATTGCTGATCGACGCGCGCGTCCTGTGACGCGTCCGGAAGGTATATCAGCGCCTTGTTCGCGCAGCACTCGCCGGTCAGCCCCTCGGAGGCGCTGACGCTTTGGTAAAGCTGACTCTCGAAAATGCCGTTGACGTAGCTGTAGTACAGCGTTCCCGAGCTGTTGGTCAGCACCACGACGCCGTCCGCATCCGTGAGGGCGCTCGCGCGATCGATGACCATCTGCATGGTTTGATCTGGATCGCCCTGGGCAGTGAGCAGGTCGTGCTGTGCGGAGACCAGCGCGGAAAAATGTTCGCGCTCAGACTGCCACTCGGCGTTATTGGGGGTTTGGGTGTGCTGTGAAGCGGACATAGCTGCCGACCGACTTTCTTCAAGGTCCAAATCTATAATCTCTATATCGGCAGATTGTCGGTCTTGCTTCAGAGTTAATATATACGGCTAAAAGAGTCGGCGGCCTTCGGCGGCGTCCCCAATCAGCCGGATCAGTCCCGCGGCGAGCGTCGCGCACACGCAAGCCCATAGAACGCCCGATCTTACGCGGCGAGGCAGCCAGCCTCGGTCGCGGATCTGGAGCGCCGCCGGCGCGCCGTCGATGGCGACCAGAATAAACGCGGCGTACGCCGCCCAGCCCATCGGGTGAAAGGCGAGCGACTGCCGCCAGTCTCCGTGGCTGAGCAGCACAAAGGCGCGCGTGAGGCCGCAGCCGGGGCAGGGGAGGCCGGTGAGCTGATAGAAGGGGCAGATGCTTGGGATATGCAAAATGCGTCCCGTCGTGTCTGGAAGCGGCAGGAGGACACTGAGGGCCAGCACCGCGCAGGCGGCGAGGCATTCCGCCTTCACGCGCTGCGTCGCCTGGGAGGCGTGACTCGCCTTCGCGGCGCCCTCCGCACTGCTGCTTCTCTCCGTGTCCACGCTCATGGCAGAGTTTAGCACATTTGGGGGCTGGGTAACTGTTGAATAGAGGAAGCGGCGCTTGTTCATGAAAGTCGATGCGCCGTGATCCAGAAATTCGAAGAATAAAGGAATGCGCTGCATATCCCTGGAAAGCAAATGAGGAAGGCGATGGGGAATTTCGAATCGCCCAAAAATATCGGTCCAGTATATCCGCTCAATCAACGAGGATTGCTGATGGAGCGTCAGTTTCCGGCGGACGCGCGTATCGTTCCGCAGGCTCGCCACGAAGCGCTCGCGCTTTGCAGCGCGTCGGGAATATCCGATGACGACTGCGCCGAGCTCGATCTGGCCCTGGGCGAGGCGCTGGCCAACGCGGTTCGCCACGGCGGGTCGGACGATCTGGTCTGTCTCGCCGTCTGGAAGTATAACGGGAATTTGATCCTCAAGGTGCATAACGGCGGCCCAGGATTCGATCCGCCCAAGCCGCCGTATCCGATGCCGATGAGCTTTTCCGCGACCAGCGGCCGCGGTCTTCCATTGATGGAGACGCTGACCGATGCGATGATTGTCTGCCGGGGCGACGCCGAAGAAGGAGGATCTTCGACGTATCTTGTAAAACACATACCGACGACTTGAACGGACGCCTTTGAGAAGCGATGTGATTTCTGCGCAATCCCGTGCGTCACGACTATTCAGAGAGGGAACACCATGCCGCAAGACAAAGAAGCCAAGCATCGATACGAACAAGCCGCCGCCGCCGCGAAGGGCGCGCGCGAGGATGAGGCTGCGGATCAAGAACTGAACGCCGCCTATCTGCAAGCAGACAGCCATACCGGCCAGCAGGGAACGCTGCCCGTAAACTCCGAAGCGCTCGAAGCGGCGGACGTCAAAGAAGCGTACAGCCTTCTGGACGACTTCACGCAGGATGAGCTTCGCCGTGTGCGCATCACGCCAGCCGGCTCGCTGCTCACCGCCGGCGACGCTTATGTCAATCTGCACGACCGTCGGCGCGGCGAGCTTCGCGCGACCGGCGAGGAGAATGTTGTTGGCGAAGGCCAGTACTTCGTGGCGAAACACGATGTCGATTTCGAGATCTGGGACAAACTGCTTTATCAGGATCGATAATCCCAAAAAGGCGCGGACAAACTGTCCGCGCCTTTTTTATGTCCACTGTGTCTGGCGTCGTCCGGCGAGCTTCGGGTAAAATCGCCTCAGCAAAGACTCAAGGAGGCGGCTGCATGTTTCCGTACCACGTACACAAATATTTGATGGGCGCCGTCGCTGGGACGCCTGACCTGTTCGACTATCTTCTGCTGGGAATGACGGATGACGAGGCCGATTTCCGCCCCGATCCCGAGCGGTTTACGCTCCGGGAAGCTATCACGCACGTCGCGGACTGGGATGAAGTCTTTTTGGGGCGCTTGAATCAGACGGTCAGCGAGGATTATCCCACGCTGGTCGGGCTCGACGAAGGCCAGGTCGCCATCGACCGTGACTACGCCCACGCCGACTGGCGCCAGCAGCTTGTTTATCTGCGCGAGCGCCGCCCCAAGATCACTGCGCTGCTGCGCGATCTGTCCGCCGAGCAGTGGGAGCGCGCCGGAAACCACACCGAAAATGGCCGCATGACGATCGCCGATCAAGCCGTCATGATCGCCGCACACGACAACTACCACATCCGCCAGATCGCCGACTTCCGCGCCGCTTACGCCGCGCAATCCAAGCGCTCAGCGGCGTTGTGAGCGGGCCCTCACCCGGCCCTTCGGGTCACCCTCTCCCAAAGGTCTGGGCGAGGGTTCAGAGTAAGATCAGGATTTTGGATCTTTGATCCAAAAGAAACTCAAAAACTCTGACTCCCCCTCTCCCAAAATTGGGAGAGGGGGCCGGGGGGTGAGGGCCCTCTTACGCATCCGCCTCGATAAATCCCGCAGGATCCTTCTCAAAGAGCGTTTGCAGCGCGAGCATCGTGCGGGTTCCCTGCACGAATCCGGTCGCCCGCAGGGCGAGCACCACGGAGCGAATGGCGTCGATGTCCGGCGCGACCACGCGGACCTGGAAATAGTCCTCGCCCGTCACGCGATAGCACTCCCGAACCCAGGCGTTGTCTTTGAGCAATTGGATGACGCTGGCTTCATCGGCGTCCGAGCAGGCCGGCATCAGCGTGATGGCGATGAAGGCGCGCACGGTCATGCCGATCTTGTCGGGATCGACGCTGAGCGTGTACGCCTGTATCACGCCGTCGGCGCGCAGGCGCTCCATGCGGTCGGCGACGGCCTGGCGGGTCATTCCGACGACTTTCGCGAGCGAAGCGGCCGACGCGCGGCTGTCCTCGCTGAGCGCTCGGAGTAACAGTTTGTCAGTTTCATCGAGGGAATAAGTTGTCATTGTGTTTTAATTGAGACTGTGAAAGCTGCGAATTGTTCGTGCGCGCGAAAAATATTTTGCAATGCGTGTTGACACGAGACGCAGCTTATGATATCATACAACATCAGCCCGTTGTTGTGCGCTGATCGGAATTTGTAAGGCGAAGACGTCTTCTCTCGCATCCCTGCATATTGCTTCGTGACCGTTTTTTGGTTTCGGCGATATCGGAGGCGCGGAGAAGGCGTCTTTTTGTTTGCTCGCTCGGGAGGTGTTTTATGTGCGGCATCGCGGGAATCCTTTATCGGACCCCGAAAGCATACTATCAGCCCGTCGGACACACGCTGCTGGCGATGGCGACCTGCCTCCAGCATCGTGGTTCGGACTCGGCCGGGATCGCGGTCTACGCAAAGGCGGAGCGTCAGGCCTGGCTTCAGGTTTCCTGGCCGGCCGGCGCCGCTCTGCCCGAGCCTCGCGAGATTTTGGCGGCGGGCGGCGGCCTGCTTTCCCAGCTTCAGCCCGAAACCGGCGGCTTCCGCGCGGTCGTCAGCGCCATGGAGCCGGACGCGGTTGGGGCGCTGACGGCGGGCTTAGAGCAGCAGTTTCCGGGCGCGACGGCGATCGCGTTTGGGAAGTCGCTTTGTATCCACAAGACGGTCGGTTTGGCCGAGAAGCTGGGAGAAGACGCCGAGGATATGACCGGGACGCATGGGATCGCGCATCTGCGATTGGCGACCGAGAGCCGCATCGACCCGGCGCACGCGCAGCCCTTCTGGGGGCGACCCTATCCCGACATCGCGGTGACGCACAACGGGCACATCACCAACTATTACAAGCTGCGCAAACGGATGGAGGCGCGCGGGTTTTCGTTCGCCAGTCAGAACGATTCCGAGATCATCGGGATGGTAATCGGCGAAAAGCTCGCGGCGGGCATGGGGCTGGAAGACGCGCTGTATGAAACACGTGAAGTGCTGGACGGCTCATTTTCGTTCTTAGTGGCGACGACCGACGGCATCGGCGTGCTGCGCGATCCCATCGCCACCAAGCCGCTGCTTTACGTGGAGACGGACGATATGGTGGCGCTGGCGTCCGAACACCAGGCGCTGCACCGGGTGATGGGGAATGGCGCGAAAGTTCGCGAGATCGTCGCGAGGGAGGTGCGTGTATGGAGTCGAGCATGACCACGACGATCATCGATTGTGAAGTGCGCACGACGCGGGAGATCAACCTGGCTCTGCGCGAAGCGGCGCTGGAGCAGACGCCGGTCGTTTTGCGCAATCCCGATTGCCGTCATAATCTGGCGGTCGGCGTCACCACGCCGCTGTCCGTACAGATCGACGGCCATGTTGGTTATTACTGCGGCGGTCTGTGCGACGGCGTCGATATCCGCGTGACCGGCGACGCCGGCTGGGGGTTGGCGGAGAACTTAATGGGGGGACGCATCGCCATTACCGGCTCCGCCGGTTCGGCGGCGGGCGCCACGATGCGCGGCGGCACGGTGATCGTCGGAGGCGACGCCGGCGCGCGCTGCGGGATCGCCATGAAGGGCGGCGCGCTGATTATCGGCGGCAGTGTCGGGGTGCTGTCCGCATTTATGATGCAGAAGGGCGTGCTGATCATCTGCGGCGACGCCGGGGAGGGGCTGGGCGACTCGCTCTACGAAGGCAAGATCTATGTGCGCGGCAAGATCGATTCGCTGGGCAGCGACGCGGTGATCGTGGAGCAGACGGCGGAGGACGCCGCGATGCTGGAATCGGCGCTCGCCGACGCCGGGATCCACGCCGCTGCGTCGGAGTTCCAAAAGATCGTATCCGGAAAGAAGCTTTATAACTTCTCCACCAAGGAGAAAGAGATCTGGAAGACCGCGCTTTAAGGCGGACCAAGGAGAAGTACGATGCCGATCGATGACGCGACCCCCTCTCATGTATGGGATCCGGCCGCCATCCACGATATTCAAGAAAAGGCTCGGCTGGGCCGCTACCGGATCCGCGCGTTCTCTACGGCGCGCCGCCTGCCGTCGCTGGAGGATCTGACGTTTCTGCCCGCCGGCCTGACGCGCGTCGCCCTGGAAGGTTACCGCGAGACCTGCTCCACCAAAGTAACGCTGGGAACGCGCTTCGCCTCCAAGCCGCTCGAATTGGAGACGCCGATCACGATCAGCGGCATGTCCTACGGCGCGCTTTCTCGGAACGCCAAAGAAGCGCTGGGACTGGCGGCCACGCGGGTCGGGACCTCCACCTGCACCGGCGACGGCGGGATGCACCCGACGGACCGCGAGTACTCCAAGACGCTGGTCTATCAATGCCTTCCCAGTCGTTACGGCTTCAATCCGCACGACCTGAAGCGGGCCGATGCGATTGAGATCGTGGTGGGGCAGGGCGCCAAGCCCGGCACGGGCGGTTTGCTGCTCGGCCAGAAGGTCAGCCCGGAGATCGCGGCGATGCGCGACCTGCCGAACGGCGTCGATCAGCGCAGCCCATGCCGCCATCCCGACTGGATGGGGCCTGAAGATCTGGCGATCAAGATCGAGGAACTGCGTGAGGCGACGAACTGGGAAAAGCCGATCTACGTGAAGCTGGGCGCCGCTCGCGTGTATGAAGATGTGAAGCTCGCCGCGAAGGCCGGCGCCGACTGCGTGATGGTGGACGGCATGGAGGGCGGCACGGCCGCGTCTCCTGATGTGCTGCTCGACCATACGGGGGTTCCGACGCTCGCGGCGATCTGCGAAGCCGTGCGCGCTTTGGAGGATCTGGATTTGGTCGGAGAAGTGCAGCTGATTGTCGCGGGCGGCATCAAGAGCGGTGTCGACGCCGCGAAGGCGATCGCGCTGGGGGCTGACGCCGTCGCGATCGGCACGGCGGCGATCATCGCGCTGAACTGCAACGCACCGCTTTATCTGGATGATTACATTGCGCTCGGAACCATGGCCGGAGCCTGCCATCACTGCCATACGGGCCGCTGCCCGGTCGGCGTGGCGACTCAGGACCCCGAGCTGATGGCGCGCCTCCCGGTGGAGGAGGCCGCCGAGCGAGCCGAGAACTTCCTGCGCGCGATGACGCTGGAGCTGCAAATGATGGCGCGCGCCTGCGGCAAATCCTATGTCAAGAACCTGGACCGCGATGACCTGCGCGCGCTGACGCTGGAATCGGCCCTCATGACGGGCCTTCCGCTCGCCGGCATGCGCCATCCCCTGACGATGGCTTCCGTGGGAGGACACTGAGCGATGTCGGTGACGACTGATGTTCTTGTGGTCGGGGGCGGCCTGATCGGCTGCTCCACGGCGTATTATCTGGCGAAGCGCGGCGTCCGCGTGACCGTGGTTGAACGCCGCGAGGCGCCGGGGCGTGAGACGACGGCGCGCTCCGGCGCCATCATTCGCGCGCACTACGGCGTTCCGGAACTGGTGACGCTCGCCTGGGAAGCCAACCAGCGCTACGCCCGATTTGCCGACGAGGTCGGGAAGCCGTGCGGCTTCGTCCGCTGCGGCTATTCGGTGCTGGTGGACAGCGAGGATGTCGAGACGCTGCGCGCCAATGTCTGCATGCATCAGGCGCTGGGGGTGCATGTGTCTCTGATCCCGCCGGATCATTTGGGCGCGCGCGCGCCCTGGCTGAAACTGCACGACGTGGCGCTTGTCGCCTGGGAGCCAAAGGGCGGTTACGCCAACCCGGCGTTGACCACCAGCTCTTACGCCGCGCAGGCCCAGGCGCTCGGCGCGGAATTTCGATTTGACAGCACGGTGACCGCCGCCGAGCGCCAGAGCGACTCGTGGCGGGTCACCCTGGAAAACGGAGATACGATCTCGGCGGCGCGCGTCGTCGTCTGCACCGGCAACTGGTCCCGCCCGGTCGGCGCGCTGTTCGGCCTGGAGCTGCCCGTCGCGCCCGTGCGCGCGCAGATCGTCGTGCTGGATCGTCCAGAAGAGGGGCGCGGCCCCATGCCCGTCGTCTCCGATCTGGTCAATCTGGCTTACTATCGCCAGGAAGAGAATGGCGGCATGTGGGCGGGATCGTCGGACATGGCCGACCTCGCCGAATTCCTGCCGGCGCCGGAGGATTACCGGGAGGCGGCGGATGCGCCCGCGATCGACGCGGCGAAGCGCAAAGCAACGCTGCGCTTTGAAGGAATGGCGAATCCCGAAGTGCAGCGGGCCTTCTGCGGTCTCTATGAGACGACCCCCGATTGGCAGCCGATCATCGATACCTTTGACGCCTCGCTGCACGCCGCCGTCGGCTTCTCTGGACACGGCTTCAAGCTCGCGCCGGTCGTCGGCGACGCCATGGCGGCCCGCGCGCTCGGCGAGGTGCCGCCGTTCGACACCTCGCTCTTCACGCTTTCTCGCTTCGCCGCGGGCCGTCCGATCAAGTCTCGCTACACTTACAAGCGCGCTCGCTTTTTACGCTGATCCGCCCGCTCACTCAAGCTCACGAATTCCGTCGATGATGACGAATATGCGAAACTCCCAGGAGAACCACCATGCTCAACATCGCCGAAACCCAGCAGCTATTCGCTGAGAAAAACATCCAGTTCTTTTTGATGTCGTTTGTCGATCTCCACGGCACGCCGCGCGCCAAACTTGTGCCGGCCGAGTGCCTGGAGGATGTCTGCGACGGCGCGGCCGGGTTCGCGGGCTTCGCCGTGGACGGCGTGGGGCAGGGGCCGCACGATCCCGACCTTTCATGCACGCCCGTCGCCGACTCTACCGTCTTCCCTCTGCCCTGGAAGCCCGGCATGGCCTGGGTCGCCGGCAACCTCAAGCTTGACGGCGAGGACTGGGCGTACTGCCCGCGCACGATCCTGAGCCGCGCGATGGCCGACGCCAAGGCGCAAGGGTTCCAGTTCAAAGTCGGCGTCGAGCCCGAGTTTTTTCTCATCGACAAGAAGACCGACGGCTCCATCGGCATTGCTGACGCCGGCGATACTCTCGCCAAGCCCTGCTACGGCCAGTTGTCCCTGCTGCGCAACGCGGATTTCCTCACCAGCGTCATTACCTATTTGAATCAGCTCGGCTACGGAGTCTACCAGAACGACCATGAGGACGCCAACGGCCAGTTCGAGATCAACTGGCGCTACGCCGATGCGCTCACCACGGCGGATCGCGTTTCTTTCTTCAAATTCGCGGTGAAGGCCCTTGCCGAGGAGCGCGGCCTGTGCGCGACGTTCATGCCCAAGCCCTTCGCCAACCTCACCGGCAACGGCTCGCACATGCATCTGTCGCTCTGGGACGCCGACGGAACGGACAATCTCTTCCTGGACAAAAGTGACCCGCTCGGCCTTTCCAGCCTCGCGCTTTCCTTCCTCGCCGGCATCCTCGACCACGCCAAAGGCCTCTGCGCGCTGACCGCCCCCTCGGTCAACTCCTACAAACGGTTTGGCGCCCGCTCTCCGCGCTCCGGCGCAACCTGGGCGCCGATCTACATCGCTTATGGCGGCAACAACCGCACCATGATGGTCCGCGTCCCCGCGCCGGGCCGCATGGAGTACCGAACCGCCGACGGTTCCTCCAACCCTTACCTCGCGAGCGCCGCCCTCCTCGCCGCCGGTCTCGACGGCGTCAAACGCGGCCTGCGCCCCGCCGATCCCCGCACCGGCAATCTCTTCCTCCTTTCCCCCAAGGAAGCGATGGCCCAGGGCATCGACCTGCTCCCCGCCAACCTCGGCGAGGCGCTGGATGAACTCGAAAAGGACGACGTCCTTTGCACGGCCCTCGGTTCGGCCTACGCCCAAACGTATTTGGAGACAAAGCGCGAAGAGTGGGACGAATACGCCGAGATGGTGGCGAAGGACGTCTCGTCCTGGGAATTGAAGCGATATTTGGGCCTGTGAGACGTCGGCATTACGGCGTTCCGGTATTCACTGACGATGTCGCGTCGTCGAACTATCCAGTCTTCAAAGGCCCGGCGGCCTTGTAAGCACTGAGGATAATGCCGGTCGGCATTGCGTTCGTGCTGACGAGCTCGAATGAGCGCGGCGGGGTTCCCTCCGCAAAGAAGCGCTTCCCCACGCCCAACAGGACCGGATAGACGACCAGCAGGACTTCGTCCGCAAGCCCCTGCTCGAGCAGTATCGATGTCAGCGTGGAGCTGCCCCAGAGGATAAGGTCCCGGCCGTCCTGCGACTTGATGCGGCAAATGTCTTCGATGATGTCCGGCCCGAGGCCCTCGGACGGGCCCCACTCAAGACTTTCCGGACGGTGGGTCGCGACATATTTTGTCGCTGCGTTGAGGCGATCCGCCATCGGGCTGCTCGGAGCCTTGGGCCAGTAGCCTGACCAGAGATCGTAGGTAAGACGGCCAAGCAGCAGGTCGAATCTCTCGCCCTGCGCGGCGAGGATTGCCTCCCGCCCTGCGGGGCTCCGATAGGGCGCCGTCCAGTCGCCGTAGGGGAGATCGTCGCCAGCGACGGGGTGCTGGATCACTCCGTCTAGCGAGATGTGTTCGATGATTTTGAGCTTCCTCATTTGAGTCTCCGCGTTCTGGGGAACGGCTGTCATGGTTTTCGGGAGGGCCGTTTGCCCTTCCTTACTCATAGTCGAACGGCGGGACCGGAATCCGACAAAGCGCCCAAGAAATTTTTCGGTGCAAAGATGTCGCTCCGATCACCTGACGATTTTGTGGACGGTTAATCACTGGCGTTGGTTTCGGCCTTGAACCTCTGTCACAAAGCGCTCCCATATCCGGTCATATGGTATAAGGCTCTTACAGCCTCCACTGACCGATGAGCTTGGGAGTGAAAAGATCATGCGTAAGAATAGCGCTTTGGACGGGGCGCAATTTGGGGATGCGGACGAAACACGCTTCGCGGCGTTCGAGCAATATCGAGGCCTGCTCTTTTCTATCGCCTATCGGATGCTCGGCAGCGTCGCTGACGCCGAAGATATGCTCCAGGAGACGTTTCTTCGCTGGCGGCTTGCGTCCGATCCGGAAATTCGTTCTCCGCGCGCGTTTCTAGTGACGATCGTCAGCCGTTTGTGCATCAATCATCTCCAATCCGCGCGCGTGCAGCGGGAGAAGTATGTGGGGCAGTGGCTGCCGGAGCCGCTCATGACCGATCCGGCGAGCGATCCCTTGGCGAGCGTCATGATCGACGAGTCGCTGTCGATGGCGTTTCTCGTGCTGCTGGAGCGTCTCACACCGGCGGAGCGCGCCGTGTTTCTGCTGCGCGAGGTCTTCGAATATGAGTATTCGGAGATTGCCGATGTGCTCGGGCAGAGCGAAACCAATTGCCGTCAAATTTTGCGGCGCGCCCGTCAGCATGTCGACGCCGAGCGGCCGCGCTTCCCGGCGTCCGCGCAAAAACAAGTCGATCTGCTCGAACGGTTCTTGCAGGCGGTCGGCGGCGGCGATTTGGACGGTCTCGTATCCGTGCTTTCCCACGATGTTGTTCTGCACACCGACGGCGGGGGCAAGGCGGCGGCCGCGCCGAACCTCATCCACGGCGCCGATCATGTCGCCCGCGCGATCCTGGGCGGCACTCGCAAATTCACGCCGGCCAACCTGGAGCCGCATATCGCCCAGATCAATGGAGAAGCCGGGATTATCCTTTATCTCGATGGCAAAGCGTATTCTGTCCTGACGATGGATTCTCAAGAGGAGCGCATTCGCTCCATCTATTTTGTGACCAACCCCGAAAAACTCACGCACTTGCCAAGCCTCCCCGCCCATTCCGTTTGACCCCTGTTGTCACAACTCACTTGCGTGCGCGGTCTTTGATAAAGAAGATCAAAAACTCGCAAGTGAGGAAGACAATGAAAGCCAAAACAATTACCTACTGGACATCCACCATCCTCGTGATGTTTGTCATGACGGTCTCCGGCCTGTTTGCCCTGCTGCATGCGCCAGCGATGATGACGAAGCTCGCGCACCTGGGGTATCCGGTTTATTTCTCCAACATTCTCGGCGTGGCGAAAGCGATCGGCGTCGTGGCCGTCCTGGCGCCGGGATACGCGCTGGTGAAGGAGTGGGCCTACACGGGCTTTGGAATCACCATTTTGAGCGCGTTCTATTCGCACTGGATGTCCGGCGATGGAATTGCCGCATTGGAGCCGATCGTGTTCTTCGCGCTGCTGATTGTGTCCTACGCAACCCGGCCCGCGAACCGCCGTCTGGAGCTCCCGTCGGCGCCGAGGTCCGTTCGAGAGACGTTGATGGGGGAGGCGCGATGAAACTGGTTATACTGGGCGCCACGGGAGGAACCGGTCAGGAGATCGTGCGGCAGGCGATCGAGCGCGGCCATGACGTGACGGCGTTTGTCCGCTCGCCGGAGAAGCTGGCGGCGTATGGGGATCGCATCACCGTCCGGAAAGGAGACTTGCTCAACAGCGCTGAGCTTGCCAAGGCGATTGAAGGACACGACGCGGTCGTGTCCGGGTTCGGGCCACGGATCCCCATCGCGAAGGAGGATGCGCATCTTCTGGAGCGCTTCGCCGCCGCGCTGACGGGCGCCATGAAACGAACTCAGGTCAAGCGCGTCGTCATCGAATCCACGGCGTTCCTCTTCAAGGACGCCATCCTGCCGCCCGCGCATCTTTTCGGCCGTTTATTCTTTCCCGGAGTGGTCGCCGACGCCACGGCGATGGAGGAGATTTTCGGCAAAAGCGAATTGGATTGGACCATTGTGCGGCCGCCGCAGCTGACCGACACCGCGTTTACAGGCAAGTATCGGGTGCGAACGGGGTATCTGCCGTTTGCCGGCTTTAAGATCTCTCGTGCGGATGTCGCCAATTGCATGGTGAAGGCCGCCGAAAGCCAGGCGTCCATTGAGAAGGTGATCGGCGTCAGCAATTGAGAATTGGCGCGTATAGTTGGGAGCTGTCAGAAGACATGGGCATTGCCCAGGACGCCGACGGACACCATGTCCGCCGGCGTTTTGTATTTTGCCGAGATAGGGCGCGATTTACTTCGCCGCCATCGGAGTGAACACGGCGTTCGCCAGCAGGCGCTGGGCGACGGCGGTGTTGGTGGCGAGGTGGTCTTTGGTGAGGGCGTCCAGCAGCTGCGGGAAGCAGTACCAGACGACCTGTCCTTTGCCGTAGGGGAGGACGACGGCGGAGGCGCCGATCAGCGT
The DNA here is from genome assembly GCF_003574315.2 of Capsulimonas corticalis. Lineage (GTDB taxonomy): Bacteria > Armatimonadota > Armatimonadia > Armatimonadales > Capsulimonadaceae > Capsulimonas > Capsulimonas corticalis. The sequence goes on along the minus strand of NZ_AP025739.1, from coordinate 5,888,558 downwards.
TTTCTTTTCGTTGTTGGTGTAGCCGCAGGCGACTTCCAGGCCCGGAGCGCTGAGCACTGCGCCGCCGGTACTGTCGTCATCGCCGTTGGATCGCTGTGGGTTCCAGGAGTTGTCGTAGCGCCAGTCCATCACGCAGTCCGCGGGCAGGCCGGCGAACAGCCAGTGCTTGCGCACAAAGTACCAGGAGCCGAACCAGGACGCCCCTGTGTGCTGAACCCAGTCATCCAGCGTCACAACCTTGCGGTCCGCCAGTTGATGCGCCATCCAGCGGGCGGAGCGCTCGCCGTTGGGCCAGAGCACCAGACGCGCGCCGTTGTTTTTGACTTTGTCCAGCGCGGAATCCAGAGCGCTGGGCCCTCCCTGCGGGGCGCCGTTCTTCGACGCCAGCGCGTCGAAGTCGGGATCTTTGCCTTTGGAGGCGAACACGATGACGTTCGCCGTCGCGTCGCTAGGATCATACTTCGATGGCGTGATGTGGAGCGTGTTCGTCAAAACATTGGCGATATCCTGATTTTCTTCCAGCACGGCGACTTTCGGCGCCGAGGCAAAAGAAGGCGCGGCGTCGATGACGTTGACTTTCTCGGATTGCGTCAGGGACTTCTCCGTGCTCGCGCCTGTGTCCGGCGTCAGGCTTGCTTCCACGGAAAGCATGCCGGCGGTGTCGGCGGTGAACTCAATTCCCTCGTCCAAAAGCTGTCCGTAGGTGTTGCCGCCCTCCGCGCGAACGGCTTTGGAGACTGTGGAGAGCACTGATCCGTTCGGACGCTTGACTGTGATGTTCAGCGTGTGCGGCCCCATGCGCCCAGTTTCGTTGACCAGAAAGACATCGATCAGATCGTGCTGCCCTTTGGCGAGCGCCAGGCGGCGCGGCCGTACGACCAGCATCTCGGGAACAGAAGCGCGATGGAGAATTTTGGGATCGCCTTTGAAGAAGCGATGGTTATCGACGATACCCGAGTGGTTGTCGATCGTCGTGCTTTCCCATCCGCTGATCACGAGGTAGTCGTTGGCGTTGTCGGCCCGCGCCTGCTCGATGATCTTCTGCCAGAAGAAGTAACTCTTGTCGCCGACGGTGTTGTAGTACGAGGCGTCCGTTGGGAACGCCTTGCGGAAGCCCCACTTGTCCAGGAAGTCGTGCGTGGCGTCTAACACGCGTTTGTCGTCCTGGTAGTCGTACCCCGTGGAATGGTTCTTGTCGAACGAAGCCATGAGCTGCTGGAAGTTATCGGGCGTACCCACGCCCAGCATTTCGCCCCAGGCGCTGATCGCGCCTTTGCCGTTCTCGGGCGTGCGCTGCGAGTAGTGAGTCGGATCGGTGTAGAGGTCCGACGTGTAGTTGCCGGGGCCGCCGACGCTGTGCTCGTCGCGCCACCCGCCCCAGAGGTCGGTCTTGTTGGAGTAGGTGATCGTATCGGAATAGGGAAGCATGAGCGCCTGCGCTCGGTGCGCCATGACGCCGGAGTTTAGCAGGACGATTCGGCTCGGATCGAGCGCGCGGATCTCACGCATGATGCGATAGATGCGCGGATTGGTCGAATCCACCCATCCCCCTTCGTTTTGCAGGGTAAACATGATCAGCGAAGGATGGCTGCGGTCGCGCTTCACCATCTCCAGAATCTTCTCTTCTTCGTACTTTTCGTAGAACTCGATCGGCTCGGCGTCGGGCCCGGTTCCGCTGGTGTCGATGACGCCGGGGCTGAAGCCGTCCTTGGCGTCGATGGTTACATCCTTCGTGACGCCGTAGCGGTTGCCGTAGGACGATTGTCCGGAGCCCGGTTCTTCATAACGCAGAAGCCCCATGCGGTCCTGCAAGTCCAGAACCATCGGTTTGGAGAGGTTCCGGTGTGACTGAAGCGTGTTCAGGCCCAGCGCCTTGGCCGCCGTGATCTCCCGTGTCGCCATCTCCGTGTCCGGCCACAAGCCGTTGCGCCCCCAGAAGCCCCACGAGATCGCGGAGCGCACGACGATACGCTTATCGTTGAGCGTCAGATAGGGATCGTCGATCTTCTCGACGCCGACCGCCGTGAAGAACCGAAATCCGAAATCCGTCGTCCGTCCGCTGGTCGCTGCGTTGGCTTTGCCGATTGCGGCGGTCGCCTGATAGAGCTCGGGATGATCCAGGCTCCACGGGATTGCGCCGGCGACCTGTGCGTCGGCTTCCACGCTCTTTGTCTCGCCGGCGTGAAGGCTGACAGGGACATCGCCCGACCAAACGGTCGAACCCGCGTGGCGGATTTGCAAATGCACCGGCCCATTGTAATCCTGTGAGACGCTCTTGACTTCCGCGATCAGGCGGACGCGATGAAGGTCGGGATTGTTGATCGTCGCCAGGTCGGAGACAGAAACGTCGTCGCGGACGGAAAGCGTGACGCCGCTATCCAGACCGCCGAAGCCATGAGACCCTGGGAACGTATAGTCGCCCCATTTGAAGCCATGCATGGGGAAGAAGTCGTTCCAATCGAGAAAGCCGCCGGGATTGGTGATCCGAAGCGCAATCTGCGCCGGCTTGCCCGGTTCGACGGCGTCGGTGACATCGGAATCGAACGGCAGCTCCGTCATGATGTTATAGCCGCGAAGTTTGCCGTTGCAGTAGACTTCGGTGCGCAGCCGCGCGCCGCGCACATGGACGATCAGCCGCTGGCCCGGCTTGATACGCGGTGTTTCTACCGACCGCCACCACCACGACACGCCGTTGTAACTCCCGTTCTGCACGCCCTTGTCGCCGGTCCCAATCGCCGCGACGTCGCGTGTATACGGCCGGAAGCCCATCTTTCCCCAATAATGCTCCTCCACCGTGGACGGCAGCGTGACGGGGATCCCTTGCTGACCGCCAAGCGCCGCCCATCCGCCCGTCGGCGCATTCACCGGCAGCTCCGACAGCTTGACCTCCGAAGGCAAATAAAGCTTATCGTCTTTCCACTGAGCCTGCGAGTCCGGCCAGAGCCGCCACCCCGACCCCGAAATATCTTCCGCCCGCGCCATGCGAGGAGTGGACGAACCCACTCCCAGAGCAAAGAGCAAGACTGCCGCCGAGATAATTTTCTTCATACCTTTGTCCTGATCGCACCTTTCGAACAGTCGTGTCCCACAATTCGTACAAATATACCATAGAGTATTTTAGTTGTCAATATATAAATTATATACTCTATGGTAATTAGCAGTAAGTTGTCTGGATTACCCGCGTAAAATCAGTACTGTGGCGAGAGATACGAAATGCAGGGTGAGGATGGCTGAATGTGGAATATAGTAACGTCGGTCAGGGAGCAATCGTGAATTAATTTCGACGATTGGAGCGCGCCGGTTCTTTTTATCCCGCCTCCGTGTCTATATCAACGACAGGGAACTCTGCATGGAGGCGAACGCGTTACAATAGTATCCCAGGAGCGATAGCAAGGAGTTCGGATTCGTGACGACGACCACCGAGGCTCAGAACCAACAACACGAAACACTCGTTCGCGCCCAGCGCGGCGATCGCAAGGCGTTTAGCCGGCTGATGGAGCCGTACCGGCGCGAGCTGGTGGCGTATTGCTATCGGCACGTCGGGTCGCTTGCGGAAGCGGAAGATATCGCTCAAGAAGCGTTTGTCCGGGCTTACCGGGCAATGGAAACCTTCGAAGGCCGCGCCACGCCTCGCGCCTGGCTTTATAAGATCGCGCATAATTTGTCGATCAACCACGTGCAGCGGAGGCCGTCCTGGGAATCGCTGGCCGATTCCGAGGAAGCCGGGCGGGTTGAGACGTCGATCGCCGCCGAGAGGGCGGGGCAGGGGCGCGAGGATGTTCGATTAGGATTTGTCGCGCTGATCCAGAGCTTGCCTCCGAGGCAGCGCGCCGCGCTTGTGCTGCGGGATGTGCTCGGCTGGAGCGCGGAGGAGGCGGCGCAGATCCTGGGGACCACCGTGCCCGCCGTGAAGAATGCGCTGGCGAGAGCCAGGCAGACGCTGGCGAGCCTGCCGCACGGAGACGATCCGGCGAATGTGTCGGACCTGGCCGCCCGCGATCCTGAAGCGAGGGATGTGGTGGCTCAGTGGGCGGACGCTTTTGAGAAGGGCAATACCGCCCGCATGGTCGAGCTGCTCACGGAGCCGCAGGCCCTGCAAAGTCCGAAAACGACAGTCAAAAATCCCAGGGCGACGGGCCTCGCGGCCCGCGCCGCGAGCCAGGGTAAGAACCCGGAGCGCGTGGGTAAGATAGATGAGGCGGGGGCGAGACATGGCGCGAGACAAGAACCGCCCGGCCAAGCAAAAACGCGGGGGCCGGACGACGGAGATTCGAGAGACAGACGAAAGGTACGAACGGATGCCGAGCGACAACGAGAGAAATAACCGGCGGAACAGGGGCGGCGACAGCGCGCAGCGATCGGACGCCTCCGTCCGGGCGATCAAAGTGCTGGATGAGATCCTGGAGAGCACCGATCCGCTCGACGCCAACTATCAGTATTTACTCCTGCTGCGCCACCAATTGGAGATCGACGAGCAGCAGCTCGCCGAAGCGCAGGAGATGATCCAGAAGTACGACGAAGCGTACACCAAACTCACGCAGCCCGCGAACCGGATCGCGGTCTTCCTCTCCGGCAATGAAGACGGCACCGCGAACATCGCGCTCGGCGACAACGAGTTTTACACCAATATCGATCCCAATGTCGATGCGGCCGAACTCAAGACCGGTACGCGCGTCAAGGTGAACGACGCCTACGCGATTGTCGGCGACCTCGGCCCGGCCCAGAACGGCCAGATCGTCAAGGTCAATGAGGCGCTCGAAGACGGACGCCTGCGCATTGGCGGCGATCAGCAGGGGCAGAACTCCCGCGTCGTGCTGCGCGGCGAGGGACTGAAGGAAGCCAAAATTAAGACCGGGACCGAAGTGCGCATGGAGCCGAACGGCCGTGTGGCTTTGGAGGCGTTCGCCGGCAAGGAAAACCAGGATTACTTCCTCGACCAAGTCACCGAAATCCCGTGGGATAAGATCGGCGGCCAGCAGGAGGCGATCAGCGTCATCAAGGACGCCATCGAGCTTCCGCTGCTTTATCCCGAGCTCTACGAGCGCTTCGGCAAGCGTCCGCTCAAGGGCATTCTGCTCTACGGACCTCCCGGATGCGGCAAGACGCTGATCGGCAAGGCGACGGCGTACAATATCACGCAGGAGTACAAGGAGCGCACCAAGCGGGACGTCAAAGAGTACTTCATGTACATCAACGGCCCGAAGATCCTGAACATGTGGCTCGGCGAATCCGAGCGACAGGTGCGCGAGATCTTTTCCACGGCGCGGGAAAAGGCGAAAGAGGGCTACCTCGTCTTCATCTTCATCGACGAAGCCGAAAGCATCCTGCGCACCCGCTCCTCGGGCCGCTTCACGAACATCTCCAATACGGTCGTGCCGCAGTTCTGCGCCGAGATGGACGGCTTGGTTTCCCTGGAAAACGTCGTCGTGATGCTGACGTCCAACCGCCCCGACTACATCGACCCCGCTGTCCTGCGCCCTGAGCGCATCGACCGCAAGGTCAAAGTCGTGCGCCCGGATCGTCAGAGCACCTCGGACATCCTCGGCATCTATCTGCACAAGGACCTGCCTCTAGACTGGCGTCTTGTCGATGAGAAAGGCGGCGTCGATCAGGCCCGCGAATACCTCGTCGCGCAGACGACCGAGCTGATCTGGTCAAAGACCCACGAGACGGAGTTCCTGGAAGCCTACCTGCGCAACGGCTCGGTGGACACGCTTTACTGGAAAGACCTCGTCTCCGGAGCCTTGCTCACCTCGATCGTCGAGCGAGCCAAGGATTATGCGATCAAGCGCTCGATCGAAGTCAAGAGCACCAAAGAGGGCGTCTCCTGGGAAGACATGGAGCGCGCCGTACGCACGGAGTATAAAGAAAACGAGATCTTCCCGAAGACGGACAATCTCGAAGACTGGCTCAAGCTGGTGGACTACGAACCCGACAACGTCGTGCGTCTGAACCCGATCAAGGCGAAAAAAGGCAGCCAGGTGACACGGCGGAACGTGATCTAATTACGTACGCATCTCCCAGATCCTTGTATATCGCCGTGTTGACGAAAATCCCCGGTTATGAAACCCGGGTCTGGGAGTCGCTTCGCGACTAACCGTCCGTGCCGGACGGAGGTCATTTGTGATCGATAGCTGGCATTTGCGTCCGGCACGGACGCTTAGCCGAAGGCTCCCAGACCCGGGTTTCATAACCGGGGCACACTAAGCGTAAGCTTAGGTGAAGGAATTTCTCATGCCCCTCTTCGGCATCGAAACAGAATACGGGATCGCCGTCGAAGGCAAGGGCGCCAGTGATCTCGTCGCGGAATCTCGCGCCGTTGTCCGGGCGTATCCGGGAACGGCGGCCGGGCCGTGGTATTACCGGGGCGAGGATTCGCGCAATGATATGCGCGGGTTTTATGTCGATCGGCTGTCCCAGGATCCGGAAGACGCGAAGTTCGACTCGCCGGATCATAAGCCGCTGCCCGTCGAGGAAGAGCGCGGGGATCGGATCCTGGTGAATGGCGCTCGGTTGTACAACGATCACGGTCACCCGGAGTATTCGACGCCGGAGTGCCGGACGCTGCTGGATCTGGTGACCCATGACAAGGCCGGCGAGCGGATCGTGCTGGAAGCGGCGCGCGCTCGGATGGAGCATGACGGCGTTGGTCAGATCGATATCTATAAGAACAACACGGACCATCACGGCTCGTCTTATGGCACGCACGAGAACTACCTTGTCAAGCGCGGCGTGCCGTTCAGCGATCTGCTGAGCGCTCTGCTGCCGTTCTTCGCGACGCGCATTCTGTACGCCGGCGCGGGCAAGATCGGTATCGAGCCGAATGGGAATTCGGGCGTCTATCAACTCTCGCAGCGGGCGGACTTCTTTAGCGAGGAAGCCTCGGTGGATACGCTGTATCGGCGTCCGCTCGTGAACACGCGGGACGAGCCCCACGCCGATCCGCGCGAGTGGCGGCGGCTGCACGTGATCTGCGGCGACGCCAATATGTCCGAGTTCGCGACGGCGCTCAAAGTGGGGACAACTTATCTCGTCACGAGTTTGCTCGAAGAAGGCTGGCGTGCGCCGATCCGTCTTCGAAATCCCGTGCAGGCGATCAAGAATGTGTCGCGCGATCCCACCTATCGGTGGCTGGTGGATGTGGAAGGCCAGGGGAAAACGCCGGCGGTGGATGTGCAGCGCGTCTTCCTCGCCGCCGCCAAAGAACGTTTGGCGGGGCGGGGGGCGGACACCGACTGGACGCTGCGCGCCTGGGAAGAGACATTGAATTCCCTGGAAAGCAATCCGCTGAGTTTGGACGACCGTCTCGACTGGGTCGCCAAGCGCGCGCTACTGGCGGACTATGTCGAATCCGAAGGCATCCCGTGGAGCGATGAATCCCTGGCGTCATTCGATCTTGCCTACAGCAATATCGATCCCGAAGAGGGCCTCTACTATGCGCTGGAGCAGTCCGGCGCGATGGTTCGCCTGACGGATGACGCTGCGATCGACGCTGCGCGGACCAATGCGCCCGCCGAGACCCGCGCCGCGATCCGCGGAGCGCTCGTCGAGCGCTTCTCGGAAAACATCGGCGTCGCCAGCTGGAATAAGGTCGTTCTACGCAGCGGCCAGGAATCGTGGGTCGCGGACCTGGACCCATATGTGACGCCCGAAGACGTCGCCCCGGAGCTCGCCCGCATCATCGCCGCTCCGGACTTAAACGCTTTGCTGCGGCGATATCGCGAGCAGGGCCAGAAATAACTTGCATTTTGTCCGCGCGGTTTCGGCAAGCGCCGTCGCCGCGTGGGATCGATACAGAAGGAGAACGCTATGCCGACAATGGATGACGATCGCGCCACACGCCCCGCCGGCCCCGTCGACCCGCTCCGCAAGGAAGGCGACGAAAAGGGACCGACCAAGCCCGACGTCGAACGCCCCGACCGCAGCGACCTGCTCAAGCGCATGAAGCGCGTCGACCCCGATCAAGCGCGGAAGTACCGGCAGCGCAGCGGGGAGTAGATTCACAATTTGCGCGAAGAAGCTTACAAAGAATTGCCGGCGAATGAATTCGCGCCTATAAGTACGGTCACCCGCCTTCGCGGGTTCAGACCTTTATGCCGAAGGCATTTTAAAGTGCCGTAGGCTCCGAAGTCCACGTAGGTGGACGGTCGTACTTTTAGCCGCGAATTTATTCGCCGGGCATTTTTCGACGATGCTCTTCGTGACGTATTCTCCTAGTATTGCGATAGTCTCAAGGATATAGATTCAAATGCCATTCCCAACCACCGAAGCGAGAGGATCGCTGTCGGAATTAATCACCCAGGGCATCGTCGCCGCCGACCGATTGCCGATGCCGACGCCCGTTCCGAACGTGCCGGGCTACAAAGATATCGAGACGCACGGGACGACCGTCATCGCCGTCAAGTACAAAGACGGCCTGATCAATGTCGCCGACCGCCGCGCGACCGCGGGTTATACGATCATGTATGACCAGGCCGAGAAAGTCCTGGCGCTCGACGACCATACGCTGATCTCGATTTCGGGATCGTTCGCCAAGAGTGTCGAAGTTGTGCGTTATCTGCGCCACACTTTCAAATACTTCGAGCGATCGCAGCTTCAGCCGATGTCTCAAGAAGGCAAGCTGATGGAGCTCCAGCGCGTGATCGCGAACAACATGCCGGCGGCCCTGCAAGGGATCGGCGCGTTTATCCCAGTTCTTTCGACGTTCGACACCGAGGAGAACCAGGGACGCATCTACTTCTACGACGCCATGGGCGGCCAGTTCGAGACGGCCGAGTACGGCGCGGCGGGTAGCGGTTCGGCGCCGATCCGGGGCGCGTTTGAGTACATCCTGCGCACCAAGGGACCGTTCCGCAATATGGACCGTCTCACGGCGCTCAAGGAAACGATCACGCTGCTGGAGATCGCCGCCGATCTCGACACGGCGACCGGCGGCTCGGCCAAGTTCCTGCCGGCGGCCAAATACATTACCGCCGACGGTATTCACGACTTTACGGACGATGAGATTAAGAGCGCCCTCGGCCGCGCGTAAGCGCCGTCGAAATGCGTGGGAGTAAACGATTTGCCTTCCTATAGCCCTTATGACTGGAACGAGAGTATCCAGCAGCGAAACGAATATATTGAAGACCGTCTGAAGGACGGCAGTCCGGTGGTTGCTCTGACTTACGATGCGGGCGTGCTGCTCGTTTCCGTGCGGCAGACGCAGCGCAAAGTCTATGAGATCTACGATCGCCTGATGTTCAGCGCGATCGGCAATCACAGCGATATCGAGCAGATCCGCAGTGCGGCGATCGACGTCGCGCACTCCGAAGGCTTTTCGCGCTCGCCGGACGATGTCAGCATTCAGCGGATGGTCAGTTTCCGAATCTCGCCGGCGATCAAGAAGGTCTACAGCGATCCCTTCGCGCAGCCGATCGTCTTCCGGGGCATCTTTGTCGAGCTTGGCAAGAAGGCCGAGCGCGATCAGATCGTGACCTTGTCCTATGACGGCGAGTTCTCCAGCAGCCTCGGCCACGCGGTCGTCGCCGGCTCCGCCTACGCCGAAGACCGGATGCGCGAGCATCTGACCACGGAAGTCAGCAGCGGCGTTCCCACGCTGCCTCAGGCGCTCACGGCGGCTGTCTACGCCTGGGGCGTCGGCGCCAAGCATCTGGACGCGGAGGACCGCGCGGACGCCGATTACTCCACCGAGGGCGAAGGCAAGAGTGATGTCTCCGCGTTCATCAAGGAGCGATTGGCGAAGGGCTGGGTTGTGGAAGCGGGGGTGCTGGAGCGCAACACCACGCGCGAAAGCAAATTCCGGCTGCTGAACGAAGGTGAATTGTCCGAAGTCTTATCCGCATACCAGCCCGCGTTAGTGGGCTAGGTGTGAGTCTGCGCTGAAAAGAAGCCGGCGAATTCGTTCGCCGGCTTTCTGAAATCATGAGAAATAAAGGGCGGTGGGGATGGATAAGAGAATTATTGGGATCGAGACCGAGTTCGGCTGTATGGTCCGTGACGACGCCGCCGGCACGCCCGAAATGATCGTCGAGCAGGTCAAGGACCATGCGTTCTACAAGGACAAGCTGGGCCTGATCGATCTGCACGCGCGCGACTACGCCTTCGAGCCTGCGCGGTGCGGCGGATTTCTGCGCAGCGGCGGGCGTCTCTATATCGACGCCGTCGGGTCGCACATGGAGTACGCCACGCCCGAGTGCACGGAGTTCAAGGACGTTGTGGCCTACGACAAAGCCGGTCGCGTGATCCTCAACCGCCTGCTGCGCGAGCTCAATCTTCAGGACCAGGTCTCTTTCCATTCCAACTCCGTGGACCACTTTGGCGGCCACACATTCGGCTGCCATGAGAATTACCTCGTCCAGATCGACGATCAGAATTTTCTTGAGGCCCTCGCGAGCTTGATGCCGTTTCTCGTGACGCGGCAGATCTTCGCGGGCGTCGGCCGCGTCGGCGGGCACCGGCTCAACTACAAGAGCCTCAAGAACAATATCATGACCATCTCGGATTACGAGGTGGACTACCAGTGGGTCGGCAACTTCTACGGCGTCGAAGTCGATCCGACGGTCGATTTCCAGTTGTCGCAGCGCGCGGACCACATCGTCAAGACGATCTCCTCGCGTGTTCGCTTTAACCGGGCGATCATCAATCCGAAGTGGGATTCGTACTACAACTATCTCAACATGCATCGCCTGCACATTCTGTTTGGCGAGTGCAATATGAGCGAGTATGCGACCCTGATGAAGGTTGGGACGACCAGCATCGCTTTGGACCTGATCGAAGACGGCGTGGTGCTGCACGATGTGGAGTTGAGGGACGCTCTGGATGCGCTCAAGAGCGTTTCGCGCGATCCGACCTGGAAGTGGATCGTGACCCGCAAGGACGGCGCCACGATCAAGGCCGTCGATTTGCAGCGTCTCTATCTGAACGCCGCCAAAAAACGCTACACGGGCCGCGACGAGCAGACGGATTATGTGCTCGGCGAATGGGAGTACGTGCTGGATACGCTGGAGAAAGACCCGTATCTGCTGTCCGACAAATTGGACTGGGTCGCCAAGCGCAAGATGCTGGAAGAGTTCATGGAGGCGGACGGCGAAGTGAAGTGGGGCGACGACGTTCTGCATTCTCTGGACTTAGAGTACCATAACGTCAGCCCGGACGACGGGCTTTACTATGGCCTGGAGCAAGCGGGACTGGTGGAGCGCGTCACGACCGACCGGCGGATCTTCGAAGCCATGACCACGCCGCCGCAGACGACGCGCGCGAAGGGCAGGGGAATGGTCATCGACAAGCTCCTCGCCACCAACTATCGCGACTACGTCATCGACTGGGACCTGATCTATCTCTCGAAGCGCCTGCATCTGGAGATGAAGGAACCGTTCAACACTTATACGGAAGAAGCGAAGATCTTCTCGTCGGGACTGGCGTAATAACGCCGGGCTTCTTGACGACTTCGCGCGCTTTCCGCGCCCATAGCGCTTTCGTCCGGCCGCACGATGGAAAATTGCTTGACTCCTCCTTGCCCTTTTGCTATACTTTGGGCAGGAGGTTTCGCAATGACCGGCGCTTCAGATCAAATATTCTCCGCCCAGCCGGACCCGGAGCATCATAACGGCAATTCTCATCCTTCATCTTCGGACACGACTCAAGTCAGCCTGTCGTCCATGCCATGGCTGCGTGAAGACATCGAAGACGCGCCCTTCTGGAAGGAAGTGGTGGCGTTCAACCAACTGCCTCAGACGACAATCGATGAGCACTATGGACGGTATGTCGCCGTCTATCAGGGAAACATTGTTGACTCGGATGCGGATGAGGGCGAACTAGCTCTTCGCTTCTATCGGACATTCGGCTACGTGCCGGTATATATCCACAAAGTCGGAACGGAAGAGGGATTGGTGGAGATCGACGATTGACCTCCACCCCCTCGCTTTTTTTCGACTAGCCCGTGTTCTTGAGACCGGCGGCCACGCCGTTGATCGATAGCAGCACCGCCGCGCGCAGGTCGCGGCGCCGCGCGCGGATGGCGTCTCGCTCCGCGTCTTCTCCCTCACGCCCCTCGCCGTCGTCCGTCGGCAGCGTGCGCAGCCGGCTTAACAGCTCCACTTGCAGATAGCTCAGCGGATCCACGTACGGGTTGCGCAGCCGGATGGATTTTTGCAGCACCGGGCTGTTGTCCAGCAGCGCGTCGCCCCCGATGATCTTACAGACGATCTCCACGGAATCGCAGTATTCCTTGTGGATCGCTCCAAACACACGCGCGCGCAGATTCTCATCGGAAACCAGTGTGGCGTACTTGGCCGCGATGTCCATGTCGGCCTTAGCCAGCGACATCTGCGCGTTGTCCAGCGTCGTGGTAAAGAACGCCCAGTTGCGATACATCTCTTGCAGGCAGGCTAAGTGCTCCGGCGAGCGCGCGGCGTAGCGGCCGAGGGCCGCGCCGATCCCGTACCAGCCGGGCAGCGTGTAGCGGCTCTGCATCCAGGAGAAGACCCACGGAATGGCGCGCAGATCCTCGATCTTGTCCGACGCCGTGCGTTTGGGCGGTCGTGACCCGATATTGAGCTGGGCCAATTCGCCGATCGGCGTTGCCTCATGGAAGAAGCGGACGAACTCCGGATCTTCATAGACCAGCGAGCGATATGCGTGAAAAGCGTCATCGGAGATTTCATCCATGGCGGCGATCCACTCGGCCTTCGGCTCCGCATGGCCGGGCTGCGCGGCCTCGGCGCTGGCGGTCAGCACGGCGTGAACGACCTGCTCCAGGTTTCGATACGCGATCCGTTCGTCGAAGTACCGCGCCGCGATCACTTCGCCTTGCTCGGTGATCTTGAGACGCCCTTGAATGCTGCCGGGCGGCTGCGCGAGAATGGCCTTGTTCGCCGGACCGCCGCCGCGTCCCACGGCGCCGCCGCGTCCGTGGAAGATACGGAGCGCGACGCCGTGCTTGCGCGAGACTTCCGCAAGCTTTGTCTGCGCGACGTAGAGCTTCCAGTTCGCCGTCACATAGCCGCCGTCTTTGTTGCTGTCCGAGTAGCCGACCATGACCTCCTGCTGGTTGCCGCGCGCATCGATGTTCTTGCGATACACGGGATTGGAGAGCAGGGTGTCCAGAACGCCGGGCGCATTCTCGAGATCGGCGATCGTCTCGAACAGCGGAACCACATCCACGCTCGAGTCGAATTGATCGCTGTGGATCTTGAGCAGACGCGCTTCCTTCGCGAGCAGCAGCATAGCGAGGACATCGGAGACGGTGGACGCCATCGACATAATCAGCGACCCGATGGCTTCCGGCCCGATCTGTTCGGTCTTTGTTTTGGCGAGACGCAGCAAGTTGATCGTCTCGCTCACGGACTCGTCGTAATCCAGCTCGGCCGGGATCAGCGGGCGCGGGTTGGCGATCTCACGCTCCAGAAGCGCGATCTTCGCGTCTTCGTCCAGCGCGTTCCAATCGACGCCCAGCGGAGCGAATACGGCGGCGAGCGCGCCGATATACTTTTCTTTGTGATCCCGGATATCGAGCCGGGCCAGGTGGAAGCCGAAGACGCGCGCCTGGTTCAGGAACGGCGCCAGAGCCCGGTTTGCGGCGAAGACGCCGTTGTTCTCGCGCAGCGATCGGTCCACAATCTCAAGATCATGGATGAACTCGGCGGCGCTGGCGTAGGGCAGGGTCGCTTCCAGGCCGTTGAGCCGGCGCTGGGTGTCGCGCAGGCGCTCCCAGATAAACTCCATCTTGCGGCGATACGGCTCGGTCTGACTTCGATTGGCGGCTTCCGCGACGACATCCGGCTGCCGCGCGGCGTCATCCGCGAGCGACTGCTCCAGTTCGCGGGAGATCCCGACATAGTGACGGGACTGGGAGAGCTTGTCGCTCAGGCTGCGTATTGCAGGAATGTAATACGAAAGGACTAAGTCCGCGTGCAGCCGCAGGACTTCCGTCGTATGGTCCAGCGTGATGGTCGGGTTGCCGTCGCGGTCTCCGCCGATCCAGGAGCCGAACTCCAGGACGGTGGGAATCTCGAACGTTTCGCCGGGGTAGTATTCGGCGAGCGCGGAGCGCAGATCGTCGTAGATACGCGGGGTGACGGCGATCAGCGTTTGGCTGAAGTAGAAAAGGACGTTCCTCGCCTCATCCAATACGGACAGGCGGCGCTGGCGGACTTCATCCGTCTGCCAGAGAATCTCGACTTCGGAGGCGATCTCCGCGTCCAGCGCCAGCGCCTCGCTGTGCGAAAGCAGTGGGTCTTCCTGACGGGTGAGCACGTTCGACAAGCGATGCAGCTTTTGCTGGACGCTGCGGCGTTTGGATTCGGTGGGATGCGCCGTGAACACGAGCTGGATGGAGAGGGCGCGAATGAGGTCGTGCATCTGCTCCGGGCCGGCGCCGGACTCTTTGAGCGCGCGGATCGCGTCACGGATCGATTCTCGGCGCGGGGCGTCGCTCGCCTCCGCCGCGCGCCGGCGGTTGACGCGCGCGATCTCTTTGAGTTCGGCGAGATTGATCAGCTGGAAGAAGGTCGTGAACGCCTTGAGCACGGGCAACGCCGCCGCGAAGTCCATGCCGGCGAACAGGGCGTCCAGCTCTTGTTCGGCGGGATCCCGGCCCTGCGTCCGCCGCGCTTCCTTGGTCAGCGCCCGGATTCTTTCCACGCGTTCGTAAAGAGCGTCGCCTCCCTGCTCTCGCAAAACATTCCCTAGAGCGTTTCCCAGTATGCGCACATCGCGCGCTAGCTCGCCGCCGCCTTCGGAATCGACGGGGCGCGAATCGGTTCTCAAGCTTGACATGGCGATATTGTACCCACTTGGCGGACTTACGCGATATTTCGTTGACGAACGGAAGTGTGTGCGGGTATCCTACGGGAAATTTTAGGGAGCCTGCCGTCTATGCCTCGCGACATTGTGCTCGGCAATGGAGAGTTGCTCGTCAATCTCGATCGCCATCTCTCCATCCGCGACATTTACTATCCCTATGTTGGCTGGGCGAACCACGTCGGCGGATATCGCTGTCGTATCGGCGTCTGGACCGGCGAAGGCAAGTTTTCCTGGCTCGACGATTCGTGGGACTGGCGCATCAACTACGAAGACGCGACGCTGGTGACCCACTGCACCGCCCGCAGCGGCGATCTTGGTCTTCTGCTCACGTTCAATCACGCCGTTGCGCACGATCGCAACCTCTTCCTCCAGCGCATCACCATCGAAAACCTTCATGAGACATCGCGGGAAGTCCGCGTGTTTTTGGCGCACGACCTGCGAATCGACGAATCCGATATCGGCGACACCGCGTTTTACTATCCTTATGAAGACGCGATGGTTCACTACAAGCGCGATCGGTACTTTTTATTCGCGGGATACGTCGGTGATGCATGCGAGGCGGAGAATGTGGGTATCTTTCAATACGCTTGCGGGGAAAAGGGTTTTCGGGGCGCCGAAGGCACATGGCGAGACGCCGAGGACGGCTTGCTCTCCATGAACGCCATGGCGCAGGGATCCGTGGACAGCGTGGCGAGCCATTCGCTGCATGTCTCGGGGCGCGGCCGCGAGACGCTGCGAACCTGGATGGCGGCGGCGGCGAATCTGGAGGCGGCGACGGCGCTTCACGCACCGATGAAGACCGAGTTCGAAGAGACGATGCGCCAGACCGGTGTTTACTGGAAAGCGTACGGCGACAGGCGCGACGATCTCGCGAAACTGCCTCCGCGTGTCGCCGAGCTTTTTGTTCGCAGTATATTGATCATGCGCACCCAGTGCGACAAACGCGGCGCGATCCTGGCCTCCAACGACAGCGATATCATGGAGACGGCGCGCGCGCACTACTCCTACATGTGGCCGCGCGACGGGGCGCTGGCCTCCGCCGCGCTGGACAAGATCGGCGTCGAGGAGATTACGAAGCCGTTTTTTGAGTTTTGCGCCCGCGTACTGCCGAAGAACCCGGCGGCCTTGCTGCACAAGTACGGCCCGGATGGAACGGTGGGCGCCTCGTGGCATCCCTACGCCACGCCGGACGGCGGCCGCGAGACGCCGATTCAGGAAGACGGCACCGCGCTGGTGGTCTGGTCGCTGTGGCGTCATTTCGAGAAGTACAAAGATACGGAGTTCGCGGCGCGCCTGTACGAATCGTTCGTGAAACCGGCGTCGGATTTTATGGCGTCCTATCGATACGCCGACAGCAAACTTCCGCTGCCCAGCTGGGACCTCTGGGAAGAGCGTCGCGGGACGCACATCTATACGACGGCGACGGTGTGCGCGGCCTTGTCCGCATCCGCGCGCTTCGCGGAGATCTTCGGGCATGACGCCGACCGCTTGCGCTATCAGACGGCCGCCGAGGAGATCAAGGAAGCGATCCTGACGCACTTCTGGGACGATGGCGTTCGGCATTTCGCGCGGATGATCACGGTCCGGCCCGACGGCTCGATGGAGAAAGATTGGGCGGTGGACGCGTCGTCTTATTCAGTCTTCGCCTTCGGCGTGCTGCCGGCGTCCGATCCGCATGTCGTGGCGAATATGGAGGCGATCGGCCGCAAGCTCTGGGTGCGCGCCGGGGTGGGGGGAGTCGCCCGTTACGAGCGAGACTATTACTTCCATGTGACGGACGACTTCGACAAAATTCCGGGCAACCCCTGGATCATCTGCACGCTCTGGTTGGCGGATTGGTATATCGCGACGGCGAAGAGCCCTTCGGATCTTTCGGGCGCGCTGGACCTTTTGGAGTGGGTGGGGATCTGCGCGCAGCGCACGGGCATTCTGTCGGAGCAGGTGCATCCGTTCTCCCTGGAGCCGCTTTCCGTGGCGCCGCTGACATGGTCGCACGCGCAGTTTGTCGACACCGTAACGGCCTATCTGGACACGCTTTCGCGGTTAAAAGTGTCTAATAAAGGGTGATCGTAAGCCGCTAACAGCGAATTTGTCGGATTTTGGCGCAGTAAAGTGCTCACGGATTACATAATATCTGCTACTATAGTGCATTCCATCAATACGACCATTGGACATGAACATGCGGAGCAAAGACTCTGGACGACCGCGCGGCTCCCGTTCATGATATACGAATGACAAATTCATGGAGCGCGGCGGCGTCGCCTTCCCGCGCTAAACAGCAATTGTCGAGTTCTCCCCAATCGCGTCGTGTCTCCCGGCTTTGCTTCCTCGCCGGAAGTGCGTCACGTTTTCGAAGCGAATCCCTTCCGGCGGTCTCTAAGCCGTTCGGCGTCTGCTTCGATAAGATTTCGGTTTGCGCCCAAAGATGGGCCTCGTCACGGTACGGTTGCGACGAGAGAAAGGGGTTAAGTTTTGCATTTTGAGACGAAGCGGCTGCGCGTACTGCACGTCATCACTCATCTGGCGGTTGGAGGGGCGGCGGAAACAGTAATCGCCTCGTGCCGTATGAGTCATCCGGAGATTGAGAGCGCGATCTGCTGTGGGCAAACCCCGGCCGGCGAAGATTCCTGGGACGACCTCACGGATTTCGCGGGGATCCAGGTGTCTCGCCTGCCAAGCCTGCGTCGCTCTGTTCATCCCTGGGTCGATGCGCTCGCGTACAAAACCCTGACGGAAAAGCTTCGTCGAGAAAAGTGGGATGTCGTCCACACGCATGGAAGCAAAGCGGGAATCCTTGGACGCATGGCGGCGTCGGCGGCGGGAGTTCCCGCGATCGTCCACACCGTTCATGGATGGGGACATCACGAGCGCCAGTCGCCGCAAGCGCGCTGGATGTTTGTTTCGGCGGAGCGGCGCGCGGCGCGCATCACGGACCGGATGATCGTTGTGGCGGACGCCAACCGCGAAAAAGGGCTGCGCGACCAGATCGGCGTGCGGGAGCAATACGTCACGGTGCTTCCCGGCATCGACATCGCCCGATTCCGTGATGTGGTGGTGGACCGCGGGGCGCTGCGCCGCGAGTTTGGCATTCCGGAAGACGCTCAGGTAATTGGAACGATCAGCCGCCTGGCGACGCAGAAGGCGCCGGAAGATTTCGTCCGCGTCGCGTCCGAGGTCTGCAAGCGGTTCCCGAAAGCGCACTTTGTGTTTATCGGAGACGGCCCTCTGCGCAAGCTGTATCTGGATGATATCAAGAACGCGGGCCTGGAAGACCGGATGCATCTGCTGGGCTACCGGGACGACGTGCCGCGCCTGCTCCGGCTCTTTGATGTGTTCCTGCTGACCTCGCTGTGGGAAGGGCTGCCGCGCGTCTTTTCGCAGGCGATGTGCGCTTCGCTGCCGATCGTCGCGACGAATGTCGACGGCGCTCCGGAAGCCATCGAGGACAACGTGACTGGATATCTTGTCGAGCCCAAAGATGTCGCGCGACTCGCGGACCGCGTCATCCACCTTCTGGAAAATCCGAAGGTGCGTATGGAGATGGGGCAGAAGGGCCTGGAGGCCGTCGACCCCAAGTTCAGTGAGCGCGAAATGGTCCAGCGCACGGAAGATGTTTACTGGTCCTGCCAGCATAAGAAGACATCCTCGGTCACCCGCGCGTATCATTTGCAGAAGGGATAACGCCGTTCGGCGATTATGGAACTTCACGGTCCGGTCGTTTGTTACGTCGGGTTATGGAGCTTGCAATACCGAGAAGGGCCGGCGCGCTGATGCGAAAGCCGGAGCCTGATATGGCGTCCGCGCCAAACGTTTCGCCCTCGCCGGTCCGCGCGCGCGCCGAGTTCGCGCAGATCGCCCGCGACACGGAGAGCCGCCTGCTGCGCGCCGCGCGCCGCATGGCGCAAGGCGACGAGGACCGCGCGGCGGACCTGGCGCAAAATGCGCTGGTCCGGGGCTATGAAGCGTTTCTGCAAGGGCGGTTCATGCCGGGCAGCAACGCGTATGCGTGGCTGCTGCGCATCATGACGAACGACTACATCAACAGTTACCGCCACAGCAAGAAGTGGGACGCCGGCGTTGATGTCGATACGCTCACGCGGGGCGGCGAGACCGCGCCCCCGTCGGCGCATGCGGCTCCCGAGGACCGGCCGGACACGGCGCTCCTTTCCGGAATCATGGACGAGGAGCTGGAGCGCGCGCTGGCCTCGCTGTCCGAACCCCTGCGGATGTGCGTCATGCTGGTCGATGTCGAAGGACTCGACTACGCGGAGGCCGCCGCCGCGCTGAATATCCCCATTGGAACCGTTCGCTCGCGCCTTTCCCGGGCGCGAATGATGCTGCACGAGCGATTGGTCGACTATGCGCGCAGCCGGAGGCGATTGTGACCGACATCCCGACAATCGAGCCCATCAAGCCGTGCTGGCACATGAAATCGCTGATCTCCGGACTGGTGGACGGCTCCGTGACCGGAATGGTCCAGAAATACGCGCTGTGGCACCTTGCCCACTGCCCGCGCTGCCAGGCGGCTCTAGACGCCCTGAAGCAGGTGTCCGAACGGCTGCGCCGCCTCGGCGCCGCCGCTCCGCCAGCACTGGCGGCCGAAGGCGCTTCCTTGTCCCCGGACCGCTGGGCGGCGATGGAAGCGGCGTGGGAAGAGGCCGAGAGCAGGGCGCCGTAGGGGCCGTCCGTCTCAAATTTGCCCTCCTGCTCTCGCAAATTATTCCTCTTTCCCTCCTGTCCCCGCTCCATTCCCGAGAATCGCGGTTGACTTTGGCGAAGCCCGGGTGCTATAATTTCAGGTCGGCTGCCGACGATGCAGGCGGCCTTAAAAGGGGCGAGCAAGATGACGAACACTGTAGTTGTGGGAGCGATGTGGGGCGATGAGTCGAAAGGTAAGCTCATTGACTACCTCGCACACGACAAAGACGTTGTTGTCCGATGGGGCGGCGGATCGAATGCTGGCCACACGGTGGTGGTGGATGACCAGGAGTACAAGCTGCATCTGATTCCTGCGGGAATCCTGCATCCGGAGACGCTTTGCGTGGTGGCGGACGGCGTCGTTTTAGACCCGGCGTCTTTTGTCGGCGAGATCGAGCATCTGCAGGGACGCGGCGTCACTTGCGAAAACTTGAAGATCAGCGGCAATGCGCATGTCGTGCTGCCATACCACCGGCTTTTGGATGAGCTGGAAGAAAAGCGCAAGGGTAAGAAGGCGCTTGGGACGACCGGTCGGGGTATCGGTCCGGCGTACCAGGACAAGGCGGCTCGCATCGGAATCCGGATGCGCGAATTCGTCGACCCGGATCTTTTCCCGGCGCGCTTGACGGAAGCTCTGGAACTGAAGAATGAGCTCCTGACAAAGATTTACGACTCGCCGGCCCTGAAAGCGGAAGATATTATTGCGGAACTGACGCCGTACGCCGAAGCGCTGCGTCCTTATGTGGACGACACTGCCTTGCGCGTGGCCTACGCCGCGAAGTCCGGCAAGAAGGTCCTGTTCGAAGGAGCCCAGGCGACGCTGCTGGACATCGACCTCGGCACCTATCCTTATGTGACCTCGTCGCACCCGTCCGCCGGCGGCTCCTGTATCGGCACGGGCCTGGGACCGACGCAGATCGATCAGATCATCGCCGTCTCCAAGTCATACACGACACGTGTCGGCGCGGGCGCTTTCCCGACCGAACTGGAGAACGAGATCGGCGACCTGATCCGCGATCGCGGCGCCGAATACGGCACCACGACCGGGCGTCCCCGCCGCTGCGGCTGGCTGGACGGCGTCGCGCTGCGCTACTCCTCGCTCGTAAACGGTCTTACCGACTTGTATCTCGGGCATATGGACGTGCTGTGTGGTTTCGATGAGGTCAAGATCGCGACGTCCTATGAACTGGACGGCAAAGTCATTCAGGACTTCCCGAGCGACCAGGCGCGTCTGAGCCGCTGTGTTCCGATCTACCAGACCCTTCCGGGCTGGAAAGAAGACGTTAGCAACGTGAAGAACTACGAAGACCTGCCCGGCAACGCCCGGCGGTTCATCGAAACGGTCGAAGCGCTGATCGACGTCCCGATCACCATGATCTCCGTCGGACGCCGCCGCGACCAGACCCTGTTCCGCAAACCGTAACGATCGACAAGACAACGAAAAGGTTTCTCTCAATGCGCAAGAAGATTATCGCCGGCAACTGGAAGCTGAACAAGACCGTATCGGAAGCGCTGGCGTTCGCGGAGGCGCTTGCGCCGCTGGTCGCCGGCAAAGACGGCGTGGATATCGTGATCTGCCCGCCTTATACCGCGCTGTACTCCGTCTCCCAGGCGTTCCAAGGCACGGGCGTGGCGACCGCCGCGCAGGGCCTGTTCTGGAAGCCAAGCGGCGCTTACACCTCCTACGTCTCCGCTCCGCTGATCCTGGACGCGGGCGCCAAGTACGTCCTGATCGGACACTCGGAAACGCGCGGCCGCTTCGGCGTCGCCGAAGAGGGTCTGACGCCCGATCTGCTGAAGGCGTTCGGCGAGACCGACTCCGGCGTCAACGTGAAGACACACGCCGCGCTGCAAGCCGGCCTGATCCCGATCGTCTGCATCGGCGAGACCCTGGCCGAGCGCAAGGACGGATCGACGGACGCTATCGTTCGCGATCAGGTCACCAAGGCGCTGGACGGCGTTTCCTCGGATCTGGTGCGCTCGCAGTTGATCTTCGCCTATGAGCCCGTTTGGGCGATCGGCACCGGCGAGGTCTGCGCGGCCGATGAAGCGGGGCGCGTCTGCGGCGTCGTCCGCAAGACGATCGAGAGCCTTTACGGCGCCGATGTCGCGAATGCGGTCCGCATTCAGTACGGCGGCTCCATGAAGCCCGACAACGCGGCCGAACTGCTCGCTCAGGAGCACATCGACGGCGGTCTGATCGGCGGGGCAAGCCTCAAGCCGGCGGACTTCGCGGCGATCGTGGCCGCTGCGGCCGTCTAGTCGTTCCTACGGAATTTTTGCCCTGCGAACTTCATCGTTTGCAGGGCAAAAAAATCGGGAACAAGATCTAAGTAAGCGATGTTCTTCTGATGTCGAACGTTTACGGAGGTATTGGTCCCATGATAAAATCGGTCAACATATTTCAGCGCCGAACGCTGGCGCCGCTCACCGCCGTATTGGCCCTGTGCGGAGCGTATCCTGCATCGGCGGCGTCACTTTCTTTTAACTCCACTCCCGTCAGCGATGCGGTCGCCCAGATCGACAGCAAGCTCGGAATCACGATTTCCCTCAAGCAAGGCATCGATCCCAACACACGCGTCACCTTTTCCGTGGATGATCTTCAGGGACCGGGCGCGCGTCTCGACGCCATCAATCAGCTCGCCAACGCTCTGAACGCCGATTTCCAAAAGGTGATCGTCGTGCGCAAGTCGTCCACGGACACCGCCGCGCCAGCCCCCGTGCTGGACTCGGATGCCCCGGTGACCTTCAAGGAGGGCTCCGTGGCCGCGCGTGAGGCGATCCAGACAGTCGCCGAAGTCGATGGCGCGGTGGCGAAGATCACCGAGAATGTCGACGGTTCGGTCAAGTTCACCGGCGACGACATGACGGCCAAGGAAGCGGCTGCGGAAATCGCGCGCCAGTCCCACACGGTTTGGAAGACCTTTTACGCTATCACTCCGCGCGGCCGGGGCGGCAATTCCACGGGCGGCAAGGTGATCGGTTACACCGCCAGCGGCAAGCCGATCCTGGAGCTGCCGCTGCGGACTTTCCGCAATGCGCCGGAACCGCCGCCGGTCGATACGACCGCCGACGCGAACGCCGCCACGGATCCCAACGCGCCGAACGCGCAGCCGGGGCAAAATCCGCAGGGACAGTATCCGCAAGGCGGCAATCCCTATTTCGGTTACTATGGGCCGAATTATAACCCTTATAACTCGATGGGCTATGGCGGTTCAGGCGGATATTCCAATGGCAGCGGCCTCACGGTCCTTCCTGGCTGGCCCGGATACGGGTTTGGCGGGGGCGGCCCGATTATCCTGGGGACGAACAACCCGTATCGCTACTAAAAATATCGAGGAAACTGAGTGACCGATCTGCTTGCGGCCCGTTTGATTCGTGACATCCCCGACTTTCCAAAGCCGGGGATTCTGTTTAAAGACATCACCCCGGTTCTGGCGAATTACGCCGCCTTCCAAGAAGTGATCGATCATTGTGTGGGATGGGCGTCCGGCAAGGCGCCGGACGTGATTGTCGGGATCGAATCGCGCGGCTTCGTCTTCGGCGCGCCGGTGGCGCTCGCCCTCGGCTTAGGCTTTGTTCCGGTGCGCAAGATCGGCAAGCTGCCCCATGACACCATTCGGGAAGAGTATGCGCTGGAGTACGGGACAAACGCCGTGGAGGTCCATCGCGACGCGATCCAGCTGGGCCAGCGCGTGCTGATCGTGGATGACCTGCTCGCCACCGGCGGCACCGCCGCCGCCGCCGCGCGGCTGGTGGAAACGCTGGGCGGAACGGTCATCGGCTTCAGCTTCCTGATCGAGCTCGAATTCTTACAGGGCCGCGCGGCGCTCGATGGCTACGAAATTCAAGCACTGCTCAAGTATTGACAGGCCATAAAAAGGGGCGGGACGATTTTCGTCCCGCCCCTTTTTGGCGTCTGCTCTACTCCTCGTCTTCCTCATCGTCCTCAGGAGGCAAAATCTCCAGCGGCGCGTCTTGCGAGGTTTTCATCTGCTCGCGAAGCATGTCCGTCTGCCCCAGCATCACGAGGTCCATTGCTCCCGCCGCTGGCTTCTCGATCCAGCGCATCATCGAAGAAAGCGTCAGTTCTTTGAGATAGGCGAACGAAAAACCGTCCGTGGCCGTGACGACATCGAACAGCCCATCGTTTGAAAGGCGCATCTCCGAATCGCTGGAGCTGTTCCAGCGCGACAGATAGGCGGAGCGCTCCTCCGCAGCCGGCAGTTCGAATGTGTACTTACGGTCGAAACGGCTGGGGCGGTCGAGAATTGCGGGATCCAGGCGCTCAGGATGGTTCGTCGTCGCGATGACTACAACGCCGGTGTTTGCCTCAAAGCCGTCCATTTCGTTGAGAAAGAACGAACGGTTCTTGTCGTTGATCAGCGAATCCAGGTCTTCCAGCACCAGCAGGCATGGCGTTGTTTTGCGCGCTCGCGCGAAGACGTCTCGAATACTGCCGTGATCGGTGCCGTAAGGCGATTTGAAGCTCTTGACGTAGAGGCAGGGCTGCTTGAGCCAGTTGATCAGCGCCTTCGTCGTGTGCGTCTTGCCGTTGCCGGGATCGCCCAGAAACAGGACGCCCCGCTTCCACGGAATATTGTATCTCTCGTAGAGATCGCGCGCCTTGAAGAAGCTGTCAAAGTCGCCGCGTAACTCTTCGGCCAATTCGCCCGCCAGGATAAGATTCTCGAACGTGGCGGCCTGGATCGAGCGGTAGAGCGCGGCGTTTTTCTGCCAGTGCCCGTTCTCGAACACCAGCACCTCACTGCGGATCTCCTCTTCCCATTCGCAGACGGTTCGGAAGAAGCGGTCGGCAAGCTCCTGGTGATCGGCGACAATCCAATGAAACTGGGTCAGGCATCGTCCATCGGCCCAGCTGACCGTCAGGACATCGATTGTTTCGCCGTTCCAGAGAACTTTATAACAGCCGCTTTCCAGAGATCGCCCAATCCCGTAGGAACGGCCATGCCAGGACGTCACGAGGCGGTTGTGCAGCCGGTGGCTCAGTTCGAGCTTGCAGTGACCGGCGTGGGCAAATTGCTCTAAGTTGAACGAGCCGTCGGTCGTTTCCAGCAGAGCGCGGTCGGGGAAGATGTCCGTCAGGGCCTGGCTGATGGAGTAGTTGATAGCGTCTTTTGGCTGTGAAAGCGCTTCACGAATCAGATTGTCGATCTGCATCGGTAGTCGCCGGGCGCGAATTTATTTTGGATATTGCGGGCGCGCGGCAATAACATTATAGCCGACGGCCCGCGATATGCTCAAGGAAGGCGTTATGAGGTTTTGGCGTCGAGCTTTTGAATGATCAGCGAACGCCAGCCGGTCGCATAGGTTTCATAGCCGGGAGATACGGCGTAGCCGACGCAGCAGTCGGAACCGTTCAGAGTCATCTGCGTGAACCCTTTGTTCTCTCCAGCGAGTTTGGAGGAATTGGGAAGCTCCAGACGATCCAATAGCTGCCGGCCCTGCGTATCCGCCAGAATGAGTCCGGCGTCGTCCACAATGCAGACCCGGGTTCCTGATTTTTCAGCGGCGCTCATGGGGGTATTCTCCACGATTGTCTGCGCCAGCGCGTCCCAGTGGAAAATAATGCCCAGAACGCCGATCGGCGCGGCGCCGACATCGCCGTTCGCCCGGACGCAGCAGGAGTAAATTAAGACGCGCTCGCCCTTCACCAGCGGGCTGGCATGGACGCTTTGGAATCCGAACTCTTCGCCCGAGCGCGTTGCCAGAGCTGTCCGGAACCAGGCGTCCTGAGAGCAATCCGCACCGACGGACTGATAGAGATCGGGACGCCCGTTAGCGATCACGCGCCCGTTCAGATCGCAGACGACGAGGTCGTAATAAACGGTGTAGGATTTCAGAATCACGCCGAGACGCTGCGAACATCGCCGCGCCGCTTCGGGCGTTCCCTCGGCCAGCGCCGCCACGGGGCTGCTGTCCGTGGCCCACCAGCGCACGTCGCAGGATCGCTCGTAGAGGTTGCGGTCGATCAAGTCGATATTTGTCAGCGCCAGATCCGACAGCCGCAGGCCGCGCACATTCGTGGTCAGGACCTGGATAATCTGACGGAGCGCTTTGTTGGCTTCCGTCGTCTCCGTCGCCATGGCGCCCGCGACCTGGGATGTCTTATCGGACAGATCCTGCATGGCCGAGGCGACGACGCCGAAGGCGGCGCCGGTCGGCCCGCCGGCCCTCGCCGCTTCGATCTGGGCGTTGAGCGAAAGAAGCCGCGTCCGGTCGTTGATTCGGCTGATTTCCGTGCTGGCGCGGCTCATCTTGCCGACCAGGGAGTCGGCGAGATCGGCGATCCGCTCGGGAGATGCGTCCTCGGCGGATTCCGCCGCATTCGACGAATGGTGAGAGGCGATAATGGTAGGAGTCATGGTAATACCTTCTCTAAAATCCATAAGGAGAACGCGGCGGTGCGTGGGGAAGAACTCTTTGTGATTCTATTATCGGGCGTGAGGACCCCGGAAAATAGGGCGGGAAAGCAGGTATTTCCCTGGTCGAGGGCGCTTACCGGAACTTCGCGCGGTAACGGAAACGGTCGTCGGGCGCCGCGTCTCCGTTCTGGGTGAAATCCGTCCCGTCGCCCTGAGTACGGCAGTGGTCCGCCCACTTGAAGTCGATGGCCGCCGGCAGCCGCTGGATCCCCAGCGCGGACCTTGGGATCGCGATTTCTAACTCATTGCCTTGGACGGCGTAACGCGCCTGGGCTGCGACGCGCCAGCGATTTACGCCGCCGACATTTCGCTCCACGCGGGTGGTATGGTCGCCGATCCTGCCGTTGACCGTGAAGTCATACCCCAGCCAGCCGGTGCGATCGTTCGCATCGGTATTGAGGTAGAGGCGCATCCAGTCGGCGTCGGTATGGGGAGTCAGCTTCGTACGTGTACGGACATAGAAGTAAATGTTGGCCGCGTCGTACGTTACCTTGGCGGCGATGATGTCATTGCGCCCGGTGGCGTTCACATATGGGCCCTGGCGTCCGTAACCAGGGGCGTTCCGATGCGCGGTGTCGCCGATCGGGTCTCGGAATTCGGGCGTCACGTTCTTCCATTGCTCGAAACGTCCATTCATGGCGATGGGGTGGGGCGAGACGGCAGGAAGCGATCTGACTCCTTTGTATCGCCGAATATTGGCGGCAAGCTGGTAGTAATAGTCATCGCCGTGGCCGCCGCGCATCGGCTCGATATCGCGGCTGAACTCTTCGTTGAACTCGTCCACGAAGATCGGCGGCGGCGCGTGAAACCCCGCCCAGTCGTCGTAAATACCTGCGGTCCATTCATTCCAGCCGGTGACGAATACAAAGGGCGGATCGATCTGCCGCGCTCGCCGCCACTGCTCGTCGAAGTTGTATCCCCAGCGCCCGGCGCCGGGCGTCGTCTCTTCCCGTGCGTCGTGGTAACTGCGGCCGAACGCGCCGGGAAAGCTCATCGGCGCTGTGCGGTTGTCGGTCGCATTGTAGTTTTGGGCGACGCCGACGGAAACTTCCTCGATCTTGCCTTCGGGATCGGTCTGCGGCGCTTGCGGTGAGATTTGCAGCCACGCCCACGCGCCGGGCGCGGGCTTTGGAAGGTTGTAAGGGGCGATCGGAGAACGGAAGGTGAAGAAATCCCGCAGCCGACGCGCGCGTTCCTGGGCTTCGGCCGGTGTGGTCGGGGCGTCGAGCGGCAGCGCTTCCTCCGCCGCCGCGTATCGGACACGCAGCGAGCGGGCTCCGGACACCGGCTCGCCGTTCTCGTAAGCGCCGGACTGCGAGAGACCGCCGAAGGATCCCCACCAGCCGATGCGGCCGACGGGACGCGACATTTCCAAATAGTATTTCCCCGGCGGCAGCACTTTCCCCGTTCCGATCAGCAGCGTGGCGTTGTCTTTCACATCGGCCCACGATCGTTGTGCGAGCCGTGCGACATGGGGGCCATCGGCAAACAACGAAAGCGTCATCCCGGAGCCCGCCGCAGCCCAGGTTGGAAACTGGCCGCCGACTTCCAGAAACGGACGGCTGACCGTCAACGCCTGGCCGAGTGTTTCACCCACCGTCAATTCGGCGGGCCGGCGCTGCGGCGGGCGGGAAAGCGCGCCCGCGTCGGCGTATCCGGGATCGGCAATGATGAGTGGCTTGCCGCGCCAGCGGAGCCAGAGATCGGAATATCGTCCGGGCGCGTAGATCGTTTCATACAGCTCGTTCAGTGTGTCGGTTCCGATGCCATTGGCGTTACTGAACGGACAGTGAAAGGCGATCTGCGGCGTTTTGCCGCCTTCGCGCCGGATCTGCTCCCAGACTCGGCACAGCGTCTCCCGCGCTCTGGCGTACGTGACGGCGTTGGAGTTGTCGAAGATCACGACATCCACGCCGGCGTTCGAGAGCATTTGGGCGTGCTTTCGCAGAACCCATTCGTCGTCGCTGGTGTAGTAGCCGAAGAGAGGCTCGCCCCAATAATGCGCGGCGTTCAGCGGTCCCCATGCGGGATGGTGAACGTCGCCCATCGCCTCTGGATGCGCTTTCAAGATCTTCGAATTGTCATAAACCGTGGCTTGACTGTGATCGAAGGTCAAAAAGTAGAAAACGCCGACGGTTTTGTTCGCGCGCGGCGCGCCAACCTCGGACGCCGTCGGAAGCGAGCGTCCCAGCCCATCCGTCGCCACCCAGGTATCGCTGTATGTGTCCCAGGCGGGGGACTGCGCGCGGCTCGGCGTCGCCAGGGCAATGGAGAGAAGCAGCGATAAACACAGAGGCTTGAGCATGGTCATGGGGTCTCGGAGAGGCGGAAAAAGAAAACCCCGGCCGCCATTCGGCGGCCGGGGCGTTTGCGGATTGCTTACTTGAGCGCGCTGATGCGCAGGACGTAGCGGTGAACCATTTCGTTCGCTTTGTCCTGGGTCTCGGCTTCGGCGTAGATGCGGAAGTACGGCTCGGAGGCGTCGGGCAGGACGAGGGTCCAGCCGCCGTCGCGGTAGATCTTGATGCCGTCGATCAGCTCGGTCTGCGCGTCGTGGGTGTCTTCCATCAGGACGCGCATGATGCGGCCCTTGATCTCCCACGGGCAGTTGACGATCTCGGACGCCATGTAGTACTTCGGCAGCAGGGATCGCACTTCGCTGAGCGTGGTGTTCTGTACGGCGAGCATCTCCAGCAGCTTGGCGAAGGAGAAAAGGCCGTCGAACGCCGGATGGAACTCGGGGAAGATGAATCCGCCTTCGGTGTCGCCCGCCAGCGCGATGCCTTCTTTGCCCTCGGCCGCCGTCGCCATCAGCGAGCGGACGTCGGTCTGGGTGCGGATGACGCCGCCGCCGTACTGCGCCATGACCGTCTCGATGGACGAGGGGGCCGTGACCGGAACGGCGACCTGCGCGCCGGGCTTGGCGCGCGCCACCAGCAGCGCGAATGTCGCCAGCAGGTCCGAGCCCGACAGGATGCTGCCGGTCTCATCGACCACGGACAGGCGCTCGCCGTCGAACTCCAGGGCCACGCCAAGGCTCGCCCTCAGCGTCGAGACCGTCGCGGCGAGGTTTTCGACCAGCGCCTTGCGTTCGGCCTTGGTCTTGGGCGCCTTCTTCGGGTCCGTGTAGGCGTTCAGCGCGATCGTCTCGGTCTCCAGTTGGCCGAGCATCTGGGGGAGCACCCCCGAGATACGTCCATAGGAGTAATCGACGACAACCTTGAAGCCGCAGTTCTGCACGGCTTCTCGGTTCAAGAGCCGGAAGAAGTCGTGACTGTAGCGTTCGACCGCGCGGGACACATAGTTGATCTCGCCGACTTCGTCGGGATCGGTGCGCCCGAAGTCCTCGCGGTAGAAGATCGTCTCGATCTTGCGCTGCCCGTTGGTCGAAAGGTAGATGCCGTTCTTATCGAAGAACTCGACCAGCGCGAGGTTTGGCTGATCGGGCGCCAGACGGATATGCACGCCGCCGGCGGCGCTGTTCGTGCGGATTGAATGGCGGGACAGCGGCAGCGGCATGCCTTCGTTGTCCAGGACATTCGCGCCGACGGAGGCGAGACCGGCGATCAAGGCGCGCTTGAGCATGCGGCAGACCGGCGCCGAGTCGCGGCTGGTGATAACCGTCGACCCCTTCTTCAGGAATGCGCCGTACGATGCGCCGAGCTTGGTCAGGAAGTCCGGCGTCATTTCGACGTTCGCGATGCCCGAGACGCCCAGGTTTCGGAAGAGCGATCCCTGCCACTTGCTGCCCCAGATCAGGCTCATCGTGACGACCGAGCCGCCTTCGATGATCTTATCCGGCCAGAGTTTGACCAGCGGGCGGATGTTGCTGCCGCTGTCGATATGACAGCGGTCGCCAACCACCGCGCCCTCCTGGATAATACAATCGTCCTTGATTGTATTTCGGAAGCAGATGGTGCATCCTGTGAGCTTGGTGCGGGCGCCGATATAGTTGCTGTCCCAGACGATGGCGCGCTGGAGAATGGCGCCTTCCTCGATCAGACAGTTATCGCCGATGACTGTTTCCGGGCCGACGTGCGCGCCGGCCTTGATCCGGCAGTTTTTGCCGATCAGCAGCGGTCCCATTAGCTGCGCCGTGGGATCGATCTCCGTGCCTTCGCCGATCCAGATCGATCCGCCTTCGCGGCGTCCCTCGATCGGAAGCTGGGTCTTGCCCTGGAGCATCTCGTACTGCGCCTGGCGGTACTGCTGGAGCGAGCCCACGTCCGTCCAGTACTCGCCCATGACGTAGCCGAACATCGGCTTTTCTTCCTGAAGGATCTGCGGGAAGATATCCTGGGACCAGTCGTAGGACTTATCGTGCTCCATATAGTCGAAGATGGAGGGCTCCAGGATATACATGCCGGTATTGACGGTGTCGGAGAACACTTCGCCCCAGCTGGGCTTTTCCAGGAAGCGCCGAATTCTGCCTTCTTCGTCGGTGATCACGACGCCGAACTCCAGCGGGTTCTCGACATGCTGGAGCACGAGAGTCGCCATGGATTCCCGCTCGCGGTGGAACGCCAGCGCCTTCTCCAGGTCGATGTCGGTCAGCGCGTCTCCGGAGACGATGATGAAGGTGTCGTCCTTGAGATACTCTTCCGCCTTCTTGACGCTGCCGGCGGTGCCGAGCGGCGTATCCTCGACGGTGTAAATGAGATTGACTCCGAGCTCCGAACCGTCGCCGAAGTAGCCTTCGATTTCATCGGCCAGATAGTAGAGCGTCACGACGATATCCGTCACGCCGAATCTCTTGAGCAGCTCAATGGTGTGCTGCATACAGGGCTTATTCAAGATCGGCACTAAAGGCTTCGGTCGGTTCGAGGTGAGCGGGCGCAATCGTGTGCCTTCCCCGCCCGCCATCACAACGGCTTTCATGTTGTTATCTCCTCATCCAAGTTCGCTGCTGAGACAGCGTTTCCATCGTTGGCCGATTGTGATCATCGGATTTATTATGCAATGATGAATCTCAATTTCGAGATTGATTTTCGATCCCCAGGCTTATTCCGTCGCCGGCTGCTCGACCGCGGCAAACCACTGCGGGTCAATATCCGGGAAAACGCAGTCACGGCTCTCGCATTCGGCGATGTTCTTCCAGTCACCTACGGATAGTTGTTCCCCCGACGCGGCCCGACGAACCAGGGAAGACAGCGCTTTGAAGTTATCGTAGTGGTTGCGCAGACGAATTTCCGAATAATCTTTGGCGCCGCCGGTCGAGATGCAGAACTGCCAGTCCGACGCCATCAGCAGCAGCGCTTCGCGCGCCGCTTGTTTCAAGATCGGGGCAGCGGGGACGCTGTCGCCGCACTCGCGCGCCAGCGCCGAAATCTCGATCTCGGTCTCGTATACGAGCTTCCACGACCACGCCGTCTCCTCGTTCAGCCAGATGAAGTGGAAGCCGCCTTCCCCCCATGAGCCTTCCGGCAGGTTGACGGTATTGACGGGCGGATGGGCTTCCAGATATTCGCTGACGGTTTTGAGACTGATTTCCGGATCCTGCGCGAGCTGCTTGAGCACATGGTAAAGCCACTGCGGGCCTTCGAACCACCAGTGCCCGTAAAGCTCCGTGTCGTACACCGCGCAGAGCACGGAGGCCGGATCGTTCTGCGCGCGCAGAACATCCTTGATCAGCGGGACGAAGTGCGCGGCGTGCTCGCGGGTGCGCGCTTCGGCCTGATGCGGCTCATAGAGACTTTTCGTCCCAAGGTCGGCCTTGTCCTGGCTGATGCGCCAGTAGCGCAGGCCCAGGCTCTTCTCGTTCGGGGTGACGTATTTCTTGTGGAACTCTAAGTACCATTCGTCGCCAGGGTAGCCGTGATCTCCGCTCCAGACTTGCGTTCCGGTGGCGGCGTCCCGTCCCAGAACGGCGACGGGGCGTTTGTTCGGATCTCCCGACGAGTTGACGTTGTAGGCTTTGTAAGGCGTATAAGGCCGGTATTCGACTTTGACGCTTTCCTTGGAGAACTGTTTCCAAATTTCCTTGAGCGGGCCGAACTTGTCGGCGTAGACGCCCAGCGCCTCGCCGCCCTTGAGCAGGTGTCCATCCACGAAGAAAAATTCAATGCCGTTTTCCGAAAGAAACTCTTCGACCCCTTTGCGCAGGTGGGCCGTTTTGGTGACGCCCGGCACTGTCTCCGGCGCGACCCAATGATAGCGGGGCCGGTAGGAGCATTCCGGAAGCCAGTAGCCGCGCGGCTTGCGTCCGAAGTGGCGCTGATAGGCGGCGATCCCTTGCTTTACCTGCGCCTGAATGCTGGAGTCTTGAGAAAGCAGGGCCGAGTAGCCGTGAGTTGCGCTGCTCGTGATGATCTCGATATGGCCGGCGTCCTGCATCGCGGCGAACGCGCCCACGATATCGCAGCCGTACCTGTCCCGAAAATCCGTCAGCGCCTTGCCGTACCAGTCTTCCCAGTAGCGGGCCAGATAGGCCATGTGATAGTTGCCGTCGCGGCGGAACTGCTCTTCGTTTTCGGCGGCCGATTTGACCTTTGCCTGAAGGTATCCGAGAAGCTCATCGTGAAAACTGGGATCCCGCAGCTGCTCGACAAGTACGGGAGTCAGACCAAGCGTGATCTTTGGAGAAAGTCCTTCGTCGACCAAGCGACGGCAGACATCGAGCAGGGGGAGATAAGTTTCCGCGGCGGCTTCGGAGAGCCAATCAGTACCATGCGGAGAGCGTCCGTGGGCGAGGACATAGGGGATATGCGAGTGCAACACAAATGAAAAGGTCCCCAGCGGCTCGCTCATTAGACAACAACCTCGTCCCGGTAATTCTAACAGCAGAATAGCATTTTTTACTCTGAATGTCAATCAAGCGCTCAGGAACATTTCGATGGGAAGTCGGTGTTTCCCCTTGGGAAAAACGACTCTCGCGGCGAATTTGAAATCTCTCCTTGACAGGCGGGCCTGGCTGTTGCTATAATGCAGTCAAAGCACTTTGTTAATTAAAGTTTTGAAGAGGTTCAAGCATGTCGGCATTGATATCTCCCCTGGATGAGGCGAGGGAAAACCTGCGCGTCATTCGGCAAACAATGGAGCGTTCGACGCAGTATTCGACGCTTTCGGGATGGTCGGGCGTCCTGATCGGATTGATCGCGCTGGCGGCGACGGCGGCGACGCAGCGGGTGGTGGATATGCGCCACGCCGGCGGCCATTTAGCGGCCGGCGCGATGCCGACGCTTGCCGGGATCTGGCTTGCGGCGTTGATCCTGGCCGTCAGCGCCGAATTCTTGTGCAATAAGATTCGCGCGCGCCGGGTCGGGAAGCACATTGTTTCCCGGCTGGGCGCGCATGTCGCTGTGGCCTCGCTTCCCGCGTTTCTGGGCGGCGCGATCCTCACGGCGTTCTTCTCCATGCATGGCCTGGCGCTGCACATCTGCGGAATCTGGATGCTCTGTTATGGCCTGGCGATCTGCGCCGTGGGCCTGTTCTCCGCCAAGCCCGTCACGTTCCTGGGCTCCGCCTTCGTGCTCGCCGGCGCGGTGACGCTGCTGCTCCCTTTGACTTTGCAGCTTCCGATGATGGCGATTGCCTTCGGCGGCTTCCACATCATCTATGGCGTGGTGATCGCGAGGCGTCACGGATGGTAGCAGAGGGCGCCCCTTCGGCGCTGTTCGCATCGGTTGAATCTCTGGATGAGGTCATCCATCAAAAGGTGCGCCTGGGCATTATGTCGGCCCTGATGGCGAGCCAGGAGGCTGACTTCCGCTTCCTCAAGGAGACTCTGAACGTCACCGACGGCAACCTGTCCATCCACTTGACTAAGCTGGAGGACGCCGGATATCTCCTCAGCCGCAAAGAGTTCGTCCGCAAAAAACCGCACACAACCTATACCCCCACCGACGCCGGCCGCAAAGCCTTCCACGAATACTTAGGGGCGCTGGAGCGGATCGTCCAGGCGGCGGGGCAGGGCGCATAGTATCCTATGTTTGAGCATCTCATGCTGCGGCCGCCGCATAACGTCATCTGGAACCTTTTTCTGGCGTTTATTCCCGTTGTCTTGGCGCTGATTGTCGCGCGCGGAGCGCGTGAGGATGTACGGCGCTCCAATCGTGTCCGATGGTGGCTGTGGACTCCGGTTTTGCTTGTTTGGCTGGTGTTTCTGCCGAACACCTGTTACCTGCTGATGGAGTGGCGTCACTACATTACCGACCTGACGGCGAGCCGCATTTCGTACAACGCTCGGGATAACCATGAGGCGCTGGCGGGGCTGCTCGTCTCGACCGGATTTTACATCATCTATAGCGGCGCCGGGCTGCTGTCGTTTTTCCTGGCGATCTGGCCCCTGGAGCGTCTTGCCCGCGCCCGGCTGGGGCCGGTCCTCGCCTGGGGCAAGGTCGCGGGATTTCTGCTTTGTTCGCTTGGGGTTTACCTCGGGCTGGTCTATCGGTTCAATTCGTGGGATCTGGTGCATCGCGCGGGACTGAACCGAATCTTCACCGTAATTGTGAATAGCATGCTTGCGCCGTTTACGGCCACGCTCATTGTGGGCTTCGCGGCGATTCTTTGGGTTCTGTACCTGGGGTTCGACATTTGGATGGACGGCTTTGCGTGGCGAATGAGCCGGCGCGCGCGGGAGAGGAACCAAGAGGATGATGAGATTTCATCGTGAGGCTTACCAGCAGATGCTGGCGTCGATGACCTACGAGGATCTTGGGCCGCTTTACCGACGTACGGCGGATGAGTATCCGGTGCTGGCGCGCGCCATCGCCGACGAAATCGCGCGGCGCGAGAGCGCCTGGACCCGGCAATTTTTATCGCCCGAAACGGTGTTGCCGGAGCTTGCGGCGGCCGCTTAACCGTTCCGAGAGTCGGGTAAAATAATAAGTGAAGCGTCGTGGAACAATTCCGGCGCAATGTCAGTCCTATTACCGAATAGTACTGTGTCTGGAGGCGCGCAGCCTCCAAATAAACGCCCGGGAGAGGAAACGCGATGCGCACGAAACATTTACTCAACACCCATTCTCTGCACCAACAAACTCTGCGCGCCCTCGTGGCCGCCGCCCTGGGCTGCGGTCTGGCGGTCACCACGGCGTCCGCCCAGTCCATGGGATCGTTTGGCCGGCGGGGCGGCGTTGACTTGAGCCAGCAGCAAGGCAGCGGCGTCCAAACAGACACTCGCCGCAACGCGCCCGCGCCCGTCGCGGCGCAGCCCGCTCCGGCGCCCGTTATTCCCACGCCGGCTCCCGTACGCGTCGCTCCTCCGGCCCCGGTGGGCGGAAATGGATTCGGACAGTCCGGCGGCGGCTTCAGCAATTCCGGCTCCGGTTACATCCGCCGCAATGGGGTTTCGGTCGCGCCGGGCGCTGTGATGAACTCTCCGTCGAATTTTGGCCAGTCGCAGGGCGATAACGCTCCGACTGCTCCCCCGGCTGCGTTTTATCCGTCGCGCGGCGTCAATTCCGGCGTCACCGTCAACTCCCCGAATCGCGGCGGAGGTAACCTTTCCACGGGCTACTACCCATCGCGCATGGGCGGAGGCGGCGTTTCCGTCGAAAATTCCAATAATGGCGGCTCACGCCGCTTCAACGGCGTGACCGTGACGGCGCCGCCGGCCCGTGATACCTCAAACTTTACGCCGAGCACCGGCCTCCGCCGCTCCGGCGGGAGCGGAGAAGCGCGTCTGAATCCCGTGCAGCCCGGCTTATCGGACCAAATCATCCGGGGAACAATCCGGGTGACGACCCCGCAGGGGCAGCGCGACTGGGATGGAGACCGCCATCACCATCATGACGACTTTGTCTATGACAATGGCGGAACCACGATCGTCACCAATGGCCCGGTGCTTTACGGCGGCTATTACTACGGGAACTACTGCAATTACGGCTACGGGGCAAACATCTATCCGTCGGTCTACACGCTCTATGGCGGCTTCCCGCAGTATATCTGCAACCCGTCGGTAATCGTGCTAAACGATCCGTACTCTCCGGTCTACACCACACCGTATCTGCCGTTCTATCAGCCGTCGTATCAGGTAACGTACAACGAGACGAATTACTACACGACAAGCGAGGACCGGGCGTCAGATATCCGCGAAGGCGGCGATACGGCGAAGGCGGCGGTGAAGTCCGCCTACAAGGACGGCACCTATCAGGCGGCGTTCGCGGATATCGCGAAGGCCTGGTCGGACGGCAACATCGCTCCGCTGCGCAAGCACCTGCGTGACGACGACACCAAGATCAGTATTCTGCTGAAGCGCAAATACGCGTACTCCATCGCCTCGGGCGACTTCGAGCAGATCACGCGAGACGCATTGGACCGTCTGACCACGGTCTCGTTTAAGTTCACGCGCCTGCGCAAAGCGAAGAACGGGGACGTGACCGCCTACGGAAAGCACGTCTACCGCACCTCCGACGACGCGACGAGCGGCGACGCCGTGAAGGACTCCGACACCGTCCCGTTCGACAGCAGCGCGGATCAGCCCTACGACCAAGCGACCGATCCGGCGCCGGGCGAAGAGAAGGTTACTTATGTCGCCTACACCCTGCGGCATAAAGACGACCTCTGGTACATCATCGCGGTGAACTCGTCCGCAAAGCCCCTGGTCACGACCGACCAGGATTCGGACACGAGCAGCGATCAGTAATTGCTAAGATAAAAAGAGCGCCCGGACCAATTGGTCCGGGCGCTGTTTGATTCTTCTCTCGGCTATTTCGTGGCAACTCTCCCAAAACTCAATCCCAGATAGGGCGCCAGTTGCGGCTCCACTTGGAGGCTTCGTTCAGACGCGTCATTTCCTCGGCGCTGAGACGGTATCCGGCGGCGCCCAGCGCATCGGTGAGTTGGGCCGACGTGTTGGCGCCGACGATTGGCGCGGTGATGACCGGGTTGGAAAGCTGCCAGGCGAGGGCGGTCTGGGCGATAGTCTTGCCGTGCGCCTTGGCGATTTCGTCCAGCGCGTCGATCGCGGCCCATCCCTGTTCGTTACCGTACTTCTCCAGATTACCCTTTGCGCGGACGCTCTCGGGCGTGGCCGTGTCTCGGCGATACTTGCCGGTCAGGAAGCCGCCGGCGAGGGGAGAGTAGGGGATGACGCCCAGGCCGTAGTGCTTGCAGAAGGGCGCGGCTTCGTATTCGAATAGCTGCCGCTCCATCAGCGAGTACTCAGGCTGGTAGCTGTCGAAGCGGGCCAGCGCGCGCCGCTCGGAGACCGACACGGCCTCCATCAGACGCCACGCCGGATAGTTGGATGCGCCGATATAGCGCACCTTTCCCGCCCGGACGAGGTCGTTCATCGTTTCCAATGTCTCCTCAATCGGCGTGTTCAAGTCCGCCCAGTGGCACTGGTACAGATCGATATAATCGGTCTGCAGGCGGCGCAGGGATTCGTCGCAGGCCCGAAGGATATGCGACCGCGACAGCCCTTCGCCGTTAGCGCCTGCCCACATGCGGCCCCGGACCTTGGTGGCGAGCACGATGTCCTGGCGGACGCCGCGCGCCGTCATCCACTTGCCGATGATCTCTTCCGTCTTGCCTCCGTACGATGCATCGCCCGCCCAGTTGGTATAGATATCGGCGGTGTCGATGAAGTTGCCGCCGGCTTCCCGGAAGGCGTCCATGACGGCGAACGAGGTTGGCTCGTCCGCCGTCCACCCGAACTGCATCGTCCCGAGGCAGATCTCCGAAACTTGCAGGCCCGTGCGGCCCACATTGCGTAATTCCATGCTGATTCTTTCTTTTGAGGTCGATTGAACGCGGTTTACCAGCGCGCGTTGGGGCCGAAGTCGGCCTTGTAGTAATCCTCGACGTGCGTTCCCGGCGGAACGAGCTCATCGACTCGTTTCTTATCGTCCTCGGTGATCTCCACATCCGAGGCGGCGAGGTTGTCTTCGAGCTGCGCCACGGAGTTGGGGCCGATGATCGGGCTAGTTACGCCGGGCATGGCGTTCAGCCATGCGAGGGCGAACGCCGTGGGCGTGACGCCTTTTTCGCGGCTGAGGGCGTCGAGACCGTCGAGCGCCTTCCAGGTTCCTTCGCTGAACTTCGCCGGGTCCTCGCGCGAGTTATCCGGGGCCGGCTGGCCGTGCTTATACTTTCCGGTCAGCTTGCCGCCGGCGAGCGGGGACCAGGGGAGGATGCCGATGCCGTAAGACTGCGAGAGCGGAACCAGCTCGCGCTCGATGCGCCGGTCCAGAATGTTGTAAGGCGGCTGCTCGGTGACAAAACGGTTCAGACCGTACTCCTTGGACACCCAGAGCGACTCCAGCACCTGCCAGGCGGCGTAGGTGCTGGTCCCGATATATCGGACCTTGCCGGAACGGACCAGATCGTCCAAAGCGCGCAGGGTTTCGTCGATCGGCACGGCGGATTGCGGGCGGTGGATTTGATAGAGGTCGATATGGTCGGTTCCCAAACGCTTCAGGGACGCCTCGCAGGCGCGAATGAGATTGAAGCGGTGATTGCCCCAGTCGTTGGGATCCTCGTCGCTCATCTTGCCGTGCGCTTTGGTCGCGAGAAAGATCTTGTCGCGCTTGCCGTCGCGGCTCAGCGCTTTGCCCGTCATGATCTCGGATTTTCCGCGCCCGTAGACATTGGCGGTGTCGATAAAGTTACCGCCGGCCTCCATAAACCGGTCGACCACCTTAAAGGCTTCGTCCTCTTCCGTCTTCCATCCGAAGGTCATCACGCCAAGGCACAGATTGCTCACCTGCGCTCCGGTGCGTCCCAGGCTGTTGTATTTCATCGAGTGCTCCTTATTTCGTGGTTGCCGAAAATTACTTCTTGTAGCTGACACGCCAGACCGTGTTTGAACCGTCGTCCGTGACGAATAGGTCGCCGTTCTTGCCGACAGTGACGCCGACCGGCCGGCCCCACACATCGCCTTCCGTCGTCACGAAGCCCGTCAGGAAGTCTTGGTATTCGCCGGTCGCCTTGCCCTTTTTGGTCGCCACGCGGATGACTTTGTAACCCGTGCGCCGGGCGCGGTTCCAGGAGCCGTGCTCGGCGGCGAAGGCGTCGTTCACATACTCTTTTGGGAACTGCTTGCCCTCGTAGAATGTCACGCAGAGCGAGGCCGAATGCGGCTGCACCAGAACGTCCGGGATTAAGGTCTTCGCGCCAAGGTCCGCCGGATGATCGCCTTTCGCGCGGCCGTCGGGATTGTTGCCCATGTAGTACCAGGGCCAGCCGTAGAAGCCGCCGGGCTCCACATGGCCGACATAATCGGGCACAAGGTTGTCCCCCAAACCATCGCGCTCGTTGACCGACATCCAGAGCTCGGCAGTGATGGGGTTGATCGCGATGCCGACCGGGTTGCGGATACCGCTGGCGTAGACTTGCTCGTTCTTGCCATCGACATCGTATTCAAAGATTCGCGCGCGCCGCTTCTCCACTTCGATTAGCCCGTCGTTCTCCTCGACATTCGAGCGTGAGCCGACGGAGACGAAAAGATGCTTGCCGTCTTTGGAGAAGACGATATCACGAGTCCAGTGGCCGCCGCCGCGCAGGCGTCCGCCTCCGGAGATATCGTCGATGATCGTCTCGCCCGGCCCCGTCGCCTTCAGGTCGCCTTTGTGATAGGGGAAGCGCACCACGGAGTCTGTATTCGCGACATACAGATACTTGGGATTAGGACCGGCCGGATAAAACGCCAGTCCAAACGGCTGCTTGAGGCCGTCGACAAAAACTTCGTTCGAGTCCGGCTTGCCGTCGCCATCGGTGTCCCGCAGCACGTGAATGCGGTTCGGGCCGCTCTCCGCGATGAATAAGTCGCCGTTGGGCGCGGTGATGATCTTACGAGGGTTGTTGAGCCCGGTCGCAAACGCTTCGACGGCAAATCCCGCCGGCGCCTTCGGCAGCGCGCCGTCGGGCTTGGGGACCATGTGCGCACCGTTGTCCACCGACTGCGTGGCGTACGCGGCCGGCAGGTCCGCGACGGTGAAGTGGCGGCGCAGGCCCGGCTGGTCGTCGGCCCAGTCCGAGTTCAGCGCCGCCTGGCCAGTGAGAAGCTCGTTGGGGGCGTGCGCCTTTTGCGGCTCGGTCTTGCCCGCCGGACAGAGCGCCATTAGGGATAGCGCCCCGGCGGCTCCGAGCGCCATGGTCAGAGCGCCCGTGCGGCTAATACGGATCTTAGGTGTCGTCATTTCTTCTCTCCGTGCTGATATTTCCGTTGCTGTTTTTACTTGTTTTTTACTGATGACGCCGGCGATCCGACGGTCTTGCGCTGAATCAGCACCGGGCGCAGACGGACCGTGACGCTGTCGGCGCTGGGGCCGGCCGCAAGGCGCTCCAGCGTGACCCGGGCGATCGCTTCCCCGAGCGCCTCCGTCGGCCGCTCGACGGTTGTCAGCCCGATTCGGAGCGCTTCCGCGCCATTGTCAAACCCGATCAGCGAAAAATCGGCGGGCGCCGAGAGGCCATGCGAAGCGGCTTCGGTCAAAACGCTGAGGGCGATCTGATCGTTGGCGGCGACAATCGCTGTGGGTCGCTCTGCGGCGGGAAGCGCCAGCCATTGGCGGACGGCGAAAGCGCCGTCGTCGGCGAACGCCTCCGCTTCCCCGTCGCTGGGGAGAAACTCCCAGAGGGGCTCTGGAGCGATGTCCGACGCTTCCAGAGCCGCCTGATAGCCCCGCCGGCGGTCCTGCACCCATTCATGCCCACTTGCGCCGCCGGCGAAACCAATCCGGGTGTGCCCGTAGGACAGAAGATGGCGCACCGCTAGATACGATCCCCAGCCGGAGTCGAAATACACCTGACTTGCGAGGCCGGGATAGGTGCGCGAGGAGATCACGACGGAGGGGACGCCCAGGTCGTGCAGAATGGCGAGAGCGTGCGCGATTTTGCCGCGTTCGCCGAGGGCGTGGAAGACGATCACCGCGTCCGCCCCGTCTTCGGCCGCGCGGCGTACGAGGTCCTTGACGGAGCAGGGATCGGCGGCGAGGGGAGATTGGTCGTAGAGGGTGACGCTTGCGCCGGCGACATTCGCCGTGCGCTCAAACGCCGAGATGACTCGGTGGATCCACGAGGGATCGCCGGCGGGCCGCTCCTCGCCCATGCCCTGCAACGGCGCCACGACCGCGAGCAGCGCGCCGCGTCCCGCCGGGGCAGGCACGGAGGCCAGAAACGCGCCGGAGCGCGGCTGCCGCCGGATCACGCCTTCCGCCTCCAGCGCCTCCAGCGCCGGCCTCAGCGCGGTGCGCCCGACGCCCAGCGCCGCCGCCAGCGCCCGCTCGCCGGGGAGCTTGTCGCCCACGCGGCGCTCCGGCCGCCGCAGGTACTCCCGCAGCCTGATTTCCACATCGCTTTTGTGCCGGCCCATCGTTCTGACGCCTCACGAACTGGTTTGAATCTGGTTTATTATGAACCAATGGGTGGTCAGAGTCAAGAGCTGGTATGTCCCATGAGGAATTTTTATCTCGGCTGCCTTGCAGGAAACTTGTTGTATTACCGGGAACTTTTCTATCGGCTGCCGTCGTCTCTCTACCAGGACTTTCGATAGAGCAGCACGTT
Organism: Capsulimonas corticalis; assembly: GCF_003574315.2. GTDB lineage: Bacteria > Armatimonadota > Armatimonadia > Armatimonadales > Capsulimonadaceae > Capsulimonas > Capsulimonas corticalis. The sequence continues at coordinate 5,847,165 of NZ_AP025739.1, read as the reverse complement.
TTGGAGGATTTACCGGTTGTACTTTGAACCCTACGCGCGTCGCGTCGCCGCGCCCGCCCCCCGCAAGTCGCGCTCGATTTCGCGCCCCGCGGCGCTCGCCGCCGCCCTGTCCCTTTGTTTGCCTCTCATTTCCAACCAAGTCGCTTCGGCAAAAGCCGCCGTGCGGAAAAAGCCGGCGAAGGCCGCCGGCGTCAAAAAAAAGCCGAGCACGACACCGACGGCTGTTGCGCCCATCGCTATCGCGCCGGTCGCGCCGATCGCCAACTCTCCGTGGGCCGGCTCATTCTCCGGCGGAGAAGCGCATAACTTGCTGCTTCGGCGGAGCGACGTTCCGATGGGAACGAATAACGGCCTGCGCTTCTGGCTGCGCGGCGACGGTTCGGGCTCGTCGGTGCGCGTGCGCCTGATGGCGCTGGAGCCGACGGCGACCGACGAAGCGGCGCTGCTGCGTCCGACGTGGGTTTCCGATTCGGTGAAGGTGAACTTTACGGGCTGGCGTGAGATTCTGCTGCCGCGCGATAAGTTTACGCTGCGGCGGGTCGGCAGCGAGACGGTCGGACTGGATCTCAATTTGCCGGCCGATGCGCAAGGTCCCGTATCCACGCGTCCCGTGACCGTTCCCGCGTTCGCGCAGGTGAACGCGCTCGCCGTTGAGGCGACGGTTCCCTCCAAGTCCTCGCTCGTGATTGACGATGTGACCTGGGTGACGGTGAGCGACGCCGGCGCGGTGACGTCGGGCGACTCCGTGGACGATTTTGAAAAGGGAAATGTCGCCGCGTGGACATCGCTGGGAACGCCGGCGCAGCAGGCGACGGTCACGTTCGGCCTGGCGACCGCGCCGGCGATGGTCCATGGCGGCCGCGTCGCCTTCAAGATGGATGTGCTCAGTCCGGCGGCGCGGCGCAACACCGTTCTTTTCCCATCGGCGAACAAAGCCATGGCGGCCGTCGGCAGCAATACGCTCGTCTTCACGCCGGCCTCGCTCTTCGATCCCGTCTATCCCTGGTCTTTGCCGGAACCTGGCGGAACAAGCTCGGGAATCACCTTGCAAGTCTGCCCGGAGCAGGTGCAGGCGGCCAGTTTCTGCGTGTATACCCGCCAGGCGATGAAGGATGTCACCGTGCAGATGGCGGACGACCTGGAGGGAGTCGGCAAGACGATCCCCAAGGACGCCCTTGATGTGCGTGTGGTCAAGGTCTGGAAGCAGCAGGGGACGGGCGCGCTGCGAAACCCCGATGAGGCGAGCCTCGTCCCGGAACTGCTCGTCAAGGATGACCGCGTTCCGCTGACCGGCGTCGCTCCCGATGTGCGCCTGACCGGCGCTCCGCAGACATCCATCCCCATGGACACCGCCAAGCAGTTCTGGGTCACTCTGACGACACCCAAAAACGCGCAGCCGGGACATTATACCGGCCGGCTTCTTGTGACGGCGGCGGGTTCGTCCACGCCCATCACCGTTCCGGTCGATGTCGATGTGCTCCCGCTGCGCCTTCTGAGCGCCGCCAAGCAGTACGCCATCGATCTGCGCTCGCGCCTGGACCCCGCGCCGGCGATGCCCTCCGATACCGGCGACGACTCCGTGACGGACTTCGTCTCCAAGGATACGCTGGCGTCCCAGCTGACGGACATCGTCTCCCACGGCTTCCACTACGTCTCCGTGCACGACAGCGCGGCGACTCTTCCGGACGCGCTGCAAGCATATCAGGCCGCTGGAGTTCTGGGGCCGTACGTTTACAAGGGGCCGTCCGCGGCCGACGCCGTGGAGACCGAGCGCAAGAACAGCCATGCTCCGGAGTTTGTCTACTTCGCCGATCCGACCGACAGCTGCAGCGTCCATCTGGCGGCCCTCACGAAAGCGGGACTCGGCGGCATGACGTATGTCACGAGTCAGAGCGACTACGACGCCCTTCAGGACAAACTGGCGCTGGTTGTTTACGATCGCGACTCCGAGTATCCGCAGGAGCTGCTGCGCACTCACGGCGCCCGCAAATCCAACAAGCATGACTGGTGGTACTGGGACGCCTCCAACGAGGATCCGCACGCTAACCGGCTGAGCGCGGGATATCTGCTCTGGCGCGCGAACCTTTACGGCGCCTACGTTCCGGAGTATCAGTTCGCTACCGGCGCCGATCCCTACGATGACACCAGCGCCGGAGCGCCGCCGGCCCTTGCGCCGTATCGCCCGCGCATGCTGACCTACCCGGTGCAGGGCGGCGTCCTGGACACCCTTCAGTGGGAAGCGCTGCGCGAGGGCGTCAACGACGTGCGTTACCTCACCACCTTCTACGCCGCGCTGCGCGAATGCAAGGACGCCCATGTCGCCAAACCCTTGATCGACGAGGCCGAGGGATACGTGAAAACCTATCTCGACAAACCCCTCGCGCTTCTCCCGGATTCGGAATACGACAGCGCCCGCACCCAGATCGCAAAGTATTCATTGCAGCTGCGCACGGCGGTGGATGCGTATAACAAGAAGAATAAGATCCAGTAGGAAGGAACGCCCTCACCCGGCCCTTCGGGCCACCCTCTCCCAATCTTAGGAGAGGGTTAGGAGTAAGATTTGGACCTTTGATCCAAATCAAAAAACTCCCTCTGACTCCCCCTCTCCCAAAATTGGGAGAGGGGGCCGGGGGGTGAGGGCCATCCCTAAAAAAGCCCCGCTGGAAATCCAGCGGGGCTTTTTGGCGTCATCCTCTTTTTAGGCAGGCAGCGCGGTCTGCCGGAGCAGGTCGCGGAATTGCATGCGCATTTGATCTTTGGCGCTGTTCTGGTGGATTTCGTAAGTCAGCTGAACCTGGCGGTTCGACTCATTCACAACGGCTTGCAGGAAGCGCAGATAGAGCGGAAGCTCGCTGTTGTATCGGGGTAAGAAGCTGATCCATATCCGGTCTCCTTCGAGACGCACCGGCGGCTTGATGCCGTGATTGAGATCGTGGTAGGCGGCGGTAAAGGAGGCGGCCCATTCCTCGGGCGGCGTTTGGGACAGCACGATGGAGAAGTCGATGGCTTCGGGCGTTTCTTCGTCTTGTATCAATTCGTCCGAGTCAATGCGCGTCATTGAGATAGGCTGGGGGGCTTCGTTCATTCTCTACTCCTCGATCAGTATAGCGCGGCAAGAACTGCCTTCGATATCCGCGAACTTTGGCGGTAAGGCCGCAAGCAGATATCGTCCGGGCGAGACGGAATCCAGGGCAAGTGTCTCCAGGATCACCACGCCCGCGCCCAGCAGCGTTTGGTGTGTCACCGTGTTCTTATCTCCATATACGCCAACGGAGAGGTAATCCACTCCCACAAGTTTGATCCCGCGCGCGACCAGCCATTCCGCCGCCTCGGGACCGACACCTGTATAGTCCGTATGGAACCGCGTGTCGTGGACCAGGCGGCGCTGCGTGTTGTCCGTCTTGAAGATCACGCGGACAATATCCTCGCCGATTCCGGCGGCCTCTAAGTCCGCCGGAGTAATTTCCCGCGTCCCCAAAATCTCCACCAGCTGCGCCGGCCCCACCAGCGTGGTCAGATCTAGCCCGGCGATATCGCCGCCCTGCGCCACGAAGTGCAGCGGCGCGTCCAGATGGGTTCCGGTGTGCGCGCCGACCGTCAGCAGCGAAACGTTGCACTCGCTGCCCGGTCCGATTCGGCTCGTCCAGAGCGAAGAAAAGCCCAGCTCCACCCCGTCCCAGGTGATCGTCTTTGGCGTGACCGTAAGACTGATATCGTGAATAATCATGGAGACTGCGTGGTTCCTATTCGTCCAAATCGAGGGAAAGTGTTTGCGGAACGGGCGGAGGCGCGCCGGCGTCACGCTGTTTGGCCATATCGACATAGCCGTTCTCTAAAAACTCGACGCCTTCCTCCAGCAAAAGCCGATGCTGCTTTTCCTTGAGCTCCGGCGAGCGCTTGCCGATCCGCAGATACCCATCCGCGCCCACCACGCGCTGCCAGGGGACGTCCAAGCCATCCACATTGCCCATCGCCCAACCGACCGTGCGCGCGGTGCTGCCGGCGATTTTCGCCACATCGCCGTAGGAGAGAACCGATCCGCGCGGTATAGCGCGGACCACATCGTAGATCTTTTGGAATTCGGGTTCGATTGGGGATGACATGAGATTTATTTCCGCAGGGGCAAATTTACTCTGGCGCTTCCGGAGCAAACCCACCTCAACCTTCGGCCGATCCCTTCCGGTCAAACCCACCCCGGCCATCGGCCGATCCTTCCCGGTCAAACCCACCCCGGCCCTTCGGGCCACCCCTCCCGCCGACGGGAAGGGTTTGTCGGATTGCCTCTTACGAAAGCGGCTTGCGATAACACACTCTGAAATAACCCTTCCCGTCGGCGGGAGGGGTGGCCCGAAGGGCCGGGGTGGGTTTGCCGGGGAAGGATCGGCCGATGGCCGGGGTGGGTTTGACCCGGCAGGGCCGTCCTTCTTTAACCGTGCGAATCTTCCTCTTCCAGGAACCGCTCGGCCTCGATCGCCGCCATACAGCCCGACCCCGCCGCTGTGACGGCCTGTTTGTAGAGCGTGTCCTGCACGTCGCCGGCTGCGTAGACGCCGGGAATGTTGGTCAGCGGGCGGCCGGCGGTAGTGATGATGTAGCCTTGTGGATCCATCGACAGCTTGCCTTCGAACAGCTTTGTATTTGGCGAGTGGCCGATCGCAATGAAAAGGCCGTCGGTTGACAGGAAGGTTTTTTCGTCGGTTTTCAAGTTATGCAGCGTGACGCCGGTGACTTTGCCTTCCTTCGGATCGTGGATCTCCGTAATGACGCTGTTCCAGGCGAACTCGATCTTCGGATTGTCCATCGCGCGCTTCTGCATGATGTGCGAGCCGCGCAGCGATTCGCGCCGGTGGACGAGGGTCACTTTCGACGCCATGCGCGCCAGATAATTCGCTTCTTCCAGCGCCGTGTCGCCGCCGCCCACCACGATTACTTCGCGGTTGCGGAAGAAGAAACCATCGCACGTGGCGCAGGCGGAGACGCCCTTGCCGTACAGTGCGGTTTCCGACGGAAGCCCCAGCCACTTTGCGGAGGCGCCTGTCGTGACGATCGCGGTCTTGGCGTAGACTTCGCGGTCACCGTCGGTCTTGATATGGAACGGCCGATCCGAGAAATCGACGTCCGTGACGTTCTCCGTCCAGAATTCGGCGCCAACGCGGGCCGCCTGCTGGCGCATTTGATCCATCAGCTCCGGACCCATGATCCCATGGGCGAAGCCGGGGAAGTTTTCGACGTCCGATGTGATCATCAGTTGTCCGCCGGGCAAGTTCGGCGCGCCGCCTTCAATGACAAGCGGGTTCAAGTTCGCTCGCGCCGCATAAATGGCCGCCGTCAGACCCGCCGGGCCGGACCCGATAATCACCACATTGCGCACGTCATGTTCGATACTGGTCACCTCTGTACTCCTCCGCGCGGACCGTCCGCGCCCCATCCATTCTAGCACATCGGCCTACAAAATCAAAACACCGCGCCGGGCCGCTGGAGTTCCCTGAATTTCCATAGGTCTAAGGTCCCTTGACTCTGGAGAAGGGGTTGTGCTACCGTGAGTGCGTGAAGAACCTTCGATGGATACGCATCGAGCGCCGCCTGCTGCTCGTTCTGCTGCTCACTCTGCTGCCATGGCCGGCGGTCTGGTTTGGCTTGTACCGATTCGATAACCTGGCCCTGACCTTCGCGCTCTATCATGGGCTGTGCCTGGCGCCGGCGATCTACTGGGGGCGCAAGCTCTGGCGGCATTCACTGCGGTGGCCGACAGCGCGCGAGTGGGCGGTGCTGGCGGTCGCGGTAGTGGTGGCGATCCCGGCGTCCGTCGCCGCCTATCACTGGATTGGCGCCCGCCTCTTTGACGCACATGAGGTCCTTTCCGTTGTGACCCATCGCGGCTTTCGCACGCAATTGCTGATTCCCCTGGCGCTGTATTTTATCCCCGTCAACGCGACTTTGGAGGAGCTGTTTTGGCGCGGCGTGGTGCTGAACGAACTGCGCGGCATGGGCGAGGCGGTGTGGACCTTCGGCGCCGTCTGGACGGCGCTTGCGTTCGGCGGCTGGCACTATCTCGTCATCCGGCTGCTGCTGCGTCCCGGCTGGGCCGAACTGACCGTACTCGGGATTGTGATTTCCGGAATATTCTTCGCCTGGCTCTATCGACGCACGCGCTCGATCGTCGTTCCCATTCTCTGGCATGGACTTGTGTTCGACATGGCGATTATCTTTGTTTTCGCCGCCGTGCTGCGCGGGTAATTCCAAACCAATATGTGGCTCCCTCTCTTTGCATTGTTCTTCCTGCCTGCTCCCGTCATCGCCTTCTTTGCTGGGATCGTCAAGCTCATCCAGGCGCTCCAGCGCAAGCGCATGGGCGCGGACGGAGTGCTCGGCCTCACGCTGGTCGTCCTGTCTCTGACGGGACGGTGGTGGATGCGGTATCTGCGTCCGGCCATCGCCGACGAACCGAAGGCGATCCCGGCGGCGCGCCGGGGAGTCGCGCTCGGCATGGGCGGCGTGGCGTTGTCCTGGGAGGAGCGCGGACCCGCCGATGCGCCGGCCATCCTGCTCTGTCATGGTTGGTCGCTGACGCAGGAGATCTGGTACTACCAGAAGGAAGCGCTGAGTAAGAAGCATCGGGTGATTTCGTGGGATATGCGCGCCAACGGTCGCTCGTCGGCTCCCGCCAATGGAGATTACTCGCTGGACGCCTTGCTGTTCGATCTCGCCGTCGTGTTCGACGCCAGTGACGCCGGCCGGCATCCGAAGGGCTGTATCCTGGTCGGCCATTCGCTCGGCGCCATGCTGGCGCCGCTATTCGCACAGCGTTTTCCCGACCGTATGCGCCATGTCCGAGGCTTTGCGATGCTTGCCGGAACCGATCGCCCACTGCTGGAAACGATGAAGGGCCGGTGGTGGCTCGCCCCGACGCGCCGTATTCTCTGGGAGCCATTGGGAAAGCTGCTCGCCCGCTGGCCGGCGTTTTTTGATCTCTGCGCTCGCGGCCTGCTGCAGACCGGCTGTCTCCACATGGCCCTCATGTACGGGCTGCACTGCGGCCGTGAGAGCCGTGGGCAAAACGACTTCGTCGCCGAGCGCTGCGGCCGGTTTTCCATGCGCGCCGCCGGCCTCGGCGCCATCACTTGCTTTGATTTCGACGCCCGCGCCGCCCTCCCGCTCATCGACGTCCCCGTGCTCTTAATGACCGGCGAGGCCGACGTGAATATGCCGCCCGATATTCAGCGAGAAATGGCGGCAAGCATTCGGGACGCCGAACTGATCATCCACCGCAACTGCGGTCATCTCAATTTGCTGGAATGCTACGATGAGGTCAACAAACATCTGGAACGGTTCGCCGCGCGGTGTTTTGGAGAGAGTTAAGATTCCCCCGTCCACCTGTGGGGCATCATAACTGCCTCACAGACCATGGATCCCTCGGATGCGCGTGAATAGTCGCTCCAGTGTCTCGGCGGAATCGGCGCCTCCGGGCGGCGCCCCGATGGTGTCCTGTACGGGCGGTTCGCCGGTCCAGGCGGAGAGGGTTTGCCGGACGCCCAGAGCCAGCGCGTCGAGGTCGTACCCGCCTTCTAAGATCCCGACGAGGTTTCCCGGACAATGTTTGTTGGAGATCTCTTGCAGGCGCTCGGAGAGGGCGTAAAACCCGGTGGTCGTCATACGCTCGTCGATGCCCTGGACGAAGACGCTATTGCGCCAGTGCGCGTCGTATCCGGCGGAGGCGATGACGAGCTGCGGCTGGTATCGTTCGGCGATCGGCAGCAGAATTTCGTCAAACGCGGCGAGAAAGCCGTCGTCGCCGATGTGGGCGGGCAGAGGGACATTGACGGTGTAGCCTTTGCCCTTGCCTTCGCCGATATACTGCGCCTGTCCCGTGCCGGGGTAAGCCGGGCTTTGGTGCGTGGAGAAGTACAGCACCCGCGAATCTTCGTAGAAGATATCCTCCGTGCCGTTGCCGTGGTGGACATCGAAGTCCACGATCAGCACGCGCTCCAGGCCGTGGACGGCGATGGCGTGCGCGGCGGCGGCGGCGGCGTTGTTCAGCAGGCAAAAGCCCATGGGGCCGGCAGATGTAGCGTGATGCCCGGGCGGCCGAACGATGGCGAAGGCGCTGCCAAGCTCATCATTCAATACGGCGTCCACTGCGCCGATAGCCGCGCCGGCGGCGACCAGCGCGGCCTCCCAGGATCGTGGACACGCGTAGGTGTCGCCGCCGTCGACGTAGCCGCCGCCTTCCGCGCAGGTTTCTTCGATCAGCCGGAGATGCGCCTCGGTATGGACAAGGCGTACTTGATCGCGAGTCGCAGGCGTGACCGGCAGATGAGCGGCGCGGTCCCAGAGCAGGGTGTTTTGCAGGCCGGAGACGACGGACTCCACACGCGCGGGGCGTTCGGGATGCCCCGGCGGCGTTTGATGGTTCAGGACGGATGGATCGTAGAGCAGTCCCAGTGGAGGGAAAACGACAGTCATGAATTTTCCTATCGGCGCAGCCAGGCTTCGAACTCGGCGAGCGGGCGGGTATTGAACACGTTGTGAGGCGTGAGCCAGGCGCGGCGGGCGACGAGGACGCCGTAGCGCATCAGATCGTAATTTTCGATGGAGTGCGCGTCCGTGTTGATCAGGATCTTGACGCCGGCGGCGCCGGCCTGCCGCGCGTGGACGTCGCTCAGATCGAGCCGTTCCGGCGCGGCGTTGATCTCCAGCGCCGTGTCCGTGCGCAGGGCCGCCGCGACAACGGCGTCGAAATCGAAGTCGAACGGATCGCGCCGATTGATGATGCGTCCGCTGGGGTGGGCGATCAGATCGACGTTCGGATTTTCGATGGCGCGGATAATACGCTTGGTCTGCGCGTCTTTGTCTTGATTGTTATGGAGATGCGCGGACGCGATCACAAAGTCTAACTCTTGCAGCAGATCGTCGTCGAAGTCCATGGAGCCGTCGGCTTTGATATCGACTTCGGACCCCGTGAAGATACGAATTCCCAGACTATCCTGCAAGGCGCGGATTTCGGCGATTTGAGCGCGCAGGCGGTCAGGCGTCAATCCGTTGGCGATGTACAGGCTTTGCGAGTGGTCGGTGATCGCCATATACTCGTAGCCACGCGCCTTGGCGGCGGCCGCCATCTGTTCGACGGTAGTTTTGCCGTCCGACGCGGTGGTGTGCGCGTGGACGTCGCCGCGAATATCCGCCAGGGTCACGAGGGTGGGGAGCGTTCCCGCCAGCGCCGCTTCGATCTCGCCGCCGTTCTCGCGGATCTCCAGCGGGATCGCCCGCAGGATCTCGACCGAGCCGTCTCTGTCGGCGGCCGCGCGAGCTTCGTTGTGCGCCGCGGAGCCGATGCGCGCATCGCGCAGCGCCGCGAACTCCGAGGATGGCGCGACATACAGATCCGCCTCCATTCCTCCATGCAGGACCACGCGCGCGAAGTGGGCGTCGCTTGCGGCGACGGAGCCGACTTGCGGAAGCTCGGTAAAGCTTCGCAGAGTTTCGGCGGGCGATGACGTGGCGGCGACAAGGTTGATATTCGCCACCGTCTCCTGCCCGCGCGCCACGCTGCCGGCGATCTGCGCGTCGGAAACGCCTGGGAACGTTTGGACCGCCGCGATCAGCGATTCGGCTAACGGCAGCGCGTCGCCGATCCGAATGCGTCCGCTGTATCTGCGATAGCGCTCGATCGACTGTAATATCTTCTGGACGCTCTTTTCGCCCATTCCGGGCAGTTCCGTCAGCTTGCCGGTCTGCGCGGCCGTCTCCAAAGCGGAGATGCTTTCAATCTTCAGACCTTGCCAGACCTGGCGCACCGTTTTGGCGCCGAGTCCGGGGATGGACAGCATTTCGACGACACCTGCCGGAACCTGGTCCTTGATCCGTTCGTATAAAGCCGTAGTGCCGGTTCCGAGGATATCTTTGACTTTCGCCTGGATGGCGTCTCCGAAACCGGGAATATCGTCCAGACGGCCTGCGGCGGCGATCTGAGCGATGGGCTCCGGCAGCGTATTCAATGTCTCGACGGCGTTGCGATACGCGCGGATTTTGAAGGCGTTTTCTCCCTGGATCTCCATGATCCCGGCGATTCTATCAAAAACTCGCGCGACTTCTCCGTTGGTCAGCGTTCCTGATTCACTCATGCGCCGATTGTACCCAATCATCGAACGGGAAGAAAGAATTAATTGTTGGCGATCTGTAATATTCCTGTCTTGACGTCCCCTTGCTATTGGTGTTATGATATGATGAAGACTTACTATGTAAGTCATACGATTGACAGGGGATCGATTAGTCACTCTTCTGAGCTGTGAAGTAGAATTTCGTGAGATGTCACAATGAGCGGCGGCGGACCCTTATTCTCGCTGATACCCAAACCGTTCCGGCACGATCATGAGCGCCTTCGCGCGATCGAGCATGAATACCAATTGGAGCTGGTCGCTGAAAACGCCCGTCAGCTCGTACAATTCTACGCCACCATCCTCCGAGCTCAAGCCTCCCAGGCTTCTCAGACCTTACGCAATATCGATGTGATGGTGAACGGGCGCGAAACCTCGGGGCAGTTGGGGACGCTCGCCACCGACATCGACCTCCTCGTGGATGGGATGGACCATTTCCCCGTCGACGATCTTCAGCCCCTCGAATTCGCCCAGCACACCATTTTGCCGATTCACGGCGATCCTTCGGCCGATCTTCAGGATACCCTGGCGACAGAGTTCGAACGGCTCGCGCGACAGCTCATGCGCCAGCAGAAGGCTCTCGTCAAGATCCACGATCGGATGCGCGGCATGTATGAAGCGCAGGCCCAGATCCGACGCGCCGAATCCAACCGCTGGCTGGTCAGCGGCATGAAGCGGCTCGGGCGAGACCGCGAAGAGGACTTTGAAGACGCGCTCCGGATCCTGAAAGACATGGTCACCACGCCGCAGGGGATGCAGGATTATGTCGCCTGGTTCGAGATCGGCTGGCTGCTCTGGAAGCACGAACGGAACCTCCCGGAGGCCGAGGAAGCGTTCTACCGCGCCCAGCGGCTCAGCGCCGTGAAGGGCGATGCGTTTTACGTCAAAAGCCTGCGCCATCTCGCCTACGTGCAGCATTTGCAGGGACGGTTCGCGGAGGCTTACGAGACGATCCAAAAGGCGCTGGTCGCGAGCGACGAACACGACACGCGTTTCGACGCCGCCCGGTACGCCGCCAGCCGCGGGTTTTCCGAGGAGTGCCTGCGCCTTCTGGAGCAGTGTATCTACGACCGGCCGACGACGATCATCAGCATGTTCGCGGAAGTCGATTTCCTGCGCGGCGCCGCGGCGGCGCGCCTGGCGCGCGCGATGGCCGATATGGCTGCACGGATGCTGGAGGAAGCGCGGGACCGCGCCGACGACAATGTGGAGCACTGGCAGCAGGCGCTGGAGATCGTGCGCGAGGTGGAGCGCGAGGCGGGCTTGCCGATCGCGCTGCCCAAAGGAATCGCCGAGGAAGCGCTGGGCGACACTCCCGCGCTCGATGACGTCGACTATCTGGTGGCGCTGGAGATCGAGCGTAAGGCGCTCGCTTACGGCGATCAGACCGTCACATTCGCGCGTGAGACGATCCTCCGTGTGGACTCGGAGCGCGCCATCGAGCAAAACAAAGTTTCGCTCGCCCTCCACGATCTGGACTTATCGCAGCGCCGGATCATTACTGAAGCGGAAGACGACCGCCGGGATCGTCTGACAAATTTGAATACGCTGTCGCGCTACATTCGCGGCGGCGGGCGATGGATCTACGCCATCTTCTTCCTGGCGGCCGTGGGCGTGGATGTCCACTTTATGCCGCAGGTCCAGGCGCTGATCGGACCTTCGAGATCCCCCGTCAGCGGCCCCGATCTCAACAAGATATTGCTGTACGCTTACCTGGCGTTCTCGTGGCCTATCTTCTTCTATATGGTTTACTTGGTGTCGGTGCTTGTCGATAGCTTCTTCAATATCTTCCGGCGGCAGCAGGCGGAAGCCGAATGGGCGAGCATGATGGACGCGCAGGCGGACGTTTACGAGCAGGAAGCGGCCGATCTGCGCGGCCGCCTCACGGCGCTGGAGACGGAGCGGGCGCGCACGCAGCGCGCCCTGAAACGCCTGGAGCATGTATGACGACTCCGTTTGGCTCGATGTGATCTGGGTCAATGCAGTTCTTCGATGAAAAACGCCGCGAGCTGCTCGTACCCAAGGTCGTTGAGATGCCCGGGATCGGCGGAGAGCTTATCAAAGTTATGCGCGTCGATCGTCGAGTTTTGGTATGGATCGAGCACGCGCACTCCGTACTGCGCTCCCAGCTTTTTGATGACGCCATTGTAATCCTGAAGAATATATTCGGCTTCGTTAGGCGTATTCGCGTCGGCTCGATACTGGCAGGTGCTGAGCACGATCTTCTCCGCCGGCACGCCGCCCAGAATTCCGCGCAGCATGCTGTCGTAGTCCCAGTAATACGTTCCCCAAATACGTTCGCTTTCCGATCCCAGCTCCATGGACTGGCCGAAGTCATTGGCGCCGTACAAGATCACCGCCAGGTCCGGATTCGCGTCGATCACATCCGGAACGCGTCCCAGACCACTGTCGCGGCGAATCAACTGGCCGTCTTCATCACGCCCGACGACGGTCGTCCCGCCGATTCCAAGATTGATTTCCCGCCAGCCCATCGTGGCGCAGACGATTGTCGAAAACCGATTCGACGGCTGTGTGGCACCGGCGCCTTCCACTGTCGACGATCCATAAAATACTACCCGTGTCATTGTCACCCCTTGCGTCATTCCGTTGGCGCGTTCGCGATCTCGTAATTAGGGCGCTTTATTCCATCCCATGTCCGTGTTCTCCTGCCGGACGAAACAAATTGCTCGCTTCGTTCGTCTGCTTTGTGAGTGTGGGATGTGGGTATAAGGAAAGCAAATGGAGGATGGAAGATGCCTAAGTTGCCATGGAATTCGGCGCCCTCCGCGGCGTCCGGCGTGCTCGGATTTTGGAAACAGCTGAAGTCCCTGTCGGCGTCGGAAATCATGCGGGAAGCGGAGCGACCGTTTCAAATTGCTTTGATCGGACCGCCGGATCATACGGCGCTGCTCGCCGCGCGGCTGGCGCTGGAAATGCCCACGCCGACGGACAGCGCGGCCGGCCCCGCGAATATCTGGCCCTATGTCACGATGCGGACCGATGCGCGGGAAGCGCCCCAGGACGCGATCCTGCTGCACGCCGATCCGCTCACAGCCGACGAAACTCGTCTGGCGGAGGCGCTGGCGCAGATCGTGTCGGCGCGCCCGGAGATCCGTCTTTCGCTGGCCCGCCATATCCCGGCGTTCCGGCCGGCGGTTGTCAGCCAGGTGATCGCCGACGCGTCGTGGGACAATGCGAAGATCGCCGTGGTCTCCGCGCTGCCCGGCATCATCCCGTTCACCGACATTTTGCTGCCGGCGACGGCGCTGGGCGACACGATCTTGCTAACGCGCAATCAGGCGGTGCTTTTGATGAGGATCGCCGCCGCCTACGGACAGCAGGCGGAATTGAAGGAACGCTACCGGGAACTGCTCCCAGTATTTGGAAGCGCATTCGGCTGGCGGACTCTGGCGCGCGAGCTGGTCGGTCTCGTCCCGGGCGGCGTCGGCGTGGTCGTCAAGGGCGCGATCGCCTACGCTGGCACTTACACCGTCGGCAAGACGGCCGCGATTTATTTCAGCACCGGAAAGAAGCTGACGGCTTCCCGGATGAAACAGCTCTATCAGGACGCTTACCGAAGCGCGGTGGAGAAAGTGCGCGGCCTGCTGCGCCGCGCGCCGAGCGTCGTCTCGGCGAAAGAGACATCGGCCGGAGTTTCCGAGATTACGGAGCGTCCGCAGCCGGAAATTGCGCCTTCTGACTACTATTTTGAGGATTCTCTTGACAATCCCGCAAAAATTGGGGTATAACAGCGCGCAAACATTGCCACAATCGAGTACATAGGCGAATTGAAGAGCACTGGTTGTCCCGCCCGACGCAGGGCTTTGGCGGCCGGTGCTCTCTGTTCATTTTCTGGAATCGATCTGGAATCCTTCCGAGCGAGGAGAGCTGAGCACTTGGGCGACATCGAAGAGATCGTATTAACAGCGGCCGGTTACAAGGAACTTTCGGAAGAGCTGGATAAGCTGCGCACGACCGAGCGGAGGGAAGTGGCCGAACGTATTCGCGACGCCATCACCTACGGCGAGCTGACGGAAAATTCCGAGTATGAGGACGCAAAGAACGCGCAGGCGTTTCTGGAAGGCCGCATTGAAGATCTAAAGCATATCATGCAGATCGCGCGTCCGATGGAGATCGATGAGATCCCGACGGACTATGTTGGCCTGGGATCGATCGTCACCGTGACGGACGATACCGGCGACGAATGGGAATTCACGCTGGTTTCTCCCGTTGAGGCGAACCCAAACATCGATAAGATCAGTGACGAATCCCCGGTTGGCGAAGCGCTCTTCGGCAAGAGGGTGGGCGACACCGTGTCCGTGACCGTTCCCGCCGGCAAAAATAAATACTTGATTACCGCCATCCGCAAATAGCGACTGGCGGTCCGCTTCCTGAAATACCGGCGGCGATGGACGCAATGCGTTTGTCGCCGCCGATCCCTCACCGTTTTGATTATCCTGCACGACCATCGCATCACCGAGGAGCGCTCCCTTGTCCGAAACCGAACACTCCGAACTCGCGCACGAAGAAGGCGCGCAGCATCCGGCGCATCACGGCGTCGATCCCATCCGACTGGAAAAACTGAACGCCCTGCGCGCCGCAGGCCGAGACCCCTTCCAGGTCGAGCGATTTCCCGTGTCGCACCACGCCGACCAGATCGCCGCAAATTTTGAAACGCTCGAAAACGAGACCGTTTCCGTCGCCGGCCGCATCACGGTCGTACGCCTGATGGGCAAGGCGGCCTTCGCGGACCTCACCGACAGCTCTGGACGCATCCAGCTTTATGTCCGTAAGGACGAGATCGGCGATGACGCCTTCGACGATCTGAAGCACCGGCTGGATCTGGGCGATATTGTCGGTGTGACGGGGTTTGTGTTCCGAACGAAGACCGGCGAAATTTCTATCCATGTCCGCGAATGGACGCTTCTTGCGAAGGCTTTGCGCACGCTGCCCTTTGGAAAAGAGTATGAGTCCGAGACCGGCGAAGAGAAGCATTCCGGGCAGCTTGCCGACACGGAGATCCGCTACCGGCAGCGCTACGTCGATCTGACGGTCAACAAGCAGGCGCGCGAAGTGCTGCTCAGCCGTATCAAGATCGTCCGCGCCATGCGCCAGTATCTGGACAACCAGCAGTATCTGGAAGTGGAGACGCCGATTTTGCAGTCCGTGGCGGGCGGCGCGGCGGCGCGGCCGTTCCTGACGCACCACAATGCGCTGGACGCCGAGCTGCACCTGCGCATCTCGCTGGAGCTTTACCTCAAGCGTCTGATCGTCGGCGGCTTCGACAAGGTCTACGAGATCGGCCGTGTGTTCCGCAATGAGGGCATCAGCACCCGGCACAACCCCGAATTCACGCTGATGGAGCTCTACGCCGCTTACGCCGACCTGGACGATATGATGGAGCTCGTGGAGGGCATGTTCCGCTATATCTGCCGCGAACTGCATGGCCGCGAACAGTTCAGCTACGCCGGTCATGAGATCGACCTCGCGCCCGCGTTCACGCGGCTGCCGATCCTGGAAGGCATTCGCAAGTACGCCGGCGTTGCTCCGGAGGAGCTGGAAACCCTCGAATCCGCGCACGCCGTCCTCAAGCGACTAGGGCTGCCGACGGAGAATGAGCCGACCGTGGGCGGGATCATCGAGAAGCTGCACGAGAAGTACACGCAGCCGACTCTGATCCAGCCGACGTTTATCACCGACTTCCCGCTGGAAACCTCGCCGCTCGCGAAGAAGCATCCGGAGAACCAGCGTCTGACGCGCCGCTTCGAGATCTATATCGCCGCCGCCGAGCTTGGCAACGCTTTCAGCGAGATCAACGACCCCATCGATCAGCGCGAACGGTTCCAGCAGCAGATGACGCTGCGCGCGGGCGGCGACGCCGAAGCGCATCCGATGGACGAGGATTTCCTGCGCGCTCTGGAGTACGGCATGCCTCCCACGGGCGGCTATGGCAGCGGCGTGGATCGCCTGGCGATCGTGCTTACGGGCGCGCCGAGCATTCGCGACGTAATCCTCTTCCCGCAGCTCAAGCCCGAAAAGCACGGATAATTCCTCCGTCCCAACCACCTAGTTTCTCGGTCACGGGAAACTAGGTTAAAACAAGCGGACATAATTTTTTTTCAAAGTCATATGAATGCGCAGGAATTGCGCGTCATCATCGCGAACCATATCCCGATCCTGGATTGCTGAACGGAGACAGACCGTTCCTCGGCGATCCGACGTATGCTTTTGTGCTTGCCGTATTTCTTCGGAAAGAGCGGCGCGGGCGCGTAGGGCAGGGAGATGTAATCCGTTGAGCGTCGAACTTTTGAACGATATTCAGCCGTCGCCGCAGTCCGCCAGCGTTGTGGACGATCGCAACCACGGTAAATCACGGTCCAAAAACTTCGAACCGAAGTCCGGCAAATTGGCTGCTATTAGCGAGACAAGCCAGCCATCCTTGCCGGATCCGCTCTCTCCCCGCTACAAGACGCCAAGCAAGGTTCTTTCCAGTGTCCGCGATATCTTTGTCAGTCCGGCCGTGGGATCTTTACTGACCGTCGGTCTGCTCACACTCTGTACCTGGTGGATCCTCTGGCTCCGAGAGTTTACCGGATACGAACGACCTTACACCATCCTCTATCTCGTGCCCGTGGCAATCGCCGCCGCATTTCTGGGGCTTCGAGGCGGCGTCGCCGCCTCAGTCGCCGTACTGCTTCTCACCCGCATCTATCTTTTCAACGACCACAAGCATGGATGGGCGCTTCTGTCCGTTCCCAATCTCGCCGAAGGGTTGGAGCTTACGACCCTCGCCATGGGCACCCTCGCCATCGCCGCCGTGACCGGACGCCTGCGCAAGACCCTGGGTTACCTCCACGCATCGCACATGCGTCTTGAAGAGATCAATCATCGTCTGGCGGCGACGAATCAGCGTCTGGTCGACAGTGAGGAGCAGCGTCGCACATTCAACAGCGAAGTCCTTCTGGCCGTCACCGGCGGCAAGCTGAACCTCGTGGAGCGCGACGAGATCTTGCCGCAAGAACTCACCGAACGCGCGCCGTCCATGGATCAGCCGCTCAAGACTCCGCTTGACGCCTCTCGCTTGCGGCAAGACCTGCACCAGGTCGCCGTGGATCTGCACATGGATGTCGAGCGCACCGCCGATCTTCTCACCAGTGTCAGCGAGGCCGCGACCAACGCGATCAAGCACGGCGGCGGCGGCGCCGCCCGCGTCTGGATCGAAGACACCCTCGTCTGCGTCTTGATCGAAGACAACGGAACCGGCATTGCCCCCGTCCATCTCGCCCGCGCCACCCTCGAAAAAGGCTACTCCACCCGCATCTCCCTCGGCATGGGCTTCCACCTTATGCTCGAAGCCACCGACGCACTCACCCTCAGCACCAGCGAGAAGGGGACGTCGATCCTGCTGCAAATCACCAACAAGCCACGGATCTCCGAAGAAGACGCCATTCTCGCAAAGTACATGCGCGCGTAATATGAGAAAACCTCATATCAACAATGCAGGGTTCTGAGCACGGCTACCGTTTTCGTCTATTCTCTTCCTGCCGAAGCCGCGCCCGAACGATGATTCAATGTGTAGCCCACTGTAGAGCCTCACCACCAGACATCACAACCTGTTGAGTATTCTTCGTACCAATCTAGGGGTGCTCAGCAAATGCCGTGTGTCGTATAGCAAGAGTTTCTCGCAAACACGCTTTGCGGCGGCTGTTACGATATTCGCCATCTCAAAATTTTCTGCGAGTATGAATTTGATGATCTCGTAATCTTCATCCAGCAGTCCTTGTAACACGCCATTGGGCTTTCGAAGCGCATCATCGCTCTTGTAAATCAATAACCTATTTTCTCCCAGGTTAAATAATCCACACGCTGGCGAATCCGATTTATGCGAGAACAGTGCTGCAATGACTAAAGAGGCATCCAGAAATAATTTAGGAGGAGAAAAATCATTCACCTGCCTGTTTTTAAGCTCCCTCAGCTTAACCATCGCCATTTCCAATGTGAAGCTTTTGCTTTCCGGCATTATGTGCGTTGCATCGAAATTATCGTCTAGCCGATTTCTTATGTGCACGATAGGAGTAATGATGATGGTATTTTCTCGACAGAGATATCGACGTTTGATCCCTCATCAATTCCACATTCATCCCGAATCACCTTAGGAATTACCTGAGTTCCTTACTTCTCAAGAGCAACGGTGCCGGATATCATTTTTCTGAAATCAGACTTCTGTGTTTGCTGTGCCATAGCTTGTGATTGATCATTACAGTGGTGTGACATCAAACAAAATCAGCCTGTGACCGGAAATGGTCGCAGGCTGATCGTTAAATTCTGTCGGAACAGATTAGTTGCAGAAAGAGTGGTCGCTGCCACCCAGACTGTCGGTGGACCAGAGGCAAACGTCGCCAACGACCTTCGAGAAGCGAATAGATTTGCAGTGTCCGTCAACGAACTGGCAGTTGATGAAGTCGGTGTGGCGAGCTCCAAGCAATTTGGAAGCCGGAGAAGTTCCGCCAGCACCAATGTTCGGGGAGCCGACTGCACCGGCGCCAGTGTCCCAGCCCCACTTGCTGTTGCCGAGGTTCTTCCAGTAGCTCTCGTACTGGCCGGCATTAGCGTTGCTTTCTTTCGCGTAAACAGCCTTGTCACCCGTAGGATCGTAAGAGCCATTGTGCGAATCTTGCATGCCGCTCTCATTGTTCACGTCAAATGCGACGCCATAGTACGTAGCGTCGGTGACCATAATCGTTGATGCCGGGCGCTGAATAGCAGCCAAGCTGACCAATGCTGGAGCACCGCTCGTCGGATCGTTAAACTGACCCGCTGGGCTTAAAAAGACATCATTGTGTCCATAACTATTTTCGCCGCCATAGCCGACGCCGGAACATCCTGAGGCGGCGCCTGCCGCATTACCACAGCTGACACCATCGGTGTTGACACCGACCCACGCGTTCGGGTTAGATGGACACTTGAAAACATCGTAGCTCTTTGTATACGGCTGGAGCAAGGAAATCCAGAATACTTTGTTCGTAACATCGCCAGAAACATCCGCGAAAGGGCCGCCATTGCTCTTGAGCAAAAGGTTCGGTGAGTTGTTGTAGCGATGAGCGTAGAACGCCTCATCGTAATCCTGGTTGTACTGAAGAGTGGCGAGACCAATTTGCTTCAGGTTCGAAATACAAGTAATCTGGCGGGCCTTCTCACGAGCCTTGGCGAAGACGGGGAAGAGGATAGCGGCAAGAATCGCGATAATGGCGATGACGACGAGCAACTCAATCAAGGTGAAACCCTTGACTGCTTTCATGGACAGTTTCATGGATCAATTCTCCTAAGAATGTATCAGACGCAATATATAAGCCGGCCTTACAGTTTACTGTTTGGATCCGGTCTCTCTTGGGTACGCGGTTATTGTACCGTGGAAATCGGCAAGTCATGTTAAGGGAATGTTAAGACAATGTTAAGTTTGTGTTAACTTTATTGATTAACATATGAAATATATTACGGGCGTTAATTAACGCAAATAAAGCGCCTGATTCTGGGAGAATCAGGCGCTTTGGAGGGGAATTGAGGAGAGTTTGAGGGGCTTGCTAGTTCTTGGTGGTTGTCTGCTGTGTCACACGCTTGCTTTGTCCGCGTCCGAGGCCCCGCTTGAACGGAGCGCGCTGGACGATCTCACGGTAATCGAGACCGGCGGCGGTGAGCGCCTGGTGCCAGGAGTCGAACCGGCGGCGGGCCGCCGTGATCAGGGTGATATCTTCCGATTCCATATTCTTGGCGTTCAGGCCCGCGCCGTTCTTGTGGAACTCGCGCACCATGGCCAGAACCCGCTCGTCATCCCACTCGCGGTAGCGGCGGATGTCGTCGTAGTTAAGACCGGAACTCTCCAGCGCTTCGCGCCAGGAGCCGAAGTGGCTCTTCTTGGTCGCGGCGGCGGCAAGCTGCGGATCGACATTCAGACAAACATTGCGCCAGGATAGGTCGACGCCCTGTGCGTGCAGCTCTTGAACGCGGGCGATAATGCGCTCGCGGTTCCAGGATTTGTAACGGCGGATCTGTTCGTAATCGAGACCGGAGAAGTTGACGGCCGCCTCCCAGGTGCCGAAGTATCGTGTCGCGGCGCGCAGGAGGGTCAGATTATTTGTAGCGACGCTGGAGTAGTTCAGGTTTTCCCCGGACTCATACATGCTGACGATTTCCATCGCGATCGCTTCTTTGTTCCATTTTCGATACATAGCAGCCATTTCTCCATCTTGTCGCTCAGGTCGTGCGTGAGCGCCGTTTCCTAGCTTGTCTATTCTCAATGTTGCTTGTGTGCCATTTCAGCGCAATTTTAGCAGTCTGGATCGATTGCTGTCACTGGCTTAGAGCACGTCGTTGCGTATTACCTTCAACGCTTACGGTGAGAGTATAACAGCAATACTCCCAAATTTTCGTTAAGAAATTATTAAATTATGAAAAAAAGCAGGCAAGGGGATTTGATAATTTTGCGCTCCTGCTTTGAACGGACAGGAGCGCGATGGGACGAGCGGCGCAAAGCTTTGGGTTAGGGAAGCTTGTCGAGCGGGAATGACGCGAACTTAGGATCGCTGGTGATGACGCGCAGGGAGACGGATTTCGTATCGCGGTTGATGCGCGCGGTTCCATCGGCGTTGAAGGCGTCGAAGACCACCACGAAGAAGCCGGCGAGGTCGTTGTAGCTGTCGCGGCGCTTCACCAGACGGGGACTGACGGTGTTGGCGATCTCGAATGGGTTGCTTCCCAGAACATGCGTGGGATCGCCGGCGATATTATCGTAAAACTGCTGGCGGGCGATGAGCTGCGTGGGCGCATACACCTGAAGCGGCTTGAAATTATTCTCACGGTCGTCGCTGAGGACAAACTGGATCCCGTCCAATTTGTTGAACGCCGTCGCGGGATCGATCGGCGTTTCGTCCTTTTTCTTTTTGCCTTTTTGACGCGGGAACAGGTCCGTGATCTCGACGATAAACGTCAGCGTGCGCTGCGGCGCCGTGACAGATTGCTCCAGGGCTTTAAAGTCCGCGTCGCGGCCTGCGGAGTCGGCGAAATCGCGCTGCTCCAGGAAACCGCGCCAGCGCGCTTCGGTCCCCGGCGTCAGCCACGTCACGATCCCGGTTTCGCGTCGTGTTTCTCCCAGGATGCCTCCAGAGCGGAACTGATAGGCGCGGCGTGACATATCGAGGAGGTCGATAAAATCCTGTTTGGACTTGCCGATGGCGCGGCCGGCGTCCAGATTGGCCAGCATCTCGCGGTCCGTTGGGATCAACATTGGGTGCAGCGTGCGCGGATCGCGGGCGGCGATATTGACATCCGCCGTCACCGCCGTCGCCCCTCCCGTCGTTACGGGCGCTCCTGGAAGAGTGACCGGAGCGGGCTGCTGGGGCGCGGGGGGGGCGTCCACGGGAGTATTGTCGTTACCGGCCTGCGCGATGGCGGCTTGGCCTGTCAAAAGGACGGCGGCGAGGGTGGCCGCGCAGAGGAAGGAACCGTTAAGTCGTGTCATAGGGCTATTGTGTGTTTTTCTCGCCGCCGTTGTCAAGAAGCAGCGGCCTCATCGGGGATCTGATCTTCATGGAGAGCGACCGGCGCGTCGGACGAGGCCCGTTTGGGCCTGCGTTCGCGCGGCGCATCGACCGGAGGCGGAGCCTGATCCGTCAGTGCGGCGAGCGCGAGACCCAGTTCGTAGGTGATCGCTTCAATCGCTTTGCCGCGCGGCAGATCGGCGAATTTGGCGGGATCGATGGGAGCGCCGAACGTCACTGTCACGGGATGCTTGCTGAACCGGGGACGCTGAGATCCGTAGGGCAGCATTTCGTTGGTGTGACGGATGCCGATCGGGACGATCGGCGCGCCGGCCCGAACCGCGAGCATCGCCGCGCCCGGCTGCAGGCGCAGCAGCTTGCCCTGCTGCGCGCACCGGCCCTCGGGGAAGATAATGATCGGCTCGCCGCGCTTCAGACACGCCTCCGCGCGGCGCAGCGCCGCGCGGTCCGCGCTGTCCCGCTTGATGGGGAAGGCGTGGAAGTGATGGAAGAACCAGCCAAACACCGGGGCCTCGAACAGTTCGGATTTGCCGATAAACCAGGCGCGGCGGGGCAGGGTCACAAACATCGTGGGCGGATCGGCGTCCGAGGTGTGGTTTGGGCAGTAGATCAGACCGCCGGTGCGCGGCACATGGTGCTCGCCGCTGGAGCGCAGCCGCCCGAGAACACGGATCAGGGTTCTCAGGACGACGAAAAAGATGGGGTAAAACAAAAAGTAAATCATGGTTAGTTGTTGGCCGCCGCGCCGATGGTCTTGCCGTTGTTTCGCGCGTGCTGCTCGATTTCCGCGGCGGCGTTTTCCGGCTGGAGACGATTGATAAAGGCCAGCGCGACGAGAATGCAGACGAAGCAGACGCCGAAGATCACACGCTC
Organism: Capsulimonas corticalis; assembly: GCF_003574315.2. Classification (GTDB taxonomy): domain Bacteria; phylum Armatimonadota; class Armatimonadia; order Armatimonadales; family Capsulimonadaceae; genus Capsulimonas; species Capsulimonas corticalis. Next base: position 5,824,583 of record NZ_AP025739.1, on the reverse strand, counting down.
GCCGTAGTGATTGATCAAATAGCCCGTGATGAGCACGGAGGCGGGGCCGACGATGCTGAGCGCGGTTGTCTGTAACCCCGTGAAGAAACCGATCTCCTCACAGGGAATCAGCCGCGTGAGCAGCGCGTAGGAGGACGCGTTTTGAGCCGCCGTGCCGAGGCCCGCGAAGATCAGGACAATCGCGACGGAGGCGAGGTTGTTCACCCAGAGGCCGTTGATGGCCGAGAGGCCGATCATTGCGATCCCGACTGTTGTCATCGCCTTCGGTCCGATCCGGTCGGTGAACCAGCCGCAGGGCACGCCGCCAATGGCTGTCGCCACCATCAGGATCAGCACCATCTGGAGCGCGCTGTCATTGGAGCAGTGCGTGATGTCCTTGATGAACGTCGTTAGCTGCGGCACCACGGCGCTGGTTCCCGCCCCATAGCAGAAGTACATGATCAAATAAAGGCGAGCCTGACGCAGCGTTTTGAGGCCCTTGACCGCCGCCGCCATCTCTCCCCAGTAACTAAGCCGATGGATCGCCGCTTCCCCGTGAAGGTCCAAATCGGTCGTCGCCGTTTCGCGCGTTGTCATACACGTGACCGCCGTCAAGACGATCATCAAAACGCCCGTGAGCACGAAGCGGTACACGATCGCCAGGGGCAGAAGCAGAATGACGACCTGACCCAGCGCGCCGATGAGATACCAGATTCCCGAAACGCGTCCGCGCTGTTTGGCGGGCGTGATATCCGCAAGCAGCGATTGGTACGGATCGATAAAAAAGTTGAAGATCAGCGTCGAAAAGAAGATGCAGGCGACGATACCGCCCAGACGCAGCGCGACCGGAAGCGTCGCCGCCACGGGCGTCAGCAGCAGTAAAAGCGCCGAGAGCGGCGCGAACAATATCATGAACGGGCGGCGGCGGCCCCAGCGGGTGCGGAGGCGGTCGCTCGCCGAACCGATCAGCGGCTGCAAAATGGCGCCTTCGAAGGAATGGGTTTCGGCGAGAATTCCCTTCAGCATCGCGTTGTGCGTGTAATCACCCAGCCACAGCGGCAGAATGTAGTTATTGAAGGCGTAGAAGGCGCCGGCGCCGATGTTCGCGAGACTGTAGGCGATAATTGCTCGCAGCGAGAGCGGCGGCGCCTCCGCAGTCGTCTTCTGATTTTCCAGCGTTGCGCTCATGTCGATCTTTCTTAATCAGCATTGGTAGATCTTATGATTACTGTCACGTGTCTTGATTTATGGAGTCGACGCTTCACGCTCCAGCAGCCGGCCGTACTTCTCGCTCACGACCTTGCGCTTGATCTTCATGGTCGGCGTCAGCTCGCCATTTTCGATGGTCAGCGGTTTTTCCAGCAGCGCCACGCGTTTGATCTTTTCGTAATCGGCCAGGTTGCCGGAGAGCTTGTCGATCTCGGTCTTGATCAGTTTGCGCGTCGCCGGGTCCGCCGCGAGCTCGCTCGGGCTCATCTTTTCTTTGCCCTGTTCCTGCGCCCACGTCTTGAGCTTGTCGAAGCTGGGCAGGACAAGCGCGCTGACGCCGCCGGATTGGTCGCCAAGCAGCACGATCTCGCTGATATAGGGACTTTGCTTCAGATGAATCTCAATCGGCTGCGGCGCCACGTTTTTGCCGTTCGCCAGAACCAGGATATCTTTCTTGCGGTCCGTGATCTTCACATATCCTTCGGAGTCGATCACGCCGATATCGCCGGTGTGGAACCATCCGTCGGCGTCAATCGCGTCCGCCGTCGCCTCCGGGTTGTTCCAGTAGCCGCGCATGACGTTCGCGCCGCGCACCAGCAGTTCGCCGTCCGGCGCAACTTTGATCGTCGCGCCAAAGCCCGCAATCCCCACGGAGCCGATCTTCGCCCGGCCATAAGGGTTCGTGGCGGACGCCGCCGTGGTCTCGGTCAATCCCCAGCCTTCCAGAATGGGGATGCCGATCCCGTTGAAGAACTGGGCAGTCTTGGCGTTGAGAGGCGCTCCGCCGCTGACGAAGAACTTGAGCTTGCCGCCGAACTTTTCGCGCAGGGTGGACAGGACGAGCTTATCGGCGATCGCGTGCTTGATCGCCAGGATTGGGGATACGGAGCGCCCGGCGTTCCGGCGCTCGGCGAAGGCGCTTCCGACCTCCAGCGCCCACGCAAAGGCCTTCTGCTTTTGTTCCGGCTCCTTGCTGACCGTATCCAGAACACGCTCGTGGATGCTCTCGAAGACGCGAGGCACGCACTGCATGACGGTCGGTTTCGCGAACGCTAAATTGTCGATCAGCTTGAAAATACTGTCGTTGTAGTAGGTGTGCGAGCCCATCGCCAGCGACAGAAAGTGAGTGACGCGCTCGAAGACGTGGCAGAGGGGGAGGAAGGAAAGAAAGGCTTCATCCGGCGGGACGACGGGAAAGGCTTTCTGGGCGCCGTCAACCGCCGTTCCCATGTTGCCGTGAGTGAGCATCGCGCCCTTCGGGTTGCCCGTGGTGCCGGACGTATAGACCAGGCTCATCAAGTCGTCGAGTTTTACGGAATCGCGCCGCTGCTCGAAGCTCTCTGGAAGCGTCGCCCGGTCGCCTTCCGCCATGACGGCGCTGAACGACAGCACATCGCCCTTGGCCGAGCTCTCTTCCATCGTGACGAAGATTGCGAGATTCGGAATCTCCTCACGCGAGGCGACCGCTTTTTGCAGCTGTTTGCCGTCCGAAACGATGATCGCCTTTGCGCCGCTGTCCGCCAGGATATGAGCCACCTGGGAGGGGGGAGGGTGCTGTAGATCGGAACGGTCACGGCGCCGGCCGAGAGAATGGCGAGATCGGCGATGGCCCATTCCGGGCGGTTCTCCGAGAGCATCGCGACGCGGTCTCCACGCTCCACGCCCAGGGCGCGCAGCCCCAGAGAAAATCGGCGGGCGCGCTCAGCGACATCTTTGTAGGTGAGCGTGACCCAATCTTTGGTTTCCGGAGACTTCGCGGTCAGCGCGGGCAGTTCCGGGTATTTCCGTGCAGCTTCGGCGAAGCGCTCAGTGACGGTTTTTATAGTTGTAGACATTGCGCTCTGGTCTCCTCGGCAGTATCGCGGTGTTGACGAGATTATTGTACCGTTCGTCCGCCCATGTTCCATGGGACGAAAGGCCTAAATTTGATGGCGTCCTGGGAGAATTAACAGCATCTAAGGATAGCGTGCGGAGATGAATTTGTCAAGAATTTTGGGTTTTGGCGTGGCGCGGTCTTGACATTGGCCCGGCAGTTGTGCCAGAATAATCTTCACGTCACCAAGGAACGGTGTCCGAGTTGGTCGAAGGAGCACGACTGGAAATCGTGTAATGGGGTTAACTCTCATTCGTGGGTTCGAATCCCACCCGTTCCGCCATTTCCTCTTTTTCCGACAATTCTCACGGTAGCGGCCACATCCGCTGAAGGTGATAGTCATCGCGTATGCCAAGCGCAACGCTCATCGATCAACTGGTGGATATCGCCGCGCGTCGATTGGGCGGCAACTTGAAGCTGCTTGCGCTCTATGGCTCCGCCGCCGACAATCCTCAAGCGGCGCATGATCTGGATTTCCTTCTTGTCGTGGACGCCGTGGAAAACTGCGTCACGTACGCCACCCGCGATTGCCGAACTCTCTTTCCCAACGTCCAATTCTTTGTCATGAACACCCGGGAGTACGAACTGCTTCCCGCGTTCTACCGATTCCAGTTCGCTTTTGCAAAGCCCTTGCGCGGAGATCTGGCTCTTCCGGCGGCGACCCGCCGCGACGCGGAAGAAGCGATCCGCCATGGCTATACGGACACGCTGCGGACCATGCGTCAGCAGTTCAAGCGCCGTGACTGGATCGCCGGCGACGACTGGGCGAGGCAGGTCTGGTGGAATTTGAAGAGTTTCAAATACGCCACATTGGATGTCTGCTGGCTGCTGCGCAAGGAGCGCCCGCGCGATATCGGACGCGCCGCGCTCATTTTAGAAGCGGAAGGGTTGGCGTCGGCGGCCAAGGCGATCAACGAGTGGCCGGAACTTGATATCGCGGCGCAGCAGCTTCTGCATAATCCGATTGCCTGGCTGATGCGCTGGGAACCGTTGATTACGGCGGCATACGCGGAAGTCATGCCGCTTTTAAGCGCGAAATAGCCGTGTTTCGCGCGTGAAATAATCGTACCCACTATGAGCTTATTGAAACGCCGCCGAGCCGAGTCCACAGTCCTGACGGACGCCCAGCAGATGCAGCGCCGCAAGCGCCGCCGCACGGTGGCGTGCGTCGTGATGTTCCCCCCGTGCGCCGCCGGCTTGTTTGGTCTCACCATTGGCTACAACATCTACGCCGGCAACAAAGCCGTCGCGGACACAAGCCAATTCCACAAAATGGCCTCTCCGGACGCATCGCAGTCGTTCCTGGTGTTTGCCCCGCACTGTGATGACGAGACGCTCGGCGCCGCCGGCCTCATGCGTCAGGCGCGCCTGAACAAATGCGATGTGCATGTGGCGATCATCACGAATGGCGACGGCTTCCGGGTGAGCGTCGCGCGGGAATTCCGGGAATTCAGCGTGCCGACCAAGGATTTCATCCGATACGCCTACATCCGCCAGAAAGAAACGCAGACGGCGCTGGCCGTGCTGGGCGTGCCGAAAGACAACATCAAATTCTTCGGATATCCCGACCGCGGCCTCATGCCGATGTGGACGACCAACTGGACGGCGGATAAGCCATTCACGTCGGCGTTCACGCAAGCGGACCATTGCCCCTATAATAATTCATTCACTCCCAACGCTCCCTACAGCGGCGAATCGCTGCTGAAGGATATCGAAGCGGAGATGAACGAGGTCAAGCCGACCGACATTTATGTGACGCATCCCAACGACGACCATCCCGATCACGCGGCGGCGAGCGTCTTCGTACGCACGGCGCTGGAGCAGCTGCGTTCGCAGGGCGTCGCATGGGCGCAGAACGCGCACTTGCATTACTATCTCGTGCATCGAGGCGACTGGCCCGTCCCGCAAGGTCTTCATGAGGATGTCGGCCTGCCGCCGCCGGCGCAGATGGTCTCGCTGGATACGCACTGGGAAGAACTGCCGCTCAGCAAGCGCGACACGCAGAAGAAGTACGCCGCCATCAAGCGATATCGCACTCAGACCGAGCTGACCGGCCGATTCCTGTATTCCTTCGTGCGCAAGAACGAGCTTTTCGGGACGCTGAACGGCGCCACCGCCGACCGTCTCCCGGTTGTCCCCGATGGCCAGATCCGTCTCGACGGCGAAGCCTCGGAATGGACCGGTCTGGCCCCCGTCGCGATGGACCCTGTCGGCGACAGCGTCGTCCGCGCGTTCCAGGCAAGCGCCGATATCACCCGTATCTTCGCCGCCCGCGACAGCCGCACGCTTTACGTGCGCATGGATGTCCACAAGCGCCTTTCCAAATCCGTCGGCTACACCGTGATTTTGCGGCCGGTAACCGCCTCCGCAACCCCGCCGCAGTCGATCCGCCTGAACTGCCAGATGCTCGCCGAGGGCCAAAAACAGCCAGTCCCAGGCGTCGACCAGGCGTTTTACGCCTGGCGCGGCAACCAGTTGGAAGTCTCCCTGCCGCTGTCTGTCGTCGATCCCGAAGCCGGCCACGCGCCCTTCACGCTCAACCTGGCCGCCGAGACACAGTTCGCCCGAATGACGATTGACAAGACAGGGTTCCGTGGTGTGGAAGTGGACCGGACGGGCGACGCGGTGGCGGCGCGGTAGTTGGCCCCATCGCCTCAAAAAATCCATCCCCCTGCAAACGTATACCCTAACTCGCCGTTCGGCGCCAATGGGAGCGAACCACTGGGGATTGCATGGCATGGTCGTCCCCGTCTTGACAAAAGCCCGCCTCCTGCGCTATAATAATCGCAGTCGTTTCCTTTAATCCCGTCCCGCGAGGCGGGGAAGGTCGCTGCCTGCATAGATGCTGATTTTGCGCCGTATCCCATACGCGCCCAGCGTCTGCGCCGCGTCATTTCCCCCCTCGCGCCCTAAAGGCGCTTTTTTAATGTCCGATGAAACCGAAAAATTGAAGTCCGGCTCCGTCGTCATGGACGCCGATGAGATGCGCCGCGCTTGGACTCGTGTCGCGCATGAGATCCTGGAGCGCAACAAAGGCGTGGAAGGTCTCGCCGTGATCGGCATCCTGCGCCGGGGCGCGCCGCTCGCCCAGCGTCTCGCCGACGCCATCGAGCGCATCGAAGGCAAGCCCGTTCCCGTCGGACAACTCGATATCTCGCTGTACCGCGACGATTTCCGCACCTATCAGCCGCGCGTCGGCACCACCCAGATCCCGTTCGACATCGAGGGCAAGACCCTTGTGCTCGTGGACGAGGTGGTGTACACGGGCCGCACCGTGCGCGCGGCGCTCGGCGCGCTTGTGGATCTGGGGCGCCCCAGCGTCACGCAGCTCGCCGTCTTGATCGATCGCGGGCATCGGGAGCTGCCGATCCGGCCGGATTATGTCGGCAAAAATATTCCCACCAGCCGCCAGGAGTTCGTCAAGGTCTTTATGACCGAAATGGACGGCGAAGACAAAGTCGTGATCGCGAAGGACGCGTAACCAAGCCTGTATGAGACGAAAAGACTTACTGGACCTGCAAAGCCTGACGGCCGACGAGATTGTGTACCTGCTGGAGACGGCGGCGTCGTTCAAAGAAATCGTCACGCGCCCCGTGAAGAAGGCCCCGACGCTGCGCGGCAAGAGCGTGGCGACGGTGTTCTTCGAGCCCAGCACGCGCACCCGCACTTCGTTCGAGCACGCGGCGAAGATCATGTCCGCCGACACCTATAGCCTTGCCGCCGCCACGAGCAGCGCCACCAAGGGCGAGTCGCTCAAGGACACAATGCTGACGCTCGACGCCATGGGAATCGACGTGTTCGTCATTCGCCATTCCTTCAGCGGCGCGGCGGCGCTCGCGTCGAAGTACGTGCCGAACAAATCCGTGATCAACGCCGGTGACGGGACGCATGAGCACCCGACGCAGGGTCTGCTCGATCTCATGACGATCCGTGAGAAGAAGGGCCAGATCGAAGGGCTGGAAGTGGCGATTGTCGGCGACATCGCGCACAGCCGAGTGGCGCGCTCGAATATCTGGGGCCTGCACACCATGGGCGCCAAGATCCGATTGGTGGGGCCGTCGACGCTGATGCCCGCCGACGCGGACCGGCTGCCGGTGAAGGTCTATACGGATTTGACCGAAGGGCTGCGCGGGGCCGATGTCGTGAACGTGCTTCGGATCCAGCTGGAGCGTCAGGACGCGGCGTTCTTCCCGTCCGTACGCGAATATGCGAAGCTCTTTGGCGTCAGTCACGACAAATTGAAGCACGCGGCGTCCGATGTGACGGTGCTGCATCCGGGACCGATGAACCGTGGCGTGGAGATTTCGTCCGCGCTGGCGGATGATGCGACGATTTCGGTGATCAACGAACAGGTAACGAACGGAGTGGCGATGCGAATGGCCGTCCTGTTCTGGCTGATGAGTGCGACAAATACGATCTCGGGCGGATAGCTGTTGCGTCCAGAGATCAGGAGGACCTTGTGACCCTGCGCCGTATCGGCCGATTTATCATCGGTCTGGTGATCGCGATCGTTCTTCTCGGCCTGGTGCTGCCGCTGATCGGCATCCCAAAGAGCCATTTCCTGCCGCCGAGCTGGGTGTACGCCAAAGCGGAAAAAGTGACGGGCGGCCGGATCGTCAAAGTCTATAACCCGGTCACGAATGATCCGTTCAAGGTCGGCGAGCACATGTACTTTATCGACTATGTGTTCCAGGCTCCGGATCCGGTCACCGGGGCCAAGCAAACCTACAACGGCACGGTTCGGCTGACGCAGGAGCTGTACCAGACATCGAAAGTCGATGAGAGTGTTCCGGTCCGGTACGAGAAGACCTATCCGTGGATCAATGGCGTGGACGTCGCGGATGCGGGGCTGGGCTGCGGCGAAGGCAGCAACATCCTGAGCGGCTGGCTGATCTGGGTCTTGGTTTCAATTGTGATGGCGTATATTATCGGACAGATTTTAGGGAAGTACGGCGTTCAGGAAGATTATTAGAGCGGAGAGAGCCCTCACCCGGCCCTTCGGGCCACCCTCTCCCAATCTTAGGAGAGGATTAGGAGTAAGATTTGGATCTTTGATCCATATCAAAAAACTCCCTCTGACTCCCCTCTCCCAATTTTGGGAGAGGGGGCCGGGGGGTGAGGGCCAATCTTGATGATGGGAGCGATGTTGGAGAAGTTATTAAAAGGCGGCCGGGTGATCGATCCGGCGAATGGGCGGGATGAGATCGCGGATTTGCTGGTCGGCGACGACGGGACGATCAAGGCGATCGGCGCGAATCTGACGGCGGCGGACACGGAAGTGATTGACTGCGCGGGCTATGTTGTCTCGCCGGGACTGATCGATATCCACGTTCATCTGCGCGTGCCGGGCCAAGAATATAAAGAAGATATGGCGACGGGAACGGCGGCGGCCAAGAACGGCGGCTTTACGGCCATCGCTTGCCAGCCGAATACGTCTCCGCCGATCGATCACTCCTCCATCGTCAAGGATATTCTGGCGCAGGCCGAGGGCGCGGACGCCCGCGTGTATGTCGTCGGCGCGGTGAGCAAAGGGCTGAAGAACGAAGAACTTGCCGAGATGTCCGAACTGAAGGACGCCGGGGTAATCGGAATCGGCGACGACGCGTATCCCGTCTACGAGAGCGGGTTCCTGCGCCGCGCGATGGAATATTGCAAGATGCTGGACCTGCCCTATGTCGCGCACTGCGAGGACAAGGACATCACCACCGACGGCGTGATGAACGAGGGCTATGTCTCTACCGTGCTTGGCCTCAAGGGGATCAACCGGGCGGCGGAGAATATCGGCACCGCGCGCAATATCATTCTGGCGGAGACCACGGGCTGCCATCTGCATGTGCTGCATGTCAGCACGAAAGAAAGCGTGGAGATCGTTAGGCACGCGAAGTCGCTCGGCGCGCCCGTCACGGCGGAGACCTGCCCGCAGTACTTTGCGCTGACGGATGAAGCCTGCTATGGTTATAACACCAACGCGAAGATGTCGCCTTCGCTGCGCACCAAGGAAGATCAGGAGGCGATTGTCGCCGGCTTGATCGACGGTACGCTGGATTTGATCGCCACCGATCATGCGCCGCACGCGCCGCATGAGAAGGAGCAGGAGTTCGCCCGCGCTCCCTTCGGCATGCTGGGATTGGAGACGAGCCTGGGATTGGTGATCACGCATCTGGTGAAGCCGGGCATTCTGACGCTGTCGCAGGTGATCGAGAAGATGTCCGTGGCGCCCGCCAAGATCTTCAAGCTCCCCGGCGGCTCGCTGACCATCGGCGCGCCGGCCGACATTACGATTTTTGACCCGGATGCGGAGTGGACGGTGGATGTGAACGCCTTCAAGTCCAAATCCCGCAATTCCGTGCTGCACGGAGTGACGCTGACCGGCAAGCCGATCGCCACTCTGGTTGGCGGACGATAATTTTAAGACTATGAGCAACGCATACCTTGTCCTCGCGGACGGAACGACATACACGGGAACCGCCTTCGGCGCCATCGGAACGAGCATCGGCGAAGTCGTGTTCAACACCGGCATGACCGGCTATCAAGAGATCCTGACCGACCCGTCTTACGCCGGACAGCTGGTCACGCTGACGTATCCGCTGATCGGCAACTACGGGGTCACGCCCGACGATTTCGAGTCGCGTCAGGTGCAGGTCGCCGGGTTTATCATCAAAGAGCTGGACGACGCTCCGAGCAACTGGCGCTCGCAGGGAACGCTGGACGAATTTCTCAAAACCCACAACGTCGTCGGCGTCCGCGGACTCGACACGCGCGTTCTGGCCCAGAAGCTGCGTTCGGTCGGCGTCATGATGGGCGCGATCTCCAGCGACAAGACGCCCGAAGAGCTGAAAGCGCTGCTGGACAGCGCGGCGAGCTACGAAGACGTCGACTTTGTCTCTCGGGTCTCGACCGACGAGCCGTTCGTCTGGCCTTCTTCGACGGGCGAGACGAAGTATAAAATCTCGCTTTTGGATTGCGGCGTCAAGTTCAACATCCTCCGCTCGCTGGCGTCGCTCGGCGCGGAGGTCACGGTCTATCCGTCGAACACGTCCGCCGAGACGATCCTGGCGACCGACCCGGACGGCGTTTTCCTGAGCCCCGGTCCCGGCGATCCCCATCTGCTCGGTGATATCGTCCAGCAGGTGAAGATCCTGTCGCACGCCAAGCCGACCATGGGGATCTGCCTCGGCAACCAGCTGCTCGGGTGCGCCTTTGGCGGCCACACCTTCAAGCTGCCCTTCGGCCATCGCGGCGCGAACCATCCGGTGAAGGACTTAGAAACGGGCCGCGTCGTCATTACGTCGCAAAACCACGGATACGCGCTGGCGCCCGACGGCTTTGAGGATCCCGATGTGGAGGTCTGGCAGATCAATCTGAACGACGGCACCGTCGAGGGCCTGCGCCACAAGACGCTGCCGGTGTTCTCGATCCAGTACCATCCGGAAGCGTCGCCCGGCCCGACGGACAGTCGGGGCTACTTTGGCCGCTTCTTGGAAATGATCGACGAGCAGAGGGCCAAATAAAGGCGTCCCGCGCGCGAAATTTGCTCCTGGCGCTGATTGTCCTCACGGCGATCGTCGTGCGGGTCATCGGCGTCGCCGACGATCCACCGATGTGGCTTTCGTGGAGCAGCGGGATCTTCACCGACGAGGGGTTTTACACCCTGGATGCGCGCCATCGCGCGCTCTTCGGAACGCTGGCGCCGGGCAACTTTCACGACCGTCTGCTTTCGCCGCTGCTCAGCTTCATTCAGGAAGCGGCGTTCCGACAGTCTGGCTTCGGTGTGGATGTTCTGATCGCGCGCGGCGTTTCCCTCGCGTTCAGCCTATTAACGCTGTTGCTGTTATGGCTGGGCCTGCGCCGCAGCGTGGGGCGCTCTGTGGCGGATCTCGGCCTGCTGTTTCTCGCGTTCGCGGCGCCGTATCTGCTTTATAACCGAATGGCCTTGCAGGAAACTCCGACGACCTTTTGGTTGGTGGCGGCCTTCACGAGCTGGGCGTACGGCGAAAGCGCCGATGGGCGAAAGCGCGCCATATGGTTTGCGGCGGCGGGAATGAGTTTAGGCGTTGCGATTGTCTTTAAATCGCTCGCCGGGATCGCCGCGCCCGCCATTCTGATTGCTTGTTGCTGGCGAGGGAATCCTGCTGAACACCGCGCTGGCTTCTGGAGCCTTGCAGGATTAGGCGTTGTGCTTGGGATCGAAGCCATTGTCTGGACGATCCCGCATGGCCGTGAGTTGCGGCGCATGAACGCATACTTCGTATCGCATCAGATCCTTCCGCGCACGTTGCTCTCTGTGTGGCTGAATATCCGGCGCGCATTCTGGGACGGTGAGCGCGGTCTGTTGCCATATCTCTGCGCGTTCCTGCCATCCGTGATTGTGCTGGCCGCTATCGCCGCGCGACGTGTGCGCAGTCGGGCGTCATGGCTGATGTGGGGTTGGATCGCTGGCGGCGTCGCCTTCTGTCTGCTCTCGAATTACGCGCCGAGCCGTTATTATGTGCTGTTCCTGCCGGCGCTCTGCGCCCTGGCCGCGATGGGGGCGCAATCGATTGGACGATTGCCGCGCATCGCTTGCGTCTGCGTATTCCTCGCCGTCAGCGGCGCCTGGATCGTAAAGCAAGAGACGGAGCGAAGCGTGACAATCTTTTCCATGCCTTCCGATATCGTCCGCATGCTGGGAATATCGTCCGATGTCCGTATGGTGGGAGATTTTGCTCCGGAGATTTGTCTGGATACAAAGTATACGGCGGCGCCGGTGCAGCCGGGGTTGTCGAACGACGACCATCCCGTCGAGCGTTTGAATGCGACCCATATCGCCGTGACGCGCGCGCCGAAGTGGCGAGGATGGTGGATTGCGCACTATCCGAAGCTGGTGACGCCGGAGCACTTTGTGGGGGCGGTGGAACTGGGCGGCGACGGGCGTTATGTGGTGGATATTTATCGGGTTCGGTAGGATGCCCCCCGGCCCCCACAGGGGTTGCAAACCATAAAGATGCTGGCGCAATAAAGATTCGGACGACACGTTTTCGAAAACATGGTTTGCAACCCCTGTGGGGGCCGGGGGGCATCCTAATGCAACTCAACGAACTCTACCCCTTTTGGGGAGATATCCATCAAGAGCTGATCGACGCGATTGAATCGCTGACCGAGCCGCAGATCCTCATGCGGCCCGCGCCGCCGCTGCCGTCGGTCGCCGAGATTGTGCTGGAGTTTGTGACCGAGGCGCGTTTCTTCGTGGGGCGCCTCATTGGCGGCAACGAATACGAAGTTCCAAGGCGCGCGGATTACGGGACGTCGCGCGCGCTCGTGGAGCTGCTGGAGGCGACGCGTGAGCTGGAAGAACTGATCATGGAGCCCTTCTCACGCGAGGGCCTGCGGGCGGTGCGGACCGTTCCCGCCGACCCGAAGGAAAATCGGCCGGAAACGAATATGACGGTCGCGTGGCTGATCTGGCATGCGATGGAGCGCGAGATCTACCACTACGGCCGTATCCGACAGCGAATCCAGGACGGCGCGCGCGGAGCTTGGAACGGACATTTGAATTGAAGGCGAGGAAGGCCCTCACCCGGCCCTTCGCCAACTCTCTTCATTCGGGGAGAGGGTTAAGAGTTGGATCAAAGATCCAAAGATCTTAACTTAAAACTCTGACTCCCCCTCTCCCAAAAATTGGGAGAGGGGGCCGGGGGGTGAGGGCCTCGCTCCCCTGACGGAAAGACTATTATGCCAAAGAACCCAGATGTGAAGAAAGTGCTTGTGATCGGCAGCGGGCCGATCATTATCGGCCAGGCGGCCGAGTTTGACTATGCCGGCACGCAGGCGTGCCAGTCGCTGCGCGAAGAGGGCGTTTCGGTCGTCCTCGTCAACTCGAATCCGGCGACGATCATGACGGATCCCGAGACCGCCGACGCCGTTTATATCGAGCCGCTGACCGTGGAGTTTATCGAGCGGATCATCGCCAAGGAGCGTCCCGACGGACTGCTGCCGACGCTGGGCGGCCAGACGGGCTTGAATATGGCGATCGCGCTGGCCGAGGCGGGCATTCTGGAGAAGTACAATGTCAAGCTTCTCGGCACGCCGCTCGCCACCATTCGCAAGGCGGAAGATCGCGAGATCTTCCGGTCGCTGATGCGCGAAATCGGCGAGCCGGTCCCCGAATCCTGGATTATTGAAGATGAGGGCGCGCTGGTCGAACTGTCGAAGGCCGAAGGCAACCCATGGCCGCTGATCGTTCGCCCCGCCTATACGCTCGGCGGCACCGGCGGCGGGATCGCCCGCACGCCCGAGCAGTTGGTCGAGATCGGGTCGCGCGGTTTGAAGCTGTCGCCGAGCCATCAGGTTATGGTCGAGCGCTATCTGACCGGCTGGAAAGAGATCGAGTATGAGGTGATGCGCGACGCCGCCGACACCTGCATCACCGTCTGCAACATGGAGAACTTCGATCCCATGGGCATGCACACGGGCGACTCGATCGTTGTGGCGCCGTCGCAGACGCTCTCGGACAAAGAGTATCAGATGATGCGCACGGCGTCGCTCAAGATCATCCGGGCGCTCGGCATCGAAGGCGGCTGCAACGTGCAGATGGCGCTCGATCCCGACTCCTTCAACTACTACATCATCGAAGTGAACCCGCGCGTCTCGCGCTCGTCGGCGCTGGCGAGTAAGGCGACGGGTTATCCCATCGCCCGCGTGGCCTCCAAGATCGCCATCGGGTTGCGGCTGGACGAGATCCAGAACGCCGTCACCAAGAAGACGCTGGCGTGCTTCGAGCCGGCTCTGGACTACATCATCGTCAAGATCCCACGCTGGCCATTCGATAAGTTCACCGCCGCCGACCGCCGGATCACCACGCAGATGAAGGCGACGGGCGAAGTCATGGCGATCGACCGCACCTTTGAGGGCGGCTTGTTCAAGGCCATCCGAAGTCTGGAAATCGGACAGGTCGGGCTGCGTCCCAAGAACGGCGACTTGCTGACGGACATGGAGATTGAGGCCGGCCTGCAAAGCGCGACCGACCAGCGCCTCTTCCTGATCGCTGAAGCCTTCCACCGTGGGCTGTTGGTAGAGGAAGTCGCGGACCTGAGCGGCGTCGATCCCTGGTTCCTGACCAAGATCCAGCGGCTCGTCCAGTTTGAGGCCAAGCTGCGCGAACAGTCCGCGCGTTTCCATCACGTGGAGACGCTCGACGAAGAGGCGCAGGCGCTGCTGGTGGCCGCCAAGAACAAGGGCTTTGCCGACCGGCATCTGGCCGATGTCCTCGGTGTGAAAGAGACCCAGCTTCGCGCCTGGCGCAAAACGGCGCACTGCGCGCCGATCTACAAGATGGTGGACACCTGCGCCGCCGAGTTTGAAGCGGAGACCCCGTACTTCTACTCGTGCTATGGCGGGGAGACGGAAGGGGTGTCGGTATGAGCGAACCGCAGCGCGCGCCTCTGGTCGCCGTGATTATGGGCAGCAAGTCCGATTGGGACACCATGCGCCACGCCGTCGAAATTCTGGCGAAGTTCGATGTGCCGCATGAATTCGGGATCGTCTCGGCGCACCGCACGCCGGATCTTTTGAATGAGTTCTCCGCGAGCGCCGAAGGGCGCGGCCTCGAAGTGATCATCGCCGGCGCCGGCGGCGCGGCGCACCTGCCGGGCATGGTGGCGGCGCAGACGCTGCTGCCCGTGCTGGGCGTTCCCGTCCAGAGCGCGGCGCTCAGCGGAATGGATTCGCTGCTGTCGATCGCGCAGATGCCCGGCGGGATCCCCGTCGGGACGCTCGCAATCGGCAAAGCCGGAGCGATCAACGCGGGCTTGCTCGCCGTCGCGATGCTTTCAAACACGCGTCCCGCGCTGCGTGAGAAGCTGCGCGCCTTCCGGGCCGAGCAGACGGAAAAAGTGCTGGCGGAGACCTTGCCCTAATGTCCGAAGCGATTTTGCCCGGCGCCACGATCGGTATCCTCGGCAGCGGCCAGCTGGGCCGTATGCTCGCCCTCGCGGCGCGCGAGATGGGGTACGGCGTTGCGGTGTATTCCCCGGAAGCCAACTCACCGACCGGGCAGATCGCCGATATTGAAGTCGTCGGCGCCTATGACGATCTGGACGCCCTGCGGGCCTTCGCGCATCAGGTGGATGTGGTTACCCAGGAGTTCGAGAACGTGCCCGTGGCGGCGCTGGACGCGGTGGGCGAGATCGTCTCCGTGCGGCCCGGACGCGCGGCGCTGCACACCGCGCAGCACCGGCTGCGTGAAAAGACCTTTCTGCACGCCGCCGGCATTCCCTGCGCGCCGTTTCGAGCCATCGATACGGCCGAAGACCTGGCGCGCGCCGTCGAAGAACTGGGCGCGCCCTGCGTCCTGAAGACGGCCGGCTTTGGATACGACGGTAAAGGCCAGGCGAAGATCCTGCATCCCGAAGACGCCATCGCAGCCTGGGATAGCATCGACCGCCAGCCCGCCGTACTCGAAGGATTTATCGACTTCGAGCGCGAACTGTCCCTGGTCGGCGCGCGCGGCGTGGACGGCGAGTTCGCGCACTTCGGTCTCGTCGAGAACACCCACGCGAAGCATATTTTGGACGTGACCCTCGCCCCGGCGACCGTTCCCGAAGCGGTTCTGCGCGAAGCGGAAGAGATTGCGCGGACCATATTTCAGGAGCTGGAAGTCGTTGGCGTCCTCTGCGTCGAGTTCTTTCTCGGCCGTAACGGCAATTTGCTGGTCAACGAGATCGCCCCGCGCACGCACAACTCCGGACACTGGACCATCGACGGATGCGTCACCAGCCAGTTCGAGCAGCAGCTGCGCGCCGTCTGCGGCCTGCCCCTCGGCTCCACGGAGATGCTGCGCCCCGGCGCCGCGATGGCGAATCTGCTCGGCGACGTATGGCCGGAATCGGGATCACCCAACTGGGCCGCCTCCTGCGCCATTCCCGGCGTCAAGCTGCACTTGTACGGCAAAGCCGAGGCGCGACCAGGCCGCAAGATGGGACACTTGAACGCCGCCGCCGAAACACCGGAAGCGGCCGCGGAGCTTGTGCGGCGCGCGCGCGCGGCGCTGGGGTGACCGCCCCCTCCCTGGCAAACCCACCCCGGCCCTTCGGGCCACCCCTCCCGCCGACGGGAAGGGTGATTTCAGAGTGTGTTATCGCAGTCAGCTTTCGTCAGAGGCAATCTTCCAAACCCTTCCCGTCGGCGGGAGGGGTGGCCCGAAGGGCCGGGGTGGGTTTGCCAGGAGGGTGCGCCCGCAGCGCCGGGATGGGGCATCCTGGCCAACTTGAAATGTTTCAGTAGTGATCGCCGTAGTAATATCCGTCCGACGACCAAGGAGAAATCGACCGTGTCACAGAACAATGGAGCCGCGCGCTCCGCGCTGATCGTATGGGGCGGCTGGGACGGACACCAGCCCAAAGAAGTTGCCGAGATCTTTGCGACTGAACTGCAAAAGCGGGGCTTTCAAGTCGAAGTCTCCGATACGCTTGATGCGTTTCTCGACGCCGACAAGCTGAAGGCGCTCGATCTGATCGTGCCCGTGTGGACGATGGGGACAATCACCGGCGAACAGCTCAATCCGGTGCTGGAAGCCGTCAAGAGCGGCGTCGGCATCGCGGGCTGTCATGGCGGCATGTGCGACTCCTTCCGCAATGAAACGGAATGGCAGTTCATGACCGGCGGACAGTGGATTTCGCACCCCGGCAACGATGGAACCGAATACACCGTGCGCATCACGGACGGCGATCACTTTATCACGCAGGGCAGCCCCGCCGAGTTCGCCGTGAAGTCTGAGCAGTACTATCTGCACACCGATCCTGCGAACCACGTCCTGGCCGTCACGCAGTTCCCGGTCGCCGATGGGCCGCATGTCAAGAACGGTAAGTTCGATATGCCGCAGATCTGGACGCGTTACTATGGAGAGGGCCGCGTGTCGTACAACGCGCTGGGACATCAGGCGAACATCGTCACGCAGGCGGAAGTCCTGCCGCTGATGGTGCGCGGCCTGCTCTGGGCGGCGCACGCGGAAGACGCCGCGTAATCCGGCCGATCGCAAAACGAAACGGCCGCCGTCCCGATCTGGGGCGGCGGCCGTTTTGGCGTGGGCGTCAGGCGGGTGCGTTCGCGCCTTTTTTGTGATCTTTGCGGATTTGCGCCCATTTGATCTTTTGATCCGGCGTCAGGATCGCTTCGATCTGGATGCGGATATCCTTGCGGATCGGCTTCATCTGTTCTTTTTTCTGGTCGTCGGTGAGATTGGCGTCCGTGCGGATGGCTTTGATCTTGGGCATTTCGCCCATGTAAATCGTTTTGATCTGCGACTTTTGCGCGTCGGTGAGGCCAAGCTCGGTGGAAAGCTTGTCGAGCTTCTTTGCTTCCGCTTTTCCGGCGTGCGCGCCTTTGGCGAAGGTCGGCTGGGACGTGGCGAAGACGCTGGCGAGCGTCAGAACAACGGCGGCGAAAATGACGGGTTTCATGGATAAGTCTCCTCCTCGGCGGTAAATGTGTGCGTCGGGGTTACTGACGCGGAGGAGAGCTCATTAGTTCAATCCGAAGTTTTCTCTGAGATGTTCGGCGCTTTAGAACGTCATCAGTCGCAGTCCGCCTCGCTCGGAGATCACGGTCGGCGCCGAGAAGTTCGCGTGCGGCGGCAGCGGCTCCGGAATGGCGGTCAGGCCGGCGCGCGGCGTCATAAACATCGTGTCGCGCAGGGTTTCCACGATCTGCTGGTCGTGTGGCGTTTGCGTCGCGAGCAGGGCTTCCTTCGCGGGGCAGGGAGCCACCTCGACGACGGGGATGCCGAACGACGACAGTTGGCGCCGCCAGCCGCTGGCGAGCGCGGAAAGGGCGTTGGCGGAGGCCGCATACACGGCTTCCGAGGCGACGAACGCCTCGGTTTCCAAAGGGGTGGGGTTGTAGATCACAATGCCGCCGCAGCGTTGCCGGCGCAAGTGCGGCGTCAGGGCCTGCACGGCGTAGAGGGCGCTTTTGACATTGACCTGCATCGTCAAGTCGAACTCCTGGTCGGTTACGTCGAGCGCGCTCAGCTTCAAGACACGGTTAACGGCGTGCACGAAGGCGTCCACGTGACCGTACTTCTCGAAGACCTGCGCCATGAGGGCGTCGGCCTGTCCGCGATCCGCCATATCGGCGGTAATCGCCGTCAACTGTCCCTTCGCGGCCTGGTTCGCCAGCGCCTCGATGCGGAACATACGCCGCCGCGCCACCGCGATCACGGTCGCTCCCTCGCTATGAATGAGCCGGCGCACCGTGGCGTAGCCAACGCCGCTGGAAGCGCCGGTGACGATCACCACCTTACCTTCCATTGCCGGTTCCTGGGTCATTCTGGCCATGTGTCAATTCCTCCCAACTGAGATTATCGGCAGGAACGCGCCGCCGCCTTACCCCTCGCCATGCAAATGCGCATTTGGATTGTCGGTATGCTACAATTATCCGGCAGATTCACGGGATCGCGCACGCCTGGCAGTATCGTTATGCAATCATTCCCTTCTTCACAAGAGCCGATGGACGGCAACTCCGACAGCGCGCTGGCGCGAATGCTGGCGCAGCGGAACGCCGAGCTCGACCAGTTCGCTTATGTCGTTTCTCACGACCTGCGCGCGCCGCTGCGCGGGATCGCGAACCTCGCCAAATGGATCGAAGAGGATCTGGGCGACCAGGTCCCGGAAGAAACCGCCAGCCAGCTGGCCCTTCTGCGCAGCCGTGTCCACCGGATGGACGCCATGATCCAGGGGATCTTGCAGTACTCGCGCGTGGGGCGCGCCGACACGCAGATCGAAACGGTGGATGTGCGCAATCTCGTCGATGAGACGATCGATTTGCTCGCCCCGCCTCCGGAAATCGAGATCCGTGTTGAAGGAAATTTCCCCACGCTCTCGACGAACCTGACGCAGCTGGAGCAGGTCTTTCTCAATTTGATCGGTAACGCAATCAAGCATGGGAACGGCGCGTCCAGACAAATTCGCGTCGCCTGCCGGGAGCAGGAGTGCGACTACGAGTTCCATGTCATTGACAACGGCCCCGGGATATCGCCGCGCTATCACGAACGCATCTTTCAGATATTTCAAACGCTGGAGTCGCTCGATAAAGTGGACGGCGCCGGTTTGGGGCTGGCGCTGGTCAAAAAGATTGTCGAGCGCCAGGGCGGCGCTGTTTCCCTGGAATCGGACGAAGGGCAGGGGGCCGATTTCGGCTTTACCTGGCCGAAGCTTTCCCCAGACTTCGAAAACGTCGGTGTGAGAAATGGGAACCTTGAATGACCGAACGTTTGCATATCCTGGTTGCAGACGATGACCTTGTGGACCGGATGGCGGTTCGTCGCGATCTGCGTTCGACTCTGCGGGAGGTCGAGATCGTGGAGGCGGACAGCTGCGCGCAAGTTTTGGCGGCGCTGTCCGCTTCCACGATCGATTGCGTGATCCTGGACTTTCAATTCCCGGACGGCGACGGTCTCGATGTGATCCACGCGGTTCGCGCATTGGGAAACGACGTGCCGATCATCGTTCTGACCGGTCACGGCGACGAACTTGTCGCCGTGGAGCTGATGAAGGCGGGCGCGTCGGACTACCTCGCCAAGGCGCTCATGACCCCCGAAGGGCTTGGGCAGACTCTCCAGAACGTCCTTCGAATTCGCCGGGCGGAGCTTCGTGAGAAGGAGATGGGGGCGGCGCTCGGCGCCAGCGAGGCGCGGTTTCGGCGCGTCGCCGAAACCAATGTCCTGGGAATTGTTTTCTGGGACGAGAACGCCGCGATTACCGAAGCGAACGATGCTTTTCTGGAGATGGTCGGCTATACGCGCGAAGACTTAGAAGCGGGCCGGCTTAACTGGCTGGCGATGACGCCGCCGGAGTACCAGGATATCAGCCGGCAAGCGGTGTTGGACCTGCGCACTGACCGGGCGTCGACATCGGTGGAAAAAGAGTATTTCCGCAAAGACGGCAGCCGCGTGTCGGTGATCGTCAGCGCCTCGCTGCTCGACGAACCCACCTTTCAAGCCCTGTCGTTTGTCCTCGATGTCACCGAGCGCAAGCGCGCGGAAAACGCCATTCAGTTTCTCGCGGAAGCCGGCGTGACCCTCGCCGCTTCGCTGCAATACGAAAGCACGCTCCAAACTCTCGCCAAACTCGCGGTGCCGGCCGTCGCGGACCTTTGCGTGGTCGATATGCTGGAGGACGGCGTGATCCGCCGCGCGTCCGTCGCCTACATGGATCCGATCACCGAACCGATCGTCCGTGAAATCCTCACACAGAACCCGCCCGATCTGGCGAGCGATCATCCCGTCAGTCAGGCGCTGCGCACTGGAAACCCGGTGCTGACGGAAACCGTGGCGGACGGATTCGCCGAGGCCGTGGCGCGCAGCGACGAACACCGCGCGCTGCTTCATGACCTGCAATTCCACTCTTATCTGATCGTCCCGCTGCGTGTGCGAAACGTGGTGATCGGCGCCGTGTCGCTTGTTCTCTCCCGCGATCATCTGCACTACCGTCCCTCCGACCAGGTGGTCGTGCAGGAGCTGGCCCGGCGCGCCTCGATGGCGATCGACAACGCCTGGCTTTTCGAAGCGACACAGAATGAGCGCGTGCAGCTGGAGGCGAGTGAACGTCGCTATCGGTTCCTGGCCGAAGCCATTCCGCAGATCGTATGGACGGCGCAGGCTAACGGCGATATCGACTACTTCAATCAAAAATGGACCGACTATTCCGGCTACACTCTGGATGAAACCAAAGGCTGGAACTGGCGCCCGGTGATGCATCCGGACGATCTGGAGCATACGATCGCCGACTGGACGGCGGCGCTGACAAAGGGAACACCCTACGAAACCAAATATCGTCTGCGCCGCTTCGATGGCGAATTTCGCTGGCATCTGGCCCGCGCGGTCCCGCTGCACGCCGATGATGGGACCATCGTCAAGTGGTTCGGCACATGCACCGATATCGACGATCAGCAGCGCGCCGAGCGCACGCAGCAGTTCCTCGATGAGGTCGGCGGCGTGGTCAGCGTTTCTCTCGACTATGAGCAGACGCTGGCGCGAGTGGCGGACCTGGTGACGCCCCGCTTCGCGGACTGGTGCGCGATCGATGTCCTGGAAGAAGACGGCGGCCTCCGGCGGGTAGCCCTCGCACACTCCGACCCCACGAAGGTGACGCTGACGAATGAGATCGACGCGCAGTACCCGCACGCGCGGGGGCGCGATGACGGCATCTACGCCGTCATACAAAGCGGCAAGCCGATGCTGACGTCGCATATCACGGACGAGATGCGGCGGCGTTACGCCGTGGATGACCGGCATTTTTCCATGCTGCAAGAACTGGGCGTCTCCTCCTTCCTTTGCGCGCCTTTGATCGCTCGGGGGCGAGTGATCGGGGCCATCACGTTTGTCGGCGCGGAGTCCGGCATTCGTTTCGGCGAGGCCGATCTGGCGCTGGCGGAAGAGGTCGCGCGCCGCGTCGCGCTTTCGGTCGATAACTCCCACCTGTATCTGGAGGCGAAGGCGCAGACCGCGCGGGAAGTGCTTGTGAACGCCGTTGGCCGCAAGCTCCGGACATCCTTGGACGCGGCGGATATTTTGAATATCGCGACGACCGAAGTCGGCCGCGCTCTGGGCGCGAGCCGGGTCGTCTGGTCAAGCTTAGACGCCGGGCAAAGCGTCCTGGAGGTCTCACAGCACCAATATCAGGCTCCCGGGATCGATCGCGTCGCCATTTCCTATCCGCTTTCTCTGGTCCATCCGGATTTTCTGGATGCATGGACCGCCGGCGATACGGTCATCGTCCACGATTGTTTCGACGATCCGAGATTGCGCTCTTACCGAGAGCAGTCGCCGCGCACGCTGACGGCGCGCGCGTTTATCGCCTGCCCGATCGTTCAGCGCGGGGAATGGGCCGGCGTGTTATCCGTGCAGCAGTGCGGCGAGCCGCGCCGGTGGACTCCGGACGAAGAAGCGCTGGTCAGCGCTATCTCGGACCTGCTGGGGTTAGCGCTGGAAAACGCGCGTCTTTATGCGCGCGAGCACCGTGTGGCGGACATGCTCCAGACGGCGTTTCTCACCAATATCCCCGCTGAGCTTTCCGGGCTTCGGCTCGCGGCGACTTACAAAGCCGGCCTGGATGAAGCGCATGTGGGCGGAGACTTCTACGACGCCGTGACGCTGCCCGACGGCAGGATCGCGCTGGTCATGGCCGATGTCTCGGGGAAGGGACTGAAGGCGGCGGTGCAGACGGCGACCGTCAAATACTCTCTCCGCGCCTTCGCCACCGAGGCCGCCGCGCCCAGCCTCGTTCTCAGCCGACTTAACCGGGCGCTGCGCGGCGAATCGACCGGCCTTGGCGAGCACTTCGTGACCCTGTTCTATGGCGTCTTCGATCCCGCCTCAGGCCGGTTCTCCTACACCAACGGCGGGCACGAGGCGCAGATCCTTAAGCGCGCGAGCGGGGGAACGGAGATCCTGCCGCCCAATGGCCCGATCCTGGGGATCATGAACCATCGCTATGAACAAGCGGTCGTGTATCTCCAGCCCGGCGACTCGATCGTCATGTTCACCGACGGCTTAACCGAAGCGCGCGCGGCGACCCGCGAGCTGCTCGATCTCTCACGCGTTATCGAGGCCGTGGACCGCGCTCCCATGGATGCGGATCCGGCCGCCCTGGTCGCGATGCTGGAGAATCTGGCGATGCAGTGGGCGGAGAACAAACCGCATGACGACATGGCGCTCATGGTGATTCGCCGCCAGGAGGAACTACCCAGCGGCGATCTCCCCAGCGACGACGTCCGCAGCGCGACATCGCAAGCCTCTCTGCGCCTGGACGGGGAAGCGGTCTCACCTGCGGAAACCCTCTTCGATTTCACATTCGCCAGCACCCCCGACTGCGCCGCCGAGGTCCGCCAGGCGCTCGCGCACTGGATGGAGACGCTGCAATTCTCGCTGACCGAAATCGAGGATTTCCAAACCGCCGTGACGGAAGCCGTCACCAACGCCGTACGTCACGGATCCCCGCGCGGCCCTCAGGATCAATTCCAGGTGCGCGGATTTCAAATCGGCCCAAACGAAATGGCGGTCGACGTGATCGACAACGGCCCAGGCCTGCGCGGCAAAAAGCGGCTCCCCGATATGCCCGAGCCCGAAGCAACCGGCGGCCGCGGCCTGCCGCTAATGCGGGTATTGAGCGATGAGGTTCAGTTTCCGGAGATGGAGAGTGGGTCTTGCGTGCGGCTGGTGAAGCGGAGGAAGTGACCGATCCCCGCGCTTCGGGCGAAGCGCGGGGATCGGTCGTTACGCGTGCTGATACTCGACATACTTGTCGATCGTCACCACATCGAACGCTTCGCCGGCGTTGCGGGTGGCGAGGGCGGTGTGGAGCGCGCGGGCGGTGTCCAGGGAAGTCAGACAGGGGATCGAGTGCTCGACGGAGGCGCGCCGGATGAGGGAGGCTTCCTTTTCGATCTTTTTGTCTTTGGAGATCGTGTTGATCAGCAAAGCGACTTCTCGGCTGCGGATCAGGTCGATCAGGTTGGGGGAGCCTTCGCTGATCTTGAGCGCGGAGGTGACTTCCAGGCCGTTTTCGCTCAGGAAGCGCGCGGTGCCGGAGGTGGCGATCAGGCGGAAGCCCAGCGCGGCGAAGTCCCGAATGATCGGCAGACCCTCGGCTTTGTCCTGGTCGGCGAGGGTGACCAGCAGCGCGGTTTCGTTGGGCTTGAGCGGAACGTCGATCCCGCTGGCGACCATGGCTTTGTAGAGCGCGCGTGAGAAGTCCGTGTCGATTCCCAGGATCTCACCGGTGGATTTCATCTCGGGTCCGAGATTGATATCCACGCCGGTCAGTTTGGAGAAGGAGAAGACCGGCGCTTTGACGGCGATGTTCGGCTGGTTCGGATGCAGACCGTTCTTGTAACCCTGATCGGCGAGACTTCGGCCCAGCGACGCCCACATCGCGGCCCTGACCATTGGGATGCCGGTGATCTTGCTGAGATAGGGGACGGTGCGCGAGGCGCGCGGGTTGACCTCGATCACGTACGCCTGATCGTTTTCGATGACGAACTGGATGTTCATCAGGCCGACGACATTCAAGGCTTCGGAAAGGCGAGTGGCGTACTCCACCATCTGATCGATCGTGCTTTGCTTGATCGTCTGCGGCGGGTACACGGCCATCGAGTCGCCGCTGTGGACGCCGGCGCGCTCGATGTGCTCCATAATGCCGGGCAGGATGCAGCCGCCCTGGCCGTCGGCGATCACGTCGACTTCGGCTTCCTTGCCGGTGATGTAGCGGTCGACGAGGATGGGAGCGCCTTCGGAGATATCGGCGGCGTTCTTCATATAGCGGCGCAGATCGGGCTCGTCGTAGACGATCTCCATCGCGCGTCCGCCCAGAACGTAGGATGGGCGCACCAGAACCGGATAGCCGATCTCGTTCGCCACTTCGACGGCGGCTTCGGTGGACATCACGGCGCGGCCGGCGGGCTTGGGAATATTGAGACGGCTCAGTAGCTCTTCAAAACGGTTGCGGTCCTCGGCGAGGTCGATGCTGTCGCAGGAGGATCCGAGGATCGGGATTCCGGCGTCGGTCAGCGGCTTCGCGAGATTGATGGCCGTCTGTCCGCCGAATTGACAGACGACACCCTCGATCGGCGACTCGCGATCGATGATGTGCAGCACATCCTCGATCGTCAATGGCTCGAAGTACAGTCGGTCCGAAGTATCGAAGTCGGTGGAAACTGTTTCGGGGTTGTTGTTGATGATGATGGCTTCGTAACCGGCCTCGCGCAGGGCGCGCACGGCGTGCACGCTGGCGTAGTCGAATTCGATGCCCTGTCCAATGCGGATCGGTCCGCTGCCAAGCACAATGGCTTTCTTCTTAATTATCCCACTCATTGCCCGATATTATACCCCAAACGCCGGGCAGGACCGATGCCCGGCGTCAGAGATTCTGTCCCACTTGCTGAACTGTCTCCGCTTCCGGGGGCGCCGGGCGGATCTGCACTCTCAGATTGCCTTCTAAATGCTCGATTCGTCGCTCCAAACGATGCATCGTGTTGTCCAAGGAAAGGTCATATTGAGAGCCGTTGTCACGGATGCTGGCGATTTCCGCACGCAGATCGTCAATAACTTTGGCGATATCGGCGTCACCGTTTTGTTTCAAGCGAAGTCTGAGCTCCAGCTTGCGCTCGTCGGCCCTCAAGATGATACGGACGATAGCGATCGAGGAAAATCCGAGGATTCCAAAGATCGGAATCAACATCGCCAGTATATCAGGAGTCATAGGATACGTCCCCAAAGGTGTTGTTGGGCGCGAGAGGAATGGCCTCATTCCTCTCGCGCCAGTGTTATTTTTGCTCGCGAACGACGATGTCGCCGGAGATCGCCTGCAGCCGGATGCTGCCGGCGCCCTCGCCGAGCTTGCCGGCGATGCGGCGGTCTCCGTCGCCGCTTTGCTCTTGCAGCGTCAGATCGCTGTGCAGCGAGCCTGTCGCGGTCGTCAGCTCGATCCGCGTGTCCGAGTTGTTCCAGACGGTCAAAGACAGGTCGCCGCTGACGGTTGTGCCGGCGAGCGATCCGGTGCTGGGACCGGAGAAGGCCACGCTGGCGTCGCCGCTCACGGTGCTCAGCGCCACCGCGTAGCTGTTGACGGTGTGGGCGTCGATATCGCCGCTGACGGTTTTCAGGGTCAGGGCGCCTCCGGCGTCGCTGACCGCGACGTCGCCGCTGACGGATTCGGCGTGGATCTGTCCGGCGCGCAGCGCCGTCACCACGACATCGCCGCTCTGGGACTTGCCCGTCACCTGCGTGCTTACCGAGCCGCCTTCCATCTTGATGTCGCCGCTGGCCGATTCCGCCAGCAGCGACGCCATCAGGTTGACGCCGGTGATCGCGATCACTCCGCTATGGCTGCGCGCCTCGACTTCTTTGGAGCCGTGCAGCCCTTCCAGCCGCACGTCGCCGCTGGCGGTTTCCACGATCAGGCGGCCGCCGTCGGTGCTCCAGCCCTGAAGGCTGACGCGGCCGCTTTGTGTCCGCACTCCCGCATCGCCAGGGACTCCGGTATGCGGCGACCGTCCGGAAACGGAGCCGCTGGCGGACCGGAAGCTGACGGCGGCGGAGACGCCCTCCACTTCAATCGACCCGTAGGTCGTTTCGACGCCGAGCGGCTTCGTGGCGGGCAGATGAACTTCCAGGTCGATCGCAACACGGTCCATGGCGTCGGAGGGCGCGACCACCGTAACTTTGTATCGACCTCCTTCGATGCGGCTGGTCACGAAGACCTGCTGCATCAGGACGCGCGCGTCGGCGTCGCTGGCCGCCCATACCGTCTTGGTTGCGGTCACGCGCACGGCGCCGCCATCGGACTCGCCCCACGCTTTGACATCGCCGAAGGGGTTGTTGATATCCACCGCGTCCGCAATGAGATCCGGGACGGGAATCTCCTGGCGCTCCGAAACCTGGGGCAGACCTTCGCGGTTGCGGGGGCGGCCCGAGCCGCGGCTGTTATCCACAAACGCGCCGAGACCGTTCTGGTCGATCGCGTGCCGGCTTTCGCGGGCCACCCGCCGCGCTTCCCGGGCGGCGTCGCGCGCCGCCGTCTTCGCGGTGCGCACGGCGTCAGCCTTCAGCGAGTTCAGTCCGCGCATCGCTTCGTCCACGACTTTGCTCAGATCCAGGTCGGGGCGGGGCAGATGATCGAGCATCTTGCCGGCGAATATCGCGGCCTGCCCGGCGGCCCGGGCCGCCTGTCCCGCGATCTGCTTGCCGTGCAGTTCGCCAAGCTTGCCCTGCAGCTCGCCCAAACGATGCTGAATGTCGGAAAGCGAAGGTCCCGCCGGCGGCGGAGGAGGGGGCGGAGCGGCGGGCGGCGGGGGAGGGGGCGGCGGAGGCGCTTCGGCGGCTGGGCGCACCACGCGCAGGAGGGAGTCGGCTTGATCGGCCGTGATCTTCCCTTCGCGCAGCATATTGAGAATCAAAAGGCTTTCTTCACTCATGGTATGTTCCTTTGCGATGAGCGGACGTTTACGAGATATCTTTGAGCGCCAGCAGCGCCGCGTCGGCGTCCAGCTCTCCCGAATTCACCGCCTGTAAAATCTCTTTCCGGCGCGTCGCTGGATCTTTGGTCTCAGCAGCCGGCGGCGCCGATGCGCCGTCATCCAAGCGCAGCGCGTTCACCAGCGCGTCCAGGCGCCCCTTGACCGTTGGGTACGAGATCCCGAGGGCCGCTTCGACATCCTTGATCACGCCTCGGCAGCGCAAAAACGTCTCCAAAAAATGCGTCTGGTCCTGTGACAGACGGTCGTAACGGCTGGGCGTAAAGTGGCCGCGCACCTGCACGTCGCAGTTCACGCAGCTCACTTCGGTAATCTCCACCTCGCCCTGACAGACGGGGCAGGCATTGATGGTAAGGCTCACGTCGGCGTTCCTCCGAGCTGAGTATAGCACAATAATATTGATAAAGTTAATATTGATATTGATTTTGTTAATATTTTTACGCAATTGCGCCAAACGGTGAAATTATTTTCATCAAGTATTTGTTCCAGTTTTAAATTAACCCTGAACCACGGGTATAAACCCACGTCTGGTAAGGGGGACACCGACCGGCAAAGCGTCCGCCGGGAACTCTGGCGAGCTCGCTTGCGATAGTAGAACGAGCAAAACGCCATGCGCTGAGCACGAAAGAACACTTCCTTGGAAATGATAGATAGTTCAAACGATAGCCCTGCTCCAAAGCGGCTTCGGATCTCCGAAGCCGCGCCGGACGCCGAAGCAAAGACAGCGACCGTGGGAGCGCGGGCCGCGTCTTCTCGATTGGTCTCGCTGGACGCCTTTCGGGGTCTGACGATCTTTGGGATGCTGCTTGTCAATAATATCGCCCTGGACACCGCGACGCCGAAACAGCTGACACACGCCGATTGGAATCAGGGCGTGCAGTTCGCCGATCTGGTTTTTCCGTGGTTCTTGCTGATCGTCGGAGTCGCGATCCCGTTCGCGGACGCGTCTTCGCGCGCCAAGGGATGGTCGTGGTGGGCGCGCGCCGGAAAAATCCTGCGGCGCACGATCGCGCTGGTCCTGCTGGGCTGCTTGATCGACTCCAGCATCGCCCATCAGCCCATTCTCGATCTGGGCGTGCTGCAAATCATCGGCCTGGCGTATTTGCTGGCGGCCCTTGCTTATTCGCTGCCGCTGATCGGGCGCGCGCTGCTCGTGGCCGTGCTGCTGGGCGGGCATGGCGCATTCCTGCAATTCGCGCCGGTTCCAGGATGCGGGCCGGGAATCCAGGCCCAGACCTGCAACGTCGTCGACTATATCAACCAGCACTCGCTTCAGCAGTTTCATTTGAGCGGCCTCTTGTCGGCGATCCCGACGGCCGCGCTCGCGCTCATCGGCGCCGGGATTGGCGATTTGCTGAGGCGCGACCGGCTCACTCCCGCGCGAAAAGTGGTCTGGCTGATCGGCTGTGGAGTGGCGCTCGCCGCCATGGGCTGGCTGTGGGGCTACTGGCTGCCGATGAACAAGGCCGTCTGGTCCGGCTCCTATATCCTGTATACCGGCGGTCTCGGGGTGGTAACGCTGGCGTTCTTTTATGCGCTGCTGGATGCGCGGGGCTGGAGCCGGATCGCGCTGCCGCTCACGGTGCTGGGCGCGAACGCTATCACGGCGTATGTGGCGCCGATCCTCTTTAAAGTCTACATCCTGCAAAGCTGGATGTGGACGCTCGCCGATGGGACGCGCGTTCCGCTGCAGCAGGCGATGCTCCATTCGGCGGTCGCTGAGCTGGGACCGGTGGGCGGCGGCGTCGCCTACACGGCGGGCTACATCGCCGTCTGCTGGCTGGTCCTGACCTATCTCTATCGCCGGGGTGTGTTTCTTCGCGTGTGAGGGCGCGGGTGGAGCGATGCGTCTCCTCGCCAAGAAAGGCGTCGCCTTCCATTGACGCTCCTCGCGAGCGTCCGCTATAATAGGCTATGCGCCTCACCCCTCGCCTGGCTGTGCTCGCGGCTATCGGAGCCGTTCCGATGCTGTTCGTTTATTTTGCGCCCTGGCTGCTCGCCGTGGTGCTGGCGTACGATGCGCTGCTGGCGGCCGCCGCCATCGCCGACTTTCTGACGTCGCCGCGTCCCGAGACGTTTCTCAGCGTGGAGCGGCGCGTGGATGAGAAGCTTTCGCTTGGCCTGCGCCAGCCGGTCGTCGTGGAGTTGCGCAGCCGTGGAAACCGCGCGGTTGAGGTCATTGCGCGCGATGAGCCGCCGGACCGATTCACGCTGGAGGGCCAGACGCAGCAAAACGTCGTCGTCCCTCCCGGCAACATTCCCGCACAGTTCTCCTACTATGTCCAGGCGCATGCGAAGGGCGATTACGTCTTTGGCGATGTCTTTGTCCAGTACCTGGGCGCGCTGGGCCTCGTGGCGCGGATGTCGCGGCTGCCGGCGCCGCAGAGCGTCAAAGTCTATCCCAATATGCTGGAGATGGCGAAGTACGAGATGCTCGCGCGCCGTGGGCGGTTGATGCAACTGGGGATCCGATCGGCCAAAGTGCGCGGCGGCGGCTCGGAGTTCGAAAGCCTGCGCGAGTATGTCACGGGCGATGAATATAAGAAGATCGACTGGAGCGCGACGGCGCGGCGCGGCAAGCTGATCTCCCGGCAATACGAAGCCGAGCGCAGCCAGAATGTCGTGCTGCTTCTGGATACCGGGCGAACGATGCTCCAGCCGATTCAGAAGATGGCGAAGCTGGACTTCGTCGTCAATACGGCGCTGATGCTGGCCTATGTCGCTGTTTCGTCGGACGACAAAGTGGGCTTGATGGCGTTTGACGCCGAAGTGCGCACGTTTTTGCCGCCGGCCAAGAGCAACGCCCAGGTCTATCAGATCATGGAGCGCCTTTACAATCTGGAGGCGCGTCTGGTCGAGACGGATTATCAGGCGGCCTTTCAGGAACTGGCGACACGCTGGCGCCGGCGTTCACTGATCGTCTTATTCTCGGACCTCGTCGATCCCGATTCTTCGTCGCAGATCCTCAACGCAGTTTCGATTTTGGAGGAGCGGCATCGCGTGGTGTGCGTCACCGTAAGCGACCCCAACATCATCGCAGCGGCCGCCGCCGTGCCCGAAGAATCGCATCAGGTCTACACCAAGGCCGTCGCGACTCAGGTGCTGCACGAGCGCCGTCAGGCGATCCAGGCGCTCAAACGCCGCGGCGTCTGGACTGTGGACAGCACGCCGGAGAACTTGAGCGCCGATTTGATCAATCGCTATTTGGAGTTAAAAGCCAAATCGTTGATTTAGTTTCGCCGCCTCAGTTCAGTAATGACAGTCAAAAGATCGGCCCGCAAACGAAAGTTTGCGGGCCGATCTTTGTGAGTGGTTGCCCGCGGTTAAGGCAAGACGGGACCAGTGATGGCGCTGTGCAGCGTGTTCCAGTTTGTGTAGACCGGCTGGAACGATGTCCATTTGGTCGCGCTGTCCGAAACACGGTAGCTCCATGCAATCGCTCCGGCGTAACCCTTCGTCTCGATCGAGTTCAGATACCAGTTCGCGCTCTGCACGTTTGTATCGGTCAGACCGTAAGAGGAATCCGCCGTCGGAAACTCGCCCACAATGCAGGGTTTATCCAGGGCCTGCGACGCATAGGTCGGCAGTCCGCTCCCCGCGCCGTTGCTGAAGTCCATCCAGGGATAGTAGTGGATCTGGTAGAAGTCCAGTCCAAGGCTCTTCCACGTGCTCACATAATAGGGCGTCGCGCTCCCAACGGTGGCGAGGCTGCCGCTGCCGCCATACGTATGGACATACGTCGCGCACTGCTTCACGAACGCCTTGACCGATGTCGAGGAAAGATTGGATCCTCCCCAGTAGCCGGACATCTGCGCCTCCGGCTCGTTCACCAGATCGTATCCGGCCACCTCGGCGCGGTAAGAGCCGGCGGCGATATGCTGGAGCAGCGGCTTGAGCGCCTTATCCAGATAGGATTTCTGCACCGTCGAGCTTGTCACCAGCGCCGCATGGCCGCCCGTTTGCAGGCCGCTGCTGTTGGACGCCGCCGCCCAGATCGAGCTGTCGATCAGCGTGAACAGAATCGCCACATGGTTTGCCGCCGCGATTTGCAGGGCGTGATCGATATCCGAGAGAACGTAAGAGTCGAGCCCCGTGACGGCGCCCGTGCTGCTGAACTCCGGCGAGTATCGCCCGTCTCCGAACACCCACCAGCGGACGACATGGACGCCGTTGGCGTGCATGGCGCCGAAATCCGCCGAAACTGCGCTCCAGTCGGTGAACTTTCCCCATGCGCCGGTTCCAAAGTCCGTGCTGTAGTTGTACCAGGCGTAATCGGCTCCGAGCCAGTAGGAGCTCTTGCCGTTCAAAGTGATGACGCCGCTATTGGCGACAACGGCAGCGGCAGGCGCGGCCGTGAGGGGCGCGGCGATGGAGTCCTGGGCGGAAATATCGGGCGAATCGGAGAAGCTCTGCGCGCGAACGCCGAACGCGCTTGCGCACAACATCACTGTACTCAATAGCAACGATCGCAAAAAGTACCTGCGGTCATACTGTTTCGTCATGATTGGTCCTTACTGGTGGCGAGAAAGTTGAGTGAGAACTTAAGGCCGCGAAAATCGCGTCTCAGTTGCGGGGCATAAGCAAGGAGACATTGTAATCCGGAATTGCTGGATTGTGAACTCCTGCATACATATAGAACAGCGGCGAATCTGGAGAGGTTCCCAGGTTCCACAATTTTAAATAGAATTATGGAACCCGGATTATTGTGGGTTTCGTGGTTTTTACCGGGCGATCGATCCGTGAGAGCCGGCCGTTTTTCGCCGTGGGCTGCCGTAGATATAGAAGATCAGAAGCGCGAACTGGAAGAACGCCATGCCGAACTTGGCCCAGTGGGGCAGGGAAGAGTGGGAGATGTTGCCTTCGATGATGCCGGCGAGAATGAAAAGCGGAATCGTGCCCACCATCATCTTCGCGCCGTCTCGTCCGGCGATGACCAGGGCGTCTTTTCGGCTATAACGGCCTGGCGCGATCAGCGCCCAGCCGATACATAGGCCGGCGCCGCCGCAGATAAAGATCGCCGAAAGCTCCGCGATCCCGTGCGGCAGAATGCCGGCCCACATGGAGGTAAGATGGCCGGTCGGCTGGACGACCGCGATCAAGGCGCCCATCGTCTCGCCGTTTTGAAGCAGCAGGTAGATCGGCAGAAGCAGGGTGATGCCGGTTGCGAAGGTGATAATGCCGACCTTGGTGTTGTTCGTCATCAGCATGGATGAGAACTGGAACCCTTCGCCGGCGGAGATATCGCCATGGTCCGCGAATCCCTGCTTCCAGGCGTCGAACGAGTCGCGGAACTGTTCCGGAAGGAACAGCGCGAGGTAACTTTCACTTTTGTGGACGAGCGCGTAGGCAAGATAGGCCCCAATGACGCTCAGGGCGATGGCGACAAGCGTAAAAGCCATGCGGCGGCGCAGGACTTCGGGCAGTCCGATGCGAAGAAACTGTATGATGCGTCGCCAGCCGCCCGTTTCCTCGGAATAGATGACGCCATGCGCATTGCCGACCAGTTCGTTCAGGTACAATACGAGATTAGGATTGGCGTTCTGCTGGCGGACATACGCAAGGTCCGCAGCCGCTCGGCGATAGAGCGATCCGAGCGCCGGAAGCTCTTCTTTGGAAAGGCGGCGCAGGCCGCCGTTCTTGGTGCGCTCCACGATTGAGGAGAGCCGCTCCCAGTTCGCGCGCTTCTTGTTGATGAAAGCTCGTTCGTCGATTGCCATGATGGCGAAATTATACCGCAGAGGCTCCTGTCATGTCACGTGAAATACTCGTCGTCACCCCCGAAAACATCGAAATCGAATATGAGCTTGCCGGAATCGGCTCTCGGTTCTTCGCGAATCTGATCGACACCATCTGGCAGATCGGGATTTTGCTGATCATGCTGATTATTTTCGGCATTCTGGAAGCCGTGCTCGGGTTTATCTCAAACGCCGTGGCGCGTCAGCTGCTCCAGACGCTCCAGCAGGTGGCGACCGGTCTTGGCCTGATCGCGGTATTCGTGGTTTTTTGGGGATACTTCATTTATTACGAGACGGTGTGGAACGGGCAGACGCCGGGCAAGCGTCAGGTTGGTCTGCGCGTCCTGCGGGACGGCGGCTATCCGATCAACATCTTTGCCGCGATCGTGCGCAATCTGCTGCGTGTCGTGGACGGCATCCCTGTGGTCATTGTCGGCATTTTGTTCGCCGGCGCGGCCGCCAATAAACCGCAGATCGCGGCGATCGGCGCGGGTTCGTTGATCCTGACTCTTTGCTTCCTTCTCTTTTCGGGCAAGTACCAGCGCCTGGGCGATTTTATCGCGGGGACGATGGTCGTCAAGCAGCGCGCGCCGCGTGTCCCGACTTTGGAGGCGCTGGCGCCGCCGCCGCGCGTGCTGCCCGAGCATCTGGCCGCCTACGCCCTGGCGGATGTCGGCAAGCACGTTTATGAGATGACCGTGCCCGAATACCGGGCGGTGCGCCATGCGATCGACCGGCGCTGGCAGCTGCCCGCGCCGATGCAGCAGACCTCCGCGATGTATCTCGCGGTGCCGCTGATGCGCCGGCTGGGGATCACGCCGCCGCCGGGCGTTACCTATATCAATTACGCCGATCTGCTGGAATACCTCGCCGTTGCCTTTGAGCAGTACCGTGGGGTAAAGTAGCCTCGATTCCGCGGCTGTGGCGCCGGGGACAAAGTCTCGGAACTATTGCGTGTTTTCGATCGATATGTACTATTACACATCGAATCCTACAAGACAGGACGTAAGGCATAATGACGAAATCGACCGCGCTGATCCCCTTCGCTCTTTTGAGCTACGTACTGTTTCCTCATCTTTCCGCCCAGGCGCAGAAAAAGGTCGCCCCGACAGCGGCGGCTACCACTGAGACAAACCGGGCGGAGGGCAAGCCCACGGTGCTCAACGGTATCCGTGAGACGACCCTGCCCAACGGCCTGACGATCCTGACCAAGGAAGTCCATGCGGCTCCGGTCGTCTACTTCTCGGTTTTCTATCACGTGGGCTCCATCAACGAACAGGTCGGTCAGACGGGCATGAGCCACCTGATGGAGCATATGATGTTCAAGGGCACCAAGTCGCGCGGCCCCGGCGTCATCAGCTCCACGCTCCAGACCAACGGCGCCGACTTCAACGCCTCCACGGCGTTCGACCGGACCGAGTACCATGAGACACTCGCGTCGGACCGTCTGGAAACGGCGATGCAGATCGAATCGGACCGCATGGTCAACTCGCTCTACGATGAGAAGCAGCACCAGAAAGAAATGACGGTCGTTCGGTCGGAGTATGAGGCCGGCGAAAACGATCCGGGCCGAGCGCTGTCCAAGGCGGTGCGGCTGTCGGCGTATCAGGTGCATCCGTACCGGTGGGAGACGATTGGGTTTCGGTCGGACATCGAGAACTTCACGCGCGACGAGATGTACGCGTATTACAAGAACTACTACACCCCTAATAATGCGACCGTGGTGATCGTCGGCGACATCGACACCGCGAAGGCGATTGCGATGGTGACCAAGTACTTTGGATCGATCCCCTCGCACCCGGTCGCCGAGCACTTCATCACCCCGGAGCCGGCGCAGGAGGGCGAGCGGCGCGTCACGATCTCCCGCGCGGGAACGACGCCTCAGGTGCTGATCGCCTACCACGTTCCCGGCGTGATGAACCCGGACCGCTACGCCACCGACGTTTTGGAGACGGTGCTGAGCGGCGGCCGCACATCGCGCTTCTTCCAGGACCTCGTGCAGACGGGCCTGACATCGGGCGCCGACGCCTACGATTACGGCCTGCGTGACCCCGACCTCCTGATGTTCGCCGCCTCCGCGCAGCCCGGCCATACGAACCCTGAAATGGAAAAGGCGCTGCTGGACGAACTGGAAAAGCTGAAAGCGACGCCGATCACCGACGAAGAACTGACTCGCGCGGTCAATCAGGCGGAAGCGGGATATGTCTTCGGTAAGGAGTCGGTCTCCGCGCAGGGCAGCCGCCTGGGCGAGGACGCCATGAAGGGCGATTGGCGCTACGGTGAGTACTATCTGCAAAACCTGCGCAAGGTGACCAAGGCGGACGTGCAGCGTGTCGCCCAAAAGTATCTGGTCGAGCGCAACCGCACCGTCGGTTACTTCGAGCCGATCCGCACGCCCGGCGCTCCGGTTGCCCCGGGCGGCGGCAGTCTGGGCGCGTCTCCGACAACCGGGGCGGTCGCTCCGAAGCTCGCCAAGCTCAATCTTGGCGACTTTCATATGTCGCGGCCTATCGCGGCTCGTCCGGCGTCCCTCCTCGCGGCCAGCGCCAAGGGCGCGCTGCCGACAAAAGTGGTGCTGGACAATGGGATTACGGTGGTCGTGCAGGAAAATCACGCGACGCCGACCGTTTCCATCGGCGGCGCGCTGATGAGCGCCGGATCGGTCTTCGATCCGCAGGATAAGCGCGGTCTGGCCGACTTCACCGCATCGCAGCTTTCGCGCGGCACGCAGTCCCGTTCGCTCCTCGATATCGCCAAACTTCTCGAAGGCGGCGGGTCCAGCGTGGAGATCGGCGGGGGCGATGAGTATGCGTCGCTGGGCGCGCACGGTCTGTCCAAGAACTTCGATATGCTGCTGGACGTGCTTTCCGACGAGCTTCGCCACCCGGCGTTCCCGGCGGACGAGCTGGAAAAGGCGCGCGCGCAGTCGCTGGCCGGAATTGAAGAAGCGCGAGACGATACCGGCGCCCTCGCCGACATCGCCTTCCACAACTCGCTCTATCCAAAAAGCCATCCTTACAGCTCGCCCACACTTGACGAGCAGGCGTCTGTGCTCAAAGGACTAACGCGCGATGACCTGCTCGGCTTTTACAACGCCCATTACGCTCCCGACAAGCTGATCCTGACGATTGTCGGCGATGTCGATACGCAGACGGCTGTCACTCAGGTCAAGAAGTACTTCGGCGACTGGGCCAAGAAGGGCGATCTGTCCGACGTCAAGATCCCGACCGTCGCAGCCACCGATGGGGCGATCAAGACGATTGTCATCCCCATCGCCGACAAAGCCCAGGTCGATGTGCGTTACGGCTTCCCCGGCGGCCTGCGCCGCAGCGATCCGGACTTCTATACGTCGATCGTGTTGGATACGATCCTCGGCGGCGGCACCGGCCTCGCCTCGCGTCTCGCCCTGAGCGTCCGCGACCACATGGGCCTCGTCTACGGCATCTACGCCTCCGACGACGCCAGCCTGGGCGAGGGACCGTTCGTCGTGGAGTTCGGCAGCAATCCCGCCAATGTCGATAAGGCGACGGCGGAGACGATGCGCCAGATCCAGCTTCTGCGCGACAAAGGCGTGACTCAGGACGAAGTCGCGAAGACCGTCTCCTACCTGACCGGCTCCTACGCCGTCACGCTCTCCACCAACGCCGCCGTCGGCCATCAGCTGCTCGCGGCGCAGATCTACGGTCTGGGCTTGGATTACATCCAGAAGCGCAACAGCTACTACAAAGCGGTCACAGTGGAGAAAGTGAACGCCGCCGCGAAGAAATACCTGCGGCCCGGGACCGGCTCACTGGTGATTTCGGGGACATACACGGGCAAGTACGCGAGCGCGAAGTAGAACGCTGTAATCCTTATTCCCCCGGCGCTAAAGCGCCGGGGGAATAGGGACTATCCCTCACACCTCCAGCCCCACATTGACGCCTCCCTCCGTCTTCTTGTATAATATACGCCAATGCGAGTTTTAATCACCGGCGCGGGTGGGATGTTGGGTACGGACGCGCGCGCGTTTTTCGCGCGGCATGGGCATCAGGTCATTGCGACCGATCAGCGGCCCTTGGAGGGCAGCGGCAGTGAGCCGCTGAACATCAAGGATTACGCCTCGGTGCGCGCCGTGATGCAGGAGCATCGGCCGGATCTGGTGTTTCATGGCGCGGCGATGACCAATGTCGATGGCTGTGAGCGCGATCCGGACGCGGCGTTTGCGGCGAATGCGCTGGGGAGCTGGTGCGTGGCGACGGCGGCCCAAGAAGTCGGCGCCATTCTGGTGGCGATCTCCACGGATTTTGTGTTCGATGGGACGAAGGACGGGCCGTACACCGAGTTCGATGCGCCGAATCCGCTGAGCCACTATGGGGCTTCCAAGCTCGCGGGGGAGCGGATGGCGATGCAGTCGTGCGCGCGCACTTATATTTTGCGCACTTCGTGGCTATATGGGACACATGGACGCAACTTTCCATACACCATTATGGAGCGGGCCAGAACCCAGGGTGAACTGTTCGTCGTCGCCGATCAATTTGGCGCGCCGACCTTCACGCGCGATCTGCTGGCGACGGCGTATCAGATCATGCAAACGCCGCTTTACGGCGTTTACCATGTCTGCAACGCGGGACGGACGAGCTGGCATGGATTTGCGAGCGAGATTTTGCGCATGGCGGGGATGCCCGACGTTCCCGTCCACGCGCTGACCTCCGAAGAGTGCGCCGTGAAGTTCGGCACGCCGACGCGCCGTCCGAAGAACAGCGTCCTGCGGCGCTATGCACTCGAATTGCAGCACAAAGATGTGATCCGTCCGTGGGAGGACGCCCTGGGCGAATTCCTCGCGGCGGCGAACGCACACGACAAGACTTAAGACAAGCCAGGAACACTTATGACTGAACCCGAGAAGAAGCCCGACTACAGCCAGACGCTGAATGTCCCCAAGCCCGATGTCAAGAACCCCGACGGCGTC
Organism: Capsulimonas corticalis; assembly: GCF_003574315.2. Lineage (GTDB taxonomy): Bacteria > Armatimonadota > Armatimonadia > Armatimonadales > Capsulimonadaceae > Capsulimonas > Capsulimonas corticalis. The sequence goes on along the minus strand of NZ_AP025739.1, from coordinate 5,786,833 downwards.
GACACCAACCCCCTGAGCATTCCCCTGCGCGCCAACCTCGCCAAGCGCGAGCCGGCCATTCTGGATTTCTGGAAGACCCAGCGCGTCTACGACGAATCGCTCAAGCCGACGACTTCGCTCGGGACGTTCATTCTGCACGACGGCCCGCCCTTCTCGAACGGCAATATCCATATCGGCCACGCCTTCAATAAGATCCTGAAAGACGTGATCATGAAGTTCCGGTCGATGCAGGGGTACGCCACCCCCTACATCCCGGGCTGGGACAACAATGGCCTGCCGATTGAAGTCCTGGTCGCCAAGGAGTTTCGGGAGAAGAACTACGTTCCGACGCCGCTGGAGATCCGCAATCGCTGCCGCGAAGTCGCGACCGAGTGGGTGGGGAAGCAGTCCGAGCAGTTCCAGCGCCTCGGCATCCGGGGCGACTGGGCGCGTCCTTATCTGACCATGACGCCGCAGATGGCGGCGAAGCAGCTGGAAGTCTTCGCGGAGATGGTCGAAAAGGGCTACATCTATCGCGGCCTCAAGCCCGTCTACTGGTCGCTGGTGGATGAGACGGCGCTCGCAGAGGCGGAGATCGAATACAAGGATGTCAAGGATCCGTCGATCTACGTTCGCTTCGGCCTGCGCGCCGACCCCGATGGGATCTTTGGCGCGGACGCCGACGCCACGAAGTGCTACACCGTGATCTGGACGACGACGCCGTGGACAATCCCCGCGAATGTCGCCGTCGCCGCCGGCCCGGATATCGAGTACGCCGTGATTGAGCATGAGGATCGGCGCTATCTCGTCGCGTCCGATCGCCTCGGCGCCACGGTGGCCGCCGCGAACTTCACCGGCTGGCAAGTCTTGAGCACGCATAAAGGCTCGGACCTGAAGAACTTGATGTTCGAGCACCCGCTGTTCGACCGCGCCGCGCCGCTGGTGCTGGCGGATTATGTCACGACCGGAGATGGCACGGGCGTCGTCCACACTGCGCCCGGACACGGTAAGGACGACTTCCTGACGGGACAGAAGTACAATCTGCCCGTACTGCAAATCTTAACCGGCGACGGCTACTTCAATGAGGATGCGGGCGCGCCGTTTACCGGCCTGCGCAAAAAAGAAGGGTCGCAGCTCGTTCTGGATCGGCTTTCCGAAACCGGATCGCTATTGGCGTTAGAAGAGATCCTGCACTCTTATCCACATGGCTGGCGCTCGAAGGATCCGCTGGTCTTCCGCGCGACCGTCCAGTGGTTCATGAACATCGACCACAACGGGCACCGGGAAAAGTGCCTGAAGGCGATCGAAGGCGTGAAGTGGTATCCAAAGGAATCCATCGACCGGATGAAGCCCATGGTGTCGGGACGCCCCGACTGGTGTATCTCGCGCCAGCGTTCGTGGGGCGTAGGTATCCCCGTCTTCTACGCGCAGCCGTCGGGGACGCCGCTGCTGGCGAAAGAAAGCATTCTCGCCGTCCGCGATTTAGTCGCCGAGCACGGCACGGACGCCTGGTTCGAGCGGGACGCCAAAGACATTCTTCCGGCGGGATTCAAGCATCCAGAGACCGGCGAGACCGAGTTTACGAAGGAAACGGATATCTTCGATGTCTGGTTTGATTCTGGCGCGACCAACCAGACGGTTCTGGGACAGTGGCCCGAACTTTCGTATCCCGCCGACGTTTATCTGGAAGGCGGCGATCAGCATCGCGGCTGGTTTAACTCATCGCTGATGATCGGCATGGCCGTCACCGGTAAGGCGCCGTTCAAGCAGGTCGTCACCAATGGCTGGACGCTGGACGAGAGCGGACGCAAGATGTCCAAGTCGGCGATGAACGGCGTCGCGCCAAGCACCGTCTGCGACAAGTACGGCGCCGATGTCCTGCGCCTCTGGGTAAGCTCCACGGACTACTTCGGCGATGTCCGCGTCGGCGAAAAGATCCTGGATCAAGTCTCGACGACGTATCGCACTCTGCGCGGCGCGCTGCGCTTCGCGCTGAGCAACCTTTACGTACACTCCGCAGATGACTTCGATCCGGCGCTGCACGCCGTTCCGTACGCCGACCTGCCGGAAATCGACCGCTGGGCGCTGCATCGATTGAACGAAGTCGTGCGCTCGTCCGTTCAGGCTTATGAAGCGTATGAGTTCCAGAAGGTGATTCAGAACGTGCTGGGACTTTGTACGGCGGACTTTTCGGCGTTTTACTTTGACGTGATTAAGGATAGACTGTACTCGTACGGCGCCAACTCTCCGGAGCGGCGGTCGGCGCAGACGACACTCTTTGAGATCGCGTCGGCGCTGACGCGTCTGCTTTCGCCGATCCTGTCCTTCACGGCGGAAGAAGTCTGGCAAAAGCTGCGCATGCCCAGCAAACCTGTCTCCGTGCAGCTGGCGGCGCTTCCCTCGGACCGCGCGGAGTTCCGAGCGCCCGAGCTTGCCGCCCGCTGGAGCCAGCTGCTCTCGGTGCGCGATGAAGTCAACAAGACGCTTGAAGGCGTCAAGAAGCGGCTGGAGCTGGCGCTGACAATCACGATCGACGCGGAGACGTTTGAAGCGCTGCGTCCGTATACTAATCAGCTTCCCGCGCTGCTGCTCGTTTCGGAAGTGACGCTGCGGCAGGGAACGGCGCCGGGCGTCCACGTCATCAACAACGGCGCCGCGCCGGGCGCCAAGTGCGCTCGCTGCTGGGTCGCCGTCAAAGAGGGCGGGGAAGATCCGGCGTCGGTTTGCGCCAGCGGCTGCGTGCGCGCATGGCGGGCTCAGACAATTACGGACGGCGATATCGTCGCGCGCCGGCTCGCTTAACACACAAAGGGACGCCCAACATGAATGAGACACAGCTCGCGAATTTCAAGACTCTTCTCCTGGATGAGAAGAAACGCATTGAGGACGAACGGGCTTCCTATGAGGCGGATACGCGCGGCGGCTCCATCACCGATGAGTCCGGCGAGCTTTCGGACTCGGACGGCAACGATCCGGGCGACGAAGCGTCGCAGCTTTTCGATCGTGACCGCGATGTCGCCGCCGTGGAGAACTCGGACCGGCTCTTGGCCAAAATCGACCGCGCCCTGGCGAAGATCGAAGAGGGGACCTATGGCAAGTCTGATGTCGATGGAACACCGATCCCGATCGAGCGTCTGAAAGCGCTGCCCTACGCCGTGACGACGATCGAGCAAGAAGAGGCGCTTTGAACCGTCCCGCTATCTTTCTGCTGGCGGCCGCCATCGTGGCGGCCGACCAGTGGGCCAAGCAGATCGTGCTGCATGGGTTTTCCGTCGGCGAAAGCCGGACAGTAATCCATGGCCTGCTGGACCTGACATTCGTCCGCAACACCGGCGGCGCGTTCGGCATTCTGCCTCAGGGCACGCAGGCGCTTTCCGTCGCCGCGGTCGCCGCCGCCGCCGCGATTGTTTACTATCTCGCGCGCTCCAAGCCCCCGTATCCCGCGCGTCTTGCCCTTGGGCTTGCCCTGCCGCTTGGCGGTTCGCTCGGCAACCTGATCGATCGTGTCCGGCTGCGTTATGTCGTCGATTATCTCGATGTTTATGTCGGTTCGCACCATTGGCCGGTCTTCAATATCGCCGACGCCGCGATCTGCACGGGCGTCGCGCTGTTAGCGTGGCGTTTCTGGACGATGCCCAGCGCCGCGCCCGACCAGCCCGCGACCGTGAAAGAAAAGTAAATCCATGCATCCAATCCTGTTTCGTATTGGTGCGTATCCCGTCCATACGTTCGGCGTCATGATGATGCTGGCGTTCGCCGTCGGCCTTTGGCGCGCTCACTCCGCCGCGAAGCGTCAAAAAGGCGAGCCGGGCGACGTCCCGCCGGAAGCTATTCTGGACGCCGGCACGTGGATGATCCTCGCCGGCATTCTTGGCGCGCGCTTGATGTTCATCATCGTCGATTGGTCGACGTACCGCAGTAATATCCTTTCGAGTTTTCGGCTCTGGGAGGGCGGTCTTTCGTTCCATGGCGCGCTCTTTGGCGGCCTGCTGGCTTTGATTATCTTCTGCCGTCTCCGGCATATCTCCCTCCTCAAGATCACGGATTTGATGGCGCCGTCCGTGATGCTGAGCTATGCGATCGGGCGCATCGGCTGCTTCTTCAATGGATGCTGCTACGGCGCGCCGACAAATTTGCCCTGGGGCGTCCGCTTCGATGACGATGGTCATTGGACTGTGCCTTCACATCCCACGCAGATGTACTCCACCCTTCTCAGTTTGTGTTTCTTTGGAATTCTTGTGTGGCTGGAGCGGCGCAAGGCGTTTGACGGACAGCTGTTATGCTGGTATATTATCCTTGGCGCCACGGAACGTTTTGTCATGGAGATCTGGCGCGGCGGAGTCACTTCGACCGTTGTCGCGCTGGGATTGACCGACGTGCAGTTCTTATGCCTCTCGATGATGGCTCTCGCCGCGATTGGCCTCGTCGTGCTTCGCCGCGCCGGACGCCTTTCGTCCACTGGAAACACCGCCGCGCTTGAGGTCGCGGGTCATTAATGGAAAGTCTTCTTATCTCGCCCGAAGAATCCAACGTTCGCCTGGATGTGTTCCTCGCCGACCGTCTGCCGCACTTTTCGCGCGCGCGCATTCAGAAGCTGATCGCCATGCACTCCGTGCAGATCAACGGGGAGCCGGCGAAGTCGAACTATCGCACGCGCATGGGCGACGAGATCACGATCGACGTTCCCGCCGCGCGTCCGCTGGAGAACGCCGAGCCCGAAAACATTCCGCTCGATATCGTCTATGAAGACGACGATCTGATCGTTGTGAATAAGCAAAAGGGACTGGTCGTGCATCCCGCGCCCGGCGCGGAGACCGGCACCCTGGTGAACGCGCTCCTCGCGCACTGCAAGGATCTCTCCGGGATCGGCGGCACGCAGCGTCCGGGGATCGTGCATCGCCTGGACAAAGATACGTCGGGACTGCTCGTCGTCGCCAAGAACGACCTGGCGCACGAGAGTCTTTCCAAGCAGATTCAGGCGCGCACCGCCGTACGAAAGTACAACGCGCTGCTTTGGGGACGTCTGCCCTTCAAGCACGCCGTGATCGACGCTCCCATCACACGCCACCCTGTGGACCGCAAGCGGATGACCGTCTATGAAGAGGGCGGCATGGTCGGCCCGGCGTCGCAGACCAGTCTGCCCAAGGCCGTGCGCCAGGCCGTGACGGAAGTGCGCCTGCTTGAGCATCTCGTCGAGTTCTCGTGGATTGAGGCGATTTTGCAGACGGGACGCACGCACCAAATTCGCGTGCATTCCGCGTTCGCGGGCTACCCGGTCGTCGGCGACTCCACCTATGGCGGCCTGCGGAAAGTCTCCGCCGACCTGCTGCGCGGCGCGCCGCTGCAAACGCTCAACGCATCGCTCGCCGGACTGCACGGCCAGGCGCTGCACGCGCATTTCCTCAGCTTCGATCATCCTCGCACAAAGCGCCGCCATCAGTTCCACGCGCCGCTGCCTGATGAGATCGCCGAGCTTCTGGATCTTCTGCGTCGCCTGGACGAAGCGTTCGAGTTTTAATCTTCCTCCAAGAATGCGAACGCCCGCCGGCAATGCCGGCGGGCGTTTTCGTGTCTGAAAGATGCGTTTAGCGGGCGCCGTTTGCGAGCTTGATCTGTTCGGCCTGGATGACCTGCAGCTTCTGGAAGAGTTTCTGCTGCGCGGGCGTCATGATCGCCATAACTTTCCCCTCGTAACCTTTTTCCAGCGCGTCCATCTGGGCTTTCTTCGCTTCCGGAGCGCTTGTTTTATCGTCGTAGATCTTCTTCGCCTGCGCTCCCGTATCGTTCTTGATCGTGAGCAGCTGCTTCTTCTGGTCCGCGGTCATGGAGTCATTGATCTGCTTGCCGATCTTCTGGCTCTCGATCATGCGTGTCTGGAAGATCGCGCGCTTTTTGGCGTCGTCCGCCTGCGCTTTTGCGCGGGCCGCGAGGAATACTTTGCGCTGAGACGGGGTTAGGATCGCCAGCATGTCGGCTTCGTAAGCCGTTTTCAGCTTGAGGAACTTCGCCTGCTTCTGCGCCGGCGTCAGCGGGCTGGTGTTCAGCGCCTGCAAGTCCGCCTGCATCTTCGCGCGGCGGGCGTCCGCCTTCGCCTTTTGCGCGCTATCGAGCTGCGGTCCGGCGTTGGACTGCTGAATGATCGGCGGCGGCGTGGCGGCGTGTGTGGCCGCGGGGGCGCCGGTGGTGGCGGCCATCAGCGCGGCAGCGCCGAGGACTGAAAACAAGTGGTGACGTCGTAGTATCAAAATCCCTTTTCCTTCCCGGATGGTCGGTTTCTAGTGTACCCAATAAACAAAAAAACGCAGTCGCATGGCGATAACGCCAAGCGGCTGCGTGTTGGACGACGTTGGGCGATTAGATGTTCGCGCTGGTGACGGCGCCCTGGGGAATGGCCGCTTTGGCGACTTGCGGGATCAGGCGCAGCAGGCGCTCGCCCGCGAGCTGCTCTTCGCCCAGGATCGTGTCCGCGAGCTGCGCGGTCTCATGATCGCCGATGGCGTCCGCGAACGTTTTGAGCGACGTGTACATGCCGATCTCAAAATGCTCCAGCGAATACGCCTTGATCAGATCTTGAGTCTGCTTATCTTCGTTGTTGTGGAAAGCGTTGAGCAGGTTGCTGCCCTTGCCGATGATTGTGTTGACCAGGCTCTTGCCTTCGGCTTTGTCGCCGCCCAGCGCCAGGATTCGGGCCTTCAGGCGATCCGCCTGCGACTGCGAAACGGCGATATGCTCGTTGATGGCGGTCTTGAGGTCCGAGTCGGTCGCTTCCGCAGCGATATCCTTCAAAGAAGCGATGCCTCCGTCTTCGGCGGCGTGCGCATCGTTTAAGTAGCGGAGCAGCTGCCCCTTCACATCTTCAGCCATGATCGATTTTCCTTCTAAGCTCATTGAAGAGACTGTAAGCCGTACGCCGCATGAATGCTGACGTCTGAGGCTATATTCCCCGGACAAAATCGAGTTATGGCAGGCAAGCGGAGTTTTTTACGTTTTGGGGTAACTTCGGCCCTTCCAAAGGTTGCCGGTCTTGGAGTAACTCTGCCGGATGGAGTTGAGGGCGATGCCGATGACGCACAGCCAGCCGAGCGGCAGGAGAGGCGCCGCCCAGGCCGGGGCGCTTAGGAACCGCGCGCTGAGCGCGAGGCGGACGCCGGCCGTCAGCAGGTACGCCGCCAGCGCCGCCGCCGCCCAGGGCTTGTGATGCGTCCACCCCCACACCGCCAGGGGCGCGGGTAAGACGAGGGCGCAGAAGAGATAGGCGAGCACGGTGGCGAGCAGCGGCAAATCCCGGGAAAACGCGGGGAAGATATTTTTGGAGAAGCCCGCCCAGATCTCCGCCAGGCCGTGATACATCCGTACGGCGTATGTCCGAGATCCGTCGCCATACCAGAGCGTTTTTCCCCGGCGCTTGACGTGCTGGGAAAATTTGATGTCTTCAGCGAGCTGGCGGCGGACCGCGCGGTGGCCGTCGACTTCAAAGTATGTGTCCCGGCGCAGAAAGATAAAGGCGCCGTTGGCGGCGGCGAACCATGGGAACGGCGTGATGCGGATCAGCGGCCCCGGAAGGAAGGCGAAGACGATGAAGTACTGGAGCGGGATGATCATCTGCTCCCAGAAGCCCTGGCACTGGAGATCGGGCGTCATGGACACGACGTCGGCTTGGTGCTCTTGCCTCGCTCCCAGGGCCAGCAGAAGGGCGTCAGGCGCGAATGTGCAGTCGGCGTCGGTCATCAGCAGATACTCGCCATTGGCGGCGTTGGCGAGCTGCCAGCAGGCGTGCGGCTTACCGTACCAGCCTTCGGGCATCTCCGCGCCGACCAGAACGTGCAGACGATGATCTTGATCCCGCAGTCGGCAAAGGATCTCGTAAGTGCTGTCCGTGGAGCGGTCGTCGAGGACGATCACCTCGAAGTTCGGATAGTTCATCGCCAGCAGCGAGCGAACGCAGGCTTCGATCGTCGTTTCTTCGTTGCGGGCGGGGACGAGGACGGACACCATCGGCAGATCACTGTCGGCGACGCCAACCAGCGCGCGTGGCTTGCGAAAAAAGAGAAAGTTTAGCGCCGCTGTCCCGGTCATCGCCAGACAGCCGAGAAGCACGGCGCAGTGATAGATCATTGCAGGGGACATCTGCGAACGATTATACCCGGCGCCGCTCGCACGGCGCTGGTATAATGCCCTTATGCACGTCTCCTTCGACCCGTCCGAGGAAATCCCCCATGTCGAGTGGCTGCGCGCGACGCGCGGCGCGTACGAATGGTGGTACTTCGACGCCGTGTCCGACGATCGCGAGTATGCCTTTAGCGCGATCTGGTTTTTGGGGAATCCCTTTTCGCCGTATTACCGCGCCGCCGCGCTGGGCCGCGACGCGGATCCCTTTGACCACAACGCGCTCTTTTTCGCCTTGTATCGTCGAGGGAGTCTTCACGCGTACCATTTCTCGCGCTTTGCGCCGGAACGCGTGATTGCCGCCGCCATCCCGCCGCTGCGTCTGCGTTTTGGACCGTCCACACTCGAACAAAGCGGGCTGGAATATCGCCTGAGCTTGGACGACGCCAACGCCAATCGTCGTCGATTGCGCGCGACGATCGATTTTGCCGCCTCTGCGTCGATCACTCTGGAGACGGTGGGAGATGAGACGGATTCCGCCGAGCACATTTGGCGTCCTTCGGCTCCGACATGTCGCGTCGAGGCGCGGATCGCGCTGAGCAGCGCCATGAATTATGATCGGGAACAGATCGCGTTTCAAGGATCGGGCTACCACGACCACAATCGCGGCGCGCTGCCGTTTTCGGCGGCGATCCGAGATTGGTACTGGGCGCGTATTGCGCTGCCGAAGGAGCGAACGCTTGTGATCTACCAGACTCGGCTTGCCTCCGGCGCCTGGAAATCCGATATCCTCCTCTTCGCGGCCGGCGCTCCCGCACGCCGCGAGGACGGCGCCCGGCGACGTATGTCCGGCCTGCGCGTGAACGCATTCGGACTGGCGTACGCGACGGCGCTGTCGGTGGAGGGGCAGGGGATACGCGCGACCGTGCGGTTCCATGAGCGGCTGGACAGCGCCCCATTTTATCTGCGGATGCTCTGTGACGCTGAGGTGACCGTAGACGGGGAATCGCTGTCGGGATTTGGAATTGGGGAGTATTTCCGGCCGCGCGGCATGGAGTGGGCGCTGACGGCTTCGGCGATGAAGGCGAGGATCGTGGAGCAATGAGACGCCTGGGACCTGTCGCGCCGATTATCGCCGTGTTTTCCTTCGCCGGAACGCTGCTCACATACTGGGTGCTGTATCTGTTTCATCTTCCCGACACCGGGGTTCCATTTCACTGGGTCGGCCTTGTCGTGACGCTGCTGCTGACGGTTTGTTTTCTCTTTATCTTCGTGGCGCCGTGGCGGTGGGGGCTGCCGATTGTCACCCGGCTTGCCCAACCGGGCGACTCCATTGCGCTCACCTTTGACGACGGCCCATCCCCGGACATCACGCCGCATATTTTGGACACGCTCGCCGCGCACGATGCGCGGGCGACGTTCTTTATTCTGGGCGAGCAGGCTCGCCTCTATCCCGAACTCGTCCGGCGGATCGCCGCCGAAGGCCATATTGTCGCCTGCCACGGCGACACGCACCGGGCAATGGTTTTGATGAGGCGATGGACCGTCGTCCGTGAAATCCAGAGCGCCCGCGCCGCTATCGTTTCCGCCTGCCCCGCCTCCGGCGCACCGCGCCTGCTGCGCCCTCCCTACGGATTCAAGTCCCCCATGCTCCTGCTCGCGGCGCGAACGCTCCACTTGACCCTCGTGACCTGGAGCGTGGACTCCGGCGACTACCGCCGTCATGGTCCCGCCGAAATCTCCGCCGCCGTGTTAAAGCGCGTCAAGTCCGGCGATATCATCCTGCTGCACGACGGGGCGGGGAGGACCGCGACCGCCGACGCGCTGCCCGTGATCCTCATCGCCCTGCGGGAACGCGGTTTTCAGCCGGTCACGTTAGAGATCTCGTAAGATACAATCCCGGATCATCGATCCCTTGCGTCCCCATGCGGTATTCGCAGGGCGTCTGTCCGGTCTTCTTTTTGAAGATGCGGCAGAAGTAGCTGGCGGAGTCAAACCCGAGCCGCATGGCGACTTTCGCCACCGGGAGCGTCGTCGTGCGCAGGAGGTGGCTGGCTTCGTTGACGCGAAGCTCCAGATGGTACTGGGCGGGAGACATGCCGGTGTATTGCCGGAAGGCTTTGCGGAAAAGAGAGTAGCCGACGCCGAGTTCGGCGGCCATTTCCTCCATGTTGACATTCCGGTCGATTTGCTCGAAGAGCACGCCTTTTCCGCGCTCGATGGCGCCGAGAACGCTGGCGCCTTCGAATTCATGGCGCAGGACGGAGGCGGTCGCGGTGGCGAGGATCAGCATGGTCCGAGCGCCGATGACCTTCTGATAACCGATGGCTTCCCGGCGCATCTCCTCCATGATCTGGACGAACTCGTACTGGATCCGATCGCTGAGCGGGGCGCCCAGCAAGGGCTCGGCGCAAGTCAGCGACGATTCCGACACCAGTGTCTCCGCCGTTGGCCCCTGAAACGCCACCCAGTATTCGTCCCACCCAATTTCCGCATCGGGACTATATCGGTGCCACTCGCCCGGAAAGAGCATAAAGAGCGTGCCCGCCTCGATCCGGCGGCGGCCGGCGGAGCGGGATTCAAACACGCCGCCGCCGCGCGCGATATAGACCAGTTGATACTCCCGCAGCATGCGGCCCTGCTCCCAGCGGAATTGATGATCGGCGGGATGAATGCTGGGCGGATACGGAGTGTGCGGCGGAATGATTGTGTATCCGCTCGCAAGGACATAAAGGCTTTGTCGCCGCGCTTCGTCGGTGAGAGGGATATAACGCGAGAAATATTTCATGTCATTTATTCCCGTGAGAGTTCTCGTGGATATCAAAAAGTGCTATCAAAATGCCATTTTCTGCATTGACCGCTCGGCTCAACCCTCATATAATTGTGACATCCTCCTTGCCAAATATCGCTAAGATCGCGATGGCGGTAAAAAACATATAAGGGATTCGGAATGAAAATCGGATTGTTTGGAATTGGGCTGGAGACTTATTGGCCGCAGTTCCCGGATCTGCGGCCCAAGCTGGAAGCCTGCCAGCGCCGAGTCCACGAGCGGCTCATGCGTGACGATGTTCAGGTGGTGGACGCGGGTCTTGTCGATTCGCCGCGGAAGGCCCGCGCGGCGGCGGATATGTTCCGTCGCGAGGATGTGGAGATCATCTTTCTTTACATTTCGACCTACGCCTTGAGCTCGACGGTGCTGCCGGTCGTGCAAAAAGCGGGCGTCCCCGTCGTGGTTCTCAATCTTCAGCCGGCCGCCGCCATCGATTACAATCGGTTCAACGCTCTTGGCGATCGGGGCAAAATGACCGGTGAATGGCTTGCCTACTGCCAGGCGTGCTCCGCCCCCGAGATCGCCGGCGTTTTTCTTCGGGCGGGAATCGCCTTTCATCTCGTGACGGGAACACTGGACGACGCCGTCGCCTGGGCGGAGATCGACGGCTGGGTCGCCGCCGCCCAGACGGCGTCCCGGATGCGGCAAAATCGAGTCGGAGTGCTCGGTCATTACTATGGCGGGATGCTGGACGTCTACAGCGATATGACTCAGCAATCCGCCGTGTTCGGCTGTCACTTCGAGGTTCTGGAGATGTGTGAGCTGAAGGCGCTGCGCGACGAAGTCACGCCGTTCCAAGTCGACGCCAAGTTTACGCAGTTCTGCGCGGAATTCGACGTGCAGCCGCAGTGCGCCGCCGATGAAATGGAGCGCGCCGCCCGAACTTCGGTGGCGCTGGATATGCTGGTGGAGCGCCACGGTCTCGGCTCGCTGGCCTATTACTACGAAGGCTGGGACGGCAACGAATACGAAAATATCGTCACCTCCGTCATCGCCGGCAACTCCCTGCTCACCGCTCACGGCGTTCCCGTGGCGGGAGAGTATGAGATCAAAAACGTCCAGGCGATGAAGATCATGGATCTCCTGGGGGCCGGCGGCTCCTTCTCGGAGTTTTACGCGATGGATTTCGACGATGATGTTGTTCTGCTCGGCCATGATGGGCCGGCGCATATCGCGATCGCCGACGGTCCGGTCAAGCTCGTCCCGCTGTCGGTTTACCATGGCAAGCCCGGCAAAGGGCTCAGTATCGAAATGCAGGTGAGAAACGGTCCGGTGACGCTGCTCTCCGTCGTTCAGGATGGGCAGGGCAAGCTGAAATTGCTCAGCGCGGAGGGGGAGTCGACGCCGGGGCCGATCCTGCAAATCGGCAACACGAATAGCCGCTATCGCTTTTCGCTGGGCGCGCGCGAGTTCGTGAACCGATGGTGTCAGGCCGGGCCGGCGCACCATTGCGCCATCGGCGTCGGACATCTCGGCGCTGTTCTGGACAAGGTGGCCGCGATCTTCGGGATCGACCACATCCGCATCGGCTAATACGGTCGATGCGGGGCGAACGCGTTCCGCGCGCCGGCGCTTAACCCCAGGGATTCGAGGCCGAATCCCTGGGAGAATCATCGAGGGAAATCTTCCATGGCCCCCGCCTCTATTTTCGGCATTTTACTGCATTGGATCGGCGGACTGGCCGCCGCCAGTTTCTATATTCCTTACAAGCAAGTCCGCCGCTGGTCGTGGGAAACCTACTGGCTGGTCGGCGGTGTTTTTAGCTGGCTGATCATGCCGTCCCTGATGGCGTCCTTACTGGTTCCGGGCGCGACGGACATCCTGCGCGCGGCGCCCGGCCACGTCCTATTTTATGCGTATTTCTTCGGCGCGCTCTGGGGCGTGGGCGGGCTGACCTTCGGTCTGACGATGCGATATTTGGGGATCGCGCTGGGAATGGCGGTGGCGCTGGGCTATACCGCCGTCTTCGGCACGATCATTCCGCCGCTGTTCCATGGGATGCTTGGACAGACCTTGAGCAGCGCCTCCGGCAAGTACGTGCTGATCGGCGTGCTGGCGAGCGTGGCGGGCATCGCCGTGAGCGGCATGGCGGGCATGTCCAAAGAGCGCGAGCTGACCGGCGAGCAAAAGCAGTCCGCGATCACCGAGTTTCAATTCGGCAAGGGGATGATCATCGCGACATTCTCGGGAATCATGAGTTCCTGTTTCGCGTTTGGACTGGACGCGGGTGCTCCCATCGCCGAAGCGGCCAAGGCAAGCCTGCTGGCGCATGGCGGTTCCGACATCTGGCAGGGACTGCCGGTGCTGATTATCGTTCTGCTCGGCGGCTTTACCACGAATTTCGTCTGGTGTCTGGGCCTCAACGTCCGAAATAAGTCCGCCGGCGAATATATGGGCCGGTCGGCTTCCCCGGGTGCGGCCATTCCTTTGGCGCGCAACTATCTCTTCGCTGCGGTGGCAGGGATCATCTGGTATTTGCAGTTCTTTTTCTACACGATGGGCCAGGCGAAGATGGGCAAAACGTTCGCCTTCTCCAACTGGACTTTGCACATGGCGAGCATCATGATCTTCAGCATGCTGTGGGGCATCGCACTGAAGGAATGGACGGGAACCAGCAAGCGCACGCACGGACTCATCGCCCTCGGCCTGGCGCTGCTCATCGGCTCCACGATAATTATCGGATACGGCAATTATCTGGACGGCTTGAAAGCACACTGATCGCCGAGCAAACATCATCCATCGTTTAGAGGATCTGGAGTATGGGGGATAGAAACTAATGTAGCGTAAGGGAAATGAGCAATCTGTAAGATGGCGAAAGTGACTCAGGAGATCGGCGAGCTCGACAATGATGCGAGCGACTATCCGGAAATTCTCGGGGACGAATCCGTTCCGGCTCCCAGTCCGGTTCTGGACGCCGCGACGAAAAACGGCGGGGCGTTCCGCGCGCTGCGGCATCGCAATTTTCGATATTTCTGGTTTGGGCAGCTGATCTCACTGATCGGCACCTGGATGCAGAACCTGGCCCAGGGCTGGCTGATCGTGCTCCTCGTGGATCCTGTCGCCCATGCGCTGCTCCGTCATGGCGGAGCGGCGGTGGGCGGCCCGAACGCCGCCGCGCCGACCCCGCAGGCGGAGGCGGCCGCCAACTTGTATTCCGGCTGGGTCAACTTCGCCGGCGGCATTCCCATCCTGGTCTTCACGCTCTTCGCGGGCGTGGTGGCGGACCGCGTGGATAAGCGCCGCATGCTGCTGGCGACACAGACCGTTCTCATCTTTACCGCGCTCGCGCTGGGCGTGCTGTGTCTGCGCGGGACCGTGGAGATCTGGCATGTGCTCTTCTTCGCCGCTCTGTCCGGGATCGCGGCGGCGTTCGATATGCCGACCCGGCAATCGTTTATCGTGGAGATGGTCGGCAAGGAGGACTTGCCCAGCGCTGTCGCCCTGAACTCCAGTGTCTTTAACGGCGCCCGGGCGGTCGGTCCCGCCGTCGCCGGCCTTCTTCTCGCCGCGCATGTGAGTATCGGCGCCGCATTCGTCGGCAACGCGATCCTGACATTGGCGGCGATCGTGGCCTTGCTTCTGATGCGTCTCCCGCCGCAAGCCAAAAAGGCGGGCGCGGTCTCCGTCGGCCAGATCCTTTCCAATATGCGCGAGGGCTTCGGCTACGTCCGCTCCAACCACACGATCCGCAATTTGATGCTGCTTGTCGGGTCCCTCGCGACGTTCGCCCTTTCGTTCAACATTCTGATTCCTGTTTTTGTGCGCTACACGCTGCTGCCGCACGCGGGCGCCGCCGAGCAGGTCAAGGCGTTCGGGTATATGGAGACCATTCGCGGCGTGGGCGCGCTGCTGGGAGCGATCACCGTGGCGTTCCTCGGCGGCCCGGCGCGTCAGAAGAATATGCTGATTTGGGGAGCGCTAGCGTCGACGGGATTGCTGGTGGTCTTCGGACTGACACGCTCGATGTGGGTGGCCTACGCGACGATGGCGCTGGTCTCCTATGGCTTTGTCGTCTGCTTCGCGACGAGCAACACGCTCGTCCAATTGACGCTGCCCGACCATCTGCGCGGTCGTGTGATGAGCATCTATACGCTGGTGTTCATCGGCTCCATGCCGATCGGAAGCTTTTTCGCGGGATGGGTGGCGAACAAAATCGGCGCGCCGCCGGCGATCCTCGTCTGCGCTGTTTTGTCGCTGCTCACGACAATTTGGGTGGCGTTCCGGCCGGGCGGGCTGCGGGATATTGGAGTGGCGAAGGGGTGATGGAAGGCGGCCCTCACCCGGCCCTTCGGGCCACCCTCTCCCAATTTTGGGAGAGCCGGGTACCCGCTTGCGGGTGGAGGGGGATGAGGGCCTCCCCCCTAATGCTCCGCGCCCGGCTGAAGCCGGAATTTTTCGATGACGCTGTGGGCGGTCTCGACGTCCTGCCAGCCCAGCACGATCGTCTGCTTTTCTTCGAGCTCTTTGTAAATGTCGAAGAAGTGGACGATCTCTTTGAGGATATGTGAGGGCAGGTCGGAAAGGTTCTCGATGTCCGAGAAGCGCGGGTCGGCGGCGGCGACGGAAAGGATCTTCTCGTCCGGGCCTTTTTCGTCGCGCATCATCAGCACGCCGAGCGGGCGGGCGGCGATGAGGCAGCCAGGGAAGGTCGGCTGGGTCGTGATCACGAGAATGTCGAGCGGGTCGCCGTCCTCGGCCAGCGTGTCACAGATCCAGCCGTAGTCGAATGGATAGAACAAAGGCGAGTAAAGAGTCCGGTCGAGCTTGAAGACATCCAGGTCGTGATCGTATTCATACTTGTTCGACGAGCCCTGTGGGATCTCGACGATCATGTTGACGATCTTGGGCGACTGGTCGCCGATCGGAATCGTTAGATAAGACAATGCGCGCTTTCTCCCGGCTTAACGTACTGCAGCAGGCTCATTGTTCAACACGTGTAAGCCGCATTCCTTCTTCGCCGTTCCCGCCCAGCGGCCCGCCCGGTCATCCTCGCCGGCGCCGACGGCTTTCGTGCAGGGCCAGCAGCCGATGCTGGGGTAACCCTGGTCGTGCATCGGGTTGTACGGCACATCATTGTCCAGAATGTAATTCCAGAGGTCGGTCTTGGACCAGTTCGCCAGCGGATTGATCTTCACCAACTGGAACTTCCGGTCCCAGCCGACAATCGGCGTCTGAGCGCGCTCCGGCGTCTGATCGCGGCGGATGGCGGAGATCCACGATTCGAATCCGTGCAGCGCCGACGACAGCGGGACGACCTTGCGGTTATGGCAGCAGAGGTCCGGGTTCGATCCGTAGATCGGCCCGCCGTGCTCGGCTTCCATGTCGGCGACGCTCTGGACGGCGCCGACCAGATGAATCGGGATTCCATACTTCTCGATCAAGCGATCGCGCGTCGCCAGCGTTTCTGGAAACTGATACCCCGTATTCAAATTGAACAGGTAGATATCCTTCGTGATATCCGCAAGCATCGCGATGATGGCGCAGCCTTCGGCTCCGAACGCCGTCGCCATCGTCAATTTATCCCCGTACGTTTCCCATCCCCAGCGCAAAATCTCCTGAGGCGTCTTTGTCTCCATCTCCGCGGAGATCGCGGGCAGTTGCTCTTCTGTCGGTTTCATATCTCTTCCAACGACGCGCGATCGGGCAAAGTTCCTGACCGCGCTGATTGACTAGTCGCTTGCTAGGCTTTCAGAGATTATACCGTCACATCATGAAAATTTGAGATGGGGAAAGATTATATCGTCCGCTGGATCGTCCAGAAGACGGCGATGGCGGCGATGATCGCGGAGGCGGGCACGACGATGATCCGGCGATAGTTCGCGCGTTTTCGGAACCAGCCGACGCACAAAAACGCGAGGGCCACGACGGAAAGCTGTCCTAGCTCCACGCCGACATTGAAGCCGACGAGGGCTGTCAGAAAATCATGCTTTTGCAGGCCGAGGTCCTTGAGCGCGCCCGCGAAACCCATGCCGTGCACCAATCCGAAGGCGAAGACGACGAACGGACGCCAGGGCTTGAGCTCGGTCGTGCAGATATTCTCGATGGCGACAAAGGCGATGGACGCCGCGATGACCGGCTCGATGATCGACGACGGCAGCCGGACGATCCCATAGAGCGAAAGGCCGAGCGTGAGCGAGTGGGCGACCGTGAACGCCGTGATCTGCCAAAGCAAGGGCTTGAGCTTTGTGCTGAGCAGAAACAGCCCGAGCACAAACAGAATATGATCCAGCCCTTCCGGCAGAATGTGCGTGAAGCCCATCTTGACGAAACCGAGCAGCTCTTTCGACCAGCGATGTTTGGGAGCTGTGGTGACGACGAAGACATGCGTCTCGACCGCCATTGGCGGAGCGATGGAGGGAGGGGTGGACAGAGGATTGGGCGGCGCCGAAGCGGGAGGCGCCGCGTTTTTTTGCGCGATGCGCTTCGTCGTGTCTTCAGGGGCCTTGGTCTTGCCGGCGTTGGCGGCCGTGCTTGCCGGCGGGGTGAGCGCCGGTTTGATCTGTGGACTGTTGGGAGCGGGAGCGGCGATTGGGAGCGCCGCATGAGACGGCGCGACTTGCCGGCGCTGCGTCAAAGGCGTCGTTTTAGGGCCGTCGTGTGTTGTGACGACAGTATCGGTCGCTTTGAAGGAAGGCTCCGGCGGCTGCGGGCGCCCGGGTGCGATGGGTTGCACTGGCGAGGCGGGCGCCGCAGGCGGGGCGCTGATAATTGGCAGCGGGGCGCCGGGGGTGACGGAGACCGCCGTGCTCATCGCGCCCGCGTCCAGAGGCTCGGAGACGGGTTCTTGATAGGGAACTTCGCTTGTCAGCACGATCATGCCGAGCACTTCGGGGAAGCGAAAGGCGATCGTTTTGGCGCCGGGAGCCAAATGTCCGGCGACCGTGACCGTCTGTAAGACAGGCAGACGCGGTTTGACGCCCGAGTCCCGCCACGCCTGGATATCGGCGAGGGTGGGAAACGCCACGCTGTCCACCACGCCGCCATTGGTTTGGAAATCATTGCGAAACCGGCCCGCCGCTTCCGCCAGAGACGATTGCAGCGCTTCCGGAGGGCCGTCGAGGAGGGCGTTCATTGGCGCGTCGCCGATGCGAAAGGGCGTATCGTTCAGCGTGAACGCCAGCAGATCGAACCGCACATTCACCGTGAACGTGCGGTCCGCCGCAATCTTCGCCGTCGCGGACGCGAAGTTCGCGGGATGGGCCGAGCACCGCGCGCCGCTCAGCCCGGTCCAGAGCGCCATGAGCGCCAGCGCCAGCAGAAGAACATTGCGCCGGCGCGGCGCGCGAATCGGCGTCATGGTCTACTGGCCCTTTCCGCTGCGCCAGAGCGACTGCACCGAGTCCGCGGACAGAGCGCGCTTCCAGATCGTGAAGTCGCGGATATCGCCGTCAAACACGCGCTGCTTGTCCCACGCGTCCTTGGGATAGACATGGACTTCGGCGACATCGTCGCTGAGCTTCAGATCGTTCTCGCCGATCGGCGCGCCGTTCTTGTAAAGATGCAGCGCGGCGCCGTCGTAAGTCGCCGTGATCATTTGCCAGGCGCCAAGGTCCAGCGGGACGTCGGTGTCCACGTCCTGATTGGCGCTCCAGAAGTGGAGGCCGTTGGCGAACTTGGCGATGTAGCGGCCCGTGCCGCTGGCGCCGTCCGACGCGTTCCCAAAGCCCGCGATAATCGTGCGGTTCTCCGGCTGCTTGTCCACTTTGCAGAACAAGTTGATCGTCCAGGGATCCGACCCATGGACCGGCAGGTTCGCCGGTTTGAAGATCTGCGGCGTGTGGTCCGTCAACGCCGGGCTCGTGAAGACGATTCCGCCGGGCGCAATCGCCAGGGTCTGCGGAGCCAGGGCGTTGCCGGCGGGGGAGGCGTCGCGCACGCCGCTGACGGTGAGATCCGTCGTCTGGCCCAGCGGAAGCGGGGCGTTCAGCGTCAACTCCACGCCGGTCGCGGTGGCGTTCAGCGCCGCCGACTGCACCTGAACATTGCCGGCGAACTTGTAGTGGCTGACATCTTCCGCGGACTCTTTTGTGACCGGCTCGGAGAAGCGGACATTCGCTTTGCCAAGACCTTGCAGGGCTTCGGCGGCGGCGATGGTGGGCGGGGTCGTGTCCTGAATGTCCAGCTTCGCGACGCTCACGGCGCCGACGGCGCCATCGGGCTGCACTTCGGCCGCCGTCACGGTCGTCGGCTTGTTCAGCGTGATCGGTCCCGCATAGAGAGGGGAGGTCAGGCCAGGCTTCGAGCCGTCCAGCGTGTAGCGCAGGGTGTTCGCGTTCCAGTAGAGCGGCGGGTTCAGCGAGATCTGAGTTGCGTCATGGAAGCTGCCGGCGCTGGGCGTAATCTCCGGGCCGTCGGTCGATTTGTGATCGGCCAGCGTGTCGTAGAGCGGCTGCGCGGGGCGCACCGAGTCGGCGGGATTGTGCGCGGCTGTCACGGCGAAGATGCGGACGTGCGAATCGTTTGGCAGCGTCAGCGTCTTTGCCCCCTTGGGTACGGCGAAGCCGTACTTGAAGAGGTAGCTGTACTGATAAAGATCGTTGGCTCCCTTCGCATTATGCCGATGTGAGCTGAACCAGGCGACTTCGCTCGTTTTGACATACCCCGGGGTGAGTCCCGCATAGGCGTTGCGCCAGTCGTAGGTCAGCTCGGGGACATCGCCGGCCCAGGCGCGGTTGTCCCACTGCCCGACGTAACCCGTCCAGTTCTCGACCGTCGTCGGGATGGAATGCCCGCCGATGACGAAATTCGTGGGCGTGTCCTGTGTCGCCGCCGCAAGGATATACACATGATCGGCGCCGGCGGGAATAGCGAGGGTTTGTCCGTGCGCGATGAGGGCGTTCTTCGCGCCGGCGCCGGTCGGGCCCAGCTTGAAGGGAACGCCGCCGTTGACGATGGTCTTTGGAAGCTGCTCGCCGGGGAGGGAGCGGCCTTCGCTGTCGAACGCGCCGTCGGCCGCGCCGGTATTGCCGCTGACGGCGTCCAGATCGTAGCGCAGCGGCAGCGGAAAGAAGAAATCGCGGGCGACCGATGAGATCAGCAAGGCCATCGCGGGTTTCGAAGGCGCCAGGGTCACGGCGAATGCGCGCAGGCCATAGCCCTTGACGCTGGTCGTGAGCACGCCGTTCTTGAGATTAACGGCGCCGCGCATCGGCGCTTCCTGCCCAGTCACCTCGCGGGCGGAGAGAATGCGCCCGGCGAAGCGCAGCTGAACGTTTTGCGCGTCCTTGCCTTCGAGTTCACGCAGGCGGACGACGATCTCATTGGAATCTTCCGCCTTTTTGATCGCGACGATCTGGACCTGCGGGGTGTTCAAGGCGGCCAGGGAGAAGGTCTTGCCGAGCGCGCCGGGATGCGGCTCACTCTGGAAGGCCAGTAGCGGCTGGTTCAGCCGCTTGGCGCGCCAGGGCACATCGCCGCTGCGCCAGTCGCCGGCGTGCGGCGCGATGGCGTAGAGGATATCGTGCTTGCCGAAGTCCTGGGTCGCCTGGTCCTGGTAGCCGCTGCGCACGCCGGGCGAGTAGAGCAGGGTCAGCCGCACGGTGTTGTCGTCGGGCTTGTCGGAGCCGAACTTGCTGTCGTTCAGGACGGCGACGCCATATTTGCCGTCCGCGCCGGTCAGATCGAACCATTGATGCTGCGGGACTTCATACTTCTTGGGGTCGTTGTTGCCGCGCTCGATCGCGCCGACCTGCAGATCATATGTCGCTTCCGGGTTGCCGTCGGGCAGCGTAAAGGAGGCTTTGAGGGCGCTCTCGTGCGTCCGCCAATCGATCTTGTTGGCGACTTCGATCCGGTCGCCCGCAGGTCCGCTCGACAGGCGGATTCGCTGGACGAACTTGGACCCATCTTTTTCGCGTGTCACTTCGAGCGCCACGCGGACCGGGCCGGCCTCCACGACTTTGATGGTCGCGGCGCCGTCCACAAAGGCGCGCGGGGGCAGCTTGGCGTCGTCCCAGTCCATGTTCCACGCCGGGAAGGCGCTGGGGTTATGATATTGGAAGGCGAGACGCGCGGGAGATTTCAGCGCTTCGCGTCCATTCTTTTTGTCGTAGATCGAGGCGATATCGCCGGCGTCGTTCAGCGTGACTTTATACTGCGCGTTCTCAATCGTCCGGCTGTCGATCTTCAGCGAGCCCGTTCCAGGCGCAAGCGCCGAGGTCGGGCGCGCGTCGTAGACGACATACCCCGTGGAAGGCGCTTTGGCGAGGAATAAGATCTTGAGCGAGGATCCGTCGCGCCCCACGACCTGAGTCGGCACGGGCTTACCGTCGGGACCGTAAACCTGGAGCGCGCTCGCGGGCGTCTTCACCGACGCTTCGACGACATCTTCGCGGGAGATCGAGAGCGGGTTGTAAACCACCAGGGCGGCGCCCGAAACGCGCGTATCCAGCGCGGACGAAACCGAGCCGACGGCGTTTTGTGTGACGGCGGCGAACTGGTTGAGGGCCAGCAGCTCATCGTTCCAACAGAATTCGTAAGCTTTGGGAAGGCTGGTGCCGGGAAGCATGTCGTGCATCTGGGAGCCGAGGACCAGGTCCCACGCCTGATACAGGCGATCGGACGGGTAATCCGCGCCGCCCAGCCACATCGCCGCGACGGAGGCGCGCTCGGCGGCGTCGGCGAGCAGTTCGTTCTTGCGGTTCCAGCGCTTCATATAGGCTTCGGAGGTGATCGAGCCGGCGGAGTGCTGGGTCAGCAGCAGCTCGCCCTTGTAGCGGGGAAGCTTGGAAGTCTGATCGGGAGTGAGCGCGCGAAACATCTCCTCGGCGTTGGACGAGACGACATGCACCGGGCCGGTCCCGACGATGCTCTTTTCCATCCACTTGACCGACGTTTCGTCGGGCGATCCGCCCCGGTCTCCCACGCCGTAGTAGTGGTAATCGACGCCGGCGCCGGAGAGCTTGCGCGTATTCTGGATGCGCGCAAGCCAGCTCGTATTCTGGCTGAGGTCTTCCTTGAAGCCGGCATTGTAGCTGCCGGGATCGAACGCCGCGATGACGCTGGACCCGTCCGGCCCTTCCCACGTTCCGACTTTGAACGGAATGCCGACGGCGGATCCCCAGGTCAGCTTTTGCGTGGAGAAGCCTTGCACGCCGCAGTGGTTCAGGATGGTCGGCAGGGCAAATGGGAAGCCGAAGCAGTCCGGCAGCATGAACTCATGGCTGGTGACGCCGAACTCGCGCTGGAAGTAATGGTTGCCATAGAGCGTGTGCCGCACCAGCGATTCTTCGGAGGGAACGTTGGCGTCGCCTTCGTCCACGGATGAGCCGCAGGGGAACCATTGTCCGGATTTGACATACGTCTTCAGCTTGGCGTAATCGGCGGGATAATATTCCTTCATCATCTCGTAGCGTCGGGAGCCGCTGAAGTTGAACACGTAGTCGGGGTACAGGTCGAACAGATGGAAGTTATTGTGCAGGGTGTCCGGAAGGAAGTCGCGGATCACCTGTGGGTAAGACCAGCGCCACTGGGTGTCCAGGTGCGCGTATCCCACGAGGTAAAGCGTGTCCGTTTTCGAGACATCAACCTTGGGATGGGGCGCCTTGGCCGCTTGCTGGGAATGGGCGGAACTCGCGACCGAAGCCAGCAGGAGAGCCAGCGGAATGGCGAGGCGTGTGTTCTTGACAACCATAGTGATATTTGTGAACCTTGCGGGGGCTTGACGTTAATCCCTAGAATACGTCATCCTGTAGAAAATATCAAGACAGAGAAATGTGACGTTTAATGTCAATTTGTGATCTCGACCTCTCGCGTTCGCCCAATATGGCGGAGACGGAGGAGGCGCGCGCGGCGTCGCCTCCGGTCCAGTATGCGACACTGGAGGAGTCCAACGATTTTTTCGCCACGCATGTGAAGACATTCGAATGGCGCTGGCGTCTCTTCTTCGAACCACTCCCTGTGATCCCGCTGCTGCCGCGCCCGATCAGCATCGGCGTGCAGTCGTGCCGGGACGCCCGGTATCGCTGCGATGGGCGGTTTCGGTTCCGGGAAAACTTCGCCTACTTTTGCTACACGCTCGGCGGCGTCGGCGGCTTCCGATACAAAGACACGGAGTACCGCACCACCGCCGGGCAGGGGTTTCTCGTTCAGATCAGCGATCTGAACATGTCCTATTACTATCCGCCAGAGTCCGACGAGACCTGGAGCTACTTCGTCTGTGAGTTCGCGGGCGAAGCGGCGATGTCCATGATGAACGGCCTTGTGCAGCATTACGGCCCGATCTTTACCTTGGCGCCGGATACGGCGATCCTGCGCCGCTTGATGGCCCTGGCCGGACCGCCGTACGCCATTATGCATCCCCATCCGGTAGACGCTTCCGAGCTGACGATCGAGCTTCTGCTGGCCCTCGCCGCCTCGGGACGCGCGCAGGAGAAAAACGACGCCGCAATGGACCTGGTCAAACGCGCCATGCAGATCATCGGCGAAACGGACGGATCGGAGCTGAATGTCGAGGAGCTGGCCCGCCGCGTCGGCGTCTCTCGGGAGCGGCTGTCGCGGGTCTTCCGGGCGCGTCTCGACCGCTCGCCGCATCAGGTCATTCTGGAGCAGAAGATCCACGATTCGTGCATACTTCTCAAGGATACGACGATGACGGTCAAGGAGATCTCGGCGAAGATCGGATATTCCGACTACACGAACTTTAT
The DNA here is from genome assembly GCF_003574315.2 of Capsulimonas corticalis. Taxonomy (GTDB): domain Bacteria; phylum Armatimonadota; class Armatimonadia; order Armatimonadales; family Capsulimonadaceae; genus Capsulimonas; species Capsulimonas corticalis. The sequence continues at coordinate 5,763,274 of NZ_AP025739.1, read as the reverse complement.
CCGTGTCTTCCGGCAGGTGATGCAGACTACTCCCAATCAATTTCGGCGTCAGGGCAGCGTGGTGCGTCTCGGACGCTTCGGACTGCTGTAGGCCGTGAAAGGAACGGCCATGCGCCTCATCCGATACTTCGTCATTGTCCTTCTCGGGCTTGCGTGGGCCTTCGCCGGCGTAGCGCCATCGGCCGCGCAAATTCCCGGATTCAAGATTCCCGGTCTTCCCAGCGCCGTCACGCTTGGTCCGCCGGCGCTGCCTTCGAACGCGAAGCCGCAAAAGCCGGTCGTCGCGCTGGCCGGGCGCACGCTGTTCCAGGTGACGGGCGACGACGCGCAGAAGGCGCAGGACCGCGCCGATCTCGTCGGCCTGCGTCTCGACTCCGCGCTGCGCGAAACGCCCACGGACGCCGCCCCGCCGGCCGTCACCATGCAGGCCGCGCCGAACGACGAGGTGGCGATTCAGGTGGCGGGGAAGCCCCTGGTGACCGTGTCCGCCGCCGACGCCGCCGCGAAGGGCGAGACGGTCGATCAGGTCGCTTCCGAGTGGGCCGCGATGCTCGAGCGCCGTCTGGATCAGGCGCAGCGCGAGCGCCAGCCCCATTACCTGCGCGAGGCGCTGATCGAGACGGCGCAGATCGTCGGCATGGCGATCCTCGTGAACCTGCTGATCTGGCGTCTCGCGCGCCGATTCCTGGATCGTCCGGGCTGGGCCATGCAGTCGCTGGTGTGGCTGTTCGCCGCGTTTGTCATTACCGATCTTTTCCCGCTGACTCAGCCGCTGCATTCCCTGCTGGGGCACGGCGTCCTGCGCCCGATCAGTATTTTGATCATCGTGTCGCTGGCGGCGGCGGGCCTCTCGCGTCTGCTGCGGCTGTTCCTGCGCCATATCTTCCCGCCGCTTCCGGAAACGCTGTCGCCGGGCGAGCGCACCGAGCGGACATTTCGGCGCCGGGCGACTCTGGGCAGCGTCGCGGTCGTCACCGGCGTTTCGGTGATCTGGGCCATCGCCGCCGTGGTGGCGCTGTCATGGATCGGCGTGAACCTGGCGGCCCTGCTGGCGTCCGCCGGATTGATCGGCGTCGCCATCGGTCTCGCCACTCAGGACACGACGAAGGATCTCGTGGCGGGCGTCAACATCTTGATTGACGACCGATTTGGGGTAGGGGACGTTGTGGATATCAAGGAGTTCTCGGGGACGGTCGAAGTGCTGAACCTGCGCGTGACGCAAATTCGGGACGTCAAAGGGCGCCTGGTGACCTTTCCCAACCGGATCATCGACGCCGTGGCGAACCAGACTCTGCGCTGGGCGCAGGCCGATGTCCAGATCAACGTACAGCCGGACACCGATCTGCGCGAAGCCCTCAAGATCATGGAATCCACGGGCAATGCGCTGCTGGAGGAGTGGCCGGAGCGTATTCTCGCCCCGCCGACCATGCTGGGCGTCGACGCCATCAACGCCGGCGACATCACCCTTCGCATGCTCGTTCGCACGCTGCCCGGCGATCAAAGCCCGGTCACGCGCGAGCTTCGCCTGCGTCTCAAGGAAGCCTTTGACGCCGCTGGGATCGCGACCATCGCCCCGTATACGAATACCCGCGTGACGCTGGTCGATGCTCGGCAAAGCGCGCCGACGGAAGGCCAGGCCGTATCGGAAAATTCCTCAAATTCCGAAGAATTGCCGGGACAATCCGGTAACAATTCCCATCCGGCCGCCGTATGACAAGGGGAGAGGGCGCCGCCGTCAATGACGCCGCCGGCGCCCTCGAACGAATTTCGGATGCATCACCGCCACCCGCGCCGTTTTCCGCACTCTTCCGCCTGGCCGTCTTGCTCCTCGACTTTTCCAGCGCTCAGCTCTGAGCGGTTGTTTCTGGCAAACATCGGAGGCCTGCAATGGACAACGAATCCACATTACATCTTCTGCGTCAGGCGTCATCCGTCGCCATACATCGCTGGACGGACAATGGCGCCGGCGATACCACCCAGAAAAACGCCAATGCGCGCGAGCATTTACAAAACGGCTTATCGCTCTACACGCACGGCTGCACTACCGAAGCCCTCTGGGAATTCTTCGAAGCCGCCGCCGACGAACCGGCGAACCCGCTCAGCCATTACTTAAGCGGACTCGCATTGCAGGCGTTGGGGCTGAGTGACGAGGCGCGCGATGAATGGCGCAAGGTGCTGACGCTGACGGATCGTCCACTGGAATCGTGAAAGCTATTAGATCTGTGTGATCGATTGAGTTCGCTGCGAGCGCCACATGCCGTAGGTATGAATCACCCAGAGGAGCCACGCCCCAACGTTCACAATCGTCAAAACCGCGAACCAGAACTTAATATCCGAGGGGAGCTGCGGCGCGTTCAGTCGCGTCAAACACGTTTGTATCCGCTCCACAGCGGACAATCCCCAAAATAGGCTGCTGAAAAATAGGATCCAGTTGCGTGGATTTTTAGGTGCAGGGTATGGAAGTTGTCCCGAAGCTTCTTGCTGCCGCGCGGCCCGTCCCATATGAGCTAGACCGATGAAAAAGACAATCGTAATGAGTAAAGTTCCGAACCACCAAGTGCCGGCGCTCAATCCGTGATTGGCCGCGAAATATTGAGTGTTGATCGTATCGTTGGCGGCAGTCCATAGGCACATACTAATCATGAAGGCGAAGAACGCAACGTATTCCTTGATTGCCATTGGTAAATGCCTCCTGGCGTTGACATGATAACGTTACGCTCGCCAGCAGTCCGGCGACACCAGTAAATCCAGCGTCTCGGCCTGCACGTCTTGAGTTTGCGCCGTCGTGGTGTAGAAAATCGCTTCGCGGAGCAGCCGCTGGGGCGGCTGGGTGAGCAGATGGGCGCTGCCGCCGGTGGCGGTGACGGCGGCGTGGGCGGCGCGGACGGCGAGGACGATGGCGCTGGCGCGAGCGTGCAGAGCGCGCTCTTTGTATTCGGGGAGGTTGGCGCAGGCGCCGGTCCAGGCGAGGGCTTCGGCGCGGCAGCGGTCAACTTCTTCAGCAAAGGCGTCGGCGACTTCGATAAGACGCGCGTTCGCACGCTTTTCAGCGAGGGCGCGCAGGTAATCGATCGAGCCGCGCGCGCAGCCGAGCGGAAGATAAACATGACCGGTGATGCCGCAGTGGTCGCTCTGGCGAAGCGCGTCGGTGGGACGCACGCTGAGCAGGGCGCGTTCGGGGACAAACAGGTCGGTCATCGTGACCTGCACCGTGTCCGAGGCGTTCATCACGGCGAGCGGAATGCGCGGGCCGGGTGTGAGCGCCTTTTCATTGCCTTCTTTGGGGACGTACACAAAGAGGTGCTCGTCGGCCATGACGGCGCCGAGGGAAAAGCCATCCAGCAGAGACCAGCCGGTAACCCAGGGGGCGACGCCGTTGACGAGAAAACCGCCGGAAACGCGCTCGGCGGTGACGGTGGGCGGACCGGGGCGGCGCAGGTGGGCGAAGGCGACCCCGCAGAATTTTTTGCCGGAGGCGAACTGTGGGAGCATTTCGCGCCGGAACGCTTCGTCAGGCGCGCCGCCGACAAATCCGCCGGCATGGAGCTGCTGCTGGACGAACGCCGTGACGCCGCAGGCGCTGGCCATCAGCTCGGCGTATTCCCGGCGCGTTTCTTCGTCGGCGCCAAGGCCGCCGTGCTCCGCCGAGATCCCGAGACCGAAGTAACCGGCTTCGGCGAGCAAACGGATATTTTCGCCGACCTGACCGTGAATATCGCCCTGGTCGGCGTCCTGCGCGCGGGGGCGAAACACGCCGTCGGCCAGTTCCCGGGCTCGTGTCAATAAGGCTTCTTCCATCGTAGGGGAAGTATACCCATTATCCTTACGCCGAGGAGCCGGGTATAATTTCGCCATGGCCAGAATTTTGCTGCATACGCTCGGTTCGTCCGGCGACTTCAATCCGTTTATCGCCCTCGCGTTCGCTCTGCGCGAGCGCGGGCACGAGCCCCGATTCGCCGTCAATCCCGCGAACGCCGCGAAGATCCGCGCGCTGGGCCTGGACGCGGTGGACGCAGGACCGGATATGGATCCGGAATCGGACCTCATGCGCCGCATGCTCAAGGCGTCGCTGACGGAGCCGATCGACGTTCTTTTTCGGGAAATGCTGGTTCCCGCGATTGTCCCGGCCACCGAGGGCCTTGTGGAGCTGTGCGCCGACGCCGATGTGTTTGTGTCGCACCCCATTCAATTGGCGTCGCCGGCGGTGGCGTATAAGACGGGGATTCCCTGGGTGACGGCGACCCCCGTGACGAACTGCTATCCTACCGAGGTTGGGCCGATCCCCTCCATCGCGTGGCGCAATCCGCCGGCGCTGGTGGGAAAGCTCGCCTGGAAGACGGCGCACGATATGCTGGCGCCGATCGATCAGCTGGCGAACGCGCAGTACGAGCGCCTCGGGGCGCCGCCGCGCAAGAACGTGGTGCTTGGCGGATGTTATTCGCAGCTCCTAACGCTATGTTTGTGGTCCGAGAGCTTCTTCCCGCGTCCTTCGGATTGGCCCGATTTTCTGCAAATGGGCGCTTACGCGCGCTGGGACGGCCCGGCGCCGGCCGATGCGCCGCCCCTGCAAATCCCGGAGGGCGATGCGCCGCTGGTCGTGTTCACCCTGGGGTCCTCCGTGATCAATCACGCGAACGGCTTCTGGGAGACGGCGCTGGAATCGATCGGCGCGATGAACTGCCGCGCCGTTCTGCTCGGAGCGCCGTCCGATTTCGTCATTCCCTCGGAGTTAAGCGCGCGTGTCTTCGCGCTTCGGTATGCGCCGTATCACGAACTCTTTCCGCACGCACAGGCGATCGTGCATCAGGGCGGGGTGGGGACGACTCAGGCGGCGTGCTATTACGGCGTGCCGGGGCTTGTGGTGCCGCGCGGTTTCGATCAATTTGAGAACGCGGCGCACTTGCAGCGCAACGGGTGGGGGCTGCGTTTGCTGCCGTCGAATCTGTCGCCGCAGCTGCTGCGCCGCCGCCTCCAGCGACTGCTGGATTCGAAGGATATCCATGAACGCGTGAGCGAGCTTGGGAAGCGCATGCGGGCGGAGCCGGGGGCCGAACGGAGCGCGGAAATTCTGGAAAGCGTGCTGGGCGACATTACGGAGGCCGCGGCGGAGCCGCCGCGCGCCTTGACATCGGTCACCCCGTAAGTTATAATGGAACGTTCATTTTACGAGGAATTTCGGAAGAGTTTTCTTCGCGGAGGAAGAGTTTGAAACTGCAGAAGGTCTGGCTGCCGCTGGTCATCGTGTTGCTGATCGCGGCGTCCATTTGGGTCATGGTGGGAACGACATACGACGCGAAGCTACATAAGCGCGTCGCGGCGTTTCCGGTCAAGTACGGTTTGGATATCCGGGGCGGTATCCGGACGATTCTGCACGCCGAGACGGATAAGGCGCCCAAAGGTCTTTACGATCAGGCGACGGTCCGTCATATTCTCGAGAATCGCATCAACGCCTCCGGAGTGGGGGAAGCGACCGTACAGCCCAAGGGGAACGACCAGTTCGTCATCGAGATTCCTGACGTCAAGGATCCCGACGCCGTCTTGAAGACGCTTGGCACCACGGCGTCCATGCAGTTCTATTACTTCAAGGAAGTCGCGTGTAAGCGCGATCCCAGCCGCCCCGTGGCGATGAACACTACGCGCGACCCTCTGACGGGACGTGAAGGATATACGTTTACTGATCGGCGTAACCTGCCGACGTTCCGCGACGAATCTCAGATTCGCGGCGAATACAAACAAGTGCTAGCGCAAGGCTCCACGGCGCGGCCTAACGCGGTACTGACGCCAATACCCGCGCCCCTGGGCGGCATTGAAGAGAAGGCGTATCTTACGCCCGACCAGCAATCGTACATCGAAGCGCTCAATCGCGATCTGTCGCACACATTCCGGGACGGAGCTCAAATTCGCTCCGAATTCAATTCGATCATGGGAGATGGAAGCGCTCCTCGAGCCGGCGCGGTTCCAGCGACAGTGACTCCTCCGCTCGTCGAGCATGACCTGCAAGTTTACCTGACGCCGGATCAGCAAGGCCGCATCGCGATGCTGAATCGCGAAATGACGGCGTGGCAGACGTTTATCGCGGACTGTAGCCCCGCAATCCTTCAAGGCGCCGATATTTTGCCGAAATCCGAAGCGCATCTGAGCGGAGCCATGGGCACCGAGCCAGCTGTGTCGCAGGAATTCAGCGCGAAGGGTACGCAGGCGTTCGCTGACTTCACGCGCGATCATACCGACGAGTACATGGGAATCGTACTGGATGACGGCGTACTCTCGGCTCCGACCATCAACGCGTATATTCCGGACGGCCGCGCGGAAATCAGCGGCGGCTTCAAGAATCTGACCGAAGCGAAGGCGCTCGCCGATATGCTCAACGCCGGCGCGCTGCCGGTGCCGCTGGAGCAGGTGCAGACACAGACCATCGAAGCGAGCCTGGGCAAGGGCGCCGTCAATAAGAGCCTTCACGCCGGCTTGATCGGTCTGGCGATCGTCGTCCTGTTCATGCTGGTATGGTATCGCCTCCCGGGTGTTGTCGCCTGTATCGCGCTGCTCATCTACTCGCTCTTTACTCTGGCGATCTTCCGGGGCGGACTGCAGTGGCTGGGGATCCCGGCGGTAACGCTGACCCTGCCGGGCATCGCGGGCTTTATCCTGTCGATCGGTATGGCGGTTGACGCGAATATTCTGATCTTCGAGCGCATGAAGGAAGAACTTCGCAATGGACGCGGTCTGCGCGGCGCCATCGATGCCGGCTTCAGCCGCGCGTTCCCCGCGATCCGCGACTCGAATATCTGTACGATTATCACATCGATCGTTCTTCTGTCGATGGGAACGCCCAGCGTGCGCGGCTTCGCGCTGACGCTTCTTCTGGGCGTCATCGTCTCGCTGTTCTCGGCGATTACGGTTACTCGAACCTTACTCTATGCGCTCGTGGAGGCCGGCTTCGGCAATAGCCCGAAGCTGTTCGGCGTCAACCCGAACGCTCCCGTCGATACGAAGCCTGGATATAATATCGTTGGCCGCCGCAAGCTGTTTTACGGCATCAGCGCCGCGATCATCATCCCGGGCCTGTTCTTCTGGCTGGTGGTTCACCCGTCGGGCCTGAAGAAGAGCATTGAGTTCAAGGGCGGCTCGCAGCTTGAGGTCGCGTTCGATAAGCCGGCGACGCAGCAGGAAGTCCTCAATGCTTTGCATTCGGGGGGCGTTGAAGACCCGCTGGTCCAGATGGCGGAAGGCGGCAAGCAGGCGATCATTACGACGGAGGAGATCACGACGAACTCGGATGCGGCGAAAAACGTCGATCCGACGACGAACCGAGACCTTGTCGAAGTCAAGCTCACCAAGGCGCTCAGCACGATCCGGCAGACAACGCGTCTCTCGTTCGACCGCGTGAAGCCGCTGATCTCCAACGAACTCACCAGCCGGGCGATCCAGGCGGTGGCGCTGGCGTCCGCGCTGATCGTGCTTTATCTCGCCATTGCGTTCGCGACGGGCGGCTTCGCGGCCGGTCTGCGCATGGGCGTTTCGGCGATCGCGGCGCTGCTGCATGACGTTGTCCTGCTGATCGGCGTATTCGCGATGCTTGGCTACTTCCTGAATTGGAAGATCGACAGCCTCTTTGTGACGGCGCTGCTGACAGTGATCGGTTTCTCGGTCCACGATACGGTCGTTATCTTCGACCGTGTCCGCGAGAACCTGCGCAAGCGTCAGCGCGGCGAGCAGTTCGAGGCGCTGGTCAATGACTCGATCCTTCAGACGTTCCGCCGCTCGGTGCGCACGTCGCTGACGGTTCTGATGACGCTGGGCGCGCTGATCCTGTTCGGCGGCGAATCGACGCTTCTGCTGAACGTGGCGCTGTTCATCGGCATTCTTAGCGGAACGTACTCGTCGATCTTCAACGCCGCGAGCATTCTCGTGGACTGGGAGAACTGGCTGGCGAAGAAGGGCAGCGGCGTCAACAACGCCACGATCCCGACGCTTGCCGCCGCGAACGGCGCGACGCTTTCCAGCACGCCGACCCGCCCGGCCGCGAGCATCGCGAAGCCGGCGGACACTGCGGAAGAAGAGGACTCCCGACTCAGGCCGAAGAAGAAGCGTCCGATACGGCGTTTCTAAACGACCAGGGGCGAGGGCAACCTCGCCCCTTATTTTTAAGCCGGTTGACGACCTTATGACCGAGTGGACGAGCGGAGCGTGATGAGACCGAATGCCTGACACCCTCAAAAAAATCTGGACCCAGACCGAAACCGACGCGCGCGCCGAGGCCGAGCTGGTGCGCGAACTTTGCGTCCACCCCCTGACCGCCCGCCTTCTGGTCAACCGAGGGCTGAGCGATCCCGCCAAGGCCGACGCCTTTCTCCGCCCCGACCTTTCCCAGCTGCACGACCCCTTCGGTCTGCCCGATATGGACAAAGCCGCGCATCGGATCGCCGAAGCGCTCGCCAATGAAGAAACGATCTTTATTCATGGCGACTACGATGTGGACGGCGTCACCAGCACCGCGCTGTATGTGCGCACGCTGACGGCGCTCGGCGGCAAGATCGTGTACCGCGTGCCGCATCGCAAGCTCGACGGATACGATCTCAAGAGCCGCGCGATCGACCATGCGAAGGAGCAGGGGGCGACGCTCGTCATCACCTCGGACTGCGGCATACAGGCGCGCGAGGCCGTCACTTACGCGAACAGCCTAGGCCTGACGGTCATTGTCACCGATCACCATGAGCCCGGCGAAACGCTGCCGCCGGCTTACGCCGTCGTGAACCCGCATCGGCACGATTCGACCTATCCGTTTCCCTTCCTCGCCGGCGTCGGCGTGGCGTTCAAGACGATGCAGGCCGTGGTTCGCCTGGTGCGCCCGGAGCACGAGACGGCGTACATCCAGAAGTTTTTAGACCTTGTCGCCTGCGGCACTGTGGCCGATGTGATGCCGCTTCAGGGGGAAAACCGCGTCTTTGCCTCCTTCGGCCTGAAGGCGCTGGCGCGCACACGCAAGGTCGGCCTGCGTGCGCTGCTCGAAGGCGCGCGCATCGACACCAGCAAGCCGCTCTCCGCCGAAGCGGTCGGTTTTGGGATCGGGCCCCGCATCAACGCTGTGGGCCGCCTGGACGACGCCGCGATCGCCTTAGACCTGATGCTGACGGGCGATCCGGAAGAGGCGCTGCGTTTGGTGGAGACACTGAACAATTTCAATGCCGAGCGTCAGATCGCGCAAAAGCGCATCTTGGCCGAAGCGATCGCGCAGGTCGCCGACCGTGATATGGACCTGACCAAAGTGCTGGTGGTGGCGTCGCCCGGCTGGAACGCCGGCGTCGTCGGCATCGTCGCCGGCAAGCTGGTCGAGATGTTCCAGCGCCCCTCGATCGTCATCGGCGTCGACGAAACCGAGACCAATGGCAAGGGCTCCGCGCGCTCCATTCCCGGCTTCGATATGTTCAAGGGCATTCAAATCTGCCGCGATCTGCTCGACAGCTGCGGGGGGCACGAGATGGCCGCCGGACTGTCGCTCAAGATGGCGCAGTTCGACACGTTTGTTTCGACGATCAACGCGCACGCCGCCTCGGTGCTGACCGACGACGACTTTATTCCGCGGATCTCGCACGACGGTGTGATCGACCCCGGCCAGATCACGATTTCTTTGCTCGACGAATGGGAGCAGTTCGCGCCGTTCGGCGACAAGAACCCCGAGCCGCGCTTCTCGTCCACGGGCGTTCGCGTCTGCGAAACGCGCCGGATCGGCAAGGATCTGAGCCACCTGAAGATGCGCGTGCGCACCGAGGAAATGGATCCGATGGATTGTGTCGGCTGGGGCCACGGCGGCTGGTCGGATGAAGTTGGCCCCGGCGAGTCGTTAGACCTTCTTTACTCGCCGCAGATCAACGAATGGAACGGCCGACGTAGCGTGCAGCTGCTGATCAAGGATATTCGGCGGGCGGGCGGGTAGGGACCGGGGAGATGGGGCTCCCGACTGCATGCCGCCTTGCAAAACGCCTCCATTTATGTTACATTGTAAAGAATACCCCGCAATCATACAAGGAGAAGCTATGTCCAAACTTACCCGTGGACACGGCGGGCGATGCTCGAAGGCCCTGCCACTCATCGTGATGCTCGCTTCTTTGATCGCCGGCGCTCCTTCCCATGCCAAAGCTCCTTCGTTCAAATGGGAAAAGATCCACCTGAGATATATGCGCCCTTCGCAGGTTTTTGCGTCGCTTGGGCTCGATCATACCGTCCGCTACGGCCACACCCGAGGCGACGGCAAGGCCGGGACGGACCCGAATTTTCCCGCCGGCATGACCGACATCGTGCCGTATGACGCCGATAAGACGCTGATCATCCGAGGCACGCCGGAAGGCTGCGCCAAGTTTCGGCAGACGGTGCTCGCCGCCGATGTCGCGCCGCCGCGCTGGCGGATCGAAGCGGAGCTGTTTCGGGTGCGAAACAACCAGCCGGAATCCGTGGCGCGCGAGACGCTGGATTCGGTGACGCCTGACAAACTGCAAAAGCTGATGTTCAATGTCGATGGTCTGGACCGCGATTATCAGCTCCACCTGCATGCGAGTGCGGACGGATCGATCGACATCGCCTATCAGTACAGTATGCAGCTGCCGCCTTCGCCGATTGCGCCGGATGCGTCCGATACGCATCCGGCGCCCGGTGTCTTCGTGCCCGCGCAGATCTGGAGCGCGTCGTCAACTCAGATCACGCGTCTTGGCGAAACGCGTCTCTTCGATGACCTCGCGAGCCAGCGGCAGGTCGCGGGGCGCACTCCCGACGGCGATCCTGCGAACGGCGTGCAGGTGCTTGGCGACGACTACCGGCTTCAGCTGACCATTCTTCCCGCCACTGAGGCGCCGGCGCCCGGCGCCGCCATTCCCATACCCACCCCTGAGCGGTAGAGGCCTTTCATGCATCGCTCACTATTGTCGTTTCTGATGGCGCCGGAAGGCGGCGGAACGCTGACTTTGACCGTCAGCAAGCAGGAAGGCGAGGAGATCCTCGAAGGGTCTCTGACGGACGCCGCCGGCCGGGTCTATCCGATTGAAGACGGGATCCCGCGCCTTCTCCCCACGGAGCTTTTGGAGGCGCAGCGCTCCGAGATCGCCGCCCGCGACTCGCAGGTGGGCGATTACGACCGCATGGCGTTTCTGAACCTTTTCGGCAAGATCGAGATCCCGCTGACGTTAAAGCTTCTCGGACCTCGTCCGGACGATCGCCTGCTGGAAGGCGGCTGCGGCACGGGCCGTATGTCGCAGACCCTGGCGCGCGGCGTCAAGGAAATGGTCGCCATCGACTTCTCGTTCGAATCGCTGCGCGTCAACCGCAAAAAGCTGCTGGCCGCCGGCGTCACCAATGTCCATCTCGTCCAGGCGGACCTTTGCCATCTGCCGTTCGCTCCGGGCGCGTTCACGCGCGCCGTTTCGTGTCAGGTTCTAGAGCATGTTCCGGGGGAGGAGGCGCGACGCGGCGCCGTCTCCGAACTATCCCGGGTCCTGCGCCCAAGCGCCACTCTGGTCCTCTCCGCCTATAAGCATTCGCTCTTCACGCGCATGTTCGGCGAAAAGGAAGGGGCGCACGACGGCGGAATTCCCTTTTTCCGGTTTACGATGCGCGAGCTGAAAGATCTGCTCGGAACGTGTTTCCGGGTGGAGCGCATCACCGGAATTCTCGTCTATCTTTATATCACTCAGTGTAAAAAACACTGAGAATGCGCCTGTCGGCGTCATTTGCAAGAGGAGTTCTATTGGGAAACGCGTATACCCCTGGACTGAAGGTCAGCCCCTACACGATCGTGCGCCGCACCCGGCGCCTGCCGCTGAAGGGCGAAGTGCTTGTCGCCTCCGGCGCGACGGTGGCCCCCGATACGATTGTCGCCCGCGCCGCATTGCCCGGGCTGATGCAGAGCGTGAAAGTCGCCGCGCAGCTGGGTATCGATGCAGATGAAATGCCGGACTCCCTGATCGTCAAGGAAGGCGATCAGGTGGAGAAGGGACAGATTCTCGCCTCCACCAAGTCGTTCTTTGGTCTTTTCAAGTCCGAGGTGAAGTCGCCGCTCGCGGGCAAGGTGGAAACGATCTCGGGCGTCTCCGGAAACGTCGGCATCCGCCAGCCTTCGTCTCCGGTCAACCTCACCGCCTATATCTCCGGCGCGGTGTCGGAAATCCTGTCGGGCGAGGGCGTGATTGTCGAGACCGCCGGCGCTTTGATTCAGGGCATCTTCGGCGTCGGCGGCGAGCGCGTCGGCCAGCTAAAGGTCGTTTCCCCCTCTCCCGAAAGCAACCTGACGGAGTCCGATATTACGCCGGATCTCGCGGGCAAGATCATCATCGGCGGCGCGAATATCTCGGGGGCGGCGCTGCGAAAGGCGTCGGAGGTCGGTGTCAACGGGATCATCGTTGGCGGCATCATCGACAAGGACTTGATCGAGTTTCTCGGTTACGATATCGGCGTCGCGATCACGGGGCATGAGAATATCAATATCACGCTGGTGATTACCGAGGGCTTTGGGACGATCGCGATGGCGCGGCGAACTTATGAACTGCTGGCGTCTCTGGAAGGCAAGGAAGGCAGCATCAACGGGGCGACACAGATCCGCGCCGGCGTCATCCGTCCGGAGATCATCGTCCCGCTTGCCGAGGATGCGCAGAAGGCCAAGGCCAGCGAAGCGGAAGAGAGCGGCAACTTGAGCATCGGCACGCCGATCCGATTGATCCGCGAACCCTACTTCGGCTCCCTCGCCACCGTCAGCGCCCTACCGCCACAGCTTACCAAACTCGAATCCGGCACCGTTGTTCGCGTCCTCGACGCCAAGCTCGCCGACGGAAGCATCGTCACCGTTCCGCGCGCCAATGTCGAAATTTTGGAGCAGTAACGACTCTATCGATCCCAGTAGGCGCCGAGCTTCTCCAACTGGTCTCGGTACTCGATGTTGGCGATCCAATCCTCGGGCCAAGCCGCTAGGCCATGATAGGCGCCGGCGAAGGCTCCGGTGAGACAGGCAATTGAGTCCGAGTCTCCGCTGGAGACGGCGGCGCGGCGGATGGCGGCGATGGGATCGTCCGGGAATAAGAGGAAGCAGAGAAGCCCCGTCGCGAACGCTTCTTCCGCGACCCAGCCCGCGCCCGTCAGCGTGCACGGATCGACATCTCGATTCGGAGACTTCATGGCGGCGTCCAGATCGTCCAGCCGCCACAGGCACTCCTCCCAGCCACGCGCGATAAATGCTTCCGGCGATTTTGTCATCGGCTGCAGCCAGAGATCCCCGAGCCATTCGTGGTGATAAACTTCCGACTGGCGCTGGGCGTATTCGCGGAGCCGTCCGGACAGGCCGCTCGGTTCTCCTCCGCTCGACAGGTCCGCAATCGCCTCCGCCGTCAGGTCGGCCGCCGCCAGTCCCGTGGCGTGTCCATGCGTGAGCGCCGCCTGAAACTGCGCGATGGCCGCCCGCGTCGCCGGGTCCGCAGCCATTAGTCCGACCGGCGCGACGCGCATATTGGCGCCGCATCCCTTGGATTCTTCAATCGTCGATTTGCGCCAATCCCAGCCTTTTTCCAGGTTTTCGCACGCCCGCTGACACGTGATTCCCGGCGAACGATTGTTGTCCGGGCTGCGAAACCAGCGCAGGAACGTTTTTCGAAGTTCCGCCTCGACGACCGCAGGCGTCAGATCCGCGCCCGCTCGGTACAGGGCTTCGCCCACGGCGATCGCCATTTGTGTGTCGTCCGTGACGCGTATGGGATCTCCGGAAAGACCGCTCGGCCCGTCCGGCGGATACTTCGCCAGGATGCGCTCCACTTGCAGGAACTCCGTGTCCGCTCCAAGCGCATCGCCAAAGGCCAGGCCATAAAGACATCCCGAAGCATTGTGGGACATGAGCACTTCCTTGCCGTAAACGAATTTCCCCGGCGAACCGGGGTACACTGAGTTTACCACAGAACAATCGTGAGAGCCGTTGCTCACCAAGGACTTAACTCCATGCGTTTCACCCAAATGATGACAGGAACCGCCGCCGTCGCCCTCGCCGCCCTGGCGCCGGTATCGGCGCAGACATTCACCAGCGCCAAAGGCTATTCGATCACTCCGGCGTCCGCCTGGAAGACCAACAGCAGCGGCATGATGGGCACGGACGTTTTTTTCTACACCATGCCCGTCCACGGGTTTGCTCCGAACCTGAACGTCGTCGTTACGCCGACCACGCCGGGCGACACCCTCGCGACAGGGATGCAGCAGATCAAGAGCATGTATCCGCATATCTTTACGCATTACCATTCAGTGCAGCTCACGCGCGGCTCGATCGGGGGCTATCCGGCGATCCTGAGCGCGGGAACTTACATCTCTGGTGACAACCATCTTCGGATGCGTCAGGTGGCGGTGATTCGCGGACCCAAGAGCTATGTCTTCACCTGCACGGCGCCGGACGCGGTCTTCGCGAAATACAATGGGGACTTCACGCAGATGCTCGCCTCGGTGCATTTGAAGTAAATCTTATCGCTCGCCATGATGTCTGAACCTTCCGTGCGTTTGGGTAAAAGAGACCATCACGGAAGGGAAACGAGATCATGAGCGATACACTGACACACGATGAGAAGATCCAAAAAGTTCGAGAGATTATCAAGGACATCGACTTTGGCATGCTGACGACGGTGGCGGCGGACGGTTCGCTGCATAGCCGGCCGATGTCAACGAATAAAAATGTGGACTTCGACGGCGACCTCTGGTTTTTTACCAAGGCGTCGACGCTGAAAGTCGATGAGGCGCTGGCGCATCATCAGGTCAACGTCAGCTTTACCCAGCCTAAGGACCAGCGTTATGTCTCCGTGGCGGGAACGGCGGAACTGGTGCGCGACAAGGAAAAGATCAAGGAGCTTTGGGAGCCGGAGCTAAAGGCGTGGTTCCCGGATGGGGTGGATGAGCCGGACCTCGCGCTGCTGAAAATCAACGTCGAAAGCGCGGAGTTTTGGGAAGGCCCTTCGAGCTTCGTCGCATTCGCGGCCGGGATGGTGAAGGCGCTGGCGACGGGAAAATCCTATGACGGCGGCCAGAATGGTCGCGTCGAGTTTTAGAGGTCTCACTGCCCGGGGGATTCGCCTGGCGGCTTATTATTCCGGACTGCGCTCCCACTCCGACGATCGCGGGGCTTGCTGCGCGCGCCATTCGTCGGAGAGCGGGACGACGCCCAGTTCTCGGCTGATCTGGCGCGCGGCCAGCCCGACGATGCCTGTATAGGTGGGGTAGGCGAGCTCCAGCTCCGCGAGCTGCTCCACGCGGGTCCCGCCGGTCATCGCGGCCGCGACGAGCTGTACGATTTCAACGGCCTGTTCCCCCACGACGTGCGCGCCGAGTATCTGCCGGGTTTCCCGTTCGACAATCAGCTTGAAAAACCCATCGCGGTACCCATCGACAATCGCGCGGTCCAGGTCGGCGTAAGGTACGAGGGCGACAGCGCATTCGTGCGCGTTACGCGCGGCGGCTTCCGTCAGGCCGACGCTGGCGTATTCGGGGTCGGTGAAGCTGCCATGGGGAACCACGGTGTGCGGCTGCCGGCGATTGCGCCCGAGCACGGCGTTCTCCGCCGCCACCCGCGCCTCGTCGCCCGCGCTCTGCACCAGCATCATTCGGCCGGTGATGTCGCCGGCGGCGTAGATGTTCGGGGCGGTCGTGCGCAGCGATTCGTCGACCGAGATATATCCGCGCGCCGTTTCGATCCCCGCCGCCTCCAGATTGAGAGTGTCCACGTTTCCCGGCCACCCGGCGGCGACCACCACGGTTTCCACATCCAGTGTGCGCAATTCACCCGCCACGGAATATCCAAGATGCATCCCGTCTTCGTTTTTCTGAAGCGTCTGGACCTCGGCGCTGGTGACAATGTCGATGCCGTGCTGTGAGAACGCGCGCGTGAGGGCCTGGGAGGTATGAATGTCTTCGCCGACGACGATACGGTCCGCGAAGTCCAGCAGCGTGACGTGTGAGCCGAAGGCGGCGAAGATCGAGGCGATCTGGCAGCCCGTCGCCGCCCCGCCGACCACCGCCATGGACCTCGGCAGCGCGCGCAGCGACCAGAGATCGCTGTGTGTCAGCGCGTATTCGCCGCCGGGGATCGGGAGACGGCGGGCGTGGCCGCCGATACAAAGGATAAATGTTTTCCCTTGAAAAGTCTCGCCCGTCGGCAGGATGACGGATGCGGCGTCAACGAACCTCGCCTCACCGGCGTTCGCTCTTACCAACACGCCGGCGGATTCCAGGTGGCTGACGATCTGCTTCTTCTCGTGGATCCGACCGATCATCTGCTGGACGCGCGCCATCACGCGCGCGAGATCGACGGTCGGCCGCGCGCCGCTCAGCCCATAGGCGTCGAACTGATCGGCGTCGCGGACCAGGCGGGCCGCTTTCGCGAGCACGCGGGTGGGGATGCAGCCATCGTTCGTGCAGACACCGCCCATCTCCCCACGCTCCAGCAGCGCGACGGACGCGCCCAGCTCACGAGCGCGCAGCGCCGCCGTTGTCCCAGCCGGTCCGCCTCCCAGCACGACCACATCGTAAATCGTCATCGGGTCTTTTCCTGACTAGCTCGTTTGTGCGCTTCGGAATTATTCCTGCCCCTTGGCAAACGGCAAACCCACCGCCGCGCTTCGGGTGACCCTTCCGGGGCAAACCCACCCGACGTTACGCACCACCCCTTGCAAACCCACCCCGGCGCTTCGGGCCACCCCTCCCGCCGCCGGGAAGGGTTATTCGGACAAATAGCGAAAGCGGCTTTCGTACGAGGCAATCCTACCAACCCTTCCCGGCGGCGGGAGGGGTGGCCCGAAGGGCCGGGGTGGGTTTGACCTATGGCAATCGCCAGTCGATCTCCGGCGTTCCATTCGCGCGCAGCGCCTCATTGATTTTGGAGAAAGGTTTGCTGCCGAAGAAGCCGGCGCGCGCCGAGAGCGGCGACGGGTGCGCGGACTGGAGGATCACGTGCTTGCTCGCATCGATCAATGGGACTTTTTTCTGCGCGTACGCGCCCCAGAGAACGAAGACGACCGGAGAATCCTTGGCGCTGACCGTCTGGATCACGGCGTCCGTGAAGGTTTCCCAGCCTTTGTTCTTGTGCGAGTTCGCCTCGTGGGCTCGGACTGTCAGGACGGCGTTGAGAAGGAGGACGCCCTGCTCGGCCCAGGGAACGAGATAGCCGCTGCTGGGAATGGGAGCGTCCAGGTCGGATTTCAGTTCTTTAAAGATGTTCACCAGAGACGGCGGCGATTTGACGCCGGGCTGAACGGAGAAGCAGAGGCCGTGGGCCTGACCGTCGTCATGATACGGGTCCTGGCCCAGGATCATGACGCGGACGTCCTCCAAAGGCGTGAGCTTGAGCGCGGAGAAGACCTGAGATTCCGGCGGGAACACGGTATACGCGGCGCGCTCGGCGTCCACAAACTCCGTCAGCTTATGAAAGTAAGGCTTTTCGAACTCTCCGGCGAGATGGTCGCGCCAGGATTCCGGCAGGGTGAGATCCATGGTGATGACGGGCTTTCTATTTGAGGTGCTGGGGCAGGGGAACGGTTGGGAACATCTCACAAATCTGCTTGAACTGCTGCAAGACGTTCGCCGACAGGCGGCCCTCGACCCATGGATTGTTCTTGCTGTTTTTGTGCTCGTCCTCGCGCTCCAGCCAGTGCGCCTGATAGACATGCAGGTTCTTGGACTGCGCGTGGTGCACGGTGCCCAGCGAGACTTTGTTCACGGCGTCGGACACTTCGTTGTATGTGAACGCCGACATCAGCGCATTGCGGTTCTCGCGGCGGAACAGCACGGGCAGGCCGGGCATCAGCGTGCCGGCGAACTCCTCCGCCGTATTGAGCGCCTTGGGGCGGGCGAAATCGAAGAGCCAAGCCGCGCAGCCGCATCGGATTCGGACCTGGGAGATCTGCTGGAAACAGCGCAGCAGATCGTCCATGGTCAAAAGCTGGTTGAGCGTGAAGACGCCGGTGATCATATCAACGCGCCCGGGGATTCGTTCGCTGAAGCTTGTCAAATCACAGTGGTTGACGCTGACGCGATCCGTCAGCGCATGATCCTCTACCGTCTGCTGCCCGCGCGCGACCAGGCGCTCCGAAGGATCGATCCCGATGATCTGAATATCCGGGCGATGCTGGGCGAGGTAAACCAGAAAACCGCCGGACCCGCAGCCCAGATCCAGCACCAGACCGCCTTCAGGAATCAGGCGGCTCGCCGCCAGCGCGTTGAAGTGGTACGCGGCCTGGTAAGCCCGATCCGCGGCTTCCGAGACTTGCTGCAGCTCGGCGTCGGGCGCAACAGCGTCGATGCTTGTCCGGGGGCGGCGTTCCATCGACGTACGGGACATCGTCTCGCGCATGGCGAGGGAAAGGATATCCTTGGAGAGCATGTACGTTTTAACCTTCTCACGTGGAAATATACGTCGGAGTATTTAAAGGACATTATACCCGGATGCAGGGAAGCTTACTCAATGGCGTCCTTTGTTCGGAAGATCGCCGGCGGCGCCGACGGTGACATCGCCGCCGGCAATTTCGGACAGGAAAAAGAATCTTTTACAACTGCTCTATATATGTTGACATTTCTCAGGATATATTGTATTATAAATTCAGTCATCTATAAATTGGATCCTGCGGCGGTATCAATGACGAAGTCGCCGTCCTCCAACGAATCGGCGAGCAAAGACGCTCTGAACGCCCACTCAGCGAAGAGACGCGTGTCGCAAGACGCCATCATAATTTCGTTCTCAAGTTGACGCCGCGCAGGGGATACCCGCCGGCGATCATCGTTGTCAATCAGGAGAAAAAGTCATGCTTGCCGGAATTAATAAACGAGGTTTTACCCTCATTGAGCTTCTCGTTGTCATCGCTATCATTGCGATTCTCGCGGCGATCCTGTTCCCGGTCTTTGCGACGGCCCGTGAGAAGGCGCGTCAGTCCACATGCGCCAGCAACCTGAAGCAGCTGGGGCTGGCCAGCTTGCAGTACTCGCAGGACTATGATGAGATGAGCATTATTGGATACGGCGACGATGGCTCCCGCAATGAAGACTATTGGTACTACAGCATCATGCCCTATGTCTCCAGCGCCAATGCGAATATCGCCACGCTGAACTTCTGTCCTTCGTCGCCGCATACCGAGAAGATCGGCTACTCGATGAACGGACGCGTCGGCGGCGACTCCACGGATGTCGGCAATCCGTTCAACATGAATTTCGACTATTCGCTTCCGTCGTCCCTATCGATGCAGACGCATCCGGCGGAGACGATCATCTTTGGCGACGCCAATCAGATCCCCGCCTACGCCAATCAAACCACTACCGTCTACCGCGTCAATCCCGGCTCCGTTAACGGCGGCCCATGGAACGCGTTCGAAGCGCCGACCAAGGACAAGGACTGGGACTCGATCGACAACGACACCAATGTCGACGGCACATCGCCGGGACAGGTGCGCTATCGCCATAACAAGATGGCGAATTTCGTATTCTGCGACGGGCACGCCAAAGCGATGCATCGGGGATCGGTCACGATTTGGAACTGGCAGATCGGCGGCGACGCTCCCGATACCCTGACGGGCTCCCCCGCACAGTATCGCTCCATCCGATAACATTGTCATCGGGCTCGTGACGTTCGATCCAAGCGAGCCCGGTAATCTTCAAAGGCGCACACTCTTTTATGAAACGCAATCTACTGACTTGCATCGCGGCGGCGGCGCTCGCGGTTCTCCCCATCGCCACCGGCGCCGCGCCGCGCGCTTTGTGGGTCTGGAACACCGCCGCGATTCGGCAGGATCCCGCAAATCAGGCGAAGTTCTTTCAGTTCCTCGCCGCGCCGCGCGGCGACGCCGGACACGCCATCAAAACGATCTACTTCGACGGCATGCAGCCGCGCGATTTTCAGGACGCCGGTACGGTCTCGCGCTTGCGGGCCTTTATCACCGCCGCGCACCACAAGCGCCTGCGCGTCGATTTCCTATGTGGCGATCCAAGCTGGGCGACGGCGCAGGGGCAGCCGGAGGGCCTGCGCAATCTCACGGCGATCCTGAATTACAATAAGTCATCGAACGCCGCCGCGCGCTATGATGGGTTTCAATACGATGTCGAGCCCTACACGCTGACAGGGCCGAACGGCTGGCCGTCCATGACGGTGCAGAACGGTCTGGTGGATCTGCTGGGACGCTCGCATGCGATGATTCGCGCCTCCGGCCAGCGCGTCATCCTTTCCCAGGCTATCCCGCGCTGGTTTACCGGCGCGCAGTTTGGGCTGCTTGGCCGTCTGATTATGGACCAGGTCGATGAAGTCGCCGTTATGGACTATGTGACGACGGTGGAGCAGATGGTCGGTGATCCCGCGGAGATCCTGTCCTACGCCAGCAGCAAGCACAAGGGCGTCTGGATCGGAGTGGAGACCAACCCGCTGGGAGATACGCCGCGCGCGACATTCTACGGCTCTGGAAATACCGTGCTGGAGCGCGAGCTTGCCGAAGCCTTGCCGAAGTTCAAAGCGCAGCCCTCCTTCCGAGGCTACGCCATCCACGACTATATCCGATATCAAACACTGAAGCCTTAATATGAAACCGAACTTCACCCACCGTTTCGCCGCCGTTCCCATTGGCCTGGCGTTCCTGATCGTCTGCGCCGCCGCGATCGCCGGCTGCGGTCACAGTGCTCCCAAAAGCGCCGTCCGCCAGGGCGCCATGAATCCGGTGGAGCGCCAGGCGATGCGGCGCGACATGATTGGCCCCGCCGCGCATTGATCTTCGCACTGAAACTTCGCCGCGCGATGGATTTTTTGAGAGTCATCACGGAAAAATACCAAACACTTGGTAATATAGAGTTGTTGAATCCAATGTGTGATAGATAGCAATGGATTGTCCGCTTCTACAGCATAATTCGATGGCAAAGGCAAATGATCCGTTATGATTAAAAAAACATCGCCGGCAAAAATAAAAAAGGCGTCTGTGGTAAAGCATCGTGAAGTGGCGAGCGCTTTGCGTCAAGAGATCGTGTCCGGCCTTTGGAAGTCCGACGAGAGACTTCCCGGTGAGCTGGAGCTCGCGCGCCGCTTTGAAGTCGCGCATATGACCATGCGTCAGGCCATCGCGAACCTTGTCGAGGAGGGCGTGCTGCTGCGCGTGCGCGGCAAGGGGACTTATATCGTCCCGAAAGATCAGCAGCCCGCCGTCTCCCGCACGCTGCATCCGATGGCCCTGCTCTTTCCCTCGGATTCGCAGCGGCTGGACCCGTATTACTTCCCGGAGCTGCTGGAAGGCTTTCAAAGGGCGATGGAGGAAGCCGGCCACCGGGCCGCGATCTTTAGTGACGAGATCGCCGACACGGCGCATCTTCTGGAGCCGGGATCGGCGATCGCGTGCTTGCTATTCGAAGACGCCCAGGTGCAGATGATCGAGCGCCTTCGCGACAGCGGACTGCGCGTACTGTCGATCAACCGGTACTCGGGGCGACGCTCTATTCCCAGCGTCTATATCGACGACGCCATGGGGATCGGGAGCGCGGTGGATCATCTCGTCGGCCTCGGACACGAGCGCATCGGCTTTGTCCGTGGCCCGGCGACGAACTTCGACGCCATGGACCGCCTGCGCGGCTTTCGGGACGCTGTGAAGCAGCATGGCCTGCGCGGCGCCGTGGAAGCGGGCGAGGGCTTCAATGAAGCCGCCGGTTACGCCGGCGCGATACAGATGCTGACACAGTCGCACCGTCCGACCGCGATTATCTGCGCCAGCGACCTCGCGGCGCTTGGGGCGATCAAAGCCGCGCGCGACCTTGGCCTTTCCGTGCCGCGCGGCCTGTCCATTGTCGGTTTTGGCGACTTCTCCGTCGCCGACTATATGCTGCCCGCTCTGACGACTGTCCGGCAAGCCCGCCTCGCGCTGGGCCGTACGGCGGCGGAGTCGCTGATTGAACTTGCATCCGGCAAAGATATTTCGAACGTCGTGCTCAGCGCGGATCTGATGCTGCGCGACTCGACCTCGGAAAATCTGTCGGCGCTGATGGCGGCGCGTTAGCGCCGTCCTCCATTTTTCAAGGAACGCTTCATGTCCTACATCGATCCGACGCCCGACGATTTTGCTCTTCCCGATCTGAACATCATTCCTAAGCCGGTTTCCATCAAGCAGCGCGAAGGATATTTTCTCTTGCGTCGTGAGACGGTATTGGTCGCCGCGCAGCCGGCGTGCGCTGCGGCGGACCTGCTGGCGAAGCGCCTGGCTCCGGCGGTTCGCGGCGCGCTCGCGATTTTGGAGACTCTGCCCGGCAATGCATCGAGCATTGAGTTTCGCCGGGATCTGGCGCTGGCTTATCTTGGCGACGAGGGATACCGCCTTTCCGTGACGCCAAAGCGCGTGACAATCTCCGCCGCTGAAGACGCGGGGCTCTTTTACGGGACGCAAACTCTGCTTCAGTTGCTGCCCCCCAAGGCCCTGGGAGAAAATGGGCTTGAAGACCGGGAGTGGACAATTCCGTGTGCCGAGATCGAAGACACGCCGCGTTTCTCCTGGCGCGGCGCCATGCTGGATGTTTCACGGCATTTCATGCCCGTCGAATTCCTTCGCAAGTTTATCGACACCCTCGCTCTGCATAAACTGAACGTTCTGCATCTCCATCTCACCGACGATCAGGGATGGCGGATTGAGATCAAGAAGTATCCGAAGCTGACATCGGTCGGCGCGTTCCGGGAAAAGACGATGGTTGGGTTTGCCGAGAAAAGTCCGATCGATACCGGATTCGACGCCGTCGCACAGACCTTTGACAGCACTCCGCACGGCGGCTATTACACGCAGGAACAGATGCGCGAGATTGTCGAATACGCGCGTCTGCGCCATGTCGTCATTGTCCCCGAGATCGAGATGCCTGGGCACGCGCAGGCCGCCGTGGCGGCGTATCCCGAGCTGGGAGGCTCCGAGGATCCGGTCGAAGTCAGTCCGCGCTGGGGGATTCACGCCGAGCTCTTCAATCCACGGGAGACGACGATCCGTTTTTTGCAGGATGTGCTGTCGGAAGTGCTGGACATCTTCCCGTCGCCCTACATTCATGTCGGCGGGGATGAGGCTGTCAAAACCCAGTGGCGAAACAGCGCTGCGGCTCAGGAGCGCCGGCGCGCGCTGGAGCTGCCCGACGAAGAAGCGCTGCAATCGTATTTCATCGGCCGCATGGATGAGTTCCTGAATGGAAAGGGGCGGCGGCTGGTCGGCTGGGACGAGATCCTTCAGGACGGACTTGCCGAGGACGCGGTGGTGATGTCGTGGCGCGGCGAGATCGGCGGCGTCACGGCCGCCAGCCAGGGGCGCGATGTCATCATGGCGCCGTATACGCATACCTACCTGGATTATTACCAATCAGAAGACTGGTCGCGGGATCCGCTGGCGTTTCGCGATACCGTGACGCTGGAGACCATTTACGGCTACGAGCCGGTTCCGGCCGGAGTCCCCGCCAATCAGGCGCATCACGTCCTGGGCGCGCAGGGGCAGCTCTGGACGGAATATATGCCCAATCCCGCCCAGGTTGAGTTTATGGCGTTTCCAAGGCTGGCGGCGTTAGCCGAAGTGACATGGTCACGCCGCGATGGGCGAACCTATCCCGATTTCCGCCGCCGCCTCACGGCGCATTTGGAGCGCTTGAAAGCGCTTAACGTGAATTACCGGCCGCTGGACATTCCAGCGGATGTTCACGCGTCCGTGGCGGACTATTGACGTAGAAATTTACGTAGATAGGGAAGGGGAGAGTCCGTGAACCTCAGCGCGATTGATTGGGCGATTGTCGCCGCCGCCATTCTCTTTGTCCGCTGGGTTAGCTGGAGTTCGGGCTCGCTGATGCGCGGCGTCGCCGACTTTCTCTCGGCGAACCGCACGGCCGGACGCTATCTGCTCACGATCAGCGGCGAAATGGCGAATTTCGGAGTCATTTCCCTGGTCGCCGGCTGGCAGGCGTTCACCACGGCGGGCTTTCCAACCCTCTGGTGGGGGCTGATGTCCTCGCCGCTGCCGATCATCTTTGCCCTGACCGGCTGGGTTTTCTACCGATTGCGTGAAACGCGCTCGCTGACCGTCGGACAATTCTTTGAGGTGCGCTACAGCCGCAAGTTTCGGATCTTCGCGGGGCTGCTCTGCTGGTTCTCCGGGATTTTGAACTTTGGGATTTTCCCGGCCATCGCGGCGCGCTTTTTGATCTACTTCTGCGGTCTGCCCGATGTCTTTACCGTGGCGGGCCTGCGCATCGCGACTTATCCGGCCCTGATGATCGCGGATCTTGGCCTGGCGCTTTTCTTTGTCAACTCCGGCGGACAGATCTCGATCATGATCACCGAATGCGCGCAGGGCATACTCGCCGCCCTCGCGTATCTCGTGATCGCGGTCGTGACGCTGATTCGAATTCCCTGGAGCCATACGATTTCCGCCCTCCAGACGGCGCCCGCGGGCGCGTCCATGCTCAATCCCTTTCATACCGGGCAGGTCAAGGATTTCAACGTCTGGTATTATCTCATCAGCATCGTCGTGATGGTCTATGGAAGTCAGACGTGGCTTGGCGCGCAGGGGTTTATGACGTCGGCGCGTAATCCGCACGAACAGCGCATGGGCAGTTTGATCGGCGTGTGGCGGCAGGCGCCGCTGAAGCTTATGACGCTGGTTCTGCCGCTGGCGGCGTTCACTGTACTGCATGACGCCCACTACGCCGCCCAGGCGGCCGGCGTGAACGGCGTCCTGTCGCATATCGGCAATAAGGCGATCCAAAACGAAATGATGGTTCCGGTGACGCTGGCGCATTTTCTGCCGGCCGGCATTAAGGGCCTCCTCGTGATGGTCGTGGTTTTCCTGTCGTTCACCTGTCACGATACGTATATGCATTCGTGGGGCAGCATCTTTGTCCAGGATGTCGTCATGCCGCTTCGCAATAAGCCGATGGCGCCGGGCGAGCATGTCCGCTGGCTGCGCTGGTCAATCTTCTTTGTCGCGTTCTTCGCGTTCTGTTTCAGCATGGTCTATACGGAAACAGACAAGATCTACTTTTTCCAGATTATCACCGGCACAATCTGGATCGGCGGCGCCGGATCGGTAATGATCGGCGGTTTGTACACGCGGTTTGGAACGACGGCGGGCGCATTCGCGGCGCTGATCGTGGGCGCCGTCTTTGGAGTCGGCGGATTGATCGTCCCGGTCCTCTGGCAGGCGCACTATTCGGCTCCATTTCCCATCAATGGGCAATGGCAGGGGCTGATCTCAATCGTGCTCGCCGTCGCTTTGTACGCGATCGTATCTCTGGCTACGGGCGGCGCGCGGCGTCCCTTCAATCTTGAACGAATGCTCCATCGCGGCGCGTACACGATCGATCCGCGCGAACACGAAACAAAGTCCGTGGTCCTCAGCCGGTGGCGGGAACTGCTCGGAATGGGCCATGAGTTCTCCAAAGGCGATCGGGGACTGGCGATCGCCTACGCTGTCTGGACGTTCGGCTGGTGGGCGACGTTCCTCGTGGTCTGCGCGCTGCATTTTCTCTGGAACGCCGTCCCGGACTCATTCTGGCCGACGTTCTGGCATGTCTACCTTCTGATCTTAGTGACGCAAAGCGCGCCGGCGATCGTCTGGTTTACCCTCGGCGGATTGAAGGACATGACCGCCGCGCTCAAGCTGCTGAAGACCGTCGCCCGAGATCCGCTTGACGACGGTTATGTACGACGGGAAGCGCAGGCGATCACTTCCTCCGCCGGCCCTAACACTCCGTGAATTCTACTCTAGAGAGGGTGAGTTATTTTCTGAATGGTAATTTAATATGTGTGTGATACATAGATTTTTAGTCTGTTTGAGGAGCGTTCGATACGAACTTTCTTCAAACGGAGATGGCGTACGCGTCGGCGCACAATAAGCCAGTGTGGATTGGAGTGGAGACGACCAATGCGGGAAGCGCCGTGTCGTTCTACGGGAGCGGGGACGCCGTTATGGAGAATGTGCTGTCCGGCGATTTGTCCGCCTTTCAGGCAAGGCCATCGTTTGCCGGCTACGCCGTACACGATTACCTTGGCTGGACAAACCTTGGCCCTTAGAAGAGTTTCCGCGATGACCTAAAAGTTGATGTTACGCACCGTGCGGTCGGCGCCTGGCGCGTAACATCAGTGAAGAAAACCGGGACTATCCCACCGGCGAGTGGGCGCGCAGGTCGAGCCACGCGAGTTCGCCCGGCGTAAGCTTGATCGCGAGCGCGTCCACATTCGCCTGCGCTTCGGACTTGTTGCCGGCCGCCGCGAGTGTGAATATCTTCAGCGGCTGGTTCAGGACGAACGACAAAGCGATCTGCGCGAGCGTGGCGTCTTTCTCGATCGCGAGTTTTTCGGCCCGTTCCAGCCGCTCAAAGTTCTGTTCGTAGCAGTAACACTCCACGCAGAGCTTGTCGAAGTACGAAGTGAACTGGTCCAGGTTGTCGCGCCGGAACCGTCCGGAAAAGAATCCGCCGGCGAGGCTGGACCAGGTAAACAGGATCTGCCCGTGGTCGCCATACCATTGACGCGACGGGGCGCCTGCGGGGCCGCTGATCGTGACGCAGTTTTCCCACGGCTCCTTTACCATCTCGGCGAGGCTGTAGTTCGGGTTGCTCACGATGAACGGCGTCAGGCCGTTCTTCTCCGCGTATTCATTTGCTTCCGCGATCCGCTCCGAGGTCCAGTTCGATCCGCCGAACGCGCCGATCTTTCCGGCGCGGGCATGCTCGTTGAGGATTTCGACAATCGGACCGACCGGGACATTGGGATCGTCGCGGTGCAGGATGTAGATATCAATGTGATCGACCTGCATGCGCGCCAGAGTATCGTGCAGGTCGGCGGTGATATCGTATGGCGTCACGCGGCGGCGATCCTGATTGTGATGAGCGCCCTTGCCGAGGATCACCACATGGTCGCGGATGCCTCGCTCACGGATCCAGCGCCCGAAGAGCCGCTCATTATGGCCGCCGCCGTAGACATGCGCCGTGTCAAACGTGTTGTAGCCCAGGGCGTACACGTCGTCGAGCAGCGCAAAGCCTTCCTCTACCGCGTCCGGAGACAGCGTGATTGTGCCATGGATGAGCCGCGACACCTGCTTGTCGACACCTGGTACTTCGCTGTATTCCATTGCCATCTTGCTTAATTCTCCATCGGATACTTGAGACCCCACTGGGCGCGCAGGGCGTCCATGGTCTCCATGATGCGGAGCGTTTCGTCCTGCGGCATGACGCTGCTCTGCGTTTTGCCGGCGCGCACGCACTCCGCGACTTCCACGGCCTGATAGTTGTAGCCATTGCCTTCGTACGGCAGATCCAGCGTTTCGGTCTCCTGGCCATCCCGGGAGAGTGTCAGCTTGGACGGCTTCCACCAGGGCGAGGGGATATGGATCTTGCCTTCGGTCCCAATCAAATAGACTTCCTGCGGAGTATTCGTCCGTACGGCGGTGGAGAGAACGGCGATTTGACCTTCGGAATAGCGCAGCAGCATGGCCGCCTGTTCATCAATGCCGGTTTCGCCGATATGGGCGACTCCGGTCGTCTGCACGGGCGCGCCCAGCAGCATCGACGCCAGCGAAACACAGTAGCTGCCGACATCCAGCAGCGCCCCTCCGCCCAGAGCCGGATTGAAGAGACGTCCTTCCGGGTTCACGCCCGCGCGGAAGCCAAAGTCCGCCTGAACGATGCGCAGATCGCCAATCGCCTGGGAAGCAATCAGCTCGCGCACTTTGACCATGACCGGGAAGAAGCGGGTCCACATCGCCTCCATCAGGAAGACGTTGTTCGCGCGAGCGGCGTCAATGGTCGCACGCGCCTGCGCGGCGTTGATCGTGAACGGCTTTTCCGTCAGCACGGCCTTGCCTGCTTCCAGACAGAGGATCGAATCTTCGGCGTGCATCGGGTGGGGCGTCGCGATGTAAACCGCGTCGATATCTGGATCGGCGGCCAGCTCGCGATAGCTTCCGTAGCGCTTCGCGGCTCCAAACTTCTCGCCAAACGCGTCCGCTTTCTCCTGAGTGCGGGAGGCGACTGCCGCCAGCTCAGCGTCGGGAACCGACTGTAATCCGGTTGCGAACTGGCCGGCGATGCTGCCGAGGCCGATGATGCCCCAGCGAAATTTTGTATTGGTCAAGTCCAAGCTCCTTTGTCCGTTTCGGAACGCCCCATTGTTCTACAGTGCGCGCGCAAATCCTGCATCGTGACCCGGGAAAGTCAGGTTCGATCCAGAAGATTTGCATAGACGCCTGGCGAGCTGTCGGGAATTACGATTGCGCCGACCGTTTTTTGATAAAACTCGACGGGACCGGCGCTGCCGATAATTCCATAGGCGTATCCCAGATCGGCGAGCCCCCAGAGACTGGCGATCAAAAGCGCCTTGCCGATGCCTTTGCCGCGATGCGAGACGGCGACGCCGGTCGGACCGAAGAAAGCGCGCCGCGTCGAATCGAAGGCCGCGAATCCGACGGTCTTTCCGTTCTCAATCGCGATGTAGCTGGAGATTGGCTGACGCCCGAAGGTCGCGCCCATCTCGTCCGCCCAGCCCTGGGAAAAATTGCTCTTGATAAACTCCATCACGGGAGTGTACTCAAATGTGTTGGGACGGCGGATCAAGATATTTTGATCGCTCAGCGATCCCTCACCCTCGGATCGCGCGGGCAAACGGTAAAGCGGGACAAGCAGATCGGCCATGGGTGACGCTCCTGTGATTGTGTCGGTGGAATATGAGATCGATCGATAAGACGGCGGGGCAGGGTGGGAGTTCAGAGAGCGTTGAGCGCCTTCAAAATTTCTGTCGCCAGCGCCGCCGCCGCCGCATCCTTGGCGAACAGGTCGGGATGGAGGGCGCGCGCGAGCTGCCGCTTGGCGCGGCGAACGGTTTCGGCGCCAAGTTCGCGCGCGACCTGATCGAGCGCATGCGAGGAGCCGTTAGTCTGCGTCGCGCGCGCCAGCTGCTGGCTCAGTTCTTCAATGCGCTGCTCCGCGTGGCCTAGCCGCCGTTCCGCCTGAAGGGCGCGCTCGCGCATCACCTCCCAGCTGGTTTCGGTTTCGGCAAGCTGACGGCGCAGATCGCGCGCCTTCGCCTTCATGGTGTGGTGGCGCGACTCCAGTTTCTCGTGGACGGCGGCGTCGACTTTGCGCGGCGCATCGCCGCGCGCGCCGATCAGGTCGCGAAGCTCCTTATGCCGATAGATCGTCGCGCGCGAGATGCCGGTGCGATCGCAGACATCGGTCACCGAGAAGGCGGCTCCGATCCTCTCCAGGTCGCGGAGCGCCTGCGCGACCTGAGCGGCGCGGTCTTTGGGATCGGCGGGCTTGACGCCGGGGATACGGATTTGTTTTTGTTTGGAACGCGGGGCGTCGTCGCGAGAGTTGGCCATTGTCTTACGGTGCGTCTCCCAGAGTAACTCAATGCGACAATTATACACTACCCGCCTCGAACATGCAAAAAGCCGGAGGGAAATCCCTCCGGCTTTTGCGCTTTTGTTTCCGTCGGCGACCGATTACATGGTTCGGAACGCCTTCATAATGCTGATGATGCCCGGTCCAAGAAGGACCGTGAAGATGGCCGGAAAGATACAGAAAATCAGCGGGAAGAGCATCTTGACGGGCAGTTTCGCCGCGGCCTCACGGATCTGCTGCGTGCGTGCGATTCGGATGCTTTCGCTCTGGACGCGCAGCACGCTGGCGATACTGACGCCGAGCTGTTCCGACTGATAGATCGCGGCGACGAACGATGTGACTTCGGCGATCTCAATGCGGATCGCCATATCCTTTAGCGCTCGTGCGCGGGTCTTACCGACCCGCATCTCGTCGAGCGCCTTGCCAAACTCTTCCGAGATCGGCCCTTTGACCTTTTCCACGACTTTCGCCATCGCGGCGTCAAATCCCAGGCCTGCCTCGACGCTGACAATGAGCAGGTCGATGGTGTCCGGAAGCTTTTTCCGGATCTGATATTGGCGCGCGCCAACCATCTGCTGCATCGCGCTGTCGGGCAGCGTCAGGCCAGCGACGGCGCCGAAGAGAATGACCACGACCCTCGTCAGCATGTCGTTGGCGATGATGGTGGAGATGTAGAAACCGCCGGCTGCAAGAACAACGAATGAAATGAGCTTAATGCCCATAAACTCCATAACGCCGATCTTGCCCGGATTGCCGGCGCGTATCAGGAGCAAGCGGGTCGCATCGCTGGCGCCGCTGGGACTTAGCTTTACGGCGACGCTCGCGAGCTGACGCAGGGCTGGTCGGACGACGCGCTGGCCGAAGGATTCGTCCAGCTCCGAGTCCGGCAGCGACTTCATCGTGGTGTCGTCGTCCATCGTGCGCGCGATATTGCTGATGCGCATGTTTAGCTGATTTCGATCCTGACTGGGAGAAGCCAGACCGATCACCAGAGCCATGGTGCCAACAAAGATTAAAAGTGCGATAGCAAGGAGCATAGGTTTCGTGCCTCAGACGTCGATAGCGACCATTTTTTTGATAATCAAGCCGCCAACCACTTGGAAGACGAACGTCGCGATAATCATCGGCATGCCTATGGGATCTTCAAGCATGGGTTTGAAGTAGTCCGGCGAGCGCAGGTTCAGGAACAATCCGAGGACGATGGGCAGCAGGAAGACGATGACGCCCGACAGCTTGCCTTCGGCGGTGAGCGAGTTGATTTCGCCCTTAATCCGCACGCGCTCACGAATCGTTTTCGCGATCGTATCCAAAATCTCCGCGAGGTTGCCGCCGACCTGGATCTGGATCGAGACGGCGGTGACGGCCAGGTCGAGATCGTACGAATTGACGCGGTCCACCATGCGGCCGAGCGCGATTTCCATCGGGACGCCGAGCTGAGCCTCGCCGCGCGCCCAGGCGAATTCCTCCGAGATAGGAGCGGGCATTTCGGTGATGATCATCTCGCAGGAGCTGGTGAACGAGTAGCCAGTCCGAAGCGAGGACGAGATCAGCGTGAGGGCGTCCGGCAGCTGAGCGTCGAAATCCTTGCGGCGCGTCTCCTGCTTCATCTTGAGCATCACGACGGGCACGATATAACCGACTGCGCCCATGACGAGCGCCATCCAGATACGGCTCGTCAGAAAGAGACCGATCATCGCCATTCCGATGATGGAGGCGATACAGATCCCGACAAACTCCGCCGGGCGAAGCTTAATGCCCGCGCGGTGCATCGCCATGCGCAGATCGCGGCCGAGGTTGCTTCCTTGAAGGTAGGCGGAAACCGTCGGGAGGATATCTCCGCCGGCGGACGAGAACATGCTCTTCGCGACGGCCGGTTCTTCCATGGGCTCCAGAACGCCGGCGGCG
Organism: Capsulimonas corticalis; assembly: GCF_003574315.2. Taxonomy (GTDB): domain Bacteria; phylum Armatimonadota; class Armatimonadia; order Armatimonadales; family Capsulimonadaceae; genus Capsulimonas; species Capsulimonas corticalis. The sequence goes on along the minus strand of NZ_AP025739.1, from coordinate 5,732,002 downwards.
CCGTAAGTAAACCCGCCGGTGATGTTGCTGAGACGCTCACGCACGCGCCGGCTGCGCTGCGCCATGACTTCCGTGATTGCGTACACACCGCCGCAGGTCACCACGAATATTGCTGCGACGATGATGAGTGGCGACATGTGCGATACTCCTTAAAGAAATAGGTCTTTCGGAAAGTTGATGCCCTGAGCGGTCAGCGTCGTCATAAACTTCGGACGCAGGCCCGTAGGGCGCATCTCGCCGATGATTTTCCCGTTCGCGTCCACGCCGCGCTGCTCAAAGCGGAAAATATCCTGAAGAACGACGACTTCGCCTTCCATCCCCTGAACTTCGGTGATGTGCGTGATCTTGCGGCTTCCATCACGAAGTCGTCCCTGCTGAACGATCAGCTGAACGGCGGAGGCGATCTGTTCACGGATCGCTTTGACCGGAAGCGCGGTCCCCGCCATCAACACCATGGTCTCAAGACGCGCGACGGCGTCTCGCGGGGTATTGGCGTGCGCGGTGGACAGCGAACCGTCGTGACCGGTATTCATCGCCTGAAGCATGTCCAGCGCTTCTCCGGCGCGGCACTCTCCGACGATGATTCGGTCGGGACGCATACGCAGAGAGTTTTTGACCAGCTGCCGGATGGAGATTTCGCCCTTGCCTTCCAAGTTGGAGGGGCGGCTTTCCAGCGTCACGACATGGTCCTGCTGGAGCTGAAGCTCAGCCGCGTCTTCAATCGTGACAATGCGCTCGTCGTCGGGAATAAACGACGAAAGGACATTGAGGGTGGTCGTTTTACCGCTGCCCGTTCCTCCGGACACAATGATGTTCAAACGTCCATAGACACAGGCGCGCAGGAACTCCACCATCTGGGGCGTGACGGTTCCAAAGCGGACTAGGTCATCGGACTTGTACGGGTCCTTCGAGAACTTTCGAATCGTGAGCGATGGGCCTTTGATCGCCAGGGGAGGGATGATGGCGTTGACGCGGGATCCATCAGGCAGGCGCGCATCGACCATCGGCGAGCTTTCGTCGATACGCCGTCCGAGCGGCGCGACGATTCGCTCGATAATCCGCAAAACATGCGCGTCGTCTTCGAATGTCTCGACGGCCCGGGTAAGCTTGCCCTTACGCTCAACATAAATCTGATGGGCGCTGTTGACCATAACTTCCGTGACGTTCTCGTCTTTCAGCAGCGCTTCCAAAGGACCAAAGCCGACAATTTCGCTGACGACGGCGTCCAAAAGCTGGCGGCGCAGGGTTTGGGGGAGGGTGACCCCTTCTTCCTGGATGACCTGATTCGTCTGCGCGCGGATCTGCTCCGTCAGCGCCTCACGAGACAGGCGGCTTACCGCGGCGATGTCGTCCTCGGACTCTTTTACAAATCGCCGGTGAATTTTTTGTTTGAGCTCCGTGAGCTCTTCGGCGTTCGGAACCGCGTGTTCGCCTTCCATGGCCGACTGACTGGGAAGCGACACGCCGGAATCGCCGCCGTGACGACGCATATTGAAGAACGTATCGTCCGCTCCCTCCGCCTCGATCACGGAAGCCAAGCGGTCCGCGACGGAGAATGTCGGCAAGGGCGCTTCGACGGGGGTAGGGTCGAGGTTCAGCGCGCGCGACGGCGGCGGCTCATAGGGAGGGAGCTCCGCCGGCGGCTGCTGCTGATCGTCTCGCTTGCGAAAAAATGCCATGTTGTTTAACCTTCGGGACGGGCTGCCTGCCCGCCAAAGAAGAAGCCGCGCTTGCGCCCGCCGGCAAGTTCATCGGCGCTCATCATCATGGTCTTTTCCATGTTGACAATTCCCGCCAGCGAACGCGCGAATTGGCGGATGCTTTGCGACACGGCGGTATTGGGCTGTGATACGACGAACGGCATTCCCTGGTTGACGGCGCCTGGCACCACCATGCCATCGTTCGGGATCTGCGCGCTGACCGGATAGCCAAGCGTCGACTCGATATCGGAGACTTGAAGTCGATTCTGCTTCGAGACCCGGTTGAGGACGACGCTGATCTTTTCGCGCGCCACATACTTGCCCTGAATGGTCTGGAGCAGCTGGCGCGTGTCATTCACCGTCGTGAGGTCAAACAAGTTGGCGACAATCAGCGCTGTCGTGGCGTGGGCCAGGACATAAAGCGTCGTCGTGTGAAGAATGGGCGGCACATCAATGACGATATATCGATAGTGCTGCTTCAAGTGACCGATCACATTTTCGATGCAGGGGACCGTGATCGAGTCCAGCGCCACCGGTGTTTTTGAGCTGAACAACACATGCAGGCCGGATTCGTGCTGCGCGATGCAGTCGGCGACCAGCTGCTCATCGACTTCGGAAGGATCCAGAGTCGCAAGCTCAGCAATGGTGCGCTGCGGCGCCATATTGAGCAGCATGCCGACATCGCCAAATTGAACGTACAGGTCGATCAGAATCGTCGGCTCACGTGTTTCCTGCGCCAGCGAGATCGCCAGGTTGGTGGCGAGCGTCGTTTTCCCGATCCCGCCTTTTGCGCCCGTGATCGAGATCACTTTCGTCGTCTTTTTAGGATCCGCGGCCTGAGCGAAGGACGGCGTGTGCCGCCGCTGCTCTTCCTGATAGACTTCCCGCACCGTCTTGACCAGATCAGCGCGATTGACAGGAAGACTCAAGTGCTCGCGGGCTCCGCTGCGCATGGCGCGGCGGAGCTGGTCGACGCTGTTGGTGCCCGACAGAATAATGCTCTGCGTCGGAAGGTATCCGACGCCGGCCAAATACTCCGCCGTTTGGAATCCGTCCTGGACCGAAAGATCAGCAGCGAGGAGGGCGACATCGGGCCGGAACTGGTGGGCAAGCTGCAGCGCCTCTTGCCCATCCCGCGCCAATCCGACAATCTCCATCTCCGCATCGGACGCCAAATGCGCCCGAAGCTGCTCTCGCGAGGGAGGATTACTGTCCGCTATCAGTACACGGATCATAAGTAGTTACTTTCCATCAGGCGTGGTCGGTTTGTCAGGCATGTAGTCCGGCTCTTTCGGCCGCTCCGGATCCGGGCGCAGGAAGTTCTGGATATCCGGGAAGTCCTGGTCAAATTCGTGACGGCGAATGTGCGGTTTTTCAATGCCAAGGTTTTCCAGACTGCCGGGTGTCGGAGGCTGAATACCCTTGGTGGTGGGCTTCACAATCTGCGCTTCAACAAGAACCATCAACTCTGTTGCCTTTTTTGAGGTCGATGTAGATTTGAAGAACTCACCGAGAATCGGTATTTGGGAAAGCAGCGGAATTTGTTTGACAACACGTGACATTTCGTTGGAGTAAAGTCCGCCGATCACTAACGTCTGACCATCCTTCAGCTGCAATGTCGAAGTCTCGCGGCGTACGGATAGAGCCGGAATACGGTTCGAGTTGGAGATAATCGCATTCGCGTTGTCGATCTCGCTGACTTCAGGCGTAACCGTCAGCTGTATCGTATCTTCCGAAACGACTGTCGGAGCCACGTTAAGTCGAATACCGAATGGTCGATAAAGAACCGTCGTGGCGTTACCAGATCCAGGCTGAATGACGGGAATTGGCAGCTCGCCGCCGACGAGGATACTACCTTCGTTACCGTCTAGAACAAGCATACTGGGTTCGGAAAGAACTCGCGCTTTGTTTTCTGTAATTAAAGCCGAAAGCGACGCGCCAAATGGTTGCAGACGCTTAAGATTTCCGCCGCCTGTCAGCAAATTGCCAGTGTTTGAAGAATCCGCTTGCCCAAATACAATTGGCTGAGTCGGCGCAGAAAAAGTGACGCGACCACCATCTGTACCGCCAGAGTAATTGATTGCGCCCCAGTCCAATCCAAGATCTTTAGTCGAGTTACGATCAATATCGATAATTCGGGTTCGCACCAGAATCTGCTGTGCTTCTCTTTGTTGGAAATTGATCAGGTTGACGACTTTTAGCTCTGTCGGCAAGGATGCAAGCAGGCGCTCAAGCGGATCCACGTATTTCTTAACAGCCGTGCTGGTCGATCCTTCAACGTCGCCACTGAAGGTCTGCGTGCCTGCCGATCCAATGGGAGATGCATACTTACCAGTCAAGGCAATTGTCTTCTCATCAATCACGCTTACTTGAATGCCCGAATTCGCCAAGTTTTCCGACAGCAGTTTCTCATAGCGCTCAGAAAGTGTCAGGACATGCGTCTGTTCGCCGACAACCAGCAAATTTTTGACCTTTGCGGTGTAGGCAGTGGCGATTGCTTCGGCCATTGCGGACGCCGATTGCGTGGGGGCGGAGCCTTCCAGGAAGATGGTGTCGTTGACGGCGCGCACGGTAACCGTGGGGATGCCGATTTCTTCCTCGATGCGCTGCGCAATCGGGATCATGTTCTGACCCGGCTCGATGCTGACGCGCACGACGTTTTTGCCGCGCGAATCAAAAACAAAGATCGTTGTCTTGCCTGCGCCCTTGCCGTTGATAAGCAAACGGCGAGCGGAGAGGGGGACAATGTCCGCGACGGCGGGATCGCCAACAGCGGTCGTCGTAATCCCGTCGAATTCCAGCACATCCGACTCGCCGACATGAAGCGTTTTGACGATCGTCTTTGGCTTCTCGGGAGCGGCCATTGTTCCCGTCGCCATCGGCATTGGAGCGGGAGGCGCAGGCTGCAAAAGCGGGATGATCGGCGCCGGGCTCAATCGCGACGAAATACGCAGCGTGCTCGCCTTAGGATCATAACACCCAGCCAGAGAGGGCAAAGTCGATGGCGTGGCCACGACTGCGGCGGCGCTGAGCGGCTGGGGGCGCTGGCGGTGGCGCCAGGAGCGATAGTGAACACGACGTGTTACCGCGCGGGTGTGCGCCGGACGATAACTTGGCTTCACGACTTGCGCGGCGGCATTTGCCGTCAGCGTCAGAGCGGGGAGGGTCGTCAGTGTCAATGCAAGGATTGCGCATGTATTCCGTGTTTGGTTCATTTTTGAAATTGTATCTCTCGTCGCGGCGATGGCGCTTGCCGCCATCGCCAATTTATTCGCCGCGTTTGCAGTCTGAAAACACAGCTTTCGGCGGGAAACTTACTGTCCGACGGACACCGACTTAGCATCTGAACCGCGGATGACCGTGATGGTGCTGGGCATCGGCGCCAGAAATGACTTATCGGCGGTGGGTGCGGGCAGCGGCGGAACGGGCGGAGCCGGAGGCGTGTAAGGCGCTGCGGGCCGCGGCATTGCGCCATAGTCCGGCGGGACCGTGGAAACCGCGCTGAGGCGGACGGAAGGGATATCCTGCTTGACAGTATCGCCGGCAGGTCGCAAAGTCAGCATGAGCTTACCCTTGGAGGCGGCCAGCATTAATTTTTGCGCGTCTCCAGGCGACACGAGCATGGTGGCGTTCGGGATATCCTGAGCCTTCGGAGCTGTGCCGTCCGAAGCGACGGGGTTGGCGCCATTGTTCAGAACTCCGCCGGAGCCCGCCGAATAGCTTTGCATTGCCTGCTGGCCCGTGGCGAGCAGCGTCACGTCCTGCAATACGGTTCGCGTCAGCGACTGCCCGTGTCCAGCGTCAAACGTAGCCAGGACATCGACATGATCGCCCGGCTTGAGGAAGCCGGCGACGCTGCTGACCGGATCCAGCGCGACGGTCATCGCACGGTAAGTCGCAGGGAACGCGTAGGCAAGGCCGATGCCCGGGTCTTTAGCCATCACGGCGTTGTTCAGGATCGGAGATCCTGCGGCGATCGGAACGGAAGCGACTTTGCCAAGGACATCGTTGGGCGTCGCCGATTCCTGGCCGGTGAGCTTGGATTGGGGGACATTATCAATCTTCACCATATCGTTCGTGACGATCGTACGAGCCGGGATGTCCTTGCTTGCGACAACGATCGGAGAAAGCGTCGGCGCTGCGACCGGAGCGGGGGCCGCCGTGGGAGCCGCCGGCTTATTCAAAAAGAAAAACGCCAGCAAAGCGGCCGCCGCTCCAGCGACCACTGCGATGATCAGCGTTGTGTTGCGCCCCTTGGGTCCCTGCGGGTTGAGCTTCGTGCGCTCAAGGCGAAGTGTTTTGTCGGAAGGAGTGGACATATTGCTGTAATCCTATCGATAGTGTTCTGTTTGCGATCGGCTCGCGGGTTTAGATCGTCAGGGCGATGGCGCCGAAAATCGTGTTGCTGTGTGATGAACCAGACGATTGCGGTCTCGGCGATACGAGGTTTGATGTGGGAGTGGTTACAACTAATCTGAACGTCGTCTAAAGCACTTCACGGCATCTTCTCGTTCTGAATTATAACACGAGAACTAACATTGTGCTCGTTTAATCGCGAGGGATTTTAAAAAGGTTTTACGACTGCGCCTGTTTTGATCAGATAAGCAGCTGCGGCGACGCCGAGCGCGATTGAAGGCGCATAGGCCATATATCCGGCTTTGGATGCGTTCGACATGGCTTTGAGGCTTTGCAGGGATTTCAAGGTGAGCAGCAGTTGCAATCCGGTAAGAGTGTTCTTGACGGTATAGCCAAGAACCCCCTTTTTCCAGGCATAGAGTATTCCTAACACACCGGATATCACAAACGTGCACAGCAGCGCCCAAAGCATGAATCCCGGCCCGGTCATCGCGCCCACCGCCATGAACAGCTTCATATCGCCGAATTTCATGCCGCCGGTGATAAACAGGGACAAGCAGGCGATGCCCATTCCGCAGAAGGCAAACGACAGCCCGTGCCAGCCATGCGAGACTGTGTTGAGAATTATTCCCATCACTATTGCTGGGAATGTGAGCCAATTATAGATCTTCTTCTTGCCTAAATCGGTAATCACAGCGACTAGCAAAACTATACTGAGAAGAAGTGGAATCACAATATCATGCATCATAAGCATCTAGTATAGCCGTCCGGTGTCACCAACTAAGTTGATGCTGCCGCCAGGAACATCGGCGCGCAACGTCCATGTTGAGGAGTCCTGACCGCCCGCCCAATAGTGAGCCGTCCAGTTACCGCCTGGATAATTGGCCAGCAACGAGATGTTATCTGTCACAACTGTATTATTGCAGACAGAAGGAGAAAAGGATCCAAATGCGACATTTGGATAGTCGGAGCTACCATATGCGTCGCAAGTGTAGGTGACTTTGATGTTACTTTGTCCAGAAGGCGCAATGTCTGTATCAAAGCGATCGACATAAAAGGTGGTTCCTGCGGCTTTCGCTGGTACATAGCCCAGAGAAATGTCAGCTTCACCATTAGTGTTGAAGTTCAATGGAATACGGCCATGTGCGGCGACGCTAGTGCCGTTTTTACCGGCGCTTGCCGTCGCCGGATCGCCACTGTATTTATTATGCCAAGCCGTTTCCGTGATATTTGAGAGTACATATTGCTGACTACCTACAGTCACCGTCTTCGTATCACTAGTAGCGACTTCAGGGCCTGATCGAATGTTGAAACCATTTTCACTTGAGCCGTCAATCGAGTCAACTTCTAAGTGATAGCGTCCAGGGCCATACTGATTGACTAGCGTTGCTGGGTCGAACTTAAACCCAGGTGGAGTAACCCACTGTAGATCCGTTGCAGTATCCTTCCAATAAACCTGGTCTGCCACTGTCTGATCTGGATAAGCTGGATTGTCGGGTGTAAATACAACTTTGAAATCAGTTTTTGTATAATTATCCGTTCTGCCTGACTGGCCATCACGGATTTCGTCTATAGAACCACCTGTGATATTTCCGTTAGCGTCCTTGGTAATCGGACTTGCATCGGTAGCATTCCCGTTGTTATAGCAGTCAGGATCGAATAAATCTATTTGGAGTTTCTTACCAGGATTTTTACTAGCAAAGTCATTTGGAACGGAAATCGTGAAATCATAGCCGTTTGGGTTCTTTGTGTTATCCCCATTGAGCTGGCGTGGACCACTTGTTCCGTTGGCGTATTTTACAGCAGGAGCATTTGTACTCTCGTAATATGGACTGTACTGATCGCCATATGCTCTCCATGCGTAAGGCCCGAATAGAGAGTAGTTGGTATTGAGACCATTATATCCCGCATCCTGAACGGGAATGGGAGCATCAATGTAGGATTGATACTCGGCCGTCGACGATGCCTGGAGATGCTGAACGCCATGATTAAGCACTCTCGCGAAATAAGGCATTTCGTTCGTCTGCACTCGAACAGAAAACCAACTGCTGTGTCCGGTGACCGGATACGTGATATCTGAGTGAGAATCCCCATCGGGATTGGTATGATCGACCGGCATTGTTATGGCGTATCCGTTAAGGGCTGCAATCTGCGCGGCCTTTTCCACCGCATCGGATGTTGAGCCGCCGTGAGCGAGTGTGTATGCACCGGCAAGAGCCGCGTTATCCGCCGTTTTTTGCAGATCTGCTTTTCGAGCATACCACATGCTCACATCAATCGCGATCGCAGCCATTCCCATAAGGCCTGTAATGCCCAGAGTTACCCACACGATTACAAATCCCTTGTGTTGGGATGATACTCTCGTTTTTATTACGCTTGACATATTTTTTGCGCCTAACCTGGAACCTTTTCCATGATTACCGAGGATCTTTTGACATAGGGGGCGTTAGGATCAATGAACGCGGAAAGCCCAGGAATGAACTTTGCGGAAACGGAAATCTTTTTACCGAGCGGGTAAGAGATTTGAACGGTTTCTGTACTGCCTTGAGTCCGTGCGGATGCGTTGTTAGGGGTCACGACGCCTGGGGCAGTCAGTGTGCCCACTGTCAAGGTCAAATCTGAATAGTTAATAGATGTGCCGCTGCATTCGGTTTGCAGAAATGCTCTTATACTGCCGGTAGTACTAGCAGAAGCATCCGCCGTTGTCGCTTCCCCACCGTGGATCGCGACAAAACGGGCAGTATCTCGTGTTAATTGCGTGAGAGTAATCGTTGTGTTAATAACGATGCCATACTCGATAATCGCAAACGTCAGCCAGATTAGGATCGGTAGGCAGACTGCCATTTCTGCGACAAGTGCGCCTCGGCTGTGGCGGGCGTGTCGATGAGATTTCAAGTCGAGAATTACACGCGAATATTTTCTCATGAATATTCTCTTTCTAGCAGGTAAGCAAGGAGAGCCGCAAAATGCGGCGAACGACAAGAACTGAACGATAGTACCCTATCTAAAAGTTTTTCAATCAGGGTCATACCATCAAAACCGCCGTAATCCTTTACGGATCCGGCGGCTTTGAAAGTATGACTACGGACCGAATGCGCTGGACACGCTGTTGTTGTTATCGCCCATCTTGTTCACGACGGAGCCGCCGAACGTTTTGATCGCGCCGAGGGCGACCATCACGATGAAGATGAGAAGAAAGACGTATTCCACGACAACCGCCCCATCTTCATTGCTTGCTAATTCCATTACAAACGAGTTGAGGGACGTCATCTTAATATCTCCGATATCCATGTCTGAGCAGTGCTAAATAAATTCGTTCAACAGCAAACCATGCCGGTTTAATTGCTTGATGTGACGTTGCCGGCGACTTTGTTCAGCTTGTTGCCTGCGGAGGATCCGAGGAACTTCATAGCGCCGATCGCGATAACGCCGATCAGAGCGACGAGCAGGACGTACTCGACCATGGTCGCGCCATCTTCTTCGCGAATGAACTTCAGAGCGATTTGTTTGGTGGATTGCATGAATGGAGCTTTACATTAATCAAAGGCGCGACATGCTCGCCAAATATAGTGGCGGCGATGGTTGGAAAGACGCCGGTAGAAATTATGCCTTCAGCCTCTCTTTTGGTAAAGAGAGGCTGAAGGAGTAGAACGAACTGAGATTAGTTGCTGGAGGTAACGTTGCCGGAGACGACGTTCAGCTTGTTGCCCGCGGAGGATCCGAGGAACTTCATAGCGCCGATCGCGATAACGCCGATCAGAGCGACGAGCAGGACGTACTCGACCATGGTCGCGCCATCTTCTTCGCGGATGAACTTGCTGGTGACAGTCTTCAGGGTGCTGATCATTTGAACGAAACTCCTTAGCCCTTGGGCTTTTTTGTCTAATCCCTTAAGGGATATTGTTGCGAACTCCAAACCGTCAAATTTCGGCGGTTCGGCTTTGCCAACCGTAAAAGTACCGGCTGGCGAAAATGAGAATGGCGAACAGAGGGATAAATATCCAGTCTGGTGGACGGAAGTCTGCTTACAAACTTGGTGTCTGCTCGCTTCGCTCTCTTTCCCCTGCCGAGTTCATTATACAGCCTATTTGCTTAATCCGCACATTTTTCTCAGTATTTTTGCTAATTTTTTTTTCGCTGAGTTTTGAAGGTCAACACTGCGTCCGAAGTTGCTGTCTGCTTGGTTAATATACGGTTAATATTTCGCATCCTGCGTGACAATTCGACTGAGAAAAGAAGGAATTTTTGAAAATCCCACTATTGTCCTATGGTCATTCCGCTACCCTGCGCCGCCGAAGAATCCCGATGAAATAGAGGCCGGAGCCTGCGGCGCAAAGGTAGAAGACGGCCTCTAAAAGCCGCAGGGCGTATGCTCCAGAGGCGATGGTGTAAAATGTCGTCAGCGTCAGCGCCACGGCGCCGATGGCAAAGGCAATGACGGCGCGCCCCGGCGTTCGCGCCCCGCAGGCGAGCATCACAAGCCACGGCCAAAGCAGATACCAGGGGAACCAGATGCCCATCGAATAGTAGATGAAAGCTGACGAAAAGATTGTCCATGCCCAAACCCAGCCGTCGCGGATTCGAAAGAGGGCCACGGCAATTGTCAGCGCCGCATATAGGATCAAGATCGTTTGATGTTCATGCAAAGCTGAGAAAAGAACGCCGTGATGTAAGCCGTGAGAAGCATCAGTCGCCGAAGCGCCGGCTTTCTGGATCACTTGATTGCGGTTCGCGAGCGCTCCCAGCGTTGCGAGCCCATGCCAAAACGGCGCAAAACAAAGAATGACGGGCGCAGCGGCGCCGGCGCAGAACGCCGCCATTGCCGATACCCGGGCCATTTTCGGCTGAGATGACTTCCACAGATCGATCAGCAGCCACGGCAAGAGGGCAAGGGTTACAAACTTCACCCCAATCGACACCCCCAGCGCCAGTCCGCCCAGCAATGGTTTTCGCTCCTGGAGCAATGCGGCGGCCAGAAGAGCGAACGCGATCATCAGCAGGTCGTTATGTCCGGAGCCGACACCCTCAATCAATGCGAGGGGATTCAGGCCTATGGTGAGAATCGCCGCTCCGATCCGGTCAGGATATTGACGCCGCGTAATCCGTCCCGCGCTCATGGATGCGACCATCAAAGCGCCCAGCTCAATCAGCTTCATGCCGAGCAGGGCCAGCCACAGTTGGGAAGCCCCGATCATTCTCACGACCCCGATGGAAAGCGCTGTCCAGACAGGTCCATAGACGGTGGGGATATCCCAGGCGATGCGATGTTTCGAAGGATCGCGTATCGATCGCGGCAGGAACCCGGCCATCGGATCCCCGGCGTCAATCAAAACCCGCGGAGAATGGAAGTAGGGGTTGAGGTGATATCCAGGCAGCTTTGCATAAGCGACATACGAGTACAAATCCGATGAAAGAGATGCGGGAAAGAGAATTGCGATGGCCGCGCCCGTGACGATCACAATGGTGAGAGCTCGCCGGGGTGTGATGGAAGAATTGGCGCTCAGGCGCAGTAAAATCGCGGCGTAGACGGCGTACAGCGCCACGAGAAGCACGCGAAAGGCGATGCGAAAGGCGCCAGGCGTTAGCGGCCGTACGGCGTGACCGAACAACGCCGTCGCGAACGGGAGCGTGTCCAGCTTACCGGTTGCCCAAAGCGATTGAAGCCCCGTCGGAACGCCGTATTGAAGGAGCGCGAACGCAACGATCTCCAGAACGAACAGGGCGATCAGAAAGTGGAGCGGACGATCCACGCGAAGATTCGCAGGCGCTTCGGTCAATTCGGACGCTCCTACTGCAATGCGGCGTAATTGCAGGGCGCTGGCGTCGCCTGCATCTGTGATATGGCCGGGCAATCCCTGCGGCAGCGCGCGATAAGGGCGCTGTACTTAGGAAGCCGCTTGACGAATATCAACGCATTGACCTTAGTCGATTTGCTCTTGGGGCTGCCGGCGAGCGCCGCCCGGTCCGCGTACACGAGCGCCCAATCGGGGGCGTCCAAATAGATTTTCGTTTGATTTTGCGTGGCGGTCGTAAAGATCACATCGACGCCGTAACTGTCCATGAGCGAGCGCCAATTGTAGGGCAAACTGTAGATCTTATTCGTATCCTCCAGCGTCTTGCCGAAATAGACGTCCGCGCGGCCATCGACAAACACCGGGTACTGCGGCAGTCGCCAGATCAAGTAGCCCCCGATATCGTAGATATTATAGATTTTCACGGAAGCTGGAAACTGCTCCGCTTCCATAAAGCGGCATGCGGCGGAGGGAAACGATCCCAGTTGGTAGCTCGCCGTGGCGATTCGGGGAGCAAGCGGCTCGTGGGGGTATCCGATGTTTTGCAATGCGGACGCGGATCGCATTGCGGACGCGGCGACGATCGCCACGGCCACCGCGATCACGGAAACCAGGGTGGGGCTGGCGGCGAAGAGCGACGCGCCGGCGTCTCTTGAAGTCAGCAAATGCCTCTTGATTCCCGAATAAATGTCGGGCGAAATCAGCATCATTCCGGCAACGGCCAGCAACGGGACGTTACGGCTTGCGGCGAGCGCTTCGTGGACAAGCAAAATCAAGATGAGGATCGGCGCCCATTCGCGCTTCCGGCGCGTAAACGCTACGCCATAGGCGAGAAGTCCCAGGAATACCTCCAGGACTTTGCCGTCCGCGTCGTGAAAGTTTGGCGACGCCCACTCGCTGACAATGTTGAGCATCGTCGTGTTGCCGAGCGTCGCCCCCATGTTTTCGTAAATATGCCAGCTGTACGGCGTGAAGAATGTCGTGGCGGCGCACGCGATTCCCAGGAGGGCGGTGCGCTTCGCGCGCGCCAGAAGATCGCCGCGCTCGGCGGGCGAACTCCAGGCTTGCAGCGCGTCTCCGATGGCGAAAGCAAACACCATTCCCACGCCGACAATCACGCCGGCATGGACGTTCGACCAGATCAAGAAGACGATGAGCAGCAGCCATGAGTTTTTCCAGGAAGCATCCGGCTTTCTTAGGCGCATGATCGTGGCGATCGTAATCGCGAGAAAGAGATATGTCCAGAGATGGGGACGCGGCTGAAAAAAGCCGCAGGACACAATCGCCGCCGACAGAGCGAGCAGAAACGACGTGATCGGGCTGCCTTCCGTCTCGCGCAGTATGTGAATGTAAACGACAATGAAAGTCAGAGCGACCATGGCGCTTTCGGCGATCCAGATCGCCGAAAAGCCGCCGATCTGCATGAGCTTCCACATCAGCAAGAAACAAAGCCACTCATGCGCGATCCAGGGCGTCCCGTACCGAGTCCATGAGAATGTGTCGGAATGCGGAGCATGCCCGGTGACGGCGATGTCATGGCCGGTGCGTATCTGCCAGAACAGATCGTTGCACTCCGCCGGATTAAAGCAAAGGGAGACGACGAAGACGATCAGGACCAGTCCGAGAATCCACGGGATCGGCCGATTGAGAGAAGGGGGCATCACAGCGCCTCGCTTAATGACTTCGATACAGCGACGGCGGTGGGGCAGTCCGCGCGACAGCGCTCGATCAATGCTTTATTTTCTGGACGGTCGAGCACGAAAATCAGGGCGTTGAGATGCCCATTGTCCACATCGAGATCGGGGCGGTCCGCGTACACAAGCTTCCATTCCGGCGCATGGATGAAGAGCCTGGCTTGAATGGCGTCGGCCGATGTGAAAATATAATCCGGGTGATATTTGCTCAGCGTTTGTCTCCAGGCGTAGGGCTGCGCGCTGATAGCGGCGTAATCTGAGAGGACTTCACCAAAATAGACGTCGGTCTGCGTGGAGATGAAGACCGGATACTGTGGAATACGCCATTCGAGATAAGAGCCCATATTGTAAGAGTTATACATTCGCCCAGTCAGCGGAAAGCGCTCGCGCTCCATAAAATCGCAGGCCGCCATCGGGAAATAATCGAGAAAGAACGCCTGATGCGCCGCCGATTCCACTGGTCCAACGCTCGAATCTCTGCTAACCTCGTAACTTTTGACGGCGGACGCCAAAGAGCAGAACGTGATGAGGATCCCCAGGGCCAATGTGATTGGGATGGGCGGGGCGGGCCCAAAGAATGCGGCGGCGTTATGGGATTTTGGCGAGAGCATCTCCATGGCGCGCTCGATTGAGGACTGGAGATGACGCGCCGTGAGCGGTCCGGCGGCAAGGGCGAACAGCGATACATTCCGATTCGTATTCAGCGCGAAATAAGCGAGGGCGATAAAGATCGCCACTTCCGCGAAGTCGCGTCGCTGCCGGGAGAACGCCAGTCCAAGCGCGCAGATCACGATCAAAAACACGAGAGAGTGTCCGATGGCGCTGTGCAAGTTCACAGCCTGCCACTCATTGATAAACTCCGGCATCGTCTTGTCGCCGACTGTTGCGCGAAAGATTTCAAAGATGCGAACGCCGTACGGGTTTGCGAGCATCACGGCGAAACAGGCGGCCGACGCGAGTAATTCCCGGCGTCCATTCGCGGCAAAGCGGCCGCGCCGGTCGGAGTCGTCGGAGCTGCCGCCAAACCGGGCGTCCGCCAGATCGCACACGCCGAACGCCGCGAGGATCGCCGCGCCAAAGATGACCCCCGCATGGAAGTTCGCCCAGATCACGCAGATGATCGGAGCGAGCCAAAGAAGGCGCTTCGGCGCTTCCGCGCGCTTGGACTGCAAAATGACGCCGAGCAGCAGCGTGAATCCCAGATAGGTCATCAGGTGCGGACGGGGAGAGATCAGCGTGCTCATCATCCACGCCGCCCAGATCGACATCGCCAAGGCGATGATCGGCGAGCCTTCGGTCTCATGGAGCATGATCGTATAGAATGCGCAGAATGTCGCCAGCAGGATGACGACTTCAAATATCCAGACTGCGGCGTAGCCGCCCGCCGAGAAGAGCTTCCACAGAAGGACGCACATTCCCCATTCGTGAACGATCCAGGGCGTTCCGCGGCGCGACCAGGAGTAGGTGTCGTGATATGGGAACTGGTGCGTCAAGGCGATGAGCCGACCGGTCCGCATTTGCCAAAACAAGTCCGTCGCCGGCTCTGGATTGAAACACAATGCGATGACGAACGACGCCAGCGCCAGTCCCAGGAGTATAACGGAAACGGATATTTTCAAAGAAGGTCGATAGTTCATTCAAATAACACTGCCCGAGGGAACGGATTGCTGGGCCGCAATTGCGTCCGCGCGCGGGGCCGCCGTTTGCTCTTTCGCCGCCATCCACGCCTGACGACTGTCTCGAATAAACAGCGCAATCAAGGGGTAACAGATCGGAATATAGAAGCTCCAGCAGTATGGCGAAAACAAAACGGAAGCGATCGTCGAATAACAATACAGCTTCAGCGGCTCCTGCTTACGGGCCAGGTAGGAAACGCAGACCGGCCCTAACACTCCCAATACCGAGAGAAACAAGCGCGGCCCCGGCG
Source organism: Capsulimonas corticalis (assembly GCF_003574315.2). Classification (GTDB taxonomy): domain Bacteria; phylum Armatimonadota; class Armatimonadia; order Armatimonadales; family Capsulimonadaceae; genus Capsulimonas; species Capsulimonas corticalis. The sequence goes on along the minus strand of NZ_AP025739.1, from coordinate 5,716,533 downwards.
GAAGCGGTCCGGAAACGTAATTCCATCCCAAATGCCTCGCCAGGCGTAAACAACCCAGCGACAGGGAGATATCGCCCGGGAAAAACGTGCCCTGACGGATCATCGGCAGCACCCAGTGCGCCCACTGCCAGTACGACTGGACGCCGCAGTAGCCAATGCCGGCGGCGAAACCGATAACCAGCAAAATTGAGGCGGGAATCGCGACGCGGCGTCCTTCTTTCCAGACGGCGAGCGTGAGCGGCAGCAGCGTATACAGCTTCAGCTGAGCTGCGAGCGCAAAAAAGATCCCGCGTCGATTGGTCGCAATCGCCATCCCCACGAGCGCCCACATCATTGGATCGGCGTTTGCGGTGGAGATGGCGAAATAGACGCCCGGCGTCGCCCCGACAATCAATCCCCAGACCAGAGTTCCATCCAGGGAAAACCGGCCGAACGCGATGCGGGCGAGACTCGCCGCGAATATCCAAAACGCGGCGAGGATCAGCCCATACCAAACCCGCGAAAACGCCATCGGAGATAGGCGCCCAAGCGGCGCTTCTAGAACGGCAAACTGCGGCAAATACAGGAAATACGGGCCAGACATCATCTTGTCAGGGCCGTAGCCGGGCCGCGCGCGATACAGGGTGTGATGGTTTACGGAGTTCTGCGCCGCCAGGTAAAAGGCGGGAGTGTCGCGAAGGGAGTCGCTGCGGTTCCAGTGCGCCGGTATGAAAAAGAAAGCTTGATAGACCACATGCAAAGCGGCCAGAACGGTAACAAGGGAGCGAAGCCGGCTGGAATTCCAGACAGCCCATGCAGGCTTACTCATGAATGCTCTTTCACGACGATGGATTTCGAGGCGCGACGCGGATCGCGTTTGCGCCGGGCAAGCGGCAAGATACAGGATTATACACCAGGTTTCCGCCCGTTCGCCAGAAACGCCAGGTTCCGGGTGTCTCATATCTTACAAAACTTTTTTCGGCGAATGTTTGAGGGCGTTCGGGAAACGGATATATATGTGTGTCAGTGAAATACTGAACACTTAGTTGATAAGAACTTACAGAAAAACATGCAGCGCGGCGCTAGGATGGCGCTTTTGGAGAGACAGGAAGTCAAGTTCACCCAGGGAGGAAAATGTCGATGTTTACGATTTTGATGTGGATTGTTGTTGGTTTTCTTGCCGGCCTTCTGGCTAAGGCGATTGTTCCCGGTACTGCCGATGAACCCGGCGGTTTTGTAGGGACTACGGTTCTGGGTATCGTCGGCGCCGTTGTCGGCGGGTTCATCTATCACTTGATTACCGGAAGCCGGTCATTTACCACGACGCTCGACATCATGAGCATCGTATGGGCGGCCATCGGAGCGATCGTTGTCGTGATGATCAGCCGTATGCTCAGCGGCCGCCGTGCGTTGTAACGATCACCATCGATTAATATAAAGGCGCTTAACGCCAATCAGGCCCGGACATTGATGTCCGGGCCTTTTTCTGCGTCGATCTGTTGCTTTTCTGATCTGACGCTCTGTATCGCGCGATTATTCGATACGCCACAAGAAATAGAGACCGATCGCGGTGAACAGGATATCGGGCGCCCAGGCGGCGAGGATGGGATTGAGCGCGCCGCCGAGGCCCAGGAACTTGGTTAGCAGCAGCGTGTTCCAGCCGACCCATACCATCACCAATGAAAGAAAGATCCCCGTATAAGCGCCGGTGCGCGCAAAACGCAGGGCGAGCGGAGGCGCGCAAAGCGCGAACGCCAGGCAGACGAACGGCAGCGAAAGCTTCATGTAATAGTTGACGGCGACTTCCCGGAAGTCTTCCCCGCCGTCCTGTCCCGTGCTTTGCATCGCGCGCATACGCCGGCCAAGCTGCGCCATCGACAGTTCGTCGGGCCGCTGCATGGCGCTGGAGGCGATGTCCATCAACGGGACGCGCAAGTTCAGCGTCGTGGCCGCCGCCTGAATCTCCAGGCGCTCCGAGCCGTCCAGCGCCAGATGATGGACCACGACATTCTGAAGCGCCCAAATATCCCGATTGTACGTAGCGCTTTGCGCCGTGGTGATCGTGGGGAAACCGCCGTTGGTCGGATTTTCGAAGATCGTGACGCCGTACAATTGGAGCTTATTCGGATCTCCCGAGGGATCTTTTCGTATTTCGCGGATATGGAACGCGTAATCTTCGAAGGTGAAGACTTTGTTGGCGGCGAGGCTGGGAGACGCTTGCAGCGCATAGCTGAGCATCTGTCCCTGTGTCTGCTGGAATTCGTGCTGCGCGCGCGGGACGACACGGTCGGCGACCACGAACGCCGTAATACTCGCCAGCAGTCCCACGAGAAAGATCGGCAGGAAGAGGCGGCGCAGGGAAACTCCGGACATGCGAATTACGGTGATTTCCGAATCGCGCGCCATCCGGTTGACGGCCCAGGACGCCGAAAGCGCCGTACCGGCCGGCAGAGTGAGGACAAGCAGGGTGGGGATGTTGAAGACGACGAGCTTGGCGACGACTTTGAACGGAATGCCGTTCTTGACGATCTGCTCGATCAGCGGAAACAGCGTGTTCCCAACCAGCATCACGACGATGAGCATGACGCCGGCCAGAAAGGGCGGCGCCATCTCACCGAGGACGTAGCGGTCCATGCGCTTCATGAGGCTCTCTTAAACGCGCCAATGCTCCGCGCGCCGCCGCAGATCGTAGACGGCGGTGTGCAGGCGGACGAATGATTCGACGACCGTTCCGTAAGCCGAGAAGTACTGATGGACATCGCCGTCGCTCAGGGCCTTGTCCGAGATGTAGTAAAGATGATCGCTCGTCTGCATCAGGCGCCAGACGTGGAGCACGTGCGGATCGCCCGTCGCGCGGACGGCGTCCTCCATGCGCTTGATCTCTTCGTAGCAGAACTGCTGCATCTCGTTGCCGAGCCAGGCGCTCGTGTCGCGCTCGCGGTCCGCCCAGGAGATCGTCGAGAAGTCCGGAACATCCACGGTCCCGGCCGTCTCCAGGCGCGAAACCGCTTGCGCCGGCGTCGCCCACTCCAGCTGAGGGTACTGCGCGATCTGCGAAGGCAATGCGCCGACAAAGTCGAAAATGCCTGTGTCCGCCCACATATGCTCGCCCAGCGCTTCGTAGTCCAGCGCCAGCAGCACCATCGGATCGGTATTGCCTGCGAGCCATCCGGAGAACTTTTCGGCGGTCAGGGGGTAGCCTTCCCAGCCTTTGTTGGAGAACCGGTACCCGACATCGTCGCTCAGTCGATAGTTGCGCAAAAGCACCGGCAGGCCCGAAGTGCTCTGATAGACGAAGTCCGGGGAGCGCCAGCCGGCCATCAGCCAGTCCACGCCCTCGGTAATGATGCCGTTGAAACCGATATCCTGCACGCAGGCGGCGACGGAGTTGTTATACATCATCTCCGTGTTGCGGAAGATCGTCGTCTTTTGCCCGAACAGTTCCTGAATCTTGGCCTGATGCAGCGCAACCTGTTCGCGGAACTCGCGCCGCTCGTCGTCAAACAAACCGGCGAGGCTATGGTAGTAGGTTTCACCGGTGAATTCGACGAGGCCGGTGTCGGCGAGCGCTTTCCAGAGGTCCAGCACGTCGGGCGCGTATCGGGCCGCCTGATCGAGCAGCGTCCCCGAAAGGCCGTAGGCTACCCGGAAGGGTTTTTCGTCGTTCGCGTGCTTGCGCACGAGGTCCAAAATCAAGCGTGTCGCCGGGCGATAGCACTTGTCCGCGACTTTCAGGAAGATCTCGCGATCGAATTCCTGCTCGAAGTAGTAAGTTTCCAGCTCCTCCGGCGACTTCTGGGCGCCCGCCTGGCGCTGTTCGGTCGGGCGCAGGCGGGAGGGTTGATGGGCGAAAAAGAAAGGGACGATCAATGTCATGGCGTTACTTCCATTATTTACGGCCGTAAGGGAGCTATGCTCCTGGTATACTTGAGCTTAGTTGCGCACTTCCACGCTCCAGTTGACGATATCCAGGTCCGGTTCCGATGTCGTTTGGAAGACTCCGTTGCCCGCCTCGGTGACGTCGCCTGATGGTTCCGGGGTTACCGAATCGCTGTTCTGGTAGATGTGGGATTGCGCCGTGGAAATCGTGATCGGATTGTTGACGCCGCCGACCTGGCGCGCATCGCCCAGCGCATCGAAGAGTTTGGTCGCCGAGGTGTTCGCATCCGTGGGCGTGGAATTTGTCGCGATAAAATTGATCTGCAAATTCTGGATCTGATCGGCGGAGATTCCCGACACGGCGAGCTGAGACAATGGGATCCGGAACTGGAGCGTCGATCCGCTGTCGCCGGGCGGAGTAAATTGCAGCGGCGATCCGAGAAACTGGAACGAGCGCAGGTTGGATCCGGGGACAACCGAATAGACGCCATAGCCGGCGCTGCCCTGTGTCGAATCGTAGCGCACGAACTGTGTGAATTGCCCGGCGGCGAAGCCGTTTCCCCACGGCGATGCGACGACGGGGATCGGTCCGGTGGATGTCGTCGGGCTGTTCGTGGTGTTAAAAAGGACGAAATAGGAAAACGCAGGGTTGATGCGCCCCGCGACCGTCATCGAGACGATCAACTGCGCGCCGGTCGAGTTTTGCGCTCCGCCCGGCGCGCGCGCACAGCCGGCGACGGCAAGCAGCGGGAGGGCGGGCAGGGCGATCTTTGCCGCCAGCATCCATGTCTTTCGTGTCATGTCCGGTCATTATAGCAGGATTTATTCTCCATTGGCAATAACCGATTTAGGCTCTCCGCAGCCGCTTCAGACCTCGCGGCGCACCGACGCCCGCCTCGCACTCCGTAATTACGGCGCCGCCGTTCTTTCCGGCCTTCTCGTTCTCGGCTCGTTTCCGCACCTCGATTGGGGATGGCTGGCGTGGATCGCCCTCGTTCCCATGCTGCTGACTTACCCGCACGCGCGCCTCCGCGACGCTCTCGGACAGGCGTTTGTGTTCGGATTTCTCTACTTCGGCGGCGTGCTTTACTGGCTCGCGATCATGGCGCAGCACGCGCTCGGCGCGGCGCTCGGAGTGGTGGCGTGGGCGATCGGGAGCATGGCGCAGGTCAGCGTCATGCTGTTATTCGGCTTCGGCGCCCATTTGCTAAGCCGCGTCAAAGGACGCTGGGCGTGGGCGCTGGGGATCCCGGCGCTCTGGACGGCATTGGAATGGGTGCGTCAGCTCGGCGAACTGGGAACTGGATGGGGAGATCTTGCTTACACGCAGCACAATGCGCTCACCATCTTGCAGCTCACCAAGTTGGGCGGGGTGTGGCCTCTGACGTTTCTGATCGTGTTGGTGAATATGGCCGTCGCGGGCGTCATCGCCAGGCGTAATCCGCCGCGATTCGTCCAGGGCGTGCTTTGCGCTTTTGTCCTGGTCCTGGTTTTTGGCGGCGTCAGTCTGCGCAGCGAGCATTTGCGGCCTCGGTATGTGGCCGCCGCTTTGCAGACAAACATCAATCCCAATGTCCCCTGGTCGCAGCGCCGTCCGGAAGATCCCGTTTATGTGGAAAACACGATGCGGAGCTATTCCCAGATGGAGGCGGACGCCGCCGCGCGCGGCGCCATCTTCGCTGCATGGCCCGAAGCGACATTTCCCGGATACCTGCGCGATGACCCGGAGCTTGCGGGCCGGGTTGCGCTCGATTGCGCCCACAACGGTCAAACACTGCTGATCGGCGGCAATGAATGGGACGCTCAGACACGCTCCGACGGCAACTCCGTGTTTCTCGTGGACAAATCGGGGACCATTCGCGGTTCTTATGTGAAGCGCCAATTGGTGCCCTTTGGAGAGTATGTGCCGGGTCGAGACTGGCTGAAGTTTTTGGTCGCCCTGCATCTGACGATCTATGACCGCAAGAAGGGCGCGGCGCGTCAGGCGCTGCTGGACGCCGGCGCGCCGATTGGCAGAGTGGGCGTGGCGATCTGTTATGAATCGTCCTATGGGGAGCTGACGCGGGAGCAGGTGGCGCGTGGCGCGGGACTGCTGTCTGTCGTGACCGACGACACCTGGTTCGGGCGCACGGCGGCGGCGCGCCAGCATGCCGCGATCGCCGCGATCCGCGCGGCGGAGTGCGACCGCTACCTGGTGCGCGCCGGATCGACCGGGATCTCACAGATTCTGGATCCCGCCGGGCGCGTTCTGACGGAGGCGCCGTTGTTCGAATCCCGACTGCTGACCGCGCCCGTTGAGTCGCGAACGACGCGAACACTTTATACGCGCTGGGGAGACTGGTTTGTTTGGCTGTGCTGGGGCGTTCTGGCAGTGATTCTTGGCGCTGCGCTGCGGCGCAGACCAGAGGGCGATCAATGAAGTCGCGGCCCAACGTGGCTCTGATCGTCGAGACATCCGTGGTCTACGGGCGGCAGATCCTGCATGGGATTTCGCGTTATATGCGCGCTCGCGGAGGGTGGTCCGTCTTTCTGGACGAGCGCGAGCTGCTGGCCCCGCCGCCGGACTGGCTGCTGGACTGGGACGGCGACGGCGTCATCTGCCGCCCGACAACGCCGGCGCTGGCGGAGCGTTTGCGCGCTCGCGGATTGGCCGTGGTGGATCTGAACGATCGCTATGGAAATTTGGGCGCGCCGCGTATTCGGTCGGACATGCGGGCGATTGGCCGCATGGCCGCCGAGCATCTGCTGGAGCGCGGCTTTCGCCATATCGCCTTCTGCGGGTTTCGCGGCGAGGTCTGGTCGCAGGAGCGCTTTCTGGGCGTGGAGGCCGCCGTACTGGGGCGCGGTGAACTGCACGAATCGTTCGAATCGCCGTTCGAGGGGCTGCGCGAGCATCGGTGGCAGGAGGAGCGAGATAAGATCGCGGAATGGCTGCGCGGACTGCCTCGTCCGCTCGGCGTGGTCGCCTGCAACGATGTGCGCGGGCATCATGTGCTGGACGCCTGCCGCGTGCTGGGGCTGGCCGCGCCCGAGGAAGTCGCGGTAATCGGCGTGGACAACGCCGAAACGTTCTGCGACCTCTGCGATCCGCCCCTCTCCAGCGTGGTTCCCGACGCCGAACGCGTCGGCTTCGAGGCAGCGGCCCTGCTCGACCGTCTGATGGCCGGCGATGCGCCGCCAGATGAGGACCGCCTCCTGTCGCCCATCGGCGTCGTCACCCGCCAGTCCACGGATATCATGGCGGTGGACGATCCCGCCATCGCCCGCGCCATCCACTTCATCCGCCGAGAAGCCTGTTCCGGGATCGGCGTCGACGATGTCCTCGCCGCCCTCCCGGTCTCGCGCTCCGCTCTGGAGCGCGGCTTCCGCCGCCATCTGGGCCACTCTCCGCACGAAGAGATCCGTCGCGTGCGCCTCAAACGCGTCCAGCAGCTTCTCCGAGAGACGGACTGGCCCTTAGAGCGCATCGCCGAAGCGGCCGGCTACGAATACCCGGAATACATGATGGTTCAGTTCAAGCGCGAACTGGGCAAGACGCCGACGGAGTGGCGGCGGGGAGACTCTATTCCGGAAATCCCTATTCCCCCAACTCGCTAGAGCTCGTCTTCCCATTTTTCCCCAACAAGCCGCTTCGCGGGGGAAAAGGGAGCCCATCGCCTGACAAACAATCTCATCCCACGGACAAAGAATGTCATTGTCGTCAGAAGCGCGGCGTGATAACATATCTATGGGCTGATTGAGTCTTGTGTCCGAAGCGTCGTCCGCATCGGCGCCAGCCGCAGGAGAGAATGAATGTTACGACGCCAGTTTATTCAAGGATGCTTTACCGTAGCCGCCGCCATGACGGCGGCGCCGCTTGCGGGGCGCGCCGCCGGCGCAAAGGGCGCCGTCCGTGATCCCAAGAAGTCGCGGGCGCTGACGGCGGTTCCGATTCGCCATGTGACGATCCATGACGATTTCTGGTCGCCCAAACTCGCCGTCTGGCGCGGTGTGACCATCAACGACTGCTTCGACAAGTTTGAGAAAACGGGCGCGCTCGACAACTTCGACCGCGTGGCTGCTCGCGCCGAGGGCGGGCATCACGGCGATCCCTGGTGGGACGGCCTGATCTATGAGATGATCGCGGCGGCGTCGGACTTTCTGATCGCCCAGCCCGATCCCGCGCTGGAAAAGCGGCTGGATGGCTATATCGACCGCATCGCGGCGGCCGCCGCCGTGGACCCCGATGGGTATCTCCATACTGCGGTGACGCTCAGCCATGTCGCGGCGCGCTGGAGCGATCCGTCCGCGCCGGGCGACATGCACGACGACCGGTTTCCCCATACCGTCTATAACGCAGGGTGTCTCGTCGAGGCGGGAGTCCATCACTATCAGGCGACGGGGAAGACGAAGCTGCTGGACGTCGCCACGCGCATGGCGAACTATATGTGTCGTATTATGGGACCGCCGCCCAGGCAGAACATCATTCCCGGCCACGCCATCGCGGAACTGGCCTTCGTGGAGCTTTATCTTCTGTACCGGGACGATCCGAAATTGAAGGCTCGGATCGGCCAGAAAGTCGATGAGAAGCGATATCTGGAACTGGCCGAATACTGGATCGAGAACCGGGGCAATCACGCGGGACGCGCGGATATGGGCGTGTACGATCAGGACGATCGGTCGGCCCTGTTTCAGCCGACGATGGAGGGGCACGCCGTGCGATCCGCGCTGCTCGCGGCGGGCATCGCCCTCGCGGCGTCAGTGAACGGGCGGCCGGAGTATTACGCCACCGCGCAGCGCTGGTGGAGCAACATGGTCGCGGCCAAAATGTACGTGACCGGCGGCTTGGGCGCGATCCCCTCGACGGAAGGGTTCGGCCCGGACTACGAACTGCCCAACTTCGGGTACGCGGAGACCTGCGCCGCCGTCGGAGGCGCATTCTTCAGCAGGAACCTGGGCCTGGCGACGGGGCAGGCCGAATACTTCGATGTGCTGGAGCGCGAGCTTTACAACGGCGCGCTGTGCGGCGTCTCCGTCGCGGGAACGTCGTACTTCTACACGAACTACCTCGCCTCCGGCCCGGAGCGTCGGCGCTGGGATTGGGACGGCTGTCCATGCTGCCCGCCGATGTTCCTCAAGCTGATGGGCGCGTTGCCAGGCGGCGTCTACGCCACGGATTTGGACGGAGTCTATGTCAACCTCTTTACGGGAAGCGAGGCGAAGATCGCGCAGGACGGATGGGACGTGACTCTGCGGCAGACGACGGGCTATCCCTGGAATGGGGGCGTGCGCCTGGACTTGGCGCCGAAAAAGCCGGCGCGCTTCGCGCTGAGCCTTCGCGTTCCGGCATGGAGCAGCGAAGCGTCTTTCCGTGTCAACGGCAAGTCTGTCACGCCGTCCATTGTGCGCGGCTATGCGCGGATCGAGCGGACCTGGCGCGCCGGCGACTCGGTGGAGATGAACCTGCCGATGCCGGCGCGCCGCCTGAAAGCGGACCCGAGAATCGCCGCAGATGTCGGCCGCGTCGCTCTGATGTGCGGACCTATCGTCTATTGTCTGGAGGGATTGGACAATGGCGGGCATGTGGAATCGCTCGTCCTCGCGCCCTCGTCCGTGATTCGCGCCGAGCATCGTCCCGATCTTCTGGGCGGCGTGACCGTGCTGCGCGGCGACGCGCATGTGGCGCGGGCGCGGATGACGGCGGCGCATCCCGAAGGCGAACCCGCCGCCGAGGCGGCCACATTCACCGCGCTGCCGTTCTATACCAACACCAACCGCGAGCCGACGCATATGGCCGTCTGGATCGCCGATGACCGCCAGTACGCGCTCCCATTGACGACCGCAGCCGCCGCCACGCCCTCGGCGTCCCGCTGCAACCCCTCCGACACGGTCTGGGCGCTGAACAACGCGCGCCAGCCGCGCGCCTCCGACGACGAGACGATTCCGCGCTTTACCTGGTGGGATCATCGGGGAACTTCGGAATGGGTCCAGTATGACTTCCCGTCCGCGCAGGAAATCTCCGGAGTGGAAGTCTACTGGTGGGACGAGGAGTGCGTCCACCGCGACTGCCGCGTCCCCCAATCGTGGAGCTTGCAGTACCAAGACGGCGGCGAATGGCGCTCCGTGGAAGCGACCTCGCCTTACGGCGTCGAAGTCGACAAATTCAACCGCGTCACCTTCCCCTCTATTCGCACTACTGCGTTGCGACTCGTCGCGCAAATGCAGACGGGGTGGTCTGCGGGGATCTTGCAATGGCGGGTGTTGGAGGGGTAAGCATTCGGGGGAGAATTCGATTTAATCGCTGACGTTACGCACATAGCGCCCGGCGGTTAAAATCGCGGCTAGAAAAGCACGATGTCCACCTCCGTGGACTCCAGAGTAGAAACGCAATCGCATCTCAAATCTGGAGTGCCCGGAGGGGCGCATCGTGATTTTCTAGCCGCGATTTTAATCGCCGGACATCCGTGTTGCCTGACGCTAATCGTCTTCCGTCGTGAAATAACGATAAGCGCCGTTGGTCGGCCCGGACACCGTCGATTTTTCCAGCAGCGCATCCAGCGTCATCGCCTTCACATGCCCATCGCAAAAGAGCGTATTGGATCGATTGTCGGTGTGGCGGCCGGCGGTGGCGTAGATCCAGCCCCAGGCCAGATTACTGTGTTCTATTCCGGCCGGCTGAGATCCAATATTCGACCAGGCGAGCTGGAAATCGTTGTTGTTGGCGGCGTTCGAGTCCGTCACCAGCACGGTGGTGGAGGGAACCGGCAGCTGAGCCAGCGTGAGCGATCGCTGGAAGATGCCGTCGGTAATGGGAGGATGTCCCGTCGTGCCGTCGTAGTAGGCGACATTGATGCAGTATCCGCCTTCCTCATGATAGTTGGTCGATAACGGGACATACTTGGCTTCCGGGCTGTCGGGGCAGACAAAGATATCCCGGCTCTTCACATAGGGGCCAATCAAGTCCATCCAGCGTGCAGTTCCCGGATAATTATCGCCATTCCCGGGATTTCCATCGGCGTCGCCGATCCAGGCCGCGCAGAGCTGCTCGTCATAGTCTTGCGAGTATTGCAAATGCGCCAGTCCGATCTGCTTGAGATTGGAAGCACAGGAGATCTGCCGCGCTTTCTCTCGCGCTTTGGCGAAGACAGGAAACAGAATGGCGGCAAGTATTGCGATTATTGCGATGACAACTAGCAGTTCAATGAGTGTGAAACCCAGCAGACGCTGACGAGACGCATGAGTTTGAGAGTTCATCATAATTTCTCCTATATGCTGACAGAATTGATTGCGTATATTCCTAAAATACCATAGATATGCGCATTCGTCAATACTATGGTCATAAATAGAATCGATTTATAAATATTTTGATCCTTTTCGATTCAAATGAGCAAATTTATGTTTGGGCGTAAAGGGGCGTAATGCGTGAAAGCAGGGTGTCAGGCTTGCTGAATGGAGATCTTTTTGCTGCGGAATGGGGCGAGGGCTTCATCGGTTGCGCCGGTATCCGTAATGATGAGGTCTACCGCGTGCAGGGGACAGACGAAGGCGTCCGCGGTTCGGCCCAGCTTACTGTGGTCCGCCACGACGACTTTTCGGCGGGCCTGACGGATCATCGCCGCGTTGACATCGGCCTCGTCCGGGTGGTTCGCGGTAAGGCCCGATTTTGGCTCAATGCCGTCGACCCCCACGAAGGTGATGTCGATTTCGGTATCGGCGATTGTCTCCAGGCTGGTGGGCCCAAGGACGGAAAACCAGCCGCCGCTGACGTACCCGCCGGTCAGAAGCACGCGCAGGGTGGTGGAGCGGGCGAACTCCATCGCGATGTTCAGGGCGTTGGTGACGATGGTGACATCTTTGTGAAGCTTGAGGGCGCGTGCGATCTGCGTGGTGGTGGTGCCGGCGCTCAGAGCGACGATATCGCCATCCTTGACGTGTTCGCTGGCCGCCAGCCCGATCCGGCGCTTTTCGTCCGCGTAAAGCTGGTCGCGCTCCTGAAAGTCCGCGTCGTAGCGGAAGTGTTCGTACAGAGACGATTCGATCGGCACGGCTCCGCCATGCCGCCGGCGCAGCAAGCCCTGCTCCTCAAGCGCGCGCAGACTGCGCCGCACAGTCGTCGCGGAAACCCCCAATTGTTCGGCCAGCTCGTTCACGGAGACATCTCCCGCGAGGAGAAGGTCTTGTAAGATCTCTTGCCTGCGCCGGCTCGCCACTTGCTTTCTAACAGCCATGATTCATCCTTATGGCCATTATACCTGTCAATGAGCGCGCCTAAGCAAGCGAGGGATGCGAGAAGCCAAAGGAGCCTGGGGAAGAAATTCCCCAGGCTCCTTTTCAATCCGATGTTTCGTGGCCGAATTAAATATGGCTGAACGTTGCTCCAAATCCGGAAACGCCGGTCCCTGCGGAGTGTGTCGTTCCGCCGCCGTCATTATACTGGGGATCCGTCTCGATAGCCGCCGATTGTCCGGGCGACACCGATGTGCCGCGCAGTGTTTTCACGTGACCGTCGGCCATTGCAAAGTTGGAGAGGTCGGTGTGCCGACCGGTGGCGGAAACCCAATATCCCTTGGGCGGAAGGCCGCAGCCGTCCGATTTGGGGACCGGGTTGCCCATCGGGCCGCTGGAGTAAGCGATATTCGGTCCGGCCTGATCCAGATATCCCGCGCAGCGATCCGGCCCCCATCCACCGGCGGAATTCGTTTCCAGCGGGTTCAGTAAGTCCGCCGTCTGCCCTTCGCATTCGAATAGCAGTACGGTCTTCGCGGGAGAATTGTCGGCCGCAAGCGCGCCGCCCGCCGTCTGCCCGTCCAGGTTGGAGTTCAGTCCGTAGGAAATGGGATAGAAGGTTACGCCGCCGCTGATGGCGACGGCGGCCGACTCGTCCGGACATTTGTAGACGCCGACACTCTTCAAATAGGGATAGACTTTGCCCGCCCAGCCGCGCGCCTTTTGCGGATTGCCGGGATAGGTCGATGTCGGCCAGGTTTCGTCATTATCCTGGACATACTGAAGCAGCCCCAGGCCGATCTGCTTCATATTGGATGTGCAGCTGATCTGCCGGGCCTTCTCGCGCGCTTTGGCGAAGACCGGGAACAGGATTGCTGCAAGAATCGCAATTATTGCGATAACAACTAGCAATTCAATCAGTGTGAAACCCAATTTCTTCTTCATTTTGCCTCTTGTTCTCTATAGATGATACGGTTGATTTTGTTCCCGCGCTGACTACGGCGCGGGAACAAACCCAGTATAGGACACGAATCTCAATACGTCAATAGGTTTTGTGAAAAATATGATCATATAGTTTCATAATGAGCAAAATTATCGATAAATTCTAATTTATTTGATCGGTATTTACTTGAAAGAGCGATAATATGTGCTATAGTGTCGCATAGAACGTCGCATTTTCGAGACAAGGAGAAACGTATATGAACGCGATCCCCCAGGAAGTTACCGTCCCGCATTTCGTGGGCGGCGGCCGGATCGTCACGACCGCCAAGCCCGTACCGCAGCCGGGCGCCGGCCAGCTCTTGATTGAAGTCAAAGCCAACGCCCTGTGCGGCTCGGAGCGCGGCCAATTTCGTGACGGAACGCCGGTCACGCCCGGTCATGAAGCGGCGGGCGTGGTGGCGGCGGCGGGGCCAGGGGCCACGACCCGGGTGGGTACGCCGGGCGCCATCTTCTTGATGGACTTCTGCGGCGAGTGCCGCTCGTGCGCGCTGGGCCACACGAACCAATGTCTCGCCAAGCGCGGCGATATGGGGTTCAATCGTGACGGCGGCTACGGTGTTTATGAACTGGTCCATGAGAGCCTCTTCTTTCCCACGCCATCCGACGTGACGCCGACGGAGGCGACGCTGCTTCTGGATATTATGGGGACGGGAGGACATGCGATCCGCCGGGCCTCTTTGGTTCACAAAGATATTCAATCCGTGCTGATCCCCGGCGCTGGCCCCATCGGTCTGGGCCTGCTGGCGATGGTGAAGCTGATGCTGGGCAAGGATATTCCGGTCGTGCTGTCCGACGTGGTTCCGTATCGTCTCGAACTGGCGGAGAAAATGGGCGGACTGCCCGTGCTGGCGACCGAAATGTCGCTGGCGGAAGGAATGAAGCGGCATGGGCTGGAACTGCCGGACGTGGTGTTCGACGCCGCCGGGCAGGAACGGGTGCGCGATGAGAGCATGGCTCTGCTGGCGCATCGGGGCGTGCTGGTCAGCGTCGCGCACGGCGGCGGTCTCACCATCAAAAACCTTTACGCCGATTTTGTGTTCCGGGAGATGACGCTGATCGGGAGCGAATATTTTTCTTACAATGAGCTTCCCGGGAATTTGGAGCTGCTCCGAGCGCATCGGGACTACTTGAATCAGATCATCACGCACCGGTTTGGCGTCGGCGAAATTCAGCACGCCTTTGAATTATTTTTCGAAGGGAATACGGGAAAGGTCATCATCGAACAATGACGGACGAAAAGAAGATCAAAGTGGCCATCGTGGGAACGGGCGGCTGGGGACGCCAGCACTCGCGCGTCTTTTCACAGCGGCCCGACGTGGAGTTTTGCGCCGTCGCCGGCCGAAACCCAGAACGCGCTCAGGCCCGCGCCGCCGAATACGGCGTTCGCGCCTACACGAATATCGAGGAGATGTTAGTGAAGGAGCGTCCCGATTTCGTCAGCCTCAGCCTGCCCAACGAGCGGCACTTCGAGCCGACGCTGCAAGTGATCCAGGCGGGCGTTCCTCTGCTGGCCGAGAAGCCGCTCGTGTTCGAGCTGGACGAGGCGGACACGCTGCTGGCGGAAGCCAAAAAGCGCGACCTCTTCTTCGCGATCAACTTCAACCACCGTTACGCCAAACCCGTGCGGCTGGCGCACGAGGCGATTGCGTCGGGATGTCTGGGCGAGCTGATCTTCGCCTCCTGGCGCTTTGGGGGCGAGGATCTGGGCGGCGTGGGGCATCCGCACCGCAACCTGATCGAGACGCAGTGCCATGGGTTCGACATGCTGGAGTTTCTGTGCGGCCCGATCGAATCCGTGATGGCGGAGATGACGGACAAGACCGGCAAAGGCTTTTCGACCATGGCGCTTTCGCTGCGATTCCAGAACGGCGCGGTCGGCAGCCTCGTCGGCTCCTATGATTCGTCGTACGCTTACCCCGACACGCATCGCGTCGAGATCAATGGCGTCGCCGGCCGGGTCGTCATTGAGGACACCGTGCGCCGCTACAGCTTTCAGCCCACGGGGCAGGAGACCGGCGAGGTCTGGCAGGCCGGCTACTTCAACGACATCGACCGCGAGTTCCACCGGACGTTCGATGTTTATCTGGACGCCATGCTGTCGGCGTTTCGCAAGGGTGAGCCGCCGCCCGTTCCCGCCGCCGCCGGACGCCGCGCCCTGCGGCTGGCGTTGGCGACGATCCAATCCTTTGAAACCGGGACGCGCGTGACTGTCGATCGGGAAGGCGCCGCATGAGAACTTCGCTGCGCGCCGCCGCGTTTGCGCTCATCATGGCGCTGAGAGCGCTCGCACTCCCGGCGCATGCGGACAACGTCGCGATCCACGTGGACGCGTCCAAAGTTGTCAGCCATGTGACGCCTCTGATGACCGGATCCTGTATCGAAGACGTCAACCACGAGATCTACGGCGGTTTGTACGACCAGAAGATCTTCGGGGAGAGCTTTGAAGAGCCGGCGCCGGCGGCGAAGTTCGCCGACTGGACCGCCTATGGAGGCTCGTGGGCGCCGAACGGCGCCGGCTGCCGCGTTTCGGCCGATCCTGGGGCGAAGCTGGTGTACGACCGATCCGATATCGGCGATGGCGCCGTCGAGGCCGATCTCCAGCTCTCCGGCCGGGCAGGGGATAACGCCGGACTGCTCGTGCGCGTCCAGAACCCCGGCGTGGGCGCGGACGAATTCGACGGCTACGAAATCAGCCTCAGCCCTGGCGGCCGGCAGGTCCTCCTGGGCAAGCACCATCACAACTGGAAACCATTGATTTCAGCCTCCGCCGCCGTGAACGCCGGACGGTGGAGTCATCTGCGCGTTGTGCTGGCCGGGCCGCGAATCCGTGTTTATTTGGACGGGGGCGCGATCCCGGCGATCGATTTCGCGGATACGGCCTCGCCGCTGCTCTCGGGGAAAATCGCCCTGCGCACGTGGAACGCGGACGCGTCCTTTCGCGGCGTAAGCGTTCAGACCGGCGCAGGCGTCGTGGACGCCCGATTGACGGCCGCCTCGGCGCGCGCGGTCAGCGGCATGTGGGACGCGGTCGTCACCCACGGAGCCGCAGGCAAATTCCAATTGGACGGACATCATCCGTTCAACGGCGCGTTCTGCCAGAGAATCCAGCATGGCGCGGGAATCGGGCAAGTCGGCGTCGCCAATCGCGGGCTCAACCGGTGGGGGATCGCGGTCAAGCGGGGACAGCAGTTTCAGGGGCGGGTTTACTTGCGCGGGCAGTCTCTCCAGGGGAGCGTTACCGTGGCGCTGCAAAGCGCCGACGGTCGCAGGACCTACGCGGCTCAGCGTCTTGCTGCGATCGGCGCCTCATGGAGGAAGTTTGCATTTACGCTGAGCTCGACGGCGACGGACCCCGGCGCTCGCTTCGCTCTCTGGATCGACCATCCGGGCGTCGTCTGGGCCGACCAGGCGGTGCTGATGGGAACCGGCTTGGAGCAGTTCCATGGGCTGCCGATCCGGTCGGATATCGCGCATGCGATCGTTGATGAAGGCGTGACGTTCCTGCGTTATGGCGGCACGATGGTGAATGTTCCCGGCTATCGTTGGAAGAACATGATCGGAGACCCCGACAGGCGGCCTCCTTACCGGGGCAACTGGTATCCATACTCCACGAACGGCTTCGGGATCTTCGACTTTCTCAACTTTTGCGAAGCCGCGCATCTCGCGCCGGCGTTCGCCATCAATATTGAGGAGACGGCGCAGGACGCCGCCGACCTCGCCGACTATCTGACGGCGCCCGCGTCCAGCCCCTGGGGCCGCCGGCGCGCCGGCGACGGGCACGCGGCGCCTTACCATATCCAGTACATTGAGATTGGGAATGAAGAGTGCATTGGCGCCGACGACCCGGCGGCGTACGATCACTATAGCGCGCGATTTCAGGCGATCGCGCGCGCCATTCACGCGCGCCATCCTGGCCTCAAGCTCGTCTGCGCCGCGTGGTGGCGTCCCAACTCCCCGAGCATGAAGCGTGTCTTCCGAGCGGTGAACGGGGAGGCGGCGGCCTGGGATTTGCATGTCTGGTCGGACTCCGCCGACGCGGGGAGGGGAATCGACCGCGATCTGACTCAGGTCCAGTCGCTGTTTTGGCAATGGGGCCCGCAATCAAAGATGAAGGCGGTGATCTTCGAGGAAAACGGGAACCTTCACAATCTGCAGCGTGCGCTCGGACACGCCACGACGCTGGCCGCCGCCACGCGCCACGGCGATTTCGTTATCGCCGATTGCCCCGCGAACTGCCTCCAGCCCTGGCGTCAGAACGACAACGGCTGGGACCAGGGACAGATCTTCTTCACCCCCGATCGTGTCTGGCGCATGCCGCCATTTTACGCCCAGCAGATGGCGGCAAGAGGATACGAGACACTGTGCGTACAAAGCTCCGTGGAAAACAGCGGCGATTTGTTTGTCTCGGCGGCGCGCGGCAAGGACGGCAAATCGTTAATTCTGAGCGTGGTGAATGTCGGCCCCGCCGCCACGGAGGCGGCGGTCTCGCTGCAAGGGTTCGATGGGGTGAAGTCGGCGGAAACGTGGACGCTGGCGGGGGACATGGCGGCGGTCAACGCGCCGGCGGGTTTGGAGGAGATCCGGCCCCAGCGCGATCGGAGGAGCGTGCGCGGCGCGGAGTTCTCGTACACTTTTCCCGCGCACTCGTATCTTGTTATGCGTCTCAGCCGGTGATCCGTTGGATCACCGGCTTTCGCCGCGTTTAGTGCTCGTGATCGCCCTGCATATAGGGCTCGTAGTTGGGGCCGCTGACGCCGTAGTCTTTGTGCTCGTCGCCGCGATAGACTTCCATGCCGGCGCGGACGCCGCCGGGAGCGATTGTCGAGAGGAATCGGAACAGTCCGCTTTCGCCGGGCTTCAGGACGCCGCGCGCCACGAGATACGCGGGATGGCCCGGCTCATTGTCGGCGATCTCCCAGTGCAGGCGAGACCAACCGCGCGGGTTGCTCAGATCCAGCACGCGATGCATTATCCAGTACTTGGGCTCCGGACCTTGCAGCATCACGCCCATCGGACCGACCTTGGGCTGATATTCGGGCTTGAAAAAATACGGACCGATCCGCACTTTGGTGATCGCGGGTTGTTCGGGACGAGCTCGCATTAGCAGCTCGTACTGGAAGCCGTCATTGCTCTGAATGCACGTGAGCATGGGGGCGACTTCTTCAATGATCATGCAATCCTCCCACAGACATAGAAAACCAGATTTGCATAATTATAGCACACGATTTTCCTGTTCCCGCACTCTGATGAGACCAAACATTCGTGGATGTTGACAATTGGCAAGCGCGCGCATCATAATTAACCGACTCGGCGCGCGGCGTCCCCGCCGCCCCGGACCCACATTTCCCCGAACGACGCGGTTGCGGCGGGAAACGATCTCGGAGGTAAACCATGGACCAGCAGGCGGCATCTAAGCCCGAAGAGATTTGGCGACAGGCGTTTTACCGCGTGCAGCGCACTCTGGATATTCCGATCGTCTGGATGGCGATGGAGGCCGCGCGGCCTCTGGCGCTCGACGGCAACCATCTCATTGTCGGCTTGGATCCCAACGATCGTTACCTTTCCGTCAATTTACAGACCCACGAATATGCGACCGTGATCGATGACGCTCTTGCGGAGGTGGCCGGGCGGCCGCTAGCGCTGCATATCATCGAAGGTTTCTCGCTGGAAGATTACAAGGCGCGGCAGGCGCAGGAGCTGGTTTCGTCCGCGCCCGAGCCCGCGCCGCCGGCGGCCGCCGCAAATCACCAGGAGACCGCCGCGCCCGCCCCGCCGCGCTCGGCTCCGTCTGCGCCCGCTCGGGCCGCGCAGGCCGGCCATATGGATGAGGTCGTGGAGCTGATCCCTCACTGGGATAAGCTCAACGAGCGGCTCACCGTGGCGTTCAAGCACGCTCCGCTGGCGCGGTACCCGCATGGGCAGGCGGCGTTCCTGCTTCACGCCGTGAAGCTGATCTCGGCCACGATGGATCACTTTATGGACGCGCCGTTCGGCCAAGCCGATCCCATCCAGGAGCGCGCGCTGGCGAAGTGCGTGGAGCGGCTGGGCGTTACCGTGAGCCTCGACCCGTTCTTTATCTCTCTGGAGCTCATTCGATATCGCCGCGATCAGGGGCGTGATGTCGGCGGCTTCCCGCCGGCCTAATTATGTTGGGACTTTCAAGGAGCGTTATGCCGATCCGTGTCCGCACTACCCCAAAGTTAAGTTCACCCAAGCCGCGTTCACTGCGCCGCGCCGGTTTCGCGCTCGCGGCGGTGACCGCAATCACCATTTCCGGCTGCTCGCACAAAAGCTCCTCGAATCCGGCTCAAGAGCCGCTTCGAGTCGGGGTAATCCCGTTCGACAAAGCGAGCGTCATCATCGACGAGTATACGCCTCTGGCGACTTATCTCTCGAAGAAGACCGGACGACCCAGCGGGAAAGTATTCGTGACGCCTGAATACGCCGGCGTTTTGCAGGCGCTGCGCGCCGATCAGGTGGACTGCGCTTACCTCAGTCCGCTCGCGTATGTGCTGGCCGCGAACGAGTTCAAGAACCTCCCCGAGCATCTCGTGCCGATTGCGATGCCGTACTTCCATGGCAAGCTGACCTATCAGGGGATCATCTTTGTCCGTACGGACTCCGGGATCCATAAGATCACGGATTTCAAGGGCAAAAGCTTCGTCTTCGCGGACCGTACGTCCGCATCGGGTTATCTCTATCCCGCCGGCTTGATGAAGGAAGCGGGAGTCGATCCTCAGCGCGACGTCAAGGCCGCGAATATCACGGGAGCGGGCAGCGTGCTCGCCGTCTATAATAAAGTCGCCGATGGCGGCGCATCGTACGAGGACGCCATCGAGCAGCAGCTCAAAGACCCCGCCGAAGTCAAACAGATGTCGGTGATCGCCAAGACCGACCCGATCCCCAACGGTATGTTTGTCGCGCGCGGCAATCTCGATCCCAAGACGATCGCGGCGCTGCAGAAGGCGTTCGTGGACATCAATACGGACCCGGAAGGGCAGGCGGCGGCGCAGAAGATCCTGTATCCCAAGTGGGTGCCGGCGGACGACCCGTTTTTCGATTCCGTGCGTAAAAAAGCAACGATCCTGGGGCTGAGCCTGGAATCGCTCAAGGGCGTGAAGAAGAAGTAATCCCCACGTGCCTGACGCGATCGTTATCGAAAATCTTGTCCATTCCTACCGAGGCGGCGAGCCCGTCCTGCGCGGGCTGGACCTCCGCATCGCCGAAGGGGAATTCGTCGGACTGATCGGTCTCTCGGGCGCGGGCAAAAGCACGCTGCTGCGCTGTATCAACGGCCTGGTCACCCCGACCAGCGGCCGCTGCGTGGTGCTCGGAGAATCCGTCGAGAGCATGCCCGAATCCGAGCGGCGTTTGCTGCGCCGGCGAATTGGGATGATCTTTCAGGAGTTTAACCTCGTCGACCGGCTCACCGTGCTCAAGAATGTCCTGATCGGCCGCCTCGGCTACCTTCCCACGCTTTCTTCGTGTCTCCATCGGTTCCCCGCCTCGGATGTCGCGCTGGCGCGCGAGTGTCTCGCGCAAGTCGGCCTCGAGTCGCTGGAGCGCCGCCGCGTGCGCGACCTTTCGGGCGGGCAGAAGCAGCGTGTCGCCGTGGCGCGGACGATCGCGCAGGGCGCGCGCATCATCCTCGCCGATGAAGCTACGGCGAACCTCGATGTTCTCACCAAAGACGAGATCATGGATCTGCTTCAGGAGTTGGTGAATAAAACGGGCGCCACCATCCTCTGCTCCATGCACGATATCGCGCTCGCGCGGCGCTACTGCACGCGGATCATCGGCCTGAAGAACGGCGCGATCACCTTCGACGCCGCGCCGGACCAACTGAGCGACGCCGCCGTGGCGGAAGTCCTCGCGCGCCCGGTCCATGAGGCGGCGCGTTGAAAGTTTTTTCAATCCTTGGCGGTATCTTCGGTCTCCTCGCGATCGCGGCCCTCGTCGTCTGGTCCTTTCTGGGGCTGGAGGTTGACTGGGGGCATCTGCCGACGGGGCTTGCCGCCGGCGTCAGCTTTGTCGGGCGGATGATCCCACATGGCAGGGCGGATTTCCGATACGACCTGAGCCTGCGCGATCAGATCATGCAGCCGCTGCTCGACACCATCCAAATGGCGGTCGTCGGCACTGTTGCGGGAGCGATCCTGGCGTTCCCGATGTCGTTCGTCGCCGCCCGGACCAGCGTCTTTCCCCAGTCCCTGAGCGCGGCCATCAAAGCGTATCTGAATTTTTCCCGCGCCGTGCCGACGATCGTCTATGCCCTGATCATCCTCTCCGCCATCGGACTGGGGAAAACGGCAGGAGCGATCTCCATCGGTTACGTCACCTTTATTTCGCTGTCGAAATTGTACGCCGAGGCGCTGGAATCGGTCTCGATTGGGCCTATCGACGCCGTGCGTGCGTCGGGCGGGAACTCCGTGCAGGTCTTCGTCTTCGGCATGATGCCGCAAGTCTTTCCGCACTATCTCGCGACGACACTGTATTCTTTCGAGTATAATCTCAGGGACTCGTTTATCATCGGCATCGTGGGCGCCGGCGGGCTGGGAGCGCAGCTGCTCGACAGCATCCATGAGTTCAAGCTTTTGGATACCGGCGTCATCATCGCGCTGCTCATCATCTTGGTAAATATCGTGGATTACGGATCTTACCGTTTGCGCGCGGCGATCTCTTAGCGCTCCCGGAAAGGGGCCTTTGTTGGACAATCGAATTGTGAAATCGCTGGTGGCGCTGCTGCTGGTCGGCGTGATCGCGCTTTCGTTCCTCTCCGCGAAGACGCAATGGGACGACACGGGCGGCTCCGACGGCCTGATTCCCCAATCGAAGGCGAAGACGGCCCCCAACTTCACCATCCCGGATGTCGGGACCGGTCAGCTCGTGGACCTTCAGGCGACGGCGCGCCGGCAGCCCGTCGTGTTTTCGTTTTGGGCGACCTGGTGCGGCCCCTGCCGCATGGAGCTGCCGCATCTACAGGCGCTGTCGGAAAAGTATCGCGGCCGCGTTCAGTTCTACGGAATCAACGGCGACGCCTCACCGGAGACGATCAAGAAGTTCGCCGCTCAGAACAACCTTACGTTTCCCATGCTCTCGGATAACCAGGGAGTCGCGCACACTCGCTACAGCGTCGATAGTATTCCGCTGATGGTCGTGGTGGATCACGCGGGAAAGGTGCGGGCGGTAACGGAAGGATACGATCCGGAAATGGACGATCATCTCCCCAAAGTCCTGGACGCCTTAATCGCGGGGCAATAGGGGACAGTGTCCGCCTGCCTTCGGGAACTATTTCGAGCGCGCGGGTGTCTTAATGGATGTGAATACGGCGAACATCAGCCGAGAGGATGGAATCGGAATGGAAATGAATAGTGACGTGACGCGTCGCGGCTTTTTGAAGACTCTGACAATGGCCGGCGCGGCGGTTGCCGTGCTTCCGCTGCTGTCCCCCTCGGCCCGCGCCGCCGGCGGCTTCGAGAAGGTTGGCTCGGTCGGCGACTTCACCGTTGGCGATTTCAAGAAGGTGACGCTGTCGGATGGCGGCAGCATCTACGTCACCAAGCAAAGCGATGGCAAGTTCCTGGCGCTTTCCTCGCGCTGCACGCACAAGGGCTGTGAAGTGCTCTGGTCGCCCGGCGGTCATCAGTTCAAGTGTCCATGCCACGGCGGCCGGTTCGACGCCGCCGGCAAGAACGCGGGCGGCCCGCCGCAGACTCCGCTGCCTGAGCTCACGACCAAAGTCGAGGGCGGTTCGGTGCTGGTGCAGCCGTAATCGAAAGTTTATGCTTTGCCGGTCCGGGGTAGACTGCCTTCATATTGGAGGTTAGGTCTATGAAAGATCGTACACAAACCGCCGGAGAGATCCCCACGGGAGATCGAAAGCGAACTTCTCTATCCACCCACCTGCCGGCCAACACCGATGCGCTTGAGACAAACGAAAGCCGGCAGGCGTACGACTTACTCCCGGATCTGACAAAAGAAGAATGGCGCCGCGTCCACTTGGTGACGCGGTATGGCCGCCTGATCCAGGGAGCGGAGTACTTCGACCTCCGGAACCCCGCGCGCGGCGAGTTCATCGTCCATGAGCCCACAGAGGTTCATTCCGATGACATGTACGTCGCGAAGCATGAAGTCGACAGCGAGATCTGGGATCGTCTGCTGAGTAAAGTTTAGTCAGGAATTTCGGATTATAAGAGGCCGGGAGGAGATTTCCTCCCGGCCTCTCGCCGTTTATCAGAGAAACGCAAGCAGCCGTTCCAAAAACGCGCTCCCCGATTCCTCAAGCGGCTTTGTCAAGTCAAACTCCAGCGTCTCGACACGCGTCTGCCCCACTGTGATCTCCAATGACCGGGGGAGGCGCTCCGGGTAGATCAAAACCGCCGTCTTCACGCCTTTGGATTCGGCGTATGCGACTGCCTGCGCCACGTCTGCGGTGTTCGGCGTTTTAGGGCGCTTGTACTTGGTATCGAGGATGGCGATTGGGACGCCCTGGTCTCGGTCATAGATCACCAGGTCGATATGGAACTGGAGGCGATTCGTTGGATCTAGCTTGACTGTTTCCTGAACGCGCGCTTGCAGGCTGGGCGGCAGATGCTTTGTCAGCCACTCGGCGACGAAGAGTTCGAACAATCGGTCCATGTTGAGCATGAACGGCGGCATCGTGTGGTCGCCGCTGTATTCCAGATGTGGCCCCAGATGCTCCAGGAAGAAGCGGCAGAGGCCGTGGATCGGTTCGTAGTCCTGGTTGAGACGGTGATAAAGCCGGCCAAGGCATGCCTTGGCGTCGAATTGGGGAACGGCGATTTCCGAGGCGTACATGCGATAGGCGCGGCGGATGTGCGGGATTGTGGCTTCCGAGCAGCGTCCGCTTCGCGCAATTTGCTCCAAGCAGTAGGCGATGAGCTGGTTGTCGGAGATGTCCGCCGTGTGCTCCTCGAACTCGCAGTCCAAACGGCCGCGCCAGGGCTGCTGTACGTGGCGCGCGAAGTCCACTCGGCCACGGACGAAAGGGATATCGTCGGAGGTGGCGACGTACTCGCGATAGAGTCCGCGCCGGCGTCGTGCGATGGCGAGGTCCGCGAGCACGTGCGCGAGGCGGTCGAATAGCTCTTGGATGGATTTGACGCGAATCGTCCCAGGCAGGATCTTGAAGTTTTTCAGCCGATAGGCGTACTCCAGCATCCGGAAGAGGTTATCGATCAGAATGTGCGGGAAGATTTCGACGGAGAACTCGGGAGACACCGGCAGATAGCCGATCCAGCCTTGCGAGGTGATGGTCCAGCGGTCTTCGTTGAGCGGTGTCGGAAACTCCACCGTGACGGCGTGCGAATACTTGCGGCACAGGCGTAGCGCGAGATCCTCGGAGAGTTCGTCCCGGCGCAGCGTTTTGGGCTTGCGCTCCGACAGTCGGATGATGCGCGGGTTAGCCATGGAGGATCTTGTCCCGAACCTGCGGCCACCGGTAGGATGTCACCACCTGGGGCTGATCGAAGAAAAACTCCTCCAGATAGGGCTCGATTTCCACCGTCCAGATCTCCGGAAGATGGTCCGCGATGTCCGCGCGCAGAAAGTAGCTGATACCGATGTGGTAGTGGGGATCGTCGATGGCGTCGTTCACGCGGTTCAGCACACCGATCAGGCCATCGACCGGGAAGCCGGCGGCGCGATGGAACTTGCGCAGCGTTTCGTAATTGGGCGCGAGCGCGAAGAATGCGAAGCGGCGGCGCAGCGCGTGGTCGACAACGGCGAGGGACCGGTCGGCTGTGTTCATCGTCCCGATGATCCGCACGTTCTCCGGAATGGAGAACGGGACGCCGATGGCGAGATCGATCGTTTCTTTTCGATACTCCAGCAGATACATCAGCTCGCCGAACACGCGCGACAAATTGGCGCGGTTAATTTCGTCGATGATCAGCACGCATGCGCCGTTTACCCCGCGCGCTCGCCGGCAGAAGTTCACAAAACGTCCCGGGACCGGCTCCAGATTGAGCGTTCCGGCGGCGCCGGGGGTGGGGCGGATGCCGTAAATGAAGTCCTCATAGGCGTAGGACGGATGAAATTGGACGAGTTCGACGAAACCTTCCGTTTCCGCGATGAGAACCTTCGCCAATCGCTGGGCGGCGTATGTCTTTCCAGTTCCGGGAGGGCCGTAAAGGATCGCCTGGCCTTTGCGCTCAATCGCGCGCAGCCACTCCGCAATCGTCTTCTCGGAAATCCCTGTCTCCTCCGCGCATTCCGACATGGAGTAAGGCGGCGCGATCTTTGGAGCTGCGGAAAAATCGGACGGCGTCTCGCGCACGTATGCGCCTGGCGCGGAGCCGGACGCGCTGTATTGCAGGCTCGGCGGCGTCGGCGCCGCGAGGGCGGGCGTTTCGCCGTCGTGATAGATCGTATACAAGCCGTGCAGCATGTCCGACAGGTCCTCTTGGAGGACGCTTTCGTCCGGCAGAGGGAGCTTGTATTCGATGGCGAAGACATTTCCCTCCTCGAACGACTTGCACATCTGGCCCCGGGGATCTTTCAGATCGATGTCGAACTTAAGACCGCGCGCCCGGAAGTTCTTCTCCAGCAGAAGCGAACGCGCACGGTTCACGCGCTCACGATTCGCCCGGACGCCGCTCTCCGAAGCGCTATGGTTGAGCGACAAATAAACGGCGGAGCCGTCGGCGGCGAAGAGGTAGACCAGCGAGTAAGCCGCCGCGACTGTCGGCGCCTCCTCCGGCGAGTAGATCCGAACGTAGGGGACTTTCGCGCAGGTCGCGTTTCCGTTGGAGCCTTCGTATTCAAAGTGGTAATTGGGAAAGCGCAGCGGATTGATAAACTCCCGCAGATACTTCGGCGCGACCCGCGTGACAAAGTGACCGCGCTTGCGCATCGCGCCATTGGAGATCTGAGACGTGTAGTGCTTCTGTAAGTGAAGCACTTCGGACAAAGTATCGACCAGGGGCGGCTGCGGTCCGTCTTCGTCCAACTCTTCCTCATCCGTCGGTCCCGCGACGAAATATTGAAAGACCGTATCCAGGTCCCACAGGTGCAGACTGAGCCTCTCGGCAAGCCGAACGACCACGGCATTGATCGCTTCGTACTTTTCACCCGCCGTCGCGTCCCGCGTAAACTTCGGCCGTAACTTCAGTCGCTCCAGCGCCTGCGCCGACGTCCGGCTCCACGGCGCATACTTCGCCGGCGACACAATATGGAGGATCGCGGTGGCGATGGCGACGCTGAGGCCAGGCACGCGCGCCGTCGCACGATCGATGCGCCCGGCGATCGGCGCCCCTTCATCCAGTAAATCCGTCAGCGCCGCTCGAAGCGCCTCAATGTCCCGCGCGTCCACCCCACGCCGCAGAAACCCTCGCCAATGCTTGTTGTTTTCAAACTTGAGAAAGTCTCTGTATTGCGCCAACTCCAGGGAAGCGATTCTGTCCGGCTGAAATATCGCCCCGAATCGCGCCAGCACTTCCTCCCGCGCCGCCAAGATCGGAATAACGCTGATGTCTTGACGCGCGTCGGGAAGCAAGGCGGCGATGGTCTGCGCGGCTCGCTGTTCTGCGGTTGTGGAATTCTCCGGCATTAATTTCGCCTTACCAAAAGCCAAAAACAGCCGCCTCAATCTCTCAATTGAAGCGGCTGTAAATGACTTTAATATCTTGTCAGAGTGGTGGAGGATAGCGGGATCGAACCGCTGACCTCTTCAATGCCATTGAAGCGCTCTCCCAGCTGAGCTAATCCCCCGTGCGGCTGACGAGGAGTATATTACCCCGCCCCCGCGAAAATTGCAAGCCCCTCTGCAAGAAATTTTCTACTTTTGTGTTTTCAGGTACGCCACCAGCGCCGCGCTCTCGGCGGCCTTCAGGTGGTAAACGGGCATTGGCTTCTTGACCATGGAGCCGCTCTGAGTCACGCCGGTGTCCATCACGCGCGCGAAAGTCTTCTCGTTGTACGTCTTCGACAGGCTCGACCAGCGGATGCTCGGGGAGAAGCCGGGCTTGCCCTTGAGGTCGGCGCTGTGACAGCCATTGCATTGGTCCTTGGAGATCAAGGCCTTGCCGGCGGCGATCTGCTTGGCGTTCGTGGACGCCTTTGCTTTCATCGGAGCGTGGTGTGTTGCGGCGGTCGCGCCGACGGCGGCGACAAGAATTGCCGTCATGCCCAAGGGCCAGTGAATACGCATGTTGAGGATATCCTTTATCGTGGTGTGGGTGAGATGGCGCTGGTGGCCCCGAGCTTCGCCAGTTCGCGAAGCAAGATGTCATTGCCGGGATTGTCCGTCGCGTCGGCGTGCCGATGCGCGAAGCGAACGATGCCCTGGGTGTCGATAATAAACGTTCCGGGCATTTGAAACCCGTCGCCGGAAAGCCGGCCGATGATATGGCCGCGCAGCGTCGCGATCGCGCCGCGAACCCAGGAGCGCCATCCAAATAGCTGACCGAACGTCCCGCGTCCAAGTCCGTACGTCTGGAACGCCGTCAGATCGTCGCCGCAGACGAGAAGCGGGTAGGGCAGGTCGAGAAAGATCTGGAACGCCTTGCCGGTCTTCGGATCGCCCTGGCCGATACAGACGACTTCGGCGCCGGCGGCGCGAAACTGGGAGTAATCACGGCGCAGCCAGGCCGCCTGTTCGCGGCAGAACGTGCAGCCGTAGTGACGAAGAAACACCACGACGATTGGCCGGCGCGCCCAAAACTCCGAAAGGCGAACGGAGCCGCCTTCGGTCGAAGTCAGCGCGAGATCGGGCGCGTGGTCGCCGGCGCGCGGCGTTCTTGCGTCCCCGGCTTTGGGTGTATGAGCGCCTTCGGGAGAGTCTGTCATCCGCTCCGGCCTCCGTAAATCAATGACTGGTTAGTATACGACAACGCGCCCCGGAATGTTCCATGTGAGAGCGCCGTATTCCTTCGGTAATACCCAGAACGGGTGGGGTGGATTTTGGGAAACGCTTGTTCCCGATCCTCTGGTGAGCAAGCGGATTCGTTTCCGTTTCACCACGCCTTTTTCACCTTGTCGTCCGATGATTCATTCTCGACGCACCGAAATTTACAGTGGAGTGACAGCGCTATATTAGAACTGCCCAATCATGGGAATATCAGAAGGAAACAAGGCTTGGGATGCAGAAATTATCTTAATCGTGATGGGAAGCGCCAGGGAACGGCCCGGCGCTCTATTTTAGACGCCGAACAAACACAGGGATAGCATAATGCCGGATGAGAAGGACCAGGACGCATGGCTGATCGAGCGGTCGACGGCCCAGAACAATTGGGCTCAGGCCAAGTCGGATTACGCCACCGCCGTCACGCTTCATGATGCGGGGATCTACTACGCCGCCGTGTTTTTCGCGCAGCAGACCGCCGAAAAATGCCTCCGCGCCGCCTGCATCCTGCGTCTTCAGAAAAACCCGCGCGGACACAATATTATCCAGAGCGCCAACGCCCTGCACGCCCCTCTGGAAGTCATGAACGCGGCGGCGGAGCTGAACGCGGACTTCCTGACGGCGCGCACGGTGGAGGCCGCCGAGGGCGTTCCCGCGCAGATGTATGACCGCGAGATCGCGGTGCGCCATCTGGAAGCCGGACGCGTGGTGATGGACTGGGTCCGAGCCCTGATGTAATGTCCGCAGCTTCCCGTCATGTTCGTTTGCTCTACTTAATCCTCCTTTCTGAAACGGAAACACGGCGAATATGTCTTATTATCTTGGTATCGACATCGGCACGAGTGGGACGAAGACGCTCCTCGTGGATGTCGCCGGACGCCCGGTGGCGTCCGCCACGTTCGGTTATCCCCTCCTGACTCCCGCGCCCCAATGGGCCGAGCAGAACCCCTCCGATTGGTGGGACGCCGTTGTTCTGGGCGTTCGCGACATACTCGCGAAGTCCGGCGTCGCCGCATCGGAAATCGCCGGCGTCGGCCTCAGCGGACAGATGCACGGTTCGGTCTTTCTGGACAAGGACGACAACGTTCTGCGCCCCGCCATCCTGTGGTGCGATCAGCGCACGCAAGCCGAGTGCGATTGGATCACGGAGCAGGCGGGCCGGGAGAATTTGCCGCGCTTGATCGGCAATCCCGTGCTCACCGGATTTACCGCGCCGAAGATCGTCTGGCTGCGAAACCATGAGCCCGAGGTCTATGCGCGCGTCGCCAAGGTGCTGCTTCCCAAAGACTATATTCGCCTGAAATTGACGGGCGTCCACGCGACGGAAGTCTCCGACGCGAGCGGCACCGCGCTGTTCGATGTCGCCAACCGCCGCTGGTCGCTGGAGATGCTGGAGGCGGCGGGAATCCCGGCGTCCTGGATGCCGGAATCGGCGGAAAGCATCGAAGTGACCGGACATATCAACGCCGAGGCGGCCGGCGCCACCGGGCTGGCGATCGGCACTCCGGTCGTCGGCGGCGGCGGCGATCAGGCGGCGGGCGCCGTGGGCAGCGGTATCGTGGAGACGGGAATTGTCAGCAGCACTGTCGGCACCAGCGGCGTCGTGTTCGCGTTTTCGGATACTCCGGCCGCCGACCCGGGCCTGCGCGTCCATAGCTTCTGCCACGCCGTCCCCGGCAAGTGGCATACGATGGGAGTCGTGCTCTCCGCCGGCGGCAGCCTGCGCTGGCTGCGCGATACTTTCTACGGTCCCGAAACACTGGCGGCCAGCGCCGCCGGTCAGGATGTCTACGCGCGGATCGCCGACGAAGCGGCCGGCGTGGAGGCGGGCTCAGAGGGCTTGATCTTCCTGCCGTATTTGACGGGCGAGCGCACCCCGCATCCCGACCCGGATGCGCGCGGCGCGTTTGTCGGCCTGACGCTGCGGCATACGCGGGCGCACTTCGCGCGCGCCGTGCTGGAAGGCGTCGCGTTTGCTTTGAACGACACCTTCTTGATCTTCCAGGACATGGGCGTGGCGATCTCCGAAGTGCGCACGTCCGGCGGCGGCGCGAAGTCGCCCGTCTGGCGTCAGATCCATACCGACGTGACGGGCTACGCCCATCATACGCTGGCGGTCGATGAAGGCCCCGCGCTGGGCGCCGCGCTGCTCGCCGCCGTGGGAACGGGCGCGTACGCCACGGTGGCGGACGCCTGTACGGCCGCGATCAAAACGGTCGACAAGTGCGCGCCGGATCCGGCGGCGCACGAGCGTTATGTTCGGTTCAATGGAATCTACCGATCGCTTTACCCCGCCCTCAAAGGCGAGTTCGCCAATATCACACACGCGGTCGCTTCTTAAACCGACACGCCATTCGGCGGTAAGTTTGCCGAAGGAGAATTGTTCTGAAAACCCTGTCACAAGCCGCTCGCCGCCGGTCGCCGGCGGCCCGCGCCGTGCGCAATGCGGCGCCGCTGCTCTGTCTCTCACTGATCGCTGCGCCGGGCTGGAGCGCTTCGTCCGATATCGTCCCGCGCGGCAGCGTTTTGAATGACGCCTTCGCCAAGATGGCGCTGCTGAACGCGCTGCCGGGCTACTCCGCCGCCGATTTTTCGGGAGACGGCGTCTACACCCGACAGCAGCTCGCCCTGATCCTGGAAGGCGCGCTGCCGGATCTGGAGACGGCCAATCCGTCCGAAGCGATACTGGTGTCCCTGCGCGCCGCCGCGTCCGATCTCTCCCCGGAATTGGATGCGGATGGCGTGGATATGGGCGCGCTTTCCAGCGCTCTGGACAAAAGCGGCGCATCGATTGGCGGTTTCGTGCAGCCGGAGTATCGGATCAAGACGGGCGGCTCCTCGGACAGCGGCATTGGCGCTCAGGGCGTCTATCGCGTCACGGCGCTGGGAACCTACAATCCCAGGCTCCAGTACGCCGTGTCCCTCTCCGACTGGCCCAAAGAGTGGCGCCGCGATCTGAACAACGACGTGGGCGATCACTCCTTCACTCCCGTCAATGAAGCGTATGTCGCATGGAAAGGATCGCATGGCCTGGAGCTGCGCGCCGGACGCTTCTACAATGCGTGGGGGCCGGGAACGCGGGGCGCGACGTTAATGTCGGATAACGCGCCGCCATACGATCAGATCCGCCTGCGCTTTCCCTTCAGCCTGGGCTCCCGCCTGGGAAGAAATTATCTCTATACGCAGACCGCCGGCTTTTTCAAAGAGTATGGCGCGACGAAATATCTGGAAACGCGCCGCATCGAATACCGCTTCAGCCGCCAATGGAACGCCGACGTGCAGGAAGCGTTCAAGACGACGAGCGCGGGCGCGCTCTGGGCGACGCCGCTGCCGCTGAATTCTCAGGCATTGAGCCTTGATAAACTTATCCCCGGCGCCCGGCTCAAGAACATTGACCGCGAGTTTAACTACACGGTCAACCTCGGGGCCGCCTATACGCCCAGCCCCGACGATCGTATCTACGGCCAGTTCTTCATTGATGACCTGCGGTCGCCGTTCGGCAGCACCACCAAGGTCGTGCCGCGAAAGATCTCCTATCTGGTCGGCTCCGCGTTCAAAATCCCCCAGGGACCGTCCGTCACGCTGGAGTACACATACGCCGACCCGACGACCTACGCGTTTCAAAGCGATAAGGCGATCTGGCAGAATGGGACACACAACTGGATGGGACTTCCATCCGGGCCAAACTCCAGCGAGATTTATTTAGGGGTCACGCAAAAGTTCGCCGGCCGCATTACGGCCACCGTGGAAGGGCGGGAGCGCCGGCGTCCGCACAACTCCTTCCCCGCGCCCCAGGCCAGCGCCTTCGGCGCGCGCGTCCGATACGACAGCACCCCGTCGAGCGCGTTCATCGTCGGCTACTATGATTACAAGCAAAATCCCTTTCCTTTCGCGCCCGGCCAGCCGGGCTATCCCCCGGACACCGGCCTGACGCCTGTCGGCGAAGGCGATCAAGGGACATATGTGCGCCGCCGCGAAGTGGATCTCTCGTATCAGTTCGCGTTTTAGGGAGATACTTTACCGATGGCCCGTTCTTTTGGAGAGCCGCTGACGAAACTGCGAGCCGTCCCGATTATCGATAATGGGGAGCCCCTCGTGGACCCGAGGACCCTTTCATCGCGTGTCGCGTTCGCCGAGAAGCATCCGTACTTCACCGAGATGAAATGCACGCCGCACGTCCGCAAGAGCGTCGCCGAAATGATCGCCCGCGCCGCGGATTCGCTGCCGGAAGGGCTGACTCTGACGATCATTGAGGGATACCGTCCTCTTGCCCAGCAGCGCTGGATGTACGAACAGATCAAAAACGAGTTCGCGACGAAACATCCGGAGTGGAGCAAGGCGACGCTGCACCGCGTGACGAATACCATGTCCGCTCCGCCCGAGGACCGCTGCCCGCCGCCGCACACCACCGGCGGCGCATTCGATCTGGGGCTGGTCGATACGAAAACAAACACCCCGCTGGATATGATCTCCCCATTCCCAATGGATTCGACGAGCGCGCCGACGGAGCGAAAAGGGCTGAGCGACGAAGCGCGGCGTAACCGAGACTTGCTGGTCAAAACGCTCACCGCGGCGGGCCTGACAAATTACGCCGGCGAGTGGTGGCATTGGTCCTACGGCGACTCGGGATGGGCGCTGCGCGTCGGCGCCCCGCACGCGATTTACGGCGCGCTTCCGGCCGATACTTCTCCTGGCGAGTGACGCTGTATTAAATCCGTGTTAAGCTTCTTGCGCGAAGTGACAATTGGGCCGGTATTTTTACCGGGAGCGGGTATATAGATTACGGAACTTACCGAATTCGGCGGGGCGGCTGAGCCGCGCCCAGGAAGGCAATCGGCAGATGAAATTTTTTATCGACACCGCGAACGCGGATGAAATCAAGAAGGCGAAAGAGTGGGGGATCCTGGACGGCGTTACGACCAATCCCAGCCTGATCGCGAAAGAAGGCGTGGACCACAAGACACGCGTGATGGAGATCGTCAATATCGTCGGTGATCTGCCCGTCTCTGCGGAGTGCGTGGAAACCGATTACGATAAGCTGCTCGCGGAAGCCAAGGATATCGCGTCCTGGGCGCCCAACATCTATGTGAAGGTGCCGATGACGCCCACCTCGATGGAAGTGGTCAAGGAGCTGTCTCCCAACGGCGTCAACTTCAACGTCACCCTGATCTTTTCGCTGCCCCAGGCGCTGCTGGCGGCGAAGGCCGGCGCGTCGTTCATCTCCTTCTTCGTAGGCCGCATCGACGATATGGGCAGCGGCGAAGCCGCGCAGAATATCTCCGACGCCGTCGAGATGGTGGAGACGTACGAGTTCCCGAAGAACCCCGAGATCCTCGTCGCGTCCATTCGCGGACCGCTCCAGGTGGTCGAGAGCATCCGCTCCGGCGCGCACATCGCGACCATCCCTTACAAGATCATGGAGCAGTTGTTCCATCATCCGCTGACGGATATCGGCATCAAGAAGTTCTACGATGACTATCTGAAGGCCACCGGCAAAACCGCGTAATTTCAACCCGCGCAACTGCATTTTTCGCAGACAAAAGAGGCGTCCCGAATATTCGGGACGCCTCTTTTGTGTCTGGCTCAGATTACGTGGGGTTCAGATAGTAGGCGTTCGGGTTAGCGCCCTGAGAGCGCCCCGTGATGCTGCCGGGGGCCACGCCGTCCAGCGCCTGAGCGATATCGGCGCCCAATTGCGGAACGTAGAGATAGGACGAATGCAGGGTCGCGCCGTTCGGAATCACGCCGTTCGCTTCAAGCTGCGCGATATATTGCGGCGTCAGCACTCCCGAGCAGTCGAGTGAATAGACATTGGGCTGCTGCTGTCCGATGTTATACGCCGGACCCGTCTGCCCCATCCGTCCTCCATAGGCCGGGTTGTGGACATTCTTGTCATCATAGATCGGGTTATTTCCCTGATAGGCGGCTTGCGAGGACGCGAGGACGTCGTCATTATTGGAGAAGTACACCGTGACGACGGCGCTCGGATCGGTCTGGGAAATCTGCGATCCCTGACCGACCAGGCCCGTGGCGGGGATCTGGAACGCGCCGTTGTTGATATCCGCCGCCAGCATCAGCACATGGTCGATCTGAACGCCGGAGACGCTGAGCATCCCCACCATATCCATATAGTTGCCTTCGGAATGGCACACGATATTGAGAGTCAGGTTCGATATGCCGTTCGTGGAGCGCAAGCCTTGCATGAACGACAGCACGTTGCCGAACGCCTGGCTGCTGCCGTTGATGTTGTCGCGGATCGTTCCCTGCGTCCCCGCCGGCGGGAATGCGTAGCTGTCCGAGGAGTAATACAGTCCGCTCCAATATTCGTCGTAACTGGGCCAGTCAAATCCGACGACTAGCCCGGTGTAACTGGAGTTTGCAAGATTGGCTCCCAGCGCGGAGGTTCCCGCGACGGCGTCCACCCACAGATTTCCGAGGCCGTGAATAAAGAGCGTGAGCTGCGATGATCCATACTGCTGACTCTGAGCCTGGAGGTTCGTGACGATCGCCTGCTGGAAGGAGTTCGGAGGGGTGGTGGACGGCGTCGGCGACTGCATTTGAAAGTCCGAAGCATTGGGATCGTTTGCCTGGTCCTGCGAAAGCGCCCACCAGAGGTTCCCATTCGCCAGGGGATAGACCTGGTTTACGGGAGATGTCGCGGGCTGAAATGGGTTGTAGGGCGTATTGTCGTTGTTAATGTTATAGCGATTGGTGATCATGAAACTGTAGTCCGTGGCCGCCGGCGCCTTGAGGGCGGCGGGGGAGGCGACAAGCCGGGTTCCC
The DNA here is from genome assembly GCF_003574315.2 of Capsulimonas corticalis. Taxonomy (GTDB): domain Bacteria; phylum Armatimonadota; class Armatimonadia; order Armatimonadales; family Capsulimonadaceae; genus Capsulimonas; species Capsulimonas corticalis. Next base: position 5,681,822 of record NZ_AP025739.1, on the reverse strand, counting down.
TTCCAGGGGCTCGGCGGAAGCGCCCCCGATCCGGGCGCCCCGGGCTGCAGGGCGATCGGGGCCGACAGGCGAGGATCGGGATCGACACTGTTCTCCAGATCGGCCGCTTGGGATGTGAGGGTTGTTTCGGACATTAAGATCTCCTGTTCTCGAATCACTTTCATGATGTCGCGCAGAGAGTGCTCGCGATCTTGTGGGCGTGCGTCCAAATGGGTTGCCGTCACAGAATAGCAATCATCGCGTTAAATCACAGGTTGGCGTACTGTTACAGGACGTCGCTATGTCTGTCGGGATACATTATCCATGCATCCGGCTTCACTGCATTGTATCAATCAGACGGATTTGAGTCAAGATTTTTATTTTCCCTCCGCTCTCCAGTAATCCCGTATTTCTGCCGATATAGATGATGACAACTTACCACAGGAGGCCCCGATGCCCTTAGACATTATGTCTGGCTTCAGCGGCGGCGCAGCGTCCACAGGCGCCGCGCAGACCGGCGCACCTCCCGTCAGCGGTTCGGAACCGACCGTTACCTTCGCTTCTCTGCTCACCGGCAAAGCGACGGACAGCCCGCAGGGCGCCGTTGCAAAATCCGGCGAGGGCCCAAGCGCCAAGAAGGACGACGATTCGAAATCCGATACGACGGGGGACGCTACGCCCACACTGGACCCATCTCTTGCCGCGCAGAACCTCGTTCTGCCGACCGTGACGGCGCCGATCATGACGCCGCCGACGCCAAAAAAATCAGAGCCGAACGTTCCGTCGACTACGGAGCCTTTGGCCGGAAAAAGTGTCGCAATGGACACCAGCTCGATGCTTTCCCGCCCCACGGCGGTCAAAAGCGCCACCGGCGGTGAATTGCTTTCCACTCTCAAACAAACACTTGACAGCGCTGCGTCCGCAGGCGCCGTCGCGCCGGCGTCCGCCCTGAAAACGACCGCGCAAGATCCTGCTTCGGCCATCGCGGCCGGCCAGGCCGCCGCGCCGGTCATTGCCTCGGAAGCGCTGACTGGCGTCGCCTTGCCAAAACAGGCGACGGCCAAGACCGATGATACGGATACCGCGAAAGGCGCGGCGGTCCCCCAAGCTTCCACGAAGTTTGGGACGCCCAGTGACATCGCCGCGGCGGCGGAAATTTCGGCGGGGTTTGCCGGCGTGTCCAACGCCCATCTTCAGAAGCGCGAGACTTCGCTGCTGACGGAGAAACCGGCGCCCAGCGTCTCTTCGCCGGTTTCTCCAGTCACAACGGGAGTGAAGGCGGCGACCAACGTGGCTATCCCGACGATCGCCACGCTGGAGCCGTTGAAATCGACTCCCCTGGAGGCGTCTCTGTTAAAATCGGCGCAGCCGGCCCCAGATACGGCCCAGGCGCTGACGGCGCCGCTCACGGCCGACAAGTCGGCGAATTTGACGCTCCCCGTTGGCTCAGCTGCGCCGGCGACGGCGGAAAAACTCCTTGCGCCGACGCCAGCCTCACTTCCAGCCACGGACAGCGCGCCGCTGGCTCAAGCGGCGGCCAGCACATCGCCGATCGCCTCGGCGGCCAATTCCCAACCGGCGTCCGCCACGGTTTCGGTCCAGACGATTGCGGCGGCGGCCATTGTTCCGGCGGCTGCAAACTCGCTCGATATTTCCTCGAAATTACCCCTGAGAAAAATACCGGGTCTCGCCGATAATAAAACTGTGAACGACGCTAAGGCGCTGACGAAAGGCGCCGCGAAAGTGGACACGACGAGTTTGCTGCAATCGCTGAATGGTAAAGCCTCCATCAGCTCGAAATCCAGCGCTCTTTCCCCACTTTCCGAAGCGCTCGTCAAAGCAGAGATTACGACGGACGGCAAGAAGAACGGAAGCGACGTGACATCTCAAGCGATGCAGACAAGTTCGGAAACCGGGAATACGACGCTGACGATCCAGGATCAACACATCAGCGTTCCAATGCCCGCTCAGGACCGCGCCGCGATGATCACGAAAGTCGTCGACAAGATCGGCGAGATGAAGCTGGACGCTCAGGGGAAAGGCGGCGACAAAGTGACGCTGCAGCTGCATCCTCAGGATTGGGGCCAGCTGAATCTGACGGTGACGATGACGCCCAAAGTGGACGCCAGCGGCCAGACGACCACCATGGTCACCGCGCATGTCGCGGCGGAGAACCCCGTGGTGAAGCAAGCTCTGGAAAGCCACTTGAACGATCTTCGCCGCAGTTTGAACGAGCAGGGACTGAAACTGGATACGCTGACCGTAACCGTGGACACGGTAAGCGCCGCGTCCGCTTCGGCGCAATCGGGCGGAAGCGGTTTGATGTCCGGGCATCATCCATCAAACGATGGTTCTCAGACGCAGACCAGCCAATCTCAAGCGCAGTCCGGCGGCTTCGACGGATCCAATCAAGGCCAGCGAGCCTTCGCCGACTTCGGCGCCGGACAATTCGGCGGCGGTCAGCGCGGCCAGCAAAGCCAGCAGCCGTCCTGGACGGCGCACGATGCGGATCTGGACACGGTTCCGACAGTCGCAGCCATTCGGTCAAACGCCTCAGGACGCGTTGACGTCCGAGCTTAAAGGAGAACACTTATGTCCGTCGCAACTCTCAACTCAATTACTTCCGATACATCTCTGGCGCCGACAAACGCCAGTGGAACCGCAAAGCAGAACACCGAGGATCCCAAGACCCAGTTCTTGCAGCTTCTCGTCACGCAGCTGCAAAACCAGGACCCGCTCAACCCGACCGACCAGAAAGACATGCTCGCTCAGCTGGCGCAGTTCTCCTCGCTGGAGCAGATGCAGAACCTCAATACGACGATGTCGAGCTCCACCTCGATCCAGCAGCTCGGCCAGGGCTCGGCGCTCATCGGCAAGACGGTCACCACCGTCACGAGCGATGGCGCCGCCGGTCCTTCAGGAGTGGTCAGCTCCGTTCTGATGAAGAGCGGCGTCGCCTACCTGCACATCGGCAGTGACGACGTGGAAATGTCCACGGTCAGCACCGTGAAGTAGCGTTTCAAATGAATAGCGTTGATATCGAAAACAGAATAATCGGCGCGAGTCCCCGGATCGGCGCTCCCAAGCCCGCTTCGGTCCCATCCGCAAACACCGCCGCTTCCGGCCCGAGCTTCAGCAAGATCCTCAGCGATCAGCTCGCCGACAGCGGAGCCAAGGCGAACGTCAAGTTCTCCGGGCATGCGCAGAGCCGGCTGGCTTCTCGCAATATCCACTTGACCAGCGAAGACATTGCGAAAATCGGCGACGGCATCACAAAAGCCGCCGCGAAGGGCGCCAAAGAATCGCTGTTCCTGACCGACAAAGCCGCGCTGGTCGTCTCCGTGGCGAACCGGACGGTAATCACCGCCGTGGACAAAACGGCGCTCAAAGACAATATCTTTACCAACATCGACAGCGCCATGATCATTTAAGATCCTGGCCCGACCGGCGCGAAGCGCCACCAACAACCACACGGCCGGACCTCCGATTGAGGACGCCGTAATTACCCGCAGGCGGGAATGACTGACCGCCGGCAATTACTGAATCTTAGGAGAGTTATTTAAAATGCTGCAAGCAATGTACAGCGGAGTTTCCGCGATCCAGGCCCATCAGACCCGTATGGACGTCATCGGCAACAACATCGCCAACGTCAACACCACGGCTTACAAAGAGGGCCGCGTCACGTTCAAGGATCAGCTTTCGCAGACCATTCAGGGCGCGTCGGCAAGCAGCGGAAGCAACGGCGGCACCAACCCGCAGCAGATCGGTCTCGGCGTTGCGGTCGCCTCGATCGACACCGTCGCCAGCCAGGGCGGCCTTCAGAGCACCTCGAAGCCGACCGACCTCGCCATTCAGGGCAACGGATATTTTATGCTCGGCGATGCGGCGGGAGTGTCCTATACTCGTGACGGCTCTTTCACGGTCGACAACAGCGGCAATCTGGTCAACGCTTCCACGGGAGCGAATGTCCTGGGATGGCAGGCCGACAATACCGGCGCTATCGACACGACCCAGCAGCTGACGGCCGGATCCAAGATCAGCATCCCGGTCGGCGGCTTGACCACGACGAGCCCGACGAAGAACGTCGTCTACTCCGGTAACCTGAGCGCCGAAGCGCTGCCCACCGATGCGGCCTACACCCGCAGCGTCAAGGTCTTCGACAGCCTGGGCGAAGCGCAGAACGTCACCGTCTCCTTCACCCGTGACGCCGCTCCGACCCCGCCCGCCACGCTTCCCGTCGGCGCCACCAGCTCCTGGACCTGGGCTGCGTCCGGAACCGGAGCCTCCGGCGGCGGCCAGATCTTCTTCGACGCCAGCGGCAAAGAGATGTCCTCGGGTGGAACGATCTCGCTAGCGACGACGGACGGCTCCTCGACGCCGCAGACGATCACGCCCGATTTCTCAAAGGCCACCCAGGTCTCCGGCAGCTCCGGCGTCATTCCCGACAGCCAGGACGGTTTCGCTCCCGGCGTCCTTCAGTCCTTCAGCATCGACCAGACCGGCTCCATCGCCGGCATCTTTAGCAACGGTCTCACCCGGCCGCTGGGACAGATCGCGATGGCGGGCTTCTCCAACCCTGAGGGTCTGGAGCGCGCCGGCGGCAACGCCTTCAAGGAATCGGTCAACTCCGGCTCCGCCCATGTCGGCACGGCGACGCAGCAAGGTCTGGGCAAGATCAGCACCGGCTACCTGGAGCAGTCGAATGTCGACCTCAGCACGGAGTTCACCAACATGATCGTGACGCAGCGCGGCTTCCAGGCGAACACCAAGGTCGTCACCACGGTCGACGACATGCTGAACGATGTGATCGGCATGAAGCGGTAATGATCTGAGCTCTCACCCCCGGCGCGCTTAGCGCCGGGGGGAGGGGAAATGGAGTAAACATGATCACTGTCACACGTTTCGATCACTCCGAGTTCATCGTGAACGCCGATCTGATCGAATTTGTTGAATCGCTTCCGGATACGCACATCACACTGGTCACCGGCAAGAAGCTGCTCGTTCGCGAGACTTCGCAGGAAGTTGTGGAGCGCGTGATGGAGTACCGCCGGCAAGCAGGGCCGCTCCTGTGGAGACCGACAAACAGTCATACGGAGCGCCGCGAGGAAGCACTGGAGTAGCGAGAACACCGCACTGGGAGATTACGCATGGATTTAGCAACAATTATCGGTCTTGTACTCGCGTTCGGATCCTTCTTTGGATCGATTTTGATGGAAGGCGGCAGCCTGGCCGCCCTGATCAATCCCTCCGCAATGCTTCTTGTCTTTGGCGGCACCATCGGGGCGAGCATGGTCTCCGTGCCGCTGTCCACGGTGATTGGAATTCCGAATGTCGTCAAGCACGCATTCTTCGGCAAGCACATGGACACCGCGCACGTCATTCAGACGCTGGTCGGTTTCGCCGAGAAAGCTCGGCGCGAAGGTCTGCTGGCCCTGGAGGAGCAGGCTCGCGAGATCGACGATGAGTTCCTAAAGAAGGGAATTCAGCTGGCGATCGACGGCACCGATCCCGAGATGGTGCGCGAGATCATGGAGACGGAAGTCGCGTTCCTCGCGCAGCGGCATGCCGAAGGCGCGCACTTCTTCACCACGCTCGGCGGCTTCGCTCCGACGCTTGGAGTTATCGGAACGGTTTCCGGTCTCGTCCATATGCTGGCGAACCTCTCGGATCCCGGCTCGATGGGCCCGAGTATCGCCGCCGCGTTTATCGCAACGCTCTACGGCGTTTGCACCGCGAACCTGATGTTCCTGCCGCTTGGCGCCAAGCTCAAGCACTCCAGTCAGGAAGAAGTCCTGGTGCGGGAGATCATGACCGAAGGCATTCTCTCGATCCAGGCGGGCGATAACCCGCGCATCGTCGAGGAAAAGCTGAAGGCGTTCCTTTCGCCCAAGAAGCGCAAAGCGATCGAAGAGGCCCTGCAAGCGGCCTAAGGCTCCACGGCTTCCCTTCAGGATGACTGAAGGGAAGCCGAACGAGCGACCCATCACGGAGGATAGATAGAGAGCCATGGCAGGCCGAAGAAAAAAACGAGGCGGCGGCGAAGGCGAGCATGAAAACGCCGAACGCTGGCTGCTGACATACGCGGACATGATTACGCTCTTGGTGGCGTTTTTCATCATGCTGTACGCCATGTCCATTATGAATATGACGAAGTTCGAGCAGCTCGCAACTTCCGTCCGATCCGGGTTTGGCGGCAGCATGATGAACGGCGCTCCGAACATCACTCATGGCGGCGGCTTAAGCGGCTCGCCCGCCATCGTCACCGACAGCCGAACTCCCCAGATGCCCCCCGCTCCGCAAGAGTTCCCCAAGCTGGCGAAACCCACCGGCGATTTGGCGGATCAGAAGAAGCTGGATCGCGCCTATATGATCATGTCGGCGTATATCCAGAAGAACAAGCTGAGCCGCGTCATGAATGTGGTGCAGACATCGCGCGGGGTCGTCGTGACCGTCATGACGGATAAGATGCTTTTCGCCAAAGGCGAGGCCGATCTGAAGCCGGATGAAATGGGGCTGCTGGATGAGATCGCCAAGGTCGTCAACACGGTGCCCAATCAAGTGAGCGTGGAAGGCCATACCGATAATCTGGCGATCCACACCATGCGATACCCTTCCAACTGGGAGCTTTCCGTGACTCGCGCGACGACGGTTCTGCGCTACTTCGAGGCGCATAACGTCAGCCCGCGGCGCATGGAGGCCGCCGGCTACGCGGACCAGCGGCCCATCGTCTCTAACGACAGCGAAGATGGCCGCGCTCGAAACCGTCGTGTGGAAATTGTCCTTCTGCGGCAAAACCAGGCATAAAGAACGGGAGGTTCTTTGCCGATAATTGTGTTGTCATGGTCACACTCAAGCGGCCATCACGCAGGAAGGTCAATTTCGATGTCGACTAAAAAAGCAGAACTGCCGGCGGACGGAAGCGCGGAAGCCGTAAAAAAGAAGCCGGTCATGATGATCGCAGTCATAGGCGTCGTCCTGCTGGCCATAATCGGAACGTTTCTCGTGACGAAGCAAGTGGCGGCTAAGGGCAAGGCCGGGGTAGTGAAAAAGCACGTGGAGCACGGCCCGGTCATTACTTTGGACGAATTTCTGGTCAATCTGGCCGATAGCTCGGGCGACCACTTTTTGAAAGTGACCGTGGGCGTCGAACTCAACAAGGAAAAGGGCGTGTCTGAAGAGGGCATGAAAGAAAAGACGGCGCTGGTTCGCGACGCGATCGTCACTTCGCTGTCCACCCAAACGCGGGAAGACGTCTCCACGATGAAGGGACGCGACAAGCTGAAGGACGAGATGAAGAAGCGCATCAACGATGAACTGGGCGACGATCTCATTTGCGGAGTGTACTTCACCAACTTCGTGACGCAGTAAGCCATCGCAGACAAAGTAACCGATTTCGAACCACGGCCTCCTTCGCAAAGCGCGAGGGAGGCCGTTCCTATTTGGCGTCTCGGAAAACCTGTTGAAGATTAGAGGTTGAGTATGGAATAAAAACCTCGAACCGAACTATCATGGATGCGGCGCGCGATCATCGCGCCTGGAAAACCCGGTAGTTTTTACAGGACGCCATAAGGAACTGACATTGGCAGAAGTACTCTCTCAAAACGAAATCGAAGCCCTTCTCTCCGCCATGACCACCGTGGAAGAGGAAGAAGAGCCCAATCCCGCAATTGAAGAGCGAATGAACCGCGCCGCGTCCCCGAGCGCTCCGCAGGCGCGCTCCACGGAGGGCAAGGTGCTGCTTCCGCTGCGCAAGCGGCGGCGGGCGGCGGCGGGGATGTCGATGCAGGATTCTCACCTGCGCTTCGGCCCTGGCCCGCTCTCTTACGAGCCCTACGATTTCCGGCGCCCCGACAAACTCTCCAAGGAGCATCTGCGCAGCTTACAACTGCTGCATGAATCGTTCGCCAATTATTTTTCCTCGTCTCTGGCCACATATCTCAGAGCGCAGATGCAGATCGAAGTCGTTTCCGTGGAGCAGGTGCCCTACGACGAATATATGCGATCGATTTCGGCGTCGCTGCTCTATATTTTGAACGTCTCGCCGCTCTCGGGGCAGGCCATCTTCGAGATGGATTACGGCATCCTGTTCTCAATGATCGACCGGCTGCTCGGCGGTACCGGCGCCGCCGGCAAGATCGTCCGCGACCTCACCGATATCGAGAAAATGCTGGCGGAGAACATTGTCCATTACGCGCTCAGCGATCTCAAGACCTCCTGGGACCCGATTAACCCGCTGATGTTCGACATCGCCTCCGTGGAGGCCAGCTCGCAGTTTGTCCAGATCGTTCCCGGCAACGATACCGTCGTGCTTGTGCTGATGGAGATCCGCATGGGCGATTTCCAGGGCGCCATGAGCCTGTGTATCCCTTATCTGCTGATCAAGCCCATTCTTGGCAAGCTCAGCGCCCAGCGCTGGTTTATCAGCACGAATAAGAAGAAGGAGCCGATGTTCGGGCCACAGCTTGCGCACCGCCTGAACAGCACGCGCGTGCCGTGTATCGCGCGGCTGGGGACGGCGAGGCTCACCATGGGACAGCTCAGCGATCTGAAAGTCGGCGCGGTCATCCCCTTGAAGATGCCGCCGAACGAAGATGGCTCGCCAAGGCCGGGGCATATCGCCACTGTCGATCTGGTGGTGGGAAACCGCACCAAGTTTCGAGGCCGGACCGGGCTGCGCGGCAAAAATCTGGCCGTGCAAATCGACGAGATTGTGACTCCGGAAGCGGAGCTGATCGCGCATAAAGAATTAAACTAAACAAGTTTGGATGAGCGGTACGAGAACGCAAGGAGAACGTGACGATGGCTCAAATGCCGGATGATCTGAATGAAGATTCGCTGAAAGAACCGGAAGACTCTTCCGGCGGCCTGACCCAGGATGCGCTCGACGCGCTGTTCGCCAACACCAACATGGATGAATCGGCGACAGGTCAGGAGTGGGGCGAGGAAACCGAAGAAGAGGCGGGAGGGGAAACGGAGATGGGCGACGGCGGCGGCTTTACCGACATCGGGTTCAACTCCAACGCGACGATGTCCGATGCGGATGTCGCCGATCTCTTCGCCAGCATCGGCGGAAATCCACTGCCCGATCCGGCGCCCAGCGCCCCCGCCGCCAGCAGCGCGCGGCCGGCGACCATCGATCTGCCGTCCTTCGACACGGGCATGAGCTCCGGAGGCGCCGCGAACGGACACACCTACGAGCGCGTTCGCGACATTCCGCTGGAAGTCACCGTGGAGCTGGGCCGAACCCAGCTGCTGATCCGCGACATTCTCGACCTAAGCGCCGGCTCGATTATCGAGCTGGACAAGATCGCCGGCGAACCGGTCGATCTTTACGCGAACGGTCTGCTGGTGGCGCGGGGCGAGGTCATCGTCATCGACGACAACTTCGGCGTTCGCGTCACGGAGATTATCACGGCGGTGGCGAGAGGCGAGGCGAGGGAGCAGGATTTCATTGCAGCTTAAGCGTGTCTGCATCCGAACAGCGCTGATGGGGGCGTTGGCGCTTATCGCGACGGCGCCTTTGCTCTGGGCGAAAACCGAGGCGCATCACGATCGTCCGGCGGCCCCGATCCACGCCGCCGCGTCAGCTTCGCCGCCGGCGGCCCCAGCAGCGACCGCTCCGGCGGCGACCGCCGATCCCAAAAACATCCCCGATTACGGCGGGCGCGACAGCGCCGCCGCTGCTTCATTTGAAGGCGCGGCCGGCGCCGATGCTCCCAATCCGCTTTCGCAGGCGTGGCGCGCGTTCGAGGCGCTGGTGATCGTGCTCGCGCTGATCTTCGGCGGACTGTATCTGCTCAAGCACTACGGCGTCTTGGAAGGCGGCGCGTTTACCGGGAAGGGCGGTCCCGGCGCCGCCGCGCTGCGCCGGATGGCGCGCCAGCGAATCCGAAACTCCAGGGGATCCTCCTCGACATCCACGCCGATCCTGGGCGACGGCGCCATTCAGCTTCTTGGCACGCAGCCGCTTCCCGGAAACCCCGGCGCGTGCGTCCATCTGCTTTCGATTGAGAACCGCACCTTTTTGATCGGCGCCACGGCTCAGTCGGTGACGCTGATGAGCGAGTGGGAAGAGACCACGGACGACGGCGACGCAGATGTGACCCCCGGCGCATTCAATGAATACCTCAAGCGCCAGGGAGCGGTCGCGCCCACGCCGATCGAAGAAGACGTCGTCGAGACCAGCGTCTCCGACGCCAATGACCGCCTGCGTGAAATGCTGTCGCGCGTTCGCGATGAGCAGCTGGAAACTTCCGCGGGGAAAACCGAATTATGAAACTCTCTCGTGTTCCATTCTACGCCTGGGCGGCGCTGATCTCGGCCGTCTCCCTGCTGGCCCTCTCACACGCCGGGCACGCCCAGGGAGCCGCTGGGACCTTCAGCATTCCGACTATCCCGGGAGCGGCGCCGGCGAAGAACCCGCAGCAGGTCGCCAATACGCTGCAAATCTTGATGCTGATGACGGTGCTTACGATCGCGCCGTCGCTGCTGATCATGACCACGGCGTTCACCCGCATTGTGATTGTACTTTCATTCCTGCGCTCGGCGCTCGGCACGCAGAACATTCCCCCGAACCAAGTGATGCTGGGGCTGGCGCTGTTCCTGACGTTTTTTGTGATGACGCCAACCTTCAAGCAGGTCAATCAGGACGCGCTCCAGCCATACCTGAGCAAGAAGATTGAGTTCGGGACCGCGCTCGACCGGGGCGTCATTCCCGTACGCCGATTTATGGTCAAGCAGACCTATAAAGACGATATCCGCCTGTTCTTGCAGATGAGCCACACACCGCCTCCGGCGATCCAGAACCCGGCGCACCCGGAAGATAGCCTGCCGATGCAGGTCGCGATCCCGGCCTTCGTGATCTCGGAGCTCAAGACCGGATTCATCTTCGGTTTTATCATCTATATCCCGTTCATCGTCATCGACCTCGTCGTTTCGACTCTGCTGATGAGCATGGGTATGATGATGCTGCCGCCGACAGTCATTTCCCTGCCCGCCAAAGTGCTCGTCTTCATCCTCGCCGACGGCTGGCACGCCATCGCGGGGTCACTCGCGGCGAGCTACCGGACGTAAACAGTTCAGTAATAAGAAATACGGCCGACGCCCCTCGCGCATTTGGCGCGAGGGGATTTGTTTTGTCAAATTTCTTTCGAAATGGTAGACTACGAATGTAGTCCAGTGTCATAATGGAACCGTCGCGTGCAATATCACGTTAGGGTTGGTAGAAACTGCTCAGGATATTCGATGGAGAGTATGGTTCCATGACTCACGTCCGCAAATTGATTGATGCGGCGCTTATGACGAGCGCTGTGCTGGCTGCTACGCAATTCGCGTCTTTCGGCGCCGCGCCGGCCATGACCGGCGCGCTGATTTCCAATAACAAAATGATGGGCTTGCTGAGCCCGCTGACGCCTCCTACGGCGGACGCCCTCCCCGCAGCCGCGATGCCCGCTCCGGCGGCGGCGTCGCCCGAAGATGTGCTGCACCAGACGCTGGGGACCTACCAGGGACCGCTGGATCCGACGTTTCAGACGCTGGAGATGGCGCAGCTTTTCGACCCGTCGCTCCAGTTTATCGACTGGCGTGAGGTGTTCAATATCGCCCAGCTAGGCTCGTTTGACATTCCTCTGCGCTCCGATCCGGCGGAGCGTGAGAATATTTTGCTGTCGGCGCAGGCGATCGACAACCGCACGGTCGCGCCGGGCCAGGTCTTTTCCTTCAACGACGTTGTTGGGGAGCGGACCGAGGAGCGCGGATTTCAGGACGGCTGGATGTTCGAGCAGGGAAAACTCGTGCGCGGCACGGGCGGAGGCATCTGTCTGGTGGCGACGGGGATCTATAACGCCGCGCTGCTGGCCGGTCTGGGCGTGGTGGAGCGGCATCCGCATTCCGGTTATGTGCGCTATGCGCCGGCGGGCTGTGACGCCTCCGTGGTCTATGGTTTGAAGGACCTCCAATTCCGAAACACGACCTCCAGCCCGATTTTACTGCACGTCGATTATCAAACCGACAAATTAGGCGTGCAAATCTTCGGAACGCCCCCTCCAATCGGGTATAAAGTCGTCGTGAAACCGACGCACTACGAGGCGCTCGCTCCGAGCGTCGTCGAGAAGCCCGACGAAACCCTTCCCGCCGGCGCGCAGGTTGTGGAGCAGACGCCGCGTCCGGGCTTTGACGTCACCGTGGAGCGCTTTTTCCTGCAAGGAAATCGCCTGGTGCGCCGCGAATTACTATCCACGGAGCGGATGGAGCCCCGGCCGAAAATCGTGCGCGTCGCGTCGTCGACATTGCCGGCCCCGACCGACAACTGGCTCGACGCCATTTTGAACGAAGCCTCGCAGGACGATTCGCAATAATCGAATAACCCAATGGGAACGCCGCGCGGCGCCATCCTCGCGCGGCGTTCGAAGAGAGGCCCCATGACCGAAGAGCTGAAGGGGCTTGCCGAGACGGCAAAGCTGCTGCGCGCTCAGTTAGACCACGCGAACTACTGCTACCATATCCTCGACCAGCCGGAAATCGCCGACTCGGAGTACGACCGGATTTTTCACGAGCTTGTGGCGCTGGAGACCGAGCATCCCGAACTGCTGACATCGGATTCGCCGACGCAGCGGGTGGGATCTCCGCCGATCTCCGCGTTTGATCGCCATACCCACCGCCGTCCCATGCTCTCGCTGGCGAATGCGTTTGACGCCGACGATCTGCGCGCCTTCGATGAAAAGATCAAGCGGCATCTGGGGATCGACGCCGAAGCCAATATTTCCTACGTGACGGAACTGAAGATCGACGGTCTCGCCATCTCTCTGACCTATGAGAACGGCGTCTTCACGACCGGCGCGACGCGCGGCGACGGCGTGATCGGCGAAAACATCACGATCAATCTGCGCACCGTGTCGGCTATTCCGTTGAAATTGCGCACAGCCGACGGCGTTCCGCCGCCGGAATTCGTGGAGGTGCGCGGCGAGGTGTATCTCAGCCACGCCGAATTCGCGCGCATCAACAGCGAACGCGAGGTTTCCGGCGAGGCGGTCTTCGCCAATCCCAGAAACGCCGCCGCCGGCAGCGTCCGCCAGCTCGACAGCGCCATCACGGCGCGGCGCAAGCTCACGGCGTTTCTTTATGGAACCGGGTTCAGCTCCGCGCCGTTCACCGACAGCCAGATCGGGCTGCTCAAAACGCTGCGCGGGTGGGGGCTTCGCGTCAACCCCGAAGCGCAGCTCTGCGACGGAATCGGCGAAGTCATTGCATTCATCGAGAAGTGGACGGACAAAAAAGAAACGCTGTCCTACGATATCGACGGCATCGTAATCAAAGTCAACGACTTCGCGCAGCAGAACGACCTGGGCGCGCTGGACCGCACGCCGCGCTGGGCGATCGCATACAAATTCCCCGCGCAGCAGGGCCGCACGAAGATCATCGACATTCTGGTGCAGGTGGGCCGGACCGGCGCCATCACCCCCGTCGCGCTGGTGGAGCCCGTGACGCTGCCGCCAAACTCCGTGGTCCAGCGCGCCACCCTGCACAATCAGCAGGAGATCGACCGCAAGGACATTCGCATCGGCGACACCGTGCTGATCCAAAAGGCTGGCGACGTCATCCCCGAGATCGTCCAGGTCGTCATTTCCGAGCGTCCGGAAGATTCGAAGCCATTTTTGCTGCCGACGCAGTGCCCCGCCTGCGAAACCGACCTCGTGCGCCCCGAAGGCGAAGCCGTGCTGCGCTGCCCCAACAAGCGCGGCTGCCCGGCGCAGGTGGCGCAGCGGATCGCACACTTCGTCTCCCGCCGCGCGATGGATATCGACTGGCTCGGCGAAAAGCATGTCCTGCAAATGATCGAGCATGGCCTGGTGAAAGATCCGGGCGACCTTTACGCCTTGAAGGCGGAAGCGCTGATCGATCTGGAGAGGATGGGGGAGAAGCTCGCGGAGAATATCATCGCCGCGATTGAGGCAAGCAAAACGCCCGCGCTCGACCGCCTGATCTTCGCGCTGGGTATTCGCCACGTCGGCGACCATACGGCGGATGTTCTTGCCGGTCACTTCGGCTCCATGGACAAGCTGGCGGCGGCGACCGTGGAGGAGCTCAACAACGTCCACGAGATCGGCCTCGCCACCGCCGAATCGATCGTCGCGTTCTTCGGTCAAACGGAAACGACCGAACTGCTCAAAAAACTCACGGACGCTGGTGTTACGCCGCAGGCGGACGCGCATGCGCCGGTTTCCGATAAGTTCGCCGGCAAATCGTTTGTGTTCACGGGCTCCATGATAACGATGACGCGGGAAGACGCGGAGGCGCTCGTGAGACAGTATGGCGGACGCGCGGCGTCCTCCGTGTCCAAGAAGACGGATTATGTGGTCGCGGGCGAAAGCGCGGGAAGCAAGCTGGAAAAGGCGCAGACGCTGGGCGTCACCATCCTGACCGAGGAAGAGTTCGCCGCGCTGGCGGCCGCCGAGCCTGCCGTTCCGGCGGCGGAGTCCGCTGCTGAGCCCGTCGCAGCCGAATGATATCCCTTCCGGAACTGATCGTCGGCCAGCGAATCAACAGCAGCTCGAAATCCGTCGCGGACGCCCTGCGCTCCCGCGACGCGGCGTTCCTTCAGACTCTGGCGCGATCGCAGGCGGCATCGGGCGCGCGGGCGCTGGATATCAACGTCTCCGCCGCCTGCGCGCGCGCCGAGGAGCCCGAGCTGCTGTCCTGGGCCGCGAACGCCGTTCAGGAGGTCAGCGATCTGCCGCTCTGCCTGGACAGCGGCGATGTGTGTTCTCTGGCGGACGCCGGTCGCCAGTGCCGTGTCGCGCCGATTGTCAACTCTCTTTCTCCCGACCAGATCGATGACGGCGCTTTGGACCGTTTCGACCTGCGCCGGCCGGGACAGCGTTTCGTGGTGCTGTGTACGCGCCGCGATCTCGCCATGGACGCGGCGTCGCGTCTTTCGTGGGCAGAGTACGCCGCCAATCGCCTTTTCGAACGGGGCGTATCCGAAGAGGCGCTGATTTTCGATCCGCTGATGTTCCCGCTGCCGTCGGGCGCGGCGATTGCCGAAGCCACGTTTGAGACGATGCGTGGTTTGCGTGAACGCTGGCCCAATGCGGGTATCCTCTGCGCGGCGGGAAATTATTCGCACGGGATGCGCCGCCGGAGCGCGGCGGAGCGGGAGTGCATCCGGCTTGCCCGTTCCGCAGGAGCCGATGTCTTTCTGTGCGATCCCGCCGTATTTGTGTCCATTTCCCATTAAGAATCCACTAATTTTAGAAACCCGGCAATTGTGCTATACTATATGCGATGTATCTGTGACCGCTGATGCGGCCACAGCGCGGGAGTTAATGTCCACTCTATGTTAAATGTGTTCCGGCGTTTCGCTGGTCGGTTCTCGCGCGACATGGGTATCGACCTCGGTACCGCCAACACACTCGTCCATGTCCGTGGACGTGGTGTTTTGCTGCGCGAGCCCAGTGTTGTGGCGATCAACCGCCACACCAATGAAGTCTTACATGTTGGCGAAGAAGCCAAGCGGATGATCGGCCGTACGCCGGGAAGCGTCATCGCCATCCGTCCGCTCAAAGACGGCGTTATCGCCGATTTCGATCAGACCGAGCGCATGCTGCGCTATTTTATTGAGAAAGTCCATCGCCGCAAGAACTTCTTCCACCCGGTGGTCGTCGTCGGCATCCCTTCGGGCATCACCGAAGTGGAGCACCGCGCCGTCAAGGAAGCGACGAAGAAGGCGGGCGCCAAGGAAGTCTATCTGATCGAAGAGCCGATGGCGGCCGCGATCGGGGCTGGCTTGCCTGTTTCGGAGCCGATCGGCTCGATGATCGTGGACATCGGCGGCGGCACCTCGGAAGTCGCGGTCATTACCTTCGGCGCGTTCGCCGCCGCCCGGTCGATCCGCGTGGCCGGCGATGAGATCGACGAAGCTATTGTCAACTATGTCCGCCAGGTGTTCAATCTGTATATCGGCGACCGCACGGCCGAGGAGTGCAAGATCGCGATTGGCTCGGCGTACAAACTCGAGCAGGAGCTGACCATGGAGGTGCGCGGGCGCGACCTCGTGACGGGGCTGCCGCGCTCGGCGACCATTTCGTCGGTGGAGGTGCGCGAGGCCATCGCCGAACCCATCAACGCCATTGTGGAAACGGTCAAGGAGACTCTAGAGGATACCCCTCCGGAGCTCGCCGCCGATATCATGGATCACGGCATCGTGCTTGCGGGCGGAGGAGCGCTCCTGCGCGGCCTCGATAAACTGATCTCCCGCGAGACCGGAATGCCCGTGCACATCGCGCCGGATCCACTGTCTTGCGTGGTGCTTGGCACCGGGAAGTACTTGGAGAGCATCCAGAGTAATTCCAACCTCCGCAACGTCCAACTGACCGAAATGCGGTTGGGGGGAGCAGCTTACTCAGGAAGGTAACGTCTCGCCATGCCGAGGCCCGCGCGCGACAACCAACGAGGGATCGCGTTGCTGACGGCGCTGCTGCTTTGCGGCGCGCTGAACGCGATCCACCATCAGCGGCAGCGCCGCAACCAGCCGGATCCCGTATCCGGCGTGGTGCGCGACGCCGCGCTGATCCCCGCCCAAACCGTCACCGTGCAAGTCGCGCAGTGGTGGCGTATGCACGTCGGCTCCCTCTTTGTCGGTCCGCAGCTCGCCCAGCGCAATCGCGCCCTTGGCGAACAAGTCCTGGCGCTGTCGGGCGAAAACAAGCAGCTTCTCGCGGCGCAGCAGGAAAACAACCGATTGCGGGCGCTGCTCAATTTCGAGCAGAAATCCCCGCGTCCCTTGCTCGCCGCCGAAGTGACCGCCTTAAAGCCCGTTCCCCATTCGGAGACCATCACGCTGAACCGGGGCTCGACCAGCGGGGTCAAGCTGCGGACGATCGCGATCGCCCCGAACGGCGCGCTAATCGGCCAGGTCCTCGATGTTTCCTCCCGCTCGTGCACGGTCCTGATGCTGACGGACGCCGGCAGCAGCGTCGGCGCGCAGGTCCGCGCCCGCGGCGTCGCCAAGCCGCCGATCGGCGTCTGTCAGGGCACGGGCGACTCGATCCATCTGACTTACTTGAAAAGCGATGATGACGTTAGGCCCGGCGATCTCGTGACCACTTCCGGACTGGGCGGCGTCTTCCCCGCCGATATTCCGATTGGAACCGTCGTCTCCATTCAAAACGACGCCACACGGTCCATCAAGACGGCCGTCGTTCGCCCCAACGCCTATTTCGATAGTCTCGAAGAAGCCTTTTTGATCCGATGACCGAGGCGAATATGACGTCCGGGCGCCAAACGTTTATCGTGGCGCTCTGCATCCTCCTGGCCCATGTGCTCCAGGGGCGTGTTTCGCAGGCGATCGCCATCCGAGGCGCGCACCCCGACTTCCCCTTGATTGTCCTCGCCTGCGGCGCGACGCTGCTGGGCGGCGCGCGCGGCACGATGGTTGGCCTGTGGAGCGGGCTCCTGACCGGCGCCGTCGCCAGCGTCAACTATGGATCCTTCCTCGCCAGCCGCACCCTCGCCGGCGCCTTCGCGGGCAATCTCCAGCGCAGCATGATTCGCGACAGCATCGTCGTTCCGCCCCTCGTGGTGCTGTCGACGACGGTCGTCGCCGAGTTTATCTACGCCGTGATGGCGCCCAACGCCTGGCTGCACCACTGGCGTCTCTGGCTGCGCGACACGGGCGGCGAGCTTGTCTACAATATGGTTTTATCCTATCCCATTTACTTTCTGCTGCGAAAAATGCGAATCGGGCATAAAGTTGAGGATCCATTTGCGCTCCGGTCGTGACATATCGCGAGAAATATCAGTAATAAAAGTAAGGGATTGCTCCGATAATTTAAGGATAGCAAGCAAACATAACCCCAAGGAGACGGGACGATGCCTGAGACAATGATGACAACGGCGGAAGAAATGAACTCCTATCAGATTGCCCTGCGGCAATTGGAGAACGTCGCCGGTATTCTCAAACTGGATGCCGGGACACATGCGATTTTACAGCATCCTAAGCGAGAGCTGACGGTGCACTTTCCGGTCAAGATGGACAATGGCGAGACGCAGGTATTTACGGGATACCGTGTCCAGCACAACACCAGTCGAGGCCCGGCCAAAGGCGGCCTGCGCTTCCATCCGGAAACGGATATCGACGAGGTGCGCGCGCTCGCGATGTGGATGACCTGGAAGTGCGCGATTGTGAACATTCCCTTCGGCGGCGCCAAAGGCGGCGTCGTGTGCGATCCCTCCAAACTTTCCCTCGGCGAGCTCGAACACCTGACCCGGCGCTACACTTCGGAAATCAGCCTCCTGATCGGCCCCGACAGCGATATTCCCGCTCCGGACGTTGGCACCAACGGACAGGTCATGGCGTGGCTGATGGACACCTACTCCATGCATGCGGGCCACACCGTGCCGGCCGTGGTGACGGGCAAGCCGGTCAGTATCGGCGGCTCCGAAGGACGTATCGACGCGACCGGCCTCGGCGTCGTGATGGTGACCCAGCAGGCCGCCCGCGCGCAGGGGCGTAAACTCGAAGGCGCGCGCGTCGTCGTGCAGGGCTTCGGCAATGTCGGCGGCGCGGCCGCGCGCATCTTCCATTCGCGCGGCGCGAAAGTCGTCGCGGTTTCAGACTACCTCGGCGGCGTCTACAATCCCGATGGGCTGCCGATCCCCGAACTCGTCGCGTACAGCAAGGCCAACGGCAGCGTCGCCGGCTTCCCCGGCTCCGAGCCGGTCACCAACTCCGAGATCCTGGAGCTGCCCTGCGACATCCTGGTTCCCGCCGCCCTGCAAAACCAGATCACCAGCTCCAACGCCGGCAAAATCCGCGCCCGCATGGTGGTAGAGGGAGCCAACGGCCCCACTACGCCCGACGCCGACGACATCCTGCGCGAACGCGGGATCACCCTGATCCCCGACGTCCTCGCCAACGCCGGCGGCGTCACCGTCTCGTACTTCGAATGGGTCCAGGACATCCAATCGTTCTTCTGGAGCGAATCCCAGGTCAACCATCGCCTCGGCCGCGTCATGACCCGCGCCTACGAAGAAGTCAGCGCCGCGGCGCAAACGCACAACGTCGACCTGCGCACGGCGGCCTATGTCGTCGGCGTGGCGCGAGTAGCCGAAGCCGCGAAGATGCGCGGGATTTATCCGTAGGGTGGCCCTCACCCGGCCCTGCGGGCCACCCTTTCCCAATCTTAGGAGAGGGTTAGGAGTAAGAGCTTAAGATTTGGATCTTTGATCCAAATCAGAAAATCCCCTCTGACTCCCCCTCTCCCAAAATTGGGAGAGGGGGCCGGGGGGTGAGGGCCGCTCCCCTCTGCGCAATAAACCGCCGCTCCATCGCATTGCGTGCAAATTTGGTCGCTTTTTCGTAATGCTCTCGGGCTATCTCACCCCGCCCGCAGCGGGCTTCCAATTCTCCCAGCGCGGCGTGATAGAACGGATAAGCGGCGAGCCGGTCGGCGCTGGCGATGGCGTGGATCTCGTCTAGCCCTCGCTCCGGCCCGGCGTACTGCGCAATGGCGATGGCGCGGTTGAGCGCGACCACCGGGCTGGGAGCGATCGTCATCAGGACGCCGTAGAGGGACGCGATGTGCGGCCAGTCGGTTTCGTCCGCGCTGGGAGCGGTCGCGTGCAGGCTGGCGATGGCGGCTTCGATGTGGTAGACGGAGATCTGCACGCCGGTGGCGGCAAGATCGAGGAGGCGGAGGCCCTCGGAAATGAGGACTGGATCCCAGCGGGAGCGGTCTTGATCGAAGAGCGAGCTCAGCTCACCGGCGTGATCGATGCGTCCGGGCAGGCGCGCCGCATGCAGGCGCATGAGCGCGGAAAGAGCGTACGTGGATGGGAGCGCGGTGAGCGGGCTTTCGTGAAGGAGACCGGCGAGGCGCAGGGCTTCGGCGCAGAGTTCGCCGCGTACGGCGGACTGCGTGTGCGCGCCGTGGTAGCCTTCGTTGAACAGCAGATAGAGCGCCTGGTGGACGGCGTCCAGTCGCGTGCGGAAGTCGCTGTCGGTTAGGTCAAAGAGCTGGTGTGAGCCGGCCAGCGTCTTCTTCGTCCGCGTCAGCCGTTTTTCCATCGCGGCGCACTTGCAGAAAAAGGCGCTGGCGATCTCCCCAACGCTGAAACCGCAGAGCAGGTGCAGCACCAGCGCCACTTGCGCGGTCCCCGGCAATTTCGGATGGCAGCAGGAAAACATCAGACGCAGGCTATCGTCCTGAATCGGGCGGCGCTCGAACAGCTCCTCCAGCGCTGGGGCGATATCGCCCTCGCGTTCGATCAAGCGTCCAAGCTCCGGGGCGCAGGCGAGGGCCGTCCGCTCGCGGCGAAGCATGTCGATGGCGCGGTTTTTCGCCGTCGCCATGAGCCAGGCGGCGGGATTTTCGGGCGCGCCTCGAAATTTCCACACCTCCACCGCGCGGCAGAAGGCGTCCTGCACGACGTCTTCCGCCAGCGCCAGATTGTGCACTCCGAAGATGCGGGTCAGGACGGAAACCATTCGCCCCGATTCGCGCCGGAAGAGATGATCGATCGGCTCCATTAATCTCTCAGCTTCAAGACCGGCCGCACCTCCACCATGCCGCCGCCCGCGAGGACGGGGCAGCCCCCGGCCAGCTCGGCGGCGTGGTCTAGATCGCGCGCTTCGACGATCGTAAAGCCGCAGACCAGGTCTTTGGTCTCGGCGTAAGGACCGTCCAGCACCGTCGTTCGCTCTCCCCCCTGCAAAACTTTACCGCCGAGCTCCAGCGGCTGTCCGTAATCCTTGATGTATCCGCGATCGCTCAGATCCTTCATCCAAGCCATCCAGTGGTCCATTCGTCGCCGCATCTCGTCGGGCTCCGCCGACCGGCCTTCCATGCGGTAGAGAAATATGAAATCGCTCATTGAGGTTCTCCTGTAGGTTCGTTCCGTCATCTCTTCAACGAACGAACGCTGCGACGCCGGACATATCTTTTTCGATAATTCGACAGGCGCCCGCGCACTTCCTTACGAAGCGACGAGAGCTTAGCACGAAATATCACGAAATGACATATCAAGACACAGTTTCCTGATTGACGTCTCTTCGCAATCATTGTATTCTTAGGCAGGAGCAATAAGAAAACGTTTCTATAAGATGATAGTGTTTTAGAGTCTATTGCAATCTAGTGTTAAGCCAAAGGAGATCCTTGATGAAATTGCCCCTTTTCTCGCGGGGGATGCTTGCCCTCGCCGCGCTCCTGTCCTTCGCGCTCACGCTTGGCTGCCCCCAGGGCGCTCGCGCCGCTTATACGGCGCTTTATGGATCGGACGGGAACGACTTCTATCAATTCACCGGCTCCTCCGCCGTCTCCGGTCTCAAAAGCTCGGGGTGGAATGGCTTGATCTTGTTCGCCTTGAGCGTAAAAAGCAATGGCGATATCACGTATAGCGGCAACACGCTGGTCACCGGCGGCAGCTATGTGGGAGCGTCCAACTGGGGCGCGAACGTCACCGCGCTGAAGACACCGCCGACCACGGTCTATCGCTATGAGGTCTGTATTGGAGGGTGGGGCGACGCGAGCTTCACCAACATCAAGAACCTGATCGCGTCTCAGGGGACTGGCTCCGGCAGTATCCTTTACCGAAACTTCCAGGCGCTCAAAAATGCGGTCCCTGGGATTGACGCCATCAACTATGACGACGAGCAGACCTACGATGTCGGCTCCGCCACGAGCTTCGGACAGATGGTGAACGCGCTGGGGTATAAAGTGTCGCTCGCTCCGTACACGAACCAAAGCTACTGGGTGCAGGTCAAGCATAATCTGGGCGGCGGCTGCGATATCGTTTACCTCCAGTGCTACAGCGGCGGCGCGGGCAACGATCCGGGCAATTGGAACTCCGCGTTCGGCAATGGATTCCATGTCATGGGCGGCATCGAAAGCAACAACCACTCCTCGACTCCCTTCTTTAACTGGGCGGTCGGCAATGGCATGACCGGAGGGTTTTACTGGCCGGATGTCGCCTGGGGGCCTGGCTCAAATTGGGGTGTTTCAGAAATCCTGAACGGCATCGGCATTCCCAATAGCGGCGGCCATATGTTCCAGCTGGGCAATCTGAACAGTGGATTGGTTTTGAATGCGGCCACGAGCAGCAACGGCAATCCCGCCACCGGCGATCACATCAACCAGTGGACAAGCGTCAACGACAACCAGATTTGGACACTGACCTGTACAGATTTGAACAGCAACTTTTGGGCGAATCATTGGACATTGACGTACTACACCGGCAGTACGGAGGCGCTGTCCACCACAACGCAGGCTCAGGGCGGCGCATATCAGCTTTACCCCTGGTACAACGGCAACAGCCAGAAATTCACCCTCACGCCGTCCTCGAGCTGGCCGGGCTATTACTCGGTTACATTCCTCGACGGCTTCGCTATGGACGATCAGTGGGGCAACACGGGCGTCGGAACTCCCGTTCAGGAGTGGACGCCGAACAGCTCGAACGCCCAGTTGTGGCAGCTGCGGTTCAATCCGCAGACGGGATATTGACGTTCCAAAGAATATCAGCGGGCGCGCCGTAAGGCGCGCCCGCATTTCGGGTTGTGGCGGCGAGCGCCGCCTGAGGGGGCGGTGCTAGCCCGCCATATCCATGACAGGGCGTACTTCCACCACGCCGCCGATCTCCAGCTCCGGACAGCCGAAGGAGACTTCGACGGCTTGCGCGAGGTCCTCGGCCTGAACGACCAGAAAGCCGCTCACGATGTCGTTCGGCGCCGCGTACGAACCGTCGGTGACGACCTTCTGCTTTCCGGATACCCGCTGTCCCGTAGGCTCAAGCGGCCGTCCGGGGCGTCCCTCAACGTGCCCCTTCACGGCAAGATCTTTCATCCATGTCGTCCACTTCTCCATATGCTGCTGGAACTGCTCCGGCGATCCGGGCTTTTCGCCCCCTCGAAACAAATAGGCAAATTCACTCATCTCATTCTCCTTAGTTTTGATCCGACAACTCTTCAACGCGCGACGGATTTTGCAGCGGACAATTATTTTCGGCGGTTGACGAGAAATCGCGCACGTTGTACACTGAAGGGTATGAATACCGATCAAACATCGAAGACGCTGGGGCGTCCTCGCGAGTTCGACACGGACCAGGCGCTCGAAGCCGCAATGCAGCTCTTCTGGCGCAAGGGGTACGAGGGGACCTCGCTGACGGATCTCACCGAGGCGATCGGCGTCAATCGCCCCAGTCTTTACGCCGCCTTCGGAAACAAAGAAGAGCTGTTTCGTCAGGTCTGCGACCGTTACGCCGCCGGCCCGGCGTCCTTTCTTTTTCAGGCGCTGGAACTGCCCACGGCGCGCGCCGTGGCCGAGCGCATCTTGTATGGGACAGTAGAGGTCGTCGCGAACCCGCACACGCCGGCGGGATGCCTCTCCGTCCAAGGCGCCCTGGCGACCGCCGACGACTGCGACGCCGTCCGCCGGCAGCTCTCCGCCCGCCGCGTCGCGTTCGAAGCCACGCTTCGAGCGCGATTTGAGCGCGCGAAGTCCGAAGGCGACCTGCCCGCAAACTCCGATCCGGCCGATCTCGCCCGCTATGTCGTCATCGCCTACCAGGGCATGGCGGTGCAGGCGGCGGGCGGCGCCGGCCAGGAGGCGCTCCGGCGAATCGTGGACATGGCGATGCGCGCCTGGCCGGCGTGAGCCGGGCATGAAAGCCCGCGTGGTATAATAGGGGCATGAAAGCGCTCCTCGCCAGTCCACGCGGATTTTGCGCCGGTGTCGACCGCGCCATCGAAGTTGTCGAACAGACACTGGAGATCTTTGGACCTCCCGTCTATGTCCGCCATGAAATCGTCCACAACGAGCATGTCGTAGAACGGCTGCGCAATAAAGGCGCCGTCTTTACCGACGATCTGTCCGAAGTCCCCGAAGGCAGCGTGCTGATCTTCTCCGCCCACGGCGTCGCGCCGGCCGTTCGCGACGAGGCGAAGTCGCGCGGCCTGCGCGTGATCGACGCCACTTGCCCCCTGGTCACCAAGATCCACCTCGAAGTCCATAAGTATCTAAAGCGTGGCTACGGGATCTTCTACATCGGTCACAAGGGCCATGTCGAGACCGAAGGCACGCTGGGCGAAGCGCCGGGCCGCCTGCGCCTTGTCTGTGAGGTCGCCGATGTGGACGCCCTCGCCGAGCCGCCGGAAGAGCATCTCATCTATCTGACGCAGACCACGCTGAGCATCGATGAGACACGCGATATCGTCGATGCGCTCAAGCGCCGCTTTCCGCGCCTCAGCGATCCGCCGACCGGCGACATCTGCTACGCGACTCAGAACCGTCAGGACGCCATCAAGGAAATCGCGCCGCGCTGCGACGTGATGTTCGTGATCGGCTCCAACACCAGCAGCAACACCAAATCGCTGCGCCAGGTGGCCGAATCGCTGGGCTGCCGCGCTTATTTGATCGGCGGCGCCGAGGACATCACCGATGAGATGATGGCGGGCGCGAAGTCCGTGGGCGTCACGAGCGGAGCGAGCGCTCCGGAAGACCGTGTGATGGGCGTGATGGACGAACTGCGCCGGCGCGGCGTGATCGACGTGGAAAACGTGAAGATCCGCGACGAAGACATGACGTTCATGCCGCCGCGCGAGTTAGTGGAGTTAAGGATGGCCCATGCTGCTGCCGGGTAAAATCGCCGTTGTCACCGGAGCGGGGCGGGGGATTGGCTCGGAGATTGCCCGGCTGTTCGCCGCCGAAGGCGCCAGCGTGGTCGTGAATTACAACCACAGCGCCGAGACGGCGCAAACGCTGGCGAGCGAAATCGGCAATGGATCGATCGCGATCGGCGCGGATATGAGCGATCCGGCCTCCGCCAAGGATCTCATCGACCAGACCGTCGCGCACTTCGGCCGTATCGATATCCTCGTGAACAACGGCGCCTCGTTCGCGCACGATCTGAACTTTGAAACCGCCGAATGGGAAGACTACGCCAAGGAGTTCGCGGGCGTCGTCGGCTCCACGGTCAACCCCATCCGCGCCGCCGTTCCCTATATGAAGTCCGAGGGCGGAGGCAAGATCGTCAACTTCATCGCCACCCTCGTGCAGCGTCCCTCCAGCGACCAGATCGTCCACACGACCTGCAAGAGCGCCCTCATCGGACTCACGCGAACGCTCGCGCGGGATCTGGGGCCGCACGGCATTACGGTCAATATGGTCTCGCCCGGAATGACCATGACTGAGTACTCAAAATCTCTTCCCGATGAGCTGCAAAAGCGCGTGACCGCCCAGACCCCTTTGCGCCGCCTCGCGCAAGCCGAAGATGTGGCGAAGGTCGTCTTGTTTTACGCTTCGCCGCTCGCCGATTTCGTCACCGGAGCCAACATCGCCCCCGACGGCGGTTTGGTTGTACTATAGGAACCCGCTATGAACCTTGATCTGATCGCTCCGCCCCAGCCATATTCCGCCCTGATTTTCGACTGCGACGGCACCCTGGTCGACACCATGCCGACCCACTACCTCGCCTGGACCGCCGCCCTGCGCGCCCAGGGCGCGGACTTCCCCGAAGACCGCTTCTATAAGATGGGCGGTATGCCGACCACGGAGATCATCAAAGTCCTGAACCAGGAATACGGCTACACGATGGATGTCGAGTACACGCACCACGACAAGGAGCGCCGCTTCCTGGAGATGGTGGACACCGTCATTGAGATCACCGCCGTCATGGACATCGTCCGCGCCCACCACGGTAAGATCCCCATGGCCGTCGCCTCCGGCGGCACGCGCCCTGTCGTCGAGCGTATCTTAGAAGCCACCGACCTGCGCAAATACTTCGACGCCGTCATCACCACCGACGATGTCGCCAACGGCAAACCCGCCCCCGACATCTTCCTCCTCGCCGCCGAACGCCTCGGCGCCAAACCCGAAGAATGCATCGTCTACGAAGACGGCGACCCCGGCATCGTCGCCGCCGAACGCGCCGGCATCCGCTGCATCGACATCCGCGTGCTGTGGGCGACGGAGTCGGTTACTGCTTAGATTCTCAGAGAGAACGCCCGGGCCATCGATCGATGGCCCGGGCGTTTTTATTTACTGGCTACTGAGCCAGTAAGCTGATTTTTGTGCTTTCGGCACAAGCCTGGCGAATGAATTCGCGGCTAAAAGTACAGCCGTCCACCTTCGTGGACTTCGGAGCCTACGGCACATAATCAAGCGTCTACGATTATGTTTCTGAACCCGCGGAGGCGGGTGACCGTACTTGTAGACGCGAATTCATTCGCCAGTCGCTTGCGCAAAGCGCAAGAAATAAGTCAACTGACTACTTAATCGGCGAGATAAACACTCGCAACGATCTCCGGAACATCGTATCGGACGCCTGGCTTCGGGATTTCCGGCAAGTCGGGATAAAGCTCTTGCCGAATTTCGACCCAATTGGCGCCGTCGATGTAGTGGACGCCGACGCCGAGCATGATTGGGCCAGGGAGCTGCTGGTAGAGAGCGATGAACTGAGATCTTGATTTGCAGTCGGAGTACATACATAGCGGCAAGCCGTCTGACGGCTCCGGCTGATTGGAGACGCGCTGACACCAGACGCACCACCAGTCGAGCTTTGGCGTGGGCGGCGCCGGCGGCGCGAGGCGCGCCGTGATTTGCTTCATGCGCAGCTGGATTGCCGTCAGCCAGCGCTCCTCCGCGCAATCGTCCGCGCCTCGAACAGCCTCGTACTTTTCCCAAAGTGAACGAATCTCGGCGTTCAACCCTTCGATGTAACTGCGGTCTTCTGATTTCATTTCTTTGTGAGCGCGGAGGCGTCGCTCGGAGATCGTCGTTCTGAGGATTGCTGCTTGCGATGCTTGGGAGGCTTGTCTTTCCGCCTATTTTTCGCCTCGGCTTCTCAAAAGAGCCAAGACCTCGGGCTGTTCGGAGGCGAAGACGATTGGCGTTTTGCCATGCGATTGCTTGTTTTTTGTGTTGATGAGTGAGGGGTCGGCGTCTAAAAACTCGGTCACTTTTTCGGTCATGCCCAGGACGCACGCGGCCGAGATATCCATCGGCGCGCCCTGGGAGATGAGGAATTGGATGAGCGCGGCGTGCTTCATCTGGCACGCCGCGCCGAGCGCGGTTTCGTTGCCGTTGGGCATGTTCAGGAGAAGCGGCTTTTCGGAGAGCATCTGTTTGACTTTTTCCAGATTTCCATGCGCCGCTTCTACGAACTCTTTCACATCGGCCTTGGTGATTTTCGCTTCGCTCAATCGGATGCTCCTTGGGAAGCGCTATCGGCCGCCGAGAAGGCCGCCGATGATGTCTCCCGCCACGCTGCCGGCGCTGGTGTTGCCGCCGCTGCCGCCAGGGGCGTGCTTGAGGATCTCTTCAGCGAGGATCATGACCGGCATGGTTTGCAGCCAGACGCGGCCGGGGCCGGTAAGGGTGGCGAGGAAGATGCCGTCGCCGCCGAAGATCATGTTGCGGACACCCTTAATGCGTGTGACGCCGAACTGGACCGACTGGTCCTGAATGCCGACATGGCCGACGTGCGCGAGAAGCTGCTCGCCGGGCTGGAGCGTTTTTTCGACGACTTCTCCGGAAAGATCGAGGAAGACCCAGCCGGGGCCGGTCACTTTCTGAAGGATGAAGCCTTCGCCGCCGAAGAATCCGCTGCCGAGCTGCTGGCGGAAGAAGATGTCGAGCTGGACGCTGGCTTCGGCGCAGAGGAAGGTTTCCTTGCGGCAGATGAGCACTTCGCCCGGCGCAAGGTGGCGAGGAATGATGGTGCCGGGGAAGCGCGGACAGAACGCCACGAGGCCGGGCTGCCCGGCGTTGGGCGAATACTGGGTCATGAACAGGGATCCGCCCGACATCGAGCGCATCAGTCCCTTCAAAACGCCGCCGCCGGTGTTGGTGTTCATGCCGATGCCCGGCGTCATCCACGCCATCTGGTGCGTCTGGCTAAACACCATTTCTCCCGGCTGCAAAATAATCTCCAGTGATTGGAGGGTCGTGCCCATAATTTGATGCTGCATTTGTTTGGTCCTGCTGAGTTGTCCGGCAAGGAGAGCAAAAAAGAAACCGCCTCGTGTTCGTGCGCAGGTCTTGCTTCAGAACAAAGACGGTTTCGATAAAATGGGAGAGGCCGGGCGGGTTGTTACTTTTTCTTCTTCAGAATGGGAAGGCCGGTCAGCGAATTCTCCGAGACTTCGTAGCCTTCGGGAAGCGCGTCCACGGATCCATCCTTGACTTCCTTGGCGAAGAAATACAGCTTCGTCGTGCCGTTCGCCGCCGCGCGGGAGTGCAGGAAATATTCGGTCCCATTCTTCTTGCTCTTAACGCTAAACGCCATGTTCATGTCCCCTTGTTGCTTTGCTGTTGAGTTTATTTGACTGCTGCGAAATCGAATTCGGATTGCGGAGCGAAACACCGCCGCCGTCGATCGCGGGCGATGACGCTGCACTGGTGTTTCTGCAATATTCCTCGATTTTCCTTCAAACAAACGCCCCGCAAATAATATGTTTACCAGGCGGGCTTCTTTGACTTCGCCATGAGGTTGCTCCAGGGTAATCGATCGATCACGGCGTCGAATTTCAGGTCGCCGCTGATTAGCCGCGCGGCTGTCCGAGTGCTGTTCGGGCGCTTGACGCCCATCTTGTAGCAAACCGACGGGAACTGATAGAAGAAGCGCGCGATCTTGCCGGAAGCGTCATGGCTGGCGGCGAACTCCTCGGCGAGAATCGTCGTCCACCGCGCCGATTTGCCGACCGCGATGGTCTGCCCGGCCAGCGCCCCGCTGCGGCAGGCGTAGGAGATGCCGTCGCCAAACAAGGGGTTCACCATGCCGGCGGCGTCGCCGGCCAGCAGCAGCCGCCCGTTCCAGGCTTCAACCGGCTCGGAGCCGTTCCAGAGGGGCAGGGGGTGGCCGTGGTATTCGATGTCCTTGGGATCGTAGGGGACATCCAGCGCGTCCAAATACCCCGTCACCCAGCGCGCCAGTTCGTCCTTGCGCGCCTCGCCCCGGCCGTCGTCGCTGCGCGCGCCGAACATCCCGGCGCCGACGGAGAGGTGATGCGCCTTGGGAAATACCCAGCCGTATCCCTTGCGCACGGCGTACTCTAAATGCCCGATCTCCGGCCGAAGCGTCTCGTGTCCGACGCCCCATTCATGCGGGATTTCGGCTTCCAAAGCGATCGCCAGCAGGCGCGTCTTCCGAAGGTCCGCGCAGCGCGCGATCGGCCCATTGGCGCCGTCGCCGCCGATAATATGCCGGGCGTGGTAAACATCGCCATCCGTCGTGGTGACGCGCACTCGGTGGTCGCCCTCTGGCTCCACAGCGCGCACGGACAGCCCATCCCGCAGCTCCGCGCCCGCCGCCACGGCCCGCTCGGTGAGCGCGTTGTCAAAGACGCTCCGCTGCACCATCCACAGGCTCATCTGCGGCTGCGCGGAGTCGGGGTTGATCGCGGCGAGATGCGGATCCGCAAAGTTCCACGTATGCCGCAAATGCGTCACCGTGGCTTCCACAAACGCATCGGGAACCAGCTTGGGAAGATCGGCTTCGACGGTGAGGGGGACGCCTCCGCCGCAGGTCTTGTAGCGCGGCAGAGTGCGCTTTTCGATTATCAGGGTATTTAGTCCGGCCGTCGCCGTCTCATAAGCGGCGCATGCGCCAGCGGGGCCGGCGCCGCAGACGATCACATCATAGTCACGAGTCATATCGGACTATTATACCATGGGAGGCCCTCACCCGGCGCTTCGCGCCACCCTCTCCCAAAGGTCTGGGCGAGGGTTAAGAGTAAGATTTGGATCTTTGATCCAAATAAAAATTCCTTCTGACTCCCCTTCTCCCAGAATTGGGAGAGGGGGCAGGGGGGTGAGGGCCTCCCCCTCACACAAACCTCAAGTTCTCATACCGATTCCCCAGCACCACCTCACTGTTCGCGCCCAGCCACCGGTCGAGCACCGTGGCGTAGACGCTGCGGAAGTCGGTGGTGAATTTGAGGTCGCCCTGGTCGAGATTGGTCAGGCTCGGGTATTCGCCGTAGAGGCCGCCTTTGACGGCGCCGCCGAGGACGAACATTTCGGAGGCGGTGCCGTGGTCGGTGCCGCCGCCGGCGTTTTCGTGGACGCGGCGGCCGAATTCGGAGAAGGCGACGGTCAGGACACGTTCGGAGGCGCCCATCTGGTCCAGGTCGCTTTGGAAGGCGGCGAGGCCGTCGGAGATATCCTGCAAGAGCTGAGGCTGGCGGCGGGCCTGGCCGCTGTGTGTGTCAAAGCCGCTGGTGGAGATGTAGAAGACGCGCGTGCCGAGGTTCGCGGCGATGAGCTGTGCGATCTCCTGCATGCCGGTCCCGAAGGATCCTTTGGGATACACCACGCTGGAGTGGTAGTTGCCGATGCCGGCGCGAATCTTGTCGGCGCTGTCATAAGTTTCCTGGCCGACTTGCCGGATGAACTCGGCGTGCGGAGTTCCCGCCGACGCGGTCTGGATGCGGCGCAGGACGGCGCTGCGCTCGTCGCCTTCGGCGCTGCGCGGGAAGGCGAAACCGAAGTTCGCCAATCCCTGGATGGTCGGGACGGCGGCGTGGGCGCTCTGGAATGCTTCGGAGGCCTCGTTGCCGATGTTGATGCCGGTGAGGGCCGAGGCGCGGCCCTGGCGCACGGCGTCGAGGTACTTGCCCACCCAGCCTTCGGCTTCGATTTTGTCGGGATTCGCGGTCTGCCAGATCTCCATAGACCGGAAGTGGCTGCGGTTCGGGTTCGGATAGCCGACTCCCTGGATGATCGCGACTTTGCCTTTGTCGTAGAGGTCCTTGAAGGCGGTCATCGCCGGGTTTAGGCCGATGGTGTCGGTAAGACGCAGGATCTTGTCATCGGGAACCGCCAGCGTTGGCCGGTTGCGCTTGTAGGCGTCATTGGAGTAGGGGATGACGGTGTTGATGCCGTCGTTGCCGCCGGTCAGCTGCACGACGACCAGCGTCTTCGCGCTTGCGCCGCCGGCCACGCGGCCTTCCAGGGCGTCCTGCGCCCAGACCATCTTCGCCAGCCATGGCGGCACGGCCAGGCCGACCGCGACGGTCGTGGCGCCGCGCGTCAAAAATTCTCGGCGTGAAACAGACATGGATCCTTCTCCTTCGCGTTTATCGCGGTCCGCGCATGTTGCGCCATCAGCACACTTGGTATTCGGGGGTTCCCATGACTAAGGGAATCAAACTGAGCATTCGGCCCTGAGCGCCAGTCGCTTCCAAACCTTGCGCAAGGCCGCGCCGTCGCTGCAGTCGTCTCGCCGCGCGCCCGCCTTCGCCGGAGTTTCCCTCGGCGGCGGTGGCGAAGACGCCGGTGGATGGGACGGCGGGCGCTTCCGAGGCGTAGGCGACCAGTGTTTGCCGGGTCTGGGCGCCGAGCGGCAGCGGCCCCATGGCTTCGGAGAGATATTCGACCCAGGCCGCCTGCGGCGTCAGCGAGCGCTGCTGGGCAAGGTCGGCGACGCGCGGCTCCATAAATCGGAACAGGGCTTGCGAGCGCGTGAGCCGGTCCCCAAAGGCGACACGGTTTTGCAGCGTCGTGGTGTTGATCCAGGCTTCGTTACCGTCCCAGCCTTTGACACTCGGCGGGGCCAGCAGATCCTGACCCATCGAGCGCATGGCGATGGTCAGGCCCGCCAGACGATTGACCTGCTGCGACTTCTGGCGCTGCGCGGGCGTCACGCTGGGCATGCCGGGCGCCGCGGCGGCGATATCGCCGGTGAGGCTGATATCGGACGCCTGGACGATAAACGCCGGCTCCAGCTCCAGCATTTTGACCGTGCCGATTACGAATTGCGCGGGGCTTTTGACCAGCGCGTAGCGCGCTTTGGGTGAATAAAAGGCGTTGGAGCGAAGGATCTGGCCGACGATCGCCTTGATGTCGTATCCGGAACTGTAGTATGTGCCCACCAAGGCGTTCAGGACGGCCGGCTCCGGATCGGTGTAGGCGAAGAAGGAGAAAAGCTGCGTGCAAAGCCGCCGGGCCGTGGCGGGATGCGCCACGAGCATATCCACGATATCGTCGCCGTTCCAATTGCCCGTCTTGCCCATGAACGTCTTCGGATCGTTGTCGTGGCGCTGCGGGAAGAAGGCGAAGTCGCCGGCGCGCATATTCCAGCCGGAGAACGCGCGGGCCGCCGCTTTGACGTCGTCCTCGGTGTAGTTGCCGATGCCGCAGGTGAACAGCTCCATCAGCTCGCGTCCGTAGTTTTCGTTGGGGTGGGCTTTGTAGTTCTGGTTGCCGTTCAAATACCGAAGCATCGCCGGATCGCGGGACACGGCGAGCGTCAGCGTTCGGAAGTTGCCGAGCGCGTTCGCGCGGAACAGGCGGTTTTGTCCGAGCATCAGATCGCCGTCGCCGCCGAGCTTGCTCGTGAAATGCCCGTGCCAGAAAAGCGTCATTTTTTCCACGAGCGGGTTCTGTGTCGTGAGCATTTTCTGCGTCCACCACATCTTGACAACCTGAACGGGCAACTGCCCATCCTTGCGCTCGGGAACCAGAGACGACAGATGCGCGATTAAATCGTCATCCTTCGCCGTATCGGGCGTGTTTTCGGGATGCAGCAGCGCATCGGTCGTTGGGCCGATTCCGCGCTGCGCAGCGGCGGCGATCGCGCTGGGACCGGCGCCAAATCCGGCGCGTCTCAGCAGGTGCGCCGTGTCCTGATAGGTCTGATCGATCATCATGAAGGTGTCCTCGCGGCGAGGGGCGTCCTCGCGGTTGACTGCTGTAGCGTGTAGACGTACGCAATCCGGGATTGTTCGGCCTCCGGGTATACTGATTTCAATATTTCGCAGGGATTTTTGAAGTAAGGGATAGATTATGGACACTTTGACGATGGCGCCGACGCCGCAAAACCCATCTTCGGAAAGCAGCCGGCAGCCCCAGGATCTGTCGCTGCGCGTTCGCGCGATCGATCCAACTCTGGACCTCGTCGCCGAAATTTCTCGTCTGCGCAAAGAGATGAACGCGGTCATTCTGGCGCATTACTACCAGGACGCCGAGATCCAGGACCTCGCGGATCATGTCGGCGACAGCCTCGCGCTTGCGCAGGCGGCGGCGAAGACGGAAGCCGAAGTGATCGTCTTCTGCGGCGTGCACTTTATGGCTGAGACGGCGAAGATCCTCAACCCGAACAAATTGGTTCTGCTGCCGGATATGGACGCCGGCTGCTCGCTCGCGGACCGCTGCCCCGCCGATCTCTATGAAGAGTGGCTCAAGCAATATCCCGGCCATACGGTCATCAACTACGTCAACTCTTCGGCGGGCGTCAAGGCGCTTTCGGACATCATCGTGACGTCCTCCAACGCCGTGGACATCGTTAAGCAGCTTCCCAAGGACGAGCCGATTGTCTTCGGCCCGGACCGTCATCTGGGGCGCTGGGTCGAGAAGCAGACCGGACGGGAGATGGTGCTCTGGCCGGGCTTCTGTATCGTGCACGAGCAGTTCAGCGCGCGCAAGCTCGCCGCCCTGAAGGTCCATTACCCGGACGCCTCGTTGATCGCGCATCCCGAATGCGAGGACGCCGTGCTGGAGCAGGCCGACTTCATCGGATCCACTCTGGCGCTGCTCAAGTATGTGCAGACACATCCCGAGCAGAAGCAGTTCATCGTCGCCACCGAAGTCGGCATCCTGCATCAGATGAAGATCAGCCGTCCGGACGCCGAGTTCATTTGCTCGCCGCCGAATTCCGGCTGCGACTGCGCCAACTGTCCGTACATGCGGCTCAACACGCTGGAGAAGCTCTATCTCTGCATGCGGGACCGCAGTCCGGAGATCACCATGGACGAGGAAACGCGCGTCCGCGCGCTGCGTCCGGTACAGCGAATGCTGGAGATGAGCAAAGGGCTGACGCCCGTACAGCAGAAGGGTGACTAATTCGTGTCCAAGCCATTTCTCGGGGCGCACATGCCGACCGCCGGCGGCGTCCACAACGCTCTCACTTCTGGGCGCACGATCGGGTGCGAAGTCGTCCAGATCTTCACCGCCAGTCCTCGCCAGTGGAAAGCCAATCCCATCAGCGATGAAACGATCGCGAAGTTCCGTGTGGCGCTCGACGCCACCGGCTGCCGGCAAACGATCGCGCACGATTCCTATCTGATCAATCTGGCCGCGCCCCCGGACAGCGAGATCATCGGCAAATCCCGCGCGGCGTTCCGCGCGGAGCTGGAGCGCGCGGAAGCGCTGGGCCTGGACTTTCTCGTCAGCCACCCCGGCGCGCACGGCGGCGACGGCGAGGAGACGGGAATCGCGCGCCTCATCGAAAGCCTGGATATCATTCACGCCGAGACCGAAGGTTTCCAAGTCCGTACGGCGCTCGAAACCACGGCAGGGCAGGGGACTTACCTCGGCGGGAAGTTCGAGCATCTGGCGCAGATCATCCACGGCGTCAAGAACCCCGAGCGCCTGTGTGTCTGCCTCGACACCTGCCACATCTTCGCCGCCGGCTACGACATTCGCGACACGCAAGCCTACGAAGAAACGATGGGCCTATTTGACCAGATCATCGGCATCGACCAGCTAAAGGTCATCCACGCCAACGATTCGCTTAAGAAGTTTGGCAGCCACGCCGACCGCCACGCGCACATCGGCGATGGCGAGATCGGCCTCACCGCCTTCCATCTCCTCGTCAACGACCCCCGCATGCACGAAAAAGCGATCGTCGTCGAGACTCCGGACGCCGAGACCATGCACGAAGTCAACGTCAAACGCCTCCGCGACCTCATCGGCGCCGACGCGCCGCTCCCAGCCGCTCCGGTTCTTGCCTTATAGCCCCTGCAACTTTTTCGTGTCTTCTCTGTCTCATCCATTGAGCGACCTTTGAGGAGACACGAACCATGGAACATGATCCGACACCCTGGATCTTCGGCGGCGGGATAGCGCTGGTCTTGATTGTTGGCTTGCTGGGCCTGCTGTCCACGATTTTCTGGATCGTCGAAATCGTCGACGTAATCCGCCGGGACTTTGAAAACGACAATCTGAAGATCGTCTGGCTGCTGGTCATCATCTTCACCCACTTCCTGGGCGCGCTGATTTATTACTTCGTTGGGAAGAATCAGGGAAGGCTGCGGGTGTAGAGCGGCCCGGCACTTTCGTCCCTATTCCCCCGCGCTTTAGCGCGTTTCCCCCTTTTTCCCAGCAAGCTGCTTCCCAGCAAGCTGCTTCCCAGCAAGCTGCTTCCCAGCAAGCTGCTTCCCAGCAAGCTGCTTCGCAGGGGAAAAGGGGCGCCAGTAATTGTAGTCCATTCACTCGTCACATGACAATGAGGAGTTGATATTGCGAACGCCAAACATTCTTCACACATTCTTGTCGAGAGTGAATGGAACTTAATGAGTGGCTCCCCTTTTCCCCTGCGAAGCAGCTTGTTGGGAAAAAGGGGGAAACGCGCTAAAGCGCGGGGGAATAGGGACGAACGGTGGCTCCTCAAAAATCCACGCAGGAATACCGCCGCAACCGTCGTAACGTTAATGTGTGACCAAGCAGAGTAACACGACGGATGAGGCGACGGGGGAATTGTCCCGCCTGGCGGTGCAGCGCGCGCTGCGGCTTTGGACCGTGGAGGGCAGCGTCGCCACCATCTGGGGGACGTTTGTCGGCGGCGCGTTCCAGACCGGATTCGCGATTTATTTGGGGTGCAGCGATTTCATTATCGGCGCTCTGGCGGCGATCCCCGCGTTCGCCGGCCTTCTCCAGCTCGTCTCCTCCTATTACGCGCAGCGCTACGGCAATCGCAAGCAGATCGTGATCTGGACCGCCATCGTCGGACGGCTCCTGTGGATTCCGATGCTGCTGATTCCGTTTTTGCTGCCGAAATCGCTCTGGGTGGGCGTCTTTCTCATCCTCACCGTCATCTCCAATGCCCTGCTGAATGTGGGCGGTCCGCTTTGGACCGCCTGGATCTCCGATCTCGTTCCCAAAGATTACCGCGGGCGGTACTTTGGGCAGCGCAATATGTACGCGGGCTTTGTCGGAATGGTCGCGAGCATCGTGGGCGGACTGTTTATCGACCATGCGACCAAGCGGGCGACGATGTCGGAGCCGATCGCGTTTGGGATTCTCTTTGGCGTGGCGAGCGTCTTCGCCTGCTGCTCGTTCTTTTTAGGATCTCGAAGTCCCGATGTCGCGCAGCCGGCCGGCAGCGATGTGGTGGCGTCCGGCGCCAAGGCGGCGCTGCGTTACTACGGCGCGCCGTTCAAAGATCGAAACTTTCTGAGGATCATGCTCTACAATGCGATCCTCGCGGCCGCGCCGGGTGTCGCGGGCCAGTTCTTCACCGTTTACCAGCTCAAGTACCTCCATTATGACTATACGGTCATGCAGCTTTTGGGGGCCGTCGCATCCGTCGCGGGGTTGGGGGCGATGCCGCTGTGGGGGTACTTGGCGGACAAGTACGGCAACAAGCCGATCCTGGCGATCTGCAATGTGCTCGTTCTGGTGGCGCCGTTTATGTGGCTGGTGACCGTGCCGGACAGCTTCCCCGGCCTCTGGACGGTGGCCGAAGGCGGGCGAGTAATCGTCTCGTTTTCGAAGCTGGATATCTGCGCGCTCAACTTGATCTCGGGCGCGGCGTGGGCCGGCGTAGGCCTCACGCAGTTCAACATGATGATTGGGATGGCGCCGCCGGAGCGGCGGACGGTTTATGTCAGCGCGGTCAGCGCGACGACGGGCATCGTCGGCGGCATCGCGCCGCTGCTTGGCGGCGCGATCATCACAGCCCTCGCGACGACGCATTTCCCCGAGCACGGCCTCGTGCGCAATTCCTTCCACGTCGTCTTTCTCGTTTCGGCGTTCTTCCGGGCAGTCGCGCTTTTGCTGCTGCAGCCGATCCGGGAGGAAGGCAGCAACACGGCGCGCTATGTGATCGGTCAGCTGCGCGCCACAAAACCGATTGCGTCATTTCGCAGTATCAGCAGGCTGTCCAAAGGCGGCAGCATGGCGTCGCGGCAGGCCGCCGCGGAGCAGTTGGCCTCCATCCGTACGCCGGTGGCGGTAGAGGAGCTGGTGCGCGCGCTGGACGATGTCGCGCTGCCGGTCCGCGAGCAGGCGGCGCGGGCGCTGGGCGAGATCGGTGATGAGCGCGCCGTGACGTCGCTGGTCAGCAAGCTTGCGGATCCCTCTTCGGGCATCACCAATGCGGCCGCGACGGCGCTTGGCAAGATCGGCAGTCCGACGGCGCTCCCCTCGCTCGCCGCGGCGGCGCAGCTCGGTCCGCTGTCGCGCCAGCTTGCCGCGCTGGAGGCGCTGGGCCGTATCGACGACGCGCGTGTCTCGGATCTGCTGGTCAGCCTGGCGTCGGACGCCGATCCCTCCGTGCGCTCCACGGCAATTCGGGCGCTGATCGAGCGCGAAGATCCCGCCACGGGAGACGCGCTGGCGGCGATTCTGGACCGCGAAACGGACCCCGCGACCGTCACGGTGCTCGCCGACGCCTTAGGCCGGGTGGGGAGCCTCACGGCGCTGGAGCCGCTGCTGCGCGCGCTGGACAAGGTCACGACGCCGATTGCTCGGCGTTCGGCGATTAACGCCGTCGGCAGCATTGTCGGCGGTCGGGATTCTCTCTATCCCTACCTCG
This sequence comes from Capsulimonas corticalis, assembly GCF_003574315.2. Lineage (GTDB taxonomy): Bacteria > Armatimonadota > Armatimonadia > Armatimonadales > Capsulimonadaceae > Capsulimonas > Capsulimonas corticalis. The sequence goes on along the minus strand of NZ_AP025739.1, from coordinate 5,644,319 downwards.
CGCTCGAAGCCTTCGCGCGCGACGAAGTCGTTAGCCGCACCCTGATGAGCGTTCAGCGACGCCTCCAGCAGCGCGCCAAACGCGAAAACATGCCCGGCGCCGCGCGCATGGCCGCGCGCGCGCGTCAGGCGCTGGAATCCTACGCGGCGGGCCGTCTTTCAGAATGCCTGTCCATGCTGCGGAAACTGACGGAATATATCGAAGTGTCCGAGCGAAACGAACCGGTACGACGCGTGCTGGGCTGGCTGGACGATCGCCGGCAGGGAAAAGAATCGGATGTCGAGACCGAGGAGATCTTACTCGCAGTGTTTTTGGTGAGGATGGTGACGGAGTGACCTACGCGGGACCCGCCCCCTCACAGGGGTAGGTTTTTTGCGTACCGGGCAATAAATTACCCGGCTGGGGACGCTTCGCATTAGGGACCCCGCAATAAATTACGGGGCTGGGGGCGCTTCGCGCCGACCGTCCGTGCCGGACGGAAGACCAAAAATCGCAGGCGATCACACTCTTCCCAGTGAACTCCCAGCAAACTGGAAAGAGTTATAAACACGAAATCCCCATCGCCTTTATTGCTGGCGATGGGGATTTTTCGTTTTTGCAGGCCGCCCTCATAAGAGTTACCCCTTTCCGTCGGCGGGAGGGGGTGGCGCGAAGCGCCAGGGGCGCCCTCGGGGTAGGTCAAACCGACAGCGAGACATCCGTGCCGGAGCCGGCGAGTTTGTAGCCGTAGGCTTGCTGGAAGAAGTCGACGGGAACGTAGAGTTCGCCGTTGTCGACATAGGACGGGGCGGAGTATGTCACGGCGGTGCCGTTGACGTCCGCGGTGTTTTCCGCCATCTGGAACGTCGCCGTCCACTGGCCGATGGTCGCGGCGGCGGTCTTGGTTTCGTTGTCCCAGGTGACCGTTCCGCCGAGGGCGGTGACGACTTCTTTCAATGGCACGTAGACGACGCCGTCTTTTTCATGCGGTTCTTCGGTCAACGCGACCGCCTGTCCATTCAATGTGTAGCTCATGGGATGTGCTCCTATTTCTTGACGGTGAGGCTATTCACGACGCTTTTCACGCCGGCGACTTTTTTTGCGTCCTCTTCCGCCGCGGCTTTTCCGGCGGCGGCGGGGACCGTACCGGTCAGAGTCACGACGCCCGCTTTGGCGTCCGCCGTGATCTCCGCTCCATCCAGCTTCGGATCCGTGGTGACCGCGCTCTGAACCTGAGTTCCAATCAGAGCATCGTCCCCGGCCTGCCCCGCGCTGGGATTGGAGGCGGCGGTGTCTTGGCCGCCTTTCGATCCACAGCCCGTCAGGGCGGACGCTGTCAAGAGGACAGCGAGTCCAAGGGCCGGCAGGCTGCGTCGCCGCAGAATCATCTCACGCATCGTATCTCCTTGTATCCCGGCTTTGAAAGCCGGTGTTGCTCGAATGTACCCAGACCCTGGACCGAACAAAACTCCCGGCCGCTTCGTCTTTTGGGCTTGTTATTGCAATGGGTCGAAAAACTCCGCCCGTACGGTTTTGAAGCGCCCATGCGGCGTCCGAAACACCAGCACGGCGGCGGATTTTCCCTGGTATTTTGACAGCACTTGCCGCGCCTGCGCAAGACCTAATTTGGAAACAGGCTGTCCGTCGATTTTGAGCAGCTCGTCCGCCGGCGAAATATCGGCCTTGGCGATCGGCGCCGAGGGCATCGCGGAATCGATGAAGTAGTGCGAATTGCCATCGACATCTGTGCTGGCGGAGAGACCCGCGCCCGTCGTCCGGGTGTCGAACGGTTTCAGGCTTCCGGTGTTACGACCCAGAAAGATCCGGTTGTTCGCATAGTCGAACGTCACGGTGAAGCGCGAAAGCAGGCCCGAGCCGATCGAGCCGGCGTTGAGCTGCGACGCGCCGCCCTTGGCGTCCAGAGAAAAATCCGTCGGGACCCCGGTCAGCGCGATGCCCCCGAGCGTGACGGTCTTGACCCGAACCTGCCGGGCCTCGGAGATTCCGCCGATGCCGCCGCCCGAGGTGATCATTCCCTTCGGATACTTCTTCGCCAGCCCCTTGTCCTGCACATACGGCCCGTAAAGGCGCACGGCGGCGACATCGCCGGTATCGATCAAGAAGCGCGCCGGCGGCAGCGTGTCCACCTGCGCCGTGGTGTTGGGGATATCGTCCTCCAGAGCGATGGGGACCGGAGAGCCGTCGGACGGCGAGGGATGGAAGGCGGCAGGTTCGGTGAACGTCATCGTGCGGTTGGGGAAATCGACGCGCACGACAAAACGGGACAGCAGATCGTACCCGACAAATCCCGCGACGGGATGTCCGAGAAAACTATCCAGCTCCTCGGGCAGGTTCACCGCGACGGCGGTGATCTTGGTCAGCTTGACCGCGCCGGGAATCTCCAGGCTGTCCATCTCGATCGGGCGCAGGTCCGTCGAGCCGCCGTAACCGCGCGCCTCCAGAAATCCGCCCTGTTTGAGTCCGAGAGACTTGGCCGCCTTTTGACTGATGGCGATGCCGCTGGCGCCGCTGTCGAGCAGCAATACGACTGGTTTGCCGTTGATGCGCGCCTTGAACCCGATCGCGCCGTCGTCGAACACGAACGGGATCGTCGCCGAGTGCGCGCCGGGCTTCAGGAACGTATAGTTCTTAGAGACGGCGGGCAGCGCGAAGAGCGCGCCGGCGAGATCGACATTGTTTTCGATCTTCATGGCGGTGATGTTCACATCGTACCGCTCATTGCCGTTCGTGATATGCTGCTTGCGCGGATAAAGCACGCCGCCGATCCGTACGAAGTCCGAAAAGGTGGTGGTCGAGACCACATCGTCGTCGTTATGCTGTTCTTTGACGAGAAGGAAGCTGATCGGATCGAAGTAAATCGTGCTGGGCTTGCCGCCGTCGGGCGTGACATCCACGATGTAGTTTCCGGTTCCAGGCTCGCGCGCGGCGCGCAGCGCGCGCTTGCCGGGAACCTTGTCCGTGAAAACGTAAGAGTTGGTGTCGAAGAAGACTTGATTGCGCAGGTCTTTGATCTCATCGCCGGAGAGCAGGCGCGTGTTGCCGTTGCTGTCGCGCCGCCAGGCGCTGGCGCCGTCGTAACCCTGCTTGACGTTCAGGATGCCGATCTGGTCTTCCTCGTACTCCTTGCCGGGCTCGGCGAAGGCCGTCGTGAGCTGGCCGATAACGCCGCCGGTGTCGATCGTCCCGCGAATCCGCGTGCTCCGGATCGCGCGCAGCGCATCCTCGCCGCCCATCGCCCGCAAATGACGCTTGAGAATATCGTCCAGCGTCAGGGCCGGCGCCGGATTGGATGTGGATGATCCTGTATCGAAGATCTTCGGCTCAAGCAAGATCGTCAGGTTGGGATAGTCAAATGTGACGTCGAACCGTTTCAGCACGTCGCCGCCGATTCCGCCCGCAAGCTCCGACAGATCGGAGACGCCGGCGCCGGCGATCGTGGAGACCGAAATATTGCGGATCCCGATTTTGCCGATGGTCAGCGTATGACCATCGGTCTGGGTTTCGCTGATCGCGCCGCCGATGCCGACGCCCGTCCGCGATGTCGCGCCGGGAGTAGCCGCCGTCGGGAGCAGCCCGTTCTTGCGCGCGAAGCGCGTATACAGGTGAACGGAGCCGGTATCGCCGGTGTCTACCAGGAAGTTCCCGGCGTGCTTGCCGTCGATGATGGCGGCGGCGACGGGAGTTTTATTGATCAGGCGGATCGGCCAGTGCGTGGCCCCGGCCGATGCCGAGACGGGAACGCTGTGGTCCGTGAGCCGCAGAATATGCTTATCGTAGTCGATGTGAACGCGGAAGCGCGCGAACAGATCGTAGCCCAGCGCGCCGTCCACCTGCGCCCGATCGTTCAATGCCTGCGCGACTTTGGAATCTTTGATCACATAGATTAGCTGCCCGTGGATTCGCGCCAGTCCCGGCAAATCGATCGTCGCCTTCGTGGCGATCCCGGTCGCGGCCGCGCCGCCGTATCCCACCGCCGCAATATCGCCCTGCGGCTTGAGGCCGATGGCGTCCGACGCCTTGCCGGTGATAAAGCTCGTGCCGGCGCCGCTGTCGACGATCAGCCGCACGGGATGATCGTTGATTGTGGCGGCGACGACGATTTCGCCCTGATCGAACGTAAAGGGAACGTCGACGGATTTGTCGGCCGCCGCCGCGAGGAACTCGTAGTCCTTCGCGGAATCTGGGACCTGGAAGAGAGCCGGATCGGCTTTGGCGATGTGCTGAGACGATTTCAGCTCCGCGCGCACGGTGAACGGCAGGCCCGCGTAGCTGATGTCCAGCACCGCCGGGAGGCGTTCGCCCTCCACGGCCTTGTAGGATCGGATGGCGACCGTGCCGGAAACCGCGCCCGTATGCGCCACGATCTTATCGATCATGTACGTTTTGGAGTTCACATAGATCGTCTGCGCCGTCCCGCCGGTCGGCGCGACATCGAGAATAAAAGCGCCCGTCCCCGTCTCTCGCCCCGCCCGAAGCTTCACCTTGCCTTTTTTGGCGTCCTTGATGGGGTCGTAAGACTCCAGCGAAAACGACGCCGACGCCCTGTTTTCCGTCAGCTCCGCGCCGCGCACCACGCGCACGTTGCCGGTGCTGTCCTGCGACCATCCGGTCACGCCGTTGTCCGCCGTGATCTCATGGAGCGGTCCCAAAATCATATCCACGCGGAACTTACGCGGCTTGGCGTTGGTCTCCTGAAGCGTGCCGAAGAGTCCGCCGGCGCTGATCGTATAGACCGTCTCCTGATCCCCGTCCGGCTGTTTAACGCCTGGGACGAGCACCGCCTTCGCGTGCTTCGCCAGCACGGAAGTCAGGGTTTCGGAGGAAGGGGACGAAGCCGCCTGCGCCGCCGGAGCGGCGAGCGAGACGAACAAAAGCACGGGCGGCGCGCATCGCGCGAAGATTGCGTATTTCACGGGGATATTGTACCAGATATCGTGACCTGCCCCCGCTCCTTCGGAGCCCCCTCGCTTGCAAACCCACCCCCGGCCTTCGGCCGACCCCTCCCGCGACGGGAAGGGTGATTCGGATCGATGTCGCAGGCGTCTCTCGTAAGAGGCAATCTTACTAACCCTTCCCGTCGCGGGAGGGGTCGGCCGAAGGCCGGGGGTGGGTTTGCCAGAGAAGGAGGGAAGAGTTCTGAACTCATAAAAACAGCCCGCGCTTCGTTGTGAAGCGCGGGCTGTGGTTGCGAAATCCTAGCAGTCGTAGTACAGGTAGAACTCGTACGGATGGGGCCGCAGAGCGACGCCTTCCACTTCACGAACTCGCTTGTAGTCGATGTAGGTCTCGATCAGGCTCTTGGTGAACACGTCGCCCTTGAGCAGGAAGTCGTGGTCGGCTTCGAGGGCGTCGAGCGATTCGGCCAGGGAGCCGGGGGTCTGCGCGATGCCGGCCTTCTCTTCAGGAGCCAGTTCGTAGATATCCTTGTCGACCGGAGCCGGGGGCATGATCTTGTTCTGGATACCGTCGATGCCCGCCATCACCAATGCGGAGAAGAGCAGGTACGGGTTCGCCGTCGGGTCCGGAGCGCGGAACTCGACACGCTTGGCCTTCGGGTTCTGCGTGACGGGGATGCGGATCGCGGCCGAGCGGTTCCGGGCCGAGTAGACCAGGTTGATCGGAGCTTCGTAACCCGGCACCAGGCGGCGGTAGGAGTTGGTGGACGCCGCGCCGAAGGCCAGGAGCGCCTTCGCATGCTTCAGGATACCGCCGATGTAGTAGATCGCCGTTTCGGACAGGCCGCCGTAGCCCTTCTCATCGTAGAAAACGTTCGAGCCGTTCTTCCACATCGAGACACTGGTGTGCATGCCGGAGCCGTTGTCCTGGAAGATCGGCTTGGGCATGAACGTGGCGGTGTAGCCGTTCTGGGCGGCGACGTTCTTGACGATGTACTTGTGCAGAAGGAGGTGGTCCGCCATCTTCACGAGCGTGTTGTACTTCAGACCGATCTCGCCCTGGCCGGCGTTGCCGACTTCGTGGTGGTGGACGTCAACTTCCACGCCCGCTTCCAGCAGGGTCATGACCATCTCGCCGCGCAGGTCGGAAAGGGTGTCGGACGGCGGCACGGGGAAGTAGCCTTCCTTGGTGCGCATCTTGTAGCCGAGGTTCGGTTTCTCGTCGCGTCCCGTGTTCCAGGCCGCTTCATCGGAGTCGATGGCGTAGAAACCGGTGTTGGCCGTCTGGCCGTAGCGGATGTCGTTGAAGACGTAGAACTCCGCCTCGGGTCCGAGGTAGACCGTGTCGGCGATGCCGGTGGAGGTCAGGTAAGCCTCGGCGTTCTTGGCGATGTTGCGAGGGTCGCGGGGATACTTCTCGCGAGTGATCGGATCTTCGACGTCCGCGATGATCGAGAGCGTCGGGATTTCGGTGAAGGGATCGATGATCGCGCTGTCCGCGTCGGGGACCAGGAGCATGTCCGACTCATCGATTGTCTGGAAACCACGCACGGAGGAGCCGTCGAACGGCATTCCCTCGGTGAAGTTATCCTCGGTAAATCGGTGGGCGGGGAGGGTGAAGTGCTGCCACGTACCGGGCACATCGACGAATTTCACGTCGACAAACTTCAATTCCTTCTCTTTGATCAGGTTCAGGACGTCTTTGGCTGTTTTTGCCATCTGGGGATCATGTCTCCTTAGCGTTAGTTTTTCGGAAATCGCTCACATCCGCGGCTTGGATGACGGGGAATGGCGGCGGACACAAAAAAAGTCCCTGACGCGGGGTGCGACACAGTAACGCGTATCGCACTGGGCCGCAACAGGAACGTCGGTGTTCTCTATTTTCAGAGGGCGCCAGCTCAAACTCGGTCTCAGTATACTGAGCGAACGAACGGTTTGTCAAGAGGCGGCGCACGCGTTATTCAGGGGTAGGATTCTGCTATAATTACCTATCATTTATACCTGGAGCGAGAAACTGTTGAAGCAATGGATGGGAATTCTACTACCGGCCCTCGTTCTGGCGGCGACATCCGCGGCTTTCGCCGCGCCTGACGCCGACCAGCTTTATCAGCAAGGGGTGAAGGATTACAAGTCCGGCAACCTTGCGGCGGCGCAAAGCGAACTGAAACAATACCTTGTCGCCGCTCCGCAGGACGGCCCGGCGCACGGACTCCTCGGTTACATTTATCTGCGGAACAACGACGCGGCGGACGCCATCCTCCATCTCAAGCAGGCGGTCGCGATCACGCCCAAGGATTACTCCGCGCATAACAATCTCGGCGCGGCGTACTTGAAGGCGAACCAGACCGACGCGGCTATCGCCGAATACAAGATCGTCACGGCGGCGACTCCCGCCAGCGCCTCGGCGCATTTCAATCTCGGCAACGCCTACGCACAGCTGGAGCAGTATCCGGCGGCCATCAAGGAGTATCAGCTTTCCATCGCGCGGCAGCCGTCCGCGCCGACATATATCAATCTGGGATACGCGCTGGAGAAGTCCGGGAAGTTCGCGCCGGCGGCCGAAGCCTACCGAAGCGCCGCCGCGATCGATCCCAAGAACTCGTCGGCATGGCTGAACGCCGGTCTTTTGTATCAGCAGACCGGAGACACCGGCAAGGCGATCGGCGCGCTCAGCCGCGCCGTCGCGCTTGGGACCGAGCACAAATACCCCGCGCATTTCGCGCTGGGCGAGGCTTACGCCGCCACGAACCGGCAGCCGGAAGCGATCAGTGAGTTCCAGGTCGCCTCGCGCTTGCAGCCGAAGGAGTTCGCGCCCTGGTTCAATCTCGCGATCGTGCAATCGCGCGCCGGCGACCTGCTGGCCTCCATCGCCGCGTATCGAAAGGCGCTGGAGATCAAGCCGGGCGACAAGGCCACCACGCTCAATCTCGGCATCGCGCTCGGCGACGCCGGCAAGACGGACGAGGCGATCGCGCTGCTTAACCAAGTTGCCGACGCCGATCCGGACGGCGCGGAGGCGCATGTGGCGCTTGGAGAGATCTACACGCGTCAGGGCGACTACGCCAAGGCGAAGGGCGAACTCAAAACGGCGCTGGAGAACAAGCCGGACGACCTCGATATCAAGCTGGCGCTTGCGGATCTGTACTACGCGCAGAAGAATTACCTGGACGCCGTCACCCTCTACGATAATGTCGCGAAGGCCGAGCCGCGCAATTCCAACGCCCAGAACAGCCGTGGGCTGGCGCATGAGGCGCTCGGCGATCTCGTGACCGCGATCGACGCGTTTCAGGCGGCCCTCGACGCCGATCCGAAAAACGCCATCGCGCAAAATAATCTTGGTGTGGTCTACGAAAAACAAGGTAGAACTACTGTAGCGCTGGCAGCCTACCGTAAAGCCGTCCAAATCGACCCGAATCTGAAAGAAGCGCGGGAAAACGTGTCTCGCTTCTCTCGGAAATAAGATCTTTACACTCGAAATGGGCGCTTAAAGTTTATGTTCATGCGTACGATTGGTATCATGGCGAATGCAGGAAAGGACGCGGCGCTCCATGTGGCCAAGGCGGCGGATGAATATCTGCGCGCTCGGGGCGTAGCGGTCCTGCTTCAGCATCATGTGGCGGAGGAGATTGGCGACGCCGGGCGCGGTCTCAGCGACAGTGAAGTGACGGACGCCGACGCCGTGCTGGTGATGGGCGGCGACGGCACGATCCTGGCGACATCGCGCGAGTGCGCGTCCAAAGGCACGCCGATGCTTCCGATACATTTGGGTCGCTTCGGCTTTTTGACGGAAGTGTCGCCGGAGGATTTGAACCCGGCGCTGGACGCCCTGCTCAGCGGCAATTTCACCGTCGATGAGCGGATGATGCTACGCTGCGAATCGCTGCGCGGCGCCGACGAGGAAGATCAAGCGTCGGCGTTCGCGCTGAACGATGTGGTGATCGCCAACGGTCCTTTGTCCCGCGTGCTGCATCTGCGCATGTCGGTCAACGGCAAATATGTGACGACTTATGCGGCCGATGGGATCATCATCGCCACGCCGACGGGGTCCACGGCGTATTCGCTCTCGGCCGGCGGGCCGCTGGTTCATCCGAGCATGCAGACGATCCTTGTGACGCCGATCTGTCCGCATACGCTGACGGCGCGCGCGCTGCTTGTGCCCGAGGACGCCGAGATCACAATCGTCGTCGAGCGCGACCCGCAGGACATGGTCCGCGTGACCGTCGACGGTCAGGTCGGCTTCCCGCTGCTCGCGGGCGATGAAATCAAGGTGCGCCGGTCGCCCTATCCCGCCCGCCTTCTCACCGTCGGCGGCGCCGACTTTTACGACAAGCTCCAGAGCAAACTGCGCTGGGGCGAACGAATGGTGTACTAAAGCAACGAATTTTCCGACCAGGATGTGTGAATGCTTCAGGAACTGCATATTGAAAATTTCGCCCTGATCGACCGGCTGTCGCTGACGTTTGGTCCAGGGCTCAATGTTTTGACGGGGGAAACGGGCGCCGGAAAATCGATCATCATTGATGCGCTGGGGCTGGTCCTCGGAGAGCGGGCGAATGCGAACGATTTGATCCGCACCGGAGCGGACCGGTCGGTGGTCGAGGCGGTCTTCGATATCTCGGGGGAGCCGCCGGCCGTACGCGAGAAGATCGCGGAGCTGGGGCTGGAGACCGATGATGAGGCGGTGCTGCTGATCACGCGCGAACTACGGCGTGGCAGCGGCAAGTCTCAGTGCCGTATCAATGGTCGTCTGATGCCGGTGTCCACCTTGAAGGAAGTCGGGGAGAATCTGGTCGATGTCCATGGACAGCACGAGCATCAATCGCTGCTGGCCGCCGATCGGCATATCGATGTCCTCGACAAATGGCTGGGAAAATCCGTGCTGGCGCTGCGCGCCGATGTGGCGGCGCGCGTGTCCGAACTGAACGGGCTGCGGCGTGAGCTGGAGCGCCTGCGGCTGGACGCCCGCGAGCGCACGCGGACGCTGGATCTGTATCGGTTCCAGCAGGAAGAGATCGACGCCGCGAGCTTAGCCGCTGGGGAAGAGGATGACCTGGGCGCGGAGCGCAGCCGCATCGCGAACGCGGAGAAACTGGCGACGGGCGCAGCGGAGGCGCACGCTTATCTGACGGGCGACGATAGCGGCAAAGGCGCTCTGGACCTCGTGAACGCCGCGCTGGCGTCCGTCGAGCACGCCAGCGGCATGGACGAAACGCTCGCGCCGGTCGTAGAGATGATCCAGGGCGCTTTGTCGTATCTGGAGGACGGCGCGCACGAACTGCGCAGCTACCAGGAAGCGATTGAGTACGACCCCGAGCGGCTGGAAGAGATCGAAAGCCGCCTGAACCTGATCCGGACCTTGAAACGTAAATACGGCGACACGGTTGAGGAGATCCTGGCCTACGGCGTCGAGCTGCGGGAAAATTTGGACCGCTTGGAAAACTCCGAGGAGCGCGAGGCGGACCTGACGGCGCAGATCGAGAAGGGCGAGAATGACTTGACGAAGGTCGCGGCGAAGCTTACGGCGGCGCGCAAGACGGGCGCGAAAGATTTCGCTTCCAAGATCGCCGCCGAGCTGGGCGATCTGGGGATGACGGCGACGAAGTTCGAAGTCAGCATCGAAGCGCAGCCGGTGACGAGCAAAGGCGCTGACCATATTGAGTTTTTGCTGTCGCCCAATCCCGGCGAGCCGCTGCGCCCCCTGGCCAAGATCGCGTCGGGCGGCGAAATGTCGCGCATCATGCTGGCGATGAAATCCGTCATCGTGCGCGAGGGCGGCATGCCGACGATGATCTTCGACGAAATCGACGTGGGCGTCGGCGGCCGCACCGGTCAGGTTTTGGGAGAAAAGCTGGAAGCGCTGGGCCGCGAGTCGCAGATCCTTTGCATCACGCATCTGGCGCAGATCGCATCGCGCGCCGGCGACCATTTTTATATTGAGAAGAATGTCGCCCAGGGACGAACGTCCGTCACCGTCGCGCCGCTGACGACGGAGCAGCGCGTGGACGAGATTGTGCGGATGCTGGGGGGCAGCAAAAGGACGGAAGCCGTGGTGCAGCATGCGAAAGACATGCTGGCCGCCCGCTAAGAGCCGCTACGAGAGGAAGAGCAAAGGAGCGCCGCCGCCATGTTTTTTAAAAAGGATGTTCTTCTCGCCCAGGAGTACCTGGGTTTTCTGCTGCTGAATATGTTCGACCTGTTCTTGACGGGACTGATTTTCCGGCTCCATGGCGATGAAGCCAATGGAATCGCCGTTTTTATCATGGAGCATTATGGTCTGGCCGGTTTCGCCATCTATAAATTTTTGCTTGTCCTGGTCGTCGTTCTGGCGTGCGAGGGGATCTCGCTTAGCAGCATTCGTAAGTCCCGGATCATCATCACGGCGGGATGCCTGGTCTACTTGATGGTCGTGTTCTGGGAATGCTTCCTGGTGACGACGCATCTGTACCCGAAGCCGGCTGAGCCGGAAGAGATCAGCTCCAGCGCGAACGCCGCGCCCAACAACGGAGTCGATCCGCGCTGGGCGAACGCCTTAGCGCCCCACAAGCGTGGCGACAAGGTACGGCGAAACCCCGGTAACCCCGGGAACGCTCCGCAAGGCCCCGGACAAAACGTCAACCCGGTCGTCGGTGGCGACAAAGGTAATCAAAACGTGCCCCGGCCCAGTGGTAATCTCTAACGACACATTCTGCGCCGCGCATTCCGCCGCCAGAGCCGCGACGAGCCCCGGACGCTCATCGGTCTCCAGCAGCAGAACGCGGCGCTTTTCTCCGTCAACTCGTGTTTCCATGGTTTATCCTCTTTGTCTTAATGCGCGTGGAAGAGATGCGTGTGCGTGAAGAGGAAAAAGCCCAGCACGGCGGCGGTGGCTAACCCTCCCACGTAAATCATCGCAAATACTTCCGATCGATCGAACTTAAAGTGCTTGGAATTGGCCAGCACGACGGCGAAACCCATGGGGAAGAGCGCCGGAATATTTCCTACTCCAATCACCGCGAGGATCATCGCCAGCGCCAGCAGGCCGTACATCGTGAAGAATGTCCCGCGCATATTCAGGCGCAATCGCTCGACGATCCCGAAGAAAAACGGAATGAACAGCGCGTCGCCCGGGCCGACATACGCCTGCGGCTGAAGTCCGCCTACCGACGGCATCGCCACGGAAACACGGTGGACGACTTCCGGATGCTGCGCGATGGTGTTGGCCGTAAAGCCGATATTCGTCAAAACTCCCACCACATCGATCGCCATGATCACCAGCGCAATGGGCAAAAGCAGTTTCGGCTCGCGGATAATCACCGAGAGCATCATGCCCAGAAACGCCAGCGCGACCGTCAGCGAAAGCCCCACCAGCGCTTTATCCAGCAGGAACACGCCTACGGCGAGCGCATAGGGCATTTCCCGAAACGGGATCTTCACCACCACGCAAAGCCACCAGATCAGCGCGGAAAGCGCCACTCCTACCAGGGATTGCCGGACAGGCAAGCGCATTCCAACAATCGCGCGCGGGATCGCCATCTGGAGCAGCATGAAGGCGAGCGTGGAAAGAATGACCAGGCCGGCGATTTGCGGCCTGGAGAGATGCCTTGGATCGAGACGAATCAGCGGCAGAAGACAATCAAAGGCGAGATAGATCAGGGAAAAGATCAGCGCGCGATACGGCCACGGATTTTCTTTGACCGCGGCAAGATTAATGATGCGAAAGCGTTGGCTGGTCATGCGCTCCGTCGCCTCTCGTGTTTAATTCTTTTTGGCGCTTGGCGCAGTTTGCTGGAGAGGGAGCGTCCCTTGGGCGCGCGCGGGTGACGGCTTCTTCCCGAAAAATTGCTTATGTGAGAAGGCGAAAAAGCCGGCTGCCAGCACGACAGCGAGAATGCCGGCGTAAATCATTGCAAACATTTCAGATCGATCGAACTTAAAGTAGCGAAAGTTCGCCACGATCACGGCAATCCCCATGGGAAGAAGCGCCGCAATATTTCCCACACCAGCATTGACCGCCAGCATGGCTGCTGAAAGCAATCCGAACATCATCCAGAATGTGCCAGACATATTTAGACGGTAACGCTGGACAATTCCAAAAAAGAAAGCAATAAAGAGCGCATCGCCAGGTCCAACATATGAGATGGGTTCCAGGGAGCCAATGCCAGGCATAGGAACTGAGAAGCTAGGAATGACGCCTGGGTGTTGCTCATAGATGTCCCTGGTAAATCCCCTCGGCATCATAGCCCCTAGTACATCGATCACCATAGCCACTAATGCAATTGGCAGGAGCATCTTGGCTTCGCGAACAATCCGTGAGAGCAGCGCCCCAAAGAACGCCAGCGAAACAGCCAGCATTAAACCTCGAATACTTGGTCTCACATGATATGTGTGTTTAGCATGCCAAGCGAATGTCGTAACTGCCCAAAGCACTCCAAATAAAAGTGCGCCTTGAATGCATTTGGCTGTGTTCCACTCCCGCGCGATTATGGCGCGCGGGACCCAAAGCAGCAGGAACATAAAGACCAGAGTGGATGCGATAACAAGGATCGACAGTACTGACTGTGGCAGGCGAAGTTTTTCGATTGGAACGTTAGGGATCGCAACGTTATACGCGAAATATGCGGCTCCGACGGCAACAGGTGTTTGCAGCCATCGGTGATAAGAGACGGACGGCTTCGGCGCCGCCGCTTCGGTCGTCGGTTCCGTGATCATGCGCTGCGTCGCCTTTCATGATGCAATAAATCAGTCACTTCCTGAATGCTGTTGGCTTTGACGAGCAGAGCTCGCAGCGCTGAAACTCCGTTGAAGCCTTTGAAGTAATGCGTGATCAATCCCCGCATCTCCTTGACGGCGCGCTCCTCGCCGACATGCGGATCGGCGGCCATGGTCGTGAGATGAAAGAGGGACGCCGTGATGCGCTCGTCGAGCGTGGGCGGCGGTAGGTGCTCGCCGGTGGTGAGGAAGCGCTTGACGTCGGCGAAGATCCAGGGGTTGCCCATCGCCGCGCGTCCGATCATGACGGCGTCGCAGCCCGTTTCCTCGAACATCCGCTTGGCGTCCTCGGCCGTCTCCACATCGCCGTTGCCGATGACCGGGATCGTCACGATATCCTTCACGCGTCGAATGATCGACCAGTCGGCGTGTCCCGTGAAGCCCTGGCTCGCAAACCGCGCATGGACCGCGATGGCGGCCGCGCCGGCGTCCTGCGCCCGCTGGGCGAATTCGATTCCCGTCGTCTGCGTCGAATCCCATCCCGAACGGATTTTGACCGTCACCGGGATCTTCACGGCATCCACCATCGCCTTAACGACGCTCTGCGCGAGGCAGACATCTTTGAGCAGCGTGGCGCCCGCGCCGGTCTTCGCGACCTTCGGCACCCAGCATCCCATATTCAGATCGACGATATCCGCGCCGGCGGCCTCGACCACTTGCGCCGCCTCCGCCATCATCGCCGGATCGCCGCCGAACAACTGCACGGAAACCGGGCGCTCGGCGTCGTTCCAGTCGAACATGCCGAACGTCTTGGCGTTCTTATAGTGAATTGCGTGGGAGGAAAGCAGCTCGGTCACGACAAGGCCGACCCCATACTGCTTGCAGAGCAAACGGAAGGCGTGGGAGGTGACGCCGGCCATGGGGGCCAGCACCAGCGGCGTGTCGATCGTAATCGGCCCGATCCGCAGCGGCTGCAGCGGCGTTGTTTGGATCAAAGACATGATAGCGCTATTATACCATACGAGAAACGAGCGGCTAGTTCGTTTGACTGTGCGCGTAAACCCGCTGCAATCCCTCTAATGTCAGCAGCGGCTCTGTCGCCGTAATGCTCGTTCCCACTTCCGAGATCAGCACGGAGACATGGCCTCCGGTAGCGATCACGGGACAATCGGGAGCGTTCATTTCGGCGCGGAAACGGGCGACCATGCCGTCGACCTGCGCGGCGTAACCAAACAGCATTCCCGATTGCAGGGCGTGGACGGTGTTCGCGCCGATCGCATGCGGTGGCCGGACGATCTCCACGGCGGCGAGTTTCGCCGCGTGGGAGAACAGCGCTTCGGCGGACAGGGCGATTCCCGGGCAGATCGCGCCGCCGAGATAAACCGGCGGTTCGCCAGGCGCCGAGGGCGCCGCGATGGCGTTGAACGTGGTCGCCGTTCCAAAGTCGATGACGATGCACGGGGCGCCGTATTTGTGGACGGCGGCGACGGCGTCCACCAAACGGTCCGCGCCGATATCCGTCACGGGATGATAGCGGACGGTGAGGCCAAGCGGGATCTCGCCCGAGACGACGAGCGGGTCGTGCTGGAAGTGTCGTTCGGCCAGACGGCGCAGGTCCGTGGTCGCGCTCGGAACGACGCTCGCGATACAGATGCCGTCGATATCCGTGAAGCGAAGGTTTTCCGATTGAAACAGCGTCGTGAGCAGCGCCGCGTATTCATCGCCGGTGCGTCCATGCTCCGTACGAATGCGCCAGTGCGTGATGAGCTGAGAGCCTTCGAAGATGCCGAAGGTGACGTTGGTGTTGCCGGCGTCGATAACAAGAAGCATGCGGACATTATACCGCCGCTAGTCCTAAGAACTCGACGGAGTGTCGCGCAGGAACATCTCGGTGACGTAGAACTGGCCGATGGGATCGATATAAATGCCGACGCCGACCTTTTGAAAACGCGGCTCCAGAATATTGGCGCGGTGCGCCGGGCTCTCCATCAGCGACTGGTGTCCGTATTTGACGCCGAAATCTTTGGTATAGACGCTGCAATAGTAGATGTTTTCGCCGACCAGTATCGTGTCCGGCTCGGAGCCGCCGCAGCTTTCCAGGTCTTTGACGTAACGGAGCATCGGGGTTTTGGGCGCCGGGGCAGGGGAGTGATGGCTGAAGTAGTCGCGCTCGCCCATATCGCGGGAGTGAGCGCGGGCGGTTTCCATCAGCACGGGATCGAGCGTTAGGGCGTTCAGGCCGCGCTTAGTGCGCTCGGCGTTGACGCGCTGAATGAACTCGGCTTCGCTCGGCGTGGGCATGCCGGCGGCAGGCGCCTGGGAATGAACCTGGATCGTCGTTTTGGGAGCCGCTATGCTTGGCATTGGCGGCGCGATCGCCGCCAATGCGAAACATAACGAAAAGATACGCCCGACTTCTTGCTTCTTCATCCCGGTCCACCTTCTTGCCGCAGCCGTTGATAACATAGTTATCGGGTTGGATAAGTCGGCGTATAAGGGCGGGCAAGGAAAACCGGGAGTACTACCAGGTACGGGAAAATCAGGCCGTGATGCGCATGAGAGCATCGAGAATGCCGATGGCGCAGTCGATTTCTTCGTGGGTAATGATGAGAGGCGGCACGAATTCGATCACGCTCCCATCGCCGGCGGGCAGAATGATTAAGCCTGCCCGCAGGGCGCGCGTCACGAGATCGAGGGAAAACGAACGAGAGGAGAACTTCAAGCCGAGCATCAGGCCCCGTCCACGCACTTCATGGATATGGCCGGGATATCGGTCTTGTAAGTCCTGAAGCCTGTGGATAAAGTACGCGCCGGACTCTTTGGCGCGCGCCGGCAGATCTTCGCGTGACATCACGTCCGTCGCGGCAAGCGCCGCGGCGCAGGCGAGAGGGTTGCCCAAAAACGTGCTGGTGTGGAGCGCCTCGCCCAGGGACACCGGCCATGCGCTCATGACATCCTTGCCGGCGACACAGGCGGAGATCGGCATTCCTCCGCCCATGGCCTTGCCAATACAGAGGATGTCCGGAAGAATATCATCATATTGGCACGCGAACCAATCTCCCGTACGGCCCCAGCCCGTGAAGATTTCGTCGAAGATCAGGAGGACGTTGTGAGCCGCGCAGAGATCGCGCAGGCCCGCCAGCCATCCGGAGGGCGGGACGATGATGCCGCCGCGTCCCTGGATCGGCTCCACGAGCACGGCGCCGATTTCCTGCGTTGTGACGATGCGCGCGATGTCGTCCAGCGCGCAGCCGTATGGAATGTGCGAGGTGAACGCGCCAAGCTGCGCCCGGAATGGGGCTTTGAAGTCGTCGCGGAAGGTGGCGTCGAGCGCTCCGTAGGAGAGGCCGTGGTACCCACCTTCGAAGGCGAGGACGCCGCGCCGGCCGGTCGCGAGCGCGGCGGTCTTGAGCGCGGCTTCAACGGCGTCGGCGCCGTTCTGACCAAGGATGACCCGGGCTTCGGAGATGGGAACACGCGAAGCGATGCGTTCGCAAAGAGCAACTTTGACATCCGACGGGTGGACATCGCCCATGCCGTGAATGAGACGGGTGGATTGGCGCTGGATCGCGGCCACGACATCCGGATGGCTGTGGCCGACGCCCGCGACGCCGAAAGCGGCCGTGAGGTCGAGAAAGACATTGCCGTCAACATCAGTGACCCAGCAGCCGGACGCGCTTTCCCAGAACACCGGGAAGTCGTCGGCGAGATAGGTGATGTTGGGACTTTCGCTTTGGCGCAGGCGCGCCGCGAGGTCCCGGGATTTTGGCCCGGGAATCGGCGTCAAGAGGCGAGGGGACGGTGTCACGCGCGGTCGGTTTCCACCTGAAGACGGATCTCGCGCAGCACGTTCGCGACGCGCTCACACTCCACATCAGAGCCCGCGAAGACGATCGCGCGTCCGGTGGAATCGATTTCGCGCGCCAGGGCTTCCGCCTTTTCCAAAGTACAGGCGGTGGCCTTCTGAAGCTGCACTTCGACATCGCCGAAGGAATGCCAATCGTCGTCATACACGATCACGACATACGGCTTGTCGGTTTCCGGCGGGCTATGCTGCGTCTGCTCGTTTGGGCTTTCGGTAATTTCTTCCGCCGGCGCGGTGGCCGGCATCAGATCGATGCGTTGGGACATACAAAACTCTCCACATGGTCGCGGCTCGGCGCGCCGCCCTTTGAAATCGCACGAGGATTTGCGTTTATTATACCCGCTTGCGTCGCTGCTGATAACCCGCCAAATTGCGGGCGCCTGGGAACGTCCGGGGTTGACATCACCGGGACACAAAGTGTATCCTCTTTGCTGAACGCTTCCTTGGCGTTGGAGGTCTCCTGACAATGTCGTTATCCACTGCCTCACCCCTGAATGTGGTCATTCTGGGCTGCGGCCGAGTCGGCTCTACTCTCGCCAAACAACTGTCGCAGGAAGGCCACCACGTCACGGTGATCGATATCACCAGTGACGCGTTCCGCCGCCTGGGCACGAAATTCAAAGGTCAGCGCGTGGTCGGGACCGGTCTGGATCGCGATACGCTCGAAAAGGCCGGCCTCAGTAAAGCCGACGTCTTTATCGCCGTCACTCAGGGCGACAACACCAACATTATGGCCGCTCAGGTCGCGAAGAAAGTTTTCTCCATTCCGAGAGTCCACGCGCGTATTTACGACCCGATCCGGTCACAGGCGTACCGGGAAATGGGAATCATTACCCTGTGCACCACCACGATCGCGGCGGGCGTACTCCATGCGGCCGTGCTTCAGACCGAAGAGTCCGGCGCCTGGCAGGAGCGGCTCGAAGCGTGGGATGTTGAGTATCCGGCACAGTTAGGTTAGCGAAGGGCGTCACGATGTACATTATTATTGTCGGCGGCGGAAAGATCGGCTACTATCTTTCCAAGAAACTGATCGCCGAAGGTCACGAAATCGCGCTCATGGAAAAGGACCGCCGCCGTTACGCCATGCTCTCCGAGGAGCTGGGCGACGTGGTGGTGCAGGGCGACGGCTGCGAAGTCCGATTGATGGCCGAAGCCGGTTTCGGCCGCGCCGATGTCGTGGTCGCCGTGACCGGAGATGACGAAGACAACCTCGTCATCTGCCAGATGGCGAAGAAGAAGTTTACGACGCCGCGCACCGTGGCTCGCGTCAACAACCCCGCCAATCAGCAGCTTTTCCAGCAGCTCGGCATCGACACCACCGTTTCCAGCACGCAGATCATCTTCAACCTGCTGGAGCAACAGATTGAAACCGGCGAAGTCATTCCGCTGGGCGCATTAAAGAACGGCAACATCGAAGTCGTCGCGATCACCGTCTCCGAACGATCCCCGGTCCTGGGCCGCACGATCCGCGAACTCCCGCTCGACAAAAACGCGCTGATCATCTCCATCGTCCGTAACGACAACGCGCTGCTCCCGCAGGGCGACACCCGCTTCGAAAACGACGACACCGTCATCGTGATGGTGCACGCCGACGACGAACAGCAGCTGCGAGACGTGTTCGGCGAAGCGCACGATTAGTCCGAGCGATACGCCCCCTGGCGAACTCCATGTTACAGAGTCGGTGATCGCGACCTGTGAAAGCCGCTTCTTGTATAAACAATAAAAAACGTGCAAAATAGCCGTATGACTGAAGAACGCAAGCGTCCCCCAACGATGCAGGATGTCGCGGAGCGCGTTGGGGTATCGAGAATTACGGTCTCGTCGGTGCTGAACGACCGTAAGCCGGGAATTCGCGTTTCCGAGGACACGCGGCGGCGAATTCTTCGGGCGGCCGAAGAAATGAGCTACTTTCCAAATGAGATCGCCAATTCACTGAAGCGGGGCGCCACGGATACCTTCGGCTTCCTCAATGTCGGCGGCCTGCTCAGCTCCGAGGACGAATTCACCGCAAAGATCATTGGCGGACTGGTGGATGGATCTGTGAAGGAGAACAAAGACCTTCTCATTCACAGAAGCCTGAGCGGAATGGATTTACGCCGCAGCCTGCTCGGCGGCAAGATCGATGGTCTTGTCCTGCATGCGCAGGGGGACGCCGCCGTGCTGGACTTGCTCAGCAAATCCCACCTCCCGATTGTCGCCATTGTCGACGCGATTGCGCAGTTTCCCTCGATTGTCTCCGATGATTATGGCGGCGGCAAGCTGCTTGCCGAACACTTTGCCGATCGCGGCTACCATCGTGTGCTTTATCGGCGCAAGAGGCTGGAGATCGTCTCCAGCCGGCGTCGCTTTGAAGGGTTTATGGACGCCGCCGGCGTTCTCGGCCTGAATGTCACGGTGATCGCGTTCGATGAGGATTCGGATCTCGATCCCAGGGAAGCCGCATTCCTCTCCGACGCCGTTAATTATCCCTGCGTGGTTACGGGCTGGAGAGATCTTTCGCTGGCGCCAGTCGCGCGCTATTGCCGGGACGAGGGTTTGCGAACCCCACAGGATGTCGCCATGGCGGGGTTCGATGGACTGACGGGGCAGTTCGATCTTCCCGGAGTGCTGACGACCGTTGTTGCGCCCTGGGCCGAGGTGGCGCGAACAGCGGCGTCGGTATTGGCGGCGGCGATTCGCGGCGAGGAAGTTGCGCGCGAAACGATCGTCCCCGTCCATTTGCGGATCGGGGATACGACCTGATTTGCGCCGCGCTCACACTCGGATCTTCTGTGAGAAGCGCCGCATCGCTTTACGATACTGCTCCGGCGGCACACCCTCCTCTTACGAATTTCAAGTCTATTAAATAAACTCGGGCGGCTCTTGCCAAATGTGCCTTCTCGTGATACAATGATTATCACGTGTAAATCAAACTCTTGGAACGATAGGATAATCCATGCATCGGTTCTTCTTGCGCCATGTTTTCACCCCCGCCGCGCTTTGCGCGCTTGCCCTGTCGGCGTCCGCGCAGTGCCGCGCCGACGATGGAATGTTCCCGCCGGCGCCGGCCGCCAAGGCGCGGATCGACTTCGACGGGCGCGGTTTTCTCATTGACGGCAATCGAACGTTTATCGCCTCGGGCAGCCTGCATTATCCGCGCGTTCCGCGCGCGCTGTGGCGCGATCGACTGCTGAAGTTCAAGCGGGCCGGCCTCAATACGGTGGAGACATACGCCTTTTGGAACTTCCATGAGGAGCAGGAGGGGCAGTGGGATTTCACCGGCGATCGAGACATCAACGCCTTTCTCAAACTGGTCAAGGAACTGGGCATGTACGCGATCGTGCGCGTCGGCCCTTACGTCTGCGCCGAATGGGACAGCGGCGGCTATCCGATTTGGCTGCGTTTCAAGCCTGGCGTCCGCGTTCGCGAAGATAATCCGGAATTCGAGAAGTATATGGATCGGTGGTTCGACAAGATTATGCCGATTGTCGCCGCGAATCAAATTCATCGCGGCGGCTCCGTAATCATGGTGCAATTGGAAAACGAGCATCCGCAGTCCTGGGGAACTTCGATCCCCAATAATTACTTCAAGCATCTCCAGGCGAAGGCGATTTCCATGGGGATCGAAGTTCCGTATTTCTTCAGCGGAGAGCATCACGAAGCCGATCCCGGCGATGAGCCCTGGGACAGCGTCGGCCGGACCAACCCCTGGTTTTCGACGGAGTTTTATCCGGGCTGGTTCAGCATTTATGGACCGGTGGACAATCCAGAAGAGCGGCGTCATTCGACATGGCGAGTGCTGGCAAATGGCGGCAATGGCTACAATTACTATATGTTCCATGGCGGCACGAACTTTGGTTACTGGAACAATAATGAGGACGCCGCCAGCTATGACTACGGCTGCCCGATCGGTCAGGCGGGGGATATCCGTCCCGACTATTACTTGCTGAAAAACGCCGCCTACTTTGCGCGCGGCTTTCAGGATGTGCTGGAAGACAGCGTCAACGCGACCAGCGCCTATTCCGGAGCGGCGACCAACGCTGAAATTGCGATCACCGCGCGCAAGAGTCCGGCGGGAACGATCGTTTTTCTGGACAACAAAGGGAAATCGCCGTGTGTGAGCCAGGTCAAGGATGCTTCGGGCCGTGTGTATCCATCTGCCGGACCGATCCAGTTCGATAAATTTGAAGTCGTCCCAATTGTGTCGGGCTTTGCAGTCGCCGGCTCGATCAAGATCGCCTTTTCCGCGACTCGAATACTCGGGCTCTTTGATCAAAACGGCGAGAAAACACTGGTTGTCTACGGTCATCCCGGCGAACCCGGAGAGATGACGTTTGACGCTCCAGCAGGCGCTGTAGTGACAGGGCCTGCCGGAAGCTGGGCGACGGACGCTGATGGGAAGAAGACGCTGAAGATCTTGTTCTCGGAGGGCGCGCCCGCCGAGTTCCGGCTCTCTTCGGGCGGCAATCATGTGCGCATTCTCGCCATGTCGATCGATCAGGCGCTCAAGACCTGGTCCGTCACGGCAGGCGCCGGCAGCTATCTTATGACCGGGCCTGCGTATGTCGGCGATGTGTCGGCGACGGCGCGAGGTCTGGCGCTGGATACGCAAAGTCCGCTGGACGTCGCGCCGGGGCGTGTCTGGGTCTATGGCCCCTCCATCGACGGCGGCGCGCAAGACGCCGCAGACGCCGCCAGCGGCGTTCCGACAACTGCTCCTCATCTGGGAACCTGGAAGGAACATCTCGTGACGGCCCAGGCGGCGGGCATGGACGACAGCGGATGGAGAGCCTCGCGCGATCCCGAGCAGATGGGCGTCGACGGCGACCGAACGGCTTACGCCTGGTATCGTACGCACATCAACGCCTCGGCGGCTGGAGAGTACGCTCTCTGGTTCAACTCCGCGCGAGATCGTCTGATCCCATTTCTCGATGGGAAACGCGTGCAGCCGACGAAAGACACAGTCAATCCGCTCGTGCTGGATCTGCCGGCGGGAACACACTCCCTGGCGATCTTCGCCACGCACGCTGGCCGCGACAAGATCTTTGGGTATATGGGACCGATCACCGATTACGATTCCAAGGGACTCGTCGGCCCGGCGTTTTTGCGCTCCCCGAATAGCGCCTCCTATCCCCTGGACGCCTGGGTGGGCAAGCCGGCCAAGGAGAATGATCCCATTCCTGTTCCCGGCGATCCCGCATTGGTTCCGATCAAAGTAGGCGTTGACGCTTTCAAATCCGGCGGGGAATTCTATTGGTATCAGACCACGCTTCCCGCGATCCAGGGAGCTAGTCCTACCGGAACGCTGCGCTTTGAAAGCGTGGACGACATTGGCGTGATTTATGTCAACGGCAAGAAGCTCGCCACGCACTCTGGCTGGGATCAAGCCTTTAGCGTGCCGCTTGACGGCGTACTTCTTCCCGGCAAGCCGAATATCCTGAGCGTCCTGGTGCAGAATACCAACGGCCCTGGCGGCGTCCTGAAGCCGGTCACCCTGACCGCGTTCACGGACAGCACGCCGATCACCGGCTGGAAGATGCGCGGCGGCATCGGCGAACCCGCCGCCATTACGGACTGGAAGCCGACCGGCGGCGATGCGCCGGGCGTCCCGCGCTATTACCAAACCACGTTTGCATACGACGGCTCTTCCAGAGAAAACGCAGTGATCCGCGTTGTTCCCGATCCGAAGGCGCATGGCTTCATCTGGGTCAACGGGCATAACATCGGCCGTTATCCGGAAACGCTGCATGTGGAAGGGCTTTATATTCCCGAGTGCTGGCTGAAATCCGGCGCTAACTCTCTGATTGTTTTCGATGAAGACGGCATGGGCGCCGAGAATATCCACCTGAGGATCGAAGACGTCGCCAGCTGGAATAACGGCGTTGTGAATATCGCCGCCAAGTAAGCAGGCCGCCTCGCCTCGGCCTGTGGGCCGGGGTGGGGCGGATCGTCGGAATAAGAGAATATTTTTCTTGACAATGGGAGGGTATTGCTGTATTATGAGTACAATATGATTATCACGTGTATATCATGATTTGAACATCGTTTTATTCGCTTTACGGAAAATAAGGAGAGTAGGTTATGTATCGTTACTTTACCAATGCGCGGCGGCAAAATCAATTTCGCGGGTTTACGCTTATTGAGCTTCTCGTTGTTATCGCAATCATTGCAATTCTCGCGGCTATTTTGTTCCCGGTCTTCGCGAAAGCCCGGGAGAAGGCGCGGCAGGCGGCGTGTATGAGCAATTTGAAGCAGATCGGGCTGGGGATCATGCAATACTTGCAGGATAACGATGAGATTTATCCCGTGACGAATCATTGGAACGCCAGCGGCGACACCACAAATTGGGGACAGGACATTTACCCTTATGTGAAGAGCACGCAGGTATTCCACTGCCCGTCGGACCCCAGCAACAATACGCTGGCGAAGACCATCTACGCGACGCCCGCGATTCCAGCGTCCTATCGTTACAATAACGAACTAGGACAATTCAATCAGGACGGACCTACGGGGTGGGGCGGAGCGCACAAAGATTCTCAGATTAAAGAGCCAGCCACTCGAATTATGGTGACGGAGGCGGACTCGGCGTTTCGCGACGATCCGGGAATCGTTTGGGACGATTGGCGCGACACGTACTTTCGAGACCTCGTCGCCGCCCGCCATGTCGGTCGTATGAACATGATCTTCATGGATGGGCATGTCAAGGCGCTGCGGCCAATTCAGACTGTCGTGAACGGCAGCATGTGGGGATATATCTATGGCTCCACGCAAACAGACTGCCCCGTCGGCGCCAACTGGGAAGACGCCATCAACTGCAACGACACCAACGCCACCATCGTCCAAGATTTATCGCTTCTCGATCAGAAATACAATCAATAGAGCCGGATG
Organism: Capsulimonas corticalis; assembly: GCF_003574315.2. Taxonomy (GTDB): domain Bacteria; phylum Armatimonadota; class Armatimonadia; order Armatimonadales; family Capsulimonadaceae; genus Capsulimonas; species Capsulimonas corticalis. The sequence continues at coordinate 5,620,004 of NZ_AP025739.1, read as the reverse complement.
TCGCTTCCGATCTTCCATGGGAGGATCGGAAGCATTCATGTTTGTTTCTTTAGATACAAAAGCAATATTCAAGCAAGACGCTTGCACTGTTCTTGGAGGCGCTCGGATGAACTTTTCCAAACTCAAGGTTTTTGCCGCCATCGTCGCGGCGGCGGTCCTTCCCAATGCTGGGAACGCCGCAACATTCAATGTGAAGAACGCGCCCTATAACGCTGTGGGCAATGGGGTGGCGAATGATTTTCCGGCGATCAACGCCGCGCTTCAGGCGGCGATCGCCGCCGGGCCGGGATCGCAGGTCTATATTCCCGCCGGTACATATCTGCTGGCGTCCGGCCAGCAGCTCAGCATTCATAATGCGAACGGCATTACGGTCTATGGAGATTCGACGACGAAGCTGGTCAATGCGAACCACGGCGATAACAACGCCTTCTTCTCCGTCTGGGATTCGAACAACATCACGCTTAACCAGATGATCTTCGACACAACGCCGTTTCGGTTTACGCAAGGCGTCGTCAACTCAATCAGCGGAACGAGCAGTGTTAACGTCACCCTGGACAGCGGCTATCCGACGCTTACCGATCCCGATGTCGGCTCCACAAGCAGCGAGGTTTTCTTTTACACAGACTCTTCGTCGCTTTGCTACGATCGCACCTGCGGCGGAAATTTCGCGAGCGCGACCAACACCTCCGGCAGCAATTGGACGATCAATATGACCGGCGCGACTCTGCCGTCCACCATTGTTGGAAAGAAGTTCGTTGTCTGGGCGCACAATGGCGGCGGCTGGCCGTTCAACTTCACACATTGCACGGGAACATGCACCGCGAGTAACCTTACCGATTATGGGGGCGGCGCCGGCAGTGTCGGCGGCTTCTGGAACAACTCGGCGGCGCTCAATCTTACGAATATTACCGCTGGCCCGCCTCCCGGCTCGGGACGATTGTGCGGACCGGCCGGCGGATATTTAGGAGAAGGAAATCGCGGAACCATTACCATCACGAACAACAACTTCTCTGGGATGGAGGATGATGAGATCTGCACCGGCGGCGACTTCTCGCATATTCTGGCGCAGACGGCGGCGAACAAAATCACCGTCGAGAATCTGCCCAATGTCATTACTTATATGGTCGGCGACACCGTGCAGATCTGGGACTGGGTGTATCAGGCGGAATATGTGAAGGCGACATGCACGGTGACCGCCGTGAGCCAGGACGGCAGCGGAAACTGGCTGCTGACCCTCAATCAAAATGTCACTGTGCCTCTGACCGGGCCCAATCCAGGCGCCTCACAGGAGACGGATGGGATTAGCCGCTGCTGCGACTTGAACACCGCCGCCCCGGTCATTGTCAAAAACTCCTCGTTCCAGGGCAGCGGCCGAATCACCAGCATGTCGGGGCCGGGGATCGATTTTGAGAACAATACATTCTACGATTCCTCGGCGGGTCTGGAACTCAACGCCGAAACAGCGTGGCACGGCGGACCCGCGACATCGGGCTTGACGATCAAGAACAATACGTTCCGAAATATCGATGTTCAGAGCATCGACTGCACCGTGCGCGTTTCTACAGCGTCCAACCTCTGCAACAATATCGACATTGAGGGCAATACGTTTCTCAATGGCGGGTCGCATGCTCCCTTCTCGGACGGACTGTATTCGCCGGTCAACGACATACGCGGCGGCGGGATTCGCCTTGGGAACGCCAGCGCCGCCACCATCAAAAACAATACCTTCACCTCCATGTGGGGACCGCCGGTCATTCTCCAGTATTCGAATAATGTTCAGGTGACGGGAAATCTGTTTAAGAACACGGCTCAGCAGACCTGGAGCGATTTCAACAGCTACGGAATCGATATGGGGTCGGTCGTCAATATCGCCAACTCCCAGAACATCACGCTGGCCCAGAATCTTGTGAGCAACTTCGGCCCTTATGGGACATCGCTCGTCAAGACGACCGGGACGACCTCAGGAATCAATGGCGCTACGACCGGTATTTTCCTGACCGACAAGGCGCTGGGAATCTTCAGCGCCTCGGATAATCTGGCGCTCGACGACGCCGGCTATGGCGGAGCCGGGACGGATCTGGTGCAGTGGGGCTTCGGCGGCGCGAACAATCAGCTCTGGACGATTACCCCCACAGCCAATGGGTACTTCAAGCTGTTGTCTAACCAGAATAACCTTCCCGTCGGCGTGGGCTCTTCGACAGCCAATGGCGGGCTCCTCGCCCTGGAAAACGCGAATAGCGCCAACGAGCAGCAATGGACGCTCGTTCCATACGATAATCAGACGGTTCAACTGGTGAACCTCGCCTCAGGGCTGGTCGCCGATGTTGTGGGGCAGTCCACGACTGCTGGCGCGCAGATTGATCAATGGGTGGCGAACGGCGGCTGGAATCAGCGATGGTATCTGCTGGCGGCCCCAACCGGATTGGCGGCGACGGCGCACTACGGTCAGGTCGTGCTGAATTGGACGCCGACGGTTGGGTCGACTTTCACCGTTTCCCGAGGAACGTCCGCGAGCGGTCCGTTCACGGCCATCGCCACGAATGTCACGACGAACAGCTATGCCGACACCAGCGTCACGGGCGGAACGACGTACTACTATGTCGTAGCCGCTACGGCCTACGCCGGCGCCGGGCCAAACTCGAACGTCGTTTCGGCCACGCCGCCGGCGAACGCCAACGGAACATACAAGCTGATCAACCAGAATAGCGGCCTGGCGCTCGACGATCCCGCTGGCTGGGGGGTGGGAACTGCGCTCGACCAGTACGGCTATAGCGGCGGCTCTAATCAGAAGTGGACTCTGACCGCCTCGGGCGCATACTACACCCTGACCTGTGCTGGGAACGGACTGGCGGCAAGCGTCAACGGCTCAGCCGCAAGCGGAGCCGCCGTACTGCTGGAGACGCTCACAGGCGGCAATGACCAGCTCTGGACTCTGCAAGTCAATGGCGCGTATTACAAACTCGTTAACAAGCTCTCCGGGTACGTTTTCGAAGTCAGCGGCTCCTCTACCAGTCCGAACGCTGCGATTGACGTCAAGGCGTCGAGCGGCGCCGCCAATCAGAACTGGAGCTTCCAGGCTCCATAGCTCTCTTTCCTCTGGCGACGCGCCGGCCGTCTGGACATCAGATCCAGACGGCCGCTCGGATTAGGTTGTCACCCCGAGGCGGCGCCCAGAGGCCGCCGGGTGATGGCCGCATCCTCACTCCCCAATCCCCACCAGCTGCCGGATCCGCCGCACGTGCTCCATATCGTAATAATCCAAATCCCCGGCCATTTGATAGTGGCTCATCGCCAGATCGTTTCTTGGGATCTGCAAATACACGTCCCCTAACACACAATGATAGAGCGCGTTGCGCGGGTCGAGGCGCAGCGCGTGGGCGAGGGCTTCGGCGGCGTCTTCCCAATGGCCCGCGAGGATGTAAAGCATCCCCAGACGCAGGTTGTAGTAGGCGTCCTTGGGGGAGAACATCGAGGCCATCTGAATCTCCGCCACGGCTTCTTCCAGCCGTCCGCGCGTGAGATAAAGGTCGGAGAGACGGAAGTGGTAGAACGAGTCTTCGGGGGCCATCTCGGCGGCGATCTCCATTTCGGAGATGGCTTCGGTCTCGAAGCCGGCGTCCACGAGCGTGTCCGCGAGTCGGTAGTGGTAGAAGGCGTTGCGCGGGGAGTACTCGATCGCGCGCCGGTATTCGGCGACGGCGGCTTGTGTTTTGCCATGCCGTCGGTACAGCTCTCCAAGAGAAAAATGCGGCTCTGAGCGCTTGGGGCTGGAGCGGATGGCGCGCCGAAACTGCCGCAGCGCATTCACGGCCTGATCGGCGTACGCATAAGCGTCGCCCAGGTCCGTGCGCGCCGCCGAGACGCCTTCCTGCGGGCCGCCCGCGCCGGCGCCCTCCATCTGAACCGCCTTCCGGTACTTTGAGAGGGCGAGCTCGATATTGCCTTGCCGCAGGCTGATTTCTCCCTGTCTGCGAATGGCCGAAGGGACGGGCGGGGCAGGCTGTGCGGGCGGAGGGCCCTGATCGTCAGAGTCGTTCACTGACACGTTCTTCTTTCTTTTGCTCCGTGTTGGTCTTGGGCGGGCTCTCGATGATCAGCGTCACCGGCCCATCGTTCGTGATCTCGACGCTCATATCCGCGCCGAACTCTCCGGTCCGCGCCGTCACGCCGCGCGCCTGGACCTGGGCGACAAACCGTTCGTATAGAGGAATGGCGATAGCGGGCGGGGCGGCGTCTGTGAACGATGGTCGCTTGCCCTTACGCGTATCGCCGAGCAGGGTGAACTGAGAGACAATCAGCATCTGGCCCTGGACGTCTTCCAGCGAGAGATTCATCTTTCCATGTTCATCGGCAAAAATTCGAAGCGACGTTACTTTCTGTACGAGGTAATCGACATCGCCCGCATCATCGCCATGACCGACGCCTAGGAGCACGGCGAGACCCGGGCCGATGGAGCGCCGGTCTCCCGTTTCTTTGATGGTGACGGCGGCGCTCGTCACCCGCTGCAGAACAACTCGCATGATGCGCACGGATTCGGCGCGGACCCCTGGAAATCCTGCTGGGAGGAATACCAGGCTTACGTGGTGAAGCAGGCCATGCCCGCATGATCTCCGACCGGGAAAATCTGGGTATGATGATCTCAACAGTAAGCTTTGACGCCATCAAAGAAGGAGACAGCCGCATGAGATATCCCACGCTGACCGAAGCCGAGATCGAGGAGCATTTGCAGCGCGTACCGATGTGGACACGCGACGGCAACATGCTGGTCCGCACTTTCCAGTTCAAAGATTTTATCCAAGCGCTGCAATTCGTCAATCAGGCGGCGGAAACAGCCGAGTCGATCAATCATCACCCCGACATCGATATCCGTTACAACAAAGTCACGTTCCGGCTGACGACGCACGATTCCGGCGGTCTGACGATCCACGACTTTGAGCTGGCGGCCGCCAGCGACGATTTCGCGGACACGATCCTCGGATGAAAGCCGCCTTTCTCCTGCTGCTGTGCGCGATCGGCGCCCCTGCAATGGCCCAAACTTCGTCATGGACGCCGATCCTGCCCGCTCTTTGCGATTCGCGCTGGGCCCCGAGCGCCGCGCTTCTGCCCAGCGGCGCGAGCGCTCTGATCGCCGGCGGCTACAGTTACGACGCCGGCTCGTGCCTCGCGACCGCCGATATTTACGACAGCGCCAAGAATGCGTTTCATCGGGCCAGGGGCCGCCTGACCTATCCGCGCGACTTCGCCACGACGAATGTCCTCGCCGATGGGACGGTTCTGATCGCGGGCGGATACAACACAACGCTGGGGTCGCTGCCGACGGCCGAAGTGTTCGATCCGCAAACCGAACAGTTCCACGTGCTCGCAAGCCAGATGTCGAAGCCGCGCGAGCTGTTCACGGCGACGACGCTCGCGGATGGGCGAATCTTGCTTGCCGGCGGTTTCAACACGCATCGGGGCCGCACCCTGGCGACGGCGGATCTCTACGATCCGCAGACACACGCCTTTTCTCAGATCCCGGGGCATATGCAGGAAGACCGCTTTGGGCAGGCCGCCGTTCGCCTGCGCGATGGGCGCGTGCTCATTGCCGGCGGCAAACACTGGTTTGTCGGCAAACCCGACCGCTTTTCCGCGACGGCGGAGATCTTTGATCCCGCAACCAATTCCTTTCGCCTGACGAAATCCCCGATGTCTGTCGCCCGCGACCGGCCGACGGCGACTCTGCTTGCCGACGGGACCGTGCTTGTCGCCGGCGGTCAAAATGGCGACGCGGGGCCGCGCGAGGTGGAGATCTACGATCCCGCGACGGACGAGTTCCACACGCTTCCACATCTCCTGGGAGCCCCGCGCATGGCGCACAGCGCCGGAACACTGCCGGATGGCCGGATTTTGCTCGTGGGAGGGTGGTCGCCGGCGGCGCATGCGACGACCGCGACGACGGAGATCTTCGACCCCGCCGCCGGCGTCTTTACGTCCATGCCGGCGCTCCCGGACAGCAGTCACGATCTGGCGCTGATCGTCTTTCCGGACGGCCTCGCGCTCGCCGCCGGCGGCAAGAAAGTCGAAGGCGGCAAAGAGTCCTCGCTCGCTACGGCGTCATTCCTGAAGCCTGCCCAGCATTAATCCCGGAAAACCTAGTATGTGTTGCAGTAACAACTCATTACGCGCCTGCCTATAATACGGGTAGACAACTTCATACAGGAATGCAATGTGCTAATAACAAGCTGCGGTCACTGAAATCTATCTAACGGTGATCGCGGCGAATGATAAGGAGCTCGTAACATCAACCTTACGAGCAGACGCAAGGAAGCACACAATTGAGAGACCCGACGTCGCTGCCGCCTCCCGTCGGGTCTTTGCACGTCTGAACTGTTTTTGGAGTGGTTTTGGGGTAATATACTCCTTATGACTCGGCGCTTTTCAGTCCACGCACTCGCCAGCGGGTCTTCCGGCAATACAACACTTGTTCGAGCCGGCGACCACGCGGTATTGATCGACGCAGGAATCGGACTTCGTCTGATCGCCAGCGCCCTCGCGACGCACGATCTTCTGCTCTCGGATCTGAGCGGAATTGTCCTTACCCACGAACATTCGGACCATATCCAGAGCGCGCACGCGATCTCCAAACGCTACAATGTTCCGATTGTCGCCAACCCCGCGACGCTCAATGTGATTTATCGGCGCTGCACGGATTCGCCTAATATCAAGCTGGCCACGGGAGACCGCTGGTCCATCGGCGATCTCGATATCGAGACCTTCCCGGTGCCGCACGACGCCGTCGAGCCCGTCGGCGTCAATTTGTATTACCGGCCGAGCGGCCACAAGGCCAGTATCATCACCGACGCCGGCCATGTCACTGACGCCATGCGCGCGGCGATACGCGGCGCGAACCTCTTGATTTTAGAAGCCAACCACGATGTCCACCGCCTGAACGCCGGCGTCTATCCCGGTTATCTCAAAGCGCGCATCCTCAGTGACCGCGGCCACCTCTCCAACGAAGCCGCCGTCGCGCTCCTGTGCGAACACGCCATGACCCACGGCCCGCACACGGCCTGGCTCGCGCACCTTTCCAAAGAAAACAACACCCCCAAACTCGCGCTCGCCTACGCCAAAGCCACCGTCGCCGTCGAAACCGGCTGCCCCGTAGTGCTCGATGTCGCCAAACGCGACAAGCCTTCGGTGTCGTGGACGCCGGGGGTGAAGCCGCTTCAGCTGAATTTGTTTTAGGATCCCCATCTCCCCGCCTCGCTGAAGCTCGGCCTGGAGATGGGGATCCAAAAAAATCCACGCAGGTAATTTTGCCAGCCATGCCGAACTCTCTTCCCGGTTGAAAATTTGCGAATGTATCGAAGGAGAGCATCCTACTTTGGCGGAACTCGAACAAGAAGTAGCCCAGAAATTTCCTCCCGCCGCCGACTTTGCGGCGCAGGCGAACTGGAACGATCCCACGATTTATGAAACCGCCGCCGCCGATCCCGACGCGTTTTGGGCCGGGCAAGCTGAGCAGCTTGTCTGGTCGCGCAAGTGGGACACGGTCAGCGAGTGGAATCCTCCCCACGCCAAGTGGTTCCTTGGCGGGCAATTGAACGTCTCCGTGAACTGTCTGGACCGTCATGTCGAAGGCGGTCGCGCCGACAAAGCCGCGATTGTTTTTGAAGGCGAGCCGGGCGATACGAAGACGTACACTTACGCCGAACTTCACCAGGAAGTTTGCAAGTTCGCGAACGTTCTGCAAAGCCAGGGCGTGCAGCGCGGAGATCGCGTGACGATCTATTTGCCCATGATTCCCGAAGCGGCGATCGCAATGCTGGCGTGCGCCCGCATCGGCGCGCCGCACTCGGTGGTCTTTGGCGGTTTTAGTGCGGACAGTCTGCGCGAGCGAATCCATGACAGCGGCTCCAAGCTGCTGATCACCGCTGACGGCGGCTGGCGGCGCGGCGGCGTGGTCAAGCTCAAGGAAGCGGCCGACCAGGCGCTGGCGGGCGAGACGACGATCGAGCATGTGATCGTCGTCAACCGCACAGGCAAGCCCGAGGAGACGCCCTGGACGGCCGGACGCGACCTCTGGTGGCATGAGCTGGCTTCGGACGCCTCGGATCAAAACGAGGCCGTGGCGCTCGATTCGGAAGACTTGCTGTTTATCCTGTATACCTCGGGGTCCACGGGCAAGCCCAAGGGCATCGCGCACACGACGGGCGGGTATCTGACCGGTGCGACGACGACATGCAAGTACATCTTCGATCTGAAGGACGACGATGTTTATTGGTGTACGGCCGATGTCGGCTGGATCACCGGGCATTCCTATGTCGTTTACGGGCCGCTCTCCAACGGCGCGACGGTGTTTATGTATGAGGGCGCGCCGGACTGGCCGGCGCGGGACCGCTTCTGGGAGCTGATCGAGAAGCACAAAATCACCATTCTTTATACGGCGCCGACGGCGATTCGCGCCTTTATGAAGTGGGGGACCGAGTGGCCGGAAAAGCATGACCTGAGCAGCCTGCGGCTTTTGGGCTCGGTCGGCGAGCCGATCAACCCGGAAGCATGGCTCTGGTATCACAAGAACGTCGGCGGCGAGCGCTGCCCGATTGTCGATACCTGGTGGCAGACCGAGACCGGCGCGATCATGATCACGCCGCTTCCCGGGATCAGCGCGACCAAGCCAGCGAGCGCGAGCCGCCCGTTCCCGGGCGTCAGCGCTCTAGTGGTCGATGAAAAGGGCGATCCGCTGCCGGAAGGCGGCGAGGGCGTCGGCCTGCTCGTCATCACCAAACCCTGGCCGTCGATGCTGCGCACGCTCTGGGGCGACGACGCTCGTTATAAAGAAGTCTACTGGAGCAAGTTCGCCGACAAAGGCTACTACTTCGCCGGCGACGGCGCCAAGCGGGACGCCGAGGGCGATTACTGGCTGCTGGGACGCGTGGACGACGTCATGAATGTCGCCGGCCACCGTGTCTCGACCATGGAAGTCGAGAGCGCGCTCGTGGACCATCCGAGCGTCGCGGAGGCGGCCGTCATCGGCAAGGCGCACGATATTAAGGGGCAGGCGATCTCGGCGTTCGTGACCTTGAAAGAGGGGATCGAACCGTCGCCCGAGTTGATGGCGGAGTTGAAGGCGCACGTCGCCAAAAAGATCGGCGCGATCTGCCGCCCGGACGACCTCTTCCTCACGGCGGAGCTTCCCAAGACCCGAAGCGGCAAGATCATGCGCCGTCTGCTGCGCGATATCGCCGAAGGACGAGCGCTGGGGGACACCACGACGCTGGCCGATCCGAGTGTCGTGAGTAGCCTCAAGGACAAATATACCGACGAATCTTAACGAAAAATCGTTTCCGACACCCGTTGGAAACGATTTTTCGTTCATAATAGGAGTCGGTTCGAACAAAAGAGGCGAGAGAAGGCCGGCAAAACGATTTCGCCGGCCGCTTGGCTTCTTTAAAAGAGCAGGAGACACGATTTTGAAGATACATGAGTTCCAGGCGAAGCAGCTCCTGAAGCAGTACGGCGTTCCCGTACCCGAAGGACAGGCCGCTTCGACCCCCGCCGAGGTGCGGGATATCGCTTCTCAGCTCGGCCGTAAGGTCGTGATCAAGGGGCAGGTGCATAGCGGCGGACGCGGCAAGGCCGGCGCCGTCAAGCTCGCCGACAATCCGAACGACGCCGAGGAGATCGGCAAGGCGCTGCTGGGCAAGACCCTGTTCTTCGCGCAGGCCAACTCGGACCTGAAGATCAACAAATTGCTGGTGGAAGAAGCCGTCAATATCGACAAGGAGATCTATGTCGCGATTACCCAGGACCGCGCCCGCCAGCGCGACGTGCTGATCGTCTCCACTAAGGGCGGCATGGACATCGAAGAGGTCGCGCACAACAACCCGGCCGATATCGCCAACCTCTATATCGACCCGCTGCTGGGCCTGCCCGACTACGCGGCGCGCCAGGTGCTGTTCGACGCCAACTTCGACGTGGCGTTCATCAACAAGACGATCCCTGTCCTGAAGGCCCTTTACGCCGCGTATGTCGGCACGGACGCCACCCTCGCCGAGATCAATCCTCTGGTCATCACCAAAGAAGGAACGGTCATCGCCGGCGACGCGAAGTGGGATATCGACGAGAACTCCATGTTCCGCCACCCCGAGTTCGCGGCCTTCCACGACACCGCCGAGGAAGACCCGATCGAGACCGAAGCGCACCGGCGCGGCATCCAGTATGTCCGTCTTGAGGGCGGCGACATCGGCATCATCGGCAACGGCGCGGGGCTGGTCATGACCACGATGGACGAAGTGAAGCGCGCGGGCGGCAAGCCGGCGGACTTCCTGGACATTGGCGGCGGCGCCAAGGCCGAAGCCGTCACGAGCAGCCTCGAAGTCGTGCTGTCCGATCCCAATGTCAAGGGCGTTCTGTTCAACATCTTCGGCGGCATCACCCGGGGCGACGAAGTCGCCAAGGGCATCATCGCCGGCGTCGCGACGCTCGACGTCAAGGTGCCGATCGTGATCCGCCTCGCCGGCACCCGCGCCGCCGAAGGCGCCGAGCTGCTGAAGACCACGAACCTCGTTCCCGCCGAAACCATGCAGGAAGCCGCCGCAAAGATCGTGGAGCTGGCTTACGCCGCGAAATAATTACGCGCTTCATTTGAGAAGCAAGAAGAAGGATGGATATCAATGGCAGACGTATTCGAGTATAAGATCGTTGTGAGCGAAGAGGACGACGAGACGGATGAGCAGACGCTCAACACCCACGGCGCGGATGGCTGGGAGCTGGTCAACGCGGTCGCGGATGTGCGCGCCACCGAAGACGGCGGCGAAGGTGACGACGATGTGGACGACAGCGTCCCGGTCACCGTGTTCTACTTCAAGCGACGACGGGGTTAAAGAACAGCCATGAGTATCCTAGTTGGTAAAGACACCAAGGTCATCGTCCAGGGAATCACCGGCCGCGAGGGCGAGTTCCATACGACGCAGATGATCTCTTACGGCACCAATGTGGTCGGCGGCGTCACGCCCGGCAAGGGCGGCCAGACGATTCAGGGCGTTCCCGTCTTCAACACCGTGAAGGAAGCCGTCGAGGAGACGGGGGCCAACGCCTCCTGTATCTTCGTCCCGGCCCGCTTCGCGGCGGACGGTATCCTGGAAGCGGTCGATGCGGGTGTGGACTTCATCGTCTGCATCACCGAAGGCATTCCGATCCAGGACGAGATCAAGGCGGTCAACGTCGTCAAGACGTCGAAGTCGCGCCTCCTCGGCCCGAACTGTCCCGGCATTCTGACCGTGGGCGAGTGCAAGATCGGCATCACGCCGGCGAGCATCTTCACCCCCGGCCCGATCGGGATCGTCTCGCGCTCCGGCACCCTGACCTACGAAGCGGTTGACGCGCTCACCCGCGCCGGCCTCGGACAGACCACTTGCGTCGGCGTCGGCGGCGATCCGATGCCCGGAACCCGGTTCATCGACGTCCTCCCGCTCTTTGAAGCGGATCCGGCCACCACCGCCGTCGTCATGTGCGGCGAGGTCGGCGGCTCGGACGAAGAGATCGCGGCCGAGTACATCAAGACCATGACCAAGCCAGTTATCGGTTTCATCGCCGGTCTCACCGCGCCTCCCGGAAAGCGCATGGGCCACGCCGGCGCCATCATCTCCGGCTCCAGCGGCGGCCCGCAAGCGAAAGTCGACGCCCTCAAAGCCGCCGGCGTCCGCATGGCGGAATCCACGGCGGACATTCCGGGGTTGGTGAAGCAGGCGCTGGGGCTGTAAGCCACACGCGAATTCTCGATTACACACAACAGCGGCGTCCGGTTGAAAAACCGGGCGCCGCTGTTGTGTGTTGGAGAGTGTTCGGGGACGCCTTAAGCGGCCTTGCTCATCGACAGCCGTGTGAGCGGCGCGGAGACCTGGGAGTGATTGTCGAGAGATTTTACCGTAAATTGGGATACGGCGGATTCCAGCTCCTGAGCGATTCCCGCGAGCTCTTGTGACGAGGCCGACAGCTCCTCAACAGAGGCGCTTTGCTGGGCCGTCGCGTCGGAGACGGTGGTGACGGACGCGGAGACCTCTTCGGCCGACGCCGACATCTGCTCGGCCGCCGCGCTGCTTTCCTCGACGATCGCGGCGACTTCGGTGATCGTTCTCGACACTTCGTCCGAGGAGAGCGCCATATTGTCCGCCGCCACGCTGATGCGCCGCACGCGCTCGGTGACGCTGGAGACTACCGCCTGGATTCGCGTCAGCGCCTCGCCGGCTTCCTCCGCCAGAGCCGCACCCGAGGACACTTCTCGGGTTCCCGCCTCCATGGCCGTCACCGCCTGGGCCGTGCCGGACTGCACTTCACGGATGAGCGAGCCAATTTCCCGGGTGGCCGATGCGGAGCGTTCCGCCAGCTTGCGGACTTCGTCCGCGACGACCGCGAAGCCGCGCCCGGATTCTCCGGCCCGGGCCGCCTCAATGGCGGCGTTGAGCGCGAGCAGATTGGTCTGCTCGGCGATCTGTTCGATGGTGGCGACAATCCCGCCGATACGGACAGAGACATCGCCGAGCGCCTGGATGGCTTTTGCCGACTGCGATACCGTTTGTTCGATTCGCTTCATGCCCGCCACGGTCCGCTCCACGGTCGACGCGCCGTTCGCCGCCTCGCCGTTGGCGTCGGCGGCCGCCTGCGCGCCGTTTTCGGCGTCACGGGCGACGCTCAGCACGGCGGCGGTCAAATCCTTCACCTGCGCGGCGGCCGAGGACACGGCGCTCGCCTGCGCGGTCGCTCCCTGCGCCACTTCGCTCGCGCCGCGAGCCGATTGATCCGAAGCCTCGGCGACTTCCTGCATCGTCGACGAAATCTCCTCGGTGGAGGCGCCGACCTGTCGGCTCGTCGCCGCGAGCGTTCCGGACGCGGACGCAACCTGCTGGGCGGAGCGCTGCAAGCCGCGAACCAGGACCGCGAGCGATTCTTGGGAGGCGTGGAAGGCGCCGATGGTCGTCTGCACCTTGTCCAGCATGGCGTTAAACGTACCGGCCATCTGCCCGAACTCATCCCGGGTATCCAGAGTCAGCCGCTGGGCGCTGACCTTGGCTTCGGCGGTGAGATCGCCTCGCGCCAGGGCTTCGACACCGCTGGCGAGACTGGTCAAATCACTGCTTTCCAGTTGAGTCAGCCGACCGGAGACCTGGGTGAGCGTCCCCACCATATAGCGCGTGATGACGATACAAACGGCGATGCTGACCAGCAGCGACAGGGCCAGCAATCCCAGGATCACACTGACTCCGCTTCGGTGCGTCGCCTCGATCCGTCGGCCGTACCACTCGCCGTGGCGGCGGTTCCATTCCGCCATCATCGTTCGCTGTGAGGTGACCGCCGCAAACTGATCGTCCATCGGTCCATTCAGCAGCCCGACGGCGTCCTGGGTCCGGTTGGCCCGGCTGACGGCGATCAGCGCATCGGTCCCGGACGCATATTTTTCCCAGTTCGCCTTCAGCGTTTCGTAGTTGTGCTGGTCGGCGGCGTCATCCACGGCGACGGAGTAAGCCTCCAGCGCCGTCTTGGCGTCGGCCTGCTCGCCGGCCATTTCCTTTTCCAGATCGTCCTTGTCCGACTTCTTCGTGGCCAGCACGTGCTGGAACTCCGCGATCCGGAGACGGCGCGAGGATTCATTGAACTGGGCCAGCGCCTCCACGCCGTCAAGAGAACTCGCGATGATATTCCGTGAGACGGAGCTCGCCTGAGCCAGACGCAGGATGGCGACGCCGCTGGCGGCGGCGCTGAGAAGAATGCAGAGGCCGAAGCCAAGGGCCAGCTTGTTGCCGGTCTTCAGGTTACGGAAATAGGGTGTCACGTCAGCGGTTCCTTTTCAACAATGCGACAACATCCAAAGGGCAACACAAATCATCCGGGGCGGTGGACAAAATTGCGGCATGCGTTAAAGGTATTGTCGGCGATTGTCAACAGAACTTTAGCGGATCATGGGCGGTTCTCGGGCGGCCTGCCGAGCGTCATGGCGTTCACGAAAACCTGCACCACGGACCGCTTCAGATTGCTCTTTTTCACCAATAGGCCCGTCGGCCGCAAAAACGTATCGCCCTCGGTAAACGGCACGGCCACGAGCGCGCCTTCGCGCACTTCCTGCCGGATGGTGTCCGCCGGGACTACGCTCACGCCGTTGCCGATCTCCACGATGCTCTTGATCGTCTCGATGTTATCGAATGTGCTGGTGAGGCGCACGCGCGCGCCGGCGCGCTGAAGACGGGCTTCGATAAGCTTGCGCGTGGGGATATCATTGTCGAAGCCGATGAACGCGACGCCGTCCAAATCCTTGAGGGCGACGGACGCGCGTCCGGCCAGCGGATGCTCGGGCGCGCAGATCAGCACCATCTCCTCCTCGCTGAACAGAAATGTCTCCAGGCCGCGCTTAGCGACCGGGCAGGCGACGATGCCGATGTCCACCGAGTCGTCCATGACTTCCCGGTAGATCTCCTCGGTCTGCTGGTATTGCAGATGTACATTAACTTTGGGGTGCGCGGCGAGAAACGGTTTGAGACGCGGCGGGAGGGCGTGCAGGCCCACGGAGTAGACGGTCGCGACACGGATCGTGCCCCCGACTTCGTCGCCGCTGTTGCGCAGCAGCGCGTCGAGCGCGTTCGCTTCGCGCAGCAGCCGCTTGGCGCCGTCGTAGAGCAGCTGGCCGGCGGGGGTGGGGGTGACGCCGCCGCGGCCCTGGCCCCGGTCGATCAGGGACCGGCCGTATTCGCGCTCCAGCGCGCGCAGGCGCTGGCTGACCGCCGACTGCGAGACGAAGTTGCGCTCGGCGGCGCGCGAGAAGCTCTGCGCTTCCACGAGATCGCAAAAGAGTTTCAGTGTTTCTATCTGTAAAATATTAGCCATGCTTATAATAAGTATGATATCATTTCATTTTACATTTTGCAACCCCGATGGTATACTAGGTTCGTTTAATGGTTTGCCGAAAGGACTGTGACGATGGCTTCCTCAATACCCGTCTCGAACGAGGCGACGAACACGCGAGGGCTGCGTGACCCGTATTTATGGCATAAGCTGCACTCGCTCTCAGGGATCCTGCCGATCGGCATCTTCTTGATGCAGCACTTGATCGCCAACTCCTACGCCCTGCGCGGTCCGGGCGCGTTCGAAACGGTGGTCAAGGTCTTTGGTTATCTGCCCTTTGTGGCGATTCTGGAGATTGTGATCATCTATATCCCGATTTTGTATCATGGGATCTACGGTATCTTTATCGCGGCGCACGGGCAGCAGAATCTCGGCAGTTACAGCTACGGTCGGAACTGGATGTACTTCCTCCAGCGCATCAGCGGCGTGATCGCATTTTTCTACATCGGCTTCCACGTTTGGAATACGAGCCTTCAGCGTTACTTCCTGGAGTGGCAGGGCTCGCCCGATCCCGGAAAAGCGATCGGCTGGGAATCCATGGCCGGGCAGTTCGCGGACCCGCTGTTCTTCGCGTTCTATGTGATCGGAATCACGGCGACGGTGTTCCACTTCGCGAATGGCATCTGGAACTTCTGTATCCGCTGGGGCGTCACGATCTCGCCGCGTTCGCAGAAAATCAGCGCTTATGTCTGCGCGGGGATCTTCGCGGTCTTTACTTTGATTGGACTGGCGACGGCCAACCGCTTCCGTGTGGCGGGCCTGAACCATGAACGGGCCGCGATTTCCGCGCCGGGCGCGGCGACTAAGGTCGCGAGGGGATAATTATGGCGACAGTAGCGACAAATACAAAACCCAAAGTCATCGTCGTCGGCGGCGGACTGGGCGGCTTGATGACTTCGGTGAAGATCGCCGAAGCGGGCGTCCCCGTCGATCTCTTCAGCTTTGTTCCCGTCAAGCGCAGCCATTCGGTCTGCGCGCAGGGCGGCATCAACGGCGCCGTCAACACCAAGGGCGAGGGCGACTCGCCCTACGAGCACCTGGACGACACCGTCTACGGCGGCGACTTCCTGGCGAACCAGCCGCCCGTCAAGCACATGGCGGACAACGCGCCGGGCATCATCAACCTGCTCGACCGTATGGGCGTCATGTTCAACCGCACCGGCGAAGGTCTGCTGGACTTCCGGCGCTTCGGCGGCACCAAGCACCACCGCACGGCCTACGCCGGCGCCACGACCGGGCAGCAGCTTTTGTACGCGCTGGACGAGCAGGCGCGGCGGCATGAAGTCGCGGGCGAGATCACCAAGCACGAATTCTGGGAGTTTCTGGGGATCGTGAAGGACGATGACGGCGTCTGCAAAGGCATCGTCGCGCAGGACCTGCGCACGATGAAGATCGAGACCTTCCGCGCCGACGCCGTGGTGCTCGCCACGGGCGGCCCCGGCATCGTGTACAACCGTTCGACCAACTCCGTCATGAACACCGGCACCGCCGCCGCCGCCGTCTATCAGCAGGGCGCGCGCTATGCTAACGGCGAGTTTATTCAGGTCCATCCGACCGCGATTCCCGGTCAGGATAAGCTGCGCCTGATGTCCGAATCGGCGCGCGGCGAGGGCGGCCGCGTGTGGGTTCCGCGCAAACCGGGCGATCCGCGACGCGGCGAGGATATCCCCGAGAGCGAGCGCCTTTACTTCCTGGAAGAGAAGTATCCCGCGTACGGCAACCTCGTTCCTCGCGACATCGCGACCCGCGAGATCTTCGCCAAGTGCGTCGATGAAAAGATGGGCGTCTGGGGCCAGAACCAAGTCTATCTCGACCTGACCCATCTGGACAAGAAGCTGATCGACATCAAGCTCGGCGGCATTCTGGAGATCTACGAGAAGTTCATTGGCGAAGACCCGCGCACCACGCCGATGCGTATCTTCCCCGGCGTCCACTACTCGATGGGCGGCCTCTGGGTCGGCTTCGTGAAGGATGGCAATACCGGCGGCCTCGTCGAAGGCGATCCGCGAAACCAGATGACCAACATCAAGGGGCTCTACGCCGTCGGCGAGTGCGAATACCAGTACCATGGCGCGAACCGACTGGGCGCGAACTCGCTGCTCTCGTGCTTGACCGGCGGCCAGCTCACCGGCCCCGGCGTCGTCAACTACGTCAAGCATCTGAGCAAGAGCGCCGACGACCTGCCGAGCTCGCTCTACGAAACCGCGCTTTCGGATCAGAACCGCAAGTACGAAACGCTGGCGAAGTCCACCGGCGGCGAAAACCCGTACAAGCTGCACGAGGAGCTGGGCGACATCATGACGGACAACGTGACCGTTGTTCGCCACAACGATCGCCTCAAAGTCACCGAAACGAAGATCCAGGAGCTTCAGGAGCGCGTCCACAACGTCTCGATCGCCGATACGTCGAGCTGGACCAATCAGCTGATTCCGTTCACGCGCCAATTGAACAACATGCTACATCTGGCCCGCGTGATCGTGGCCGGCGCTCTGGCCCGCGATGAATCGCGCGGCGCGCACTACAAGCCGGACTTCCCGAATCGCGACGACGAGCGCTTTCTGAAAACGACCATCGCCGAGTTTACCCCCAGCGGCCCGCGACTTTCTTACGAAGAAGTCGACACCACGCTGATCAAGCCCCGCCTTCGCAACTACGCGGCGGAAAAGAACGAAGGCGACGCGGTCGAAGAGAAGCAGCCGGAAAAGATCGTCGTGAATACGACGACCGCGAATGGGACGAACGGCGCCAACGGCACAGAGGCGAAAGCTGCTGGCGACAGCGGCGACGCGCTTAGCACCCGGCCCCCGGCGGCGCGGCAGGATCTGTAGGAGGCCCTCACCCCCCGGCCCCCTCTCCCAAAATTGGGAGAGGGGGAGTCAGAGTTTTTAAGTGATAAGATTTTAGATCGAAAATCCTGAATCCAACCCTCTCCTAGAATTGGGAGAGGGTGGCGCGGAGCGCCGGGTGAGGGCCTTTCTGCGGCAATTGAAGAGAGACAAACAAGATGGCGGACGCAAAGACAATTCTCGTCAAAATCAAGCGGCGTAAGGATCAGAACTCCGCTCCCTACTGGGAGGAGTTCGCGGTCCCGCATCAGCCGAATATGAACGTGATCTCGCTCCTGATGGAGATCCGCAAGAATCCCGTCACCAGTGACGGCAAGCAGACGACCGCGCCGGTTTGGGATATGAACTGCCTGGAGAACGTCTGCGGCTCCTGCACCATGGTCATGAACGGCCGGGTCGGACAGAGCTGCGCGACTCTGGTGGCGAACCTTCAGCAGCCGATCACGCTGGAGCCGATGACCAAGTTCCCTACTGTGAAGGACTTGATCGTGGACCGCTCCCGGATGTTCGAGAACCTGAAGAAGATCCGAGGCTGGATCCCGATCGACGGAACCTATGATCTGGGACCTGGACCGCGCATGAACGAACGGGACCGGCAGGAAGCCTATGAGTTTTCGCAGTGTATGACCTGCGGCAGCTGCCTGGAAGCCTGCCCTCAGGTCAATGAGCACTCGAACTTCATCGGCCCGGCAGCAATCGGTCAGGTACGCCTGTTCAACAGCCACCCGACCGGGCATATGAACGCCGACGAGCGGCTGGAGGCGATTGGCGGATCGGACGGAGTGACGTCGTGCGGCAACGCGCAGAACTGCGTCAAAGTTTGCCCCAAGAACATTCCGCTCACCGACGCCATCGCCGAGATGCACCGCGACGTCACATTGTTCAAGATCAAGCGCTTCTTCCGAGGCAAGTAAGAACGCATTGGGTAGAATACGGGCGGGGCGCAAACGCCCCGCCCGTTTTGCCGACAAGAATACACAAACCATCGCCGCCGGCGATGATGGAGGTTGGAATATGGCCGCTTCGCTGCCGCTGAAATTGGATTACGGATATCTCGCTCCCGACGTGGATCTGGACGAGGTGCAATCATGGCAAGATCAAGTGGACCTGGCGCACAAGAAGGTGACGCAGGGCGGCGGGCTGGGGGATGAGTACCTCGGCTGGGTGGACCCCGGCAAGATCGTTAGCGAGGACGAAGTGGCGACGATCAAGACGCTGGCGGCCGGTATCCGCGAAAGTTCGGATTATCTGGTCTCGATCGGCATCGGCGGCTCTTATCTGGGCGCCCGCGCTGTGATCGAAGCGCTTGGAGCGGGCGACGGTCCGGAAGTGGTTTACGCCGGCAATTCGCTTTCGGCGTTCGATCATGACCGCCTGCTGCGCAAACTTGACGGCAAGAAGTTCTCGATCAACGCGATCTCCAAGTCCGGCACCACCACCGAACCCGCCGTCGCGTTTCGCCTGTTCCGAGACCTGCTGACGCGTCAGGTCGGCGCCGAGGAAGCCCGTAAAAAGATCGTCGCCACCACCGACGCCGCGAAGGGCGCCCTGCGCAAATTCGCCGATGAAGAGGGCTACGCCACGCTGAAGATCGCCGACGATGTCGGCGGCCGCTATTCGGTCCTCAGCCCCGTCGGCCTGCTGCCGATCGCCGTTGCCGGCATCGATATCGACGGCCTGCTGGCCGGCGCGCGCGATGTCGCGGCCGCCACGAACAGCACGGATGTCACCAAGAACCCGGCGTATTTCTACGCCGCCGCGCGCAACTTGCTCTACCGCAAGGGATACTCCACGGAGATCTTCGCCTCATTCGAGCCGCGCCTGCATTACGTCGCCGAGTGGTGGAAGCAGCTCTTTGGCGAAAGCGAAGGCAAGAGCCACATCTCCCTGTTCCCCGCCGCCGTCGAACTGACCACGGACCTGCACTCCATGGGCCAGTGGATCCAGGAAGGCCGCCGCAACATCATCGAGACCTTCGTTATTCTCGACGGCGGCGAACCCGAAGTCCTGATTCCGCCGTCGGACAGCGACCTCGACGAGCTCGGTTATCTCCAGGGCAAATCGCTGCAATATGTCAACGAAGCCGCCTACAAGGCCACGGCGCTCGCGCACCGCGACGGCGGCGTGCCCAACAGCACCGTACACCTTTCGCAGCTCGACGCTTATTCCCTCGGCGCATTGATCTACTTCTTCGAGCGCGCCTGCGGCGTATCGGGCTACCTGGGCGGCATCAATCCGTTCAATCAGCCCGGCGTCGAAGCGTACAAAAAGAACATGTTCGCGCTGCTCGGCAAGCCCAAGTTCGAGCAGGCGACCCAGGAAGTCCAGGCGCGGCTGAAGGCGCAGAGCGCGGATACGGTGGTCGGGTTCTGATCCCATCTCTCCCCGCGCGAGTTATTGGCGGAGTGCGAAGAATAGAAAATTGGCCCGTTACCTCGATCAAGGTAACGGGCCATTTGCGTTTTGCCACACAAAAAGACCTGTGACGCCTATCATGATGAGCGTTCCCTTTCCCGCCCGAAGGGCTGAAGCAGGGAAAGGGGAAATTGAGCCTTAGCTCGATGGAGGGATAGGCGCTCAAATCCTTGCCCCCGTAAACTTTTACTGTGATTTCGCCTCCCTTCGTGGAATAACTACCTCGGTATTGTCAAAGTCCGGTAGTTTTTCCAGTAAGGAGTTCGTGTGGCAGTCACAACAGGAGTACAGTCTCAGGGGACGGGCGGCGCGCCCTCCGGCATCATGGGTTTCTTCGCCAAAGCGGCGCAGCAAACCGATATCGCCATGGCCCTGGCGCTGATCGGCATGATCGCGATGCTGATTTTGCCGCTGCCCGAGGCGCTTCTGGACTTAGGTCTGGTGCTCAACCTCGCGGGCGCCGTTCTCATCCTTCTCACCTCGCTTTACACGACCGAACCGCTGCAATTCTCCGTTTTTCCCGCATTGCTCCTGGTCACAACGCTGTTCCGACTGGCCCTGGAAGTCTCGGCGATGAAGCTGATCATCGGCACCGGGTCGGCCGGGCATGTGATCAAGACATTCGGCGAAGTCGTCATTGGCGGCAACTACGTCGTGGGGATCATTGTTTTCCTGCTGCTGGTCGTCGTGCAGTTCGTCGTCATTACGGCCGGCGCCGGGCGCGTGGCGGAAGTCGCGGCGCGCTTTACGCTGGACGCGATGCCGGGCAAGCAGATGGCGATCGACGCGGACCTCAACGCCGGCGTCATCACCCAGGATCAGGCCCGCGACCGGCGCAAAGCGGTCGGCCAGGAAGCGGACTTTTACGGCGCGATGGACGGCGCCAATAAGTTCGTTCGCGGCGACGCAATCGCGGCGATCGTCATCATCGTTCTGAATATTATCGGCGGCTTCGCGATGGGCCTGAGCAAGGGCGAAGATGTCGTCCAGGTCCTGCAAAAGTATACGATCCTCACCGTCGGCGAAGGTCTGGTGGCTCAGATCCCGGCGCTGCTGATCTCGACCTCGGCGGGTCTGATGGTGACCCGGGCGGCGTCGGACACGGCGATGGGCGGCGACATCGCCCGCCAGTTGTTCACTTCGCCGCGCCCATTGATCATCGCCGGCTGTCTGGTGCTGCTGTTCATTCCTTTTGGCTTCCCTGCTCCGCAAACGCTTCTCGTGGCCGGCATTCTGGGCGGGACCGGCTTTATGCTGATTGCCAACGAGAAAAAGGCCGTGGCCGTGGCGCACGAAAACGCGATCGCCGCCGCCGCGCCCAAACCGCTCGCCGCGACAACGCCGCAAAGTCTGCTTCCGCTGCTCAATGTTGATGTGTTGGAGCTCAATTTTGGGTATGGACTATTAGGTTTGGTGGACCAGGCCGCCGGCGGCGATCTGCTCGACCGAATCACGATGATCCGGCAAAAAACAGCCCTGGAACTGGGACTTGTGATCCCAACGGTGCGTATCCGGGACGACCTGCATCTTCGCTCGAACGACTATACGATCAAGCTGAAGGGCGCCAGCGTCGCCAGCGGAACGGTCCATCCCAGTTCGATCATGCTGATCGATCCCGGCGTCGTCATCGATCCGATCGTCGACGGCATCCCGACCCGGGAGCCCGCCTTCGGCGTGCCGGCCCAGTGGGTTCCGAAAGCGATGCGCGATCGCGCCGAGATGGCGGGCTACACAGTTGTCGACCCTTCGTCGGTGATCACGACGCATCTCGCGGAAGTGATCAAGAGCTACGCGGCGGAGATTATCACCCGCCAGGATTCGCAGGCGCTGATCGAGCATATCCGCCAGGCAAACTCGGCGGTTGTGGAAGAGTTGATCCCGGCGCTGATGAGCGTCGGCGAGGTCCAGAAGGTCTTGCAGCACCTGCTGCGCGAACGGATCTCTATCCGGGACATGGTCACGATTTTGGAAACTCTGGCGGACAACGCGTCAAAGACCAAAGACATGGATATGCTCGGCGAATGGGTGCGCGCCGCGCTGGCCCGCTCCATCTGCCGCCAGTATGTGGATGAAAGCTCCGGAACCCTGCATGCGCTCACGCTGGATCCCCAGCTGGAGCAGACTCTGATGGAGGCGGTGGTGCCGGGCTCGCCCGCGCTGTCGCTGGAGCCATCGGTCGCCCGAGAGTTTTTAAGGTCGCTGGGACAGCACGTAGAGCGCATGGCGGCTCTTGGCTACCAGCAGCCGCTCCTGATCTGCATGGCGGCCCTTCGCCTGCCGCTTCGCCGTTTGACCGAACGTTCTCTTCCGCAGCTGGTCATTCTTTCGTATCACGAAATCGTCCCGAACACGGATGTCCGCGCCGTCGGTTCGGTAACAGGAACAGAACATGCCTAATTTGCTCTTTGCCAGTCAACGGACCGCACTTGCGGACTCCCGCCAAGATCGCAGAGCCAAACCTGCTATGCGCGTTAAATCAATCACCGGCGCGACGATCGCGCAATGTCTGCTTCAAGCGAAGATGGAACTGGGCTCGGACGCCGTCATTCTGAGCAAACGCTCGGTCCGAAAGGGCGGCTTCTTCGGACTGGGCGGCAAAAATATGATCGAGGTCACGTTCGGCGTCTCGGACGACGGCGCGCGTGACGATCAAGCGAGCGCCGGTTATATCCAAAAGCTGGAATCGCAGATCGCGACTCTCTCGACCAGCGTCCAGGCGCTCGTCGACTCTTCGGGAAAGCGCAAGGCCGGCGATTATCCCCCGGTCGGCGCCATTGAGCCCGACGGCATGATCGGCGACTTGATCAGCCGGCGCGGGCGCGGCAAGGCCGCCGAACCTGGCCAGCAGGACGCCTACGCCGCGCTGGCCCGCCAGCTTCTCGACGCCGATATCGCGCCGCCGCTCGTGCGCCAGATGATCGCTGAGCTCCCCATGGGCCTCAGCACCGGAGCCGCCACCAGTGAGATGCGCACGCAGATCTCGCAAAAGCTCCTGATCGCGAACCGCGTCGAGATCCAGCCCGGGGGCAAGCTTCGCGTCCTGGCCTTCGTCGGCACCACGGGCGTCGGCAAGACCACCACCATCGCCAAGCTCGCCGCCCAGTACTCCCTGGTCGAGCGCCGCCGGGTGGGGGTCATCACCATGGACACCCAGCGGATCGCCGCCGCCCAGCAGCTCCAGACCTACGGCGACATCCTGCGCGTCCCGGTCCGGATCGCGCATGATAAGGCCGAAATGGTCGCCCAGCTTTCGGATTACGCCCGCGACGGTATGGAGCTTGTCCTGCTCGACACCGCCGGCCGCTCACCCAACGACATATTGCCGCTCGGCGAAACCGCGCAGCTCTTCGACGGCGTCGGCGTCGTCCAGAAATTCCTGGCCGTTCCCGCCACGCTCTCGCCCCGCGACATGGACAACGTCGTCGGCCGCTTCTACAACACCTTCGCACCCGACGCGCTGATCCTGACCAAACTCGACGAAGCCACAGACAGCGCCTGCTTCGGCAAACTGCTCACCGTGCAAGCCAAGTACGCCATCCCACTCGCCTACATCACCACCGGCCAAAAAGTCCCCGACGACATCGCCTTCCCAGACTCCCACGCCATCGCCGCCCGGATTTTGTCAACGGCGATTTTATAAAACGAGCACGTTCACAGATATTTCCAAATAAGAAAAGCCAGCCCCCGAAGGCTGGCTTTTCTTATTTGTGGTAGTCGATCATTTGATCACGCGAACCATGGAGAATGCGTGCAATTTCGATATGGTCCGAATGGACTAAATAATAGATGAGATAGGAGCCGTAAATACTTCGGCGAATGTCGGGATAGATGTGAGAGCAAACAGGACCGGCTTGGGGGAAAGTGGCGATTCGCTCAATAGCCAAGTAGAGCTTCGCGAGAAAACGATCTGCGATCTCTGGATTCTCACGCTCGGCGATGTACAGCCAAATGTCCAGAATATCCGATTTTGCTCGTTCGGACCGGAGGATAGGCAGCAAAATTAATGGCTCTTAGGATGATAGCGTGCGCGGGCTTCAGCAAGCAAAACGTCCAAAGGCTCAAGCGGAGCCGAAGCGCCTGCTGTCAATTCTTCGGCGCCTGCTGTTACTTCCCGTCGAACCCAAGCAATGTATTCCTCATCGGTTTGGTTCAGATGAAATAAGGCGTCCGTAATCACATCCTCCGCCGAAGCATATCGGCCGGATGCTAACCGGTCTTGCACAATCGCCTCCTGTTCCGGTGTGAGTGAAATGGACATACTCTGGGCTCCTCGTGGATTGTCACTATTATACCGCTCAGTCGCTCAAAGGCGTTACCGATTCGCACGCCACTGCTCCTGCGTCAGCGTCCATCCGATCTGACGGAGTTTGCCGGAGACAAACGGAACGTCGTCGGTGATCTTAGTAATCGTCGCTCCCGACTTTTCTTTCAATCGATGCGAGCCGATATTCGCTTCGGCGTTGTTCAGTCTCAAATATGGCATCTCCAGCACATCAAAAGCAAAATCATTCACGGCGGCGACCGCCTCCGTCATGTAGCCTTGCTTCCAATAGGGCTGGCCTATCCAGAAGCCCCGGCTGTCTTCGGGATTCGGCGGCATTAACTCAATCACGCCAATGAGCCGATCGTCGCCGGCCGCCTTGAGCGTGAGCGCCCAGCTATATCGCTCCCCGGCGGCGTTTTTCGCAAGCGCATGCTCCATATACACCTGCGCTCCATTGTCGGGGTAGGGCCACGGGATGACCGCCGCCATATATTGGACGACTTCCCAGTGAGGGAAGAGTTCCTGGATTCGTGGGGCGTCGGATTCGCGAAGTGGACGCAGAATCAGGCGTTGGGTGTTTAGGGTTGGCGTCATTGTAAACCTCAATCCCACCAGAAAAAAATGCTTTGGTTTGCGGCAAGACCTCCCGCCACCAACTTGGCGCATTTTTCGTCATATGTTGCGTATTCAAGACCTTCCTCCGCACGTGGACCGTGGAACGCTTCTTCGATGCGCTCTGGGAACTGAGCGTCGACTTTATCGAACCAGAGCGGTTCGCCCTCTTCATCGACTTCTTCGAACTCGCCAATCCCTTCCGAGCAGAATCGGTATACACTGAGTGCGAACGGAAGCAAGTTTTCTGGGAGAGAGAGGAACTCCATGGAGATCCAATCCGGCCCGGCGCCAAGCAGTCGAATTCCGCAGAGTTCGTCCCAGCTTTTGAGTTGATTGATGATCTCGTCGTTCGTCAGCTCATATGCATAGGTATTGCGGACACGAATCATTTCGTAAAGATCCGACGTTTTCAGCAGGATGAGCTCGTCGCCGGCTCCGCACCCGCGCAGGTCAAGGCGCGAGCTGGCAAACACAAGATATCCTTGCTTCAAGAGCTGGTGTTGCTGATCATGGACGAATCGTTCAGCGCCTTCGCGCTTCAACATCACCGAAATCCCATCGCCGTGCCGCTGCACCCATTCGTCGTCGATTGATTCCGTGATCACAAGACGCTCCAATGGGCGTTGCGAGACTTCCTGAAGCAGCACGCAGACTTGGGGAGAAAATTCAAGACTTTCGGCGAGAGAGATTTCGGCGGCGGCAAGCGTCATTGCATATGTTCCTGAATGATTATTTCTGTCTCTGGAACGACAAAAGCCAGTCGCAATTGCGACTGGCTTTCTTATTTATGGAGCGGGAGACCAGGTTCGAACTGGCGACATTCTCGTTGGCAACGAGACATTCTACCACTGAATTACTCCCGCGTAATTTGCTTGTCTTCGGAAATGGTCCGATCGTCAGCAGCGAACGATAGAGATTATGACGCGTCGGGCAGCGAATGTCAACCCCGTGCCCGGGGTATTTGGATTTTGACGGGGTGCGTCAATCGAAATCTCCTTCGTGATCGAGGGGCGCCAGGCCGATGATTCGGCGCGGCCAAATCGATGAGGCTTGAGGATTGGCGTCTTGAAGGGCAGAGAAGATCTGTCCCAATTGTCGGGCGTCCTCATCGGATCTGGCGCGGAATGCTGCTTCGTAGACCAGAGTCGTCAGGAGAAAATTGGTGGTCGAGACATTGTCTCGCTCCATTAGACGAGTTCGTTCATACACATAGACGGGTGGGTTGGGACGAGCAAGGTCTTCCGTACGGGCGCCCCAGTACGCCACTCCCTGGTTTTCGGCGTGAAACACGAACAATTCTGTCGGCGGGACGGGTGGAGTGAGCTCATGCAGTTCGAGGAATATATCCTGATGACTGACGATTTCCAGGCGGCGTCCGCAGAGAGCGTACCAGCGCCGCAGAGTTTCTGGAAGTCGGAAGCCAAGGTCGCCTTCCGTGGCCGTAATTTCGTCCTCGGTGTTTCCGTGTTCGGGCAGAAGGACGAAAGGATCGTACCACCAGTCGATAAAATCGGCGGCGAGAGCGTGTGGATCGTCGCCGGTCTTGAAGCGCTGTGAAAACTCGTTAGCGAATGACATGGTGTGGTTGGATTTTATTCAGGAGCGCGGCGGAAATGTAAGTGATATCCGTGAATGTCCTCGACTGTATATTCAGTCGTTCCCCACGGCTTCTCCTCAAGAGGATGTACGATCTTTACGCTGGCGACTTGATGCTGTTCATAAAGCGACTCGAGATTTTCGACATCGATATAGAACCGGAATCCAGTCATCCGGGCAGCGAGATCGGGATCCTGTGAGAGAAATAGCCAAACTCCGTCGCGGCTGACGCCGGCCGCCATCGGCGGTTCGCCCCAAATCCAGTCCAGACCGGAGAACCCAAGCGCCTCCCGGTAGTATATTCGGGCAGCGAGAAGATCGGAGCAAGGGAGAAAGGGAACGACGGCTTTGATTGTTGGGAGAGCTGTCATCACGTCACCATCCTGAGACTGCGTCGAACGCAAAAAAGCCAGTCGCATGAACGACTGGCTTTCTTATTTATGGAGCGGGAGACCAGGTTCGAACTGGCGACATTCTCGTTGGCAACGAGACATTCTACCACTGAATTACTCCCGCAAGCGATTAGCTGACGATCACATTTATACCCTGCTATAAACGCTATTGTCAACTATTTCAGGCGAGCAATCGCAAAAATCTTTGCTATACATACGACGGGCGGCCCACATTGAGGATTGGAGTGTGCTTGCTGCGCTTGAAGATTTGCATGAGCGCTTCCGACCCGCCGCTGAGCTTTGCCTCCAGCTCGGCGTCCGTGATCAAGTCCAGCCAGAGGAAGGAGACGCGCGTTCCATCCAGGTGAGTCAAACCGGATGTGAAGGGGGGCGCTTCATAAAATGGCGGCATCAGTACGACATGTTTCAGCACGTCGCTTTCGGGAACCTCTCCCAATGTGAACGTTTTGAACTCCACCAAGGGACGGCTGTTTTCAAAGGGAAACTTCCCAATGAATCGGAGCATCTGAACTTGCCAGGGCATATCCGTGGTAAATTCCGCCATATCCAGCCTTGGCACACGCATGAATAACTCGACGCGCCGTTTCTCGATCGGCAAGTTTTGGCCCGGCTCCATCGGCATCGGTAGATCGCTCACTCCGCTGGTGATCAAAGTGCTGTAGTTGCGCGATCCATGAGGAGGATAGATGTACACATGGATGGTCGGTATTTGTGAGATGATCTCGTGGGCCACCATGGCGGCGCCGCCGAAGTAATCATCGTAGAATTCGCCGCGCTGCTCCGCCCATTCCGGCGGGGCGGCGGAGAACCCTATTGGCCGAGGCGTGGGGACGGATTGAGGGGTATCTGTCCGTGGTTTCTTGCCGAACTTATCAAATAAACTCATCGCAATCTCCGGTCAAGAACGGTGGGGATGGCAGGCGAACGTGAGTAGAACGATTTCATCATACCACAGGAATTTGGATTGCGAAGACCGGGAAAGCTTTTGTACGAGTGCATTGGGAAATGAAAAAGCCAGTCGATCATTCGACTGGCTTTCCGAGGTTGAGAGGACTGAGAAAAATCGTTTCACAGCTCCAGATGATTGAAGCGGCCGTCGGCGGTCTTCTTTTGCGCCTCGGCCTCTTCCCGCGCCTTGCGCTCTTCTTCGGCCCGGGCGGCGGCTTCTTCCCGCATTTGCTGCATTCTGGCCGCTTCCGCGATGATGGCGGCTTCGGCGGCCATGCGCTGCTGCACGTCCTGAGACATATCCATGCGCGGGCGGCGCATCGGGCCAATCGGAACGTTCATGCCCAGGCCGCCGGCGGCGTACGCGTCAATCGAATTTTGGAACCATTGGCGCGACTGCGCATCGTGCTGCGCCTGTTCCATGGCGTGCGCCTGCCGTCGGATCTCGGCCTCTTCTTGATAGGAAGAGTCCTGGATCTCATGGCCGCACCAGTTGCAGCGGGGGCTGATGTGCGAGATCAATTTTCGTTGACAGGCGGGACAGTGAACGATCATGCTGGTATTCCTAATGGTGATTTTACCACTTGTTGGGGATGATTTTGATGTTCAGACGCGGCGCGGCGCGTCAAAAACGCAAAAAAGCCAGTCGAATTAACGACTGGCTTTCTTATTTTGTGGAGCGGGAGACCAGGTTCGAACTGGCGACATTCTCGTTGGCAACGAGACATTCTACCACTGAATTACTCCCGCATACTGTCCGCGATGTGAGTACGCTTGACACAGATTGGTGGGCAAGAGGAGACTTGAACTCCTACGCCTTGCGGCACCAGATCCTAAGTCTGGCGTGTCTACCATTTCACCACTCGCCCACTGTGTTATGGGTGACTGCGCGCTGACGAGGAAGAGTATATCCCATGGGAGGGCGAATGTCAACACCCAGCCTTAAAAATTTTTCATGCGAAAGCTCCCCGCGCATTAGGGTATACTCGTAATTGTAAGAAGGCGGTTTCTGTGGAGTTCGGTTCCTGAGGAGCCGTTCCCCGCGCGCCGTACTCGTTTTGTAAGGAGTCATCCTACGGATTCATGGCTGAGAAGATACACAAAATTAAAGTCAACGCGACACACGACGATCTAGACGAATCGTTTGACGCCGCCGGCGCGCACTCGATCCCCGAAGACGAAGTCGACTCTCGGGCGCCCATCGACCTGAACGCGCCGGTTGGCCTGGAGGATGCGCTTGCCGGCGTCCATGGGATGGAGTCCGACAGCGACGATGAAGATGACCGGGGTGTGATCGATCTGGACGCGACCATCCCCAGCACGCCCAAGGCCGAGGCGGCCGCGCCCAGCGGCGCGTCGCGCGATGAAGTCGAGGCGCTGAAGGCGCAGGCGGCGACGGCGAATGAGAACTATCTGCGCGCGCTGGCGGACTTGCAGAACTTCCGCCGCCGCGGCGAGGAAGAGCGCCTTCGCATTATCCGCGACGGCAACGAAAAGCTTCTGAAGGAGCTGCTGCCCGTTCTGGACGATTTCGATCTCGCGGCGAACGCGGCGAAGCAGTCCGAAAGCTACGAGCAGCTGGCGAACGGCGTCGACGCGATCCTGCGCAAGTTCCGCGAAACCCTGCAAAAGCAGGGCGTGGAGGCGATCGCGGCGGTCGGCGAGAAGTTCGATCCGGACCTGCACGAAGCGGTCATGCTGGATGAAGACAGCGAGCAGGAAGACGAGACCGTGACGGCGGAGCTTCGCAAGGGCTACACCATGAATGGACGCGTTATCCGGCCGACACTGGTCAAGGTCGCAAAGAACAGCTAAGGCTAAAGAACAGCTAAGGCTGTGAAATGAAGCAGCGATCGCTGTGACGGAAACCCACTGATGCAAGGGATGTGCGAAGGCGCGGAAAACCCCGGATGATCGAACGTAGTTTACGGCCGCTCTCCCTCGGCGATATTTTCGACGAGGGCTTCGACCTTTATAAGAAGAACCTGTCGTTCTTGCTTTTGATCGCCGCGCTGATCGCCATCCCGTTCAAAGTGCTGACGTCGTTTATCGACCTGCAAATTCTGCACCGGGTCGTGGATCTCAGCACCATGATGAAGGGGTCGAATGACCCAACGCAGGTTCTGAACTGGCTTGGCCTGAGTTCGGAGCGCCTTTCCGTCGTCGCTCCGCTGTATCTGATCGTGTTCGCGGTGGAGCTGTGCGTTCTCACCGCGGCGACATCGGCGCGCTATCTGGGCGAGCCGGTCACGATGCGCGGCGCCTATGGCTCCGTTCTGCGCCGTATCATCCCCCTCATCGTGACCAGCATCCTGTACGGCGTGCTGATTTCGGTCGGCGCGGTTCTCTGCGTCATACCGGTCATCTTTCCATTGACGCTCCTGGCGATGCTGGGGCATGTCTTCACGATCGAAAAGCTCTCCTACTTCAAAGCGCTGGGACGCTCCCGCGCGCTGGTCGGCTGGGACGCCCTGCGGGTCTTCGGCTCACTGTTTCTCCTTTGGCTTATCGGATCGATTTTGATCCTTGCTTTTGAGATGGCGATCCGGTTCCTGGTGACCAGCATCATCCAGGCCCTGCCGGGCGCGCAGGCGATGACCAGCGGAAATAGCGTGGTCGGCGGTTACACCGTGACCGACCATGTGGTTTCCGAGATCGGCGATGGGCTGGGGCAGCTGATCGTCACGCCCTTTATCGTCTGCGTGCTCACGGTTCTCTACTACGACCTGCGCGTACGCCGCGAGGCGTTCGATATCGCTTTGCTCGCCAAGGATCTGGGCTATCCGCCGCTGAACTTGAGGCCGAACGCCCCGGGGCACGTTCCCGCGCCGCCCCCGGCGGCGCCGCTCCCCCAGCAGCGCGGCGGCGGCGTCACCCCGCCGCGCAATGTCGGCGGGAATATGGGAGGGGCCGCATGATCCATCGGCGCCGACCGACCTCAATTGTTTTTCTCCTTTGCGCCCTGCTGACGGCGCTGTCGACGATGACGGCGGGCGCGGTTCCCGTGGCCCAGTTCCGCAAGGCGCTCGCCAGCGTGGAGCACCGTCTGGAAACCGCATCGGAAGCCAGCCGCGGCGGCAAGCCCGAGTCCGGGGAAACGCCTCACGACTTTGCGAAGCGGGTGCTGGGTCCCATTCCGACGGTGGAAGTCCCGGGACAGGGCGCGGTCCGCGTGCGCAGCGCCCGGCTGGTGGCCGCGCTGCAAAAGATCGACGCCGCGCCGCTGAAGAAGCGCGCCGAGCAGTACGCGCCGATCATTCTCGCGACAAAGACTCTCCGCGAGGATATGCGCGGCATGAAGCCGGGCGATGTCGGCGGCGGCGACGACCCGCCGTCCTCCTATGTGGAAGTCCGCCGTATCCTGGCGCGTCCCGAGTTTCAATCGGAGCCGCTGCCGCCGCCCTCGCCGCTGGAGCTGGGCTGGAACCGGTTTTTGAAGTGGCTCGCCGATCATCTTCCGAAGCCGCAGCGCGGCGCCTCGGGTACGATCAATCCGGCGATCATTCGCGGTTTGTTTTACGGCCTGGGCGCGCTGCTGTTCGGTCTGCTAGTTTATCTGATCGTTCAATATATTCGGAACCGCACCGTCAATGTCGTCCAGCGCGACCGCGAGCTTGCCGAAGAGGCGATGGTGGAGGCGCGCGACAAGGACAGCCTGATCGACGCCGCCGAAGCGCGCGCGAAAGAAGGAGACTTCCGCGGGGCGTTCCGCTTGGTGTATCTCGCCACGCTTGTCGCGATGGACACCGACGGCATTCTGCGCTTCGATCGATCGCGCACCAACTGGGAGTACCTTCGGTCGCTGCGCGGCGCGGGCCGCGACGACCTTTACCGCGCCATGCTGCCGCTGACCCGCGATTTCGACCGACTCTGGTACGGCTACGCCACGGCGGGGCCGTCCGACTATCGACAGGCGCTCGAATATTACGACCGCCTGCGTGCGCCCAGCCCGGCGGCAGCCGCGCGCCGGGGTTAATTATTCGGTCGTTCCGGACATTCACGAAACTTCGTTATGCGCATCAGTAAAGAGCTCGGAGCCATCTTTGTTCTGTTCGTCGTCTTTGTCGCCATTGGCCTCGCCTCCGGCGGACAAAGCGAAACCAGGTCACGCCAGGTCGGAGTCGACGGTCCGGTCGACCCTTCGGTGACCAACGATCGAAAGTCGGGCAGCAAGGCGTTCTTCGATTGGGTGGGGGAGCGCGGCTTCAAGCCTCAGATTCTTCGCGCCAGCTGGACATCGCTGGACAAAAACCAGGCGCCGGTCATGGTGTGCATCGCGCCGCAGACCGGTGACGACGCGCAGGCGACTCTCTTTGCCCAAAATGACAGTGACGCCCCTCCGGCAAAAACGACGCTGCTCACCGCCGATGACGCCGCGCGGCTACGCAAGTGGCTTCAGTCCGGACATACGCTGATCCTACTCACCTCGCGCCTGGCGACGGGGAAGATCGCCGGCTCCAGCGACGGGACGACGACGTTTGGCGACGCCATGGATGTAATCGTCGAAACCAGCGCGACCTCCGCCGGAAAGACGGAATTCGCGCCGCGCCTGCTCACACGGGACACCGTGGACCTGATGCGCGTACACACGATTTCCGGCATGCGGATCCGCCGCTCCGTTCCGGACGGGCTGGGATTGTTTGGCGATGAGAACGGGCCTGTGGCGGAGTCGATCCCCATTGGGAAGGGACGATTGATTGTGATCGCGGACGGCGCGTTCGCGTCGAATGGAAATATCGCCGTCGCCGACAACGCCGTCTTTCTGGACAATTTGCTGCACCATCACGCCAAACGCGGCGACACGATCCTGTTCGATGAATACCATCACGGCGACGCCGTTTTGGAATCGGGCATGACGATCTGGGGAGCTTTGGGACAGCCGCTGCGACTGGCCCTTCTCCAGCTTCTCGGGGCGGCGCTGCTACTGGCCGCCGCACTGGGCGCGCGGTTTGGCACTCCGATCCCGCTGCTGCAAAACGGACGGCGCACGTCGTCGGAGTATGTCGAATCACTTTCGAACCTTTACCAGCGGGCCGGCGCTTCGGCGACGGCGCTGGAGACCATCTACCGGCAGTTCCTGCGTGACGTCACCGGGCGTCTCGCGCTGCCGCCCGATTCCAATTTGGAGCAGCTCGCCGCCGTCGTCGCGCGCCGGGGCTCCGTCCCACTGGCGGAGGTCCGGCAGCTGCTGGCGGACTGCGAGGGCGGCATCGACCGCGCCTCCGTCTCCGAGGCGGATCTGCTCACTTTAGTAAGACGCATGGATCGTATCAGAAAGGACCTTGGCATTGTCTGACGAAGAAATCCGCTCCTCCGCATCCGAGGCGTCGCCCGTTTCGCCCTGGGGAGAGCCGGCGCCCGCGCCGCAGAACTCCGTGAACTTTTATCAGCCGCCGGCCCAGCCGGTCGAGGAGAGCACGCCGACCTACGCCAGCCAGAACGAGGTGCAGCGGGTGGCCGACGCCATCACGGCGGAGATCCATAAGGCCGTTGTCGGCCAGGACGACGCCATTGAAAGCGCCCTCGCCGCGCTTTTCGCCGACGGCCACGTGCTGCTCGAAGGCGTACCCGGCACCGCGAAGACGCTGCTGGTGCGCGCCCTCTCGGCCGCCGTCTCCACGGACTTCAAGCGCATCCAGTTCACGCCGGACCTGATGCCCTCGGACATCACCGGCACCCGGATTTTCGACCAGAAGCTCAGCGAGTTCGTCTTCAAGCCCGGCCCGATCTTCACCGGCCTGCTGCTTGCCGATGAAATCAACCGCACACCGCCCAAGACCCAGGCGGCGCTGCTGGAGGCGATGCAGGAGCACCGTGTCACCGTCGACGGCGAGACGCACGATCTTGGCTCCGTCTTCATGGTCTTCGCCACCCAGAACCCCATCGAGTTTGAGGGGACTTATCCACTGCCGGAAGCCCAGCTCGACCGCTTCCTGCTCAAGATCCTGGTGTCCTATCCGCCCGCTGAAGCCGAGCAATCGATTCTGCGCCGCTACCATCAGGGCTTCGATTCGAACGATCTGGAGACCACGAATATCCAGTCCGTGGCGGACGCCGCCACGATCGAGAACTGCCGCGCGATCATCAAGAAAGTGCGCGTGGAAGACGCGATGTTCCGATATATTTCCGCGCTCGTGTTCGCCACGCGCGAGCATCGCCATCTGGTGCTCGGCGGCGGCCCGCGCGCCTCGATCGCGCTGCTGCAAGTCGGCAAGGCGATGGCGGCGATGCGCGGCCGCGACTATATGATTCCGGACGATGTAAAATCCATCGCTCCGGCGGTTCTTCGGCACCGCCTGCTGCTCC
Source organism: Capsulimonas corticalis (assembly GCF_003574315.2). Lineage (GTDB taxonomy): Bacteria > Armatimonadota > Armatimonadia > Armatimonadales > Capsulimonadaceae > Capsulimonas > Capsulimonas corticalis. Next base: position 5,585,727 of record NZ_AP025739.1, on the reverse strand, counting down.
GGCCCGAAGCGGAGATCGAAGGCGCGACGGCGGACAACGTCATCGAAGGCATTCTCGGGAGCCTGGAAGTTCCCCGTTAAGCAGCGCGGCGCCGCAATCGCGGCGCCGCGCCCCCAAACGCAATGTCGCGTCGCTCGGCAGCCTTGGCTCCGCCAGGCAAGGAAAATAAGCGATGAACCTGAAGGTCTCTCACAAAACGACGTTCCATTACAACGCGCCGCTCACTGGCGAATCCTTTATGGAAGTTCGCCTGCGCCCACTCACGCAGCCCGACGTCCAGGAGTGCCGCAGCTATCAATTGACGGTGGATCCGAGCGCGCCGGTCTTTCAATACGATCTGCCCGGCGAGCTCGGTCACGTCGATCACTTCACGCTGCGCAACGATCCGCACGATCTGCTGACGCTGAGCACCGTCTCTGTTGTGGAAACATATCGGTCCAACCCATTCGAAGGCTTAATGTTCGACGCCGGCGATTGGGAGATGCTGCGCGATCCGATTTTTCGCCGCGATCAGGCCGAATGGCTGTTCCCGACGGAGATAATCTCCGTCGGCCCGCAGTGGATGATCCCCGAACTGCCCACGACAAGCGTCTTCGAATTCGGGCAGGCGCTCAGCCAGCATATCTACGACCGTTTCCAATATGTGCCGGGGTCGACGGATATCAGCACCCCGCTGGAGGAGTTCGTCGCGCAGGGCCGAGGAGTCTGCCAGGATTACGCGCACTACATGCTGGCGATCGCCCGCTCCGCCGGCGTCCCCGCGCGCTATGTTTCGGGATACGTGTTCAGCGGCGCGGACCCCAATACGCACGGCGGCGACGCTATGCACGCCTGGGTGGAGCTGCTGATCCCGCATGCAAACACCTGGCGCGGCTTCGACCCGACGAATAACTTGCTCGTCGGCGAACGCCATATCAAGATCGCATCGGGACGCGACTACGATGACGTGCCGCCCACCAAGGGCCTCCTGCGCGCGGCGCGCGGCGGCAAGCTGCCCGAATGCAGCGATCTGGATGTGGTGGTAAGCGTTAAGGAAGTCAATTTCGGATAGAGATCTACTTATTCCATCATATTGCATGTTGACACAAGAACGGCCGGCGCAAATGCGCCGGCCGTTCTTGATGCGAGCCTGCCCCTTTCCCGACTTCTAATGCAGCTGCCACAGATGGTCCGCCGAGAAGTTCTCCGGTGTCTGAAAGATCTCCGCGCCGTTCGCCGCGCTCATCCCGTTAACCCCCATCACCAAGCCGCTGTTCAGATTGAGCAGTGTAAAGCTTCCGCTGGAGTCGAGCAGGCGCCAAAAATGATCCGCGCCGTTGCCTACCGTGGAAATGCATGCGTCTGCAATGTTAAGCGAACCGCCGGCGATCGTCATTTCCCTTCCGCTATTCGTGTTCAAGAATTTGTAGAGCCCATATCCCTGATCTAGGAGCTTCCAGACATGGTCGGCTGCGCCATTGTCGTCCCACTGCGTCAGAAGAGTTCCGTCTGCTGTTTGCCCGCCGCTGGGCGTCAGGACCTTGCCGGTAAAGGAGTTTCCAATTCGATAGTTACTGCCCGATCGGCTGTCCAGCAGCTTCCAATGCTGGTTCGCGCCGCCGCTGTCTGCATTTTGGTAGATCAAAGCGCCGTCGCCAGTCCCGCCTCCTGTCACTTCGATCACATATCCCGTTCGATGGTTGACGATTTTGAAGTATCCGCCTCCTGTGGCGACAAGCTTCCACAAGTGATCGTCGGCGCCGTTGCTGACGTTTTGAATGAGCTGGGCGCCATTAGGAGCGACGAGGGCGGCGCCGTTGGCGGCGAGCTCCAAACCGCTGTTTTGATTGAGAATTTTATAGTAGCCGTTCCCGACATATTGAAATTTCCAGTGGTGATCCAGCGCGCCGTTGTCTGAGTACTGCTGTAGCGGCGTCCCGCCGCTTGTGGACGCCCCTTGAACGGCCAGCACTTTTCCGCTGTTCTGGTTGAAGAGCTGGAAAAAGGAAGAGGCGTCCGTCTGCTGAGGAGTCAGAATGGTGATCTTGTCGAGCTCAGCAAACATATTTCCCAGATTGAACTGGATCGTATTGACGCCTGCGTTCAGGCGAACGACTACGCCGGAAACATAATCCTGCGTGAACGCCGCCGCGTTCACTCCCCAAAGCCCGGTGTATGCATAGGAGATGGGAACAGCCGCGCCGCCGTTCACCACAACGTTGTGAGTGGCTCCCTGTGGATTGCCTGCTCCGTCAACACTGGCGTTAGCGTAGGAGGCGAAGATGGGGTAATAGCCGGCCACCGGAACATTCACGGTGAACTTTACCGAGCTGTTCGCGTTGACCATGCCGCCGACATATTGTCCATTGGAGGCGGCGCTGTTGGAGCTGACAACAGAATTCGTGATGACTCCGTTTTCGGCTTCAAAAACGGCGGTGTCGGCGTAAGAAACGCCGCTGGTCAGGCCCTTTGTGTTGGTGCAGGCTCCATCCGTCTCAATCAGCGCGCTGCCGTTCGCTCCCTGGCCGGCGACAGTATTTCCCGACAGCGTCGTGTTGTTGTCATGTCCCAGCCAGATCACGGAGTGTGCATCCTGTCCGTAGCCGCCCGCGCCGGCGGTGTAGATAGAGACGCCGGGCGCGTCCTGATGCGTGTTTAAGAAGGAGTTCCCAGTCACCCAGGCGCCGTCGGAATTCATCAGGGAAATGTTGACGCCGTAGTTGTTATAAAACGTATTGTTTTGGATTGTGGTGTTTGTGTTTGGCCGTCCGCTCAAGCCGTAGCGGTCGATTTGGATCGCCGCCGAGTTGCGTCGGTTCCATATGTTTGCCGCCGTGAAGCCGTTGTAGGTGAACACGTTGTTCTTGATCGTCAGATTGTCCGAGAAGTTTTCGCAGGAGATCGCCGAAACCGTGCCTGTCTCGAAGAGGCAGTTTTCGATATCGGCGTTGACGCCGCTGATCACCAGAGAAACATCACGGCAGTTCTGAATCACGCAATTCTTCATCGTCAAGCCGATATCCGCGTGGTTGATGTCCGCCATCTGATATTTATAGGGCAGGGTGATCGGCTGGTCGAGCGTGACATTGAGCCACTCCACACTGCCGTAGGTGTTGTCGGGCGGGGTGAAGTTGGCATGGATAGGGGCGCTGGTGACCGTTCTCTGGCCGACGACATTGCCATTCGCGTCATAAAAATACAATCGGTCCCCGTTGTTCACATATCCGCCGCCCGTATAGGTGAGCGTGCTCCCGCTCGCCTGACCGACGGGGGCTGTAAAGGCGTCCGCGTTCACCACATCGTCCGGCGAACCTTGCCACAGACAGTTGGTCATCACCAGTCCTTGGCGGTTCCATCCGGCCTGAATGCCGTTCGGTCCGTACAGACCAATGGCGGATGCTCCCGGCGGCGCGGGCTGATAGACATAGCTGCAATGGTCGAAGGTGATCAGACCGCAGGCGCTGGCGTTCCAGGTGTTTTCGCCGCCGATATTGACGGTCATATTACGGAAAGTTACGTTGCTGCATGTGCCGATCCCCATAAACTGCTGAGATTGGCCGTGGATCCCGATATAATCGCCATTGACAATCGTCGTGTTGAAGGGAAGGAAATCGCCGGTATTGATATGCCAGCGATATTTGCGGTTTGCGGCGTCCAGAGTTATGGGCAGCGATGTTGTTCCGTAGTCCGCGGTCGCCGTTTTCCAACGGCGGGTTGTCTTGTCAAACACGTTGAAGGGTTCGTTCGCCGTCCAGTGGGCGGTGTTGGTAAAGTCCGTGGGATATCCGGCGTCGAGCTGTACATCCATATAGTTGCCGCCGGCGTCGCTGCCCGCATTATAAACGCGTCCTTGAGTGAAGTTAGGCGGCGACGAGAATGTCGCCCCCAGGATCGTGAAGTTATTGTTATTCGACAGCCACACCAAATTGTAAGCGCTGTCGGCGAAGAAAAGAGTCACGCCGGGGGCGTCGATCGTGAAGTTGGACATTCCCGAGAGATCCCAGGCGGTTCCGCTGGGATTGATCGGAATGGCGTACTTTCCCGGCCGAATGGTCACGCCGTTCGATCCGGCGTTATAGGCGTTTCGGATCGCCGTGAGGAGCTGCGCCGGGTTCGCCGTGTCGCCCACCAGCGTGTAAGCGCCGGCCGGCGTCGCGGCCGCCGTCATGGCGGCGATTCCGAGCAGCAGGGGAACGCATCGCTCCCATTTTTGAATACGCGTCATTGCCGTTTCCTTCTTTGTATTGCGTGGTTACTGGCCGGTATTGTAGTAACTCAGCGCGTCCGCATCGGAGAACGCGCGCTGATACTCACGGACGCTATCGATGGCTCCGTTCCAGAAGTCCACGGGACCGTTCCATTTGCCGCGCCCGATCTGCGCGCCTCCCGCCGCGGCGAATGCGCCTGGGCATGATGTCGACGCAGTCAGCACGCCGTTGATGTAGAGCTTCACAAGGCCGTTGGAGGCGTCGTATACGCCGATCAATTGCGTCCACTGTCCGGTGATCGCCGCCGTCGGCGCCCATGCGCCGGCGAGAGATGATCCCGTTGAGTCGGTTTGAGGGACGATGAAGATGAAATGATTGTCGGAGCGCGCCTGTAGGAAGAATGCGCTGATATTGGCGCCGTCCTGACTCAGAATCGTTTGATAGCCGCCCAGCGCATTGAGTTTGACCCATGCCGCGACGGTGAAGCTCTGGCTGGTGTTGATCGCGGGGCCGTTCAGGCTGACATACTGGCCCGCGCCGCTCAGATTGACGGCCGCGCCCAGTACGCCGTCCGTCCACCCCGCTCCGCCGATCAGGGCGCCGATTTTGCCGTGACCGCTGGCGTCATCCGCCGTCGTTCCTGAATTTTCGTCGAAGAGAGTTTCGCATTGAGCGGGCGGGATAGGAACGCTGAAGGTCTGCGCGAGGTTCGTCACATCGCTGTCGAGCAGCGCGCGCTGATAGAGACGCGTGTCTTCGATCGCTCCGCCGACGAAGTCCGTGGGCGCTCCGCCGCCAAACGCGCTTCCCAGCAGCGTATGTCCGGGGGCGGAGGCCGTCACGGCATTGTACTGAGCGCTTTGCAGCACGCCGTTGACGTAGAGCTTGATCTGCTGAAGCGGCTGATTGTAAACGCCGGCGAGGTGATACCAGACGCCTGGCTGCGGCGTGAACGTGGACGCCGCCGTGACGCCATTCGTGTAGTTATCGGCGGCAAAGGTGGTGAAACCGAAGTGACCGTCGGCGCGCAATTGGAGAAAGAAACTTGCGGTATTGCCGATGGTCTGACTGGCGAATGTCTGCCAATTGGTGATTGCGTTTAATTTCACCCAGCAGGATACGGAAAAGCTCTGGGCGGTGTTGAGAACGGGTCGGCTCAAGTCGACATATTGGCCGGAGCCGCTGAGCGACGCTGCGGAGCCTCCGAGCCCGAGCGTCCAGCCCGCTCCGCCGATCAGCGCGCCGTTGTTTCCATGGCCGCTGTTGTCTGCCGCCGCCGCTCCTCCATTGTCATTGAATGCGTAATACGCCGCAGCGTCATCAAGAAAACGAAGCGACCATTGCTGATCGATGCGACTGCTCGCCAGTTGCTGGGTTACGGGAGCGCCGCCGTTCGTTGCGAGGTTGATCGATCCAGAGAGGAGGCTGTTTTTGTTGACAAGAGCGCCGTATCCATGATCGGCCGGGGCAAACGACCATTGCTGACTGGCGGAGCTGTTCGCGGTTTCATTTTGCAGGCGCTGCCCCGTTGCGAGCGAATTGTTCACCCCGAGAAGTTTGCCGTTCGAGGCGTTTGCCGCCGTAAAGTATCCGCCTCCCGCCGCCGCGAATGTCCAGTGCTGCGATGGCGCGTCATTGACGACCCATTGCAGCGCCTGAACGCCGTCGCCCGTGGTGTCGAGCAGCAGGCTGCTGTCACGGTTGACCAGCGTGAACGTTTTGCCCATCTGCGTGACGCCGGACCCAATCCCGTGCACGGCCAGCGCCGTCGCGGCGGCCGTGACCAGCGCCGTTGCGCTCGGTCCCAGGTTGGAGACGGTATTGCGCGCCAGCGTGATATCCTGGCACTGGCCGAGCCAGATAACGGAGCCGGGGTCGAAACCGGTCCATACGCCCGGCCGCAATCCCGCGAAATGCGTGTTTTGGAAGGTGTTGCCCAGAATCCGCACGTGCGCGGCGTGTTTCACGGACAGGTCCACGCCGGCGTTGTTATCGAACGTATTGTTCTGGATCAGGATGTTCTGATGGTCTTCGCCGGTGATCGTATCGTCGTCGGGATCCATGCCGACGGTAAGCGCGCCGGCGGTCCAGAGGTCCTCGCGGTCCCAGTAGCCGCAGTTCATGATGGTATTGTTTTTGATGGTCGCGCCATGGACGAAACCCGCTTCGCCCCATCCCGTCGAGCAGAAGATCGCGACGCCCGCGCCGCTGCATCCGTCGATCATATTATTCTCGACATCGGGATTGTCGCCCTTGAGCAGCAGACCGCAGCTTCGAATGTTGGTAATCCGGTTGTTCAGGAACTTTGCGCCCGCGCAGCAGGCGCTGGCGTCCTCCACAAGCGTGTCATAAGGGGCGGTCACGGCATGGCTGAGCGACAGGGTGTAGTAGCCGACGCTGGACGCATTCTGAAATTCGCCCCAGTGAGAACTGAACGGCTGGGTAAAACTCACCGGCAGCGGAGCGCTGGTCACCTGGGCGGTATCGATCAGATTGAGCTTTTGATCGTAGAAACGCAGGGTGTCGCCGTTCTGTATGTCGTTGCGGAAGTTGGCGGCGCCGACCGTAAGCGTCATTCCCGAAATGCTCCCGACCTGTTCGAACGCGGCGTGAAGATTCCACATATCGTCCGGCGCGCCCTCAAATGCGCATCCCTCCACATCGGGACCGACATGCTCGGAGCCGACGTTTACGCCGTTGAAGCCCATCAGCGCGGTCGCGGTCGCGCCAGAGGGCTTGGTTTGGTAGGTTCCGCGTACATTGATCCAGCGGTTGGGACCGCCGCCGCCTTCATAGGAGCCGTTATCTCCCCAGGGCAGATTCAGATTTTTGAGCGTCACCGTGCAGTTGTCGAGGCCGATACCGTGGGGCATCGCGCCGATCAGGCAGATGGGGTCGCCGATGGCGTTCAAGCCATTCCCGGGCAGCACGGCGCTGTTGTCGACATGAAATCGCCATTTGCGGCTGGCGAAATCGAGCACGGCGGCGCTGCGAACCCCAAAATCGATCTCTTTCGTTTTGTAGCGACGGGAATTCTTATCGAAGTTATAGCCAAGTGCGAAAGTGGTTCCGTCATACGGCGTAAACACCGCGGTATTGTTCAGATCGCTGGGGTATCCAGCGTCAATCTGTACGTCCAGATAGGAGCCAGCAGCGTCAGATCCTCCCGATAAGATGGATCCCTGGGTAAAATTCGGCTTCAGTGTGGTGAACGTGCAGCCATTCGCGACCAAGCCGTCCAGAGTGACGTTTTGGCAGTTGCCAAAATGCATGCCGCCGTGGACGCCATCCGCCATCAGCAAGGTCACATTCTTTGCCTGAATCACGAAATTCGCCATATTGTTGAAGTCGAGACACCAGTAACCGGACGGCGCGGGGAGGTTGTATGTCCCAGGCGCGATCACGACTCCGCCTGTTCCCGAGTTGTAGGCGTTTTGGATCGACGCTAGCAACCCTCCTGGGTTACTGGTCGATCCGACAGTAGGATAGGCCCTCACAACGACCGGGACGATCAAGCCCATCAGAAGCAGCGTGGCGCGAATGAACATTCGCTTCGGCGCAAAATGTATTGCAATCATATCTTTTAGACCTTTATCAGAGTGACAACATGGTGATGGGCGCCGCAGTCGGCGTTGCCGCAATTATTGCTTTAACCCAATTGTGCCTTTGCGGAATCGCAATGCCCATTTGTGATATGAACAATATTGTAGCAATCATATCATGGAAGCACGGATGAGTCAAGCGCATCAGTAAAAATAATACTTGACTGATAGTACAATATTGTCTATAATTATTGCAGAGTATGTTCTCGAATAAGAGGTTCCCTATGTCTCACTCGCGCGCCGTCGCCGCTTTGGCCGGCCTATTCCTCACAGCGTTGCCTTCGTTTGCGGAGCCGGTTACTCCCGTTCTGACGCGATGGGCGAAGGAGGTCACGCCGCAGAATGTTCATCCGGAGTATCCGCGCCCGCAGATGACGCGCGGGCGGTGGCAAAATCTCAATGGACAATGGGATTATGCGTTGGTGGATAAGGACGCGCCGTCGCCGGCGTCCTATGACGGGAAAATCCTGGTCCCGTTTCCCATTGAGGCGCCATTGTCGGGTGTCCGAAAGCATCCGACGGACCAGCAGCGTTTGTGGTATCGGCGTTCGTTTTCTGTTCCTGCGGCTTGGAAAGGCGAGCATGTTCTGCTGCATTTCGGCGCCGTGGACTGGGACGCCGAAGTATTTGTCAATGGGAAGAGGCTAGGGGAGCACAAAGGCGGTTACGACGGGTTTAGCTTCGATGTGACCGATGCGCTGAAGCCGGGAGAGAATGAACTGAAAGTCGGCGTCTACGACCCCACGAACTCCGGAGAGCAGCCGGTCGGTAAACAAGACAACGATCCGCACTTTATCGTTTATACGGCGACGAGCGGCATTTGGCAGACGGTGTGGCTGGAGCCGGTCGCCAAATCCTATATCTCCGACCTGGCGATGACGCCCGATATCGACAAATCTGTTCTGCGCCTGACGGTGAAGGCGGCGGGCGGCAACCCGCCGAGCTCCGTGAAGATCACGGTGCTGGACGGCGCGAAGACCGTAGCGGTGATGAGCGGCGCGGCGAATGCTTCGCTCGCAATCCCGATTCCCAAAGCGCATCTCTGGTCGCCCTCTGACCCGCATCTGTATCAACTCAAAGTCGCCTTGCAATCAGGCAGCGTCCGCTCGGATGCCGTGGAGAGCTATTTCGCCATGCGCAAGATCAGTCTTGGCAAGGATGCGAAGGGAATTACCCGGATGTTCGTGAACAACCAGTATCTGTTTGAAGTGGGCGTGCTGGATCAGGGATTCTGGCCGGACGGAGAGTACACCGCCCCGACTGATGGCGCGATGGAGAACGACATTGCGACGGCGAAGCGGCTGGGCTTCAATATGATCCGCAAGCATGTCAAAGTAGAGCCCGAGCGCTGGTATTACTGGGCGGACCGATTGGGAATGCTTGTCTGGCAGGATATGCCGACCGCCGGCCATCGGACTCCGGAAAGCAAAACGCAGTTTGAGACGGAGTTGGACCGGATGGTGGAGGGGCGTGGGAATCATCCCAGCGTGATCATGTGGGTGCTCTTCAACGAGGGCAGTGATTACGACGTTCCTCGCCTCGTCGATCACGTTCGCGCGCTCGATCCCTCGCGGCTAATCGACAACGCCAGCGGCTGGAACGATCATGGGGTGGGCGATGTCATCGACACCCACAACTATACGCGCCCGAAGGCGCCGGCGCCGGAAGAGCATCGGGCCGCCGTCGCCGGTGAATTTGGCGGCCTTGGAATGCTGATCCCCGGCCACCTGTGGGGCGATCCGAAGAACAACTGGGGCTACGGGAATATGGCGGACAGCGCGGCCTTCGGCAAGGGGTATGCGCATCTGATGCACATTGCCTACGGATACCAAGACGATCCTGGCCTGAGCGCGGCCGTGTACACACAGCTCACCGACGTCGAGATTGAAAACAGCGGCCTGATGACCTATGACCGTGAGATCGTTAAGCCCGATCTCCACATCGCCCAGCTCGCGAACCGGGGCGAGTTTCCGACCGAGCCGAAGGTGACCGATATTGTGGCGACCTCGGAGACGCATCCGGCGGAATGGCGCTACACCACCACGGATCATCCCGCGCCCGCGAATTGGTTTGCGCCCGACTTTGACGATGCGGGCTGGAAATCCGCGCCTGCGCCGTTTGGAAACGGAGGAGCGCAAAACACCAAGTGGAGCGATACTCCAGGCGACATCTGGATGCGCCGCACGGTCACTCTGCCAGCCGATCTGCCCGCGACGCTTATGTTCAGCGCTTATTACGACGAAGATATGGAGATTTACATCAACGGCGTGCTCGCCGCCTCCGCTCCTGGGTTTACCTCCGACTATGTCGCCGTGCCGATGACCGACGCCGGCCGCAAGGCGATCGTTCCCGGCAAGAATGTTCTTGCGGTGCACTGCGGCCAGAAGGGCGGCGGCCAGTTTATCGATGTCGGGATCATTGCTCCGCAGTCCAGTCCATCCGTCCACAAGTAAACAGAAAAACCATGGCCCTTCCTAATCTCGATCTTCTTTCGCGTGAACGGTTCGTCACGCGCGGCGATGCTCCAATCCATCTCCAGCTTCGCGATGAGCTGCGCTTGCTCATGGATCTGCACTTTGAAGAAGGCCAGCAGTTCTGGCCGGAGCTCAGCATCGCCGGGCATTTGCAGCTCTCCCGGGGGACGGTGCGGCGCGCCCTGGAGGATCTGGCTCAGGAAGGCCGGCTGCAGCGGCTTCAAGCCAAAGGCAGCATCGTTCGTCGAGGTCCAGCCCATGAATATGCGCTGCAATCGCTGATTGTCTTCGTCACGGCGTATGATTCCGAGCTGATGATGGAGACGCTTCAGCAGTTTCGGCGTCAAACCGAGGATCTGTCGATCGCCATGCAGATCGTGCAGGTCAATCGCGGCGAAAATACCGAGACCCTTTCACCCAAGCTGATGGCGTCGCCGAGCCGTACGGGATTGGTCTTCCTCACGGAGCCGGAAAAGACGTACGCCCTCTATGCCGGCTTTCAGCCGCTGGGGTACCGTACGGTGACGCTCGAATCCCCGGGACCGGACTACGCCGGTCCCGCGATTGAAACAAACGCGGCGCTGGCGGCGCGCATCGGCGTTCAGCACCTCGCGGCGCTGGGACATCGGCATGTGATTTATCTCGTCAACGAGCCCGCCGATGTGGCGAGCGTCGCCCAAAAAATCGAGGCTTTTGAAACGCTGGGGAACGAAATCGATGGATGGCGAGGGGAAGTCATACTCTGCGGCGCGCATCTCTGGGACGATTCGTATTACGCGGCGTACGCGCATATGCCGGAGGTGTGGGAGCGCCGGCCGACCGCGATTTTCACCGCATCGGACCGAGGGGCGTGGGCGGCGCTAAAGTGGTTCGCCGAGCGCGGCGTGCGCGTTCCCGACGAAGTTTCTGTATTAGGATTTGAGGGATTGAAGTCTTCGGAGTATGTTTACCCCGCGCTCACGACGATTGCGCACCCGACCGCAGATCAGGTCAAGCAGGCGATCCAGATGCTTCAAACCGGATTTTCCGGTCTCGTGCGGATGCAGCCGAAGCTCGTCGCGCGGAACAGCAGCGGTCCGGCGCGAAGCGGCGAGCTTGCCGATTAATGCTTCACGTGAACGTTCGGGTTCGGAATGCAGGGCGATTCGATCCAGGCCATCGAGACATTCCGCGTTCGCGCTTGCAGCGCGAAATCATTGAGCTGGCTGATGCCGCCGACGTAAGCGCACAGGTAAGCGGCGATCGCGACGCGCATCGAAAGCGTCACCATCTTCGGACGATGGCGGCGAGCATATTCGAGCAAATACAGCGGTCCCAGGCAGAGAATCAATTTGGCGAGTACGAACACCGGGATGCCCTGGTGCAGATAGTAGGCCATCACGGGATTGCCTTCGCTCGCTTCTCGGTAGTTCACCAAGAAGATTGTCGTCATTAGATCGATCATCCCGATTGCCGTCAAGATCATTCCGTCACGCGACACTTTTACCATGGTTCCTCCTTGGGGTGATCCGCTTCACGCTTGCTACATGAACATATTATATACGAAAAATCTCATTGTGCAATAGATTTTATATGATTTCATAAATTATTTTTCGTATTAATATGTTCTCAAGAAAATCATTGCGAGAGGTCGTCAAAAAAAGAGAAAAATTGCACGTGTGATAAATTTCACGATTGACAAAGCGCGGGAGCGGAAGGTATCATTAGGCGCATTCTCCACGAAGAGGTATTTTAATGGCGACTCCCCGTCAAATCCGCGCACGCATCCGAACAGCGAAGAATATTCAGCAGATCACGAAGGCCATGAAGATGGTGGCGGCTGCTCGTTTGCGGCGCGCGCAAGAAGCGGTCGGCGCCGCTCGGCCCTACGCGCAAAAGATGCGCGAAGTCATGGCGAGCCTGAGCGCCGGCGGCTCGGACGGTCTCCAGCACCCGCTGCTGCGCAAAGTCGACGGCGATCCGAAGAAGATCGGCCTGATCCTGATCACCGCCGATCGGGGCCTGGCCGGCGCTTACAACTCCAGTGTCATCAAGCGCGCCGTCGAACTCGTGCGTCCCTACGGCCCCGAGAACGTGAAGATCGTCAGCGTCGGTAAGAAGGGCGCCGTGTTCTTCAAGCGCCGCGGCTTTTCGGTGATCGCGGAAAATCCGGTCCCGCAGACCGGCATCAGCTTCGCCGACGCCCAGACCCTTTCGCGCGCCGCGCGACGCTTGTTTGAAGAGGGCGAGATCGACGCGCTCTACATCATCTACACGCAGTTCGTCAGCGCCATGACCCAGCGGCCGCAGACGGTGCAGATCCTTCCCTTGCAGGCGCTCGACAGCGCCGCCACGGAAAAGGCCGGGCCGAAGGCCGATTACATTTTTGAACCGGATCCGGAACAGATCCTCGGCAGCCTGCTTCCCCGCTATGTGGACACGCAGGTCTTCCAGGCGGTGATCGAGAGCGTCGCTTCCGAGCACGGCGCGCGCATGACCTCCATGTCCGCCGCGACGGACAACGCCGGCAAGATGATCTCTGGACTGACGCTCACCCTCAACCGCGCGCGTCAGGCGGCCATCACCAAGGAAATCGCCGAGATCGTCGGCGGCGCGGAAGCATTGAAGTAAACGAGCGACGGAACACTTTCGGATTATTTATAAAACATCAACGGCGAACGTTTTTCACAAGGAGAAATAGGCTTTACTATGGGCGTCGGCAAAATTGTACAAGTGCAGGGACCGGTCGTGGACGCGCGGTTCGAAAAGGGCGATCTGCCTAATATTCTGAACGCGCTGAAGATCACGGACTCCAGCCGAAATATCAACATCACGGTCGAAGTGGCGCAGCACCTGGGCAACGATGTCGTCCGCTGCATCGCTATGTCTTCGACGGACGGTCTGACTCGCGGCCTGGACGTGGTCGACTCGGGCGCGCCGATCAGCGTGCCGGTCGGCAACGTGACCCTGGGACGCGTTTTCAACCTGCTCGGCGATCCGATCGACGAGCGCGGTCCGGTCAGCTCCGAACTGCGTTACCCGATCCACCGCGGCGCGCCTTCCCTGGAAGATCAGGCGGCGACGACGGAAGTTTTGGAGACCGGCATCAAGGTCATCGACCTGCTGTGCCCGTACGCCAAGGGCGGTAAGATCGGCCTCTTTGGCGGCGCCGGCGTCGGCAAGACCGTTTTGATTCAGGAATTGATCCGCAACATCGCGACCGAGCATGGCGGCGTTTCGGTGTTCGCCGGCGTCGGCGAGCGCACCCGCGAAGGCAACGACCTTTGGCTGGAAATGGGAGAAGCCGAGTACACGGACGCCAACGGCAACAAGGCCGTCGTTCTGGACAAGACCGCCATGGTCTTCGGTCAGATGAATGAGCCCCCCGGCGCCCGCCTTCGCGTCGCGCTTTCGGGTCTGACGATGGCGGAGTACTTCCGCGACGAGCAGGGCCAGGACGTTCTGCTGTTCGTCGACAATATCTTCCGGTTCGTTCAGGCGGGCTCGGAAGTTTCGGCGCTTCTCGGACGAATGCCGAGCGCGGTCGGCTACCAGCCGACCCTCGCTTCGGAAATGGGCGCTCTGCAGGAGCGCATCACCTCCACCAAGACCGGCTCCGTTACCTCGGTCCAGGCGATCTACGTCCCCGCTGACGACCCGACCGACCCCGCGCCGGCCACGACCTTCGCGTTCCTCGACGCCACCACGTACCTGGAGCGCAACCTGACGGCCATCGGTATCTACCCGGCCGTCGATCCTCTGGTTTCCACGTCGCGCATCCTCGACCCGAACATCGTTGGGGAAGAGCACTACGGCGTGGCTCGCGGCGTCCAGCAGATCCTTCAGCGCTACAAGGAACTCCAGGACATCATCGCGATTCTCGGTATCGATGAGCTGTCGGACGAAGATAAACTGGTTGTTGCGCGCGCTCGCAAGATCCAGCGCTTCCTGTCCCAGCCCTTCTTTGTCGGCGAACAGTTCACGGGTATCCCCGGCCAGTATGTGCGCCTCACGGAGACCGTGAAGTCGTTCAAGGCTGTTCTCGAGGGAGAATACGACGATCTGCCGGAGCAGGCGTTCCTGATGTGCGGCACGATCGATCAGGTCGTGGAAAAAGCCAAGGCGCTCGGCGCGTAGTATTCTGAGGGCTTCACGGAGGAAAGACACTTGGCGTCCCAATATACACTCGACGTCGTCACTCCGGAGCGCATCATGCTGAGCGATCAAGTCGTCAGCACGATCGCCCCGGGATACGAAGGGCAGCTTGGCATTCTCGCCGGGCATGCGCCTTTGATGACTGAACTCGTTCCCGGCGAGGTCCGCGTGACTCTTGCCGATGGACGAACGACATCGCACATTATCATCTCCGGCGGCTTCATGGAAGTGACCGCCGAACGCACGACGATCCTGGCGGACTACGCCGAGCGCGTCGATGAGATCGATATCACGCGGGCGGAGGCGGATCTCGCCTCTGCCCGCCAGCTGCTCGCCGAAGCCGAAGCCGGCAGCACGCAGGCGGCTGAGGCCAAGCAGGCCGTGGCGCACGCGGAAACGCGCATCCGCGCCGGACGCGGCGCTTAAAATCCATGGCTCCTTCTCCATGTCGGAGAAGGAGCCTCGGAAACCCCTTTTTCACGCGTGTGTAATCCACGCAGGATTCCCCTCCTTCGCGAACGAATACTCGCCGTACGACGTATTGAAACTTGGGGTGTAGTATTTTGACTGGTGAAAACAACTCTGCTTTGAAATTTTGGCGGATCACGTTCGTCGGCGTTCTGATGCTCCTCGGAGGATACTCCGGTTATCAGATCGGCGGGGCGGTGGTCGGCTCCGTGACGCATCTCGATCCGAGAGCCATTCGCGGCAACGCCTTTCTCTCTTCGTATCAGGATATTCTGAACAGCCCCAGCGGAAGCACGACGGCGTATATCGCCTTCACGCTTCTCGGCTTGCTCTTCAGCTTCCTCGTCGCGACCGGCGCTTTCAACAAACTGGTCAAAACGGGCGATCAGCTCAAAGAGATGAGCCCGAACGAGAAGGTGGCGACGTTCCTGGGCGTCACGCTCGGTCTGCTCCTGACGGTTCTCCTGTCTCCCATTCTGCTTTCCATCAAGAGCATCGGCATCGGCCTGACCGTGCTGGTGGCGATCGCCCTGGTTTATCTGGGCGTGGTCACAATGACCAGCATGAAGGACGATATCCGCTTCTTCCTGCCGGGCGGCGGCGGACAGACGGCGGAGCCGGTGGAAGTGACGCCGGAGCGCTGCAAGATCCTGGATACGAATGTGATCATCGACGGCCGCGTGGCGGACATCTGCCGCGCCGGTTTCCTCGAAGGTCCCATCTACGTTCCGGGCTTCGTCCTGGATGAGCTCCAGCACATCGCCGACTCGGCCGACAGCCTGAAGCGCGCGCGCGGCCGGCGCGGACTGGATATTCTCAACCAGATGCGCACCGAGCTGAAGATGCTGGTCCGCACGTACGACAACACCGATCCGAACGATCGGGACGAAGTCGACGCCAAGCTCGTGAAGCTGGCGAAGCAGCTCGACGGCTGCATCGTCACCAACGACTTCAACCTGAACAAAGTCGCCGAACTGCAGGGCGTTACGGTTCTCAACATCAACGAGCTGGCGAACGCGCTCAAGCCCGTTGTCCTTCCTGGTGAGGAAATGACCGTCACCATCATCAAGGAAGGCAAGGAGATGAACCAGGGCGTCGCATACCTCGACGACGGCACCATGATCGTCGTGGAAGGCGCGCGTCGCCGCATCGGCGAGACGCTGGACGTCGTCACGAGCAGCGTGCTCCAGACGGTCGCCGGCAAGATGATCTTCGCCTCGATCCGCAACTCTCATGGCGACGAGGAAGACGATTCGTATGACCAAAATGCACGCGGTTATCCCCGCAGCGGGCCTCGGCGCAAGATTCAGTACTAACGGAAATAAGGTCTTCGCGTCGCTTTCCGGCCGGCCCATGCTGGAGATGACGGTGGATGCGTTTCGGAGGCGATCGGAGTTCGCCTCGATCGTTGTGGTGACGGGGGAGGATGATCTTTCCCGCTGCCGAGAGATTGTGAAGGCGATCGCCCCCGAAGCGCATGTCGTTCGCGGCGGCGCAACCCGGCAGGAGTCAGTGCGCCTTGGTTTGACGGCGCTTGACGGCGCCGACGATGATATTGTCTTTGTGCACGACGGAGCGCGGCCCTTAGTCTCCGATGCGATCATCGATCGCTGTATTGAAGGCCAGCGTCGCAATGGAAACGCTGTCGCGGCTATTCCTGTCGTGGATACATTGAAGCTCGCGGCTCCGGATCAAACCGTCGAGCGCAATATCGATCGCGAGAGATTATGGGCGGTGCAGACACCGCAAGTCTTCCCGCTGGGGCTGCTGCGCGAAGCGCACGCCTCCGCCTGGAAGGCGAACTTTTTGGGAACGGACGAAGCCTCGCTCGTGGAAAGACTGGGGATTCCCGTGCATCTGGTGGAAGGCTCATCCACAAATTTGAAAATCACCCGCGCCGAGGACGCCGCGGTCGCGGAGGCGCTCCTGCGTCCCGCGCGAAGCGGCGCGCAGATGCGCGTCGGTTTTGGGTACGATATTCATCGATTAGAGTTTGGCCGGCGCCTGGTTTTAGGCGGCGTGGAGATCCCGACCACTGACGGTCGGGGGCTCGATGGTCATTCGGACGCCGACGTTTTGCTGCATGCGATCTGCGACTCGCTCCTCGGGGCCGCCGGACTGCCGGACATCGGCCATCTCTTCCCAAACACCGATCCCGCCTACGCCGGCGCCGACAGCATGACGCTGCTCGCCGAAGTTTTTCGACGTGTGAGAGAGCTAGGCTGGCGGGTACAAAATGTAGATGCGACCATCGTGGCGGAAGCGCCAAAGATTGGCCCATATACCGCGCAAATGCGGAATAATATCGTACAGCTGCTTGAAATAGAGCCAAGCTGTCTGGGGATCAAAGCGACGACAAACGAAGGTTTGGGATCGCTTGGGCAGGGGTTGGGCATTGCGGCCCAAGCAGTCGCCTGCCTTTGTCAAGGCGACTGAACACGGCGTAACGCTCCGCTCCGCACAACAAGGAAGGAATGAGTAAAATGGCCATTCAAGTTCATGTCAAGGGGAAGCATCTTAAGGTTACGGACGGGCTGCGCGAGCATGCCGAACAGCGGCTGCAGCGGCTTGAGAAATACTTCGGCAACATCCGCGAAGCGCGCGTCATCGAGAGTATCGAAGGCGGCGAGCATCGCGTCGAAGTAACCCTTGAGGGCGATGGACTGCTGCTGCGCGGCGAAGAGCGCACCGAAGACATGTACGCGTCGCTGGACCGATGCGTGGACAAGCTGGAACAGCGCGTCAAGAAGTTCAAGGCCAAACATACTCACCTGCGAAATCATCAGGAAAGCCTGCGCAACACCCCCGCCTCGAACGGCGTCGGCATTGACGGCATCCTGCCGGCTGAGACCGAGGACGAGCCGGACAATACGCCGCGAATCGTGCGCACCAAGGCTGTCACCATGAAGCCGATGGGCATCGACGACGCTGTCCAGATGCTGGAGCTGGTCGGCCACGATTGGTATGTTTATCTCGATTCCGACACCCATATGACGCAGGTCGTTTACCGGCGTCGTGACGGCAATTACGGGCTTGTCACACCAAAAATCTAGCAAGTATCATTCAGTTCGCGAAGGAGATTAGTAGAGGTTATGAAGATCGGAATGCTCACCGGTGGTGGGGACTGCCCGGGTTTGAACCCGGCGATACGCGGCGCGGTGCTCCGCCTGCTGGACTACGGCGACGAAGTGATCGGCTTCACCCAGGGCTGGAAAGGCCTTGTGGAAGGCAATACCGAGCCGCTCACCCTTGAGCGAGTCGAGGGCATCATCGATCAGGGCGGCACCATCCTGCGCTCGTCGCGCACGAACCCGTTCGCTCCGGGCAAGGAAGCGCAGCTAGAGGCGGTCCTGGCGAACATCAAGAAGTTCGAACTGGACGCTCTGGTGGCGCTCGGCGGCGAGGACACCCTCGGCGTCGCCTCCAAGCTCTACACGCTGCACAACGTCCCCACGGTCGGCGTGCCGAAGACGATGGACAATGACCTCGACAAGACCGACTACACGTTCGGCTTCGACTCCGCCGCCTCGGTGGCGCTGGACTCGATTGACCGTCTGCGCGACACCGCCAAATCGCACGACCGCGTCATCGTGGTCGAAGTGATGGGACGGCATGCGGGCTGGATGGCGCTCTGGTCCGGCGTCGCCGGCGCGGCCGACTGGGTTCTGCTTCCGGAAGTCGCCGTCGATATCGAAGCGATGTGCGAGCAGTTGAAGAAGAACTACGCGCGCGGCAAGACCTGGGGAATCGTCGTCGTCAGCGAAGGCGTTGAGATCCCGGGCGCGCAAAAGGGTGATAACGTCGAGCTGGACGCCTTCGGCCACCACCAGCTGGGCGATGTCGGCATTGGACCGGCCATCGCGAAAGAGATCGAGAAGCGCACCGGATTCCCGACGCGCGACGTCGTTCTCGGCCACACGGTCCGCGGCGGCTCGCCGACGCTGTTCGACCGCATCCTCGGCACCCGGGTCGGCATCCACGCCGCCGAGCTCGTCCACAAGGGCGACTTCGGCAAGATGGTTGCGCTCCAGGGTACGGAGATCCTGGCGGTTCCGATCCAGGAAGCCGTCAAGCAGTGGAAGCTGGTTCCGCAGGACCTCTACGACACCTTCGTCACCACGTTCAACAAGTAACGTCACACCGATCAGCGCTCCGGCCATCCGCCGGGGCGCTGATTTTTTGTCACGATCGTTCTCGGAGGATCACGCCATGTTACCGATCGACCTGTCCGGCAAAAACGCCCTCATCACCGGCGGCACGCGCGGGATCGGCCGCGCCATCTCGCAGACTCTGGCTTCGGCGGGCGCGTCTACGCTCGCGCTTTATCGTTCCGATCGGGCCGCCGCCGACGAGTCGCTCTCCGTGCGGCAATGGGCTGGACCGGATGCAGCGCACGCGAATATTGTCTGCGATATTTCAAAAGAATCCGAGATCGCCGCTTTATCCGGACCAATCCGCGATATAATGAACAATCGTGTGGACTTGCTCATCCTGAGTGCGGGAATCGGGTCGCGCGGCGCATGGAACGAAACATCCGTGGACGATTGGAAGCATCTGATCGACACCAATCTCACGAGCGCCGTTCTGCTCACTCGCCTGGTCACGCCGCTCATGCCTAGCGGCGGATCAATTGTCTCTATTGCCAGCGGAGCGGGACATGAAGGTCTGCGCGGAACCGCGCTCTACGGCGCATCGAAAGCCGGCCTGATCCTTTTCACGCAGTCGCTCGCGCAGGAAGTCGGTCCGCAGGGAATTCGCGCCAACGTCGTTTCGCCCGGCTTCACGGAGACCGCATTCTCCGGCAAAACGCCGAGCGAAGAGACCAAGCAGCGCGTCGCGGCCAGCACCGCCCTGCGCCGAACCGGCAAACCGGACGACGTCGCCGGCGTCGTGCTTTTCTTATGCAGCGATCTGTCAGGGTTCGTGACCGCGCAGGCGATTCGGGTGAATGGGGGGATTGTATGAGGATGGGATGGCCCTCGCCCAGCCCTTCGCGCCGCCCTCTCCCAATTCTAGGAGAGGGTTAGGATGCCCCCCGGCCCCCACAGCTCACAAGGGTAGGTTTTTTGCGTACCGGGCAATAAATTACCCGGCTGGGGGCGCTTCGCATTAAGGACTCGGCAATAAATTACGAGGTTCGCTCTGACCCCGCATTGAAATACGGGGCTGGAGGTTGCTTCGCAACCAGTGCCCAAAGGGCGCCCACCGTACCGAACGGAAGAATTAAGAAACGCCTGCGAATACTCTCTTCCGTCCGGGACGGACGGTCGGCGCGAAGCGCCCCCAGCCCCGTATTTCAATGCGGGGTCAGAGCGAACCTCGTAATTTATTGCCGAGGCGGAAAAAACCTCCCCCTGTGAGGGCTCCTACAGGGGGAGTCTTACTCTGGCTCCCCTTCTCCCAAAACTGGGAGAAGGGGCTGGGGATGAGGGCCATTCCTACAGCCGCAGCAGCCGCATGGCGTTGTCGCAGCTCACGATCGCGAATTCGGCGTCGGTGAGGGCGGTGCGGGCGTTTTTGATGGCGCGGGCCTGGGAGAAGAGCGGGAAGTCGGAGCCAAGCAGGAGGCGTTCCGGGCCGAGTTTGTCGCACAGGCGGCGGATCAGTCGGGGCGGCTGCCAGCTGGTCTCCAGATAAAGGTTCGGGTGGTTGAGGGCGGCGCGCAGAGCGGCGCGGGGCGCGTCCCAGCCGGAATGGCCGCAGACAAACGTGATGTTTGGGAATTTGTCCAGCAGTTTCGGGAGCGCCTTTTCCCAGGGCGTGTCCGAGGGACGGTAAATTGGGAAGTTGCCCGTGTGCAGGTAAACCGGCAGCGAACGGCGCGGCGACGCGTCAAGCTGCGCCATCATGGCGAACAGCTTCGGAGAATCGATCGGCAGTTCTTGAAGGTCGCTGTGGAACTTGATCCCCGCGATTGGCTGTTCGAGAAGATGGGCGAACCGGTCCAGGTAGTCCGGCCGGCTGTTGTCCACCGAGCCGAAGGGGATGAGCAGACCGTGCACGAGCGCGCAGGCTTGTAGGATCTCTTCGGTGGGGACGAACGGATCCATCGCCACCACGATCGATTTGGAGACGCCGTTGCCGGCCATTTCGCCCAGGAGCGACGAGGCGTCCGTACTGATCATCCGCCGGCTCATCTCCGTGTAGATGATCGGTCCCATATTTCGGTAGGTTTTGAGCGCGCCGGCGGTGCGCCACCGTTCCGCCATCGAATCCACGGCGTCCTGCGTCCAGGACGCCACCATCTTCGCGGCCGGGGTCAAAGGCCCGATGGACCGGTAATATGGCCCGTCAGGATCGGGGAGTTTGCTGCCGGGAGTCGTAATATGGCAGTGGAAGTCGATTATCACAAGAGCTACTATACCCCATCAATTCATCAGGAATACTAAAGAATGCGTATCGTCGATCTCATTGAGAAAAAGCGGAACGGCGGGGAACACACCGCCGAAGAGATCCAGTTCCTCGTCGGCAACTATGTTCGCGGCGGCGTTCCCGATTATCAGATCAGCGCTTGGCTGATGGCTGTGGTCTGGCGCGGCCTGACCGATCCCGAAACATTCGCTCTCACGCGGGCGATGGTCGCGTCGGGGGACTCGCTGGATCTCTCCGGTCTTGCCGGCCCGACGCTGGATAAGCACAGCACGGGCGGGGTGGGCGACAAGACCACGCTGGCCGTCGTCCCCATCCTCGCCGCCGGCGGAGTCCAGATGGCGAAGATGTCCGGTCGCGGCCTGGGACGCACGGGCGGAACGCTGGATAAGCTGGAGTCCATTCCCGGCATGCGCACCAATCTCACCATTCCCGAGATCATGCGCCAGGTCGCGGGCGTCGGCGCGTGCATCTGCGGACAGACCGACACCCTCGTCCCCGCCGATCGGCTTCTCTATGCGCTGCGCGACGCCACCGCCACGGTGGAATCTCTCCCCCTGGTTGCGTCCAGCATCATGAGTAAAAAGCTTGCCGGCGGCGCCGCGAATATTCTGCTGGACGTTAAGGTCGGCAGCGGCGCGTTCATGAAGACCGCCAAGGACGCGCGGGCGCTCGCGGAGCTCATGGTGCGCATCGGCGAATCCGAAGGCCGCCGCGTCGTGGCGATCATCACCGATATGAACGTTCCGCTCGGCTTCAATGTCGGAAACAGCGTGGAAGTCAAAGAAATCGTCGCGCTTTTGAAGGGCAATCCCTGGATTGAGCCCCACCTGAACTTCCTGGTCCGCACGCTTTCGGGGCTGGGCTTCATGCTCGCGGGCCGCTGCAAAACCCAGGCGGAGGGCGAGGCGCTGGCGCAGGAGCTGATTGCTTCCGGAGCGGCGTTCGACAAACTCTGCCGCCTTGTCGCGGCGCAGGGCGGCGACACCGAATATCTACTGCGCACGGTCAAACAGCAAGTGGCGCGCTTCAAATACGACGTCCGCGCCGCGAAGTCCGGCTACATTCACGGCATTGACGCCAGCGCCATCGGCATGGCGGCCATGGTGCTGGGCGCGGGACGCAAAGAAAAAATGGACGAGATCGATCCCACGGCGGGCGTGCTCATTCGCCATCCCGTGGGAAAACAGATCGAATCCGACAACGTCATCGCCACCCTGCACTCCAACAGCGAAATCTCCCTGCGCGAAGCCACCCCTATCGTCCAGGCGGCTTTCACGATTGAAGACACGCCCCCCGCACCCACCTCACTGGTTTATGAGACGATCGGGCTTTAGGCAAGGTAGGATGGCCACTTATCGCTGATCGTCGCTCAGCAGTTTGAGGGCGAACTTCGGGTTGTAATTCTTGTCGCAAACTCCGCACGACGCCTGGCGGATTCGGCGGTTGCGGTGGACGCGGCGGCCGCAGACGGGGCAGCCGTAGACGTAGCGGTGGGGCGTGCGCGGCGGAGTGAGCGGGGAGGCGGCGTACCGTTTGGTGACGCCGAGCTGGCTCGCAAGCTCCCAGAACGCTTTCGAATGGTTGGGGTGCTTGATATGCGCCACCTCGTGCCGAAACGTGTTGAGCGCTTCCTCCCAGCCATGCTCACGATATGCCTGCCAGCTCAGCACGATCCGGTGGCGCTGTGGCTGGTAGTAGCCGCCGTACGCCTTCCGGCGAGAGATGATGACTGTCGGACGGATCAGCTCTCCCGCGAAGTGTTCGGCGTTCAGACGGTCGAACTCGGCGTGCATGGCTTCGAGCAGCTGCGCCTCCGTCAGCGCTGACAGCGGCGGGACAGCGGGTTCGTGGGATGTATCAGGACTTTTCATAACCATAATCGAATTCGATTATACCTCCTCTCGGGCGCCGTCCGAGTCTCGGGAATCATGTTTCTGGTGGGAGTAGCGCGGGTACATACGGATATCGTTCGCCGCAATTTACTGACGTCAACGATGAAGGAGTATCCATGATGTCTACCATGCCCGTGATGCGCCGCCTGTGCGCCGTCGCGTTTTCCGCCGCCATTTTCGCCGTCGCCGGATGCAGTCACGATGACGCGTCTCAGAACCAGCCGCCGACGGTCGTCACCAACACGACCACCGCGCCCGCCGTACCGGCCGGGACCACCACGACCGTCACCACGCCCGGCGGAACCACGACCGTGGCCGGCGTTCCGCAAACGAACAACACCAACGCGGGTCCCGGCGGCGCGACCGGCGAGGACTCGGCTGCGGGCGACGCAGTGCTCAAGTCGATCCACACCAACGTTCAGATGACCGGATCGCGTGTTTTGGCGACCGTCGACTCGGCCGGCACGGCGCGTTTGACCGGAACCGCGCAGAACCAGCAGCAGAAGGCGCTGGCCGAGCGCCTGGCGACCAACACCTCCGGTGTGACCAGTGTCGTCAACAAGATCGAAATCGTCGCGACCGGGGGCGTAAAGAGCCCGCCGCCTCCGACCAAAGTTGTCGAGAAGACGAAGATTGTCGTCGTCCACGACAAGGCGCCTGCGGCCGACACCTCGGCGAATCCGCCCGCGCCGCCGGCGGACAGCACGGCGCCCGCCGCGCCTTCCGACAGCTCCAGTCCGACAACCGCGCCCGCTCCCACAAGCTCGGGCAATTAGCGAGTTTACGCCTTCGGCTCGAAGAGAAATCCGTTTTCGAGCCGGAGGCGCGCCGTCGAAGCGGTAACATCGCCGCGTTGACGGACGATCCCACGCATGCTACAATACGCCAGCAAAGAATTTTGTTGGAGAATGGATGCGGCGATGAGATTCAAAACTTTGCTCCTTTTCGGAGCGCCCGGCAGCGGTAAAGGCACCCAGGGCAGTATTTTAGGAAGCATCCCGGGATACGTTCATGTGGCGTGCGGCGATGTCTTTCGGAACCTGCGCGTCGGCTCGCCCCTCGGAAAAGTCTTCCTGGAGTACAGCAGCCGGGGCGCTCTCGTACCCGACGATTTCACGGTGCAGCTATGGCGCTCGCACATCGACGGTCTGGTGAGCCTGCAAAAGCTCGACCCCACCGCCGATACGCTGATCCTGGACGGCATTCCCCGAAACGTCGCGCAGGCGCGCCTGATGGACGACTACATTGATGTAGAGCGTCTTTACTACCTCAACTGCGAAGACCGGCAAAAGGTCATGACGCGGCTGAAGCGCCGCGCCCTGCACGAAAACCGGCTGGACGACGCTTCGGACAAGGTGATCGAACACCGCCTGTATGTCTACGAAGCGGAAACCGCGCCGGTGCTCAACTACTATCCTGCGGAAAAGATCCGGCGAATCGACACTGGGCGGACTCCCGTGGAAGTGCTGGCGACCATTCTGGACGACGTGCGGACGCTGGCGCCCGTGTCGCAGGATGAAGAATTGATGTAAGCAGGGAACAAAATCCCTCAAAAATCAGTTATAATAGTATCCACACATGGGGGCGATAGGTTTCGACTGAGAGATTGAGTGCTTAGGTCGCAAGTCGAGGCGCCGCTGGCCTCGTAAAAAGCGGCAAAAAAACAAACGCGAACACTAAGTTCACCACAGCCCGTACTTCGTACGCGCTGGCTGCCTAACTAACCCTTAGGTAGTATTGCGCCGCCTACGGGCGGTCCGTTTCCTCTTCTCAAGCCCGCCGGGAAGACCGAGGCGTAAATAAACGGGATCACGCTTAAGTATCGCTTTCTGGCTTAAGCGGACATCAAAGGAAAGATCGCGCGGCTGGCAGCCCGCCAATAGGCGGCCGAAGCGCTAAAATTAAATTGTTGGCTATGCTTGTAGACGCCTAGGTTTTCGCTGCTTAGGACGAGGGTTCAACTCCCTCCGCCTCCACCATGTTGCACAGCGCTTCCAAGACACTGTTTTGGAAGCGCTGTTTCCATATCGACGCCATACCCCGTACGTTTGTTGACCCCTGGACGATAAGTATGTTACAATTGAGAATCATTCTCCCTCACGCCCGTCACGTCTGGAGTACCCAACGGTCATGAACACGAGTCTATTCCTTCCGGCCGCACGCCGGCTTTATATTTTTTCCGCCGCAATTATTTCCGCCATTCTGCTTCCCGCCTCCGTTACTCCCGCCCAGGCCGCCGACGATGTTCAGCTCGTGATTGGCGGTCAGCCTGTCGCCTTTGTCGTCCAGCCCTATCAAGAAAGCGATGGCTCGGTCTACGCGCCCGTCGATTTCGTGCGCCGAATGGGCGGCAACTATACGCCTTCGTCCGACGGGCGCAGCGTGGACGTCACGGGAAGCAACGGATCCAAGATCACCGTGCCGTTCCAGATGGTCAAGGAGCGTTACTGCGTCCCGGTCAAGCAAGTCGCCGATGCGCTGGGCGCGTCCGTCGGCTGGAACGACCGCGCGCACACCATGACACTGCGCGCGCGCATCGAAGTCGTCAAGCAGGACAGAGACGGGCTGTCGATCTTTACGTCCTATCCGATCTATTACTCGGTGAAGCGTCTGGAAAAGCCGCAGCGCATCTATGTCGATCTGCTCGGCGCGGATCTCGCCTCAGCCCCCGCCACCGTTCCCGCCACCAATCCCGGCGTGTCGTATATCCGCAGCGGCTCGATTTCCTACAACACCGTGCGAATCGTCGTCGATCTGAAGAAGAATATCGCCTTTAAGATCGCCAGCGGTCCCGTGACCTCGCACGTTCAAGTCGCCATGAGCGGCGACGGCGAGACGCATGTCGCCACGCGCCCGCAGCCGATCTTGCCGGTTCCCGTACCGGTCGCCCCCCGCCCATTGCCCGTCACACCCCTTCCCGAACCGCCGCAGGATACGCCCCCGGCCGCCTCGGGATTGCAGATCACCGATGTCGCCTGCAATGTCGTCAGCGATACGCTGACCCAGATCGTGATCAAGACGACGGGGCAGGGGGATTACCGCACCGAGACCCTGGCGGGGCCCAATCGCCTGGCGTTCGATTTAGCCGACGCCAGCCTCGCGGATGGGCTCAAGCGTCTCATCAGCACGGATCACTCCATTATTAAGTCGATTCGAAGCGGCGTTATGAAGGCGGACGGTAAGAAGTTCGGCCGCGTCGTGCTTGATATGACGAAGCTTGTCGCGTTCAATGTCACGACGCAGCCTTCGGACGACGGCGTGGAGTATGTCATCAACGTGCAGACCCCGGCGCAGGCGACTCCGCCGGCGCCCACCGTGGCGCAGGTTCCGGACAGCACGCTGCTGGCCGGCAAGATCATCATGGTGGATCCGGGCCATGGCGGCGGCGACTCCGGAGCCGTCGGCATTGGCGGCGCGCGGGAAAAAGACTTGACGCTGACCATCGGCAAACAGCTGCGCGACCTGCTCGCCAGCAACGGCGCCACCGTCTATATGACGCGCGAGGACGACACCAAACCCTCCGTGGCGGCGCGGCCGCAGATGGCGATCGCAGCGCACGCCGATTACTTCATCAGCATCCACTGCGACGACAGCGGCGCGCGCAACTCGCACTCCGGGACCACGGTCTACTATCACGCGCAAAACGCGGTCTGCCGCCGTTTTGCGATCGATGTCGTCAATCGGATCGCGGCGGTATCGGGGATTCCGCCGAACGGGGTAAAATCAGACACGATTCGCTTCCAGACGGGCTTTGGCGTGCTGCGCGGCAGCACCATGCCCGCGATTCTGGTGGAATGCGGGTATATGAATAGCGAGAGCGACCTTTCCAAGCTCCGCACTCCGGCCGTTCAGCAGCATGTCGCCGAAGGCGTCGTCGCCGGACTGCTTGATTTTATCGCCGATACCGGAAACCGGTAGTCACGGACATCACTGATGAGTAAGAAGTCGACACGAGCCGTTCTGACGGCTCTTCTGCCGCTCGCCGTATTTCTGGGCGCGTGCAACCATAGCGGCCCGCCGCAAAACACAACGCCGGTCACGAACAACCCCGCTCCGCCGACCACCGCCGCGCCGCAGGGGCCGGTGGCTCCCGTGCGTGAGGGATATATTTACCTTCCGTCCGCCGACGGAAGCGGAGACGGCAGCGAACTCGTGGCGCACAAAGTCACCTTCGACAAGCCGGACGATCCCGCGCGCGAATCCCTGAACGCCCTCGTCGCCGCGAAGGATACGCCGCTGCCCGCCGGCTCCGAGCTGCGCGGCGTGAAGATCGAAGATGGGCTGGCGACCGTGAACTTCTCCGCCGAGCTCAAATCGAACTTCCACGGCAGCGATACGCAGGAAGCGCAGGCGGTGAACTCCATTTTGAAGACCCTGGGCCAGTTCCCCACGATCTCCAAAGTGCAGATCCTCGTCGACGGCTCGCCCGTCGATTCCCTGGGCGGCCACTTCGAAATTTCCGATCCCCTGGACGTGATCCGCACCACCGCCGACGCCAAGCAGGCGCGCGTGTACCACAAGGCGCAGCCGAATTGACGTTAGACCTCACTCCCAGTTCTCCCATCGGCGTCTTTGATTCCGGCCTCGGCGGCCTCAGCGTCCTGCGCGAGATCGAGCGGCAGCTTCCCGGCGAGCGGATCCACTATGTCGCCGACACGGCAAATGTCCCGTATGGCGACAAGCCGATCGAGGTTGTGCGCTCGCTCGCTCTCAAGCTCACCGATTATCTGATCGAAAGCGGCGCCAAGATCGTGATCATGGCCTCCGGCACGTCCACCGCCGCCGGCCTGGACGCCGCGAAACAGAAGCATCCGGCGGCGGACATCATCGGCACGATCGACTCCGGAGCGCGGACCGCCGTGAACGCCTCGGCGGGCGACATCGGCGTGATCGCGACGAACGCGACGGCGCAAAGCCTCGCCTTTTCCCACGCCGTCCACGCGATCGATCCCAAGCGCCGGGTGGCGGAGCAGGGATGTCCGCGCTTTGTGCCGCTGGTCGAGACCGGCCGCACCGAATGCGCCGACGCCGTGGACGCGTCCCTGGAGTATCTGCGCCCGCTCGCCGCCGCCAGCGTCCGCGTCATCATCCTCGGCTGCACCCATTTTCCATTTCTGGATACGGCGCTTCGCCAGGCTGTTCACGATTTGAACGTGCGAGATTTCCAGCCCTTGTTCGTCGACCCGGCGGCCGAAACCGTCCGCGATGTCAAGGCGCTGCTGGCGCGCAAAAATCTGCTCAATCCTGCGATTTCCTCGCAATCCTCGGTCCGATTTGACGCCACCGGCGACCCGGAAGAGTTTCGGCGCCAGGCATCCATGCTCCTCAGGCGCGACGCCGGCCCCGCAAATCTCCTTCGCCTGGGCGATTGACGCCATCGAACGCGTTCGCTATAATAATGCGACGAAGCTTTTCCGTTAGAATAACCCATTCTCAAGTTAGGAGATCCGGCGCCATGCCACGAGAAGACGGCCGCCCGCTGGACGCCACGCGTCCCACCACACTCACACGCAGCTACGCGCGATACGCTGAAGGATCGTGCTTGATCGAGGTCGGCGAGACCAAGGTGCTTTGCACCGCGAGCGTCGAAGACAAAGTCCCCCCGTTCCTGAAGGGCAAGGGCCAGGGCTGGCTGACCGCCGAATACGCCATGCTGCCCCGCGCCACCCACACCCGCTCCTCCCGCGACGGCGCCAAGCCGAACGGGCGCGGCATTGAGATTCAGCGGCTGATCGGCCGCTCGCTGCGCTCGGTCGTAGACCTGAGCGCGCTGGGCGAGCGCACGATCAGCATCGACTGCGATGTGCTTCAGGCCGACGGCGGCACGCGCACCGCCGCGATCTCCGGCGCCTTCGTGGCGCTGGTGGAGGCGTTCGCCTGGATGAAGGATCAGAAGATGATTCGCACCTTCCCGTTCGACGAATGGGTCGCCGCCGTTTCCGTCGGCGTGGTGAAGGGCGAAGAGCGCCTCGATCTTGCTTACGAAGAAGACTCGCAGGCGGCGGTCGATATGAATGTCGTCATGACGGATACCGGCAAGTATATCGAAGTGCAGGGGACGGCGGAGGGCGCGCCGTTCGATCGGCAGCGCATGAACCGTTTGCTGGATCTGGCGGCTATCGGATCGCGCAGCATCATCGCCAAGCAGCGCGAAGTTCTGGCGGACCTCCTATAAATGCCGACACTGGTTATCGCCACCAATAACGGCGGCAAGCGCGATGATATGCGCCTGCTGCTCGCCGAAGTCCCGGAACTCCGGGACTTCGACCTTCTCACCATGCGTGAGGCCGGTTACTCCGATTGGGATCCCGAAGAGACCGGAACAAATTTTATCGAAAATGCGCTGATCAAAGCGCGCAGTGCGGCGTCCGTGACCGGCCTCCCGGCGCTGGCGGACGATTCCGGGCTCTGCGTGGATGCGCTGGACGGCGGGCCGGGACTGAAATCCGCGCGCTGGCTGGGCGCCGGAGTCAGCGACGCCGATAAGAACTCCGCGATCCTGGAGCGGCTGGCCGGGCTGACGCGGGAATCCCGAGGCGCGTACTTCATCTGCGCGCTCGCCTTCGCCCTGCCGAGCGGCGCCACGGAGGTTCGCGAGGGATTTTGCCACGGCCATATCGCCTCCCAGCCCCTCGGTGACAACGGCTTTGGCTACGATCCCATCTTCATCCCCAACGGCGGCGGCCTCACGCTGGCGCAGATGAATCTCGCGAAAAAAAACGAGATTAGTCACCGCCGGGCTGCTTGGCGCGACTTGGCGCCAATTATGCTTACACACATATAAATACTCTTCAGATAATGGGAGTGAAAAGTTCCAAATTTTTCGTATACAGAGTAGTATGGCTGTTTGGAAAGGCCATTTTTCCGGGTATACCGTAGCAGCCATACGCGACGTTTGTCGCGTAGTGAGATTAACAGCGGCTTTCACGGCCCGGGAGACCCCGAAATGCACTTGACGGCTGAAATATTTATGGCGTTTTTCGTCGCCTTTTTCGCCTTCATCGTGATCGGCTTGCTGGCGGGATTGGTGATTGGCCTTCGCGCGCTCAACAGCAAACTCGACACGCTGACAAAGATGGCCGAGCCGGCGATCAATAAAGTGAGCGATACACTCGACACCGTCCAGCGAGTGACGATGAATGTAGGCGAAAAGACAGATGCGATCTTAAGCCGGGGCGAAACACTGACGGGGAATGTCTCCGGCCACGTCGAACGCACGGCCTCCGTGGTGCAAAACACGGTGACCACGCCTTTGATCAATTTGAGCAGCACTCTTGCCGGTGTCAGCAAAGCTTTTGCCGTCTACGGCAATGCGTTCAGCAGCAAACATAACGGACGAAACAAATCGTCGGATCACGTGAAGGAGTAAAGTAGACATGGCAAAAGAAGATGGAAATGGAAGCGGCGGCGGATTTTTGGCGGGTCTGGTGATCGGCGGCGCAATCGGCGCGGCGCTGGCCTTGCTTTACGCTCCCCAGCGCGGTGATGACACACGCGAATTTCTGAAGACGAAGTCGGACGAATACACGGACCTTGCCAAGACCAAGGCGGCCGATCTGTCCGAAACCGCGAAGGCAAAGGCGTCAGACCTCACGGAGACGGCGAAAGCCAAGGCTGATGAGATTTCTGACAAAGCCGCCGCCGCCGCCGATTCGCTCAAGGCGAAGTCGGCTGAAGTGACGGACACCGTCAAGGCGAAGGCGGAGCAGGTGACTGAGACCGTCAAAACGACGGCCGCCGATCTGACCCACAAGGCGTCCGACGCGGTTGGCGCCGCCAAGGACAAAGCCACCGAGGCCGTGCAGTCGGCCAAGGACTCCGCGCAGAGTTTAGTCGCCAAGGGCAAAGACGCAATCAACGATCAAAAAGAGATCATTGAGGAATCGATCGACGCCGGCAAACAGGCGGCCACCGAGAAAAAACAAGAATTGACGGAGGCAGGGGACGCCGCGGCCGCGCAGGCGGAAGGCTCCTCCGTTGATACCGTCGCCAGCTGACTTCTGAGCAGTGACGTGGCGGCAAACATGCGGCGCCCGTGATTCGGGCGCCGCAGATACTGACCGAGTAGAGAGGAACATGATTATGGCGAAGCCAGGACCCGTCGCCGGCTCCGAAGGAGCGCGGAAAATTGCTGAGGCGCATCGCGGATCGCACGACCATGACAAGGAAGGCGGCTTCGCCGCTAACCCTGATCTCGCGCGCGAAGCGGGCCGCAAGGGCGGAGAAACCGTAAAGAACCGTTATGGGCCTTCGTTCTACCAGAATATCGGCAAAAAGGGTGGGGAGACTGTGAAGCGCGAGCGCGGAACGGCCTTCTACGCGGAAATCGGCCGCAAGGGCGGCGAGATGCGTGGGCAGCGCGCCGCCGAGCAGCGTGACGCCAGTGTCGATGTGAACGCGGCGCCCGTCGTACCGCGCAAGCGTGGACGTCCCGCCAAGAACCCGGCGAAATAAACTAAAGAACCGGCGATACGCAATTGCTGGACCTCAAATAAGCCTGAGCGGGCTCAGGCTTATTTGAGTGTCAGTAAGCAGGCTACCTTTAAATTAAGGCTTAAGATGTCGCGCCGGCGACGGCGATCGCTTCGATCTCGATCGACGAATCGAGCGGCAGCCGCGAGATCTGAATCGTGGAGCGCGCCGGTTTGACGCCGGTGAAGTACGTCCCGTAGATCTTGTTCATTTCCCCAAACTGCTCCAGGTCGGTCAGGAACACCGTGGTCTTCACGATGTTGTCCAGCGACAGCCCTTCCTGCTTCAGCAAGGACGCCAGGTTACGCAGACACTGGCGCACTTGATCTTCAAAGTCGCCTTCCACCAAACGGCTTGTGGCCGGATCGACCGGAATTTGACCGGAAACGTAGACGGTGTCGCCGACGCGCACCGCTGGTGTGTAAGGCGCGCCCTGCAGCGGACCGGCCTCCGTGAAAATCCCTTGCTTCTCCATGTGTTTCTCCCAGATCGATTGTTAAGCGCTTTCGGCGCATTTCTGCTCACGATTATGCCCGACGCTTGGTGAATTGTCAAACCGATTTGGCTTGGCGCGCAAAGATGTTAATGCGCACTGAGGCGGCATGTGTTATAATAAGGGCTTAGGATTGGGCCACTTATGATTATCACTCAGACGCCGCTCCGAATTTCGTTCGCCGGGGGCGGAACGGATTTTGCCGGCTACTACCAAAACGACGGCGGCGCCGTCATTTCCACAGCCATCGACAAGTACATCTACGTCGTCATCAAGGAACGCTTCGACAACAAGATCCGCGTGGGGTATACCCGCACGGAAATGGTCAGCGACATTGATGAGATCGAGCACGAACTCGTGCGCGAATGCCTGCGCATGACGGGCATCAAGCACGGCGTGGAGATCGCCACGATGGCGGATATTCCCTCGGAAGGCAGTGGATTAGGATCGTCCAGCACCGTCACCGTAGGACTGCTGCTGGCCATGTACGCGTATCAAGGCGAATTGGTAACGGCGGCTTCTTTAGCGGAACAGGCGTGTAAAATCGAAATAGAGGTGTTGGGCAAGCCGATCGGCAAGCAGGACCAGTACATTGCGGCGCTGGGCAACCTGCGGCGGATCGAGTTTCACAAGGACGAAACCGTCAGCAGCCGGGTCATCCCGCTGTCGGAGGACCAGCGACGGCGGTTCGGCGAGTCGATGATGCTGTTCTACACGGGAATCACGCGCAAGGCGGACGAGATCCTGTCGGAGCAGAAGGCGAATATCGTCGACCGAGACGCCGTTCTTGGATTGCTCAAAGCGCAAGTCGATGAGATCGAGATCTGCCTGCTTGAGAACAACACCAACAAAGTCGGCCGCTTGCTGCATACGGGCTGGGATCTGAAAAAGCAGATGGCCGGCAAGATCAGCAACCGCAGCATCGATGAGCTTTATGAGATGGCCCTGGACGCGGGGGCGACCGGAGGCAAGATCGCCGGCGCCGGCGGCGGCGGCTTCCTGCTGCTGCACACTCCCCCGGATCGCCAGCAGACCGTCCGGCAGGCCCTTTCTGGGCTCAAAGAGCTTCCGTTCAGCCTGGAGCGCGACGGAGCGAAGGTCATTTTGAACGCGCGGCGTTAGATCGGTTCGACAGGCAGATATGGGTTATGTAAAAGAGTACTTCACGCAGCTTCAGCAGCTTCTCGGCGATGTGTCCGAAGAGGATGTCGACAATCAGGTCGAACTGCTGTATCAAAACTATCTCGCCGGCCGGCGCGTCTGCTTTTGCGGAAACGGCGGCAGCGCGGCGACCGCGAGCCATTTGCCCGCGGACTTACAAAAGAATATCCATTTGATCGGCGGACGCCCGTGGGAGTGTCTTTCGCTCGTGGATTCATCGCCCCTGCTGACAGCATGGGCGAACGACACGGAATACGCCATGGTCTTCGCGGGACAGGCGCAGTGCTGGATGCGACCCGACGATATTTTGGTGGCGATCAGCGGCAGCGGCAATTCGCCGAACATCCTGGCGGCTGTCCAGGCGGCGCATGACGCGGGCGCGATCACGATTGGCTGGAGCGGATACGGCGGCGGAAAGCTGGCGCGCATGGCGCAGCACAACGTGGTCGTACACTCCAATAATATGCAGCTGGTGGAAGACGTCCATATGTCGCTTGGACATGTGATCTTCTCGGCGCTCCGAGAGCGTCTCCACCTGACGCTCAAGTAAGGAAAGACAAAAATCTATGGCGGCCTCTTACGAAACACACAAGGAAGAGCGCGCGCTGATCGTCTCGCTGTCTCTGGCGGGCGGTGAAGATGACAGCGCCATGCGCCTGAACGAACTGCGGGAGCTGGCGATGACTGCGGGCGCCGTGGTCGTCTCCGAGTTCGCGCAGAGCCGACGTTCGCCCGATATGACGACGTATATCGGCTCGGGCAAAGCGGGGGAGCTGAAGACGGAGGCCAAGGCGGTCGAAGCCGATATCATCATCTTCGACGACGAGCTGACGCCCACCCAGCAGCGTAACCTGACGGAGCTTCTGGAAAAGCGCGTTCTGGACCGCACCCAGCTCATTCTGGACATCTTCGCGCAGCGGGCGCGCACCAAGGAAGGCAAGCTGCAAGTCGAGCTCGCGCAGCTTCTTTATCTGCTGCCGCGCTTATCCTCCCTTTACACCAAGTTCGAACGCCAGCAGGGCGGCATCGGCGGACGCGGTCCGGGTGAAACCAAGCTGGAAAGCGACCGCCGCCGTGTTAAGGAGCGGATCTCGCTGCTTGGCAAGGAAATTGAGGAGATCAAGGAGCAGCGCTCCCAGCAGCGCAGCATGCGGCATAAGCTGCCGTTCCCAACGTGCGCTCTGGTCGGCTACACCTCCGCCGGCAAAAGCACGCTGCTGAACCTGCTGACCGGCGCGGAAGTCCTCGCGGACAAAAAGCTGTTCTCCACCCTGGACCCGACCACTCGGCGCGTCGTGCTGCCGAACGGCGGCTGGTCCGTGCTGATGACGGATACGGTCGGTTTCATCCGAAACTTGCCGCACAACCTCATCGCCGCATTTCGGGCGACCTTGGAAGAAGTGATCCAGGCCGACTTCTTGATCCATGTCGTGGATTCGGGCCATCCGGAGCGCGATCGCCAGGTGCGCGCTGTGGAGGAAGTTCTGCGTGAGCTGGAGGCGGATCAAAAGCCGACGATCATCGCGTTCAACAAAGCCGACACGGTCAGCGACCAGTACGAACTGCGAGAACTCGTCACCCAGTATCCGAACGCGTGCTATCTCTCCGCGATCCACCGGGACGGCATTCCGTTCCTGATGGACAAGATCGAAGCGACTCTTCGATCGCTGCTCGCTTCGGTCACGCTGGAGATCCCCTACGACCGCAGCGACATCGTCGCGCTATGCTACGAGAACGGCAAGGTCCATTCGGTGGATTATGGGCTGGAAAAGATCGTGGTGAAAGCCGACATCGCGAAGGATTTGGCGGGACGGCTCGCGCCGTATACGCCGGGGTATATCGATCCGGAGCTGTATTAACGTAGACGTCGCCGGCTTCACCCCGTGCAAACCCACCCCGGCCCTTCGGTCGCCCTTTGGCAAACCCACCCCCGGCCTTCGGCCGACCCTCCCGCGGGCGGGAAGGGTAATGAAAAACAAGAGCCCCATCGCCTACACGGTAAGCGATGGGGCTTTCTCTTCAACCCTTCCCGGCGACGGGAGATGGGAAGGGTAGGTTTGCAAGGGGCGTTTTGTGAACTAAGCCGCGCCGGCAAGCGCCTTGACGTTGATCGTTTTCTCGGCCAGCGCCGTCAGGTCGAGATCCGTCTGCTGCTCTTCGTCCAGCGTCAATTGCAGCAGCGCGGCGGCGTCGGTGTAGCCAAGCTGCTTGGCGAAGGTGCGGACCGAGCCGTAACCGGCCATCTCATAATGCTCCACGCGCTGCGCGGAGGTAATGAGGCCGGCGTCCTTGACTTCCGGCGTCGCCTTCTCCTTGATCATCTCCGCTCCTTCGGCGACAAGGCCCTTCATCGCCTTGCACACCTTGCCCGTGGGCTTCTCGCCGAGCTTCTCAAAGATCTGCTCCAGGCGCTCGACATGGCCCTGGGTCTGCTTCAGATGCGTCTCGAACGCTTTCTTCAGCTTCGGCGATGTGGCGGTTTCCGCCATCTTCGGCAGAGCCTCCAAAATCTGATGTTCGGCGTTATAAAGGTCTTTAAGCTCGTCGATATAAAGATCGTTCAGTTCCTTGAGTTCCATGTTTCGCGTCTCCTTGCGTGTTGCGTTGTCGCTTCCGGTCTGTTCTTCCCGGCAACAATGCTGCATAAACCGTGCAGGCTTAAGGCTCATCCTCTTGTTGACACCCATTTCCGCGATACGGTACACTGCTAGGTAACATGCCTACCGCCGCATTCACCAATTTAGGCTGCAAAGTCAATCAATACGAGATCGAGCGCATCGCCGAAAGCTTTGAAGCGCACGGGTTCACCGTGACGGATTTTCGAAGCGCGGCGGACGTATATGTGATCAACTCCTGCTCCGTGACCGCCGACGCCGACCGGAAATCCCGCTACATGGCCCGCCGCGCCGCGCGGGAGCATCCCGGCTCCAAAGTCGTGGTGACGGGATGCTTCGCGCAGCTCGCGCTCGATACCCAGGAAGAGGTGGACGGCGCCGCGCTGCTCGTTCCGAACTCCGAGAAGATGCGCACCGTGGCGCATGTGCTCAACGCGTTTCCCGATCTGATCCAGTATTCGTCGTCTCCGGCGATGGACGATCCCATCGCCGTATTCCCCGAAAGCGCGCCGGCCGGTTTGATCGCCATTGACGCGTCGGGCGCCGGCCCGGCGGCGCTGCATCGCACGCGCGCGGTCCTGAAGATCCAGGACGGCTGTGAGTACTTCTGCTCGTTCTGCTCCATTCCCTACACACGGAATACGATGGCGAGCCGGCCGTTCGAACACGTTCTGGCCGAGGCGCGCCTGCTGGCGGCGCGCGGCGCGCGCGAGGTGGTCGTGACGGGAGTCTGCGTCGGCGCCTATGGCCCGGAGACGGGCAGCGGCGGCGCGCGCCTGGCCGACGTGCTCACGGCGGTCGCTGATGTGCCGGGGATCGACCGCGTCCGCCTGTCTTCGGTGCAGCCGGTGGAGATTCCCGACGAGATCATTCTGGCGATGGCGAGCCATCCCAGCATCGCTCCGCACCTGCATCTCTCGCTTCAAAGCGGCGACGATACGATTCTGAAGCGCATGAACCGGCCGTACGATACGGCGTTCTTCTCCGAGATCGCCGACAAGCTGCGCGCGCATATGCCGCAGATCGGCCTCACGACGGACCTGATCGTCGGATTCCCAGGCGAAACGGAAGAGCTGTTCGAGAACACGCTCGCTTACGCCCGCAAGATGCGCTTCGCGCGCACGCATGTGTTCCGATATTCTCCCCGGCAGCGCACGGCGGCCGAGCTGCTCAAAGACGATGTGCATCCTGAAGAGAAAGAGCGCCGGCACCGCGCGCTGACCGCCGTTTGCGTGGAGAGCCAGCGCGCGTTCGCGGCCGAGCATATCGGGCAGACTGTTTCCGTGCTGACGGAGGCGCGCGGCGCTCAGGATGGCTGGCTATCGGGCTATACCGGCAACTACGTCCGTGTCCAGTTTGAAGCGCGCGGCGCAAAGCGTGGCGAGATCGTCCGCGTGGCGCTCAGCGACGTGCTGCCGGACGGCGACGCATTTGGAATCAAAGAGGAGACACCCACCGCATGAGCGACAGCATCTTTACGAAGATCATCAAGCGGGAGATTCCCGCCACCATCGTCTACGAAGACGACAAAGTGATCGCCTTCAACGATATTCACCCCTCGGCCCCCGTCCATATCCTCGTCGTCCCGAAAAAGCCGATCGTCAACCTGCTGGACGCCGCTCCGGAAGACGCGCCGCTGCTTGGCTACCTGCTGGAAGCCGCCGCGCGCATTGCGCGCGACGCGGGGATCGGCGAGAGCGGTTTCCGGATCATCATCAATAACGGCAAGGACGGCGGCCAGACGGTCGATCATCTGCACGTACATATCCTGGGCGGCAAGACTTTACCCATCACGTTTTGACATGTCACGCGGCGCTCACCGAGCGCCGCGTGTTTTGATTTCCCGCATCTCCCATACTCTAGAGAAGAGGTCACTTTCTTGAAACGCTTCCAGATACTCTCGGTTCTACCTCTCGCCGCGCTGAGCCTGCTTGCCGGTTGTGGCCCAAAGCAAACCGCCGAGACGCCGCCCAGCACGGCGCCGGCCGCCGCGCCGGCGCCGGCGAGCGGAGATTTCAAAGTCGCGCTGTTGACGACAGGCCCTGTGACGGATGGCGGATGGAACCAATCGGCGTATGACGGCCTGCTGAAGATCCAGAAGGATCTCGGGGCGCAGGTGGATAAGCAAGAAAGCCTGAACAACAGTCAGTTTGAAGACGCCTTCCGCGATTTCGCGAACCGCGGCTATAACGTGATCTTCGCACACGGCGACGAATTCGGCCCCGCCGCCGAGAAGGTCGCCAAGCAGTACCCGAAGACGATCTTCGTGACCACCGGCGGTACGGCCTCGGCGGCGAATCTCGCTCCGATCCACTTCGCCACCGAAGAAGGGACCTACCTGCAAGGGATGGAGGCGGCGTTTGTCTCCAAATCCGGCAAGGGCGGTTTCATCGGCGGACAGAACCTGCCCCCGGTCAAGATGGCGGCCGACGCGTTCGCCAACGGCGCGAAATCGGTCAATCCGAAGTTCAACTTCCAGACGACCTATATCAACGGCTGGACCGACCCCGTCGCCGCCAAGGCGCAGACCGAAGCGCTGCTGAGCAGCGGCGCCGACGTGATCGCGCATAACTGCGACGCCGCCGCGAAAGGCATGTTCGACACCGCTGGCCCCAAGCCCGGCGTCTACACCTTCGGCGTCAACGCCGATGAGAACCCGAAAGCGGCGAACGTTCTCTCCAGCGCCGTTCTGGACGTCCCCAAAGCATTCGCCGACATCGCCGCCGATGTCAAAGCCGGCAAGTTCCAGGGACATCCCATTTCCCTCGGTCTGAAAGAGGGCGACGTGACACTCGTGGACAACCCGAAGCTCGCGAACGTTTTGACCGCCGACCAGAAAGCCAAAGTCGCCGCCGCCGCGAAGGATATTGCCGACGGCAAGATCAAGGTCGCGCCGTAAGGGAGGATGAGCCCTCACCCGGCCCTTCGGGCCACCCTCTCCCAAAGGTCTGGGCGAGGGTTAAGATTTGGATCAAAGATCCAAAAGATCTTATGACTTAAACGCTAACTCCCTCTGACTCCCCCTCTCCCAATTTTGGGAGGGGGCCGGGGGGTGAGGGCCATCCTCCTTTCTAGATTCGGGATCGCCGCCTCGTGACTTCAATCTCTCCATCTGGATTTGATCTTCCTCCCGACGCTCTCGCCCTCCGCGGCGTCACGAAACGCTTCGGGACGTTCACCGCCCTGGACGGCGTGGACTTCACCCTGCGCGCCGGCGAAATCCACGCTTTGCTTGGCGAAAACGGCGCCGGTAAATCCACGCTTCTGAAGATCGTGCGCGGACTTATGCGGCCGGATGGCGGCGAGATTGCCTGCGGCGGTCAGGGGCGGTCCTTTTTGACTTTGGAAGACGCGCGGGCCGCAGGTATTGGGATGGTGCATCAGCACTTCATGCTGGTGTCGAGCATGACCGTCGTGGAGAATCTGGCGCTCGCGGAAGCGGGAGCCTCGGCTTCGCTTCCCAGGCTGGAGAGCGCCGTTCGCGAGCGCGCCGCCGCCATTGCCGAGCGGCTGGGGTGGACGATTCCCTGGCAAAACCCCATCGCCGACCTGCCGGTTGGGACACAGCAGCGTGTGGAGATCGTCAAAGCGCTGCTCAGCGATGCTCGTATTCTGCTCTTTGACGAGCCGACCGCCGTTCTTGCGCCCACCGAGACTCTGGAGCTGTTCCGGGTGCTGCGCGCGCTGCGTGACGAAGGCCGCAGCCTGGTGTTCGTCTCCCACAAGCTTTCCGAAGTGATGACTCTCTGCGACCGCGTGACGGTTCTGCGCCGAGGCAAAACCGTCGGAACAGTCGGGATCGATGAGACCAATCCCGACGATCTGGCGCGTCGCATGGTGGGCGACGCCAGGTCGCAAGACCCGGAATCGGCAAGTATTCTTCGTGACGATCGAAAATCCTCACAGCCTAACCGGACCGACAGCGCCGTTGTTTCCTTTGAGCAGGTTTCGACCAGGCCGCAGCCGATGGAAACGACCCTGCGGGACATCCAATTTTCGATCGCCGCCGGAGAGATCCTGGGTGTCGCCGGCGTGGATGGCAATGGGCAAGCCGAGCTGATCCAGATCTTTCAGGGACTACGCGCCTGGAAGTCAGGAGACATTGTGCTGTCGGGGCAGCGCTTGCGCAAGCTCGGCGTGCAAGAGCGCCGGGAGTTCGGCGTCGCGGTGATCCCGCCCGACCGTCATCGCGAGGGACTGGCGTTGGGATTATCTGTCGAGGAGAATTTATCGATGGACGCGGCGCGGCAGCCGCAGTTCCGTCGGGGCTTTTGGCTGCGCCGGCGCAAGCTCCGAGAGTTCAGCAAGCAGTTGCTCGATGACTTCGATATCCGCGCCGACCATCTCTCCACACTGGCGGGTTCACTGTCGGGCGGCAATCAGCAGAAGATTGTGATCGCGCGCGCGCTTGTCGGCCAGCCTCGCCTGCTGATTGCCGCGAGCCCGACACGCGGTCTCGATGTCGGCGCCACGGCGTATGTACACCGGAAGCTGCGTGAGCGCGCCGAACAGGGCGGCGCCATTCTTCTTGTTTCCACTGAACTTGACGAGATCGTCGCGCTCAGCCACCGAATCGCCGTACTCTACGAAGGACGAATCGTGGGGATTACGCCCGCAGATACGCCGCGTGAAACTTTGGGATTGATGATGGGCGGAAAGCAGGGCGCGTCCCATGGCTAACGTTTGGCGTGGCGTCGGCCGCTGGCTCATCACGGCGTCGACCACTCTGCTGTCCATCGCGGGATTGACCGCCCTGGTCGTCACGCTTGCCGGCGCGCATCTGGGCGATGTCCTGACGGCGCTCTACCAGGGAGCGGCCGGCAGCCGTTACGATATCGGCAATACGCTGAACCGAACGACGCCGCTTTTGCTGACGGGCCTTGGAGTCGCGATCGCCTTTCGCGCGAAGATCTGGAATATCGGAGGCGAAGGGCAGTTTCTCGTCGGGGCCATCGCCGCGTCCGCCGTCGGCGCGTACAAGCTGCACAATCTCCCGGCCCCCGTCCTGATCCCGCTCGTACTTGTGGCGGGGGCGTTCGCCGGGGCCGCCTGGGGCGCCGTCGCGGGCGCTCTGCGCGCCTGGCGGGGCGTCCCAGAGGTCATCAGCACGATTATGCTGAACTTCGTCGCCGCGCAGCTTCTGTCCTATCTCCTGCACGGCCCCATGCAGGAGTCGACGCACGCTCAGCCGGCCTCGGAAGCGCTGCCCGCTAACGCCCAATTACCCGTCATCCTGTCCGAAACCACCCTGCACTTCGGCCTGTATCTCGCGTTGGCGGCGATCCTCGTCGTCACCATCTACCTCTTCGCCACGCCCGGCGGCTTCGCCCTGCGCGTCGTCGGCGACAACCCCGACGCCGCGCGCGCCTCCGGCGTGAACGTCGCGCTTACGCAGGTCTCCGCCATGGCTTGGAGCGGCGCTTTGTGCGGCCTTGCGGGCGCGATCGAGCTCTCCGGCAAGCTCGGATCCCTGTACGAGAACTACGCTCCCGGCTACGGATTCACCGCCGTCGCCGTCGCGCTGCTCGGCCGCCTCAACCCCTGGACCATCGCCCTCTCCGCACTCTTCTTCGGCGCCCTTAGC
Source organism: Capsulimonas corticalis (assembly GCF_003574315.2). Taxonomy (GTDB): domain Bacteria; phylum Armatimonadota; class Armatimonadia; order Armatimonadales; family Capsulimonadaceae; genus Capsulimonas; species Capsulimonas corticalis. The sequence continues at coordinate 5,544,273 of NZ_AP025739.1, read as the reverse complement.
GCCGGCTCCGGCAGCATGGAGCGCAGCGCCCATGTCTCCAGCGTCCTGATTTTCGTCATTCAAGGGGCGACGCTGCTGGCGTTGCTGGCGTCCCAGCGGATTCAGGCGATGAGGCGAAGCGCGGCGGAGTAGGTTTTTGCGCTGCCTACGCCGGCAAGGATAACGATTGCGATATTATTGTCTTCAATCGAGACGGCGTCTCGTAGAAATTTGCTGTATTTTCGTGAAGGAATGTCGATTTGTAGTCTTGTCACACGACAAGTAATTGAAGCCTGAGGAAATTGACTTTAAGGTGAATGAGAACCGTGATCGCGCACTGAAGTGTTAGGCGTCAATCGAAAGGAAGCATAAAAATGACACGCGTCCGAGTTGAGGGCTTTACCATCTCGCTTGACGGATACGGAGCTGGTCCGAATCAGGACATCAACAATCCGCTTGGCGTGGGGGGGACAGATTTACATCAGTGGTTAATCCCGACACGCACATTCCAACGAATCCTATTTGGCGGCGACGGCGGCGCAACGGGGATCGATGACGATTTCGCGGCGCGGGGCTTCGAGAATATGGGCGCCTGGATCCTCGGAAGAAATATGTTCGGACCGATTCGCGGCGCCTGGCCCGATATGAACTGGCAAGGCTGGTGGGGGGACAACCCACCATATCACGTTCCTGCTTTCATCTTGACACATCACGCGCGTCCGCCCATCCAGATGGAGGGCGGAACGACATTCTACTTCGTCACGGGCGGTATTCACGAGGCGCTTGACCGGGCGCGCGACGCAGCCAACGGAAGGGATGTGCGCATTGGCGGCGGAGCTAACACGATCCAGCAATATCTTCGCGCGGGCCTTATCGATGAGTTGCACATCGCGATATCGCCGATCCTGCTAGGCCAGGGAGAGCGACTGTTCGAGGGGATAGACGTGCGCGCCGTGGGGTACGAATGCGTTCAGTTCGTTGCCTCGGAGAAAGCCACCCATGTTGTACTCCGGCGCCAGGGACGCAATGAGGCGTAACAACTAGTTGCAGCGGTCGGCGCGGCCGCGCCGACCGCTGCAACCGGATCTTCTCATAGACGTACGGCGTCCTACTCTTCCAACCCCAATTCACTCAGATAATCGCGCCGTTGCGAACGCCAGTATCGCGTACACGCCGGCAAAAAATCACACCAGGGACAGACATCCGGGAGCGGTTCTGGGCGGACAGATTCGAAGTCTTTTTCCAGGATCATGAGGCCGATGCCGCGCAGGTCGTCTTCGAGGTCGTTGAGTTCTTCATCCGAATAAGAAGTGGAGGCGGTGACGCCGCCGCGCAGGGCGTGGATGGTGGCCAAGACACGTCGTTCGGGATTGTTGCGCTTGGCGAGGAGCTGGTAGATCGACATGGCGAGGGCGCTTTTGACGTCTTCTTCGGTGACGCTCATCCGGCCGGATTTGTAGTCCACAATTTCTAAGGCGCCGTCGGAGAGGTGTTCGTCGATGCGGTCGATACGGCCGGTGAGCACGAATTCGCCCATGTCGTATTTGAGCATCTTTTCCGTGAGGAAGGTTTGCGTGAGGTCCGCGCGTTCGGCGGCGAGGGCGTGATAGGTCGTCAGGATCTGCGCGGCCTCGACGCGGTGTTCCTGCTCCTGCTCGGCGCTGGCGTAGCCCTGGGGAATCCAATCTTGATCCAGGCGGGTCACGAGCTCCTCGGGAGTGACGGCGGCCGCGCCGCCGGCTTCGTGGAAGTTTTGCAGGGTGGAGTGCAGGGATGTCCCAAACGAGAAGCCGGCGCGCGAGCGATGGTAGAAGCGTCCCACCTTATCGACATACTCCAGCCGGTACATCATCGGGCAGCTCAGAAACGTCTTGATGCGGGTGGGGGAGAACTCGGGCTTTCGCGGCTTTCGCGGCGCGGCGGGCTTCTTTGGACGCGGCGGTTTTGGCTTCGGAACATCGGTCATACCGCAGTGTACCCAGACGACGCTGTCGGAGCCACCACGATGCGTCCACCCTGGACCACCACGACTTCCACAGGCGTGCCGGCGGGGATGAAGGCGCCTTCGCTGACCACCTGCATTCGGATCCCCTGAAACTCGGCGATGCCCGAGGGACGCAGGTCGCTGGTGACTTCGCCGACGGCCCCCAGATACCCCGTGTAGTCCTCGCTGGCGACATAGCCTTCCGTGGCCGTCTGCATCATTGGCTGCCCGATCTTATTCCAGACCCGGCTGCGGGGAAGGTAGATAAAGAAGGCCACCAGGATACCGACCGTTGTGAGGAGCGAGCCGCTGATCGCGTAGAGCGCGCCGTTCTGCGCGCCGCCGAGCGCGAAGTACATGCCTGTGCCGATGAGGCCCAGGCCGATGATCGCCGAGACGCCGTGTCCTGGGAAGATATGGGTTTCAAAAAGAAGAAAGAGAACGCCGCCGAGGACCAGGAGAATGCCGACGTAGGACGCATGCCCCACGGCGATATGCGCGGCGAAGATCAGCGCCAGGATCAAGCCGCCGACGATGCCGGCGATGCCCCAGGTATGCAGAGTCAAAAGCTCGACGATGATCAGCGCGATGCCCACGGCGAGCAGTAAGATGGTGACCCACGGCAGGACAATCCAGCGCGCGAAGCCGATCCAGGCGCTGAAGTGCGCCGTCTCGATGCTGGCGGACGGCAAGCCCATCGCCGCGAGGACACCGGAATCGTCCGTGGCGATGGCGGAGGCGAACCCCGACGTCTGCGCCTGCTGCGCGGTCATGGTGAGCGTCTCACCGCTGTTGGCGACGCCCAGCGTGGGAAGGGGCGCATCGGCGGACACAAACGCGGCGGCGATGGCCGGATTGCGTCCGAGCGCGGAGGCGGACGCCTTGAAATCCGCCTTGGCGCCGCTGCCCGAAGCGCCGCCGATGATGGCGGTCGGCGTCATCACGACGGTTTTGGCGGCCAGCGGAATAATCGCGCCCGCGCCGAGCGCATGGTCGTGGATATAGACGGCGATCGGCAGAGACGCCGTATGGGAAATGATCGAGGATTTGATGGCGTTCGCGGCGGCGTCGTCGCCGGACTGTGTGTCCAGGTCGAAGATCACACCCGAGACGCCGTCTTTCCAGGCGGCGTCCAGCTGTTCGCCGACAAATGTGGCGACCGCGGCGTTGACGGCGCCGTGGATTTCGACCACGCGTACGCGCGGCGCATCCGCGTTCGCCGGCGTAAGGCCGGCGAACGCAGATAACATCAACAGGACAAGGGCGAGCGCGAGACGAAGCAAGCGTGCGAACGGACGATTATCTGCCATCGCCACCGCGTCCTTCGTAGAGGTGGAACGGGTCCTGAAGCAGATATCGCTCCAGGCGAACATGTGTCCGTTCCGCCAGGGCATGTGTATAGAGGATCAGTCCCGCGGAGAGCGACGAAAGGAAGTTGAACCAGCGGAAGCGCCAGCGCTGCCGCGCGCCCATCTTCATCTCGGCGCGCACTCCGGCCATGCGGGGCGCGAACTCCGTCCAGAGGTCCAGGGCGGGTTCGTGGGCGGGCAGCCGGTGCATCAGCGAGAGCGTATGCTCGAAGTCGATCAACTCGGCGGCGCAGCCGGGATTTGACGCCAAAAAGCGCTGAAATCGCTCCGCCGCTTCCGGGTCCAGTTCATTTTCTAAATACGCGGAAAACTGTTCGCGTGCTTCTTGCTCGGTCACAGTACAACATCTCCCATCAATACATAAAATTCCCCATGCGCCCGAAGCATTGCTTAACGGTCCGAATTCGTCCCGAGGTCCGGACTGATCAGACCCAAATATGGCTGAAATTTCTGTTTGAACGCCAGCCGCGCTCGGTGGAGCTTGGACTTGACGTTCACCAGCGAAAGCTCCGTGATCTCCACGATCTCCTCATAGGAGAGCTGCTGGAAATCGCGCAGCGTCAGCAGCAGGCGCTGCTCAGGCGTGAGCTGCGACAGGACTTTGTCCACGACGCGCTGCAATTCGCGGATTTCCACGATACGGCTGACGTCGGCGTCCTCGTCGGGAACGTCGCGGCCTGATTCGCCCTGCGGCGTTTCTTCATTCAGTGAAAAGTCTTCCACCTCATCGCGCCGTTTATTTTCGCGGATGTGGTTGAGACAGGTATTCTTGGCGATCGTAAAGAGCCAGGTGCTGAATTTACAATTGCCCTTGAACGCCGGGAGGGCGCGCAGGGCTTTGTAAAACACCTCTTGCGTCAGGTCATAGGCTTCCTCGCCATTCACCATGCGATATACGAGATGAAAAACGGGAGCCTGGTATTTTTTAAACAGCGTCTCGAAAACAGCCGGATTGCCCGTGGCTCGGAACTGACGCACCAGGGCGACGTCCGGATCGAGCCGGGGAGCCGAGATAATCGAGAGGCTCATACGGGAACTAGCGGCGGGCTGCATCCTGCGGTAACTCTTTCCCCTGTCGAGTGAGACACGGCGTCGCGCAAAAAGTTGCGCATCCTGCAAATAAATATTGCGCTTTCAACAAAGTATTGTAGCAAATAAATCCGTCGTCTGCAATCTTAGTGTACCCAAACCGATGTTCCAGAGCCCATTGCGGTATAATAAGGCGTTATGGCAATGAATTCTGAGACCTTTGTTCGCAATAAAACGCTGTCGTTACCGATGGCGGATGAAAATAGCGTAATCCGGCGCCCGCGCGCCGAGCGCGCCACCGTTCTGACTCTCGACGCCGGCAGCGCCGCCGAGGAAGCGGGAGTCAAAATCGGCGATGTGCTGATCAACGTCAACGGAAACCCCGTGCTGGACATCGTTGACTTCGCGTTTATGACCGCCGGGGAACAAATCACGCTCGATGTCGAGCGACCCGATGTCGGCCCAATGCACTTTGTCATCAGCAAGGGTTATGATGAAGATTTGGGGATCGAGTTTGGCGACGATCTCTTTGACCGCGTTCATATCTGCAAGAACAAGTGCGTCTTCTGCTTTCTCTATCAGCAGCCGAAGGGCCTTCGCTCGTCGCTCTATATCAAAGACGACGATTACCGTCTCTCGTTCCTGCACGGCAACTATCTGACGCTCACCAATATGGGCGAGTCTGAGTTTCAGCGCGTCATCGATCAGAAGCTTTCACCGCTCTTTGTGTCCGTCCACGCGACCGATCCCGAGGTGCGCGGCCGCATGCTGGGCCGCAAAGGCCCTGAGCCGATCCTGCCGCGCCTTCAGATGCTCGCCGACGCAAAGATCCAAATCCACGGCCAGGTCGTGCTTTGCCCGGGCTACAACGACGGCGAACAGCTCGCGCAGACCGTGCGCGAGCTTTCCCAACTGCATCCCGAGGCGCGGGGAACTTACGGCGGCGTGCTAAGCGTCGCCATCGTCCCCGTCGGTCTGACTCAGTTCCGCGACCGTCTGGCGGCGCTCACGACATGCAGCCCGGAATTCTGCAAATCGCTGCTCGCCGAGGCCGAAGAGTGGCGCGCGCGTTATCGCAAGGAACTCGGCACGAACTTCGCGTTTTTAAGCGATGAGTTTTATCTTAACGCGGGCGTGGATATTCCCGTCGCGCGTCAATACGAAGGCTTCCCGCAGCTCGAAGATGGGGTGGGGCTTGTGCGACTCTTTATGGACGACGCGCGCAAAGTCGCGAAGAAGCTGCCTGCGAGCGTCAAGACGCCGCGCAGCGCCACGATGGTCACGGGCAAGCTGGCCGAGCCGCTCCTGAACGGCCTTGCCGATTCGCTTAACACCGTCGAGAATGTCAAAGTCAATGTCTGCGCCGTACACAATACCTTTTTCGAGGGCAGCATCAACGTCGCCGGACTCCTGACGGGCCGCGACATTACGGAAGCCTTGAACGCGATGGGAGACGAGCTCGGCGAGCGCATCATCATTCCCGCAATTATGCTGCGCGACCCCGACCGTGACGTCTTCCTGGATGACATGACAATCCCTGAGTTCGAAGAGCGCATTGGCCGAAGGATCAGCGTCGTCGACCGCACGCCGTCCGCCGCCGCCAAGGCGATCTTAAACTGACCTCACGCTCTTCCACGGACACGCTATGACACTGGACACCTTTCCCGGCCTGACATCCCCACGCCTGAAGATCCGTCGTTTTGACGATGCGGATGTCAGCGCGTTTCTCGCATATCGCAATGACGCCGAAGTGGCGCGCTTTCAAAGCTGGAACTGCTGCAGTGAGGAAGAAGCCCGCCAGTTCATCGAGGAAATGAAGACGCTCCCCTGCGGTGAGCCCGGCAAGGGATTGCAGCTGGCGATCGAGATGACGGACACGTCGGCGCTGATCGGCGATTGTTATCTGGAAGTCGACAGCCGCGAGCCGCGCCAGGCGGAAATCGGCTTCACGCTGGCCCGCCCTTACCAAAAACAAGGCTTCGCGACCGAAGCCATCGCCGCCGTGGTCGGTTACGCCTTCCAAGAACTCGATATGCATCGCATCGTGGGGCGCGCGGACTGCCGCAATATCGCCTCAGCGGCGCTGATGGAGCGGCTGGGGATGCGCCGGGAAGGCTACCACCTTCAAAGCTACTGGTTCAAAGGCGAGTGGACAGACGAGTATCTATACGCCATCCTCAAAGACGAATGGCTGAAGAAAAATAGGGGCGCAACGTAAATTGCCGGTCGCTCAATTTAAGCGGTCGGCGATCGTGGTTTGCTTAAGCCATTCATCCAAATCTGTGATGCTGGTAAAGTCGAGTAGAGATTCTCCTAAATCGCCAAGCTGTTCTGGCGCGAGGAGACCAAGCTGTTGAATCGCCTCGGCGGAGATGGAGCCAAAGCGACGCCGAAGTATCCGAACCACCAGCTCTTCTTTCCCTTCTTTTTTCCCTTCGATCTTGCCTTCGATTCTGCCTTCTGCTTTGCCAATTCGTCCCCAAGTCGTCATTAATTCCATTGTCGCCTTCCTTTCCGCAGGAGCGAACTGTTCCAGCTCTCGCTCATATTGCTTCATCTCCTGGGCCGTCAACTCCAGGTAGCTGTCAATAAATCCACCGATGAGAGTCGACTTGGCGGGATCAAGCTTCAGACTCGCCAGCAGCCGCAAGCACTGCGCTTTGACCTTGGGGCGGTCCGGCGCGCTCATCTTCATCTTCGCCATGAGAGCGCTGGCGACCGGGTTTTCCTGGTTCACAAACCGTCGCCATGGCAGTCGGTTGAGTTGGATCACATCGTATTCGAATCTTAGCACAGTCTTGTTGGGAAAAGCTACTGTGTATCGATCAGGTTCCGGGCGCTGCGGGGCATCGTAGGAAAAGATGACGACCGGGTAGATCGGGATGTCGTACTTTTCGGTGAGACGCGCGAAGTAGCGGAACATCCGCTTTGGAAAATCACTCTGCGCCTTGCCACGAAACTTCGCCTGCATCAAGATATCGACTTCGTGCTTTTCGCCGAGTGTGACATCGGTTGGGAATTGTACCTCAGTCGCCGTTGGGGACGCCTTTCGCGCGCGGGTGCGCGGCGCGGTGGACTTCCTGCAATCGTTCGGTGGTGACGTGCGTGTACATCTGTGTTGTCGCCAGGCTTGTGTGCCCGAGCAGCTCTTGAACCAGTCGCAGATCGGCTCCGTTGTTGAGCAGATGCGTGGCGAAGGTGTGCCGCAGGACGTGTGGCGTAATCTTGAGGGTGGAGGATGCCGCGGCGCAGTATTTGTCAAAGAGTTTGCGCACGCCTCGGTCGGAGAGGCGGCCGCCGTAGCGGTTGACGAAGAGGGCGCCGTCGTCTTTGGCGTGCTCGATGAGTGTGGGACGGCTAGTGGCGAGATAGATTGTGAGAGCTTGAAGGGCTTCGCGGCCAAGCAGGGTGACGCGCTCTTTATCGCCTTTTCCTACGACACGGACAATGGCTTCGTCGAAGTCCACATCCCCAACATTCAAGATGACTAGCTCTCCAGCGCGCATGCCGCTGGCGTAGAGCATCTCCAGCAGGGCGCGGTCGCGCAGGCCGAGCGGGTTTTGCGCGGGGGATGTGAGCAGCTTTTCGATCTCGTCGGTGCGCAGGAACTTCGGGAGACGCCGGTCGAGTTTCACGGTGCGCAGGCCGGTGGTCGGAGACTGCGCGAGGACGCCCTGCATGGTCAGGTAGCCGAAGAAGGAGCGAAGCGCGGCGGTTTTGCGGGCGCGGGAGGCGCGGGCGAGGCCGAGGGATTGCAGATGGCCGAGGTAGGCGCGCAGCAGTGGCGGCTCGGCTTGGGCGGGAGTGAAGCAGCCCTGCGCCATCGCGTACTCGGCGAATTGGCGCAGGTCTTCGGCGTAGGCTTTGACGGTATGGGGGGAGGCGCCGCGTACGTTCGCCTGCGATTCTAAGAACGCATCGATCGCAGTGTCAAACACGGGCCAGCAGGTTTAGGCCCTGGACGGTCTCCAGAGCCGCCATCGCGCGTTCGGCCATAATGCCCGCCTTTTCCTTCTTATCGCGGACACGAGTGGGAAGCGGCGGGACGATGCCCCAGTTGGAATTCATCGGCTGGAAGTCCTTGCCGTCGTAGTGCGCCACGTAATGCGCCAGAGCCCCCAGCATCGTCGTCTCCGGCAGCGTCAGTAGCGGCTCGCCGCGCAGGAAGCGCGCCGCATTGCGGCCGGCGAGAATGCCTGCCGCCGCCGATTCCACATATCCCTCCACGCCGGTGATCTGTCCGGCAAAAAAGATATTTGGGCGCGTCTTCATTTGCAGCGCTTCGTTGAGAAGCTGCGGCGACTGAATGTACGTATTGCGATGGATGACGCCGTAGCGCACAAACTCCGCTTCTTCCAGCCCGGGGATCATGCGCAGGACGCGCTTTTGGTCGCCCCACTTCATGCGGGTCTGAAAGCCGACCATGGAGTACAGCGTGGCGTCGCGGTTCTCCTGGCGCAGCTGCACGCACGCCCACGGCCAGCGGCCGGTGCGCGGGTCGGTGAGGCCCACAGGCTTCATCGGGCCGAAGCACAGCGTCTTGGGGCCGCGAGAGGCGAGCACTTCGATGGGGAGACAGCCTTCAAAGTAAGGCGTCTTCGCTTCGTGCTCCGCGAGCGGCACCAGCTCCGCGTGAGTGAGCGCTTCGTAAAAGGCGTCATACTCCTCGCGGTTCATCGGGCAGTTGAGATAAGCGTCATCGTCGCCCTTATCGTAGCGCGAGGCGGCGAAGGCGATCTCCCGATTGATCGTCGAGGCGTCGATGGTCGGCGCCACGGCGTCATAAAAATGCAGCTGCGTCAGTCCCGTAATCTCGCCGATCTTGCCCGCGAGGGCTTCGGAGGTAAGTGGCCCCGTCGCGATAATCGTCACGCCGTCTTCCGGGATCTCCGTCACTTCCTCGCGAATGATCTCGATGTTGGGATGACCTTCCAAACGCGCGGTGATGGCCTGCGCGAAGAGAATGCGGTCCACGGCGAGGGCGTCGCCGGCCGGAACGCTGGAGGCGTCGCCGCACGCGATAACCATCGACTCCAGACGCCGCATCTCTTCTTTCAAAAGACCGGCGGCATTGGTAATACTGTTGGACTTGAGGGAATTAGAGCAAACCAGCTCCGCGAAATCGCCCGTCTGGTGGACAGGCGTTCGTTTCACCGGCCGCATTTCATAGAGCCGAACTTTAGCGCCGGCCTCAGCGGCCTGCCAGGCGGCCTCGCTGCCCGCGAGACCGCCGCCGATTACTGTCACATACGTCATTGTGAGAGTATACCCGGCGCCTCCGCAATATGAGGGTGTCACTCTTCTTCATTCGTCCGCCGCTCTCGTCACCGTTAAAATCTGTCGCTCTACGAGTTGGAATTCCTCACCGCCGAAATGGTCCAGCGTGACTTCGCATCGTGTTTCTGGAGTTATCTCTTCATCACCAATCCAGCAAGCGTATACTTCTGCTTCGCCAGTTTGTATCGCCATTCGCAAGTAAGCCTTCATTGCCTGCACAGAACTCCGTGACGCATTATATCCTTCCTGAACGTTTGCCTTGATCTCCGCTGGGATGTCCGGGTCGTCAAGAATTTCAAGTTCGTAGAGGCCATAGCCGAAGCCGCATGGACATCCGCCGACAGAACTAAGATAATACACGTATGGTTTGGAGAAATATTGAACCACGGGTAGGCTTTGCTCGTCCAGAAGTTCGGTCTGAAACACGGGAGAATCCGGTCCATAGGAAATCAGGGGGAGCGGCTCGTCGCTGGCGACAAATACTTGTAGGCACATGCCGGGTTCCTACGGAATTAGGAGGAGCTATCGATGGCGACCAATGAATGTATTGACAGGCGGGTGAGCCGCCTGTCAATATCAGAGTGGGGTGGAAACGCTTATTACAGTTCGTATTCGTCGATGGGCGAGAAGTAGATGACGGTGACGGTCTCGTCTTCGTTCACTTCGCGGGCGTAGATGCGCGACAGCAGAGTGATGGCGTCTTCCGTGGTGTGGAATTCGGGGTTCTCACGCTGGATGTCGCGCGGCGAGAGGTCTTTGGCCGCCTTGACTTCGACGGCGTCCAGAATGGCGCAGAAGAGCTTCTTGCGCCGGGCGAAGCGCTGGCCGACCGTCACCCAGACGATCTGGCCGGTTGCGTACTTCGCGCTTTTGTCTCCGAGACGGATCGTCGCGGACTTGCGGCCGCGCTTGAGCGCGTCGCCATAAAGATCTGTGTAAAAGTTCAGAGCGAACATCCCCTTGAGTTATCCTTTGCCTTGCGCCGTCGTCGCCAGCTCGCGCTGCGGAGCGGGTTCGGTCTCCGCTTCATCGTTCTCACCGGCTTCTTCGGACGGTTTCTTTGTTGATTCTTTGTAATCGCACTCGGCGTTATGGCACTTGACGCCAATGACGCGGCCACGATAAGTATTTTCCACGACGGGCGAGCCGCACGTCGGGCAGTCTTCGCCGGTCGGCTTGCCCCAGGCGACGAAGTCGCACTTCGGGTACTCTTTGCAGCCGTAGAAGATCGCGCCTTTGCGGCTTCGTTTCTGAACGATCTCGCCGCCGCACTTGGGGCAGGGGACATCGATCTTTTCGGCCTCCGGCCGCACGATCGTCTTGCACTCAGGATAATCCGAGCAACCGACGAATTCGCCAAATCGGCTGGAGCGAACCACCATCGGCTTGCCGCAGTTCGGGCAGTCGATGCCGGCGAGCTTCGGCTCGATTTTGACCTTCTCCATCAATTCGCCGGCCTTTTCCAGGCTTTCCGCGAAAGGACCGTAGAAGGACCGCATCATCGCGACCCAGTCTTCCTTGCCATCGGCCACGTCGTCGAGCTTGGTCTCCATTTCGGCGGTGAATGCGATATCCAATACGCTCGGGAAGTGCTTCACGAGCAGATCGTTGACCGTTGTTCCCAGCTCGGTCGGCTTGAATTTCTTCTGCTCCAGCTCGACGTATTTCCGGTCGATGATCGTCGACATAATCGCGGCGTAGGTGCTCGGGCGTCCGATGCCCTTTTCCTCAAGCGCCTTCACGAGCGTTGCTTCCGTATAACGCGGCGGCGGCTCGGTGAAGTGCTGCTTGGGCAGGATTTGGAGCAGCTTCAGCAACTGATCGTCGGACAGGGCCGGCAGCGGCTGCTTGTCCTCATCATCCACCTGATTCGGGTCGTCCTTGCCCTCACGATAGACGCGCAGGAAGCCGTCGAACTTGACGGTCGATCCCGTGGCGCGGAATGTATAGTTGCGCGCGGAGATGTCCACGGTGACGACATCGAACACAGCGGGCGCCATCTGGGACGCCAGGAAACGCTGCCAGATGAGCTTGTAGAGCTTGGCCTGTTCGGCGGTCAAGAGCTTGGCGATCTGATCGGGCACGCGCTCGATGCTCGTCGGGCGAATGGCTTCGTGCGCGTCCTGCGCCGCGCCGCCCTTCTTATATTGTTTGGTCTGCGCCGGAGCGTAGGCCGCGCCGTACTCCGTGACGATATAGGCGCGCGCCGATTGCTGAGCCTCGTCGGCGATCCGCGTGGAGTCGGTGCGCATGTAGGTGATCAAACCCACATGGCCTTCGCCTGCGACATCCAAACCTTCGTAAAGCTGCTGCGCCACCATCATCGTCCGTTTGGCCGAGAAGCCGAGCTTCCGCGAGGCTTCCTGCTGGAGCGTACTGGTGATGAACGGAGCCGACGGGTTGCGTCGCTTTTCGCTTTTCTTAACCTTCTTGACACGGTACTCCGCGCCGTCGAGGTCCGACAAAATCTTATCGCTCGTCGCCTGATCCGGGATCTCGATCTTCTTGTTATCGCGCTCAGTCAGATTGGCGTCGAACTTGTTCTTCACCGTATCGGGCGTCAGCGTTGCGCCGATCGTCCAGTACTCGACCGGGTTGAACGCCAGGATCTCGCGCTCACGGTCCGTGATCAAACGAACGGCGACGGACTGCACGCGGCCGGCGCTCAGGCCCTTCTTGACCTTACGCCAGAGCAGCGGGCTGATCTTGTAGCCGACGATCCGGTCCAGTTCGCGCCGCGCCTGCTGGGCGTTGACACGGTCCATATCGATCGTGCGATAGTTTTGCAGCGCCGCGAGAACCGCCGTCTTGGTGATCTCGTTGAACTGGATCCGCTTGGGCTCCTTCAGTCCGAGCGCCTCCTTGAGGTGCCAGGAGATGGCTTCGCCTTCGCGGTCAGGGTCGCTCGCCAGGTAGACTTCATCGGCTCCCTTAGCAGCGGCCTTCAGTTTCGCGACAACGTCCTTGCGTTCTGGAATGATCACATAAGTCGGCGCAAAGTCGTTCTCGATATCGATCGACAGCTTTTTCTCTGGGAGGTCGCGCACGTGTCCCATGCTCGCCTCAACCTGATAGTCGGCGCCGAGAAACCCCTTGAGCGTCTTTGTCTTCGCGGGGGACTCAACGATAATTAATTTCTTAGCCATTACAATTCGTCTTTCCTCAACGTTCTCTATTATAACACCCAACGCGCGGATTTGTTACCGGGGGAGCGAATGGCGGAGAACGCCGGCGCAATCACAACTGCATGATCTTACCACACAAATTGACTTTCCCGCGCTGGAGAGATCCACGCTTCTTCAGACCGTGGAAAAACGAAACCCCGTCGGCGGTACGGGCCAACGGGGTTTGCGCAGGTGAATTGGCTCTGGAAATTACGAGTTCAGTGGGTCGTTGTGAAGGCGATGTCGTCTATGTAACCACGATACCCGCCGGTGCTGTTTGGGTTGTCATAGCCGAAGTCGATGCGATTGACCGCCTTCCCCGCCAGCGGAGTCAAATCGACGGAGACGTAGTTCCAAGTATCCAGCGCCAGCGACCCGCTTTGCGCATTGGGGTGGAGGCGGACGCCGCGCTGATCGTTCAGGCCGCTGTCGCGCAAGGTGGAGTTATCGGTAAACACCAGGTCTACCGCAACATGGGCGCTGTTGTTTCCAGACACCAGACCCGACGTGGCGCTGCTCTGTGGATATAGCCAGTAAGACAGATGCATCCCGGAGGTGACGACGATCGATTTGCTGCTGACGTCAAACGCTTTAAGATAGGCGTAAACGGCCGATCCTCCCAATGCGCCGCCGGAATACATCAACTCGGAAGAGCCGCTTTGACTGTTCTCGTTTCGGATACCCAGCTCCGGACCGGAGCCGCCGCTGAGAATAGGGCCGACATTGGAGATATTTCCCCCAGGAGAGTTTGTATCGACCGAGTTTGTCCACGTTGGCTGGTATTCGCCCGCCTCCAGACTGGTTCCCCAGAAGTAGTTCTGCGTGACCGGAGTCGACATTCCGTCTGTATTGGAGGGTGGGGCAAACGAGGAACTGGCGCCCCAGCTTGTATTCGCATTGGTCCCCATCGTATAGTTCAGCGTCGCGCCATTGGAGATATTGGCGAAGCGGGTCCAGGGCGAGTTTGACGTCTGACCATTGACCGTCAGGCTTTGAATATATGGAGCGTTGTCCGCCGCGCCGCCGCCATTGATCGTCACATCGCCGCCGGCCAGATGAATCACCGTCTGTGGAAAAAGGGGTCCGTTCATCACAAGAACATCGTCTCCCGGCGCTTCGGGATGAAACCCGAGCGCCGCCCAGACATACCAGGACGACGTTTGGCCCAGATCGTCGTTGCCAGGCAAGCCCGTGGATGCCGATGAGTATAGCTGCGTCATAACGCGCCGAACGACATTCGAGCACTTGTATGGCTGTCCAAGGTAGTCATAAACATACGGCGTCTCAGAGCACGGTTCATTGCCCATATAGGCGTACTGAGTGACGGATGTGTTAGTATCGTTGATTTGCGTAAAGAAGTTATCCAGGCGGCTTGCGGCGTTTGAGGCGCCTCCCATCGCTCCGATCAGCGCGCTATAGTTGAACGGGACCATCCAGACATACTGGGCGCCGGTTCCCTCGGCGAACGCATTGTAATTGTCATAGGTTGAGACATTGCTGGCGAAGCCCGGCGACCACCAGCGATCGGACTGCCGCATTTGGAAATATCCGGAGCCGGAGTTGAAGAGATTGCGCCAGTTCTGGGCGCGGCTCATCGCCGAATTATAGGTGGCGGAGTCGCCAAGGAACTGGGCAAAGCGCGCCAGGGCGGCGTCGGCGCTGCAATACTCCAGCGTCATCGAGATCGGGGCGTATCCGCCGATCTGATACTCGGGAACGTAGCCCAGATTCAAATAATCACGCTCGGCGTCCCGTTCGTAAACCCCATTGCTGGACTTTGTCGAAGGATCGGTCGCCGCCTTCGCCATCGCCGTTTTCGCCGCCCCGGTATTGAAGTTTCTGGCGCCAAACGCATACATGCCGGCGATGATTGGCGTGGCGGGATCGCCGATCATCGTGCCAGTGTCGCCGGTGGGAATGCTCCAGCGCGGCATCGCTCCGCAATCGGATGCGTCCTGCACCAGCGATTGCGCCATGTCGCTTGCGCGCGCCGGGTCGATCATCGCGATGAGCTGGCATTCATTGCGATAGATATCCCAGCCGGAGAAGTATTCATACTTGGTGAATCCGGAGGTCGTCCGAACCTGTCCGTCAAAGCCCATATATTGATTGTTGACATCGCTGACGACGCTGGGGGCCAGCAGCGAATGGTAGAGCGCGGAGTAAAAGGTTTGCGTATCCGCCGAGGTTCCGCCGCTGACCTGGATCTTGTTGAGATAACCGTTCCAGGTGTTGTTCGCCGCGCTATGCATGGCGTCGAATCCAGAGTTGTTGAACGTGGATGCGGGGCTTTCCGTATTGAGATTGGCTTTGGCGTTCGCCACGCTCACCCACGAAACGGCGCTGCGCGCCAGCACGGTCCCGCCGCCATTGAACGTCAAATAGGCGCCGCTCTTTGACCCCGACACGCTCGTCGAGTTTCCGGAGAGACTGGAGCCGTTCCATGTTCCATAGGCGCTGAATGAGTGATCGAAGACGACATCAAAATACAAGCGATGGTTTTGTCCTGAGCCCAGAAACCCGAAGCCGGTCGTCCATCCGCTCACTTCATTGCCGCCCGGATTGATCTGGATTGAGGCGTCGATAATGGACGCTCCGCTGCCTGCGTTGATGAGCATCGTGGCCGCATTGCCCGAGGGATAAGTGAAGCGTCCGAATCCGGTGCGCGTCGAAGCCGTCAGTTCCGTTTCGATCCCATTCGTGAGCTGGACGGAGTAATAACCCGGGCCGACAAACGGGACGCCGGCGATTGTGGAGGCGTATGTGAGATACCCCGTCGGGCTGCTGCTGGTGACCGGCGAACTGGTCAAATTGCCGACGATCGGCGTGAAGCCCAGATCGCTTCCGTAAAAGCCGCCCCCGCCGCTGACATGATTGAAGCTGAAGCCGCAGATTTTATTGTCGGTGTAGAGATATCCGCCGGGCTCCGAACCGCCCTGAATGCCGCTCGGCGTGTCCGGACTCCATTGCATCATGCCAAAGGGAGTGACGGCGCCGGGAAATGTATTGCCGCCGTTTTGCGTACCGCAGAAGGGCAGCACATATGGCGTAAGATTTTGCAGCGTGTACGCATGCAGCGGCAGGGAGATCCCCAGGCTCGCTCCCGCGATCAGCGCTGATAGTGGGAAAAGATGATATTGACGCATTTGAACTCTCCAGCAGATTGCCGCGCCTCCTCAGGAAACCGAGGAGGCGCGAACACATCCCTACGGCGCGCGCTCCAGCAGGAACTGCTGCCAGGCGTTGTTGACGTCGGTATATTGTTCTAAGGGAATGTTGTTGGCGGTCTGGCCGCCGGGGATGTCCCAGGTAAGCCCATCGTAATTCCAATAGAATTTGAAGTTGCCGTTGACCTGCGGCGCGATGCGCAGTTTTTGATCGCCGGCATTGCTGGGGTTGTACGTCCAGAGATGGATGTCGTCTCCCAGATTGCTGTTGGGGCCATCGATGCAGGCGACCTTCGTGGTAGCGTTCAAACTGAAAAGGCCATACCAGCCATTGCCTTCGCTGGTGAATTGCCATTTGAACCAGGGATTCGTCTGCCAATCGTACTGGATGATCGCGCTGCCATCTGAACTGCCGGCGCCCTGGATGCAGATATAACGGCCGCTGCTGGCGCGGATGTAGTAATTGCCTATGGGCTGAAGCCGCCAGAGTTGGTTAGCCGCGCCTGCGTCCGTATTCTGCTGCACCTTGGCGTTGTCGGCCGTCGAGGAGCTCGCGACTTCTAAGATGAGGCCGCTGTGGACGTTTTTGAGCTTGCACCAGCCGTTGCCGGCGTCTACGAGGTCGAACTGCTGGGCCGGGTTATTACCCGTGTAGGCCCAGTCATGGAGCTGTGCGCCGGTGGAGGTCGAGTCCAGATCGATACAGGCGGACTTCCGAGTGATCGCGGAGAGAAGCTTGAAGTGATTGCCGGCTTCGTTGGGGACAATCAGCCAGCGCTGATTTCTGCTGCCGGAATCCGCGCTCCACTGGTTGATCACCGCGCCGTTGGTGATATTGCCGCCGATCAAATCCAGCGCCTTGCCGCTGTTCTTGTTGATGAGCATGAACTGCGGGGGCAGGGCGAGGAATTGCCAGATCGCCACGCCGCTCGAACATTCCAGCGCCTCGGTCTTTGTCTGGTCTTCGTTCGACACGGTCGTCCAATCGTTCCAGGTCAGATTGGTGCTGGGATTGCGAGTGTTCCACGCGGCCTGCGCGTTGCTGAGCATCCAGTTGTAGTAAGTCGGCCAGAGATTATTGTCGCTGCAAAGATCGCTGAGGCCCTTGCAGAACCAATAGGCCCACTGGTTGCCCCCATATTCGGCGCTGTTGTGCAGGATGGTGTTGTTATTGACGACATGGTTGGCCGCCAGCACCGCGTCATTGTAATACTGTGCGGTTCCGGTGAGACGATAAAGATACTCGGCGCTTTCGAGAAACGATCCACTGTTGTAGACATTGTCGCTCGATTGCAGCGTTTGCCCGTTGTCGGTGGCGATGGCTTCATTGACCTGCCCAGGCGCGCCCAGGGAATTGTTTGCGTTCGTGGAGTTGAAGAGATTTGCGCGCACCCACGAATACATATTCTGGCACTTGGTCAGATAGTTGGAATCTCCTGTCACTTCGTACAGGGCGCAGCCGGCGATAATGAGGGAATCGTTGGATAGGGCCGCCTTGGAGTGTTTTCCGGACTGCTCCTCCCAAACCCCGCCGCCGAACGTATTATCCCAGCCGCGATTATAGGCCATGTTCCAGTTATTGGCCGCATCGGTCAGGAAGGCGCTGTTGCCGGTCATCTGGTAGCCGCGAACGAAGGCGATTGTTGCCCAGCCCACATCGTCGTTCCAGGTGTCCCACGACCAATCCGAGCCGTTATAGTAGACGAAGGAGTTGAGCAGGCTGTTGACGAGCGTGACCAGTGCAGGGTTATGCGTGCGGTCGTAGGTGTCCATGACGATGAGGGTGTCCAGCGCCGATCCCCACATATAAGCCGCGCTGTTGCGGCCGGAGCCGGTCAAAGTGCTGGCGAAATAAGTCTGGCCGCCGCTTTGGACCAGGAAATTTGATATCCATGCGTTGTAGGCGGTGTCCGATGGATTCTGCGCGCGGGCGGAGGGCGAACAGAAAAGGCTCACGGCGGCAATTAGTAATATTGCAAATATTGCAATAAACCGAAATCGTAGCGCTTTCTTCCTCAATATGTACGTTGTCATGCTTAGATTTCTCCCCTTCAGAATAGCGATTAACGCAATCAACTCAATCGTAATCATGGCGAAATGAGTCAAATATCGATGCATTCTGCTACATAATCATAAAGGGATGGGGAGACATTGTCAATGTGGCGCTTGTGACATGACATGTCACTTTGTGATTTATTTCTGATCGTCTTATCTGTGATCTCAGATGAGGCGATCAGGATTTTATAGAACGGCGCAGTCGAATTATGACGGACTTTGAGGTCGGCGTGTTGCTCTTGTCGGCGACGCTGGTAATCGGCACGAGCACGTTGGTTTCGGGGAAGTAGGTCGCGGCGCAGCCGCGCGGGATGTCGTACGGGACGATCATGAACCGTTCGGCCACGCGCTCCACGCCTTCGTGGCGGCCGACAAGATCGACCCACTCCTCAGCCTGGAATCCAAGGGAGTGGATGTCCTCCGCGTTCAAGAACACCACGCGCCGACCGTTGCGCACTCCCCGGTAACGATCGTCCAGGCCGTAGATCGTGGTGTTGTACTGGTCGTGGCTGCGGATCGTCATCATCAGAAGCTCATCCGAGCCCAGCTTCGTGGTTGGGATCGGATGAACGGTGAAGCGCGCCTTTTGTGTCGTCGTGACGAAGCTGCGCTCGCGCGCGCCGTTCGGCAAGCGGAACCCATTAGCGCCACGGACGCGAGAGTTGTAGTCCTGAAAGCCAGGGATGACACGGGCGATATGGTCGCGGATCGAATCGTAATTTGCGATCAGCTCGTCCCAGCCAACCTTGGACCGGGCGCCGAGCGTGGCGCGCGCCATCCCCGCGACGATCGCCGGCTCGCTGCGCAGGTGCTCCGAAGCCGGCGGAAGAGTTCCCCGCGACCGGTGCACAACGCTCATGGAGTCCTCCACGGTAACGAACTGAGGACCACCCGCCTGCAAATCCGTCTCGGTGCGGCCAAGGCACGGCAGGATCAACGCCGCTTGCCCCGTGACGAGGTGGCTGCGGTTGAGCTTGGTGGAGATCTGGACCGTCAATTGGCATCGGCGCAGCGCATCGGCGGTGTATTCGGTGTCCGGCGTGGCCGAGAGAAAGTTGCCGCCCATGCCGATGAAGACGCGCGCCTTGCCGGCGTGCATCGCCTTGATCGACTCCACGGCGTCGAGGCCGTGCTGGCGGGGCGGATCGAAATCGAACTCGCGTCCCAGAGCATCCAGGAATCGGTCCGGCATCTTCTCCCAGATGCCCATCGTGCGGTCGCCCTGCACGTTGCTGTGGCCGCGCACCGGGCAGGCGCCCGCGCCGGGCTTGCCGATCTGGCCGCGCAGCAGCAGCAGGTTGACGATTTCCTGAATGTTGGCGACGGCGTTTTTATGCTGGGTCAGCCCCATCGCCCAGCAGCAGATCATCCGCTCGGCGCGCATGGCGATTTCGGCCGCCTCGCGGATCTGGTCGCGTCCAACGCCGCTCTGCTCGACAATCGTATCCCACGACTCTGCCAGGATATCCACGGCGAACTCTTCATAGCCGCTCGTGTGCGCCGCGATGAACTCGTGGTCGATGACGGTTCCGGGGCGTCGCTCTTCGGCTTCGAGCATCTCTTTGATGACGCCTTTGAGCAGCGCGACATCGCCATTGATGCGCACTTGCAGGAAGAGCTTGGTCAGCGGCGTGCCGCCGGTGAGCATCCCAATCGGCTCCTGAGGATGCTGGAAGCGCATCAGGCCCGCCTCGGGCAATGGGTTGACGCTGACGATCGTGCAGCCGCGCCGGACGGCGTGCTGGAGCGCGGTGAGCATACGGGGGTGATTGGTGCCGGGATTCTGCCCGATCACAAAGATCGTGTCCGCAATCTCCAAATCTTCGAGCGTGACCGTGCCTTTGCCGACGCCGATTGTTTCATTCAGCGCCGCGCCGCTGGATTCGTGACACATATTGGAGCAATCCGGCAGGTTATTCGAACCGAACTGTCGCACAAATAATTGGTAGAGGAAAGCCGCCTCGTTGCTGGTCCGTCCGGAGGTATAGAACAGCGCCTCATCGGGAGACGTCAGCGCATTCAACTCGGAAGCGATGAGCTGAAATGCGTCGTCCCAGGAGATCGGTTCGTAGTGCGCCGAGCCGGGACGCAGAACCATGGGATGCGTCAGGCGCCCTTGCTTGCCCAGCCAGTGATCCGTTTGCTCGGACAGCGCGGCGACGCTCCATTTTTGGAAGAACTCGGCGGTCACGCGCCGGGTGGTCGCTTCTTCCGCGACGGCCTTCGCGCCGTTCTCGCAAAATTCCGTGACCGCGCGTTTGTCGTCGGGATCGGGCCAGGCGCACCCAGGGCAGTCGAATCCATCCGATTGGTTCATGCGCAGCAGTGTTTTGACGCCGCGCGCCAGTCCAGTTTCTTCCTGGATATGCCGCATGGAAGACACCACCGCCGGAATTCCTCCGGCGGCGTCTTTGGCTTCGGTGACCCCGGCCGGGGACTCTTCGACCGGCCCTTGAGCCCGGACGCTCCCATGCCCTTGCGTCGGTTCCAAATCGCTCATAACGCTGTCTCCATGGACGGTGTGAGATTGACGCGGGCCGCGCCGGTATAAATATTGAACCGATCGCCGCGCAGGAACCCGATCAGCGTGACGCCTGCGTCCCGCGCCATCTCGACGGCGAGGCTCGACGGCGCGCCGACGGCGGCGACAATTGGTATTCCGGCCATGCGCGCTTTTTGCAGCAGCTCAAAACTGGCTCGCCCGCTCAGAAACAAGATCGCGCCGGAGAGCGGCAGCTGTCCCGTGAGAATTTGCGCGCCGATGAGCTTATCGACGGCGTTGTGGCGTCCGACATCCTCACGCAGATCGAGTAGCCGTCCGCCGATATCCAGCAGCGCCGCGCCATGCAGGCCGCCGGTTTGGTTGAACGCGTCCTGCGCCTGGCGGACAGTATCCGAAATCGTTGTGAGAATCGACCGGTCGACGATGGGGACCTCTGGGGCGATCGGAAACCGAGCCTGCTGGCGGATCGCGTCCAGGGAGGTTTTTCCACAGACACCGCAGCTCGATGTCGTGTAGAAATTGCGGCTCAGCCGATGAAGTCCGGCGAGTACTTCCGGCTCCGTCACGACGCGAACGATGTTATCTTCCGCCTGGATGGCCAGGATCTGCCCTGTGTCGGTAATTGCGCCCTCGCTCCAGAGAAATCCCGCCGCGAGTTCGGCGTCGTTTCCCGGAGTTCTCATGGTGATGGAGACGGTCTGAGGCGCAGTTCGATCCGAGGAAAGCTGGATCTCCAGCGGCTCTTCCACGGCGATCAAATCCTGCGCCTGCTGACTGCCGGCGCCGCGCACCGAACAAATGGAGATGCGATTCACAGTCGGAGAGGTCGTCATAGATCCTTCATATTTGGCGGCGTAATACTACGGTAATTATGCCATATTGGAAGGACGCGCGATACGGTATCTTCTGCTCTCCACGCGCAGAAACGGCGCGGCCAATGTTTGGCCGCGCCGTCCCGGTGCATCGATCGAAGAAACGGACAGTGAATTTATTGAACGGTGATGACGCCGTTCGGAGTGGCGGAGCTGCCGTTGCCCGCTTTTCGGTTGTTTGCGGCGGATGAGATCTTGCCGGTGCCGTTGTACGCAAAGCAAACGCCATTGTCGAAAATGTCATTGTCCGACAGACGAATCGTGGAGCCGTTTTCCGCCTGTGCGGCGACCCCCGCATTGGCGATCAGGCTTTTGACAACGCTAATCGTGCCGCCTTCGGCGTGAAGACCGAACGAATCGGATTGGGTGACGGTGCAGCCAAGCAGCTGAGTCATGCCGGAGAAGGTATCGACGCCAGTCACGGCTCCCTGGATCAGCACGTCGCTGAGTGTCATGCTTGACGCCACGCTGGCGCTATTCTCACGAACACCGACCGGCGTATTCGTGAAGGACGAATGTTTGATGACAACCTGACTGGGCAGAGTTGTGGTAACATCGACTCCGGCTCCAGAAAATCCGAAAACGTTACAGTTTTCGATGATCAACTGCTTGCCGGCGAGAAAACGAATACCGATTGTTCCGGGGCTTAACGTTCCCACGATCCCATTGATTCGGAAGTTGCGAATGGTCACGACATCGCTTGGACCCGCATTGATCGTAATGCCGGAAACGCCCGACGCAAGGATGCTTGCAACTTGGCCGGCGCCGCCGTCCAGGGTTAGCGCTTTTGTGATCGTAATCGTTCCAAAGCCGCCCGGGTCAAGCGCGTCGATTTCGCCGCCTGCCGCAGTCTTGGAAATGGCGCCGGCGATCGTTTTGCATGGCGCCGTGCGGCTTCCCGGATTAACGTCGTCGCCAACTCCCGAGACCCAGGTGCGCGTCGCCTGCGCGTGCGCCGTGGTTGCGAAAGCCAGGGCTACGCCCACTACAGCCAATGTGCTCGTCATAGAACGAAATGTCATAATGTTTCCTTTGAACGAAATCGTTGATTTTCCGATTGGATTGCAATACTCTCTCAAGATACGCTAAAATCTCAGTAAGCTACCTTAACATATCGGTTCATTCGAAAAGGGGCTGAAGCCCGCAAAGATACCGGGCTTTCAAAAAAATACGTTTCATGAATAACAATTTCGGAGAATATTGCGTTATCTCAGACGATGTGACCATCGGTGAGGAGACCCGCGTCGGCAATTTCGTGTTTATTCGCTCCAGCACCGTGATTGGAAAGGGATGCGTGATTGGCTCCTATGTCGATATCGAGGGCGACGTTCAGATCGGAGATCATGTCTCACTGCAAAGCGGATGTTATCTCACACGCGGGGTTGTGATTGAAAACGAAGTTTTCTGTGGCCCCCGAGTGATTACGATGAACGACAAGCACATGACGTATCGCCGAAAAAATCTCGTGTTCGTTCGCGATGCGCCTCGGATATTGCGCGCCGCCCGTGTTGGAGGCGGCAGTATTTTGCTGCCCGGCGTGACGATCGGCGAAAATGCAAAAGTCGGCGCGGGAGCGGTCGTCACGAAGGATGTTCCAGACTTCGCCATCGTCGTTGGCAACCCGGCTGTCGTCGTTGGGCGTGTCTCTGAAAAGGAGATTTTGTAAGTTTGTCTGATAAACTGATCATTAACGCCGCCATTACGGGATGCGTACTTCGCAAAGAGCATTCGCGACATTTGCCGGTCACGATTGGGGAAATCACGGAATGCGCGATGCGCGTGCGGGACGCCGGGGCGTCCATCATTCACCTCCACGCCCGCCGCGAAGACGAAACTCCCAGTTTTGATCCGCGTGATTATCGGGATCTCGCGGCAAGCGTGCGCGAGGCGTGCGACGACGCCATTGTCTGCGTTTCCTTGAGCGGCCGTCACGTCTCCGATATCGCCACAAGAGCGGCCGCGCTGGAATCCCATCCGGAAATGGCGAGCCTGACTCTGGGCTCCATGAATTTTATCTCCGGTCCAAGCATCAATTCCCCGGAAACAATCTGCGAGCTGGCGTCCCGCATTTACGCCGCCGGCGCCGTTCCGGAGATGGAGGCGTTTGAAGCTGGTTTTATCCACTACGCATCGTATTTGATCAAAAAGGGCGTGCTGCGGCCTCCTTATTACTTCAATCTCCTGTTTGGGTCTCTGGGGTCCGCTCCGCTCGACCTCACGGGACTGGGGCATATGGTAAGCCTGCTGCCGGCGGGTTCGACCTGGGCCGCCGGAGGGCTGGGGGCATACCAGCTCGACGCCAATGTGATGGCGATCGCCGCCGGGGGCCACGTGCGCGTCGGTCTGGAAGATAACATTCATTACGACCGGGACCGCACTGAGCTCGCCGATAATGTCCGCTTCGTCAAGCGGATTGCGCGAATCGGCTCCGAGATGGGACGCCTGCCGGCGTCACCGGAAGAGGCTCGACAGATAATCGGACTTTCGGCTCCCTCTCCTGCGCAGAGTTTATGAACGTCCTCATCACGACCTATGCGCTGAAGCAATACGCCGGCGCCGAACTGTATGTTCGTGACTTGGCGCTCGAACTAAAGCGGCAAGGTCATATGACCGCCGTTTATACGTCCGCGATCGGTCCCGTGGCGAAGGACCTGCGCGCGCAAGGGGTTCCCGTCGTATCGCGTCTTCGGTCCGTACCCTTTGCGCCGGATCTTATTCACGGCAGCTTCCGCCGGGACATCATGGCGGCGCTTCTTCATTTCCCCAACGTTCCCGGAGTTTATGTTTGCCATACGCATAGCGGCTGGATGGGCGGCGCGCCGAATCACCCGCGCATCCGCCAATACCTGGGCGTCAGCCAATTGTGTGTTGATCGCATGCTGGCGGACGGTATTCCGAGCGATCGGGTCGGGCTCACGCGAAATTGGGTGGATCTCCAGCGGTTTCAGCCGCGCGAAGCTCTGCCCGAGCGCCCGCGGCGCGCGCTACTGTTCAGCAATTACGCTCACGCGTCCACGCATTTGCCGGCTGTGAGGGAGGCGTGCCGCCGTGCGGATCTGGAGCTGGATATCGTGGGGGCAGGGGTGGGGAACGCGGTTCTGCATCCGGAAGATATCTTAGGACGTTACGATCTTGTCTTCGCCAAAGCCAAGGCGGCGATGGAAGCGATGGCTGTTGGCGCCGCCGTTATCCTTTGTGACTTTGGGGGCGTTGGGCCGATGGTGACATCCGCCGAATTTGATATCCTCCGCCCGATGAACTTCGGATTTCAAGCCCTGCGCGACCCACATACCCCGGAAGCCTTACTGGCGCAAATCGATCGTTATGACGCCGCAGACGCCGCTTGTGTGAGTGAGCGGTTTCGCCGGGTGGCCTCTCTGGAAGACGCTGTTCGGGAACTTGTGGAAATTTACCAGAACATCATTCAGAAGGCGCGCGCTTCGAGTGATACAGAAGACGAGCGCAAGTATGCGCAGGCGTTTCGGCGCGACACATTGCTGGAGCAGGTTTTGATTGCGTGGCAAAATATCCCATTGGGGCAGCGCGACCGGCTGACGAATCTTCCGGGGATGTCCACATTGCGGAGCCGATTGACGCAGCGTTTTTTTCGGCCGCAGCATCCCGCCAAAGGCGTCCGCCAATGAAGGTCCTGTACATCGGCGGCATGGATCGCAGCGGCAGCACCCTGCTCGGCCGCCTGCTGGGAAATGTTTCTGGCTGTATCAATCTCGCCGAGGCGGATGTGATTTGGGAGCGATGGAACTCTCGGTCCGTACGCTGCGGCTGCGGCGCGATCTTCGCGGAATGCGGTTTTTGGGGAGCCGTTCGGCGGCAAGTCTTTGAAAGCGACGGCAATGAAATTATTGACGCCGTAGTTCAGTTTCGAAGTCAGTCGCGTCGATGGGGCCGCACGGACGAATCGAATCGTGAGAGCAGCGCGGCAATGACGGCTGCGGATTATCGGCGCTATCTCGGCAAAGTTTATGCGGCTGTCTCTGAACTGTCCGGCGCGGCGCTCATCATCGACACATCGAAACGCATTTCTTACGCGCGCAGCCTCGCCGCCGCTCCCGGCGTGGATCTTCGTTTCCTTCATCTGATCCGAGACAGCCGCGCCGTCGCGTTCTCACAGCAGCGACGCAAGCGCAACCCGGGGTTTGTCGATCAGAACACCTATATGTCGCCCACGTCGTGGACGAAATCAGCGCGCCAGTGGAATGCCGTCAACGCCGCGCTGCCGCTTGGATGTCCCGGTAATCGATCTATGCGTATGCGCTATGAAGATTTGGTTATCGACCCTCTGAACGCCCTCACGCAGATCTTCGAATTTCTAGACGAACCTGTTCCCCCGCTGGAATTTCTCCATCGTCAGCCGCTGCATCTTGGACGCGAGCATACGGTGAGCGGCAACCCAGACCGTTTCAATCCTGAAATCATTATCCGTCCGGATATGGAATGGCGGGAAAAGATGCCCGTGGGCGCCAAAGCATTCGTCACCGCTGCAACTTTCCCGCTCCTGGCTTTTTATGGATACCTGCAATCTCCGAATCCACGAAAATAGCCCCTGGTAACGCCACATTTTGTCACGCTGGCTTCGCGAGTGGTATACTGAGCTTGCTTGCGGAAAATTCATGAAGGGCTGATTTGTGGTTCCGCTGAGCATTGCAATATAAATAAAAGCAAGGACTAAACTTATGCTCAACAAAAGTCGCTTTTCGTTGGCGCTGCTCGCGGGATTGCTGGCTTCAGCGGGATGTGGCGGCGGAGGAGGCGGATCTAGTTCCTCGGGAACGGGAACGTCCACGCCGCCCTCCACGACCCCATCCGCCACCGGTGGAACCGCTGTTTTCCACGTCGATGTGGCGACCCGGAAAGTCACGATCCAATCGCTGACCGATTCGACCGCCAAGGACGTCAAAGGCGTACAGGCTCATGCCGTGTTCACCGGAACCGCCGTCGGATTTACCTCCAGCGCATTGCTCGATCAAGCCGGCGACGCCGGTCTTAAAGTACTGAGCGTATCCCTGACCAACCATTGGGGTGTTCCGATCGGCCAGCGGCCTGACGGCTCCCCATCAGGATTGAAAGTCCGTTTTAGCAATTTCACAAACGTCAGCGCTTTTTCCGATCTACGCCCGAAAACGTTAGTGTCAACGCTGGCGGGAAATGGGTCGGGGAGTTCCGTGGATGGTCCCGTGGCGTCCGCATCATTCGGTTTCGCCGCAGGCGTGGCCGCCACGAGCGGCGGCGTTACCTATGTGACGGATTTCAATGGGCAGCGTATCCGAAAAATCGCGAATGGCTATGTCAGCACGCTTGCCGGCAGCGGGACGGGAGGCAGCGTCAATGGCGCGGGTTCCGTGGCGTCCTTCAACCATCCCTACGGGATCGCCGTCAACCCTGTGGACGGGTCTCTCATCGTGACGGAGGCTGGCGGATCCCGCATCCGTCGGGTGACGCTCGACGGACAGGTCACGACTATCGCGGGCACGGGAACGGCGGGGGCGACAAATGGGGCCGGCTCCTCCGCGACGTTTAATCAGCCCGCCGGCGTTGCCGTATCCTCCAGCGGGGTGATTTATGTCGCGGAGGCAGGCAGTCAGGATATTCGGAAGATCGTTCTCACCGGCGCCAATGCGCAGCTGCCGGCCAGCTATACGGTCAGCACCTTTGCGGGTTCAGGGAGCGCCGGCAGTACGGATGGGAACGGAACGGCGGCGAGCTTTAGCACTCCAACGGGCATCGCTACTGCACCCGATGGGACTCTGTTTGTCACGGATCGCGTAGGCGCTCGAATTCGACGGATCGATGTGGGAGGCAATGTCTCCACGATTGCGGGCACGGGAGTGTCGGGATCCGCCGACGGCTCCGGCGCTGTCGCGACGTTCAGCAATCCGCGCGGGATCGCCTATGTGAACGGCGCGTTGATCGTTGCGGAAGCCAGCCGCATTCGCCAGGTAACGCTCAAAGCCGCATCGGC
The DNA here is from genome assembly GCF_003574315.2 of Capsulimonas corticalis. Classification (GTDB taxonomy): domain Bacteria; phylum Armatimonadota; class Armatimonadia; order Armatimonadales; family Capsulimonadaceae; genus Capsulimonas; species Capsulimonas corticalis. The sequence continues at coordinate 5,516,893 of NZ_AP025739.1, read as the reverse complement.
CGCTCCGAACAGCGCGTCGAGCTGGCAAGTGGCGACACTGGCGGGCACGGGCGCGACGGGAACGACGAATGGAACGGGGGATGTGGCCACATTCAACAATCCGGTGCTGATTGCCGCCGATCTGAGCGGCAACATCATCGAGGCGGACTCCAGTAATCTTATTCGCAAGATCACGCCGAGCGGCGGCTCGTTCCCGATTGGCTTTCCGACCGGAACCGCGCCGACCGAGCCCGTTCAGCTTTCCAACGCGGACGGTACGATCCCCAATCCCGGTGATGGGACGAATCTTCCGTACATTCAATATGCGGGAGGACTGGCGGCGGGTGCGACGTCCGACGCGAAAAATTGGACGTTTATCGTTCCCAGTGGCGTGACGGCGTTTGAGTTCACCACGACCGTAGAGGCGGACACGAGTATTCTGGCGCCTCCGGGAGCCGTGGATAATGGGCCAACACCCAGCGGTCCTAACAATGTCGGCTCGCCGGCTGTGGAGATCCGCACGCTCTCGGGAGGCGGTTCGCGCTTAGGTTACCTCGACGGCAGCGTTGTCAACGCCCGCTTCAACGGACCGGATTATATTGCGGTCGATCAAGCCGGCAATCTCTATTTGTCCGATCAATATAACTCCGCCATCCGGCGCATCAGCGTTTCCGGCGTCGTTAGCACCGTTGCCGGACATATTGGGGGAACATCAGGCTATGGAGACGGAGCGGGAAATACCGCCCAGTTCTCTTTTCCTTCTGGGATTGCGGTAACGCCGGATGGATCTACAATTTATGTTGCTGACAGCGTCAATAACCGAATCCGGCGTGTTAGACTCAATTCTCCGAGCTTGGATCCGACCGTTTCGTCAAACTGGACTGTCAGTACTGTTGCGGGAAACGGAAACGCGGGAGGAACATATTCAACGTCCGTGGGAACGAGCGCGGCGCTCAACTCTCCGGTAGGTATTACGCTTGATCCTGGCGGCAATCTGTACGTGACGGAATCGGTCGGCAATCGTGTGCGTCGACTGCAATTCAGTGGCGGCGACGCAACAAGCGCCGCAAACTGGCAGGTATCCCTTGTCGCTGGCGACACTTCCGCCGCCGCCGGGACCAGCGGAACTACCGATAGCGCCAACGGCAACAGTGCGCGCTTTTCAAATCCCACTGGAATTGCTTGTGATCAATCGGGAACGATCTATGTCGCAGACACTGCGAACGATCGAATTCGCAAAATCACGACGGATGGAGCAGTCACGACGCTGGCCGGCGGTTTGAGCGGAGACGCTCCGGTGATTAGTTATGCGGACGGCCCCGCACAGGCGTCCGGCTCTCCCGTGGCGCGCTTTGGCAATCCGACTTGCCTTTGTGTAGATTCGGCGGGCTATCTGTATGTTGGTGATACGGCGAACGCTCGTATTCGCCGCATTAGTCCGACTGGATATACGATGACCGTTGCGGGAACCGGTGTCTCGGGGGCCAAGGATGGCCTGGGAAGCGTGTGTCAATTCAACGGCCTCGCGTCCCTCACCGTTGGCCCTACCGGAACGATCTACATCGGGGAAGTCAACAATAACGGCGTTCGGCTTCTTCAGCGAATCGTCAATTCCGGAACGCTGTAAGGAGCGCCGAGGCAACAACCCGAAAAACGGCTCAGGCGATATCGCCTGAGCCGTTTTTCATTGCTTGTTATCCCTCATGGGATCTTGCCCGATAAGTTCTGAATTACTGCACCTGTCCGTCGATTGTCTCACGATCCCACAGGTTTTGCGAGCGGTGGATCTGCCATTGACCAAAATTCCTCGTCCAGGTATCGATCGATATGGATCGATCCACACAATGGACAGGCGAATTCGGTACGGGATTCACAACAGTATTCCTTAAATCATATTCCATGTGTGACGCCTCTGTCACGATTGCTTTATCCCCGTCAATTCTGATCTTCAGAATCTTCGTATTAGACTTGAAATCGGATCCATGATAGAACATGCCCTGATAATCGTTTCGCTGCTCATCTGCGGACTCTTTATGTCCGTCCAAGTACACCGCCACGAAGTCGGACGTTGTGTAGCATACCGCCTGCCGCATATCTTTAACTTCTATTCCTCGATCGATATGCGCGTACATTGCCGGCAATTCCTTGGCCGCAATCTCGGCGTTGATCGGTCTGAGCGCCGAAGCGATCGCCATAGCTCCCCAAACTCCGCTGAAGGACGCAACGAAGATAATGACTACAGAAAGTGGTCGAACTTGAGACAAGGGGTACCTCGCAAAGAATGCGCCGATCAAAAACGACTGCTCCCAAATAATACCAGTCTTTTCTCAGAAGTCGATCACTTTATGGACTATATGCTTATTGGCTTTCAGGGCGGCGCTATAGGGTGTGCTATAATCCTTCCATGCAACGTTTTTGTTATGGCGGCGCGGCCATCCTTTCCATCGCGCTTTTGGTGGGCGCCGCCAGGCACACGCTGCCGTTAGAACCGGCCGAGGCATGGGGCTTCGTGACGGGCGCTTTGTGCGTGTGGCTGACAGTCAAGCAAAATATCTGGAACTGGCCGATCGGGATCGTCAATAACTTCTTTTTTATTGCCCTGTTCTGGCATTCGCGTCTTTTCGCCGATATGACGCTGCAAATTATCTATGTCGTACTCGGAGTCATGGGCTGGTATTGGTGGCTGCATGGCGGACGCAATCGCTCTCCGATCCAGATCTCGAATACGCCACGTGGGATCGCCATTGTGACGTCGGCTGTCGTCTTGGCGGCTACGGCGGGCATGACGGTGTTCTTGAGAGGCGTTCATGATTCGGCTCCGTTTTTGGATGCGGTGACGACGACCCTGAGTCTGGCGGCGCAGTTTCTTTTGACGAAAAAGATGCTGGAGAACTGGTATTTGTGGATCTTTGCGGATGTCTTATACATCGGGCTCTATACTTACAAGCATCTCTACCTCACCGCCGTCCTCTATCTCCTGTTCCTGATCATGTGCTGTGTCGGCTTGCGGGACTGGAAACGGTCAATGGAAAATCCTCGGGAAGATGCGCTGCCCACGGACCCCGCAGGTTCTTATGTATAACAACGGCTTTGTTGTCGGGAAGTTTTATCCGCCGCACCGTGGGCACAAGCATTTGATCGATACCGCCTGCGCCAACTCCCGTAGCGTGACCGTGATGCTGGTCGGCCGGCCCGAAGAAGCAATTCCTTTCAAGCTCCGCGCGCAATGGCTGCGCGAAATCCATCCCGATGTTACGGTGATCGAAGTGGACGATGTCCACGGCGCCGACGATTCGCAGGGGTGGGCGAAGTTCACAATCCAAACGCTCGGTTACGCTCCCGACGCCGTCTTCAGCTCCGAGAACTACGGCGAAACGTTCGCGCACTTCCTTGGATGCCGGCACATCATGGTCGATCATGCTCGCGGTACGGTCCCATGCTCCGGCACAGCAGTTCGCAAGGCCCCGTTTGCCGCATGGGACTATCTCGAACCCTGCGTCCGCGCCTACTTCGTCAAACGCATTTGTGTCCTCGGCGCCGAGTCCACCGGCACCACTACCATGGCAAAAGCGCTTGCGGCGCACTACAACGCGCCGTGGGTTGCGGAGTATGGACGGGAGTATTGTGAGGAAAAATTTGCCGGACGAGTAATATCAGACGGTGACGAGGAAATCGAAGACCACTGGGATACCAAAGAGTTCATCCACATCGCTCAGACCCAGTGCGAGCGAGAAAACGCCGCCGCCCGCTCCGGCAGCAAGCTCCTCATCTGCGACACTAACGCCTTCGCCACAAACATCTGGCATGAACGATACATCGGCGCACTCTCCCCAGAAGTCGAAGCCATCGCCTTAGCACAACGCTACGACCTCATTCTATTGACCAACGTCGATATTCCCTTCGTACAAGACGGCACACGCGACGGCGAACGCATCCGCCACGCCATGCACGAACGCTTTGCCGAACTGCTCGCGGCGCAGACAACTCCGTTTGCGATTTTATCAGGAGCGCATGAGGATCGGCTGCGTGAGGCGGTTCGGCTCATTGACGGTCTTCGCGCCAATCAACCATAATGCCCCAATGAAAAATGCCCCAATGAAAATCGAATGCGGTTTATACTCAATTCGTTTTACTTCTTCTTCTCAAAATGGTCGCTAATCTTCGCCTCGTAATGGCCTGCCATTTAATTCCAGCTGACATAATAGCAACCTATCGAGGCCAGAAGAGTGTCCTGCCGGTAGATGCTCGGCTGCCTATACAATAAAGACTTTGTGGTTGTCCAAAATAGAAGAAATGTCGAGCGTTGCGTGCAAGCGATTCAGGATGTCCCTCCCAAACAGGATTGACCATGAAGCAGTTGGAGACCATGCCTCCCCAAGCCGACACTCGGTAAATACCATAATAATCGTTGTATGCAAAGGGCGCGCAATCTCCCAAACTAGTAGAAGAGTAGGCAACAACATGGACTAATCCTGAAAACCAGATAGCGGACAGCAAAAATACGAGCCCAACAGCTCCCACCAATACTTTTGTCATGTTTCCCTCTTACTGACTTTAGCCCTATGATTTTTCGCTTCCTTAGGGTCGTGCTTGCCAGGTCTAGCCGCATTATCGTCGATCTTAGCGCGCATTTCGTTGCAATTCTAAACGGTATTCAGACATACGCTGTCCTGTTTCTACCCAGAAAAGTTCGCTGTCGTCTACGTACGTATGGCATCCGGTACAGAAAGTCTTACCGTTATACATAAATGGGTTTTTCAGATAGCTTCGGATGATCTTCTCCGGCATCACCGTCATTCCGCCGCATTTTGGATGCTCGTAGACTTTCGGCACTCCCTCAAGACTTCCCTGTTCTCGGAGCTCCGGGTGGAGGGTAATGTGGCTCTCATGCTGGCCATCCGCTTTCAGGCGCCTATGCCCTTTTACGTGAAAGTAATACCACCACAACGGTACGTTCTTATGACAGAATGGACAATTCATAATTGAAGTCCTTAAAGCACTCGCACGAAGGCGTTCCCAGGCACGCGGCGCGCCAGACCACGCATTTCCAGCAGCGTCAAAATCGAGCTGACTTGCGGCGCAGTCATTTTGCTTTCGACGATCATGCTGTCCACGTTCCGGGGCTGGAGGGTCAATAACTCCAGGACGCGGCGCTGTTCGGGCGGGAGGTTGGTGGGGATGGGGGCGCTGGAGAGGAGGTTGGTGGGGCCGTCGGGCGAGCGCAGGGTGAGGACGCCGAGTTCTTCGAGGATGTCGTCGACGTTTTGAACGAGTTTTGCGCCGTCTTGAATTAGCTTGTGACAGCCGGCGTTGCGGCCGGTGTCGATGGGGCCGGGGATGGCGAAGACGTCGCGGCCCTGGTCGCCGGCTTCGCGGGCGGTGATGAGGGAGCCGCTGTCGAGGGGACTCTCAATCACTAAGACGCCGAGGGTAGTTTGTAGAGTATCTGCGAAAGCTGATTGTGATTGGCGCATATTGAAGTAGATTGCAGAAGAGACAGCCAATGGATGGGCCTTATCTATTGGCTGTCAAGGTTTGTTCTATATTTTCGAACCGTCTAAGATATCTGCTCGCCAAAAATTTTCTCGATGTCGACGTTCACTAATATCTACTTCAGTTGATTGCCAAACCAACCATGATATGAAATGCAGAAATCCATTGCAATATCATGGTTGTCTGACTAACCATGCATTACACGCCAAAGCCCTTTCCATCAGGCTTGTAACTGGGTAACTCTTGCGATGAGGCACCAAAGCACGCACGACGCAAAATCATATCCTATTGTACATCGTTAAGACTGTTCCACCATGCTGCTTAATTTATTGAGCAGGGCTGTGTGCCTCATGTAACATCGGACAATGAAACCGAATTTCTAGTCAAAATCTGAGCGAAAATATGGCTCCAGCACTCAAATGCCAGCTGATTCGAATGCGTTTTATTATCCCTGATAAATTAATGGATGGGGACCACTGTCAGTTTTTTTGTCTCCCATCCAGTCGGCGACTTCTGGAAGCATGATAAACGTTAATCCTGACGATGTTGTTGCTGCAATTTCAGTCGTGAATTGCCATTCATCTCCGCCATTTGTTGACAAATGGTACATTGCATTACATACACCAATAGTTAGGTCATGAACATAAAATATACGAAATGGAGAGAATGTAATTGTTCGAGTTGATCCTTTCTCGAACCCATCTTTCTCAGTCTGTCGCCATGAAGCGACTTCGGCTCCATCAGAACGAGTGATCGAAATTCTCAGGTATGAGTCATCATCTTTATCTTTATCGGCACTCGTGACAAAGGTTATAGAAATGTCTTTGATAAGAGGAGCGGACGAACGAGTTGTTATATTATAGTTATCTACAAAGTTGAATGCGGCTGTCTGATCGTTTAATAGCCAATTAACTTTATAAGTGAGAGGCTCCGCTGGGCTGTTAGGTCCAACTGTAGCTCCAGCGCGTATAAAAGTTGCTACATCCGCCATTGTGGGGTTCTGGATAGCAACTAGGTCAGCAGCCGCTTGCCCGCTGCCACCTATTACACCTACAGTAATACTTAAACTGTTCAGTATCGACTGCTGCGTCGCCGAGATGTGAGCATCTCCGCCGGCAACAATTCCACTATAGCTGACGTCTAACGCTGCTCGTACATCGTTTTCTTCAGCGTCACTTGTAATTGCCAGTACCAACTCACGTCCGTAGAGTACATATGAGACGTACCCTGGCGGGTTATCGATGCCCATTTCGAGTTTGGCGATTTCAAATTTTGCAGTATTTGCAAAGACTGATGTTATTCCCGGATCCTTCTCAAACGATACTTCATAATACGACTGGCGGAAATGAACTAGTATTCGCGTTTTTTTTGTCGAAGTAGATAAATCCAACGATGCTTTCATGCTGTCTGACAGCCAATGAGCGGACAAACCCATACTCAATGTAGATTGTTCTAATGAATAAAATGTAGTATACTGCTTGTCTAACCGCGCGGGTTGCTCCGGGGCAGCTTTTTGAGCTAAAATAGTAGAAAGTGCAGTACGAACTGCTCCTGGAGTCATATCGACAACTGGTGCTTCGTAATTTGGGCTTTTGGAACCGTCGAGCTGATACATTGAAAGTGCTATACGTCCGGGAGCTCGCTCAATATTTAGAAGATCTGGAGTACTTTTTGATAAATATTGGCACTGTACCAATGCTCCTGGCCATATTACATCCGGATTAGCTCCTAGATAAGTAATCGTTGCTAATTGACTAGCAATTTTAGATCCTATATTGACGACCTCATCCAATCCATCCGGGCCGTTTTGGTATGATGTCGCTTTAACCCCGACTGGCAGGTTATCCGGCGAGGTACTCTCAAAAGTTTCAGGGGGAGGAATCGGTATGGATAATACGAGTTGTCGAATTTTTTCTAAATCAGTTAGATCAGTCATGATGGAAATACTCCTTCAATGTGAATAATTGTTTTCTATATTTGTCTGGGGCTTGCTGGGCATTTAGCTGGACAGTGAAAAGGGGCGCGTTAGAACAGATTGTGCAGATGCCAAATATTTTTTAGCTAAGCAGATGAGCTTCCTAATCTCATTTACTTCAAATATTCTTCACGGTGTAGTGTGGTGAATAATATAACGTGTTGTAAAATTCGGTCTAAGGTAGATTTCGACGCGAGATGCGCGAATTCCTTCTCACGTAAAAAAGCATTTAAAGTGAAATCGCCTCTGACGCGTTAGCTGCACTAATGATTGTCAGAGGCAATGAATGGCGATCGACGCTTATGATGCGCGGAACCTGATAGACCTTCGATTTTATGCCACTGGCGGCTCCGAAGACCGTATCTTGCCATATAAAATCGCAAGCCAAACGGATGCCACTACTTGCGGGATCTGAAACTTATTCGGTGGTGACTGCCGCTCGACACGGCGGCGCAACGGAAGCCGCCCGCGCCTCCAGCAGCCTGCAAAGCCAGGCTGCCTTCGGCTTGGCGTCTAAGCGCCGCCGAGACTTCCTGTAGGCATTGGCCCTAGTGACGAAGAGAGGCAAACGTATACCGGCCCCTTAAATGCCTGATTGCACTCAAAGGGCCAGTGTATAGTCAGCGAACGTAGGGTTATTCGTTTTGTGAATAATTTTACGGCTCAGGAAACGGGGACGCACTCAATCTGGATAACAGTTCCAGGCAACGGCGCTTGCAGAACTTGGCCCGCAACTGTAATTTGGTTGGTCATCAGGTTTTGGATACGATAAACACCTGGTTGGAGCACCACATAGAAGAAGTACGAATCTCCGACCTTGGCATCAAAAAGTTGCACCGTTCCTTTGGCATCGAAAACTTCACATGCGACGAAAATTTTCGTCGGTTGGGCGCTGGGTTTCAATAAACTGGCATACCCGTTTGCTTGGTAGTCCAGATAGGTAGAGAGGCGGTCCACCAGTTCAGTCTGAACTCGGATGAACAACGCCGCTTTTTGAGGGACGTTGATTGTCGTCATGGGCGTCGCATAAGGCCAGGTTTGCGTGTCAGGCTTGACGATCGTCCAAAGTGTGAAGTCAGGTTTCACCCACATATCAGGGGTGAAAACTTTATTGTAATACCAAGCGTCTTTTCCAGCGGGACCAGTAGGTCCGGGATCACCGGGTTTTCCAACGGAACCGGCAGGCCCAACAGGACCTGGAAGGCCGTCTTTTCCTCTCAAGATAGAAATAGTCGCATCATTCAGCATCGAAGGTTTGATCTCTTTAATGCTAATCGTTGCATTGGGGCCGGTGGGATTCGTGACGGCCATTCCGTCACCTGGGATAATTGAGCTAATCCCAGACTTAGGGTTTGTGTCGGCGCAAGGTGCGCTTGATGCCATCAGGAGCATAAAGAACACAAGAAACGCACGTACTGCTTGCAAGTTTTCCATGGTGTAACCTCTGTGACGTCCTTAGCGGGTAGATCTGCTGACAGGTTGAAAATTTGATCTGATTAACACTTCTGTCTAGCGATTGGAGCTAATGTAACCACAACGACAATTTAATGGTCACTTCACACAACTACTGACACTTCACACAACCTCTGTGATTGACGACCTCCTTGCGCCACGTATATTTGTTAGATCTATGATGCAAGTATAGCAGGTCGTGCAAGATGCCCAGATTTGATAACAAATTGCCTCTTTTACTAGGTAATTTTCAGCTACTTTAAACAAGCCAGAGCTGGCATCTTTAAAGTAGCTATTGACTCGACAAAGGCTGATAATTTATGATTTTCCGATGGATAAATTTTCTGAGGAGTTGTGTGGCGCGATACTTCAAGCAAGCAGAAGTTTGCCCGCGCGCCACCAAATAGTTGTTGGCGCGCGGTTACTTGGTGAGCGAAAAAGGACTCTTAAAGATCTTGCCAATCAATTTGGCGTATCGACGCAACGCGTAACGGAAATCGAATTGAATGCAAGGCGTAGGATTGCACGATATTTTCGTACCGATGAAGATTCTATTTTAGCACAAGAAGCTGCAAAGCGCGGATGGGATGTCTCTGAACTACTTACGCCTTGCAACTATCCGTTAAGTGCAATTGAAGTGATTGATATAAAATAAGCGTTACTTTTCACTAAGTAGTTTTTCGTTTCTTATTTTAATTTTCTTTCCTTCGATTCTTTTTCCTTTAAATTCTCTCATTTCGTCGGAATTTATATACTCAATGCTCCCTTCTTCTACGAGCATATCAAGTTTAGGTGTAACTCTATCAGGATCTTCTCCAATGAATCCGGCTATATCTTGAGGCCGTATATTCCCTTTGATGGTCTTGTTGTCTAATTCATAACCACGTTCTCTCCTAAGATGTATTAGCGTAGCCCTTACACGATCTAATGGGGTTCTGAGTTTTAAAACATCTGCGCGTCGTCGATGTTCAAAGTTTTTTTCAATTAGTAAAGAACAAACATTTCTATATATCGCAGGAGTATTATCGGCAATATTGATAAGTATCTTCGATGGTATTTCTAGTAACTCGCACTTGTCCGTAGCTTTTAATCTTGCTGATATCGTATCAGTGTCCGGATACAGAGCTTCCATCTCTCCAAGCAATTGCCCTGGCTTGCGCCATGCGAGGAACTTTGCAGGTTCATTTTCTTTTGTTTTTAGTGATACTGTCACATAGCCTTTTCGAAGCACGTAAATAAATCGGCGGTGCTTTCGTACTAAGTGCAGATATTGTGCTGGTTCCAAATAGCATATGCGACAATGTTGAAGCAAGCTTTCTAATATAGTTTGGTCAACATCTTCTAGCAGCTTTTCAGATAGATCTGATAATTTTGCTGCTTCTCCAACTGGCTCACGGATTGTAGCTAACCTTCTCTTGCTAACCACTGAATTTTTCGGCTCATTGAATGTTTCAGACACTGATTTCCTCTTTAGATTCTTTGATTCCTGAAAGGTATTTACTGCGTTACGAGGATATAAGTGGGGGGCGCGATTTTATGGCGGGGTGACATCCTGTTCTGACTGCACAAATTATGCCAAAGCAAACCAGTATCTGTAAATTGTATTTTTGCGGCACTTTTCATGAGCATATGCTGCCGTCGCTTTTAGAGATAGCACGCAAATCATGCGTTGTGCCTTGCGAAGCCGTGGCCTGGGAATCGTGAATACTCAACGGCCATGCTTGTTCAACTTCCATGGAGCAGCCTAAAGCTTTGCGGACCATGCGGCCTCGTACGATGATGGCGGGCGACAAGCGGATTGTCGCCATATAGTTTTCGATGGCATTGCCGTAAAAGGCGGCTTGCATATAGGCGCTTTCGTCCTCGACGGTGCAAAATAAATGCCTGCCGCCGGATTTGCTGGGCGGGCGATGCGGGCGGATGTTCAGCTCGGCCACGGTTGCCTTCATGCGCGGTGATGATGCCGCGCGCTGCCAGCGCCGGGCGCAGATGCGCCATCGGGTGACAGCTCGTGGTCACAGAAACTACGCGCCACTCCCACAAAAGCTTCTCCCAGTCAGTGAAGTCTTCAATATTCCATGCAATCGGCGTGGCGTCTCCACCGACAATACGCAGATCGAGCCTTTGTTGTACGCAGTGCTGCGTGCTGTCGCGGATGGACTAGGCTTTGGCCAGGGTTTCATCGAGTCGCCATAGCAAGCCGCGCCGATGTTCGTGCAGCGCGTCAAACGCGCCGCAGAGAAGCAGGCTTTCGAGCGGATCGCGGCGCAGCGGCACGCGGGCGCAAAAATCCAGCAGGCTATGGAATGCGCCTTGATCGCGCACGGCTAGGATCGCGGCGATATCGGCATCCCGCATCCCAGCAACGAGGCAAAAGCCAAGGCGAATACCGCCGCCTTCATGCCGGTTTTCAATCCTAAATCCAAAATTTACCAACCAGACGCAAGAAAAAGAGCCACCCCGAAAATTCGGGATGACTCATGTTTATGCGTCAAAAGCCGGTATCCGTCAGCCCTACAAACGGCTGGAGCGCGGGCTGTCGTTTTACCGATGATACCTCTCAATCAATGATAATAGATTCCCCAGCACATTCGGGCATCTCAAAGCCTTTTTGTCTGGCGACAGCTTTGATATGTTCACGCAAGATGGGGTCTCCGGCATTATATATGCGGTTGATCCGATCGCTGACAGGCGTACATTTTAGCGTGGGAACATCAAGCATATTAACAAGAATGTCAACGCTGGTTTTCGAGCCTAGGGCTTCCAGTTCACTCGCAACTAAATCATTGTTCATGCTTGGCTTGGTAGCTAGGTCTTTCCAGACCGCCGATACCTGTGCTTCAGGCATAGAAAAAAGTGCATCCATGTCTGCCCGCAGAAGTTTACCGTTTGTCCCTGTGTCGCTTACTGCTTCCCGTAGCGCCTCTGCTGTGGACTGAAGGCTATGAGAGTCAGGCGCTGTGACGAGAATTTGGAACGCCATATCCTGACTGATGATGTCCGGCGATCCTGCCACCGTGTCACTCCCCAATGTATAGGGGATGTTGACATGCAGCGTCAAAGTGTATTTGCCCGGATGTTGAATGACCACGCGCTTCGTGACAGGAATATAGCCATCAGAATAGCCGCCTTTGTCAAGGGAACCATTCTCTATTGAGAAGGCTCCCCTAGGCTGTACAGGGCGTTGGTTCTGGGTGGAAGGCATGACCGTGTTATTCGCGTCGCGCAACGTAATTGTATACCAATCCATTCCTTGTACACCAAGCTGTGCAGCTACTTTTTGTTCTGAGCCGTTCACAATCTTGTAGCGTAAGAGAATTGGTTCACCAAGCGTAATTTGTGCAGGCGTCACAAGAGAAACTTGCACATCAAGCGGTGGGGTGACATCTTCACGCGCCGAAACAGGGACGGGCGAAAGTGCAAACGCTGCAACCGCTACCAGGGCAATCAAGGGTTGCTGCCGGAAAGTTCTAACCTGTTTGATTTTCATATCAAGGTTCCTTTTGTCAGATGCTGCGGAGAAATGTCTCCAAGGCTAATAACCAATGGTGCTAGTTTGTCGGTATGTTTAAAATAGCCATGGCTGGACCTAAGTTGAGGTTACCACACCAATCAACCGAGGAACTCCAGCCATGACCAACTATGATTTTGTCATAGAATTGTTTATTCGCGTCGATGACGCCATGAAAAATATGCCTAAGCACAGCCAGGCCAAGCTTTATCCCAGCGAACTGGTCACTCTGGGACTGCTTTACGCGATCAAAGGCGTCGGCGAACGAGCCTTCTTTCGATGGGCTGACCGAGATTTACGCCCGCTCTTTCCAGGGCTGCCCGAACGCACACGCTTCTTTCGGCTGTTGGCCACGCATCAGGATTGGACCGAGCGTTTTCTGGCGGAGCCGACGGTCTTGGGCATCATCGACAGCTACGGGATCGAACTCTTGCATCCTGTGCGTGAGCGAGAAAAGACACTTGTGCGTGAGCGAGAAAAGACACTTGTGCGTGAGCGAGAAAAGACACTTGCGCCTCGGATCGCCACGAAGGGCAAATCCAATTACCGCTGGATCATGGGAGCCAAGTACGGCTTCTTGCTCAACCAATTGGGCCTCATCGTGGATTGGGCCTCATCGTGGATTGGGACACGGCCAAGGAAAGCGATTACGATACCGTCTTCCAACCCATAATCGTCCGCTATGAAACGCAGTCTTTGATCCTGGCGGATCGTGGTTTTCACGCCAAAAGTGGTTTTCACGCCAAAAGCGGCGATCCCAGCAACTTGAAGATCTGCAAGCGCGGTTCCTGGAATGATCGCATGCTCGTCGAGACTGTTCTGTCGATGCTGACCACGATCTGTCATCTCAAGAAGGTGGCGCATCGGACTTGGGCGCACCTGCAGGCGCGTTTGGCATTTGTGAACGCAGCCTTCAATGTTCTCGTGCAATGGCGCGGGTTGAAGCCGGATCAAGACCAAATGATCCGATTGTCTATCGCAGAATTCAGTCTGTAAAACAGACAAGCGAAACTAGCACCATTGGTTAATATTAAGGTGCCAAGATGAAGTGGGCAGGAGGGGAGTCACCCGGCCTGCGCGAAGTGTAGTGCAGGAAGTTGGGAATCCCGCATCGTTCCTCGTCTTGGTCTTGATGCCCTGGAGGTGCAAGCTCCGCTATTCTTTTTCTTTGCGTTAGTAAAGGCAAAAGGGATAAAAAAACATCCGACTATTCCCACGTATTTCTTTTGCAGTTTACATTGTTAAATAATAGTTGGGTATAATGCCTCCGCTATGTAAGAAAATAGTATTGCGATTGTCGGAATATAGGAGGATCAAGATGGGTCGTTCTTTGTTCACTGGTTGTATCGCCTTTGTAGGCTGCCTTGGGGTATTTGCTCCTATTCGTGGCAACGCTCAGATACCTTCGTGGAGCCGCTTCAATGGGCAGCCAGGCGACGGCGAATGGTTAAACGGAAACCCGCGCTCTGGCGTATGGGTATATGACCAACAGTCCTATCTCAGCACTGCGGCGTCAGTTCCTGCCAGAATGACGATAAACGGCTTTTTTGTAGGAACCACGCCGCAGAATTATTATGCAGGCCAGCCGATGACTTTTTCAGTGCGCACAAATCTCCCCAATGAGACCATAACCTACTCATGGAGCATTACGGGATGCATCAAAAACTATGTGACGGGAAAGTCCGGTTATCAGGTAAATTTGTTGCCTGCGGACTTAAAAAGTGGAACTGTTTCCTGTTACCCCATCATCCCCGGAAATAATACAGCCACATGTAACATATCAGTGAAAGCGTCAAATGGAACGGTGACGAACGCCTCGGTTTCTGGCAGCTTCAACGTGGTCAAGCCAACAGGCATAAGGCTAGTGCCGACACCAGGCGCAATAACTTTTTCTGTCGTCAACGGGACAGCAAGCGTTAGGATTGGCGGTGACGCCGCGCCAGGCATGACGATTACTCCTACCGGATTGCCTCCTGTTAACACACAAATCGGAAACTTTGACTGGTGTCAAATTCTGCATACATACGTCACAACTGTTCTCGGAATTACTCAGGCTAGCCTTGCTTCTCCACCGGAATTGGATACAATTTTCCCCTATAACTTACCCAACCAACCTTTCAATGACTCTCCCTATGTTCAGGCTGGTTTGATTGCGAATTCCGTCGTACCCCCGATGAGTATTGATTTCGACGCCACGACGTACCTTATGTGGAATTGCGGTGTTTCGGGCGCGATATGGGTACCTATTGATAGTTTAGACTGGAAAGCGGCAGGGGCGGAATCGGCTGGAAAACTTACCTCCGCAACCCAACCGACCGTCAGCAATCCGCAAAATGATACAGTAGTTCAGCCGTCATGGAATGATACGTTCAAGCTATAGCAGTAGATTGGCTTAAATCGTTCACAGGAAGCAAGCAATGGCAACAAATCAATGGCCTCCAAAACCGACTGGTAATGCAGAACCGCCCATTTCCGCCCGCAGGCATCGATGGGGTAGCCCCTGGTTTATAGCTCTGGTGATATTTGTTGTCTTGTTTGCAGCTTTTCTCTTGTATGTGCATTTCGTGATACGTCCGACCGTTGGAAATGGGCCACGCTCATGGCAGCAGCATAAACAAACATTTTGACGCCAGGTTAAGAATTGGTGCAGAGCACCTTAGAAAGCGCGTCGAATGGCTGCGCTGATCGATCGTCTCGCCTTTGCGATTTAACACCAGCAATGAAGGAGAAACTTAATGTTGCGGTATATCCGCTTTCTTATTTCTTATGGTATGCTTGGCTGGTCTCGGCCGCTGATCGGATGACCATTGCGCGCGGTGACCAGCCTCGGTTAACTATTACACTCATGTGAGTTTTCATGCTCATAATGGTTTAGCTGAAGACCCTAAACACGATTACAGTACTCCTATGGCACAATGTATCACGAGCTTTTTACTAAATGGGCATCCTTAATGAAAATCTAATTAGATTGAGGTGTGAAGTGTTAAGAAAAGCCCATATAATTGACTCACTTAGTATACAAATTACTGCGTCTATACTTATTATGTCCGTAAAAGGAGAATGTGCAATTAATTATAGAATAATAAATATTTCTCCTAAGCTGGAAAGTACTGTCACCGCAGGATGTTTAAATGATAATAACGACGTGATTGCTTATATTGGAAATCCTTTGGGAGGTATTCATGTTGCATTATTTAAGAAAAATATTCTGAATAATTTAAATATAGAAGGGTACCCAAAGAATATTTTTGTAAAAATAAACAACAATGAATGTCTATTGGGGTTCGAACAAGTACAAACTAGTCCTAATCTGCGAGTTTTTTATCTAGACAAGAATTTTAAAATTCACAGGCGACAAGCTTACGGTGAATGTCAACCATCGGATATGAATGCCAATAATGAAATTATTGGCTTGTATCGTCAGCGAGATAAGCCTCTGTATAGTGTCGCATTTTGGAATGCGGCAGGATCATTTAAGGAAATACATTTGCCTTATAACGATCTTCATGTCTTAGGATGGATTACAAATTCTGACTTTCTAGTTAACGGAGTATCGCATACATCTCCAAAATTCCATACTTTAATCGTTAATTCAAAGTCTGGTAATATTCAGCACGATATAAGGCATGATAGTGAATGGGTGGTGAGTAATGTTAGGTCTGATGGAGCATTTGTCGGATACAGGGAAGATGCTAGTGGCAAAAGACGCCCATTCATTTTTCTTAAAGGAGGACTTAATGACCTCATTACCGATATAGATTTGGAAGGTGAGGCTATAGGAATCAATACGTCTCGAGAAATTGTTGGAACCACTTATAATTATCAAGAAGCAACACATACCGCGACTATATGGGTGGGAAACAATAAATATGATTTAAACAAGCTTTGTATAAATCATTCGGGATGGACACTCTCCGAAGCGGTTGCAATCAATGCTAGGGGGACGATCCTTTGTCAAGGAAAATATGAAGGTCGGGACTCTGCATGTTTATTGCTTCCCGTACAATGATCGGTTCGGAAAATGTAGTTGAAAACACTAAATTAATGGATATTATATGAATATTAATGTTTTTGAAGCCTTTAGACTGAAGTTATTCATAATTTATAGATATTTTTTTCTGGTCTACAATTGATTTTCATTGTTTTTGGTCCGGCGAAAAATTGCAGTGCTGATGGATTAAACTATAAGATAATTAATATTGCCCCTGATTCAAAGGAAAGTGTCCAAGCTGTTAGCTTAAATGACAATGATGAAGTTCTCGTCTCATTTGGGAACGGCCCATATGGTATGCGGTCGTTCTTATTTAGCAAAGGTGTGCTAAAAGATCTTAAATTAAAAGGATATCCAGAGCAATTTGCAACTAAAATTACAAATTATCGTCGTGTGCTAGGTGTAACGCAAACAAAGCAAACACCAAATATTCGATCATTTTATTTAGATGCTCAAATGCACATACATTGGCTTTTAGCATCAGGAGACTGCGAGCCATGTGATCTAAATAGTAGAGGAGAAACCGTGGGAGTTTATCATCACGGTGCTGAGATTGATAATAGCATAATGATATGGTCTTCAAAAGGTTCATCCAAAGAAATAATATTACCATATAATGATTTAAAAGTCGTTGGATGGGTCAATAATTCAGAAGTTCTTGCTAGTGGTTTAGCCCACTCACCATCTTTGTATCGGACTTTATTTGTTAATACTAAATCTGGTAAGGTTAAGCAAGAGATAGAGCATGAAAAACTTTGGAATATAAACGCAGTCTTAGCAAATGGGAATTTTGTTGGTTATATTCAAGGCCAATTAGGGCAAAGAATACCATTCAAATATCTGTCTGGTAAAGTCACAGAGTTGCCGATAGAAGCGCAATCAGATGGAAATGCTATAGGAATTGCCTACGATGGAAAGGTTGTCGGGACAATTTATCAACAGGCAACATCGAGTGATATTGCAACATTATGGATTGGAAGTAAAAGCTACAATCTGAATCTTTTGTGCAGAAATCATGCAGATTGGGTTTTACAAGATCCGGTGGCAATTAACACCCGGGGAACGATTCTTTGCCAAGGGGAATATAAAGGGCGAGATTCTGCTTGCTTACTTATTCCTCAGAACTAAGAACTGATACAAATTTATGACGATAGCAAATCATTCTGAAATATCTGTGGGTCTATTGATTGCGACTTTTTCGGCTTCTCCATATGTCCATCTTGGCCTAGAGTCTTGGAAAAGAAATTATAGCCAAATTCCAGTCTTAGTGCATGACGATGCTGGACCACAGCCAGATCGATTGCACAAAATAATCGAATCCGCAACTGAGCCGCTCCCCGTGACCGTAATGCCCTGGCTGCGCGCCTATTGGACAATACGTCTCGTATGCAACACTAAATCGGCACAGCCTAAAGTGTTTAGCAGCTGCCATGCTACTTCCAGGTGTTTACTGATGCGGCAGGTGAGTAGCGTCGTTTGTAGAGTATCTGCGAAAGCTGATTGTGATTGGCGCATTGTTATATAGATGGTGAGTGACACAGCCACTGACAAGTGTTCTTGTTGGTGGCTGTGCATTTTTTTCCTTCGTGATCGATCATTAAGTATAACGACATTACGCCTGTGTCTTAATACTCCGCTTAATCAATGCCCTAAGTCTTCGCTTAAGCCAGCGCTCAAATCCTCCATCGTGGCGTGATTCATATAGTTGTCAGCAAGCCGATTCAACATTGCTCCAGTCGATGGCCACATATCTTGTACGATATCGGCATAACTCTTATATCTATTCGCCAAGTCGCGCTCTTGCGATCCACCGTCGTAAGTTCCTCTACTTGTAACGCCGCGCGAATTAATTACCTGTATCTCAAGGCCATTCTCTAAGTCTCGACTATTGATAGTTTCAATTAGGTCACGGACTGGTTCGGCTGGCCAAGCACCGTCGTTACCCTGCGGTGAAGACGACAGGAGATGCCCAATATATTGATCGGCAATTTCTATTCTTCCTGCCTCAGTTGCTAATACACGAACCTCATTAACCCACTCATTGAGTTCCTGTGGGTTGACTGCACTGTTTGCTGTCATTCCTGGCATCATTCGACATGAATCAAGCATTTGGTGTACTAGTGTGGCTTTAAGCTTTTCCTCCTCTGAAAGTGCCTCGACGGGAGCGCCTCTCCTTCGAAACACTATACTCAGTGCCTCAACAAAGAAGGCTGGATTATTAGCAATTTGTCGCGCAAGAAGCTTCGGTGTTCGTACGAAATGTAAAAGATTTAAGAAGGCGAACTCAATGTGGACAAGCCTATCCTGGGACACCGTTTGTGATGATTCCAACACGTCGAGAAGGTCACCAATTTCGTAGGCAATGCTGCCGAGGTCAAAGCCTTGCGGGGGAGGCGTCTGGTAAAGTGCTTCTAGCACACTTGCGATGCTTTCCGAAGGGAGTATCATCGCTTCGTTGCCGATGTAATGGTGTATTAGCGGTATGGCGGCGTGTGGATTTCCATGCTGAAGTAATTTGGACACGACGTATTCAAGTTGTGTATTATCTTCTACCACGAATGGGCGAATTGAGCGCCAGTACAAGTGGCGTGCTTGGGATGGGCCCGCCTCAACCATGTCCCAGATTAGCTGTACTAACGGCAAGCATGTGTAGAAGTCGGCTAACTGCTCATCTGTTAACTTGTCGTTCAAGTTAGTTAGCTGATTAACTATCCATTCTGTGGACCGTGACGCACGCGCCAGTACAAATCCACGTGCGAATTCATCTTTTGCCCCCATCCGCCTTTTCAGGAAATCTTCCTCTCGTCCGTCGGCGAGATCGGTTCTGCCTAGTGCAATTCCGACGTCAAATGGGCGTTCAGCACGCCCGGCGAGGTTTTCCACAGCCTCTACCCCGCCAGACGCAAACACAACCCCGATTGCACTATTACGGGCATTCTGTAGGTCAGAGGCCCAGTGGCTGTAATCCCTGCGCGATGTTGTAAGAAGTGATGGCTGTATAGCGAATAGCGAAGCGTGTCTCTCAATAGGATTTGCAGGCTGAACGCGTTCATATGCAGCGGCAAGGCGATCTACAACATCAGACGGTAAAGCCCATTGAGCATCAGAAAAGTCTCGATGTTTTGATACCGTCGCGCGAAGCTGGTCAGCAAGCGCCACTTTGCCTTGGCTATCGGCTAGATCGGAGGCAATTTCCTCTAATTTAATGAGAATAGCTTCACGCTGTTCAAGCGGAACGAGCTTTAGTATCGGTATCAACTCTGCTAACCGCTGCCCATTGCCATCGACATCCTCAAGTAGCCGTGTGACCGCCCATGCAACCGCGCGAGTATGTTCCGTCGAGGTCACTCGTGCATCCCCATCCGGCCCCCAATCGCGCCATTGCGGTGTGTGAGATGGTATTACGAAGGCATGTTGGCCTGGAACCATACTCAACAATAGTGATCGTGCCACCGTTGGATTTTGCCGCCTAAGCATATCGATTATTCGCTCTCGCTGCTCCAGCGCAGCTGATGTCTGAGGGTGCCACGGTACAAAAATATTTTGGAGACTACGAAATGGACGATTCGCATTGTTGCTTTGCGGGTTTGGGTCAATTAACGAGAGCGCGGCGAGGGCGCGTGCTGCGCGTGATAGGAACCTCGAAGACCAGGCAAGCCCTTCAAGTGCCCAGAGCAAGCCTACATGCGGCGTGCCTCCGAACGGCCCAACTTGATTATCCGATAGAAGGTCTCGCATATGGTCTTGATCGATTTGGATCGATTGTTCGATGGCCGTTAGGAATTCTTCCGGGGCTGCCTCGGCGAGTAGCGGCAAGACGGAACCCATAGATGCCCATCCGCGCATTCCTTCGGGCCGTGTCGCCATAATACTACGCACAATGCGATTTGCAAGATTTTGGCCACCACCTGTAATGTTCGTAGCCGTATCGAGAGAAGCCGCAAGTGCCAGTGTATCGGCGATTCCCTTTCGTATGTGGTTGGAGCAAGTGAGCGTCTTGCCGCGTAAGTTGGCAAACCATTGATCACTGACTGGCAAGTCGTATTTGGGATCGTCCTCCGACAAAACCGTTATCGCAATTTCTACGAAACGGCCAATCATGTCAGCCGTTAGGAGGGGCGCTATTTGGCGCCAAGCATCCTCTTTGGAGGCAACGATCCATATACTGCCGATCCTGTGGAATGGAGCGTCAGGTGTGTTCTCCCAACGCACAAGAGTTTGTGCCACCAATTCGTATTGGGAGCAAGCAATTTGCTCAATCACATTGCGGTCGCCTGCGCTTGTGTCGAGCCACGTGCCGACGAAGAGCGCCGGTAAAAGAGGAATAGCTGCCTGAGGCGACGCCCATTCCGGTCGGCGGATTATGGGAGCAGCTGCCTTATTACGTCGAAAGGCGGTTAGGCTCCTGCGTGCCAGTGCAGCATCTTCTCCTGAGTGCTCGTGGGAAATCCCCATGGCTTCCAGTGCCTCACGAGCAGGTTGATATCGGATCTTCGGAATCTCAACTATCGTTCCATTTGCTGGTTCTGCCTGTCCCAGTGGAACTATAACATGATGCCCTTTCTGTGTGGCTATTGCAACTCGTTCGCGGTCATCAAAATCGACGATAAGCACTGAAGGCTGTTCATTTTCCACGCACCTCGCGAATGCTTCGGCGCTCCGAACGACTATTGGTGAACTTCCAAGAGTGTGTCCCTCGGCCTCAGGTTGATCTAAGAGTATGGCTGCGAGAAAGGCAATCGCCTCATCGCGCGAATCACTCTTAACGGCAATCACCGATGGTGGGCCTTCAAGTGCTGCACGAGCCTTCACTATCGCTTCCTCCCGTCCGGCAAGCACCAGAGAGGCCGATAGCGGCGGTGTAGTGGCACCCGACCACGCTGACCACCACTCGGCAAGATCGGTCGAAAGATCGTCATGATCGCCAGAATAGTGATGGTGCACATGCTGGATACCTATTTGTGTGATATCGCTAACGTCAGCACCATCGCCCACTACTAGGGATTGTTCAATATTAGGGATTTGATCGTCCATCTGTGACCTGCTGTTTCACCCGTTCGACAACCGCACCAGAGTGGGCGATTATCTCCTGCCGACTTTTCGCGACTGAAGTTGCGATCTGTTGAGTGTCACGGACTGTTGCATCGTCTGCGACGATCCGTTGAACTATTGGCGATTCCAATAGATGCTTCAGCTCGGTTACGAGATCCGGCTCCGCTGCAAGGACCTCAGCCAATTTTGATGCAAAAGTCGATTGGTAATCTAGGTCTGTGGGGTCCGACGTAAGGTCGCTGGCGGCCTTTTCAGCCTTCGGATGCTTAGCGAACTTGGCAGAGACAGCATCCCATAGTGACTTGGCCGCGTCGAAGGCGCCATCTATTCCTTTGCCAACGGCTGCCTTGCCAGCTTCGCCAGCAACGTAAGCAGTTATTGCTGGCAAGTGTGGTGTAATAATGGCTGTAGCTTGAGATGCTAGGTGAATGAAATCGCTCATGTAGAATGCCTCTTGTAATTCAATGTGGCGTGCTTTTATTTTTATGGAAGCCCGTGTCCGTATGGCCCTAGAAGCTAATATAACTTATTCCAGTTAGTTCCTGCCTAGACGTTAATTGTACCCTTTGGAGGACGTTAGTGAAATTATTTATTGTGTTGTGGTTAGATGCCGAAGTCCGAAGAACCTTTTTGGTTTCGACTGCTCGTACTGTTGACAAAAACGAACAATGGCTATTGACGGATGCACCGGGCAGATTCCTGCTGCGGGGTGGGAGCAGGACGGAGGGGTGTAGTAGGCGTCCATTGCGGCTATTGTCATTGGCCGCACGAGAGAGCCGCCAGGTATGAGCTAATGCCTTTTGGCAACAGTTAGGCATCCCAGAAATCTGTGAACATTAGGCCTGTCTTTAATCTTGCGGAATACGCATTACAGAGAATGCGACATGTCTTTCGGCCACTATCACTGGTACACGCTAATTGTACCTAGTTCAAACGCACAGTCACACGAGCACGTAATATCGACCCCGATGCCGCTGACTTTCCGGGAGCCCGGTTTTAGTTTACGCCATGTTAGTCACAATATTTGTGCTTGAGACCTTGATCGCAACTGTTCTAGGCAGCCATGAGCTATTTGCTTAATCATCAGTCCGTCGTAGGTAGCTGGATCAGCACAACAGATATCGAGCAATTGCTCCAACTTATCGTTCTCCGCCAAGCTTGGAGTGCCAAAGGTGCCTAACAGCATTAGAGTTGCACCGCGTATGGTCGCGTCGTTGTCGCGGAGGCCGCGCGCATAATGGTCTGTGTCAGCCTCTCTCCTGAGTGCCGCCGCAAAGTGTCCCCGAAACCTTCGACGAACCAAGCCGCTATTCATGAAATGTTCAGCGCTTCTGCATCTGGCATCGTCCTTTAAGTCCTCCCAATACGCGTCACGTTCAGCTGCCTCCTCGTCGGAAAGAACAATCGCGAGCGATATCCCGGCCAATACACAGTAGGCTAATATGTCAAGCTCGTCTCGATCCCATGTACGGACATGGTCGAGAATAGCTGCAAAGTCTCTTCGTCCTTGGAACGAACCCAAGAACGACATGGCGTCTCCTCTGTCTGTGGATGGCGATAACTGATCGATAATTGTCAACAAGAGTGGTAGACCCTCGCTGCATCCGAGCATTCCTAAACAGTAAGCCAAGTTCCCTCTGTATGACTGCCACTCACGATATCGTGGGTGATCGAAGGCTCGATTGTGGTAACGCAAGAATGGTAGGATATCGTTACGCCTCATCTGGGCCAGGAAGAATAGGACACCACCCAGGGACGCCTCGGACCAGGGAACGTAGAGGCGCGAAACCAGACTGTCCAGAGATTTGGGGGCCATCAACTGGACGGCTTGTTCCATCTCATTGAGTATTCGTCCATCGGGATCAGGGCAATACTGATCGAATCGCTGGTGCATGAAGTAATAGTAGGCGACCAAGGTTGCAACGGTATCATGATACTTTGGGTCGTCGACGCTAACTAGATCTTGGACGTACCCGTCTGGACACGTCAAGAATGCAGCAGTACTCGGCAGACGGAATATAAGGGATTTGTGCATTGCCGGTGGAGCGGGCGATGACTCCTTGACTATGTTTAACTCTACCCAGGGGGAAAGTTCATTGATTGCACGACGAATCCAGAACCTATTCCAGTTCACGCGACCGCCCGCGATTGCAGCGGCCAACACAACTACCAGTTCAGTCCAGGGAGTTAGGTTAATTTGACGCAGCAGGCTGATCGCGTAGAATACAGCCCGTCTATACCGATATCGAGCAATGTATCGGTTATACACATCCTTCCATTCGAGCGGGTACGTACCTGTATAATCTGACATCGAACTTGCGTCGATTGTCTTCAAGCCTTTTCGCGTTGACATTCGCTTGAGGTACGCAACCACACCCATTACGGTTCCGTCGGAACGTTGGGCAACGAGATCGAGAGCCTCGTCGGTGATCGTTAGGTCGTGGCTATGGGCGAGGCTAGAGGCTGCATACCGGATGCAGTCGCCATCGACGTTCCGGAGTTGTATGTGGTCGAAGGTTGTCCATGGTTCCCTTCCAAGATCTAGAATGCTCAAGAAGTCGGGCTCGATCCGCATTGTGCAGATCACCCAAGTTTGGCCGGCGGTTGCCGTTTCCAGGCCATTGAGCCACGAGTTAAACCAATCGTTGAATGTGCTTTGCGCTTGCCCCATTGCAACCAAGCGCTGGTACCTCATGCTGTAAAGATGGAGATCGTCAACTAGCCAGACCACGTTGCGGGTGTGTCCGTGATCTGCAAGGTATTTAGCAATCGAAGTTTCGAATTGCCTCAGGATCAATACCGTAGGGGCTTCTCCCAATTTTTGCCGCAACTTGTCAATTAGTTCGAGAGCCTCCCGCGTCTTGCCAAGACCCGTACGCCCCAGGATTACGATTCGCCGGCGTTCAAGTAAGCTAGCGAAGTGCTCAGATATATTTGAACTGCCGCGCGAAATGTAAGGTAGATTGGCACGAACGAAGTTTGGCAGCCAGTCCACGATCTGGTCTGAACGGGATGACGCGTGGAATTCTGGCGCGGGCGCTTGGACATTATGAATATGCTGGATGCCTATATGTGTTGCTTCCTGCCGAACGTTGGAAACCACTCCGCCAGATTCTACTTCGATTCGCAATTGCGATTCGTGATCGTTATCTCTCATAGTCGGTTTTGCCTCTGTCCTTGACACCTTCAAGGATGCACAAAATTCGCTTTCGAGCAAGCTTCCCATTCATCGCGACATCCTTTTCAACGGAGGCGTTGACTCAACCCAGAATACAGCTTGCCAAGCAAATCAAGTTCTTACAATAATAGGCCCTCGTGAAGAGGATCTAACGCCTCAAGTTTGTAAACACAATTTATCAAGATCCGCCGGCATTATACTTGATAGACTTTGCATAAGCCGCTTCTTCCTCTATGGCTGAAAGCTCGCCTGGGGTTGGTGGCTCTATCTGCGTGCCGTGACGAACAAATATATCTCCCTCGTTTACACGTTTCTTATCGCCGATCGATTTGCTAACTTTATATGGAATATCTATTGCGTTCCTGAGAATTTCTATTTGGCCAACAGTGCCGCCTTTATAGTTTATGGCCTGATATTTTACATTAATCATTGGTTTTGTATGATTAGCAAGGATTTGCTCTATCCGGTTTGAGGATATGCTGCCAGAGACAGGAGTATGATAGTTGCGTGTTTTATCGTCAAAGCCAATAATTAAATATCTTTTTCCGCTTGCTTGCGTGTTAGCAAGTGCTATTACATCTTTTATAAATTCCGCTTTTTCGCTCGCTGTATCTAATTTTAGTTCGCGTTTAAAATCTACGCTCGTTGTTTCCCATTCTGCAACAAGCTCATCAAGCCTTTTTGTTTCTGAAGTGATATCGCGTCGGGTTTGCCAAATAAGGCCCTTGTAAGTTGCAGCGTAACCATAAATCGAATCCATAGAGCGATATAGTTTGAGCAGTTTATGCTGATCTGCCAGCTCTCTGCCTATTGCAAAATAGGACGTATCGTCATTCAAATTAAGCTCTGCCAACATATCATCGGTTTTTGGAAAAGTGAGCCAAGCATATCTATTTGTGCTTTTTGGGCTTAAATTATTCGTTGCATTCAGTACAGCGGCTTCGCGTTCTTGTAATTGTATCGCGCAAATGCTTTCCCAAAATGGTATTGGATTTTTTATAAAATCACGTCCGCTGCGGTTGACGGAAATCCACTGTCGCCGCTTTTCGTAAATAAAACCACATTCCTTTAAAGCCGATAATGCGTCTACAAAAGACTGCATTTCATTTTCGTCTGAGAGTTCGTGTGTGCCTTTATCAAATAGGACTTTGCTTATGTCTGTTACATGTACGCCACTATAGCTTGCCTGTGGATCACTATCATAAGCTTCTATTGTTTTATCTAAAACAATGTGACACCAGTCTATAAAATCCAAAATTGCACCTCTGTTTTAATATTAAGGACTAATTTGCTATCACAGCGCTAGCCGCTACTTGTGTTCAAATTCAATTGCTATCCTATTATTGATCGCCTGGTCAATTTCCTGCAAATCGCAATGCAGGAAGCTAGGGCTAATTGTAACGCATGCTCTCGCCGATTAAATCGGCGGGCAGATCTTGCACCCGTCTGACATTAATTGCTGGCGGTTCAGAGATCGCAAGCTAAGTCGTTGTCGCGCCATCAACGATCAGCCGTGCGCGCTAATTTGAGAATCGGATAATTCAGCGCCATCGTGTACAATGCCAGCGATCAAGAAATTTTTGTCAGAGCGCACAGTAGAAAAGGGGAATTGCGCGGTATAATCGAACGTATGATCGCCAGGAGGTTCCTCGCCATGAGCTATGCCGATAGTCCCGATCCGCAGTTCGATGAAGCACTTACACTACTTGCCAATGACAAACAATCGAACCGGCTGGTCAAAGAAATCTATTTGCCGTCGCTCAAGGCGTTCAATGCAACGCAAGCTGTCGCCGCCTCGCTGAATAAGGGGCTAAGCGGCGATGTCCCATTCCGCGTTTTGACAGAGTTTCAATTCTTTTTCCTACACCTGACGACCTTCGCCGCCACCGGCAGGATCAGCGAAAGCGCGTTTGACGCCCTTTTCTCTGATGCCGCGATGAAGCTCGCCTATATCAGCGCCGCTGCGATGGCGCCTAATTTTGCCCCGACGGTGCTGAGCCATTATCAGGATATATTCATTTCCGGCTATGACGCAGCAGATATTGCGTATGACCGCGCAAATCGGCCTGGACTAAGCCGGACCAAGGCCAACGACCAACTGCTTGAAACCGCTACGGTTCGCATCGCTAACGCATGTGGCTTTGTTACAAACGCTGTGGCGCGCTATAAAATTCGCCGTATTCTTGACGCGATCTGCCCGACTCTGGACCTCTACGGCGCTATTGAGAAGCGCGAACTTGTTGTCACTTCCTAATGCCCGCTGATTATCCCCTTACATGTTGGGTGCTGATGCTGATCGATCGCCAAACAGACACGGTCAAGAACAGAAGAATTTTTGACCGTGATCGCCTCCAAAGATTCAGTCCCGCCAGACAAATTTGCTAGCGAGAGATTTGTCGCATGTCAGCTGGATCTGAAACTTTTACGGTAGCAACTGCCTCTTGACACGGCAGCGCACAGAAGCCGCCCGCGCCTCCAGCAGCCTCCAAAGCCAGGCTGCCTCCGGCTTGGCGTCTAAGCGCCGCCGGGGCTTCCAGTTTTCCTTAATCCTAATGGCAAAAGCGATCAGGTGGTGCCAGGTTCAGGTGAACTGCTCCTATGTGCAAACATCATAATATTGCGATCAGTGCGAAGGATATTGCGGATCAGCTCAGCTTGTTTGGCAACCTTGGTGCGGTGGATGATTTACTGCCCAGCTACCGCGTAGCCCCGACGCGATCCATTGCGGCCATCGTTAATGCGGATGGAATGCATGCCTTCGAGGCCATGAAGTGGGGGGGTGTCACAAATCGGGGCCGCGGCAAGTCAACCTTCAAAGCTTTCAATGCGATCAGCGAAGAAATTACCCACAAACCTTTCTTTCGCGGCGCGTGGGCTGGCGGGCAGCGATGTCTTATTCCAGCCGCCGAATTTTTGTACGGGGCGGGTTGAAAGGCGACAAGCAGCCGATCAATTTCCGTGTCAAGGATCAAGAGATTTTCATATTCGTGGGTAAGCGCCGCCGGGATTTCTGTTGTCATATATCATAGGCGCGACTTTGGATGCTGAGAGGAATTTTGTATCTTTCGGTCCATCTGGAGTTAGCGGTTTTTGGATAAACCGCCGAACATTGTATCTAATGTAAGCTCTGCTACTCCCAGTGCTGTAGGCATTCAGCTCATTACCTATTAATAATGTATAACAATAGCCAATAGATTGAAAACCGCTAAATTCCATCTCTATGATAAGTCAAATTATTTCGCAGAAAATAATTATGAGATCCGAAAGTATTTATACGTCTATGCGCTATAATAACAACAACCGATGTCATTAGACTTTGATGTCACGGGTGCAAATCTTTTAGTAAATGGGTTAGAGTCGCGTTGACTAAGGGCTGAATACACTCATCGCGAATTGCTGGTGCTCCCGCATAATCGGTCGCTAACTTCATGTGAATAGCGGTCACATGGCATAGCATTTTCAACACTGGATCATGTGCAGCATCGTTTTGAAAGCGATTGCATTCATTTATTCGTTCTGTAGCTAATGTTAATATCATATTTGCTAATCGCTGATTATATACAGTGTCGCTTTGCATTGTTGCAATCCTTGGTGCCATAGTTACTGGTATGGATTGGAGTCTCGATTTACGCCGCCAAAGCTTCATAATTCCATTGCCTGTGTTATAATTTATATTATTTAAATTGTTATTAAACATATTTATCGTGCAGTGTCAATATTATTGAGTATATATATGGTAAACTTCTCTCCTGTTGTAATCATTTTAATTTGGATAGTGGCAGGTATATGCTTATTTCGGAGTCAAATTGCTAAAGAGCGTACGAGCCGCAAAGGACTAGCAATTGCTATATATTCCATGACAGCAATGGTTGTACTTATTGGTTGGGGAATGTCGAGAAATGACTTGTATTTTTATGCAGCAAGCACGCCTAAAATCCCTAGTCATTATTGGAAAGTAAAAAACTCTTTCTGCGAGCCATATCTTAGCTCACTTTTTGTTAATTTGGGTGTTGGAATAGCTGTTGCTACTGTGATTAATCTAGTATTGCAGGACGCTTTGTTTGGCGTTTCTACTACACATATGCGGCGACTAAACAGGGAGGAATTTATTCAAAAAATCACTAGCTTATCAAGCAAATACGATCCAGTTAAAGGATATGTTATGTCAACCTTTACTGAGTTACTTAGTCAGGAGTATCAAGAGAATGGAAATCTAGCAATTAAGTTCAAAATGTGCTGTATAGAATTAGCAAGAATTAACCCAAAATCCCGTATACAAATACTAATTCTTGATCCAGAATCTTCGGCTGCACTTGAACGAGAAAACACTGTCCACGATCTTCAAAATTTAAGATGCCTTATTTATAATAATATCCACTCTTATAGAATGCTGCCAGATACGATACGTGAAATTGTAGAACTTAAACTTACAAGCTCCGAGATTAAAATAGATTTTTACTCTTGTCCTGATCTAACATATTTTGCACCGATCCCCGATACAGAACGCGTGACAGATGTGGATCATGTACGGCTAAGAAATATGAAGGCACTACCAGATGCATTTTACGCATCATTTTTTGCAAAGGCATGGAGCAGTGGGAATACGCCCAAAGAATGGCTTGTCAAGAACGAATTTATAGAAGTTACACTTATGAATTACATGGTGAAATTTTATAAAATTAAGGATTCAGAAGGCAATAATTTGGTTTTTGCTCTTAAATCAGTTTTAAATGCTACGTATAAGATAAATTCTTTGGAAGCCCCAAATCAGATGTTCGGAACCGTTGTAACATCCGATAATCTAGGCCCATATGTAAGGTTAGATTTATTAGATAAATCCGAAATAAATGATAAAATATTGTTTCTTGCATTTGTCAAATATCGAGAATCTATTTATCATGGTGCTGCTGCAATAAGTGCAGTATCTCAAGGAGATAAATTGACCAGAGATTTGTTGCTGGATTTTGCATTTTATTTGATAACAAGTGACGAGCCAACTAATACTATGGTAGTTGTTACCAGTTAAAAATTATTATGATAATTAATATAATGGATAACTCCGAACTAATTGGCAATATCGTTCGGCTTGTTCCACTCAAAATAGGCGATATAAGTGATTTAGAGGCTATTGGCAAGGATGAAAGAATTTGGAAATTTCTTGTAGAGCATCCGGTCTCAACAGAAGAATTCGTCAACTATGTTCATCAATGCATAGAAGAATATTATGATGGATTAGGATTAAGTTATGTTATTCGCAGGCGACAAGATGATCTTGCAGTTGGTGTTATTAGGCTTTTTGAATATTCGCGGTTACATGATAAAGCTTCGTTTATAACCTGGGTTACTCCGTCAGTTTGGCGTACGGGAATTAACACTGAAAGCAAGTTTTTACTTTTAACGCATGCTTTTGAAAACTTAAATCTTATCAGGGTAAATTTCAAAGTTGACTTTCGTAACGTTCGTAGTCAGCGTGCTATTAATAGAATTGGCGCAACTTTGGAAGGTAAACTCAGAATGAATACAAAAATTTCAATAGATAATCGACGCGATGATTTCATCTACAGTATAATCGCCCCCGAATGGCCGACTGTCAAAGAAAGAATTATTAATCTCTTGGATTTATATCGTAGTTAATTTTTTCTCGTGTCAATTAACCTACCTCCTATGTACTTTAGATAAGTTTGATGGTGGGTGGTCGCAATTACGCCTGGACAATCGGAGATTTTTCGATGGCTATTTTGCTTTGGTAATTTTCAGGAAACATGAGTGAGCTTTGAATTGGTTAGGTTTCTTCATTAGGTCCGGTTTATAGCGTTCAAGTCTTAGGAGGATTAAGATAGGTAAATCTGTTAAGGCCAGATTATTAGGGTGCTTCCAGTCGAAGCACGCTAATTTTGTGTCTTATCGCCATAACTTCCTGAGTAGCCAGTGGCTGAAATTCCTGAACGCTCAGCGGCCATGCCTGTTCAACTTCTATGGAGCAGCCCAAGCCCTTGCGGACCATGCGGCCCCGCACGATGATGGCGGGAGACAATAGGATCGTCGCCATATTGTTTTCGATGGCGTTGCCGTAAAACGCGGCTTGTAGATAGGCGCTTTCATCTTCGATTGTGCAGAACAGATGCCTGCCGCCGGATTTGGCGGGGGGACGATGCGGGCGGATGTTCAAACCGGCTACCGTCGCCTTCATGCCGGTTTTGAGTTGCATCGCTTCATGCGCGGTGACGATGCTGTGCGCAGCCAGCGCCGGGCGCAGATGCGCCATGGGGTGGCAGCTTGTCGTCACCGACACCACGCGCCATTCCCACAACAGCTTCTCCCAATCCGAAAAGTCTTCTATATCCCAAGCAATCGGCGTCGCATCCGCGCCGACCATGCGAATATCCAACCTTTGTTGTGCGCTTTGCTGCGCGCTGGCGCGGATGGATTGGGCTTTGGCGAGCGTTTCATCGAGTCGCCACAGCAAGCCGCGCCGGTGTTCATGCAGCGCGTCAAACGCACCGCAGAGCAGCAGGCTTTCGAGCAGATCGCGGCGCAGCGGCACACGCGCGCAAAAATCCAGCAGGCTGCGGAAAACGCCGTGATCGCGTGCGGCCAGGATTGCGGCGATGTCTGCTTCACGCATCCCGCTCACCAGACAAAAGCCAAGACGAATGGCAGTCACGGCCTCATCGGTCGTGCAGGCCAGGGCGCTGTCATTAATATCCAGCTGTAGAATCTGCGCGCCGCGCCGCCGCGCTTCGGAGGCGACCGATTGCGGCGCATAGAAACCGCATGGCTGGTTAGAGAGCAGGGCGGCGTAATACTGGATGGGGTGGTGGCAGATCATATAGGCCGTCTTCTGCCCCGTCAGCGCAAAGCTTGCGGAATGGCCTTCGACAAAGCCCAGGCTAGACCAGCCTTCTAATTCATCCATGATGAAATTAGCATTATCAAGCGACAAGTCATGATGAATCTGACGCGATCTCAGCACAAATTCCGTGCGCGCTTCGCGCATCGTGCCAGCGCGGGCATGCTTGGTCAGACGCTTGCGCCAAACTTCGGCTTGCGCGTCATTGACCCCCAGCATCACAGCGATGATATAGGAGACTTGTTCTTGGAAGCAGCACACGCCGTAAGTGCGTTCCAAGATCGGTTGCAGCGCCGGATGCAGATATTCGATGCGGGCATAGCCGTTGCGGTAGGCGATGTATTTTTTGACGGCGCGCGATTTGATCGGCCCAGGCCGGATCAGGCCGATGCTGGCAACCAAATGCTCAAAATCCGCCGGATGCAATTGGGTGGCGAGCGCCGCTTGCGCGGGTGACCCCAGCTGAAACGCCCCCATATTGCTGCCGGTCCAGAGCATCCGGTAGGTTGCCAGATCGTTTTTGGGAATCAGGTCATAATTAAATTCCCGTTCGCTGCGCTGAATATCGCGCGCCGCATCCCCCACGACGCCCAGGATCGGCAGCGATAGAATATCCAGCTTGACCGCCCCCATGTCTTCCACATCATCTTTATCAAGCATGATGATCGGCAGCACGCCGCGCGCCGAGGGCGTAACGACATTCAACTGTGACAGCGCCATACGGCTGATCACGACGCCGGAAGAATGGCTGCCAAGATGCCGGGGATGCCCGCCGATTTTGCCGCAGAGGGTAAAGAGCAATTCAAAGCGGGAGGCTAGGGACGCATAGCCGCGCAGTTCGGGATTGCGTTCAAAGGCGGCTTTGATTTCTGTTGCCGGCATGAATCCAGAGATATGCTTGGTAAACCATTTTAGCGCCGGGGTGGGGAGGGCCAGCGCCTTGCCGACATCGCGCAGCGCGCCCTTGCTCCAATAGGTCGCATAGGTGCAGCAGAGCGCGACATTCTCCGCGCCATAGGTTTGCGCGATCCAGCGAAAGACTTCATCGCGCCGTTTGGCTTCAAAATCGATATCAATATCGGGCTTTTTGCCGGGCGCGACCCAGCGCGCCACCGGCAGATTGCGCGCCACGACATCAATATCCGTCAGGCCCAGGCTGTAACAGATAATCGAATCCGCCCCGGAGCCGCGTCCGGTGACGGTGATATTCTGGCTGCGCGCCCACGCCACAATCCGGCCCGTATGCAGCACAAAATCAGCATAGCCGAGCGTATTGAGCAGCAGCAGTTCTTCGTCGAGCCGTTTGCTGACGCGCCGGTCAATCGCGCCATAGCGCCGTTTGGCCCCGGCATAGGATAGCGCCCGTAGATGCTGGCTGGTCGCGATGCCGTCCGGTGTGGGATAAGCGGGCGTGATTTCTTCATCGATCGGCATAATGCCGTCTTGTGCGCAGAGGTTGGCAATGACCATCGTATTGCTGATCGCCTCGGGACACCAGCAATACAGGTTCGCCATTTCCCATGCGCCTTTTAAATAGCGCTGGTTATTGAAGGGCCGCGCGGCATGGGCCTCGCCGAAGGTAATGTTATGAGCGATGCATCGCTTCACATCATGGGCGATCAGATCCTCGGGGGTGGCGTAATGCACATTATTGGTGGCTACGTAACGCACACCGATGCGCTTTGCCAGCAAGACGAGTTCGCGGCACAGCCGTAAGGCATGCGGGGCCAGATCATCT
The DNA here is from genome assembly GCF_003574315.2 of Capsulimonas corticalis. Lineage (GTDB taxonomy): Bacteria > Armatimonadota > Armatimonadia > Armatimonadales > Capsulimonadaceae > Capsulimonas > Capsulimonas corticalis. Next base: position 5,483,674 of record NZ_AP025739.1, on the reverse strand, counting down.
TGCAGTTCGATAAACAGGTTATCGCCGAAGACGGCTTTGAGATGCCGCGCCGTTACCAGCGCATCATCATAGCGATGATTGAGAATTTGCTGGCTGATCTTCCCCTGGCGGCAGCCGGATAAACAGATTACACTTTCGCTGTAAAGCGACAGCAGCGCCCAGGGCAGCGCCGGTGACAGACGCCCGCCATGCGCATAGGCCAGCGATAGCAAATGGCAGATATTGCCATAGCCGGTGCGCGATGCCGCCAGCAGCGTGAGATGCGAGCCGTCATCAAGGGTGAGTTCCGTGCCGAAAATCGGCTTGATGCCGTAATCCGCGCAGCAGCGATGAAACTTAATCGCGGCGGTCAGGGAATTATGATCGGTCAGCGCCAGCGCGCCCATGCCTTGCTGCGCGGCGCGGCGCACTAAATCTTCAATTGACGATGCGCCGTCCAGAAACGAGAAAGGACTATGCACATGAAGATGAATAAACATGGGGCGGGTTTGCCTTTTAATCAGCAATCCCGCGCAGCCGCCATTCATCGCCGATGCGCTGTAATTCATAAGCGCCATGGGTGCTGGTCATCACCCGGTAGGCGTCAGTCTCGACAATTTTGCCCCAGGACCAGGCGGCGGCGCGCCAGCGGTCGGTGACGCGCCAAATCTCAATTTGATTGCCGCCCTGCTGTGTTTCATGGCGTGCACCCTGCCGATAACCTAGATTGCGAAAGCAGCGAATAGGTGAACCATTGGGATCAGTGATGACGCGGACGCGCTCATTATGGCGTTTGGTCAGCGCATAGGTCCACAGATGGATAGCATGCGATTGTTGCAGTAATGCCGCTGAAATCACCGACGTGGGACCGTAGCGCCGCCGCAGTGTGCACAGTTCAGCATTCAGGCTAATTTGGCGTTCATGCGGGAAACTGTCTTGGCCGTTCATCGGATTGAGCAGCGTCAGTTGCACCGCGCCGCCGGCGTCGATCCCGGAGGCCGTAAGGCGCACTTGCTGGATTGCCTGCCGAATGCGCAGCCGGTTCAGTAGCCGCCCGGCGATGCGGAAGACGGTGACAGTATCATGAGTGGGGGAATAGAGATATTCTTTCTCCTGTACGTAAGCGCCATCGGCCAATTGCACCGTCAGCGCCAGGGCGCGGCAGTATTTGCCGCAGGCGCGCAGTTTCGCTGCCATGTCAGCGCTGCATTTTTGCAGCGCCTGCAAGATCGCCTGTTCCTGCCGCACTTCATCATCAAATATATAATCCTGTTCGATGGTGGCTTGCGGCCAGAGCCGACGCACCGGGCTACTGTCCAAGCCGACAGCAAGACGGCGCAGCCGCAGCGCCAATGGGTCTTTGACTTGGCGTTCCAATTCGCCCGGCGGGATGGCATGCAGCGCGCCAATCGTGGTGATGCCAAGCTTGGTGAGGCGCTGATGCAGTTTGGCGTCGATGGCGTCGAGGAAGGCCAGCGGCAGCGGGGTCAGCGCTTGGGCTTCATCCCCAGGGCCAACGGCGACGACATAGCTATCCGCTGTTTGGGGCTGGCTGCGCTGCGCCGCAGCGCGGGCCACCAGTTTGGTGGCACCGACACCCACCGCAATGGGGATTTCCAGCCGCTGCGCAATGCTTGCCGCCAGCGCATTGATGCGTTCGATCACGGCGGGGCCGTCAAATTCGGCGTAGCATAGTTCGGCATCAATCGGTTCGACGCTGCTGGTTTCCACGGCGATCACATCCCAGATCGTTTCGGCGGCTTCGGTATAAGCGCTCTGATCATAGGGCAGCACAATCAAATGCTCACAAAGCGCAACGGCAGTGGTGGTGTTCAAGCCGCGCCTGATGCCTTGGGCGCGCGCTTCCGGGGAAGCGCATTTTACGATACCGTCATCACTGGCTAAAATAAAAGGCTGATCAATCAAATGCGGCAGGCGGGCGCGCTCACAAGCAACGCCGATCAATCTCATCCATATGCAAGCAATCAATCTTCCGCACCTCCATGTCTGGTCGCCTCAAAGGCGGTAGACAGCAGTATTATGGTAGACAGATTGTGCTTTTGTCAAACAAACGTTCGTATTTGTTGGGCGGCTAATGATTTTTTTTGTTTAGGGTGGGATGTCTGACGAAAATCTCGTTGGCGTAACAGGTTTTCGCATGCAGCTTGCTGCTGTCATTCTTCGATCAGTGCGAAAAACTGCGCCAGGGTCAAGCCCAGATTTGTCGCGATCTTCTTTGCCATGTCAATTGAGATCACTTTTTCGCCGCGCTCAATATTGCCCATATAGGTTCGGTTGATGCCGCAATCATCGGCGAAAAGTTCTTGGGAGCGGTTTTGCTCTTTACGGATGCGCCGCACAGCTTGGCCTACCTTGATTGCTAGCGCAGATCTTTTTTCCATACTGATAGGATGATCGAGAGAACGTCTAAAAATCCACCGTCTAAAAACGCGCAATCTTTAGAAGCGCCGTCTAAAAGCGGTATTTTATGGTATAATTCGTAATGTGATCGTTCACGCGGATCTGATCACGGCCAATCAGCTTCACTGATCCTGCATCGGCATCGAACGTAGACCATGAAACCGCAGGCTTGTAACTGCCTATCATTTGCATAGGCGGGCTGCTTTATTTTACGGCAAGTTCGGCTTTCAAGGGCATTTTAGCTTAAAAGCAGTGTAAAATATGCATGCCCGGCAGTCTCAAAAACCACCGTTATTGAGACTATGCGGCTGCTTGTGAATTTCTCCTTTTCTGGTCCCCTGAACAATCCTCCTTTCTTCCTACCTCATCTACATTTTGTAGGGTTTCAATTGGCTTGCGCCATATGCAGGGCCGCGTCGATTCTTACCTTGTGCTTGCCTGCTTGCCCGTCTAACGTCTCAATAACGGTCGTTATTGAGACGCCTTCCCTGCATCCCAAACGAACGTCCATCTCTGATCTTGGGGGATTGTATGTTTGTAGGCTATGCACGGGTTTCGACGGAAGAGCAAAAGCTGGAATTACAGCGCGATGCCTTAGCCAACGCTGGAATAGACCGCATCTTTCACGACAAGATGTCGGGGCGGCGCAAAGACCGGCCCGGCCTCAAGGCAGCGTTAGCGAGCATGCAACGCGGCGATACGCTTGTGATTTGGAAATTGTCCCGCCTAGGGCGTTCTCTCAAAGAACTAATCGACACGCTCCAACTCCTGCAAGAAAAAGGCATCAGCCTTAAAAGTCTCAATGAATCCATCGACACCAACACCGCGACCGGCAAATTGCTCTTCAACGTGATGGGCGCGGTGGCGCAGTTCGAGGCAGAATCCGGCGCTGAGAATACTTGCGCCGGGTTGGCTTCGGCGCGCGCCAGAGGCCGCATGGGCGGCAGGCCGCGCGCGATGGACGCCCAAACGGTCGCGAAAGCGCGGCTGCTATTCAGTACGGAGCCAAAACGCTCCGCACGGGAGATTTGCCGTGAACTCAATGTCTCCAAGGCGACACTCTATCGCCATTTATGATCAAGCCGGCCACTGATATTCGCTATTTTGAAAGGTAATTATGAAGAAGCAAACTATAATGGGCGCGCTCGGCGCGGCGCTCGTCATCGGCACGGCGGGCTGTGGCGGCGGGGGTGGCTCAAGCTCTCCCGGTACGGGCGGCACGACAGGCAGCACTACTGGAAGCACGACAGGTAGTACCACAGGAAGCACGACAGGTAGTACCACAGGAAGCACCACGGGCGGCGGGGACAGCGCTACCAACCTTGCCGCCAAATTCAATATCCAGGAAGTGGACGGCGTCACAACGGCGGCCATCACCGCATCGGCGACGCCGCAAACTGTGAGCCTAAGCATCAATGGCGCGGTGCAAAACTTTCCCAATACGATCGTGCCTTACGATCTGATCGCGGGGCAGTCTTTCCAGATCATCAAGCAAGGCTCGCAATATCTCAATTTGCAGATCGCGCACCCCGAGGCCGGCATATCCTTTCCCGACTCGCCGATCCATGCGCCGATTAGCGCAGTCGGCGTGCTGACGGCTAATATTGCCGGCGCGCCGCTCGGCAGAACCTTCACATTTACAACACCGCCCGCGACCTGGAACAATTGTCAATTTCCGAACGGGCTCAGCATTACTGATTATGGCGGGGCATCCGCAGGGGCCGCACAAGCCGCCACCGATTTTACCATGGCCCTTTCATCAGGGACTGTGACCTCGGATCACGGCACCATGCCCGTGACCTTCAATACCGCTGACAGCAAATTCTTCTGCAACTTCACGCTCGTGGCTGGCGCGAATGTACTGGAATGTAGGGCGTCAGATGGCGCGGGCGCGGGAAGCGGCACCACAACCGGCAGTTGGTCGGCAGGCTTTTTTGATGTGGATCGCGTTTTCCCAGCCGCGAGTTTTGTCATTGGCTTGTGATCTTCGCTAATCGTGCGGCAATTGCCTCTCATCAAGGCGGCTGCCGATAAATAACCGTCATGGGGGACTCATACGGTCCAACAGGGCAATCTTTCAATTGAAAGGCAAGGATAAAATGAATCGTCATTTCTACCGCTTAAGCGCGCTCTCAATAATTGCCGTTATGACAGCACTGGATCCAGCAGCAACAATCGCCGCGAAATCGCATAACGCACCTGTGGCGGTACAAACTTCCCTAGCGCTGCCCGTCCCGTCCGGCGCGGTTACCAGCGAACCCTTTACTTGGAGCCGCAGCTATCACATCGGCGCCAGTATGGATTTGTGCATCAGTAAAAGTGTGACCGGCAAGACCTACGGCGGGAGATCCATCAACAAGGGCTTTACCAATTATCTACGTTGCAAGTTCAACGCCCTGCGCCCCGGCGCAGACCAAAACCACAGTGACCAATTGCAACTCTTTCTCTGGGTCGCGCCAAGCCGCGCCAAGCTGCATGGCGAGCCGATGATGAAATGGGTGCTGACCGACTATAAAGGCATGCAGGGCTTATCAAGCGCCTTTGGCACCAGCTTGCCGCAGATTTACACGCTGGTTCCGTCGTGGGAGCTTTACCAAGCAGGGACCTACCAGCCGGGGCGTTCCTTTATAATAAGCGAACCCGAAGGCTTGGACCAAACCAGCAATACCACTGTCACCTATCGGGGCATGCAGATGGTGGGCAAAGTTCAATGTGCTTATTTTCAATATCGCACCAGCATCCGAGAATTATCGGGGGAGGCCCACGATGAAGGCAGTCAAGGAGAAATCTGGATTGATCCAAAGGATGGCATCTATCGCTATTTACGTAACCGCAAGACCTATGAATTTACGTTAGACGGCAATAGCGGCATGGCAACCGAAACCTACATTCTGGGGCGGCTTTAAGCTGCTTTCAGTCCCCTTCATGTAGGCGAGATCAGCCGGGGAATTCCTTATGAAGAAGGTAGTGGTAACGCAACCAGCACCAAGCTGATGGTGCGCTCGTAGGACAAGGCTGAATTGTCAGCCCTCTATTGTCAAAATGAAAAAGCGGAAGCTATTTAATGGTAGCTTCCGCTTTTGCTGTCTGTACTTTTTGCTTCCTACTGGCTGTGAGCGATAGGGGCGATTGCTATCGCTCATTATGTATGGTAATATGAGCGATAGAATAGGGGCTTATCGCTCATGAAATGGAATTGGCAACTGCCAGACTGGCCGAATTTCACCTGGGATGCTGCACGTCTGCGCACGGCGGAACAAGCTTTTCTGCTTGGCAGTGGCATGTTAAGCGGCACGATAAAGCATCTGAGCGCCGATGATCAAGAACTTCTGGCTGTCGAGACCATGAGCACCGAAGCGCTGACGACCTCGGAAATCGAAGGCGAAATCCTTGACCGCGCCAGTGTTCAGTCCTCCATCCGCAAGCATCTTGGCCTTGCAACCGACAATCGGCGCATAGGCCCAAAGGAGCACGGGATTGCCGAAATCATGGTGGATCTTTATCAGACTGCCAAAATACCCTTATCCGAGGATATGCTGTTCAAGTGGCATCGCCTGGTTATGAGCGGTATCTACTTTGTAAGGAATCCTGGCGCCTATCGCACGGATACGGAGGCAATGCAAATCGTCTCGGGCAATCTTGGTGACCCGCGCGTGCATTTTGAAGCGCCGCCGTCCGTTCAGGTTCCTGTCGAGATGAGCCGCTTCATTGATTGGTTCAATAGCACCGCCCCAGAGGGAGCACAGCATTTACCCGTTCTAACAAGGGCAGGAATTGCACACCTCTACTTTGAAAGCATTCACCCGTTCGAGGATGGTAATGGGCGTATTGGTCGGGCCATCGCAGAGAAAGCTTTAGCGCAGGCGTTAGGACAGCCAGGGCTCACCGCACTTGCCGCCACGATCCTGAGCCAGCGCAAGAAATATTATGCGGCTTTGGAAGCCGCCAGCACCCATAACGAAATCACCGATTGGCTGCTGTGGTTCGCTGGTATGGCTGTTGAGGCCCAGCGGCGCACGCTTGCTCAGGTGGCGTTCCTGATCGACAAGGCCAAATTATTTGATCGCTTACGTGGTCAGCTCAACCCACGACAGGAAAAGGCACTGCTGCGCATGTTTCAAGAAGGGCCTGGCGGTTTTGAAGGTGGCATGAGCGCCGGAAAATATGCTGCGATCACCGGGGCGTCGCCGGCGACGACGACACGTGATCTTGTTGATCTGGTAAGCAAAAATGCACTGAGCCGCGATGGGGAACATAAGCATGCCCGCTATCAATTGATGATTCCGTTACGCCTAGCGAAAACAATCACGATCAACTCTCAGGGGGAATTAGTAGAGGGAGAATAAATTTCGGAACATATGTGTATATACGCCTCACATATTCTCTAATTACCTGTGTATTCTATATAAAATAATTGCGTCATTCATAAAAATTGATGAGAAACATAGGATTGAAATCAATATCGCCCATTTTCCCATTCGATTCTGCCAATTTTGCGCTCCGATAATTAAACCCATTGAAGCGGATGCTAAGCCACTCGCCATAAGTTGCCCCCCAAATGGGAAGTTAACTGGATCAATCAGTAAAGGAGGTACAAATAAAATGAAACCTAACGATGATAAAATTATAGCAATATTCCCACCGATATTTTTTTTCGGTTTCTCTTCTTTACTATTCGTCTCTGTAATATTTGAAGGCGCAGGTGGCCAAGTCTTATTGGGTTTCATAAATATTGTTTGAAGAACTTTATCCAATCACACGTAGAATAGTCATCAGGCTCTTATGTTTAATAGCCGCATCGCATAAGAACCTGATGACATACGACTTACTTTACTCCTGCAACGCCATTATAATAGTCTGACATTGCGTCTGCCGCTGATGTCTCCACTGCGCTTAATGATTTAGCATGAGCTTTATCGACGACGGCTCCTTCATATTCTTGAAATGTCAAATAGCCCATAAACGGACTTTCTTTTTCATATCCATCTTTCCCACTTCCACCATTATCATACCATTTCCTATTTTTATCCAAGTTTTGATAGCATTCAGTCCGTATACCGGTGATCTGCCAGTCATATATATGGTTGATGGCAGGCGTTAAGAAATTAAGAGCAGCTATCCCGACCCCAACCATTCCGTATACCCGCTTTACCGCACCACTGGTCTCAGACCATATTTTACCCGCCTTATTGGTGAATTTATTCCAATTCCCCTTGATGTCGGTTCCTTCGGGGTCAGAATAGATAATGGGATTATTTATGGTATATCTATATAAATTTCCCCCTCCATTGTAACCAATTGGGTCGCGCGTTAAAAAGCTACCAATGGCAGGATCATAGTATCGGTGCGTCAGTAGCTCTAATCCCGTATCTGGATCGGTATTATAGCCCCATTCGCCTCCAAATCCGCTATACGGATCTGCGGAATTATCAGTACCAACTCTGAGGCCATATGCATCGAACATGTATTCAGCGACGGTACTACCCTGGGCATCCATCCTTTCTGCGGGATTTCCCTGAGGGTCAAAATTATATAGCGTACTTACAGATCCGTCTCTTCTAGAGGAGACATTGGATCCAATAAATGTATTGACGGCAGTTACATTGCCATTGGATGCCAGTTCGCATACGGAAAGACTACCATCATAGAGGTAATAGGTGCGTCCGAGAGCGTTTTGCTTCCAAGCACGCAGGCCGTCACCGTTGTATCCATAGGCCGTGCTGCTAACAGCCGCTGAAGTGGCAGCCCGAGGCGTCCCGACAGCCTCTGTGGAATCAAATGTTTCACCCAGATTCGATACGCTGCTTACGACGTAGAAGTAATTTGTGCCGTTGATTAAACTGCTATCGGTATAGGAGGTTGAGGAAATCCCCGATGCAATCGTAGTATATGTACCCTCCGAGGACAGTGAGCGCTTAATGTTATATCCTATTGCGCCATTTGTCGCAGGCCAATGAAGACCCAATTGTGAATTGCCTGGCGTCACAGTTATGCCGATGACGCCAGGAGAGCGCAGGAGCGCCGCCGCTGATACTTCATTGGAATTTCCGCTTGTTGCGTAGGCGTTCGTAGCGGATACGACGTAGTAATAGGTAGTGCCTGCTGCTGCCGACTGATCTGTATAGCCAGTATTGGCGCTCGTGACGAGGGGCGAATATGGTCCTCCTGGGGTAGTCGAACGGCCGAGGTTGTACGAAGTCGCCCCTGGCGATGCCGACCATGTGAGTGATATTTGCTCATACAGAGATACGGCGGCGAGCGTGCCGGGCGCTATTGGAGGCCCTGTTGGCAGCGCGCTTGCTTCGTTCGACAATGCGCTTGTTCCACCTGCGCCCGTGGCAGTGACAACGTAATAGTAGTTCACGCCATTAGTGATTCCATTATCCGTGTACGATGTGCCGCTTACACTCGTTGTCAGCTGTGTGTAAGGTCCTCCAGATACAGAGCCCCTTAGAACCGAGTAACTTGTAGCCCCAGTCGACGCGCTCCAACTCAATGTTGCCTGTGCATTTCCTGGGGTTGCCACAAGATTTGCAGGAGCGGCTGGCGCAGACACTGGGGTTGCGCTTGCCTCATTTGAATTGCCGCTGGACCCCGAGGAGTTGTTTCCGACCACAACGTAATAATACGTGTGGCCACTTTGCAACCCAGTGTCCGTATAGCTTTGCCCTGTCACCCCCGATGCGATTACTGTATACGGACCGCCAGTGGTATCGCTTCTCTTTACGTCGCACGTCGTAGCTCCCGCCGGGACACTCCATGCGAGCTGCACTTGTGCATTTCCAGGTGTAGCGGTGAGTTGAGTCGGAGCATCAGGAACGCCTGAGGCTTCCTGAAGAGTCGCCGCTTGGAGTACCGCAAACGGTGTTGATGCAGGATCGCCAATCTGCCATGTCACGGCCAGGGTCTGACCTGCCGAGGCAGCCTTATAGGTAACAGTGTAGACTCCTATCGAGGCGCCACTGTCGTTCGAAAGTGCCGTGCTGGAAAAATCTACCGCCGAGCCATCCGAAAGGTGAGCCGTTAGCAGACCGCCGGCACGCACGATGGCCACGTAGAGCTTTAATATGCGCGGCGTCGTGTCTGCTGGGACCGTGAAGCTAAAGCCGCCGCCGTCGCCATAGGCAAGCATACCGTAGGAATTCGACGATGAGGACGCCGTGGGAGCCCCATCAGTCCAGTTCATCGCTACTGCACATCCGCTGGTGTTCGCAATCGAAGTGGAACCGCTAGCTGGAGCATAGTTGCTAATTTTTCCCCCGCCACTGCTCTTGTGATCGTAACCAGGCCAGTGCGCCCAGTCCGCTGTCCCCTCGGCGGTCAAGTCAACGGTAGCCCCAGATCCAAGTGTGGTAAACGAGCCGTTGAGCGCTCCACCTGACTGCGCGGCTGCGAGGGTCGGGGCGAGGTGAATTGCGGCGAGGCATGCAATAACTGCGGAAAGCCTCTTTATAGGAGATAAAGTTGCGTACACACGCGTTCCTCTCGTGTTTCTTGCGGCCTGTTCAGCCGATCGGTAAGATCCATAGGGCACATCCGTAATTAACGGCTTCTGTTCAATGTCCATTGGTAACCAGCCTGTTCTCTTCGTCATACGAGAGGGAGACCCCCCGGTATGCCGTTGGGTTGCCGTTAAGGTCATACGTAAAGCCAGCATTCTGATTATTGGCGTTGAACGAGTTGGACCCGCCGCGCATTGTCAATGGGTTTCCCGCTGCGTCATAGGAAAACAGGTTGGTATAACCGCCGTTGCGCGTTGACTGTTCTTGCACCAGGCGACTGAGCGCATCGTAGGTGAATGTGGTTGTGCCGCTATATCCGGTGTGCCCTGGGATTGTCGCCGTCATCGAGGTGCGGTTGCCGAGGCCGTCGTACATAAGCGAATCAAACTTTGAAAGCAAGTCCCCAGTTGGCGACTGGTGACTGAGACTTGAAAGTTGTCCTAGAGCGTTATAAGCGAAATTCGTAAGAACGCCATTTCCATGCTGATGACTGCTTACCCATCCATTATCCAAGTAGCTAAGCGTATCAACTTCACCAAACGGATTGGTGACCTTGTGTAGCTGGCCGTCTACATCATAGCTGTATTGGAACGTACCAGCAGGAGTGCCCATAGACTTTCGGCTTGCGTTTGGTTGGTACGTATACAATACCGACTGCGATGCAAGCCCTGCGTAGCTTGTCGTAGCCCATTGCAAAAGATCGCGGTCATCATACGAATAGGTGGTTGCACCTGTACCATCCGCCATGGACGAGCGCCGCCCGTAGCTGTCGTAGCCATAGTGAACACTCTTTGCTGTGTCCAACGGATAAATGATATCCGTCAGTCGCTGCTCCGCATCATTATATTGGTAGTCAGTTTCCACGCCGCGCCCGTCTACCCGCATCAGCACATTGCCCACGGCGTCATAGCTTGGCAGTTGGACGGTTTCTCCACCAGGATAGATAACAGTCGCAAGCTCACCCGTGGGATGGTAATAGTACCGGGTGGTGTGACCACCGGCGTCGGTCAACGACTTAAGACGATATAGGGCGTCGTAAGTGTATGATACTGGGTCTGGACTTCCAGTGACAGAGAGTAGCTCTCCTTCCAAACCATAATTGTATACAATCTGGCGCACCTGATTTCCGCTCTCATCATACGAGGTCAGTGAAACAATTGGGCCACCTGGGAACAAATATGCTGCAACTTGCTTCGCCCGACCGGATCCCGTCTGTCCTGTTGCCGGCAATGTCGTCGTCGTAGGCTGATCGGCAATATTGTAAGAGATGTCCGTCTCATTGCCAATTGCGTCGGTCATGGCGATTAAATTGCCATGAGAATCGTAACGGAGATGAGTGGCCTTTCCGAGGTTATCCGTAATGACAATCGGCTGCCCGACAGCGGGAGCTTGTGTGTAGGACCCATCTGTTGCGTAGTTGAGCGTCGTTACGATGCCTTGATCGACGCCTGAAATCAACGTGGCGTCTGTTCCGGGTGTCACAATACGTGTCACATTGCCTAATGCGTCGTAATTGAAATTGGTGCTTACGGAAGAACCACTGCCGATGCTGCCTGGGGCTGGCTCCGTAACCGAGCTTATCAGGCCGGATGGCTCGTAATACGATATCGAGCTAGGCATTCGTGGCGAGGAGAAATTTGTTCCCGGCTGTACACTTAGAAGACGTCCTAAGGGAAACAGGCTATAATCGTAACTGAAACTCGTTGCGACGCCACGTGGATTCGTCACTCCCGTTATATTTCCGAAAGCATCATACGTCATTGTCGTGATCTTGCCGGCTAAATCCGTTTGCTTTGTAAACTTGGACGGGTTAGTGGGGTCAAGATATTCTATAGTGGCCGTTCGGTTGTAGACGTCCTTTATCCCATTACTTCGGCCTAAGCCATCGTAGCTGTATGTCATTTGGGACAATGTTTTGTTGCTATTCTTAACTTCTACCATTGTCGCGCCGGCGGATGCCTTATAGCTGCGGATGTTGCCATTCGCGTCAACGAGCGCTGCAACGGCACCTTTGGAGTCATACACGATGTGGCTAGTGCTCGTACCGTGCCCTGTCGGACTTGGTACGGTGATATTCCCCAACAACGGTTGGCCAAAGAAGGCACTGTAGCCATACGTCCAGTGCGCGGGCTGGGGCGAAGCGCCGGCATCCGACACCTGCGAGACAGTTGTCAAGCAATTGAGAGCGACTGAGGCAGGAGTAGTCCATCCATACGTAACCTTGCGGCCAGAGTTATCAGCGACGGATGACAGATTCCCACTGTTATAAGTGAACGTGAGCAATGCAGCTCCAGATGAGGCGTCCGCTACTGATGTCAGAGTTCGATCTCCGTTCCAGTTGAGAACAATAGAGTGCCCCATACGATCTGTTATTCGACCAAGCACAAACAGTCCACCGAATGGAACGAATCTCCACTGACTGCGATCGCTGTTTACCAGGGTGAGGGAACTCCACTGGCCCGCAGTGCTTCCCGCAACTCCAGTGACATAGTAAGGCGCGCCAGATACAGCGGCAAACGTTCCGGTTGGCTGGCCACTACCATCAAGGTTTGGAACCAGCGTCTCGCTTGCGCCATTGGGATAAATCATTTTGAGCGATCCCCAGCTTGAAAGCTGGGACGGCTGAATTGTGATGTCATACCCATGGGTCCAGCCAGCTGACAGACCAGGAGACGCTGCGCCCGTTAGCGCACGGTCACTGCTGTATTGCCGTTGAAAAGAAGCCTTCGGCCCGGAGGGATTGTATGCGACGAGATCAGGAGCCGGGTCGTAGTCCTCGGTACCGTTCGTAAGGTCAACTGGATCGTAAGCTGAAGGTCCGCAGTCGCATGGGGGCGCATCTTTCGGCCTCGCGTCCGCGTATGGCGGCACTTGCGGGTGGCCTACGAGTGCCCTCACCATCGGGCCCGGCGTAACACCACCCAGGTTAGCTGAGTAAGTCTGGAAGAAATAGACGCCGCTCGGCAGACCGCCAACAGTCAGAGAGCTACCGGTAGAGCCCAGGTCAAAAGGGCCATTAGGATGTGCGCTCGCCGCAATAGGCGTAGTGCCATAGTTCACGTAGTAATTGTCTGCACCTGACACGGGGTTCCACTTGACCACCACGCTGTCATCAGTTGGTCCCGCTCCCGCTGTCACGCCGGTGGGAGGGTCTAACGTGAGTGTTTGAGACACCATGGCTGAAGGATCGCTGGAGCATACATCCTTATTCGCATAAACTGCGAAATAGTAAGTGATGTTGTTCTTAAGCCCACTAAATGTGTAGGAAGCGCCGGCGCTACCACCGCTGTAAGGTTTCTGGAACGCATCAGCAGGGGTTGTCCCATAGGAAATTCCATAACCTGCTGTTGCGCCATTAACTGGGATCCAAGTGATGGTGATTGCACCATCACCGGGGGTCGCTACGACTCCGCTCGGCGCTGGTGGCGGTATACAGTCGGCGTTTGCTGTCATCGGGATCATTGATGCTGCTGCGCATGAGAAATAAAAACTTAACTTCTTTGAAAACTTTCTGATCACTATTACTCCTCGGTGTTATAACGCCAATCGCAATCTAGAACATGCGATAATGACCAATGCTTTTAGATCGCATCGTCGATAATGAAATCTAGCACAGGCAAAATTTGTATTTCTCCCATCTGTGTTTTCGATGCCTGGAATCTGAAAGACTCTCAAACCCGTTTCTTGAGGGCGACAGATCAATATACCACGGGTTTTGAGGAATTTCACAAAACAGATAATCCTGCATTTTCGCAAAATGCCTTCATGCGTCGAACGCGCGTATGCCGCTAGAGGCAGTACCAGCAGCTTGAAGCGGGATGAATTCCGAGTGAGATATTAAAGATTGGGTTGCCCCGCGCGCGCCAAATTGACGCGTGGCTCATCGTATCCGGGCGAAAGCCTTGCGGCTTCCCGCCACTCGGCCAGCGCTGCCGGAATATTGCCGGATTGCGCATGAAGCACACCGAGGTCGTTGTGGGCCTCGGCGTTCGTGGGGTTGATCTTCAGGGTGGTATTGAAGCTTTCGACCGCTTTCGCATAGTCCCGCATCCGATAATAGGCTAGGGCAATATTGAGATGGGCTTTCTCGTCATTCGGCTTGATCTCCAGCACTTTTCGGTAACATTGCAGCGCGCCTGCGGTATCGCCGCGATCATAAAGCAATGTCCCGATGTTACCGTAGGATAGTGTGCTACGCGGATTGATTGCGACAGCGCGACTAAAGAGACGGTCGCTATCCTGCCAATAGCTCGTCTGAATTATGCTGAGGGGCATGAGGGCGATGATGCAAGCGAAGCTCACCACTTTCCACCGTGGATAGCGCGCTAGCACTCCGGCGATCAGAAGTCCTGCCCCCAACATCGGTAGGTAGGCGTATCGGTCTGCGACCGTCGAGAAGCGCTGGAACACAAACGGCATTAGGCCAAGCACAGGCAGCAGCCCGCCAATGAACACGCCGAAAGCGGCAGCGACGAGGCGATCAGAGGTTCTCGCGCTCCGCCAGCAAAGGCAGAACGCTAATGCTGCCAAGGCGACATAAACCCATGACGTGTGGTGCAGCACGTAGCTTGGGGAACGTCCATAGTCAATCGCCAGACCATACGGTGTGAGCAGTTTGGCGAGATAAAAGCCGATTGCATCAACGGCGATTGCCGGGCGTTGCCACCATGGCACGAGAATTTCCGCCGGAACTGGCTGCGCCTTGCATGTCACCAGAACCCAGGGGAGCGAAAGCATTAGCCAGGCACATAGCGGTCGTAATGTCAGCCAGATCGGACGTCTCACAACGCCGTAATCGAGCACCCAAGCGACGAATGGGAGCGCCACGGCTGTCGGCTTGCACAGCAATGCGCAGGTATAGAATAAGGCGACAACAGCGTATCGCTTCCTTGATCCAGGTGTTTTCGGCCCATCACGCATAGCGATCGCGTTTGCAAGATACGCCCAAAGCGCCAGAAGGGAAAATAAACTACACCACATGCCACGCATTTCGGAGATCCACGCAACCGCCTCTACTTGCAGAGGATGTATCCCGAACAACAGCGCACCCGCGAGGGCTGCGTAGTCTTTACCTGTCAGAAGTCTGAGAATTCGGAACACAACCCCTGTTGCGGCAATATGCAAAACAATGCTCGCACAGTGGAATACATGGGGATTGAGAGAGACGGGAACAGCCGACGCTGAAGAGATAAAATGGTCCGCTTTCGCTAGAAAGCCAATGAGCGCGTAAAAAGTATAGCTTAGCGGAATGTAGAGCTGCATATAAGGGGCGCGCCAGAAACATGCAATGTTCGAGCTGTTCAGCGGGCTAACATACGAATTGGCATATACGTTGATATCATCATCCCAACGGACAAAATCGAATCCACCTACACGGCCAAACACAGCAATAATCGTGAGCACGAGTACTGCAATGCATAATAATGGTTTCTGACCGGAAGATGCGTCTGAATTCTTAATCCAGTCTTTGGATTCGAAGAGAGATAATCTTGACGACAGATTTGTGTCTCGGAAACGTCGAGATAACATAAGAAAACGTGCTCCTGTTCCAATCAACTAGATTGTCGGCATCTCCAAACAAAAACTATAGGGGCCATAGAAGACGATTGAATCCTTATGCGCGTTTGAACTGTATGCTTATTAGCAAGAAAATCGACAGGTATTATTGTAGGTCGGCCTATAGGTGTATTGCCAGAACCGCATATCGAATTCTTGGTCGGTATTTAGTTTCTGCTTAATACTATAATAGCAATATAAAGTCGCAATCCACGATGGGAGTGAAGTACTGGCATGTTGAATAATAATCCCAGAGCGCCACGAATTGTCGCCAGAATGTTAGCTGGAAGAATGTGCCCACTTGCTGGCAACAGTAGAAGACGGTCTGTCAACGGCTGGCGGCGGCGGCGGTGGGACGACCGGCAGTACTACCTGCACAAGGACGGGGAGCACCACCGGCACGACGACCGGCGGCGTGACGACAGGGACCACCACAAGCAGCACCACGGGAACGACTGGGGGCGGGGTGGACGACCTCTAATCCGCTGGCGAAGTTCAATATTCAGGAAGTGGGCGGCACGATCGCCAGTGGCGATCAGGTATAATCAACGTGTTCTTGACATGGTTGAAGTCTCTGAACTAACGACCCATATAAATTGGCGAGTTGGAGAAAGTGACGGATCTCTCCTAATCAAAATTGGGCATCGTACCAAATCGTATAATACACGTTCATCATATTAGATTAGCTTGTATCTTCAAGGCTGCACGTCTGATGTCGGCGGCACCATATCCTGCAATCCTCATCTTTAAAGCTCGAAATGTTTGTTGTTTCTTTTCGTCTACTGAGCGTTTAGGGAAGTGAAAATAGAGATCATAGTGAAACAAAATTTTCGAACTATACTTGCGCTATCTGCGGTGCCGTGCACGCTGACAATGATACTTCCGACTATCGCAAAAGCGGATATTAAAGCTTCAGCGTCAAATAGTGTAAACTCTGAAACATTTTATCAGCTTGTTCATGATCTTGAGACTGCGCTGAAACGCGCGGCAACTCACACAGTTTCTGATCCTGGTCCATCAGACTCATATAAAGTGACAGTGTGCCCGCAGGGCGGTCTAAATATCACAGATTTTGCAAATGGGCAGAAAGCTTATCTGAAGTTCACGCACATCCTTAAGAATAACACCAAGATCAGCACATTCACAAATGATGCGTTTGCTGGTATTCCCAGAACCTTCGCTGTTGTTATTCAAATGCCTGGACCGTTTAAGGCAACTCGGTTATTGCCAACGCCCCATGAGATCGACGTTCCTTCGGGCCGCACGGGTTTTATGTTTGCAAACCAGACGGACGCTCAAACGACATTAAATTTATTGAACGCCATTCAGCAATGTAGTGTGGCAAACATCGATTGGAGTTTCATTAACAAACCCGGAATGGAGGGACTCTCTCCAGCAACCGGAAATGTGCCCAATGATGACAGTGGTGTAACCTTTGCCCATGGAGTTGATATTGGTACCCATTCAGATGTGGAAATTAAATCATGGCCTATGTCAGATGAGTTAAAGGCAAAAATATTGCCCTATACAAACCGTAAAGGACAAGCAGCACGTGATTATTTAAGGATTCATCCTGGAACACTTATGTATCCTGTAGATGCAATTGAATTGGATAAGGCAGCGCATCAAGTATATGAGAAAAAGCTTATTAGCTTGTACGATCGTGATACCTCCGGTGCAAGTTTTGTTGAGCTTCCCAGAGAGGCGCAAACGGTTATTATGTCCACATATTATAATTTAGGAACGCAAATCGCCAGTTATAGCTATTGGAAGACCTACTTGACTCAACAGGATTGGTCCGGTGCAGTCCATGAACTCAATAATTGGTTCCATGACCCTAAAAAAGCAGTAGGGAATCCTAGAGATGTTGCACGCCATAAGGAAGAAGCCCGCTTTTTATCAGGGCTTGGGAAGACAGATATTGTTCCATAGTTGCGCTAATAAGGAAAAATCTGTATTGGTTTTCGACTGCGGCGTTGAAGTCTATATGTTCTGTGACCACCTACTCCTAAGCCTTCGCCTCTCATGAACTGATCGTCTACGCTATTGGTGGCTGATGGGCTTGCTCCTGTTGCCGTCACGGTAAAGATATAGCCTTCTTTTGTTTGGCAAAAACTGCCGTGACCTTTATTTTCCCAGCCATCACTGTCAAAATCAAACTCAAGTGTGCGGCTAATGCGGCCTTTTCCAGCTGAATGAATGGTTGTAATGCGCGATTTATCTTGCATGATATGAGGATAGGGCGTACTTGGCTCAATCATCCATTCGATATACAAATCGTCTCCTTCATGATGAACGCTTACTTCAACGGTAGCGTTGGGCGGGAGCTTGTTTACATTGCTGTAATATCCAGCCAAATCCTCAGTTTCAGCATTTACCATGCCCTGGCTGAAGATAAGAAGAGTCAGCATGAGACACGCCGACGATATACAACGCACGATCAATCCCATTGAATAATATTAAGGCAATATCTTCCTGGTAGCAATGTAGCTTATGGTTAGGTCCAAGCGATCAGTTGTAGGTCGAGACTACATTATCACCCGCTCGTCGCCAAGATCATAATCTGCTGTGAGCGATAGAAAATATTGCTATCGCTCATTTTGTGTGGTAATATGAGCGATAGAATAGGGACTTATCGCTCATGAAATGGAATTGGCAACTGCCAGACTGGCCGAATTTTACCTGGGACGCCGCACGTCTGCGCACGGCAGAACAAGCTTTTCTGCTTGGCAGTGGCATGTTAAGCGGCACGATCAAGCATCTAAGTGCTGATGATCAAGAACTTCTGGCAGTCGAGGCGATGAGCACTGAAGCCCTAACAACCTCAGAAATCGAAGGGGAAATCCTTGACCGCGCCAGTGTTCAGTCCTCCATCCGAAGGCATCTTGGGCTTGCAACCGACAATCGGCGCATAGGCCCAAAGGAGCACGGGATCGCCGAAGTGATGGTGGATCTTTATCAGACCGCCAAAATGCCCTTATCCGATGGTATGCTGTTCAAGTGGCATCGCCTGGTTATGAGCGGTATCTACTTTGTGAGAAATCCCGGCGCTTATCGCGTAGATACCGAAGCGATGCAAATCGTGTTCGGCAATCTTGGCGATCCGCGCGTGCTTTTTGAAGCGCCGCCGTCTGTTCAGGTTCCCGCAGAAATGTCCCGCTTCATTGACTGGTTCAACAGCACTGCCCCAGACGGAGCAGAGCCTTTACCCGCTTTGACGCGGGCGGGCATTGCGCATCTTTACTTTGAAAGCATTCACCCGTTCGAGGATGGCAATGGGCGTATTGGTCGGGCCATCGCTGAGAAAGCCTTGGCGCAAGGATTAGGACAGCCTGCGCTTACAGCGCTTGCCGCCACAATCCTTAGTCAGCGCAAGAAATATTATACCGCCTTGGAAGTCGCCAGCACCCACAACGAAATCACCGACTGGCTGCTATGGTTCGCCGGTATGGCTATTGAGGCGCAGCGGCGCACACTTGCGCAAGTCGAATTTCTGATCGACAAGGCCAAATTATTTGACCGTCTTCGTGGTCAGCTCAACTCACGCCAAGAAAAGGCGCTGCTACGCATGTTTCAAGAAGGCCCCGGCGGTTTTGCAGGCGGTATGAGCGCGGGAAAATATGCTGCGATCACCGGGGCATCACCCGCGACGACAACCCGCGATCTCGTTGACTTGGTAAGCAAAGGTGCGTTGCGCCGCGATGGCGAACATAAGCATGCCCGGTATCAGCTTACGATTCCGCTGCGGTCAGCAAAGACAATCACAATTAATTCTCAGGGGGAATTGATAGAACAGGAATAGACTTTGGAGGACTACTTCATTAAAAGTGATGTGCTGCTTTTCCATCGGAAAGCAGCCGATTTACTCCAAATATTGCCGCGCCGCCGCTCATAGTTAGGATCGAGTGATGGGGTGCTTTTCATAGCTGCCCGCTGTCTCTATTATACCTTAGTTCCCACGGGTGGGCAGCTTCGCAAATACATCTCGCGCCCCGAACGCCAAGCCGGAAACAGGCAGGCAGAAATCACCGTAGACTGATGCTGCGTCCCTCTGCTTCTCGCCTCGCTCCAGATTGTACCTCCACACATTTACTAAGCTGACCGACCAAGACCACTCAAACCACAGAAGTGAGACTGGCCCGCAGACCTTCACCATGATCGTAGTCAACCGCCAAGTTGCCGCACATTTGACATCGACAGCAAGGTGAGATCGGGACTGGTGACTCAACTATGGGCAAGGATTGCGTACGAAGTAGTCGTCAATACAACCAGTCGAACGCGTTGTAAGGTAAAATTCAGAAAGCGGCTCACTCTTGCTGTCGGCTCAGAGAGCAATGCTAGAAGTAGCGCTTACACCTTGCCCACGACTGTTGTTAGTAACATGTGTATTTTCATCATTATAGGCTCCCGATCATTGGAACAAATGCGAAGGGTGGCAAAAGGGCCCGCAGCGGCTTTGGCGGGCGGAGGTGGCGATGTCTGAATCAGCCACTCCGATAGCTGACTCTATTACAAGCTCTATATCTAGTGGATCAATTTACCTTGCGACCGCTAGAGAAATTGAGGAATATCCTGAGCTGCTACCATATGCGCATTATCTTCGGCAAGCATGGACAGAACTTGACCTAACTGGGATTCTTTGCGTCGATGGTCGGCCTAAGGTATACGTGTGCGAGAAGGTGCAATTCACTTCCAAACAAATCGCTGAATTACAGCGATTTGTTTGGAACCAAGGTATTGTTCCGTTACTCATAGTGGGCGCTGCAAATCGTGTCGAGGTCCACAGCACAATTAAAATACCGGTAAAGGATCAGCACTTCGGTAATCTTTTCAGCGAAACTGCATCGACTGCGATACCATATTTAGACAACATTGCAGACGCGCTACAAATGGCCCGTTTTGTGCGGTCTGTCGAAACTGGTCAGTTCTTCCATGACTATGCTAATTTCTTTCCCCCTGATGAAACCGTAGACCGATGCCTGCTAAGAAATCTTGTGTCAACAGCCCGTAGACTAAAAGCGACTGGCTGGACATTGTCCCAGGCTCATGCGTTGCTGGGTCGTGTCTTGTTTGTTTCATTCCTTCATGCGCGCAATTTTATTACGAGTGATTTCTTTCCTGTAGGCACGGCAAGTTTACTAGATATCCTTAGTCAGCCAACTTCAGACGACACCAAACGTCTTCTCTACGGCAATTTTTTCGCTCGGCTGAAACAAGAGTTTAATGGGACAATGTTCGACTCTGCCCTTGACGAAGAGGAAGGTCGAATACGAAAAGAGAATTTTGATGCGGTAGCTCACTTTTTAGGGCACCACGATGCAGAATCTGGTCAGCTTGAAATTGGATTTTGGGCTTATGATTTTCGGTACATCCCAGTCGAAATCATAAGCGCCATATATGATGAATTCATGAAAGAGGCAGACATGTCGCGTAAGCGGGCAGAGGGTGCGTATTATACGCCAAGGTTGCTTGCTGAAACCACCCTGCATATCGCACTTGAAGGACGATACAATGACGCGTTTGGCTGGCGTATTCTTGATCCCGCTTGCGGTTCTGGTATTTTCCTGGTAGCCATGTTTAATTTGCTCGCGGAACAATGGCGGAGAGCCAACATCAATTCCTCACTTGAGGCTAAGGCACAAGCCCTTCTCGGCATTTTACAAAATCAGATACGCGGCATTGATGTAAATCCTGAAGCATGTCGAATTACAGCGTTCAGCTTATATCTTGCACTGTTTGAAAAACTACACCCAACCGACGTAGAAAATTTCAAAAGGAATATAAGCAGCGGCCCATTCTTGCCAGCGCTTCACTGGAGTCAGTCCAATCAGATCGAATACCCCGTCGTTATTGAAGGTGACTTCATTAAAGACGACTTACCTATCAAATGCGATTTTGATCTTATAATTGGCAATCCTCCATGGGAAAGCCGTGGGCGAGAACAAATTGCCTTAACCTTCACCACTCAGAGCACTAAGTTCATGAATGAAACCGGCGTCGGTTGTTTTTTACTTCCAACGCCGATTCTCGTCAGCCGCACAGGTACTCTTGACGCGAATTGGTTTCGTACTGTTTCGGTTGAAAAGATCGTACAGCTTGCGGATTTTCGACGATTTTTATTCGAAGCAACCCATTCATGCTTTATTCTTCGATTCTCAGCGATTCAACCGAAATTAGAGCAGATAATAGCCTATGAAACTCCTAAGATAAATCGATTCGATCGACGGCAAGGCATAATAATTGTTGAACCCGACGACCAAAAAGCGATTACGTTGAGACAGGTGCTCGAAGCGGCGCGAAACAATCGCTTACAGTCACTCTGGAGCCGGAAGTTTTGGGGAACGCCACGCGACGAAGGATTCCTTCGTAGATTGGACTTGTATCCACAACTGTCCGATGTAGTCTCTGAACGAAGTTGGAGTGACGGTGGAGTTGGGTTTATGCCATTTTACCCAGGTATATCTAAAGGCCGTCCCGTTCCTCTGGAGCCGTGGAAACTAACGGATAAATACCTAGAGAATGACAATCAGTTTCCACAATTACTTGTTGAAGGGAATGACCTAATCTCCCTGGAAGAAGGACTCCGAAATTCAATCTATAAACGAAATGGAAAACACATTCCAGCATCGCTAAGCGACTTGCGGCGACGATCAGCTGACTATATGTTCGAGCCTCCAATGGTCATCTTCAGCCAAGGATTCACTAAGTTCGCGTTCTCTGCCCATCGAACATTGTTTCAGAATTCGCTTCGTTCCATTAATGGTCCCAAAGAAGATGCCGATCTGTTATGTTTCTTGACCGCAGTTCTAAGCTCTCGCCTAATCCAATATTATGCATTCCACTCCAGTTCGAGCAATAGTATAGGAAGAGCCCAGGTCCATGTTTACGAAATCCTGGCCATCCCATTTCCGCTACCGCATCATGATCTCGCGCCGGACAATGCGAAGACTATCATTGAGGATGTGGTTAGCATCTTCAAGCGGCTTGGAGAAAACGGACTACGTGGCACCGAGCGCAACAATGCTGTTCGAGTGGCTCGGAAGGATATTAACATTCTTGTTGGGAAATACTATTCGATTTCGGATGCGGAAGAGATGCTTATTGATGATACACTGGAGCTAAGCAGGCCAAGCATTCATCAGTCAAATCTAGATGCAGATATTCCGACCCTAGCAATGCCAAGCAGCAAGGATCGCAAAGTATATGCCGATACCCTTTGTCTCGCGCTGAATCGTATGTCTCGAAAGCAAGGCATTCAGGCTAGCGCACGCGGGATGGTTTCAGAAAGACTAAACTTGATGATGGTTACATTGGTGTTCGGAAATGGGCATAGTCCGTACCAGGAAATAAGCGGAGACGAGGCGCTGTGGGATAATTTGTCACGCATTGACAAGACGGCGCGCCGTAGGAACGGCTCCTTTAGTTACCTAAGGGGTTTCAGTTATTTTGAAGCCGATCGGTTGCATACGCTTAAGCCAGCAACTATGCGGAATTGGTCTAGGACAGCGGCGTTGAATGACGCCGACGCCATTTTTGAACAACTAATTGGGAAGAGTGCATGAGCGGCAGAATATTCGATGGCCAACTCGCTCCGGAATTCAATCCATTTGCGGATAACTACTTGTCGGATATTGTCTCTGCAATAGCTACCGCATGGTATCAACTGAAACATCCAAATGAAGAGGATATAGAGATTCGAATCACTAACCGGTTGGTTGGTCGTCTCGTAAATTCTCAAGATTTTGCAAATCTGCCGTTTATTATTGATCCACAGTGTCAAATCGTTGATATAGACGGTGAAATAATCGGAATCATCGACATCCGTTTCATATTACGCAATTCTGGGCGAGAGTACTTTGCCTTGGAAGCTAAGCGTGTACACATAACGAATTCGAAGGGACAGTTGAAACGATCCTATTCCTCCTACGTCGGGAAAGGCGGTATGATGGATTTTGTGAATGGAAAGTATTCGGCCGGTCTGCCTGCATGTGGTATGTTAGGCTATGTAATGGATGGCAATTTAGATATTGCTTGGACAGGGATTTCGAAATCCATACAGCGCAATTGCATTAGGCTAAAGCTAGACAGTACTTCTAAGCTCGTTAAGTCACAACTTTGTGTATATCACGGGAATGACAATACTCGTCTAGGTGAAACGTTCCATGATTTGAGTACTCACTCAGTCCGAATGATGCATCTACTGCTTCCACGGTCAACTGCATAGCCTACGAATGTCAAGGTGTTTTGACATGGGTGGCCAAAAGATAGGATTATGTCGCGTAGAATCGTTTCTACGTTGCAGATAAGGTGGGTAATGCATAAGACTATCATCGTCGGCATCCAACAAAAAGCCTCCTTACAGAAACCAATTTCTGTAAGGAAGTTTGCGTAGGAACCCAAGCCTGACCAAATACCACAAATTCCAATTTCAACCCCCGCTACTCGGATGTTTCCTTTTCTGTACCCGCTGGCGGGCGACTGAGCTAACACACCACACGCGCTGCTCAGCAAAGCGAGACTCCCACCGGCTTAGCGTCTAACCAACTATACTCTTATACATTTAGAGCTTGTTTCAGAACAATCTTACTTACGGCTGAGGTAAATCTGGGGTATGAGCTCGCGCGTGGTTGAGCGAGAGGAGACGTTGCAGCAATTCTTCATCCGATAGGTTGATTGGCCATCCATAGGCGGCAAGCACAGATGCGTCGAGAGTTGCATGAAGCGCGATAAGCCATGCAGGGCGAGAATTGTAGAGATCAGTGAGTGTCCGTTTCTTCAAATCGGTTGGGGTAGCGCCTGGAGGATTAAGCCATGCATTTCGCTTGAAGTCCAGGGAACGGGCGCAATTGGCAATGGCATCAATTCGCGTGTCGGGAGTAGGTTCAAGCCCAGGTGCCCAGGGAAATGGAAAAGTACCGAATGTTCGCGAGGAAGAGTAGCTTGGATCATTACCAGCTCCCATCCAAGAGCAATGGGCCAGAGACCAGACCTCGTGAACACGCGAATGCAGTACTCCAAAAAAATAGTCATCATCCCGAGCACAAACATGTAATTTATGGTCCGGAATCCAAGTCGTATCCATCCATACGAAGAGACGATACTTAGCGACCTCAGGAGTGACAATGCATCGAGCTTTGCCAGCAAGTGCCGCACGTAAGGCGGGGCGTGAGCGGCCATGCAGCCACCAATTCTTCCTCATGTGTATGTCGCTATTCTCATTGCGCAACGGCTTCACATGCATTCGAACGTACTCAAATGGAAGCTCGTATTGTAAAGCGTCCTGCTCTGAGCAATTGTTGAAATCGATGATCCAGCGTCTGCGAATTCGTCCAGTGATATCTTTGCCAGCAAGCCTGGGTTTCACCACATCTGAGTTTGGTCTACCATTGACGTTTACCGGTGCCGATAGCATTATCTGAGCTGTGCGAGCATCAATATCAAATGGTCCACTTTTCATCATTCCAAGAAACATGAGATTATCATTTTCAGGCAATACGATGGCTTTGGTAACATCGGGGCGGCTCGACAAATCAGCGTTAATAGACGGCACAGTCTGTCCGTTCAGCGTTCGGGTAAGTTCGGCCCCATCGTCAAACCCAACTATGGATACCCGAACGGCTGCCCCATCGAGTACCCAGGGACGATCATCCCAGGCCATAAAGATGCTTCCCGACTGTTGTATGTGATCAAGAACTGCTCGGTTAGCTCCAGTGCGAATGGAATTGGTAGAGAGCAGGCCCGCTCGTTTGATCTTTCCATCCTGAATGAGCTGGCGGGTGCGCTCAAACCAGTAGGTAACCAGATCTGCTCCCCCAGGTATTCGACCCTTATACAGTTTGCGCAAATCGGCTACGTAGGACGAGCCTAATTCGCTCAACATCTTTTTGTCACCCAGGAATGGAGGATTGCCGATGACGATATCAGCGCTAGGCCACTCGGGCTCTAACACTTTTCCGCTTGCGTCGTACGAGAGAACTGCATCATATTCAAGTATAGTATCCAGCGGTCGCAAGATAGGTTCACTGGGTTGACCAAACCCAGCATCCCTTAGCCACTGAATATAGCCAATCCACACAGTAATGGGTGCCAATTCATGTGCATATTCATTCACTTCAAGTCCGTGCATCTGTTCCGGGCCGACCGCAGGAAAAAAACCACCAGCATCATTGGAAATGGCGAAGATTATAACATCTTTTTCTAAATCCAATAACGCTCGAAGGGCAACATATAGGAAATTTCCACTACCGCACGCCGGGTCAAGAACTCGTACCGCCACGAGTACATCCTGAAATCGCTTCAGGAGAGCCGAAAGGTCCTGGCTGGCCTTGCGCTTGCTGGCCAATGTTTTAACCTTTTCGCGACGGTTGACTATCGCCTGCGCCTGTTGTTGCACTAGTTCCCACTGTCGACGGAGTGGGGCCATGAGGACAGGCTCCACAATAAGCAGAATATCATCACGACTTGTATAATGAGCTCCGAGTTGAGATCGCTTCTGTGGATCGAGACTACGCTCAAACAGTGTGCCAAAAATGGATGGTTCGATGCTGGACCAATCTAGTTCGGCGCATTCTACAAGGATCGAGAGATCATTCCTTGTCAACGGAAGAGTTTGTGCGTCATTGAATAGCCCACCATTAAAATGCTTTATGTCATCGGCTCCAAATGATCCACCGCTTGCCATAGCGGCAAATAGTAATCCGAGGCGCTGACCGAACTCCGCAGGGCGGATTTTGGTTTTCTCAATGATAGAAGTAAAGAGCTTTGGGGGCAGCAGGCCTGCATCTTCTGCAAACAAACAGAATAAGACCCGAATGAGAAAGCGAGAAACTGGATGAGGGTCGAAGCCAGCTTCGATTAAGTTCCGGGCCAGTTGGCCAAAGTTGTTAGCTGCGTCTTGGGTAAGTGCTACGGTAGTTTGGTTGGGGCGCAGTCTATTGGGATCTTCAAATAGGGCGCGTAGAACGTCTAGGGGCGGCATTGCACAGGTTGCCGTGGGAATGCCAGCTCCAAGATCAACCAAATCGAAGGCAAACACACTCTTTACGGTTCCTGTAAAATTAGTGTGGACCTCAAACCGATTCAGGTCACATACGACGAGGAGGGGTGGATTTTCCAAATCCTCTCGGTATTTCAAGAGTTGTTGGTAGGCCTCAGCCAGGTTCTTTTTCTTTCCTTTATATTCCCAGGCAAATAAACCACGTTTCCAAACATCGGCAAATCCTGATCCTCCACCGGTTTTGATCGTTCCTTTCTCAAAGGAATAATCATGACCTGTTGCGTCCGATGTAGGTTCCGATTTCTCAAGAACGCGGCAGAGATCAATAAAATGCGACTGGGCAGCAGATTTTTCGGTTAACTGAGACTTTTGCCACTTCGCGATGAACTCAACGAGAATCAATGGTTAAACCTGCTTAAAATATGAATATGTATATAATACCTAACTTTAGTGCGTATTAGTGCAGGGCTTGATAATGTAATATCTCTTCTATAAATTGTTGGAGCATCCTTGAGTTTTTATGCGTTCGTAAAGGTCAGATAAGCTTTGTCGGTCTGCCATTCATCGCTAATCTCCATCAGCAAGGCCGAGACGAGTCGTAATTACGACGCCTCGTTTGGGAAAATGCTCGCCACTCGCGTGTGCCGCTTCAATTCTTTGTTCGCCCACTCCACGCCGTTGGTCGTGCGGATCAATCGTCGGCAAGCGGTGGGAAAGGCAATCACAGGCAACCCTTCAAGCAGGTTCTGCGCCATACAATCGGCGCGTTTGGGAACGCTCTTCTAGTATTTTGAAGCAACCCGCTTCAGCAAAATTTCTGCTTCACTATGAACCTGGGCGTTGAAAATGACGTGATTTTCCGCTGCAACAGGAGCCTTGAGTTCATGTTTGGTGACGTAGCTGGTGGCATTCTGCTGAAGATGGAACTGGCAGAGTTGCTATGGATTGTCTTTGTAACCGTTGGCGCAGCCCGTTCGGTCTCCGGTTCATTCGTGCGGGCAGGGCCAAGAAACTTCTGCCGCTCCAATTGCACGGCGCTATTGAGAAGGCTATCCTCAATAGAGCATGGATCGTTGACATAGTTAGCCTTATTTGCTGCGATTACAGCTTTCTATGTTTGCGAACGTTTAAAATAGTATTATATATCTCCATTAAGGAATCGAACCCAAATAGTGAGGCCGTGATAGGGGTAGCTTTGGGGGTATCGATAAATATCGTATTTGAAAATTCTAGCATTTCTGTCGCAAATCTGGTGTAATTCAATCCCTGCCCGGGCCTTCAAAAGTATTTGTAGAATGTATTCGCAATCTTGTTTATGAGAATAGTATCACTAGAGCAAATAATTTCATAAGTGTAACTGCTATGCCTTCCATTTAATGGGGTTGGCCTTCATATACTCCCATACTATTGCCGATAAAACAGTTCCTGGCGTAGAAAGTGGGGTTACTTTTGGGTATTGACGAACGAGCTGATAGGAAGATGGCGTATTTGGATTTTTTTTACGCCATCTTTCATATCCTACGACCGAGAATGTAGCTTTGCAGGCATACACATCCTTTATAAAAAATTCAATCGCAGTTCTATAATCCGCTCGGTTATATTTTTTATACCCAGGGAGACTTTTAAGTGCCATCTGGCCTATATATATTGTCAATACAAACTTGTCAAACAAACAATTCAGTTGGCGTTTAAACGATATTAGTAACATAATTATTTAATATGACCCAACTGACGGCAATTCCTGTTCTCTGTGTTTTTCCATAAATTGCGTACTTCATCAGCGTGTAAAGTGGGACATGTAGCCGAAATCCACCAGACAACAGCCGCTTACGTTGCTCGGCGTTAAGCTAAACGTGCTGTGCCAACCCTTAGGCGAGATTTTACACCATTAGTCATCTCGTTCGCCCGTTGGCGTTCGGGTGATAAATTGGCGACTTTCTTCTTTCTTGGTTCTATAATTTTTGCGCGCATTTCATCAAGATGATCGCCCCACCATTGCATCATTTTTACGCGCTCGGCCAAATATTCCGCACGGTTATAAGCTGATCGTACTTCGTCCTCATCTTCATGGGCTAGTTGTCGTTCGACTACATCACGGTTAAAGCCATTTTCGTTCAAAATGGTTGAAGCAAGGCTGCGAAAACCATGGCCAGTCATCAGGCCGTGATAGCCCATGCGATCCAACGCCATCAAAATTACCCCATTACTCAAATGTTTTGACTTGCTGGCCGCACTAAAAAATATGTGCGATTTATCGCCAGTCAGATCACGCAGTGCAGTCAAGGTAGCGATAGATTGATCGCATAGCGGCACGACATGCGGGCGTTTCATTTTCATGCGTTCTTTAGGGATATCCCATTGCCGCTTTTCCCAATCGACCTCATCCCATCTGGCTGCAATCAGCTCACTGGTACGGACAAATGTTAGAGCCATCAAATGCATGGCATGAACAGTGATCTTTTCGCCCTTGTAGGCCGCCATAGCCTGCAAAAGCTCTGTCATGTCGCGAGGATGAATGCAGGCATGATGTTTTTTCTTAGGGCGTGGCAGAACGTCTTGAAGATCCGCCGCAGGATTAGTCGAGCAAAGGCCACGCTGAACGCCGTAACGAAAAATTTGTTTGAGTAGCTGTCCCATGCGCTTGGCCGTTTCAATCGTTCCAGCGGCACCGATTGCTTCAATTACCCTCACAATCATTGGGGCGGTTATTTCTGGTATGGATAGATTGCCAATCCTTGGGAACACGTGATCTTGCATCCGTTTTAGGCATTGTTGCCGATATTTTTTGCTTTCGGCGCGGTGCTTGGTTTTGAGCCAGTCGCGCGCAAATGACGCAAAGTTGTCGTCGGCGGCAGCGATCTGCCGTTGCTTCTCCGCCCGTCTTTCGCGCCCTGGATGCTTGCCGCTTTTGAGAATTTCTCGCACTTCGTCGCACCGCTTGCGCGCCTCGGCAAGTGAGACAGCAGGGTATTTACCCAAAGACAGAATATCCGGTTTGCCCGCAAACACATAGCGCCATCGCCAATGCTTGCCGCCAGCAGGCGAGACTTCAATACTAAGATTGCCGCCGTCCGGCACCCTATAGGGCTTGGACTTCGGTTTTAGGTTTTTGAGAGCTAATTCTGTAAGTGCCATGGCGCAAATCCCAATGACAAATTAGCATAATTCTATACCTATTTCTATACCTATTTGTACCGGCTTTACCAACACTGTGTCGCACTAAGAAGGATGCATTTTATAAATAAGTTATTGTTTTAATTATAATTATTGGATGACTTCGGATCATCTCAAATAGGTAAATGGCGGAGACGGAGGATTTCTAACAGTAAGCATTTGTGCTTGGAAATCAGCCGTTTCGTAATTGAGATTTCATAATTATATACTCGCTTTTATACGCTCATGTTCTGGCTGTTTTCGCACCTACAAATTTAAAATAGTTTATGCCTGTCGAATCAATTTAAAGTTGTGCTACACCATCTCCCGTTATGATTCGATCAATTGCATTGAGTAGAGTTGAGTTTTTAGTTGCCGAGAAGTTTCCAGATTTGCGCGAGCTATTGCGAAACGCACACTGGATTGGCAAATCAGACGAGTTGCGCACGATGGAAAAGCAAGCCGCCGCCTATCACGCGGAGTTGACGGCGCTATCACCAGAGATGTTAGAACGGATCTACGCCGATCTGCGGAACAGCAAGCATCAGCCACTACAATCGCCAAGCCATCGCGCCTCGCGCCGCACCAAAACGAGGAGCGGGAATGCGCTTGCTGATTACGCATTCTGGGCCAAAATGGCGCTGTGGACTGTCACCGAGGCCGTTGCTCTTTCGCTCGGAAGCACCGTCGATATTGACGCGATTTCACCGTCGCCTTTCTTTGAAGCCGCACTGCTCAGCAGCGTGGCTTTTGTGCGATTAAAAGAACTCGTAACGCGGGCAATACAAACTGGCGTCATCGCGCGGGCTGGCAAAGGTATTGTGCCAGAAAGCTATATCGCTTGGGCGCGAAGCCATGCTGTGGATTTCCCAGCGGAATTGGCAAACCTTGTTCATCAGCGTGGGGCAGGGGAGCGTGATCGCATGGCGGCGGAAAAGCCGATAGTCCCCAGAGAACGCGATACATTTCTCAAGCTGATCGGCGGCATGGCTGCCGGCGGCTATGGCTACGATCCGCAAGCCAGCAGATCATCTATCGTCAAAGAAATACATGACGACCTCGCCCGGCAGGGGATTGCGCTGGACCTTGACACAATCCGCAATAAGCTGAAAGAGGCCAGCCGTCTTACGGCAGATGCACTCTAGTCCACTTGTTCAGAACCGTTATCCCATTTACCGGTAAACCACTTTGTCAGATTTTTAGGATCTTCCCATAAATGTGTTGCCTGCTGACTATAAATCGTCATTCGCTCTAGAAAATCAATATCGTTCGAACGGATTAAAAAGGTGTAAAGCTTGTTAACGACTTCTTTCATCCATTCACGCATTTCATCATCCGTGATACGCGAAACGTTGTTCCATGGGATCTCACCATATGGCGTGACGACATGCACATCAGAATAATCGCCCGTTTTGGACTGTGGTTCGATTCCACTATGGATATGCTCAATGCACGTGTTTCGCACACACAGCAAAGCCATTCCAATTGCCTGTAGCTTTGTTATTTCATCTTCTTGATAATTCATAAGATCCCACATCACTTCGTATAATTTCTATTCTACAATTAAGTTCCTTTTTGCGCACCTCGAAAATGATGTGGCCGCGCTCATCATGTAATGGATTCAAGTAAACCGAATTCGGTCGCCGCTAACCGTATTCGGCCACGGCGCTAGCCAAGCCTGATAGCGTTTCTCCGTCAACCCAACGGAGGAACCTTTATGTTAGTTAATCTTAAAGGTGAGCGCATTTTGCGCTTGCGCGAAACCCTGCTGCGCACCGGCCTCAGCCGTTCCACTCTCTACGAACTAATCCGCAAGAACGAATTTCCGTCTTCTGTCAGCATTGGCGCGCGCGCCGTGGGATGGATGGACAGCGAGATTAGCGCCTGGATTTCGGCGCGTGCGGCAACCCGTCGCCCCCCGCGAGGTTAAGCTCATGCGTTTGCCAATCCCTTTTGTATCGTGGTCGCGTCGCTCTGTACTGACTAGCCTGCGCCGCTGTCATTCTGCACGTCCAGCACTGCGCATGGTGGTCCTCTTACCTTCCTGTTGCTGCTTTCGAATTAACTCCCGGCGGGTTGGGCAGAAGCCAAGGATCAAGTCTCACCGCTTTGCCCGGCTGTCCTCATTGCCGCCGTGATTGTGAAATCTACCTTGGTCGCCCCCCTCAATACGTCAAGCGCCTGCCCGCACCACTTCCGCTGCGCGGAACCGTGTTGGCGCATTGACGCCGGGGGGCGCGCAAGGTCGAGGCGATTTCACAGGCGGGCAATGAAGCCAGCCTAACCAAAGGAGACAAATCATGACAACCGAAACCCAAACCGCCGAAGTCAAATCCGAAGCCGTCAAACGCTACAAAATCGGGCGCACGCAAGCCACGATCTGGGTCAATCAAATTGACGGCGGCGTAGATCACGCCGTCAGCATCGAGCAGCGCTACCGTGATACTGCCGGTGTATGGCAGTCATCGAATAATTATCGCTTAGCGGAATTACTGGGGCTGCGCGAAATTACCGATTGCGCCATCGCAGAACTGATGAAGCTTCAGACACCCAATAGCTAGCTCCAACGGGGGCGGCGCGCGCCGCCCTCATCTTTCCTCCTTCAACATATTTAGCTTACGGATCTTCCATGCCCACTCTCCATCCTCGCAATGCCGCGACGCAACGCCCAAAAGAAACAATCAGCCGTGCCGACGTTTATACGCGCATAACCGATCAAATCATCAAAGCCATTGAAGCAGGCGCACAAACTTGCACGATGCCCTGGCACGCACCGGATATCGCTTTGGCTATCCCGCGCAACGCCATGACGCAGAAAGCTTATCGAGGCGTGAACATCGTCGCCTTGCTTGCCGAAGCGCAGGCGCATCACTATCCCGAAGCAAAATGGGCGACCTACAGACAATGGAGCGATCTCGGCTATCAGGTGAACAAAGGCGAAAAAAGCGCCTGTGCGGTGTTCTGGAAACCTCTGGACATTGATGCTACAGGGAAGTCAGAAAGCGATCATGTCACTGAGGATGCCGACACGCCACAAAGCCGCTGGGTGGCGCGCGCCTTCGCGTTATTCAATATCGCCCAAACAGCGAACTATGAGCCGCCCGTAACACAACCGCCACGCCCCGGCCATGAACGCATCGCCGAGATCGAGCATTTCATCAAGGCGCTTGGCCCGGATATCCGTCATGGTGGCAACCGCGCCTTTTACCGTCCGGCAACGGATCATATCCAGATGCCGCCTTTTAACTGCTTTGTCGATCCGTTCTCTTACTACTCCACATTGACGCATGAAGTGACGCACTGGACCGGCCATACCTCGCGGCTGAACCGTGAACTAAAAACACGCTTTGGCACGGAAAGCTACGCCGCCGAGGAGCTGATCGCCGAGCTGGGTTCGGCCTTCCTTTGCGCGGATTTGGGCCTCAGTTCAGAATCAAGGCCAGAGAATGCGGCTTACATTGATAATTGGCTAACAGTCCTCAAGCGCGATACGCGCGCAATTTTCGCCGCTGCGAGTTACGCCCAACGCGCTGTCGATTTTATGCATGATCTGCGTGGTGCCGCGCCGCAGCCAGAGGTTACAGCCGTCGTCTCACGTTCTATCCAGCAATCTTTGTGCTTATAAGCGTCGAAAAATGAACGAATATTGCGTATTCG
Source organism: Capsulimonas corticalis (assembly GCF_003574315.2). Lineage (GTDB taxonomy): Bacteria > Armatimonadota > Armatimonadia > Armatimonadales > Capsulimonadaceae > Capsulimonas > Capsulimonas corticalis. The sequence goes on along the minus strand of NZ_AP025739.1, from coordinate 5,450,410 downwards.
TCTTAGTCCCTCAAATCACTCAACTTATGGGTGTATTTTCTCCTTTATTTCGGCTATGAGAGCTAACCATGGAAACAGATAGTTATACTGATACAGACCAAGACTGGGAAGAAACAGTCATTAATGCCTTCAAATTTGCCCGTGAGCATATCATGGCGCTGCCACCCAGATTTCGCCCCCGCGCGCTCGCGATGCTTGATGCAAGCTTTCAAGACGAAATACAAACCTCCGCGAACAACGGATGGCAGCGGCGACGCTATCGCCCCACCACGCGGCGTTACCTAAAGCAAAGTTAGCCGCTACATCCTCGTGCCAGAAACGCGCCGCAAATCACCGTCGGCACGTTTCTGCGTATTTCGGCTTGCTTCAATTGATCTTCAATTCCCGCCCCTAGTATCTTCACAGTACGACACACCGCCGTTGGATGGCCCAAGCCTTTGAATGGCTACCCGTTCAACTGCATCGGTTTGTCGATTTTAGAAAGACCGGCAAGTAATGCCGTGTTAAACACGGCACCGGCTTCGCCTTTACTTGTGAAGGGAGGGCTCCGCCCTCCCGTTCAATCCCTCCCGGAGGAAAATGAAAACAGAACCAAAACGCACACGCTTTGTCGGCGTGAGATTTACACCGGAAGAATTTGCCCAGCTGGAAACGCTGGCCCAAGCCGCCCAAGTGGAGTTGTCCGCTTACATCCGTCACGTCCTGGTGAAAGCCAAAGCGCCACAGCGGGCACGTAACAAATCGCCCAACATAGCTGCGCTCGGCCAGGCGTTGGTGGCTCTCAACCGGATCGGCACAAACATCAATCAGATCGCGCACCAAGCGAATATCGCCGGTAACGCTGACGTTTATCGTCAAGCACAGGACGACCGCAAGATGCTGATAACCGCCGCGCAAGCGGTGATCGCCGCGATGGAAAATTAAAGCATGATTATAAAGGCAAACTGCCTCAAAAACGGCAAGAAGCTCGCGGTGTATTTATTGACGGAAAACGACCGTCAGCAGATAATCGTGTTGGGTATTCGTGGCAGCCTAATGGAGGATTTGCAATCCACTTTGAATGCCTGGGAAAAAGAAGCTCTTGCTATCACTAAAGGCGAAAAGCCGCTTTATAATGTGAAAATCCGCTTGGCGCCTGGCGAAACGCTACGAAACGAACAGTGGCTGCAAACCCTTGAAGTCATGGAAAGCAAATTGCACCTTAGCAACCAACCGCGTGCGATCGTTGCCCATTACTTAGATGGTGAGCCGCATCTGCACGTGGTCTATTCCCGGCTCGACCGCGACCAAGGCAAGCTGCTCAAAATGAGCCATGACCGGCGGCAACTTCACGCGACTGCCCGGCAGATGGAACGAGAATTTGGCCTACGTGAATTAGATAGCGCACCGAAACGCATGCGTAATGGCAATCAAAAAACGCGCTCTGTTGAATATAAGATGGCAAAGGAAAGTGGCATCAGCCGAAGCGCGCTTTGCGATATGGTCAAAACAGCATGGGAGGCTAGCACGACCGGACGCCAGTTTGAGGCGTTGCTCGCACCATACGGGATGCATTTGACGCCTGGCGAACGCCGTGATTTCAATCTATGGCATGCGGGAAAGCGTTATGATCCCGTGCGGTTGCTGGAAGAAGTGCGCACGGCGGAGTTCCGCGTTAAAATGCGACGCGACCCGCCAATTTGTCAGCCCTCTCCGTTGACGCCCGAAAATATCTGTAACCAACAGGAGCCAGTTCGAGTACGGGCTAAGCATCTTACGCATCAGGCGTATGCCGCTGAACTGACCGGACAAACAATCCCGGCCACGCAGCAAGCGCCTGCGCCGCAACTTGTGCCGCGCCGAGCGAAAAATCTGACCGCAACGGACGCCAATCGTTTAATCACCGCGCCGCCTGAGACGCAACCGGCTATATCCTGGGAAGAATATGTCGCGCAACGCGCTGAACAACGTGAGACAAGAAGCCCTGAACATTATGAAACGCTCAGCCTTGATCTTTAGGTTTAAGAATGAAGGCATTGCGCTGAAAAAGCCGCAACTTGCTTCAGCTCTAGAATAAATTCATTTGAGGTAAACTGATGCATAATGAGCGCATATACAAATATCTGGCAAGAATTTAATCGCCAAGTGGTGGATGTCAATGAACAGGTTGTGCAGCAGCGGGCATCTGGTGCTGATGCCAACACCGTCCAAAAAGTCACGGACCAATTTTTAATCGACTGGAGCTTAAAACTGACGGACGAACGCGAACGGCTTATTGAAGCCGCGCAGCAAGAAATTGACATGAATGAACCGCGCAGTGCGAATTCAAATACTATTTTCGCAGAGCGTGAGCGCGCCGCTAAGGTCAATACCGCGCAAGTGGAAGCAGCGGTTGAAATTAAGCAAGCCATCTTAGATTTACGCGGCAGCTTGATTGCAGCGGTTCAAGATATTTCAAAAGGGCGCACGCCAAACCTTGCTTTGGAACCTATGCCACCAGCTCAATCCGAAAAAGCGTTATTAAGCGGTCAAACTGTTAAACCCGAATCCTGGGAGGAGTTGATCTCAAGAAAGCAGCGCGAGATGCCCGCGACGCCCGTGCCAGAACACAATCAGGCGCAAGAATTTGAACGATAATTTTTGCAAATTGATCTAAATTGTATTAGAATGTCGTCTATGACCTTTTCTCAAGCCTTACCATCATTCGCCGAACTCACTGCCGATTTGCCGCCAGCGCCAAAGCCGAGTAGTGACGCCTTTATTGCAGCGCGCCGCGATTGGCTTCGGCATATTGAACAAGAATGCGCTAGGCTGACGCAAGAATATGAAGCGGGCAATATTTTCGTGAAGTTTAATTTCGGCCAAATCTATGCGGCGGCAGATGTTGAACTGGCTCAAAAATACAATATTGATTATGTAGGTCTTTGCCTTATCCTGAATGAGAAATATGAGCGTAGCCCCTTTGGAGATGAAAAGGTAGCGCAGCGCAAAAAGTGGTTTGACCGCCATTATATTACGGAAACGCGATTTAAATATGAACTTGGGGCTTTGTTGCGCACCATCTCCGCTATCAAATAAGAGCGGGACCTAATTATTTTTTATTTCCCGTAGTAGCGGGAAAGTTTGCCGGGGTGAGGAAACTTCCTTGGATGCTATGACTGCGCGCTATTACGGAGAGCTTGCGCAATATTTTAAATCTGTTGAATCCCAAGATAGGGTGACAGAACGGGAGATTGACGAATTTGCCGTCGCCTATTGGGGAGAAGCTGTCCGAGAACTCGATACCAAACGTGAAGGCGCTTTGGAGGCCATTGGCAGCCTGATCCCGAATACTGAATTAAAATCTGCCGCAGAGACCAAGATTAATCAGTATTTCGATGAGCGGCGCGCGGTTTTTGAAAATCACTTTGAGGCTGCTGTGGATGCGTTTCGCCAAGACTACACCCGTGATCATCCCGCGACGCCAAATAACGATCCTAAAGAGCGCTTATCAGGGAGTGTAGACCGTTATGCGTTTAAGCCGTTCCACTCAGAACCGCGCGTTGAATTCTTGCGTGACGACGAACGGCGCGCCGAAGCACGCGTTAATCCTGAAATGATCGTCGCTAACGTGACGCGGCCCAACGAATTTCAAAATGGCCGTGTCATTGAACATACACCTCCCATCACGCCCGCGCAAACGGCGGGACAACCCCCACCGCTGGAACCAAAACCAGGCTTTCGCCCGCCGCTTGACTTTATTCAGCGGCATGGCGGCCAAGATGCCGCCGTGCCACGCCAACATGAAAGCTGGGAAGAACTCTGTGCGCGCAAAATGCAGGAAAGCCAAGCCCAGCCGCCAGAACATGAACAGGAGAAGGTGCGCGAGCTTGGCCGTTCTTTGGAGCGATAACGTTTTAGTCAGCATCCTCCGTCGTCTGTTCGAGCGACAAGGGCGGGAAGAGCGGTTTGGGTCTTGGCCCACCGTAAAGGGGATTGCCACTCGCTAACGCCGCTAAAAACGCATTGTCAAAATACATGTGCTTATTCACAAAACCCGCGCGCTCGCGGGGGCATCGTAGATAGATTCGATCAGAAGCCATTGTGAGAATATCGTCGATGCGAATACGCTTATCCCATTGCCATGAACGCGTTGTGGATTCTGTAAAGCTTGTGCCATGACTGGTGCCTGTGGTGCGGCTTGATGAACCGCCTGAATTCCATGATGATGTTGTCCCTTGCGGCCCTCTGGATATCCCGCCTGATCCTGAACTACCATGTGTAACGCTCGAATTTTCGCTAGAATTGACACCATGCGCTTCACTGGTTGATATGCGTCCTTCCCGATATTCGCCAGCCAATTCCGAAAAATATTTTGCGGTATCCAAGCTATTGCAACTCAGCAGCTGCACGAAGGAATTATCCAGCATTGAACTCCAATCATCTGGGTACGTCTGCTGCAAGTCCTGCAAGCTCTGCCAGAAGGTCCACATGCGAATGCCATAACTACGCAGCAGGCGATAAGCCTGTGGAATACTGCTGAGAGCACCAAGCTGCCTTGCTTCGTCAACGAGCCATAAAGTATTAGCCGCTGTCGCGCCTCTTTCTTTACGATTTCCAGCTTCCATAAGAAAAGTCGCCATAATCAGACGCAGCCATCGATTATTGCTATCAAGGCGTTTAGATGGCAGGACAAGATAAACGGTGATTTTGCCCTCAAATAATTCGGCCAAATCAAATGTCGAATGGCTTGTACTCTCTTTAATCGCCCCTCGGCTAAAAATGCTCATATCATTTTGCGCTTGTGACCAGACACCGCTCCGCGTTTTTTCTGTCATGCCCTGGTGCGCTGTGGCGCAGAGCCGGATGGCGTCTTGCGGCGCTTGCGCCATTTCTTCTAATAGCCATATCAGATGCGCGGCATCGACACACAACAATTCATGGACCTTAGCCAAATGGCGCTGGCCGTCAAAAAGGGGGCTGGCGCATACGAACATGATCAAGGCTGTCAATAGCGTTTTTGCTTGATCGATAAAAAACTGTCCGTCCCCGCCGTCCTTGTGCGGCGTCACAATGATTTCAACAAGGTCACACACATCATTGTCAAAATGTTTGGCTTCGGAATTAAGCGCATCGAGCGGATTAAAGCTGGCGCGCGGCACTTGATAAGCATCCGGCGCAAATTCTGTCACGTCGAACGGATCTAAGCGATACACCTTCTGGAATTTCTTGCGCCGCGCGTTGCCGGTAACGGCGCAAACTTCTCCTTTAGGATCGACCACAAACAGGCCACCGTCAAAATACATCGCATTTGCAGCGATAATGCCTGTAAATTTCCCTGAACCCGTCGCGCCGAACGTAAGGCCCATTTCGTCACCCCGAAACCATATGGGGAGTTCAATCTGATGATTCCGGTCATGGTAGAGATCATGCAAATGGTCCGGCACAGGCACGCGAAGACCTTCCAGGGGATGCCCGCGCACAGTGCCAAGCAAAAGCGTATTCGGTTCATGCATCCAGCGCCGGTGTTTTGCTTCTTCAATAGCATCAAGCATGTTCTGTTGCTCCTGAAAGTGTCGTTGACGTTTTTTTTCTGCGGCGGCGGCATCCTCTAGCTGACGGGCGCGCGCTTCGTTTTGCGCCGCGATGAGTGCTTGCTGGCGTTCAGCCGCAATGCGGCGTTGCTGTGAGAGATAATTCTGATGCTCCGCTTTAATCTTATAATACGGGCTGTCCGGGCTTTCGCGTAGGGCTTTGAGAAACTCGTTTTCAGGCATGATTGTCCTCCGGACCGGTAAGGAGGTTTTGCATATCGTCTTCTACACTAGCGCCATAACTTACTGGGGGACGATCGAAAGGCGGAATCTCAACGACAATTTCCCTTCCATTGCGCCAAGCAACATGAGCGTTTGGGCGCGGCAAAGCATCGGCAAAATCCGGCGGCCAAGCATTGGCCTGGGGTTCTGTAAAAACCACTGTCTGTTTCTTGCCAGATTTGCCAAAGTGTTTCATGTGTTTGACCACACGGCGTCCGCCTGTGCGCCGAACCGCTATCCAAAGCCAAATGCAGATACAGATGGATGCAACCGCAAGCCAGAGACCAATGCGTACCGCGACAGCAATCAGGCCGTTTGCTAGCGGATTGATAAATGGTCTGAGGAAAATAATAAAAAACGAATCTTTTTGTTCTTGAGAGAGCCAGAAAGCTATCATGCTCCACAGGATCAATATTACGACGCTAATTATCGTCATGCGTCGAAAAAGTTGGAAGGCCGCTAGAGGCGGCGGCGCGATGATCTCCATCTCGGTCGTCAAGCTCATTCCTGCTTTCACGGAATGTGCATCACGCCAATAGACGGCAAGGCGGTAAATTAAACCCCAGAGCGCCAAAGTAGCTATCAAGCCAACGATAAGGATAAGTAGCATAGCAGTTCTCCATATGCGATGCGAAGCGCTATTTACAGCTGCTGACCTTGCTGACCAACTCTCATGTTCTCGCCTAGCATAACATCCATCTGCTGGCGTTTATCGATAGGAACGATAATGTCATCGCTCTGCTCACCAAAAGTTATGCCTGGCGTTTGATCGTTCGTTTGCGTTTGCAATGTGCCTTGAATGGCCCCCGACGCATAGAGATGTTGGATCAACGCATGGTCATGGTCGTAAATGGCGTAACTTCCGGCGGTCTGTTCCGGCCCAATGCGATTTGCAGCAACACCTGCTAGGACTTGATTAAGCACATCCGGTGATATGATATCCATATCACCAATAATAGCCGCGACGGAACGCTTCGGCACACTCATTGCATAACAATCTTCAAGGTTGGCAATGTTCTTCATAATGCCGGATTGAGAGATTGCATAAGGAGAATCAGATCTGCTGATATGAAACGGATTTGGCGCAACAAATTGCGTGGTGGGATCGGATAACACATGCGCATCTGATTTTGAAATATAGAAGACCACAGCGATCCCCGCCTGGGGCACATGCATCACAGAATAGTTCGTGCCAATGAGCGCTTGATCGATTGCTGATCGATGAGGATCGTATAACCGGTTGGGATCTACCCATTTGCTAAGATATATATCAATAGGACGGCGCACCGCTGGCGACATAATACAAATGCCAACAACGCCGAGCGCGATCAATAATGTAATTCCAGCCAGGCCGAGCTTCGTCTTCGCGTCCGTTTTCTCCTGGCGGCTCGCGGTTTGTTTATCAAGCTGTAAATTCGCCACGGTTAAACCCTCCAAATTCTATTTACGATTTAGTACGATTTATTGACGAACATCGGATCGGCTGCGGTTCTGCCAAAGCTGCCAAATAGCATGGGTATAGGTTTCAAACGGTCCTGTCTGTCGCTGTGACCAGGTAAAGCCTGGAAGACGCGACGGGGTTGTGGCATTGAGATAGGGGAAATAGAAAAGTTGGCCGTCTTCGTTCTGAGGATCAACAGCATAGATACGGCCAGGAAGAAAGCCGTCAAAAACCGACACATCAATCAAGAGCTGATTAATGGTATCGCTTGCTGGAGGCGCTGGCGCTTTGGATATCAGACTACTCAACCGATGTAACGTTAGAATGACTTCTTGCTTTTGCGTGACCGTATCGCTGCCGGTGATCGCCGCAAAATGCGAAAGCCACTGACTGGCAGGATCAAGGAGGAGAAACTTGATCGTGAGGCCATCACCTAGCCGGTCTAAGAGGATATCGTAAATAATGGGGATCGTTACATTCAGACTAATCCCGCATAAAACGATCTCTCTCTTGGCTTGGCTGATCGCTTTTCGTAAATCTGGGATTGCTTCATACAGACTGTCATAATAGGGAACATGCGGCGCGGCTTGATGCTCGGCAGAAGATCCTAATTGCTGAATCTCTTGGCGTAAGTCTTTAAAGCGAGCGGTATAATCCGTCCGCGCTCCGCCATCTTGCGAGATAATCCATTCGCAGTTCATGCCATCAAGAAAATAGCCACGCCGCAAGGCATCCGCTTCGAGAAGCTTTGCCTGCCGATCATTCAGATCATTGCTGCGACCATAGCCAGCCGCCAACAATCCGTTAAATTGCATAACGTCTGTGGTAAACGCGCCGTCTTTCAGTTGCGCACCATTCGGCTGCGTCAGCAAATAATCTTGCCATGGCACGCCAAGTCGCTCTGTGAAGATCCCCCTTAGATTTGAAATTTGCTTTTGATAAGCCTCATCTTCTAACCGGTCCCGGCCACTAACACGATGTGCACCCCAGCAGGCAGCCACAATTTCATTGCGCGCGCAAAAGCGATTCTGGTATGCCAGGAAAGCGAGAATTCGCGCCGCCATTGTATCCGCGATCGTTTCAGTGCGACCGTCGGATAAGCAAATTTGAAATTTCCCAAACAGCAAGAATGTGATCATTAGTAAATGTCTCTGATCGAAAAGACCTTGAAAGTGACTGACGCCGGTATTCACCAAGCTTCATGAAGATTCCTTGTACTTCAATTGTCTTTCACCCACAAAATAAATATAATTTTTTTAGTTAGAGGAAACGCTTTTACAGCTTGGTTGTTTCCTCGATTTATTGTGTAGGTGAGATTTATTAAGGCCAAGCAAGCAACGCAACTGCGATTTACGCTATCAAAGGGCTGTGATGGATAAGGACATTAGCTCATGCCTCAAAATGTACAAGAAACTTTGCCAAACGCATTATTTCGGATAGACAGGGTTAGCCTTGCGTCGCCGCCGCTGAATGCCGCCATTCATAGCCCGTCACTTGCTGTATTTGCCCGTCTCGTCCGGCAGGCCGCCGACCTTCATCGACGGCATGAGCGGGATCAAAATAAGGCTATTACCCTGGCGGCAGAGAGCAGCGCCGAAGCCGCGTCGATTTAGGACCAAGCCATGGATAGGCTTACCTGTCTCCGCGCTCATGAATATTTTTACTGTCGGCGCTTCCTTCTCTGCAACGGTCAATTTCTCCGACATTGATCTATGAGAAGATTTTACAAACGCGCTAAAGTTCAATGATGCGTAATGGCGTTTTTACAAGAAATCTACATCGCAGAAACCGTGTCTGAATAGCACTTTCCGTCGCATTATTCAGGTTTGCAGCCTGCGCTGCAAACTTAGATAGTCAAGTCGTGCAATCATGGAGCGATTTGACAGCGAAAAAACATTGAGAATAAAGCAGGAAAAGCATCCATAAGCATCGAAACATAGCTCCATGGACAAACCGGATATGACGGCGGCAGAAGTGGCCGCCGAGCTTGGCCTTGCGGTAAACACAGTACGGCGAATGCTCAACGCCGGTGATATGCCGGGATATATGGCAAATAAGAAATCATGGCGCGTCACGCGCCAACAACTTGACCAATTCAAGGCGTCCGGTGGGGTGCGGCGTCAGGGCAGGCCGCGCAAGGAAAGAATCAATGACAATCAATAAAACGCGTGGCGCGGTGCTTTATACGCGCGTGAGTTCAGATGGACAGGAAGCGCACGGCACGTCACCGGAGACCCAGCTTGATGCCTGCCGATTGAAGGCGTTAGATTTAGGACTGCCCATCGTAGCTGAATATTACGATGGTGGCATATCCGGCGCATGGCTGACGCAGCGCCATGGCATGATGCAAGCCATTGCCGATATTCAAGCGGGGCGCGCTGACACGCTGATCTGCGCCAATATGAGCCGCTACAGCCGGGATACCGAACATCAGCAGGTGATTAAAAAAGCCGTACAGGCGGCAGGTGGGCGGATCATTTTCTGCGATATGAATTTTGACGATACCCCCGAAGGAGATTTCGCGTTTGGCATGATGGGGCAGTTCGCGGAATACGAGCGCAAGGTTATCCGCAAGCGGACCTACAGCGGCTTTGTAAAGCGCGCAGAGCATGGCATCCAGTCAGCACGGCGGACATCACCTTTTGGTTATCGCATCGTTACCAAGGCCGATGTGCTGCGCGGCCATTATACACATGATCAATTGGGCAAGTATCAGATCATCGAAAGCCAAGCGCAAATCGTCCGTGATCTGTTTGCGAAATATGTGGCCGGCACGCACTCGCTCAACGAATTAGCAAAAGAATTGAATAGTGCCGGCGCGCCGACGCCCGGCGGCGGCAAGTGCTGGCGCTCAACCAATATCAGATTTATGTTTTTAAACCCGGTTTACAAAGGCTGTGCAGTGTTTGGCAGATTTGACCATGACACCGATGAAAGCAGGCTTGGACAGGTCCATCAGCGCACCGGAAAGCCGCTCACATCGGCGCACCGCATGCGCCCGGCAGCGGAAGACACCTGGATTACCTTTGACTGCCCGGCCCTGGTCTCTGAAGACGTATGGGACTATTGCGCGCAACAGATGCAGGAAAACAAAAAGCTGAAAAGCGGAAACCCGAACCGCGTTCATATGCTGACGGCGCGGGTGTTTTGCCGCGAATGCGGCGCGGGCATGTATCACATGTCGCCCACCCGGCAAAAAAGCAAGAAGCCAGGAAGCACTGACGTGTTTGAATATCCGGCGCGCTATCAGTGTGGCGTTTACCGCACTTCGGTTGTTAATTTAGGCAAAGGGAATGCCGCATGCGCCCCCACAGGATATTATGTGCAGGATATTGAAGAGCGAGTCATTAGCGCGCTGGAGGATGCCTGCCTGCGTCCGGCCATGGTTGCGGCGCTGGTCGCGGAATATAACCAGATGAGCCCCGCAACTTTAGACGGCGACGCGATACGCCGTCAGTTGACGGCGCTTGATCGCGCTTTGAAGGAGATCGGACAAGAAGAAGCCGCCGCTGTTCAGGCGCAGATTGCAGGCATTCGGGCAGGCGCATCGCCGGATGTCTATCAGGCTGTCTTTGCAGAAATAGCTGCGCGGCGGCAAGACCTGGAGAAACAGCGGGGTGTTCTAGCCAAGAGCGTAAATGTGCATCCAAGTCGCGGCAGAGCCATGTCTCCAAAGCCTGTCGCCATCACAGACATACTTGCCGACGTGCGCATCGCGCTGACGTCGCCGCATGTCCCAGGCGCGACCAAGCGCGATATCACCGGCTCCGTTATTGAAAAGGTCTTGCCATTCAAAGAGGGCAAGAATAACGGGGCCGAGATCTTCTTTAAGCCGGGCTTGTTTGCCGACGAAACTTTCGCAGATACTGTTGGCACGCCGAGCGCCGTACCCGAAATGAGTCTATTTCTTGCGGGAAATCGCCAGGGCTCGGGGCGCGTGCCGAGCGGGAATTCGGAGACGACGGCGCCGCCGGAGGTGACGATGTTGTCAAAGAGGGTGCGGTTTTCGGACGGGTAGTTGATGTCGGCGCCACAGCCCAAATAGGCGATGGTGCGGCCTTTGGCGTCCAGCGCGCCGAGGTGCGCCTGGGTGTCTACGCCTCGCGCGCCGCCGGAGACGACGGTGAGGCCGCGGTCGGCAAGCTCGGCGGCGAAGCGTCGGGCGAGCGAGAGGCCGTAGGAGCTGGCGCGGCGGGAGCCAACGATGGCGACGCTGAATTTGTCTTCGCTGACGAAGGAGCCTCGGACGATCAGGACGGGCGGGGCGTCCGGCAAGGGCTTCAGGTTTGCGGGGTAGTCGGGATCGGTGAAGGGAACGGCTCGTCCGCCGGATCGCTCCAGAAAGACGATTTCTTTGGAGAAATCTTGATCGCGAATCTTGCGAAGGCGTTCGAGCTGCTTGGACGTAAGATCCGGGAGCGCCTGACGCCACGCGGACTCTGACTGGGAGAAGGCGATCTCAGGAGAGCCGTCAAAGAACTCTAGGAGAGCGTGAACGCGCTTGGGAGCAAACTCAAGCGCGTTCAGTCGGAGCCAGGCAATCTGCTGAGCGCTGCCGGCGGTCGGATCTGCGATGGTCATCGGTTCGGCTCTACAGAGGCGGAGGAGGCGGTCCGCCGCCAGCGGGCGGGTTCGGCGTAGGAGTGGGGGTGGGCTTCGGCTTTGGAGTGGGCGCAACGCCGCCTCCTCCATTCGTCACGCCGCCGCCGCCCGGCGTGGCTCGCCCGCCGTTGTTATTGCCGCCGCCGCCAGGCGTCTGGCCTGTAGCGCCGCCCGGCTGCGCCGCTCCGCCGTTCTGCTGGCCGCGATTCTGGCGCGCGTTCGGCGTAGTGGTCGGCGGGACGTAACCCTTGGTGTCTTCCGGGTTGAGTTTGTTATCGACGGTGAAGCTCCAGGTCGTGGTGGCCTTGTTTCCGCGCCAATCTGAAGCCGTGAGGATGACCTGGTGCGGGCCGTCGGCAAGGTGCGGCACCCGATCTTCCGGATCGTCGACATGGGTGATCACGTGGGCGCCATTGAAGCTGGGATCGTATTCGACCGGCGGCACTTTCGAGCCATCCACGGACAGCGAGACGCTGGCCGGGTTGACGCCGGATCCTTCGTCGATGATCAGCGCGCTATAAGGAACACGCACGCCGCCGACAGTTGTCGTGGGCGCCGGAGTGAACTTCGAGAACAGCGGCGGAGCGTGGTCCGTGGCGTCGGCGCGGAACGCCGACAGGCTGCCGTCGTCGCTCAGGACATACAGTGCGCCGTTCACCAGGATCGGCGATGAGGCGATGTCGGTAAACTCCAGCTTTGGCTGCTTGTCCGTGCCGGCGGCCTGGACGACATAGTTCCAAAGGATCTTGCCGCTGCTGGCCGAAAGCGCGTAAACAATGCCATGCTGTGTCGGGACAAAGAGGGTGTCGCCGGCCAGCAGCGGAGCGGCGCTGGTGGGATACCCAATATCCGTCGACCATTGGATCTTGCCGCGATCCGACAGGGAGATGATGTTGTTGTCTTGTGTGCCGAAGAAGATCGAGCTATGCGAATAGGTCAGCGGCGTGGTGACCGGCGATCCCAGCTTCGTTTGCCAGCGCGTGGCGCCCGTACGGCCGGTCAGGCAGAAGAAGTACTCATCCGCCGCGACAAAAATCTCGTTGCCGCTGTAGATCGGCGGAGAATGCGTGGGGTCCGTCGGCAATTTGACCGACCAGGCGTTGCGGCCCGTGAGCGGGTTGAACGCGTACAGACTGTTGTCCGAGGATGCGAAAACGACGACCGAGGGGGATGTCATCATCGGCGGCGCCGAGACGGAACCGTTCGTCGTGGCCGACCACGCCACTTCTCCCGTTTTGATATCGAGAGCGTAGCAGACGCCGTCTTCACTGCCGAAGAGGACCAGGCCGCCCTGAACGATCGGCTGCGAACGGATGCCGTAGGGCGCTTTGAAGACCCATACCTGCTTGCCGTTCTTGATGTCGATCTTGTAGAAGTTGTAATCGTCGCCGCCGACATATAAGAAGCCATCGTCAATCGCGGGCGTGTTTTTGAACGGCTTGGCGTCTTTGTCGGACGACGGCGCGAACTTCCATACCTGAGATCCATCGGACTCCCGCACCGCGTACACGGCGGGACCGCATGCGAAGTAGAGAATCCCGTCCTGCGCGACCGGCGAGGAGGGAGTATCCGGGGAAGCGGACGACGTAAACTTCCAGAACAGCGACAGCGGCGTCGTCAGCGTCTTCTGAGTAAATCCAGTGCGTTCCGGATTATTTCGGTAAAGCGTCACGGAATCCAGGGTGGCCGCGCCCGAGTTTGCGGAAGCATCTGTTGCGGCGGTGGCTGGATAAGGGTGGAGCATGACCGTCAGGACTGCGGCGCAAGCCGTCCATGTGCCTGCGTGGCGCTTGTTCATCAAAACTCTCCTTCGAATGGCATGGTGATTTATTTCAGGCGGATGATCTTTAACTTTGAGTTCCCAAAAACGAAATACCTTCATTAAACTCGCGGGGTTCTCTCTTACCGTCGTCGCTTGGGGTCGTCGTCGAGCCAGTCGTTCTTGTCAGTGAAACCGGAATTTTTCAGAAGCTGCTCCAGCCGTTTTTTCTCTTGATAGTCACGCCAGCGGCCGGCGATATCGAGAGGACTGCGCGGCGCCGAACCATCGAGCGAAACCTTGCGCGCCGTGTTTTGCTTCGGGTTCAAATGGAGGATCTTGGGATCCCGCCCGCGCACCGTGTAGCCGCGCCCGCCGTACGTATTGAAGTACGTCATGTACAGATACGTCACGAGGATACCGCCGCAGGCGAAGAGACCAAGAAACTTCCCGTAAGTAATCCAGGTGAAGAGCGCGACGATATAGATCAAATAGCGTGCGCGCACCGGCACGAAGTACAGCATGAGCGTCTGCTCGGGATTGAGCGCGCAGAAGGCGACGATCAAGCCCGTCAGCGGCAGATTAAATCCATCGAGAGGATAATTGCCCATATGCAGCACATGGGCGCCGAGCGACATAAAGAGAGCGAACACTGCGGAGAGCGCGAAAAACATCCGCGCGAAACGCGGGCTGCCCCAGCTTCGCTCCAGGCTGCCGCCGCTGAGCCAAAGGAAAAATCCGCCGATCAGCAGATTCAAAAATCCCGTCGCGACCAGCGGATACGTGAAAAGCGTCCACGGACGATGGAGGAACAGATCCGTATCGAACGCCAGGAAGTTCTGAATAAAACCGGCGGCGGGAAGGCCGCCTAAAAAGAGAGCAAAAAACGTGACGACATTGGCGATCAGCAGCGCGTTAGTGACGGGAATGCCGCCGCGTCGTATCAAATCGCGGAATTGGTCCATCGGGTTGGGCGGAGAGCCGTAACGCATATGATTACATCTTCACAAACTGCAAGGGACGTCGTTGAAAACCTTGGCGCAACTGCGCTTGATACTGGTAATAATACCCGGAACGGCCGTCTTTCCGGATAGTTTATAAGCCCGTTCCCGACGCGCCGCCGAATACGATGACGGGAGGATCGGGCAGGCCGGACGTTTTGTGCGCCTCGTGCTGCGCGCGCACCGAATCCAGCAGGCCAGGCGACGTGTGCGGCGGCAGCGCCGGCAGCGCGAACGCCTGCTTGAACACCGGCCAAAACTGATCGATGTTGTGCGAGAGATCGAAGACCATGATCCCCTGCGTCGTGGCGGCCGCCGCCTGGAGCGCGCCTCGGAGGGCGTCGGGGCGGCCGTTGAACATCTCCAGCGAAAGCCCCGCGTACACCCACGTCCGGTCGTTCGCCGCGCGGTTGCTGAACTGCCCGGCGGCCTCCACGGTATAGCTCGACGTTTGGCCGATATCGCCGGCGTCGCGCATGGGGCCAACGCGGTAGTAACATCCGGTCGTCATCCAGTCCACAAGACCGGCCATGCCCGTCTTTTGAAAGCTTGGAGTGAGAAATCGGTACCCAGCGCTGAAATCGTCCGCGGCCCAGTTCGCGCCCATCTTTGGGTAGTCGCTGTAGGTTGAGCCGACGTAAATGCTGATCGTCGTGTTTTTATTGAGCGACTTAACGCGGGCGCCGGCCGTCGCGAGAAAGTTTCGGATCGTCGCGGCGCGCCAGAGCAGCCAGGTCTCCATCAATGGACCCGGGACAACACGGCGCGACAGCAGATCGTCCGACGCGTACTTGAATACGTCGTCCGGCCATTTCACGGAATGCCCGACATAGGTCTCGAAGGCCGCCCGCGTCGTATCGCCAAAGTCCGCGTTCAGGCCCGCGTACCGGAGCCGGTCGTCGAAGACGACGCCATCCACTCCATATCCTACGACTTCGCCGACCATGTTGAGCAGGCGTGTCTGGACCGTGGGATCGTTCGGGTTCACCATCAGCGGGCCTGTATGCGCCGCGCCTTTGCCGATCGGGTGGAAGTCCGGCAGCGATGTCACCGTCATCGTTACGCCCAGCCGCGCGAAGGCGTTGAGAAAGTTCGACGCGCCGGCGATCCCCACAAGCGCCATTTCGCCTTTCGCGAGCCGGGCCGGCATAGGCCCGAGCTTGCTGGTCGGCGCTGGAATGACCGCCGGGGGAGCGGCTGGCGCCGTAGGCGGCAATGCGGGCGCGGCGGCGTCTGGAACCGGGGCTATGGGTGGCGCGGGAGCGGCCGGGGCGGGAGCCACTGGCGCCGCCGGAACTACTGGAACAGGAACGGGAATTGGAAGCGCGGGAGCGCCGGTGGTCGGCACGGTCATCATCTGGCCGTTACCCACCGCCGTCACCTGCCCCTGAGCGTTCAGCACGGCCACGGTCAGGCTGGCGTTGCCCCGGCTGTCCAAATCTTTCTTGAGCTTTGTTAAATCCTGATAGATCGTCACGCGGTCGCCGTTTTCGTTCAAAACGTTCGGCGTGTCGCCGGCGAGGATCGTATTGACGGTCGATCCGGCCGGCGCGACGCGGGTGACGGTCTCATAAATCGTCGTCTGCCACTGCGGATTGGCGTAACCGGGCGACTGCGGCAGCGGCGCGTCCAGCTGCCCCTCGGCGAATGCGTTCATACTGGCGATCACTTGCAAACCAAGCGGGTGGGCGGCGCGCAGCACCTCAGCCAGGGGGTCGAACCCATCCGGGAAACGTTTGCCGCCGCGCCCAGTCAGCAAAGGGGCGTAGGCGCTTTTGTACAGCGTCAGACCCGAGATCGGCTTGACATCGAGCACGACCATATTGAAGCCTGCGTTTTTGATCTGCGCCATCAGCGCTTTGATTTTGTCCGCGCTGTTGATGCGATCGGTATTGGCGAGGCCATCGATCCAGAGAATGCGGGCCTGCAAGCCATGCGTGCGCGCCTCGGTCTGCGCGATGCCGAAGCTGTCGTTGGCGTCATCCAGGTAGACCGGGGGCAAAGACTTGATTGGCGAGGAAGGCGTCGCCAGCACCGGCGGCGGGACAACCAGCGGGGTGGGAGCGCCGGCAGCCGGATCGACGACAGGCGACGGCGGCAGCGCCGGATCCTGGGCGTGAGCGGCGGCCGCGCCGCCGAGCAGCGCAGCCGTCAGAATGAGACGATGGAGATGTCGCAAAAGGTAATCCTGAAACAAGGGAGACTGAAAGGTTGTTCGCGAAACGCGGCCGATTTTCCTACCGGAATCGGCAAAACTCATCCATCTGAACGCCAAAACGCCCCGCAGCGATCGGCGGGGCGTTCAGTATCGCGCGAATTTTCGTGGATGTCAGACGATCATGCCGGCGCCGACCGTGGTGTTGGTGGCTTCGTCGATCAGAATGACGCTGCCGGTGATGCGGTTGCGGCTGTACTTGTCGAACACCAGCGGCTGGGTCGTTCGCAGCGTGACGCGCGCGATGTCGTTCATGTTGACATCGTTGTCATCGGTGATCCGCTCCATGTTGCTGATATTGAGCTTGTACTGGATGTCCTTCACGATGCAGCGCGCTTCGCGGCTCGTGTGCTTGATCGTGTACTTGCCGTTTAGCGCCAGCTTCTTCTCGTTCAGCCAGCAGACCATGATTTCCAGGTCCTGAGAGACTTCGGGCGTGACATCGCAGGAGCCGACGATCATATCGCCTCGGCTGATGTCGATCTCGTCCTCCAGAGTCAGCGTCACGGACATCGGCGCGAACGCCTCCGGGAGCGACTCGGAATAACTGTCGACGGATTTGACGCGCGAGGTAAAGCCCGACGGCAGCACCGTCACGGCGTCGCCTGGTTTGAACACGCCTCCGGCAATGCGCCCGGCGTACCCGCGATAGTCGTGGTGCTCGGTGGATTGGGGCCGGATGACGTACTGGACGGGGAAACGCCCATCGGTGTGGTTGTGATCGCTGCTGATATGCGTGGTTTCCAGGACCGAGAGGAGCGTCGGCCCCTGATACCAATCCATATTCGTCGAGCGGTCCACAACGTTATCGCCGTTCAGCGCGCTGATCGGCAGGAAGTGCAGATCCGTCACTTCCAGGTGCGACGCGAACGCCTCAAAGTCCTTGCGAATCCCTTCGAAGACTTCCTGCTTGTACTCGACGAGGTCCATCTTGTTGACGCAGACCACGACATGCGGGATACGCAGCAGGGACGCGATGATCGTATGCCGGCAGGTCTGCTCGATGACGCCTTTGCGGGCGTCGATCAAGATGATCGCGAGGTTTGCGGTGGACGCGCCCGTGACCATGTTGCGGGTGTACTGGATATGTCCGGGGGTATCCGCGATGATAAACTTGCGCTTGGGCGTGGCGAAATATCGGTAGGCGACATCGATCGTGATGCCCTGCTCGCGCTCTGCCCGCAGACCGTCCGTGAGAAGGGCGAGATTGACGTACTCCTCGCCGCGCTTCTCACTGGACTCTTTGATGGCGTCGTACTGATCGTCGAAGATCGACTTGCTGTCGTACAGCAGGCGGCCGATGAGGGTGCTCTTGCCGTCGTCGACGCTTCCCGCCGTGGTAAAGCGCAGCAGCTCCATATCAAGGTAGCCGGCGCTGGTGAATTCTGGCTCTACGAATACTTCAGTCATGTTTTAAAATCTTTGCAAACTCTTAGAAATAACCCTGTTTTTTGCGGTCTTCCATGGCCGCCTCAGACCGCTTGTCATCGGCGCGCGTGCCGCGCTCGGTGACGCGGGAGGCGGCGACTTCCTGGATGATCTCCTCCATGGAGTTCGCCGGGGAAAGCACCGCGCCGGTGCAGGTCATATCGCCGATCGTGCGGAATCGGACCTGATACTCCACCGGAACTTCGTCGGGACGCTTGTTCAGCGCTTCGGAGGCGTAGAGGAGCTGGCCGTCGCGAGCGATCATCTGGCGCTGGTGCGTGAAGTAGAGGCTGGGAAGCTCGATCTTTTCCTGATAGAGATACTGCCAGACATCCATCTCCGTCCAGTTGCTGATCGGGAAGACGCGGAAGTGCTCGCCGATCTGCTTTTTGCCGTTGAAGAGGTTCCAGAGCTCGGGACGCTGGTTTTTCGGGTCCCACTGGCCGAATTCATCACGATGCGAGAAGAACCGCTCCTTCGCGCGCGCCTTTTCCTCATCGCGCCGCGCGCCGCCCAGCGCCGCGTCGATTTTCAGTTCTTCAAGCGCGTCGAGCAGCGTGACGGTTTGCAGGGCGTTGCGGCTGGCGTTAAAGCCCTTTTCCTCGACCACGCGGCCGGAATCGATGGAATCCTGCACATACTTCACGATCAGCTTCGCGCCGAGCTGGTCCACCCAGGCGTCCCGATACTCCAGCGTTTCGGGAAAGTTGTGTCCGGTGTCGATGTGCAGCAAAGGGAAGGGGATTTTGGCGGGGGCGAAGGCCTTGCGCGCCAGATGGCTGAGCACGATCGAGTCCTTGCCGCCAGAAAACAGCAGCGCGGGCCGCTCGAACTGGGCCGCGACTTCGCGGATGACGAAGATCGACTCCGCTTCCAATTCTTTGAGATGAGTCAAACTGTACGAGTTTATCACTGAGGTTGCTGGTCCTTACCGCGCGCCGACGGCGCGACTTCTCCACTTCTTCTATAACACCCGCAGTGGCGAAATCGTTACCGGGCGTGGACCGAACGGAGGCGGCGGGCAGCGGCGACTTCGCCTCGGGCGCAGCGGGCGCCGAGTACTTGGGCTTTATTATACCTGACTTCGCCGGGAAGTCGATTTCCAGCGGGAACGCCTCCAGCGCAATCCACACGCCTAACGCGTGGCCGGAGCGCCGATCCCATCCAATAACGACTGCGCCTCGGATTTGATCTTGGCGGGCGCGCCCGCGCTTTCCGTGAGCGCTTTCAAATGCGCCTTCGCCGGGGTCAAGGAGCCCAGCGCCATCTCGGTCCTCGCCGATTGCAGCTGCGCATACGCGATGTCTTGGTCGGACTTCGCGGTTTTCAGCGCCAGCTGAAACCAGCCCCACGCCGCGTCCGTCTTCTTGCCTCGCAGCGCGGCGTCGCCCAATTTGCTATAGAACGCGGCGGGAACCGTCCCGCCGCCATGCGCGACTTTGACGGCGACCCGCCCGGCTCCCGCCGCATCGCCGCGATCCAGATACTTCTGCGCCAGCGTCATGGTCGGCGCGGCTTCAATGGGATCGCCCTGGTAGGTGGGAACGAACTTCGTCGTCTCGCGAATACGAGACATGTGAATAACGGACGCATTGTGCGATGTTGTGGTTTTCGGAACGTCGGTGTCCGATGCAACGCCGTTGGATGGGGTGTCATTGGCCGCGCCGTCACTTGGCGCTGCGCTGCCGGAAGCGTCGCCGCCGTGCAAGACTTCGTTCAGCCAACCAACAAACTCTTTCGGCTTCATATATCCCGCGCATCGGTCCACGACGTTTCCGGAACTGTCCAATATCAGGATGGTGGGGTAACCGTTCACCTGGTACCGCTCCGCCAATTCCTTGCCGGCTTTCTCCGCATTGAGTCGAACGGGGACAAACTGGGCGACTGTACTGATAACTGCGGGTTTCGGGTAAACGTCTGCGTCCAGTTTCTTGCACCAGCCGCACCAATCCGTATAAAAATCCACCAGGATCATTTTATTCGTTCGCGACGACTGCGCGACGGCGCTGCTCCAATCCGGCTGCCATTCAATTCCGGCGGCGCGCGTTTGCCCCGCACAGATCGCGATCAGGGACAGCAGCACGAACGTTCGCGTCAATATTCGGGAAATCATGGGGCCTCTTCGGAAATGTTTAATGGTGCGGGCAAGCAATCAATTATACCGAATGTGGAGCCCTAGCGGCGTCTGATTGGCGCCAGCGATAATGACTGATTGGGTGAAGGCGATAAAGCCAGTCCATTTCCGAGACGATCTGACCGGGCCAATGGTGCGTGACGGTAGGCGCTCCGCTGGCGCCCAGATGATTTGCAATGACGCCGACATGGTGCGCCTGACCGTCGCCGAAGGTGTCCCAGAACACGATGTCGCCCGGCTCCCAGTCGGCATTCGGCCCGGACGCCGGCAGCGTCCGCGCATGCCGCCGGAAGAAGATTGTCAGATTGCGGCAGCGCCGATGGTCGATGTTCGGATCGGGGCGAGCAATATGATAAGCTTCTGGAGCGGCGGCGATATCCGCCGCCACCGCCGTCTGTAGATCCACGCCTGCCGCCCGGTAAGAGCGGATCACAACATCGGTGCACACCCCGATCTTCGGCGGCGGTTCGCCGCCGGAGAAGTAGCCGTCTTGATAGATGATGCCGGATGCGCACTGCCGATTGAGGTCCGACAGAACCGATTTCTGAAACGGGGTGAGTTTGTCCGCCGACTCCGCCAAAGGCGCGCGGGACGCCGGCGAATACGCCTGGAAATACTTGTGATAACCGCCCCATGCGCCGCCGGCGACGGCGGCAATGCACACCGCGGCGACCAGTCCAACGGTTCGCTTCTTGTTCGACATTACGAGTCCTCAACGGAAAAGAGGCAGCCGATATTCAGCGCCTATACCAAGGTACTATACAGGCATTATGTCGTCTTCGTTCTCATATGTGGTCGGGTTTGACGATTTCCCCTTTGTGCGCGCGACGCGCGGGGATGTGCCGATTGTCGGCGCGGTTTACTCAGGATCGCGCCTGGAGGGCGTGCTGGGCGGACGCGTGCGGCGCGACGGCGCGAATTCGACTCAGCGAATCGCGCAGCTTGTGTCCGGCTCGAAGTATGGAAGCTCCATTCAATTGATCTTTCTGCAAGGGATCGCGCTGGGCGGGTTCAATGTCGTGGATATTCATGGGCTGTATGAGACGCTGGGCGTTCCCGTGCTGGTGGTGGCGCGCCGTCTGCCGCGCATGGATTCCGTAAAGGCGGCGCTGCTGACGCGCGTTCCGGGCGGAGCGCGCAAGTGGCGGCTGATCGAACGGGCGGGGGAGATGGAGCCCGCCGCCGGCGTATGGGTGCAGCGCGCCGGGATCTCTTTGGAAGACGCGACGGCCGCCGTTACTCGTTTCGCGATCCATGGCGTCATTCCGGAGCCGCTGCGGACGGCGCATCTGATCGCGGGCGGTGTGGCGACCGGGCAAAGCCGGGGACGAACCTGAAGGGGAGAAGGAACGTCGGCGATCTTCGGAGAACAGCGCTTTGGCCTTGTCCAAGTCGATGAATCAAAGGAGAAATCACATGAGCGTCAAGAAGATCTTAATGCTGGTGGGCGACTATGTTGAGGATTACGAGGTGATGGTTCCGTTCCAGGCGCTGCTGATGGTCGGGCATCGCGTGGATGCGGTGTGCCCGAAGAAAAAGTCCGGTGAATTTGTCCGAACCGCGATCCATGACTTCGAAGGCGATCAGACGTATAGCGAAAAGCGCGGACATAACTTTGTGCTGAACGCGACTTTTGACGAGATCCAGGCGGGGGATTACGACGCGCTAGTGATTCCCGGCGGCCGCGCCCCGGAGTATTTGCGACTGAACCCGCGCGTGCTGGAAATCATCCGGAGCTTCGCCGAAGCCAAAAAGCCGATCGCCGCGCTATGCCACGGTCCGCAGCTTTTGGCGACGGCCGGTGTGCTGCGCGGTGTGTCCTGTTCGGCCTATCCGGCGGTCGGGCCGGAAGTGACCGCCGCCGGCGGAGAGTTTGTCGATATCGCCGTGGATCAGGCCCACACGGACCGCAATTTCGTTTCGGGACCGGCCTGGCCGGCGCATCCAGCGTGGCTTCGTCAGTTCCTGGAAGTTCTGGGAACGAAAATCGAGCCTTGAGGTAAGCGATCGACTTGCGCCGACGATTCAATCCGCCGTCTCGGCGGTGTAGAGACATGTCGGAATCATGCGGTTTCGCGTGTTGAGAAATTCGCCGGCGTACTGCATTCCGATCTTTTCGGCGATGCGGCGCGAGGCGCCGTGCGTCGTCGGCATATTGGCGCAAATTCGTTTGAGGAGGAGGCTGCGCAGTCCAAAGTCCAGCTGCGCGGCCGCCGCTTCCGACGCATATCCCCGATTCCAAAAGGCGTGGTGAACGATATAGCCCAGATCGTTCTCCAGCGCTCCGTTGATTTCCAGCGGAACGATGCCGCAATCTCCCACGATCACGCCGGTCTGCTTCTGGACCATCGCCATGCGCCCATGCCCGTCATCGGCGCAGCGGACAATGTTGCGCTCCATCCAGCCTTGGGTGGCTTCGCGTGAAAAGGGCGCCGGCCAGAACTGCATGGTCTTTGCGTCGGAGAGGATATGGTGGAGTTCGTCGAAGTCTTCAGCGCGGAACGGGCGGAGGAGCAGGCGGTCCGTTTCCATGGTCAGCATTCGAGCAGGTCCTTCATTGTGTATGCCAAGAACTGTGAGGATGCTCGCCGTGCTTCACTCGCCGGACGCTTGAGCTGACGGTATTGTACCTTTTCCACCCCATCTCTCAACCGCGTGGCTTGCGTTTCGTGAAATACACCACCACGGACCATAGCCCCGCGAAGCGAAAACTGGGATCAATATACTTCTCGATCACATAAAAGCAGAAGTAGTAGAGGCGGCAGAAGGACCAGATTCCAATCGCCAGCAGAAACGCGTTCTGCAGCGTTGGAATTTGGGCGAAGATCGCCGCCGTCGTGGCGACGCCGGCAATCAAAAAGAGGACGGCCTTGAGATACATCCAGCCGGGATGCTTGAGGTCGCCCGACAATCCACTCATCCATTTCGACGGCATTGGTGTGTTACTCCCAAATAGGAAACGGACAAGTGTGCATGAAGTTTCGTATGCTTACGATTTTTTCGGCGTCAGCGCAGCGCTGTTGGAAGGAAGACTGTGAAATGTTTTGACAATGGCGTCGAGGTCGGAAAGACTGTCGTGGGCGCCGTTATCTACGAACGAAACAAGTGAATATGCTCCATTTGGCGTTTGCAGAATGGTACTGCGAAATTGGTGTTCTCTGAAAAGATTCCCTGTTCGCATGTCCTGCTGATATCCCGGATAACCTTTCACGCTGATGGGCTTCAAGTTTCCAGTAAACTCACCGTTCATGTGGCGTGTTTCCTTGAGCATCGTTTTGTTCGTGAGCGCCAATAAGCCGGCGGCGTTCGTTTGCGTTTCGGTCGTTTTTACCATTGCGATTCCACTGAGATGGTCCGCGTTGGAATATTCAATCACGTCTGCCCGCCTGGTTTTCCAGCGTATCCAGTCGGCGGGGACGTTGATGGCGTAATGTCCGTCGACTGTCGTAATCGTCTGAATGGGGCCGGCAAGAATCGGCTTGGATTGCGCCGGTTTCTTGAATTCTGAGAGTATGCCAAAAACCAGCATGAACACCGCCCCCGCCACCACACAGGCGAGAACCATGGTGTTGCTGGAGGAGCCGCCGCTGGTGCGGACGACGGGCGGTGCAGGCGCGTATGGAACGTACGCCGGCTGCGGGCTGGGCGCGGAAGGCGCGAGCGCTGCCGCCGGCGTTGCGGGAGTGGGGATGGGCGCGGGCGCGCCGCCCAGCAGAACGTGCTCCGCGGCGGGCATCCAGCGGCTGGCCGCAACATCGTAAATCGGAGTTGCGGGCTGGATGCTTCCCTTGCGAGCGCACGCCAGCAGGGTCTCGCCGTCGAACGGCGCGCTTTCCGCGCCATTCTCATCACGCATTTTGAACATATCCGCCATCAGCGAGACATCATCTCCACTTCATCCACGGCGGCGGCGTGCGACATGCCTGTGTGCGCGCGCACCAGGATTTCGTCAAACTTCGCGCCGTCCTGCTTCTTAGATAATAGTGTACCAGCAATTGCGCCGAGGAAGCCGATGGGGATCGAGTAAATCCCGGGATTTTTCAGGTGGAACAGCGGCGCCCCTTGAAGGATCGCCTTGCCTGCTTCCGGATCCCAGACATTGGGGCTGAGCGCGACCAGCACGAGCGAGCTGATCAGCCCCGCCGCCATTCCCGCAATCGCCCCCGTGGAGCTAAAGCGGCGCCAGTAGATAGTCAGCAGAATCACTGGAAGGTTGGCGCTGGCGGCGACCGCGAACGCAAGCGAAACCAGGAAGGCGACGTTCAGGCTTCCCGCAAAGAGCGCCAGCGCGATGGAGATCACGGCGACCCCGACCGAAGCAAAGCGCGCCGTGGTGATCTGCTCCTTCTCCGTCGCCTTTCCGCGCTTGATGATCTGGTTGTAGATATCATGCGCGAACGCCGACGCCGCCGAAAGCACAAGCCCCGTCACAACGGCGAGGATCGTGGCGAAGGCGACCGCCGAGATGAACGCGAACAGGAAGTCTCCGCCCAGCGCCTTCGCCAGCAGCGGCGCGGCCATGTTGCCTTCTTTTTGCGCGGCGACAATTGCGCCGTGACCCACGAATGCGGCGGCGCCGAACCCAAGGAATAGCGTCATCACATAGAAGATGCCGATCAGCCATGTCGCCGACACGACGGATTTACGCGCAGTGGGCGCATCCTTGACGGTAAAGAACCGAATGAGGATGTGCGGCAGGCCGGCGGTTCCCAGAACGAGCGCCAGATTGAGCGAGAGCGTATCCAGAGGATCCTTGAACTTATTGCCGGGCCATAGGAACTTCTCTTTCAGAGGCGTGACGATCTCCAATTGGCTGAACATATGGGAGATGTTGAAGCCGAACTTCGCCAGCACCAGGACCGAAAGAACGAGCGTTCCGGCGATCAGCAGGATCGCTTTGATGATCTGCACCCAGCTTGTGGCGCGCATGCCGCCGAAGATCACATAGACCGTCATCAGAACGCCGACAATGGCGATGGCGACATGGTTCTCGATCCCGAGCAGCAAATGGATCAATCCACCCGCGCCCGTCAGCTGCGCAAGCATGTAGAAGATCGAAATGACGATGGAGTTGACGGCCGCGAAGCCGCGCACGCCGCGCTCGGGGAAGCGCGACGCCAGCATATCCGCCATCGTATATTTGCCGAGGTTTCGCAGCGGTTCCGCCACGAGATAGAGTACAACGAGGTAGGCGACCAGGAAGCCGATGCTGTAAAAGAAGCCATCAAAACCGGCCAAAGCGATGGAGCCGGCGATGCCGAGGAACGACGCCGCCGACATATAGTCGCCGGCGATGGCGAGGCCGTTTTGCCAGCCGGACAGCCCGCCGCCGCCCGTATAAAACTCGCTGGCGCTGTTCGTCTTACGCGCGGCGATATAGGTGATCACAAGCGTCATTGCGACGATGGCGAGAAAGAGCGCGAAAGGAAGTGAGAGATGCATGGGGTTATTCCTTTTCCGCCGCGATAATCTCCGCGACCTGTG
Organism: Capsulimonas corticalis; assembly: GCF_003574315.2. Taxonomy (GTDB): domain Bacteria; phylum Armatimonadota; class Armatimonadia; order Armatimonadales; family Capsulimonadaceae; genus Capsulimonas; species Capsulimonas corticalis. The sequence goes on along the minus strand of NZ_AP025739.1, from coordinate 5,424,572 downwards.
CGTCGAACCGCTCCGCCCGCTTCGTATAAAGCGAAGCCAGCGTCCATGTCATGACAAACTGAGCGAAGGCGAAGACCCACGCCCAGGTGATCGACCCAACAGCGGGGCGATTGAGTGTCTTTGAGAAGGACGTCATCAGCGGCAGGGCAAAATAGAACGCCAGAAAAAACGCGGTGACCGGCACGATAAAAGCCGTCTTGTCGGCAAGCAGCGCGCGAAATCGCGGCGACTGCGCGATCTTAGTCCAGTTCGGCGTCTGTGAACTCATGGGGAGCCCTCCTGTGATTGGGAATACGTAGCATCGCGACGATTGCTTTTGTAGGCGTGCCTGGCAATACGCGAACGGGCTCCAAGATTCCTGCTTCGCGCTCGGAATGAAACAATCTTTCCTGAGGGAATAATATTTCGATCTGGACGCCATTTCGCCATTCTGAGGACGCCGGCGGCTGGCGTGATGTGGGGCTGGGACCGGGATCGCACGCGGGAGATTATATCGACTGGTTGACTATTCGCGATCAATCGGAAAGCGTCACGGAGGATGTGCGCCGTATTCGTCACCACCCGCTCGTTCCGAGCGGTATCCCGATCTATGGGTATGTGTACGACGTGCGTACGGGGCGGTTAGTGGAAGTCCTCAGCGCCACCGAAGTCGGCAAAGCCGCATAAACAAAGAGCCTTTCTTCTTGGGAGCGACACAAGAAGAAAGGCTCTTAAACCAGGGAGCCGTTAGCTCGACTTTTGCTGGGCTCCACGCCAGCAGGCCGCAAGCCCGACCACGACGCAAATCCAGTGCTGTGGCTGGAATGCGCGCATTGCGATCGGCAGAGCATCCAGTACGGTCATTGCCGGGTCGGCGACGCCCTGTGTCCTTGCTTCATTGAGCAGATCTCCGGCGTACACAAAATGCGCGACGAGCAAGCTGAAGATCATGATCCCCACGGCCGCCAGCGAAAGTCCGACGCCGCCCCGGCGCGTGACGCTCGTGATCCCGTAAGCTATCCCATAACCGACGGCGATGTAGAGCCACGACAGGCCGTGGTGCGCGTAGAACAGAATCTTGAGGACAAGGATTGAGCCGACGAGGCCGATGAAGGCCCCGAACAGCAGTCCGAGCGGAACGCTGCCCGGCGAGACCATTCGTGACTGAGCCCCATTGATTGCGCCCGCGGAGCTTTCCGGAGCGTAAAACGGGACGTAGGGCTGCGGAGCGGCGCCGGCCGGCTCATATGTCGTCGCCGCGAATGCGTTTGTCGACAATGGAGCCGCCCCATATGGAGCGGCCAGCGGCGCGTTTTGAAGATTTGTCTGCACCGTGGGCGCGCACTGATTGCAGGCGGCGGAGCCGTCGATCCGATGGGTGCATTCGACGCATAGCGGAATCCCGCATTCGACGCAAGTCGAGACAATGCCTCGCGCGGGGTGATAGTAGCATGCTTGGCTCATGCGAACCCTATTCGCTGCCAGCAAGCAACCTTCCTTCCATCTTATCGAGATTTTCGCAAACAAAAATCTCGATAAAAAGCCGTCATCTATTCAACGGAGGCGGGAGGCAGTGTCGGAATGGCCGGCATGGAAAATCTCAGCGTCGGCTCATTCTTCGGAAGATGGGTCAGCACATTTCGGATGGCTTCATCCGGTGTCACGGTCCCGTCATCGCAGACTTGGAAGAGCGTAAATTCCGGCGAGCGCGGCCGTGGCCGGGTGTCGTCGAAGCAGCCGACGCTGAGGCGTCCACCGCGCTGGCCGGCCCCCGTATCCAGGCCGACTTTGTTGGTGTGGATCAAGGGGCGGCAATCGGGGGTGGGCGTGTGCCCGAAGACGACGATGCGGCCGGGGCTATCGCCATATTTGATGAAGGGGTGCCGGATCCATAGACGCGGGTCCAGGTCTGCCTCCACTTCGGTATCGACGCCGTAGGGCACGACGCCCGCGTGGACAAAGTGGAAGTGATCGAATTTGACGGCGACATGGGTGGCCGCGACAAAGTCCATCGCCCATTTCGGGAATTTTCGTCGCCAGTGCGAATTTCCTCCGAGCTTGAAGCTCGAGAGTGTCGCCATTCCGCCGTTGAGCAGCCACAGCTCCTCGCGGCGCTTGTCGCCTTCGTAGGAACGGATCAGCAGGTCTTCGTGGTTGCCGCGCAAAAACATCGTTCCGGGATGCTGTTTTTTGAAGCGTATCAGGCGGCGGAGGACCCCCTCGCTGTCTGGCCCCCGATCGATATAATCACCCAGAAAAATCACCACGTCGCTTGGCCGCAGACGTGTGGAGAGCCTGCTCAACGCTGGATCGAGCATGTTGAGCTGGCCATGGATATCACTGATGGCAAATATCATCTGTGCGCGGGTCTGCCTTCTCCGTTCGTCCTCGAACCGCGTAAATGAGATTTTAGCGTACTAACATACTCATTATATCCCCAGAAACCAAAATGGAGTCAAGGCGTGAGCGAGATTGCAAAGAAATTGAGGCGGGTGGGCCGGCTGTCCCAGCCCAAAGTGGACAGAGCCAGGACAGCGGCGAATATCGCGAGGAAGGGAGAATGTCCGCCTATGCGGCCGGCTTGGCGAGAATTTTCGATGGATCGGCTTGATACGCCGCGATAAACTCCGCCCACAAGGCGTTGACATCTTTGCCGCAGTACTTCTGAAACAGATCGTCGCTGTACTTCCCGTATCGCACCGCGTCGTTCAGCTTGGTGACGAGACCGTCGCCGTAGTGGTTCTCGCACCAGCCCAGAAACGTGGCGGTGGTCTGATAGGAATCCGAGTATTTGGCGGTCTTCACGTTGATACGCGGATGGAAGTTCTGCGGCTCGAACTTGACCCAGCGGATATAATCCGCCGTTCCTTCGACCAGCCATACCGGCTCGTAAGGCGTCGCCTGGATCATATGCGTCATCTCGTGAACCGCCAGGCCCGTATCGTCGTCATGCTCGCGGCACCATTTGGTATTGATGGTCATCACGCCGCCGCCGGTCGCGGCGACGCCGGTGACATCCGGGCCGGTTTTGTAGACGACATTGACCATGTTCGGCGATATGAAGCCGTCCGAGCGAAGCATATATGCGGTTTTCGGCCAGAAGTCCTCCATGCCGATCTCGGCGCGCTTCGCCCAGTCCTCCATGTCCGGCGCCTGTGAGAGATCCACAAATCCACGTCCCGGAGCCAGCCGGACGTCGGAGATTTTGACGGGCGATCCGATCGTGATCTCGCGGATCAGCAGTGCGGGAAGGTGCGCCCCCTCATTCAGATGAATGCGGATCGATTTGATGGGCTGCCCGCCGAGCTTTGCGTCCGCGACGCCGTCCGCGCCGAACGCGGCCGCCTTGCGGAATACGGCGCCGTCAGGGGAGGTTTCGGCGACGCCGTTCGTCACTTCATCCTTGCCGTCCGCGCCGCCCGTCACGATATGCAGCGATCGCAGCGGGACGGGCTGGGACAGGACGACGAGAAATGTATCCCCGTCCCCCATGTCGTAAACGGATTTGAAGTAGGTGCTGGGATTGCCGTCCAGCGCCATCTGCGGGCTATGCGCCGTGGTGGAGGGCATGGTGGAGTAAATGGACGCTTGAACCGTGGAAGACGCCGCCGAAGCTTGGAGCGTAGCCGAGCCGGACATCGTGATGAGAAGCGCCGGCAGCGTGCTCCACGCCGCCCCGCGAATTGCTGTGATAGACTTCATGGATTCCCCGATTGATGCTGGTGAATGTCTCCCGTTCCGGCGAACGCCGGAACGGGAAGCCTGGACTTAATTTGCGAGGGTCGCCGCCAGAAGGCGGACGCTGGGATTATTGGTCAGCGTAATGCTTTTGACGGTCTTATCGTGATTGAGGCTGAAGCCGTAACTGTAGGCGTAGAAGGTACGCGGGTCTTTCTCGCCGGTCGCCAAGTTGCGATACGCCATCTTGACGACCCGGCTTTCGCCGGGGAAATTACTCGGCTGGAACCAGTCGCTGACGTTTTGTGCGAAATCCGCCGTGGAGCCGTCGGTGTAGTTGACGATGAAATGCTGCGCCATCTGACTGCCGTCCACGGCGGCGCCCACGAGCCACAGCGATTGATACTGCCCCGGAGCCACCGATACCGTTTGTCCCTGGCAGGAAACCATATCCGGAGCATCCGCCGAGGCGAACACGAACGTCACATCCTTCCAGCTTTGCGTCATTCCAAGGAGTGTTCCAGAATACGAGGCGCCGCCGCTGTCCGCGCCGCCGTCCGGGCTAAACTTCGCGCCGTCCTTGGTGACGCCGGTCGTGTTGAACGCCGGGCTAAGGTCCACCATCGCGGAAGTTCCTTTGGTCACTACGGGAAGGACGCGGGGCTTGTCCGCCTCGGCGACCGGTTTGGTGATGATATTGACCGGATCCGCCTTGTAAGCCTCGATAAACTCCGCCCAGAGGGTGTCGATATCCTTGCCGCAATACTGCTTGAACATACTATTGTCATAGTTGCCAAGCCGGGTAGCGCGGTTCAGTTTGGTGACAAGGCCGCTGTCGTAGTGCAGCTCGCACCAGCCCAAAAAGGTGGCGGTGGTTTGATAACGGTCGGTGTACTTTGCTTTGAGGACATTGATGCGCGGATGGAAGTTCTGCGGCTCGAACTTGACCCAGCGGATATAGTCCGCCGTTCCTTCGATCAGCCAGACGGGGTTGTAGGAGGACATCGCCTGAATGACATGCGCCGTCTCGTGGACGGTCAGGCCCGTGTCGTCCGGATGCTCGCGGCACCATTTGCTGTTGACGACCATGACGCCGCCGCCGGTCGCGGCGACATCGGTGACGCCGGGGCCGGTCTTGTAGACGACGTTGACCATATTCGGCGTGATGAAATCGTCGGTGTAAAGCAGCGCGGCGGTGTCGGCCCAGAACGCTTCCATCTGAGTCTCGGCGCGCTTCGCCCAGTCCGCCAGATCGGGCGCCTGGGAGATGTCGACGAACCCGCGTCCTGGCCCTTGCTGGACATGGGAGACTTTGACGGGCGAATCGATCGTGATCTCGCGCACCATCAGCGAGGGCACGCCCGCATGATCGTTCAAACGGATGCGAATGGCCTCCACGAGCTTGCCGTCAAGCTTGGCGTCCGCCGCGCCGTTTGCGTCGAATGCGGCCGCTTTGGTGAACTGGACCCCATCCACGGACGTCTCAACGACTCCCTGAGTCACCCCATCCTGACCCTCGGCGTCGCCCGTCAGGATATGCAGGGACCGGACGGGGATTGGGCGAGACAGCAGGACCAAAAACGTATCGCCGTCATCCATGCCATAGACGGTTTTGTAATAGCTTTTCGGGTCGCCGTCCAGCGCCATTTCCGGACGATGCGCCGCCGTGGAAGGCATGGTCGAATAGATCAGCGCTTCGGCGGTTCCTGGCGTGGGTGAGGCGGCCCGAGCGCCGGCGGCGGCCATCAGCAGAAGACCCGGAAGCGTGACGCACGCGGCGCGGCGCAGTAAAGATGTCATTGAATTCATGCTTTCCCCAGTGTGGCGATGTCCCGGTCACGCATTTTCGCAGCGGCGTCGAGGAAAAGCGTCGCGCCATGACGGCTCAATCGAATGCATAAAGCAAACCATTCAGGCAGGCGTCGATCCAGGCTTCTACAGAATATCTCGGCGCCCTCAAATATTCCTCAAACAACAAGAATATTTTCCCAAGAATAGTACCATCGCCGGCGCCAGAATAAATAAATAGTGCTGTTCCTGCTCTGCGATTATGTCCGCTAAGTGTTCTGCGACTTTGTCCACTTTGTGCTAGGGAGCCACCGCATGAAGCCAGGCCCTTTTTCTGACAGCGGCGGCTGGATCGCAGGGCTGAGATTTCGGTGTTTCGAGCTGAGACCTCGGAGGCTTGGGTGAGGATTGTTCGGGATTTGCCTTCGCCGGTGCGGCGGACGCAAGGCGATAATCGAGTCGTTTCTTCCCATCGTAGATGGTGAAGCTGACCTTCGGGATTTATTCGGACACTCACTTTTTAACCCGCCAGCGAGCGACTGCGCGATGCAGCGGTAATTTGGTAGACTTTGCCCTCGAAACTCAGCGTGTGATCCGCCTTGACGGTGCGCGTTTCCTGCATGCTGAAATAGTAGTCCAGATCAAAATCGGGTTCCAACACAATGAATGCCGAATTAGGATCGGCGCTTCGATGCCGAACTGAGCATAATGCTTAGCGATGAACGCAGGCAAAAATGCATTCGCCTGCTCCATTGTCGAGATATCGGCCAAACGCATTTCTTTGACGAGCCGATCTTGGAACATGCTCCAGAGCCGCTCGATCCGACCTTTGGCTTGCGGAGAATGGGCGGCAATGCTTTCGATGCCTAGATCATGAAGCACTTTCTGGACATGGCTCATGGGGATCTGACCGGCGAGTTCATCCTCAATCGTCGCCTTTTTGGGCGATCTCAAGATCGTGTGTTTGTCATGGTAGTAGCTTGCGGGCAAGCCATACTTGATGGCGATCTCGCGAAATAGAAACAGATAGCCCGCCGCATCCTCGGTGGACCGGAAGTGGGCATGCAAGACATGCCGGAAGTGGGCGTGCAAGACATGATTGTCGGCGTCGTCGATCGCGCCCATCAAACACAGACGCGGCGCTCGGCCTTCCAGCCAATCGTGCGGCGAGCCATCAATCTGCACCATCATGCCCGAAGCGGCTTTGCGCAAACGCCGACGACGCACGACGCCGCGTGCAGGCTTGGCTGGGGGCGGTTCCGCCATGGGTTTAGGATGCAAGATTTTCTGTAAGGTTGATCGTCCGATCTGGATGCCATCGTTGGCGGCGAGAAGATCGCGCATGTGGCAGACATTGAAGCCGTGATAGGGTCCGCCCAGGCTTGCCAGAGCGACGATCCTTGCGCCGATGTCTGGATCCAGGGCATTGTGTGGCTTTCGGTGGCGATTGCCATGGGGAATGCCGGTCACTCCATCCGCCAAGAAGCGTTTGAGCTTACGACGGACCTGGCGTGACGAGAGGCCCAGGATCTCTGCGGTTCGCTCGACCGTCAACTGATCCGCAGCCAAGCGGGTGAGCATGTCGATGGTTCTTTGTTCCGATCGGGTCAACGTCAATATCTCCATTCCTTTAGGTTCGACGAGGACAAAGTCGCAGAACACTTAAGGAGGACATATTCGCGGAACAGTAACACGCCGAAATCTTCCCGGCAAATCCCGTGATTGACAGTTGTTCGCCGCTGTGATATGATAGTGTCAGTGTCAGGAAGACATGTCTTCCTGATGCGAGATTTCTGTCGTTTTGCTGGATAAAGGACCCTATGAAAGTCGTTCGCTTTTCGCCGCTCGCAAAACTTGCCGCCTTCGTCGGCGCCGGACTTTTCGCCATGGGCGCCGGCCGCGCCGCGCTTGCGGAGACGCCGTTTATCCAATCGGCGTATCTTTGGACTCAGGGGACCGACACCGACTTGAGCGGTTCGGGAGATTGGGGGATGTATCGGCAATGGCTCGGCGTGAAGCGGCTGGGAGCGGAGTCCGATCCGGGAGGCTGGGATACCTGGGCGAACGCCACCGAGGGCTGGAACAATAACCATTGGGGCGATCAGCAGACGCGCTATGGCGTCAAGACGCTTCCGGAAGTTCTGCTAAGTATCGCCTCCACGCCATATTCTCCGCATGGATACGACACGGCGTGGGAAGGCGAGCAGTGGCGGCTGGAGGCCGAAAACGATCCGGCGACGATGCAGCATTTTGTGAATCTCGCGAACAATATCGTTGCCTGGAACTACAAAAGCGTCATCATCCGCATGGATTACGAGTTCGACGGCGGCTGGATCCCTTATGGCAACCTCAACGCCATCCCCGGCATGCCGGGCAACTTCAACAAGGCGTGGCGCAACATCGTCACCACGGTTCGTGATACGGTCAAGGCGAAGAATCCGAACATCAAGGTCAAATTCCTCTGGAACCCGACCGACGCCAACGTGCAGATCGAGACGGCGAAATTTTATCCCGGCGACGCTTATGTCGACTATATCGGCTTCGACAATTACGATTACGACTATTCCGGCGTTTACAAGTCGGGTGTGCAGCCGGACGCCGCGACGCAGCAGCTGGCGTGGACGAAGTCGATCCTGCCGCGCATCCAGTGGTTCGCCGATTTCGCGTCGGCCGCCAATCCCAAAAACCGAAATGGGTATCTCGCCGGACGTAGTGTCCCATTGATCGTCGGCGAATGGGGCATGTGGCAGATCTCCGCGACGGGCCGGCCGGCCGGCGGCGACGATCCCGCGTACATCCAGAATATGTACGATTGGATGAGCTCGCACAATGTCTATATGGAGTGCTACTTCGAGACGCCGTCGGACGGCGTGTCCACACTTTGGCCCGGCGGCTATCCCAAGCCGGGAAGCGGCAACCACTCCTGGGGCGCGAAGGGGACGGCGTACCCAAAAGCGGCGGCCAAGTATCGCGAACTCTTCAGCGATGACGGCGGCGCGGCGGCCGCGGCTTTAGCCGCCTCCAGGCCGCCGGGCGCTCCTACGGGCCTCGCCGCCGCTCCGGCAAGCCGGCGCGTGACGCTCTCCTGGGATTCCGCTCCCGGAGCCACGCTCTACAAAGTGTTTCGAGGGACCTCCGCCGGTCCAAAGTCCACCGTCGCCGTCGCGTCGACAAAATCCCCGTCGTTCACGGACTCGGGCCTGACGAACGGCGTCCATTACTTCTATAAAGTGCGGGCGTTCAACGCCAAGGGGGCCGGCGGCTATTCCGCGCCCATCGGCGTAACGCCCAATCTTCCGGAGAATTACCTCGCGAACGCGGGATTTGAAACGGGAAGCCTGAATGACTGGACGGTGGATGTGGGCGGCGGCGGCGCAAACGACTGCTTCGCGCAGCACTGCGGCGCGAAGGACGCGCATTCGGGCGAGTGGGAGCTGACGCATTGGTCGGGCGCTTCCTACGAGATAACGACCCGGCAGCGGGTCGCGGTTCCCAACGGCAAGCACAGCGTCAGCGCATGGATCAAGAGCAGCGGCGGCCAGGCAGCCTGCGCGATGCGGGTCAGCGGCTACCACGGCGCTGATGCCGCGAAGATCGATATCCCGGCGTCCGGCGGCTGGAGGAAGATCGCCACGACGGTGAACGTCACAAGCGGCGTTCTGGAAGTCTCGTTCCACGACAGCGCCGCCGCGAACCAATGGCTCAATGTCGACGATGTCGTCGTCAAATAACCGTTTTCCCAGGCGTGCTCCAGGGGAATTCCCCACGCCGCGCCTGTGGCCCATGAAGGTGAGTTTCGTCATGCCCCGCAAAATCGTTTCCGAACACTATTTTTCCGACACCACCGTACGGTACACGCAGGATGAAGATACGGGGTGGGTTGGACTGGAGATCTTTCCGACCGTCCTGGCCGGTGAGATCGTGGCGCGCCGGCAAACGATCCGGCACCGTGAGGACGGGCCCTGGGAGGCGACAAATAACGTCGATTCTCTCGTGCATCTCAAGATCGCCGGAGAGGCGTACGGCGGCATGTTCGCGCAGGGGCGAACCCTGCGCAATGCCCCGGGCATCGGCGACTTTCAATTTGTGAATCAGACTGTCGTCCGCGACGCTCGCTCCGCGACGATCACGACATTCCTCGCGGCCCAAAGCGGACTGCGCCTGGAGCACCGGCTGAATTGGCGCGACGGCGAGATGGCGGCGGTCGTCGCCACCACGCTGATCAACGGCTCGGACCGTCCCGTGACGCTGGAAATGCTGACCAGCTTTTCCCTAGGAAATATCACGCCGTTTGTGGACGATGAAGCTCCCGGCAGACTGCGCGCGCACCGGTTCCGGTCGGCTTGGTGTGCCGAGGGGCGACTTGACACCCAAACGATCGAGCAGCTCCAGCTGGAGCGCTGCCCCAGCGGCGCGTCGCTGCAAAGCGAGCGCTTTGGACAGGTCGGCTCGATGGCCTCACGCGGCTGGTTTCCCGCCGCCGCGATTGAAGACACGGTTGCCGGCGTCACCTGGGCCGCCAACGTGGCCTGGGGCGGCTCGTGGCAGATGGAGATCTTCCGCAGAGACGATCAGATCTGCCTTTCCGGCGGCCTGGCGGACCGAGAGTTCGGCCAGTGGATGAAGACGATCGCGCCGGGCGCGCGCTTCGAAACGCCGTCCGCCGCGATCGCATGTGTGCAGGGCGACATCGACGACGCCTGTCATCGTTTGACCCACCTTGGGCGCGCCGCCGCCGACTTGCAGCCGGCGGACGAGCAAAACCTTCCCATCATCTACAATGAATGGTGCACTCATTGGGGGGACACCACGCACGAACGGGTTATGACGCTGGCGAAGAAGCTCAAAGGCTCGGGCGTGGAGTACTTCGTGATCGACGCCGGCTGGTATATGGCCGAAGGGGAGCGTCCGGACGCGGGACACGGCGACTGGATCGTCAATCCGTCGCGGTTTCCCGATCTGGAGGCCACGGGCGCCGCGCTGCGCGAGCTGGGTTTCCGGCCCGGGCTGTGGTTCGAAGCGGAGACATGCTCGCCCGAAACCCGGATCGGATCCCGCAAGGAGCTGATGCTGCATCGCGACGGCGTTCCCATCACCGTGAGCGGCCGGCATTTTCTGGACCTGACGAAGTCCGAGGTGATTTCGCATTTGAGCGAGCGCGTGATCGGCTTGCTGGAGCGGACTGGGTTTGGATACGTCAAAATCGACTACAACGAGACGATCGGCGTTGGCGTGGACGGCGCGGAAGCGCTGGGGGAGGGGCTTCGCCGCCAAACCGAAGGAACGTATCGGTTCTTTGACGCCATGCGGGAGCGGCTGCCTGACCTGGTTATCGAGAACTGCGCGTCCGGCGGAAATCGACTGGAGCCCGGCCTGATCGGGCGCGCCGCGATGTCGTGTTTCTCCGACGCCATGGATCTGGAAGCGCCGCTCGTCGCCGCGCATGTCCAGCGATTGTGTCTTCCCCGCCAGATGCAGATCTGGGCGGTGGTGCGCGAATCGCATCCCGAGCGACGCCTTTGCTACGGCCTGGCCGCCGGCTTCCTGGGGCGAATGGCGCTGGGTGGCGACGTCGATCGGCTCAGCGACGCGCAGATGAGCTTCGTCGTTCGGTCTCTCGGGGTGTATCAGCGGTCGAAGGAAGTGATCAAGCACGGCAAGAACAAGCTCCACGATCGCGCTAACGGCAGCTGGCGGCGTCCCGAAGGGTGGCAGGCGGTTGTCCGTCTCGCGGACGACGGGCAGTCGGCGCTCGCCGTCGTCCATCGTTTCGGCAAGGGCGAGGCGCTGCTGAGCGTCCCGCTGCCCGCGCCCGGAGAATGGCGGATCGACGAGCAGTTACAGTCGGTCGGCAATGATGCGGAAATCCAGACTGGCGGCCTCGCATGCCGCCTGGAGGAGGAGTTTAGCGCCTGCGTGGTCCGTTTGCGTCGGGCTTGACGGCCGGCCAAGCCTCCAGAGTAACAGGCGCAAGAAACGAACACAATCTTTGCCTGTTCCTGCTCCGCGATAATGTCCGCTAAGTGTTCTGCGATTTTGTCCATTTTGTGTTAGGGGGACGCCGTATGAAGCCAGGCTCTTTTTCTGGCGGCGGCGGCTGGATCGCAGGGCTGAGATTTCGGAGTTTCGAGTGGAGATTTCGGAGCTTCGGGTGAGGGTTGTACGGGCTTTGCCTTCGCTGGCGCGGCAGACGCAAGGCGATAATCGAGCCGTCTTTTCCCATCGTAGAGGTGAAGCTGGCCTTCGGGATTTACTCGAGCGCTCACTTTTTGGCCCGCCAGCGAGCGGCTTCGCGAGGCAGCGGTAATCTGGTAGACTTTGCCCTCGAAACTCAGCGTGTGGTCCGCCTTGACGGTGCGAGTTTCCTGGATGCTGAAATAGTAGTCCAGATCAAAACCGGGTTCCAGAGCAATGAACGCCGAGTTGGGATCGGCCGCCTCGATGCCGAACTGAGCATTGTGTTTTGCGATGAACGCCGGCAAGAATGCATTCGCCTGCTCCATCGTCGAGATACCCGCCAAACGCATTTCTTTGACGAGCCGGTCTTGAAAGGTGCTCCAGAGCCGCTCGATCCGCCCTTTGGCTTGCGGGGAATGGGCGGCGATGCTCTCGACGCCCAGGTCATGGAGTACTTTCTGGACATGGCTCATGGGGATCTGTCCGGCCAGTTCGTCCTCGATCGTGGCCTTTTTGGGTGATCTCAAGATGGTGTGTTTGTCATGGTAGTAGCTGGCGGGCAGGCCATACTCGATGGCAATCGCTCGGAACATCCAGAGATAACCTGCGGCATCTTCGTTCGGGCGGAAATGAGCATGCAGGACATAGTTGTCGGCGTCATCGATCGCACCCATTAAGCACAGGCGAGGCCCGCGTCCTTCGAGCCAATTGTGTGGAGAACCATCAATCTGCACCATCATGCCCGAGGCGGCTTTGCGCAAGCGTCGGCGACGCACCACGCCTCGCGCAGGTTTCGCTTCCTTAACCTCTGGGGGAGCTTTGGGGTGAAGAAGCTTGTGCAAGGTGGAACGCCCGATCTGGATGCCATCGCTGGCGGCCAGCAAGTCGCGCGTGTGGCAAACATTGAACCCATGGTAGGGTCCGCCGGTGCTGGTGAGAGCAAGGATCCGTGTCCGTGTGTCTGGGTCGAGGATATTGTGTGGTTTTCGGCGGCGATTGCCGTGCGGGATCGCATTTACTCCCTCGGCCAGAAAGCGTTTGAGCTTACGCCGGACCTGACGAGAGGAGAGCCCAAGAAGTTCTGCGGCTCGCTCCACGGTAATCTGGTGAGCTGCCAGCCGAGTAAGCAGATCGATGGTTCTTTGTTCCGAGACAGTCAACGTCAATATCTCCATTCTTTAAGGTTCGACGAGGACATAATCGCAGAACACTTAAGGAGGACATATTCGCGGAACAGTAACAAGGCGCAAGAAACGAACACAATCTTTGCCTTGACTCGCCGATAAGCCTGTGATATAATTCATTGACTTCACTTAGTAGACATGTCTACTAACTCTCATCAATTCGCGAAGGATCCATTCATGATTATTCGACACAAAGGTTTTACGCTCATCGAACTGCTCGTTGTGATAGCAATCATTGCGATACTAGCCGCCATTCTGTTCCCGGTCTTCGCCAAGGCGCGTGAGAAGGCGCGCCAGATCTCCTGCGCCTCGAACTTAAAGCAGTTCGGGCTTGCGGCGCAGATGTACGCGCAGGATTACGATGAAACGTATTCCGGACCGTTCATCGGCGGGCCGGGTTTGGCGGGAGGCGACGGAAACGACAAAAAGATCTGGGTGGAGCTGCTCTATCCTTATACGAAAAACACGCAAATCGCGCGCTGCCCTTCGGCGTCCGGCGGCGTGACATATTTCTACAACGGAAGCGGGATCACGGAGAATCCGGATCTGGCTTCCGTGGTTAAGGCGGGCGGCGTCAACTACGCCTACAACGATACGTTCGGCTATAACGGCTCCAACTTCGGCATCGGCAGTCCCGGCGCGTACGGCACGGGAGTCAACGGGAATGGCCCCTTCGGCGCGGCGCTGTCGCTCGTGGACTCTCCCGCCGCCACGATCCTTCTCGTAGATACCCCTGGCGGCGGAGATTATGAAGTCGAATATTTCAATCGGCTCGATGCGAGCGCTTGCGCTTTGTTCGGAACCGGCCAGGACCTGCCCCATCTTGGCGTGGACTCCCGCCATACCGATGGGTTCAACGCCGCGTTTTATGACGGACACGTCAAATTCCAAAAGAGCACCCGGCCTTATCAGTGGTATTTGAGCAAAGACGCGGCGACTTCGTCCGGCTACAATCCCTAAAGGCGATCGCGTATGACCACCATTCGAGATATCGCCACCGTCTGCGGCGTGGCGCCGCAGACGGTGATGTCCGCCATCAATAACGTCCCCGGCAAAGTCAGCGCGCACACTCGCGAGCGGATTTTGGCGGTTGTTCGCGAGATGAACTACCGCCCGGGCGCGGCGCGCCGCCGTACGCCGGTCCAGAAAAGCTGCACCGTCGGCTTGATCGGCGGCGGATCGGAGCCGATGCGCTTTGGCGGTTCGTACTACTACACGGAAGTCCTGACGGCGTCGATCGTGGCGGCGGGGGCGATCAAGCAGAACGTGCTGATTTTTATGAGCGAGATGCTTCCGCCGGATCCGTTTGAACGGATCCGGCTTTCGTGTGACGGGCGATGCGAGGGACTGGTGGTGATTGAACCGTCCGTCTGCAATCCGCTGATCGCGGCCCTTCTGGACCGTGGCGTGCCCGTCGTGACGATCGGTTATTCCGGAGAATATAACCACTTTGTTTCGACGGTCGATGTCGATAACGCTCAGGGGATCCGGGATGTCGTCGCCGCGCTTTGGGACGCCGGGCATCGGCGCATCGCGTTTGCGGGCATGGATCGGCGGCAATGCGCCGCCACCGCGCGTCTGGAGGCGTTTCTTGAGATCGCCGGCGAGTTTGGGGCGACCGTGGGAGACGCGTTCGTTCATCTGCCGGAAAACAGCCGGCCGGGTGATATCGCGCAGTGGACCGCTTCGGTGCTTGGCGCGCCCGCCTCAGTGCGGCCGTCGGCCGTGGTTTGCTGGAACGACACCACCGCCGTCGAGGTGATCGAAACGGCGCGCGGCCTTGGGCTCGACGTGCCCAGAGACCTTTCGGTTACGGGGTTTGACGACGACCTGCGCCTCGCGGCCGCGTTCGACCTGACCACCATCCGGCAGCCTTACGCGCAGATCGGGCGGCGCGCCGTGGAGACGCTGATGGGCGTGATCCGCCGCGACGACGGGGCCGCCCAGTGCGTCGCCCTTCCCGGCGAGCTGATCCACCGCGGCACGATCGCGCGTCCCGCATCATGTCTTTTATGAATGTCTTTTACGGCGTGGCGAAGCTGTTGTAAAGCGCCGGGAGCGCTTCCCGCAGCGCGGTTTGATGGCGCGCCGGATCGTCACGAAAGTACATCTGGAAGTGACTGGGCTGATCGGTGCGCGTAAAGCGGTAACCGCCGTCTTCACGGACCGAAACGGCGCAGGGCAGAAGCTCCTGCCGGATCTCCCTATCCGTCGGAAGCGCGTCATGCGCGGACACGATCCGGTAGCTCCCGTCCCCACGCTCCACCAGTTTACTGCCCGTGGCGTCCAGCCACAGGGCCGTCTCCCAAACGTGATGCTCCCAATCGTAATGCGCTTCGTCTCCCACGGGAAAATCCTCATCCATCGCGCGCAGAAAGTCGCTGCGCGTCGAACGGGTATACGCGTACTCCAGATATCTCCGAAGCTTTGGCGCCATGCCTCTGCCCAGACGATGGGGCAGCTTGTAGTATGTATTGTGCGGCTCATCATCAAACGGTGAGCAGGAGCCGGCGCACGGGTAGATCGCGATCGGCAATGAGGACTGGAGGAGGCGGACAATCGCCTGGGGATCGAGCAGCGCGTTCCACTCAAGAAGGTCGGGGGAGGCGCTGCCCGCGCTCAGCCGAATGACTTTCACCTTTTCGTGGAAGAGTTTTGGCTCCCGGTTGTAGGCGGCGGCGATGGCGCGCGCGGAGCCGAACGAGAGGATCTCGACGGGCTCACTCGCGTCGCGCAGCGTGCGCAGAATGAGCTCGATCCCGCGCTGCTGGAATCGGGGAAGAGAAAGCATGGGATCGTCGGGCGACCGCATCTTCGAGAATGGGCCGACTCCGTAGGGAACGTCGCGATCGAAGATGTAGTTGAGCTGCTCTACCGGAATCACGCCGGGATCGCGCGGCCCGTTCTCATCCTCGAACCCCGCCTGCATGCTGCGCGGCCGCCGAAATGCTTCGGTGCAATCCAAAATGACCGCTTTGAGATCGATCTGAGGGAGGGCGTACGCGGCGATCAAGTCCACGGTGTCGCCGATGTCCTGGTGGGGGTGGTACAGGTCGGTGACGTCGATGATGGGAACACTCATGCCGCTATCTTCCACATTTCTTGCGGGAACTCACAAAGCAATGCCGCCAGCGGGCGAAGATCGCTCGCAAGCGGCGGCGTTGGGGGAAATCTACCGGCTACTGGCCGCTGCGGTTCGGAAACTGCGGAGGCGGCGCCATGTGCGCGATGGCCGGCGGCATATGAGCGCCGGACGGCGCGCTGTCCACTCCCGGCTTATTGTTGATGGGAGCGGGGGAGGACACCCTGTAGAGCCCGACCCCAAACACGATGACGAGGACGGCTAGCACCGCCGCCATGGTTACGTTGTTGATTGGAATTTTCACGAAATTATGTCCCTGATAAGAGCAATGGTCATCGCTGACTGACAAACCATTTGGATGACGAGAACGGTCGCGGCTTGCGTGACCGTTCTCGCATCCCCAATGGACTACTGTGCTTTATCCCACATTCCGAAGTACTGCGAATTCCAGTTAAATCCGCATCCCCAGCCGGAATGGTCGATCGGGTTCGATCCGCTCGACTGTGCGTCGATGGTCTGCTCGTTTCCGATCTGCTTGATCGTGTCCATCATCCGCATCCACTTGACATGTCCGTCCGCGAAGCCGTAATTCGCTCCGCCGGTGTGCGCGCTGGCGGGGCCGGTATTGCCGTCGATTCCAAACTCATAATCCCATTGATCGCAGCCGTTGTCCGCGTTGTCGGCATTCTGCAGCTGATGGTCGGCGCGCCACCGCTCGGTGATAAAGATCGTCGAGGCGGGCGAGGCAATGGTTGAGTCCGTGGATCCTGGGATGGCGTGCGCCTGCGCCCAGGGGCTGGCGTAGAAGTTGGGTCCAGACGGCGCGCCGGGGCCAGGGTACTTCTGAGTCACCGTGGAGATGCTGTAAGAGATCGGAGTGTTGCCTGCGGCGCGCTGGAAGGTGTCGTCCGGGCATCGAAACGCAGCCGTGCTTTTGATATACGGCATGATGGCTTGATGCCAGGGCGTCCATGTCGGATCGTATCCCCACGGGACCGGATGGGTTTCGTCGTTGTCCTGCACATACTGCATCTCGCCAAGCAGGATCTGCTTCTCATTGCTGGCGCAGGTGATTTGACGCGCCTTTTCGCGCGCCTTGGCGAACACCGGGAACAAGATGGAGGCGAGTATCGCAATGATTGCGATTACAACGAGAAGCTCGATGAGGGTAAAGCCTTTGTGATTAGTTCGCATTGGTAAAATTCCTTATAACCGCGAGATGAGAGTTCGGACCGTGTGACCAGTAATAATTGCAAAACTATCATATTAATAATCCGTGATAGTTTTGCGATCATTCTTGATCGCGTTTCTGTTAAGGTAGACATGTCTACCTTGGCTCTGGATCAATATTATCACATTAATTGCGTCGTGTCAAGCAAAAATGGCGAGCATTCCTGAATTTTGTTTGTGGGTGCATATCCATCGCACCACGAGCAAATATTGACAAGAAGACACATCTCCCGATATAACAGGAATAAGTGATACGCACGACATCGCAGATGTCAAGACAAGCGAAATTATGACAACAATTCGAGATATCGCCGCGGCTTGCGGCGTCGCGCCGCAAACGGTTATGTCCGTCATCCACAACATTCCCGGCAAGGTCAGCGTGGAAACGCGCGCGCGGGTGCTTCAGGCCGTGCGCGACATGGATTACCGTCCCGGCGCGCCGCGGCGGCGCGCCACGGCGCAGAAGACTCACACCATCGGCATGGTCGGCGGATGGACCTCTCCCTGCTTGATGGGTGTGCAGAGTTACTACACCGACATCACCACCGGCGCAGTCGTCGCGGCGGGCGAGATGAAGCACAATGTCCTGCTCTTTGTCAGCGATCTTCTCTACAAAGACCCCATGGCCGATATCCGCCTTTACTGCGACGGCCGGTGCGACGGTCTGGTGGTGATCGAGCCCTGGAACGACAGTCCGCTGATCACCGCTTTGCTGGAGCGAGGCATTCCTGTCGTGTCCGTGGGCCATTACGGGCAGTACTCGCATCCGCTGTCCATTGTCGATGTCGACAACAGACAGGGCATGCGGGATATCGTGCGCGCCCTGGTGTCCGCGGGGCATCGCCGCATCGCCTTTGCCGGCTGGGACCGTCGGCACAGCGCGTCCATCGAGCGAAAAGACTACTTCCTGCAAAGCCTCCGTGAGTACGGCGTCGCGGCGCCGGAACACTTCGTCCATCTTCCAGAGGAGACCTCGGAGTATGAAGAGATTACCCCGTGGCTGCGGAGCGTCTTGAGCCTGCCTGACGGGGAACGGCCTACGGCGATTGCCGCTTGGAATGACATCACGGCCGGCGAGATCATCCGTGTCGCGAATGGCATGGGCCTGAATGTGCCTGCGGATCTTTCCGTCACCGGCTTCGACGACGATCCCACGGTGACATCGAAGGTTGCGCTCACCACGGTGCGGCAGCCTTACGCGCAAATCGGACGCCGCGCGATCGAGCTTCTGGTGGACACGATCAACGGCGTCGAGATGGAGCATGGACGCGTCATTATCCCCGGAGAGCTGATAATGCGGCAGACGATCGCCCCCCCGCCGTCTGGGAGCCAGGACGGGGAATGACGCCGCTGTTTTCGATAAACAGCCTACCATGCGGCTGCGATTCCCTCGGCGGTTCTCCAGGCCAGCGCCATGATCGTCAGAACGGGGTTGAATCCGCCATTGGTGACATGCACGCTGCCGTCGGCAAGATAGACGTTGTCGTGGCCGTGGACGCGGCACGATGCGTCCACGACGCTTGTGTGGGGATCGTCGCCCATGCGGCAGGTCCCGGCCTGGTGCTGTCCGCCGGATAAGTACCGTCCGTGTCCGCCTCCCCAGACGTCCACGGCGCCGGCGGCGAGAAGCCATTCACGCGCCCGGGCGTCCATGAAGTTCGCCGTGCGGACCGTCTCCTCATGCGCGAATCCGGACAGCTTCGCTGCGGGAATCCCAAACCGATCTCGCACTCCCGTGTCCACCGTGACCCGGCACTCCGGCGAGGGGATCTCGTGGACGGGACCCCGGATATCGGCGACCCGGCGATAGTTCTTTCTCATCCACTGCTTGGCTTCCAGGCCCCAGCGCGGTAAGTCCGGCGGGAGCATGCCGTTCCAGGCGCTGATGGGCGTCGCAATAAAGTCGTCCGCCAGCAGGCCGCCCCCGATGATCCCGTCGTTGCCGTGATTGAACTCGCACGTTCCGATGCACGCGCCCGGCCCAACTCCGTCCCAAATGTCGTCCTCGAACAGTCCGACGCAGCCGGCGTAATAGTGTCCCTGGAGGCTGCGACCCACCTGGCCGTTCGCGTTTCCCAGGCCCAGCGGCTCGCGCGAAGACGCCGAGTTCAGCAGCAAACGCGCCGTCTCGATCGCGCCGCCGGCGGCCACGACGACATCCGCTCCGACTTCCTGACGCACGCCGTCGCGATCGTGGAACGTCACGCCGCTGGCGCGCCCGCTCGCATCGACATTGATCTTTTCGGTCATGGCGCCGGTGACGAGCGTGCACCTGCCCGAGGCGATGGCGCGCGGGATTACCGTACTTTGCGTTCCGTTTTTGGCGTCGACTGGGCAGGCGTAGCCGACGCAGTGCTGGCAGTGGATACAGGCGGGCTTGCCGCCGTAAGGCTTCGAGTTGATCAAGAGCGGGACGCGTGTGGTCCGCCAATTTAGCCCCTGCGCCGCCTGCTCGAACCGGTTCGCCCGCCGGGTCATCGGCAGCGGCTCCATGGGGTACTGGCGATGGTACTCCGGCAGATGGCTCATGCGCGCACAGTCCGCGCTCACGCCCACTTCCCACTCCACGCGCTCGTAGAATGGCGCAAGATCGTCGTACGTGATCGGCCAGTCCGCGAGAGAGCTGCCCGCCGGCGTTCCATAGATGCTCGCCATCCGGAAGTCCTGCGGCATAAACCGCCAGGCTTGCCCGCCGTAGACGCGCGTCCCGCTGCCGACGCAGGCCGCGAGGTTGTGATATCCGCCGTCCAGGGGGCCGACAATACGCGTGGCGCCGTCCTGCTCCACAAACACGCGCGGGACGCCGTCGAGGTCCGGGCCTGCGTTCACCCCGTAGCGCGAGAAGCGCATGCTGCGCAAATGGTCCCGGCCGACATCCTCGAATGAGAGCGGGCGGCCGCGCTCCAGAAGCAGCACCGACTTACCCGCGTTCGCCAGCACGCCCGCCGCGATCCCTCCGCCGGCGCCGGCGCCGACAATCACCACATCGTAATGTTTCATCCCACGACCTCGAATCCGATCATTTTCCACGAAATCTCATTTTTATTGCCGCCATTGGCCGGATCGGCATAGAATCCTTCCGCCGCATGTTCGGCGGCGATGCGGATGAACCGGACGGGGGCGATCGGCCACTCCGCCGCTCCGCCGTCCTTTTCCAGAAGCTGAAGCAGCCGCGTGCGCTCGGGCAGTCCTAATTCGGCGAAACTCCGATCCTCATGCCCGCGAGCTTCGGCGTCCAGCGCCGCCAAGCAAGCAAGATACAGGGGAACGTGCGGCGCAAGCTGGGCCGTAAAGCCGCGCTCCAGATAATCGCCGACGCCGCAGTCCCAGCCGCCGGGATAGTCGTCGGGCGGGATCAAGGTGTCCACGAGAGCCCGCAGGGCGGAGACGCCCGGCGCTCCGAAGATCGACAAAAGCGCTCCCGCAGGAGCTTGAGGGGGAATTGGCATAATGTGACTTTCTGCGTAAAGTGAAATATTGCCGGGACGATTGTCAAGGATTTTGGCGATCGCATCCCGCCGCTGGGGATTCGGCGTGGGCGGGACGCTCCACCGTACGGCTCACTTCCGAAATCCTGGCGTGCGCGATCCGGCAGGCGCCGTCTTTGGAATAGAGCGAGAGACCGCGGCTGGCGGCTGCGGGAAAGATCAGGTCCGTCATCACCAGCGCGCCGTCGTCCGCGAAGACTTCCACCGAGCATGCATCGACCAGAATACGCAGCGAGATCTGTCCGTTACGGGCCGGCAGGGGCGCATCGTGGCGCTCAGAAAAGCGCGGGTGAAAATCGCATTGACCGGAGCGTGTCCGATCGACAAACAATCTCCCGGCGGCTGCATCGTAACCAATCGTCGTCTGTTCACTGGAGCCGACCCGGACACGGACGCCGACTTCGGAGGCGTCGCCTGGCTCAAATTCCAGGGAGATATCCAGAGCAACGCCTTGGACGTGACCCCACGGATCTTCGCCGGGCGCAAGACAAACGTCACTCATCTCCCAAATGCTTGTCCGGACGCTCTCGATTTCGCGAATGGGCCTTTGGATGAATTGAAGCTTGCCCGACGTTCGCCGCAGCGTCAGCTCACGCGGCAGTGTCATCGCGCTTCTCCAGCCCTGCGTCGGGACCTGAAATGTCCAATCCCAATCGCTCATCCAGCCGATCCAGAGCGCCCGGCCGCCCGGCGCGTTCGCCCAGGTCACGGAGGCGTAGTTGTCTCGTCCGTAATCGACCCACAGCGGCTCAAGGGCCGGCGTCTCGGAGATAAATGTCGTTCCATCGAATGCGCCGACGAAGCACCATGTCCGCGTGCTCTCCAGGGGATAACAGGCGGGCATGATGGGGCTTCCGGCTAGGACCCACCGGCTTTGGCCCGGCTCGTTCTCAATCGGCAATTCAAATAGATCGGGACATTCCCACACGCACTCCGGCGTCCCTTGAGCTGCTCCGAAGCTGCTGGCGTGCGCCCACTCTTTCAAATCGCGGGAGGTCCAGATTTCGGCATGGCAGCCGGCGGCAAGGATCATGATCCATCGCGCGGTGGTCGCATGCCAGAACACCTTGGGATCCCGAAAATCTGGGATGCCCGGGTTCGGCGCCACGGGATTGCCTTGGTGCTTGGTCCAGGTTCGACCCCGGTCCGCCGAGTACGCAATGCTTTGCGCTTGCGGGCCATGGGGAGGCGTCTCGTGATTTTGATTGGTGTAAGCTGCGATCAATCCGGGGCGCCCGCCGAAAAATCCACTGGCGTCGTTTTCATCGACGACGGCGCTCCCGGACCAGATGCTCCCGAGCTCATCCGGCGCCAGGGCGACCTCCAGGTCCTGCCAGCGCAGAAGATCCGGGCTGACCGCGTGTCCCCAATGCTGCTTTCCACCCTCAGGGGTCCACTGGTAAAAGAGATGGTATTCTTCTTCGAAGTACACCAGTCCATTCGGGTCGTTCATGAAGCCCGTCAGGGGCGAAAAATGGTACAAAGGGCGAAACGGATCGATATCCAAGTCGATGTCTCCCGGTGAGATACGTTACCGAGACGAGAAAGCGTCTCTGGTCAAATCGTAAGCGGACCGCAGCATCGCCAGCGGCGCGCCGCGCGATACGAATTCATGCCCGATGTAACCGTCGTAGCCGGTGGCGGCGATAGCGCGGAAGATCGGCGCGTAGCTGATTTCCTGCGTCGCGGGGTCGATATCGCCCCGGCCCGGGTTGCCGGCGGTGTGATAATGTCCGAAATATTCGTGATGATCGCGAATCGTCTGGATCAAATTGCCTTCCATGATCTGCATATGGTAGATATCATAAAGCAGCTTGACATGCGCGGAGCCGACGCGCCTGCATGCCTCGGCCCCCCACGCCGTGTGGTCGGCCTGGTATCCGTGATGGTCCACTTTGCTGTTTAGCAACTCCAGGATCAGCGTTACGCCCGCGTCTTGCGCCGCCGTCGCTACGCGCCGCAGCCCGATTACGGTATTCTCCAATCCCTGGGCGTCCGAGAGGTCGTCCCGACGATCGCCGCTAAAAACGATTAGCGATGGGATCTGAAACTTCGCCGCGACCGGCAGCAAGGCAAGGATTTCCTTCTCGATCCGGTCATGCTGGCTCAAATCGTTGAATCCGCTGCTGATGGAATCGTGGCCGCCATGCGTGACAATGGACAGTCCCAGATCGACAGCTTGCTGGAAGAGAGTGGGGGGAAGGAGTTCGACGCCGTCGTATCCAATCGCCTTCGCCTCCCGCAGGAGCGTCTCATCGTCGACGCCCTGGTTTGCAAAACCCCACCAGGAAAAGGACTGTTTGATCATCGTACGTTCTTTCTATCGAAATGCCGACATCTCGGCGCAATCGTGTAACGGTCCCATCTTCAGCGGCGCCGGGCGCGCGCAGCCGCTGGTCATCTCGTAGCTTCGCCCGCTTTCCGACGCCTCATGGAAACCATGCATCGCTTCCAGGACATGGTAGGTCAGTTCGCCGCTGGCGCGGTGGGCGCGGCCGCTTTGTATGGCGTCGATCATATCGGCGACGCCGATTCCCCGGCTATTCTCGCGGTAACCGAACGCCAGCGGCGTCTCGCGCCATTCGCGATCGTCCAGACGGCGGACTAGCGCCGGACCGTCGAAGCAATTGGGGTCGGGAACGGCCAGCGTGCCTTCCGCGCCATAAATCTCGATATTGGGCAGGCGATGCGCGTGAACGTCGAACGACATGATCATCGAGGCGACCGGCCCGGATTCAAAGTCGAGCGTTCCGGCCACATGGGTCGGGATTTCGACGGGGATCTTCCGGCCATACAGCGCCTCGCTGGTCGCCGTACGCTCGGGATGGGTTCGGCGCGCGCTGCCGCTGATCCGCTGGATCGGTCCCAGGAGCGAGACTAAGGCCGTGAGATAGTAGGGTCCCATGTCGAACATCGGGCCGCCGCCCGCCTTATAAAAGAAGTCTGGAGACGGATGCCACCCCTCCGGCCCTGTGTTCATCACGAACGCGGTGGCCGCCACGGGACGGCCGATCCAGCCGTCATCGAGGATCTTCCGGCAAGTCTGCAATCCGCCGCCCAGGAAGGTGTCCGGAGCTCCGCCGATCCGCAACCCCTTTTCGGCGGCGAGATCCAGCAGACGCTTGCCTTGTTCACGGGTCGCCGAAAAGGGCTTTTCCACATAAACATGCTTCCCCGCCTGTAAGGCGCTCAGGCAGACGCCGTAGTGCGCCGCAGGAACGGTCAGATTGATCACGATCTCCACATCGGGGTCGGCAAGGAGATCGTCGACGGCGCACGCCTTCGGGATCCCGAACTGCTCTGCCCTGGCCTGGGCGCGCTCCAGGTGCAGATCGGCGGCGGCGACTATTTCGATGTTCCGGAACTTGCGTCCGGCTTCAAAGTAGATGGCGCTAATATTGCCGCAGCCGATCACTCCGACTTTCATTGCATTGATCATGATACTACTCACTTAAGAAGCCAGCCACACGCCTATGGCGTGCGCGGCCGCACTCTTCCCGCCAGTTCGCACATCCCCGTGGTTGGCTGACTTCATTATAAATGCTCTGGCGATCGCCGTAAATAGACAATATTACTAAAACCTGGAGTATCTTAAGATTATGCAAACGTCAGAACTCTGGTATGCGCCTCCGCACTACTTCCCATCCGGGGCTCAGGAGCCCCCGGTTTTCGTGCCGGCGCTCGGCCTTCACGAACGCATGGGGCCGCGCATTGTCCATCACAGCGCGACTGCGGACTACATTTTTATGCATTTTCACACAGCCGCCCGGCTTTTCGTCGAGGGGCAAATGCTGGCCTATCCGCCCAATATGTTCGTCATCTGGGGGCCGAATACGGAGCATCTCTACGGAAGTCAGGAAGGATCGTGGAGCCACTCGTGGATCCATCTCGACGGCCCGGAGGCGGACGAGATCATCCAGTATAGCAGCCTCGCGCTGGATCGTCCGGTGCAGCTAAAGAACGCCGCGCTGATCGATTGGCACTTGCAGGCGATTTTGACGGAATTGAAGACGCACGCGCAGCCAGATCCGGTGATTTTGAAAAGCCACTTCAGTATCTGGATGTCGCAGTTAAGACGCGGGCTGGGGGAGGATGGGCAGGAAGGATTGCGGCGCAATCGGCTGCTGGCCGTGCTTCAGTATATTGAGGATAATATCGCGCAATCGGTGACACTCACGGACCTCGCGGAGGTCGCTCAGCTCTCCATCGGCCACTTTAGCGCGGAGTTCAAAGCCTGCTTTGGCTCGTCACCCATCGATTACGTCCTGGATTTTCGCCTGCGCCGGGCGGCGCATCTTTTGCAGGACCTGCACCTCAGCATCTCGGAGATCGCCGCCCGCACCGGTTTCGCGGACCCCTTTTACTTCTCGAAGCAATTCAAGCGCCGATACCGATTATCGCCATCGGAGTTCCGCCGCTCCTCCACGGGTAATGCGCTGGAAGGGAAAGAATAGGGAGCGCGGAGAAGCGGATCGTATTCAGTGGACGATCATCGTGTCGTCGGGCGACGTCCCGATGAGCTGGATCTGGTAGGGCCATTGCTCGCCGGCCGTCTTATCCGTCAAGTGAGTCCAGTGCTCTGTCGGCGCCCCGCTGACTACCAGCCAGAGGAACGCCGTTTGGGCGGGGACGGTGAACTGGTGAACGCCGGAGACATCGGAGAACGCCGGGCCGTAAACGCGTCGGCCGTCCTGCTTCACCGCTAGAAACCCGTACCGCCAGCCAGCCCGCTCGGTATGGACAGCCTGGAAGCCCGGAGCGCCGGCGACGCCTTTGAAGTTCAGGGCGACCTGAGTTCCGGCGGCGGGGACCTTCAGTCGAATCCCGTTGTAACCATAGTTTTGGGGACAGTTGCTTTCCGCGATGCGATACCAGCCGTCCTCCACCGGGTTCAGCGCGCTCCGATGCTGGTTGGCGTACGGATGGGCCACCTTTTCGATCCGTTTCAGATCCCAGGTGATGAACCGGCGCGCCGCATCGAACATCTCATCATTGAACTGCGACTGGCTCAGTCCCGTCAGCCGCTGGTAGGCCATCACGGGATCCTCTCCCGGACGCGCCTCACGCCAAAGCTTCCCGACGAAATCCACGCCGTGGCGGCTGGACCAGTACTCCAGGACATAGGGAGAACAGTACTGGTTCGCCTCGTGGAGAAACGCCAGGTGCGTGTTCTTCAAGTAGTTCACCAGATGGTAATTCTCGAAGGTCATCCATTCCGGGTAGACCTGCCAGAGCATAAACTGCGACGTCATCTCGAAGATGGCGTGCGATGTGTTGCTGAACCCCGCCGCCCCGTCGGTATGCACGAACGACTGGAAGGTATGCCCCAGTTCGTGCGCCACGGCGCCGTAGGGCGGGCGGCTGATGCGGACGGCTGGCGCCCACAGCTTCCCCAAAGAGCCGTCCGCCCCGCCATAAGCGGTTCCGTCGTCCCCGCCGAAGACGATGACGAGGATTTTGTACTTGTCCGCGACGGAGTGTCCGCTCTCGACGAACTTCAGCCGGTGGACATAGCAGTCGTAAAACCTCTCACACTCGCGCAGCACCGCATCCACCTGGAATCGCTTGGCCGGATCGGAATTGAGCGACGGATCGCTCCCATATTCCTTCGCCCAGAATAGCGCGAAGTTCGGGGACTCCGCTTTCCTTTGGTGACTGAACTCACTGCGATCGTCGGTGAAATCGTTACCTTTCGGGACCATCCAGATCTCGTCCGGGAGATATAACCGTTTTGCGGCTGGGTTCTTGGGCGAGCGAGAGGCGGCGACCGCCGGAGGAGAGCCGCCGCCGGCGAGAGTGACCGCCACAAGAGACTGGAAGCAAGCGGCGCAAAAAACTCGCCGGCCGGGGTTCTGTACTTTCACGATCTCTGCGTCCTTCCGTCGTGCGGCGCCATGCTTTGCGCCGAAGGTTTCGCAGCCATTATAGAGGACAGGCGGATCTGTATAATATGGACGATCCGCCATACGCATGGAATCGATTGACCTCTGACTATCTCGGCTCTATCATTATCAGAACGATATCATTGGCGCTCATCGGCGCGCTGTACCTCGCCGTTCCAGACGCATCAACGTTCAGGACCGTCGTAATCGGCTGATCCGCCGTCAGGAGATTGAGCTGCTGGATGAGTCCGGCGTTGAGAGATTTCGGCGAGCCCAGCTCCAGATAGGCCGTGTAGGCGTCGTTGGCTCGAAATCCCGTCCGATATAGACGGACTTGATAGTCGCCGGGTTTGACGCCTTTCAGGTCGAGCGATAAAAGCGGCGCTGCTTTGGAGGGCAGCACTTTGGTGTAGAAGGGGTGATTGCTCTTGTCCTGCTCGGGCTGCTCGAAATCCCACGCCAGCACCCGAATAGACTTCCCTTTGCGCGTCACAAAGCTCTGCGCGTCATCGGTTTTCAGCTCTCGATCGCCCAACTGGTTCAGATACTTGTACGCAAAATAAGCCGGCTTGCGGATTCCCTGCGGGTTCATCAAACCGAAGCCGCCCTGGAAGGGGGCGGTTGGCGGGCCGGGTTCTTCAAACAGATCGCTGAAAGTCCAATAACTCATCCCCTGAAGCAGCCCCTGGCTGGCCTTGAGTTTGGTCAGGATATATGGGGCGCTGATATACGAATCATGGACTGGATCTCGCGGAGAGTAGCTGGTGCTCCATTCCGAAAAATAAAGCGGCAGATTCGGCGTCGCCGATTCCGATATTTGCTGGCGCACGCGTCGAATATCGCCAATGATGGCGTCTTTGGAAGGCGACAGCTTGGTGTCGCCGTGGCCCTCCTCATCCAGAAATCCGCTGTCTACCCCATAGGTATGGGTGGTGATAAAGTCGATTGGGACATGGGAGGCGTGCGCATGCTCGATGAACTCCGGAACCCAGGCGGCCCCCGCCGTTGAAGGCCCGCCGACTTTGAGTTTTGTGTCCACGCCTTTGAGGGTGCGAGTCGTCAGGTCGTACAGAGCAAAGTATGCGTCCTTGTCCGCCTTTTCCCAAAAACCATCTAAGTTCGGCTCATTCCAGACCTCGAAATACCAGGACCGCACTTCTTTTTTTCCATAGCGATCCTCGATATGGCGTGAGAATGCTTCGACGAGCGCGGCCCACTTATGCGGCTCCGGATGGGAGGTATTGCCTTGCCAGTAGAAGATGCGATTGTTCGAGGTCTTCATCGCTTCGGGAGTAAAACCCAGCTCCACGAAGGGTTTGACGTGAATTTTGAGCAGATGATCGTACAGATCGTCGATCTTTGTCCAATCGTAGACAGGCTTTCCATCGACTTCTTTGTAAGCGCCCATGATATCGTGGAAAATCGCGTGAAAACGGACATAGCGGAAACCCAGCTCTTGCTGTACTACCTTGAGCTGCTCCATGCTGTCGCTGCGCATCAAAGTGCCGGGGTAATCGGAGCCTACCGAGAGATTGTAGAAGTAATCGCGCGGCGTCGAAGGCCCATTCAGATCGATGGTGATGGGACGCACGTCGTCCTTGACTTGGCCCCTGGCCGCAGGCGTCGTGAATATCAGGCCGGCGCCCAAAGCAAGCAGGCAATTTCGAAGTATCAAGATGTCGTTCCTTCCGTGTGTCCTTAATAGCAATGATTGCGATAAAATGTAAAGATGGATTGTATGTGTATGGGGCTCACGGCCTATTCGCCATCGGTGTTCTGCGCCGAGGCTTGTGGGGGAGCGACGGAGCGGCGGCGGACCAGTTCTACGGGCAATAACACCTTACGGACCGTGCGATCCTTCACCGCTCCCTGATCGATCTGCGCCATCAGGATGGTCAGGGCTCGTTCTCCGATCTCCTGGAGAGGCTGCCGGATCGATGTGAGAGGCGGGTTCATCGTGCGGGCAAATAACTGATCGTCCATCCCAATCACCGACATATCGTCGGGTACGGAGATATTCCTCTCCGCGAGGGCTTGGTACGCTCCCTGAGCGACCAGATCGTTCCCGCAGAATAGCGCGGTGGGACGCTTTGAAGGGTGAGATTCGGCTTGGAGCAATAGATGAGTGCGCTGGTATCCCGATTCTTCCGAATATTCCCCTGGCATTACCCACTCTTCTCGGTATTTCAGGCCGGCCTCTGTCAATGCACGTCGGAAACCGCGTACGCGGAGCTGCGTACTGTCGTGGCCGGCCGCCCCCGGCAGCATCGCGATCCGGCGATGCCCTTCATCGATCAGATAGCGGACGGCCTGGACGGCTGCGGCTTCGTTATCGATATCCACAGAGGAGATATCGCTCTGCTGCGTTCCCGTATTGATGAGGATAAAGGGGATGCCCCGCTCCTTGAGCGCGACGACGAGATCTCCCATGGGAGACGGACCGATCAGGATCAGCCCCGCGCAGCTCCCATCGCAGTAGCTGCGCAGGCTCTGGTGAGCGTCCTCCCAGGTCTCGCAATTGAACAGGAGCGTGTTCCACTTGCTTTGGATGGCGACAAACAGAATCCCATCGATCAAATAATTGTAATAGGGCAGATCGACAAGGCGTCCTCCAAAGCTGGGAAAGATCACTCCCACCGTGTTCGTGCGCTTTGCGGAGGAGCTTTGACGGGCGGACACGGGACGATAATTGAGATCTCTCATTGCCGCGAGGACTCGTTCCCGTGTTTCGACCCCAATGGGGATGGGGCGGTTGTTGAGGATGTAGGAAACCGTCGCCTTGGAGACGCCGCTTCGTTCCGCGACATCTTTGATTGTTGCCATGACATTTCCCACTCGGTACTCATCACTTAACCAGTTAAGTGATGAGTGATTTTACCACTCCTTTCGCCGCTTGTCAACGACGAAAAAATATGACCACCTGGTTAAAACTTAATTATTCGTAATCTTGACTTATTCCAGATTATCGTTTACAATAGCGATCATGTCGTCTGACGAGAACACAACTCACGATTCCTTGCGCAGGGCCGGCCTGCGGGTGACGGCGCCGCGTCTTGCCGTGCTCATGTCGGTGCAGGGTGAGGGATCGCATCGGGATGCGGAGGCGATTGCGGTCGCGGCCCGCAAGCGGCTTGGGGCTCTCTCTACCCAGGCCGTGTACGACAATCTGCACGTTTTGGAGGAGGTTGGCCTCATTCGCCGCATCCAGCCGTCGGGGCATCCGGCTCGCTATGAAGCGCGGGTGGGGGACAACCACCATCACATTGTCTGCCGCGTTTGCGGTCTGACGAATGACGTGGACTGCGCCGTCGGCGCAGCTCCCTGTCTGGAGCCTTCCGCTAATCATGGATTTGTGATCCAGGAGGCGGAAGTAATTTTTTGGGGTTTGTGTCCCCAATGTCAGCAAGAGACTTTATCTACATGAGCCAAGGGAGCAGTTTTCATGAGTGACATCAACGTGGACGGTCTCGAGACGGATATCATTTCCGCCCTCAATCATGAGGAAAGCAGTGGTGAGGGTAAGTGTCCGTTTTCTGGGGGAGTCCTGAACCAAACGGCGGGTGGGGGAACGAGAAACCGAGACTGGTGGCCCAATGGGCTGAATTTGGGTATTCTGCGCCAAAATTCTCATCTTTCGAATCCGCTGGACAAGTCCTTCAATTACGCGGAGGAGTTTCAGAAGCTCGACCTGGCGGCCGTGAAGAATGACCTCTTCGCGCTCATGACCACGTCGCAGGATTGGTGGCCGGCCGACTACGGTCACTACGGTCCCTTTTTCATTCGAATGGCGTGGCACAGCGCGGGAACGTACCGTATCACGGACGGGCGCGGCGGCGGCGGCGCGGGCGCGCAGCGGTTCGCGCCGCTGAACAGCTGGCCGGACAACGCCAACCTCGACAAAGCGCGCTTGCTCCTCTGGCCCATCAAAAAGAAGTATGGCCAGAAGATCTCTTGGGCGGACCTGATGATCCTGGCCGGCAACTGCGCCCTGGAATCCATGGGCTTCAAGACATTCGGTTTCGGCGGCGGTCGCGAAGATGTTTGGGAGCCGGAAGAAGATGTCTACTGGGGCTCGGAAACCGAGTGGCTGGGAGACAAACGATATACAGGGGACCGTGATCTTGAAAACCCGCTTGCCGCCGTTCAGATGGGCCTGATCTACGTCAATCCGGAAGGTCCCAACGGAAATCCCGATCCGATTGCCTCCGCGCGCGACATTCGCGAAACCTTCGGCCGCATGGCGATGAATGACGAAGAGACCGTCGCGCTGATCGCCGGCGGTCACAGCTTCGGCAAAACCCATGGCGCCGCCGATCCCAGCAAGCACATCGGTCCGGAGCCGGCGCTGGCGAGCATTGAAGAACAAGGTCTTGGATGGAGAAACTCCCTCGGCGCCGGCAATGGAGTCCACACCATTACCAGCGGTCTTGAGGGGGCGTGGACCACGACGCCGACAAAGTGGAGCAACAACTTCTTTGAGAACCTGTTCGGTTTCGAATGGGAGCTGACCAAGAGCCCGGCCGGCGCGAACCAGTGGAAGCCGAAGGATGGAGCCGCCGCCGATACCGTTCCGGACGCTCATGACCCCACAAAGCGGCACGCGCCCACCATGCTGACAACAGATCTCGCCCTGAGATTTGATCCGGCTTATGAGAAGATCTCACGCCGTTTCCACGAGAACCCCGATCAATTCGCCGACGCCTTCGCCCGGGCGTGGTTCAAGCTGACGCACCGCGATATGGGGCCGCGATCGCTCTATCTCGGCTCGGAAGCGCCTGCGGAAGTACTGCTCTGGCAAGATCCCATCCCGGCCGTCACGCATCCATTGGTTGACGATCAGGATATCGAAGCGCTCAAGAGCAAGGTCCTCGCTTCCGGACTGACCGTGTCACAGTTGGTCTCGACCGCCTGGGCGTCGGCCTCCACGTTCCGTGGCTCCGACAAACGCGGCGGCGCGAACGGCGCTCGCATCCGTCTTTCCCCGCAGAAATACTGGGAAGTCAACAATCCCGCGCAATTGCCTGGCGTGCTGGAAACCCTGACAAACATCCAGAACGAGTTCAACGCCGCGCAGTCGGGCGGAAAGCAAGTCTCGCTTGCCGACTTGATCGTTCTTGGCGGAAGCGTGGGTGTTGAGAAGGCGGCGAAGAACGCCGGTTACGATCTCAAGGCGCCCTTCACGCCCGGACGCGCCGACGCTTCGCAGGAGCAGACCGATGTCGAATCATTCGGCGCGCTCGAACCGGCCGCCGATGGGTTCCGTAATTACTTGAACCCGCGGCACACGGCGTCCGCCGAGGAGCTGCTGATCGATAAGGCGCAATTGCTGACGCTGACCGTGCCCGAATTGACGGTGCTCGTTGGCGGACTGCGTGTCCTCAATACGAACTATGACGCTTCGCCGCACGGCGTCTTCACTAACCGTCCGGAGACGCTCACCAACGACTACTTCGCCAATCTGCTCGATCTGGGAACGAAGTGGAGCGCGGTTTCGGAAGCCAGCGACGTGTTCGAAGGCCGCGACCGCGCCACCGGCTCCGTCAAATGGACCGGGACCCGGGTCGATCTCATCTTCGGCTCAAACTCCGAGCTCCGCGCCATCGCCGAAGTTTATGGCTACGACGATTCGCAGGACAAGTTCGTGAAAGACTTTGTCGCGGCCTGGACCAAGGTGATGAACCTCGATCGCTTCGACCTGGTCTGAGCTTGACCCGGTTCTAAATTGGCCTTGACGAAAAAGCCGCCTTGCAGATGATATCATCTGCAAGGCGGCTTTTATTTTGATCTCGGGGCTTGTTATGGAGCTTTGAGCGCGGTTAAGAGTTGAGCGTAGGCGTCGCTGACATTGTGCCCTGAATGCGGATCCAAATCGTTGGTTTTAGGGTTGAATAGCGTTTGCGGCGCGTACTGCCCCATCTTGGGCCAATATCCGAACATGTTATGAGTTGCGCCGATGCGAGTGTCGGAGATCCAGCGGGTAAAGGGCGTGGCTTCCTTGTTTTGCAGCCACGAACCATCATCCGTTGCGCCCCAGATCTGATAAGCATCGCAGGATTTTCGATATTTGAGGCAAAGTCCCATAGTCGCGCCGTATTCACGTCCCTGGGCCTGTTCCTGCTGGGCGATGGAAGGCTGAGACGCATCCGTGGCTGGCGGCGTGATGGTGATGTCGTTCTCCGTAATGCTGAACCGCAAGCCTTCCTGGATCGCTGCTTTGATGTTTGTCGCAAACTGGGACGCGTTGAGCTTGCCCGCCTCGGTGTGCGCCTGGAAGCCCAGCCCATCGACATTTCCGCCGCTGTGGCGGATGCGGCGGATCAAGTTCAGCACGCGCGCCATTTTGGGCGCGCTCCACTCCAGATTGTAATCGTTGTAATATAACAGGAACGAATCGGCGGAGGTAATCTTTCGGCCCTGAAGAGTTGTCCCGATGTTCTTCTTCATTCGCTGGAACGCCCAGCGATAGATATCGCCGATGTAGTCATAGCCGCCCGCGCCTTCCGCGCGCGGTCCGTTGCGATACCAGGGATCGCCGGAGCGGTAAGCGAATCCGGCGCCGGGATATTCCGCGCCGGCGTCGTCATCGCTGACGACTTCATTGGTCACGTCCCACGCCGCCACAACCTTGTAGCCATATTGCATGCGCGACTGCGCGTTCTGCGCCATCGTTGCGTCCACGACTTGCTCGACATAGGATTGGAGCATGTCGCGTAAATCGCGCGGCTGATAGGAAGAACTCAGGGTCCGAGTATCGCCTTTGTCTTCGACAAAGAGCGGAGGCTGATCCTTGGGAAAGGTGGGAAGCGTATACGACGGGTTATACACCATGCAATGGCCGCGCACCGTGAGCCGGCCCGGCTGAGACTCGGCCCAGCGGCAGAGGGACATCAGGGGGCCGGAAGGATCGCTGAGATTGGTTTTGGCGACATACCGGCCATTGACGCGCGCCGCGCCGCCGGTCCAGAGGCTCATCATCTTGAACTCGTTTCCCGGTTCGACCTGATTGAACTGGCGCGCGATTAGCGCTTGATAGACGCGATCTCGCTCGGAGCCGCTCAGCAGTCCGGGCAGATATCCGTTGACGGGGTACAAAGACGGGCCGCCCTGCAGCGTGACGGCGGTCCCGATCCGAAAGGGAACATGATGGTTGTCTGAGTACTTACGCAGGCTATCCGGAAAGCCCGATTGCGCCGGCGCCTCGGGCGACGATCCAAATATCATCGCGATAGCGGCGACGCCCATAACTGTTTTCCATCTCCGATAATGAACTGAACGATTATTCACATCATCCTCATTCCGCCGCGCAATATTCGAGCGCTTTAAGATTGTTAACGGTATATCAGTGGCTAATTATAGTTCATCTAAGGCTATCTGTCAATCAACTCTCACAATAAGACGGTGTATGAATTTTAGGAAACGGGCCGTGTCCCTCCATCCTGCGATTCTGCGTTTTGGTACAATCACGGCGTTTGGGAGCGATGGATGCTTTGAGCCTTTCCTCCTTGAGGTATGGTACAATGACGGCTAAACTTTTGGGGGATATCATGGTATTACTCCCGCGCACATCAGTATGATAGACAGATCGTTACAGATCGAGCCAAACCTATGACATTCCATCTCTCAGGGCTCCCGAATGAAGCCGGTCAGGCTTCGCGGCGGCAGGTGTCGGAGCGCGTCGCCGCCGTGCTCTCCGACCGGATCCGGTCGGGGGTCTATGTCGCAGGAGAACCGCTGCCCACGGAGCGGACGTTGGCCGCAGATCTGGGAGTCCACCGGCGATCAGTGCGGATCGCTATCGAACATCTGGTTCGCGACGGTCTCGTCACCCATCGGCCCAAATGTCGTCCGACCGTCGGCTCCGCGCCACTGGAGACGAGCGACGAGAAGGCGAGGGATGAGAAGCGGAGCGCGCCAGCGGAGCAAGTCAGCCGCAGAACGCCTCCTCGGATCTCGGCGTCTAACCTCGTCGCCCTGATCATGTGGCATGGCGGCGGGCCGCTGGAGCACGCCGGCACCGCGCAGCAGCGGATCTTCTGGGGCATGAACCAGGCATTGATGCAGCTTGGGCGCCATGCGGTGTTTCTCGACATCGGAGGGAAGCACATCGGATCGGATGAGGAGAACGCGGCGCGCGAGGCCGAACACCTGCGCTATATTCGGGACCAGGGGTTCGGCGGGGCGCTGTTTTATCCATATGCGTATCGTCACAACCACGATTTGGCGCGCGAAGTCAGCCGCAGCGTCCCGCTCGTCCTGCTCGACCGGAATATGCCCGGGGTCGATGTCGACTTCATGGGACTGGAGAATCACGGCGCCATGGTCACAGTGGTCGAATACCTGCTGGCGCGGGGACATCGCCGGATCGCCTTCATGACGCGCTTCGAGCCGATCCAGACGGTCCAGAACCGCACGCAGGGGTACGTGGATGCGGTGCGCGGCGCCGGCGATCCGGAGGTGACGGAGATGATCCTGAATATCCCGCCTTACAAAGGCGAGCGCTCCTGGACACTCTTCGACGCCCTCTTTCGCCTGCCGAAAGACCAGCGCCCGACAGCGGCGGTCTGCGTCAGCGACTATCTGGCGGTGGCCGTGGCGGAGCGATTGGAGCATCTCGGGCTTTCGATTCCGGGAGATGTGGCGCTCACGGGAGTCGACGATATCGTCCCGGCCCTCCCCAACGGCGTCGGCCTGACGACGCTGGCGCAGCCATACGAGGAGATCGGAATCCAGGCCGTAGATTTGCTGATGCGCCGTATCCGGGACCGGCGCGCCACCATCGTATCTGTTGGCCTCCCGGCGGATCTGATCGTTCGAGAGAGCGCCGAGATTGATCTCAATCGCTCCCAAGCCGCCAATGGATGACTGACACGGCGTGAGACGAACATATGGGAGAAAGAAGCCAGAATTATGCAGATTTTGGCATCTGTGTACCAAATTTCAGTGCTCCAAAACTTTGTACCATAATAATATGAAGTACTATTGACAATGGGTCCAGATCATGTTACACTACCGGTACATTCTTGGCGCGATGAGCTCGGCCATCGGAGGACGCGGCAAGCATTCCCGGAGGATGGGCCAAGTATGGCTTCTCAGGAGAAGAGACGACTTCGTGCATCATTCTACTCGGCATCGCGTTTGATGTTGAGTGATTTGCTCATTGTTATCGCTATCATCGCTATTCATATGGCGATCCTCTTCCCCGTTTTCGCGGCAGCGCACGATCACGAGAGTATGAGCGGCTTTACCGGCTCCCCGCCCTGCGGCGTCGCTCCATAGACACCTATGTTTCACCGATTGAAGAAAATGTTACCGCTTCTGGGCGTCCTTCTCGCGGCGTTCCCGGCTTTGACCAATCGCCTGGCGTCGGCACAGACCGCCGATGTCTTGAAGTCGCACAACGATTGCGCCAACACCGGTCAGAATCTACAGGAGAAATTGCTGACTCCGGCCCTTCTGCGCGCCGGCCGGTTTGGCCTGCTGTTTCGCATTCCCGTGGACGCAGGCGTCGGACCAAATATCCCCCATAACCTCAGCGGCGCGCAAATCTACGCACAGCCTTTGTATCTGGCCGGGACGCCGCTGCCGGATGGGCGCCGGCGTAATGTCCTTTTTGTCGCCACCGAGCATGACAGCGTCTACGCTTTCGACGCCGACTCCGGGGAGACGCTTTGGAAGCGAACGGATTTTGTGGATGGGCAGACGCGCCAGCCTTTCTTTGGCAACTCCGACTTGCAGCCGGAGATTGGCGTCACCGGCACGCCCGTAATCGACCCGGCGACCGGGACGCTTTATGTCGTGGTCTTGACGATGGAAAACGGCGGCTTAACGCCGTCCGATTATCACCAGCGTCTGTATGCGCTCGACTGCGCGACCGGCGCGAATAAGTTCGCGCCCGGCTTTCCCGTGGAGATCACGGCGACATCCACAGGGACGGAAGGGCGGCCGGACACCGGTCCGATCACATTTCGTCCGGACCTGGAGAATCAGCGCTGCGGCCTGGTTTTGAACGCCGGCAAGGTCTATATCGCGTGGGCCTCCCATCAGGATAAGGGGCCGTATCATGGCTGGGTGATCGCCTGCGACGCCAGGACCGGCGCTGTCCGTGCGGCGCTCAACGATTCGCCGAGCGTGGCCCAGTTCGGCGCGGGCATTTGGCAGAGCGGCGGTTCACCGTCCATCGACACCGCCGGGAACGTCTATGTCAGCACCGGCAACGGCGTCTTCGACGCTCCGACGGGGAACTGGGGCGAGTGCTTCCTGAAATTGAACGGCGAAACGCTCAACGTCAAAGACTACTTTTGCCCGTTCAACCATGTGGGCCTGGACCGGGGAGACGCCGATTTGGGCACGAGCGGAATGCTGCTGCTGCCCGACGATGTCGGGAGCGCCAAGCATCGTCATCTGATGTTCTCCGGCGGCAAGGTGGGGATGCTCTCCCTCGTGGACCGTGATGCGCTCGGCGGATTCGACGCCGCCGCGAACAAAGTCGTGCAGGAGATCGAAGTGCCCGCCGACGGCGATGGGAACACCAGCAAGCAATGGTACGGCCTGTACAGCGTCCCCGCATACTTCCATGGGGCGGTCTACTATCTGCGAACCGGCGAGTATCTCAAGCGCGTCCCAATTGCGAATGGGCGTCTGGAAGAATCGCAGACCGTTTCCAACACGTCATTACGCTTCGGATTCCCGGGAGCCACCCCCAGCGTTTCGGCCGACGGCGCCGACAATGGCGTCGTCTGGGTGACCGAGTCCTACTATCCGACCGGCCTAAACATGAGGGACCATGCGGACCCGGGACGGATGCGTCTGCACGCTTATGACGCCGCGACGCTGGAGGAGCTTTACAGCAGCGGCGACACCGCCCCGACCATTGACGGCGTCGTTTACCGAAATTTTATGAAGTTCAACCCGCCGACTATCACCAACGGGCGCGTCTATGTGGCGACGGCGGGCAGCATTCTCGTTTACGGCGTGAAATCCCCGGCCCTGGGAATAGATGTCACGGCGGACGTCAAAATCAAGCGCGGCAAGATAAAAGTGGACAAAGCCACCGGGCGCATGACCCAGACCGTCACGCTCACCAATGTCGGCGCGGCGACTCTCCCCAGTCCCGTTTCGCTGGCGCTGGACAGTCTGAGCGCGGGAGTGAGGCTAACACTGGAAAGTGGGAGCGGCAACGGCGCGACCAGCGCTTCCGGGCAGGCTGGCGTGTTCTACCACAATTTCCCCGCGCTGGCGCCAAAACAAAGCGTCAGCGCCGTGCTGACGTTCCTGCCGTTCCCACCGCGCGGACCAAAAACGGCCACGGTGGATTATACTCCGCGCGTTCTCGCCGGAGGGGAAGCGCGTTAGACGATGCTTGCGAGTCTGATTGTTAAGAGGAAGCGAAACCATGAATACTAAATCCATCGCACAATGGGCTGCATTTTCGATGATCGGCTTTTCTACAATGAGCGGCATTGCGGCGCAGGCGCGTGGCCGCCATGCGGCTGCCGCTCCCGCGACGCCGTGTATGGCGGCGCTGGACAAATTCACTGCCCCCGATGTGCCGGCGATGGGGTCGGACGAAGAGGCCGCCCCCTTCGGGAACCCGGCCGCCGTCGCGCCGCCGGACTTGCCCGGCAAGGGCCTGGCGCAGCATCCAATGCTCTATGTCGGCGAGAACTGCAACACGATGTTCCTCGTTAAGGACGGCAAGCCGATCTGGACATACGCCACCGGCAAAGGGCCGGAGTACGACGATGTCTGGATGCTTTCCAACGGCAACATTCTCTTCACCCGTATGAAATACGTCGCCGAAATCACTCCCGCCAAGAAGGTGATCTGGCGCTATGACTTCAAGACCCCCGGTGGCCTCGATCATACCGAGGTCCATACCTGCCAGCCCATTGGGCTGGACAAGGTCATGTTCGTGGTGAACGGCCTGCCGCCCAAACTGATGGTCGTCAACATCAAGACGGGGGCTGTTGAGGTCAACCACGAAATCCCCGGTTTCGAGGCGGGGGATCCCAGCGGTATCCACGGACAGTTCCGCCGCGCCCGTGTGACCGCTCAGGGAACTTACCTCGTCTCCTTTCTGACTAGAAATCAAGTCGTGGAATACGACAAAGACTTCAAGGAGATCTGGACCTACAAGATCAACTCGCCGTGGGCCGCGCTTCGTCTCAAGAACGGCAATACTTTGATCACGGATGAGAAGGACGCCCTGACGCGCGAAGTCGACCCCAAAGGCGCCACGGTTTGGGAGTTCAGTTGCAGCGCCGATCTGCCGGCGCAATACCAATTCACCTCCGCGCCGCAGAGCTGCACTCGGCTGGCGAACGGAAACACGATCTTTACATCACGCGGCAAAGGCGGACAAGGCCCGCAGCTCATCGAGGTGACGCCCGATAAGAAGGTGGTCTGGGTTCTTCAGGACTGGAAAGACATTGGCGATGCGACCGCCGTGCAGGTCCTGGACGATCCGGGCGTCCCCGAGAATCCCGGCGAATCCCTGCATTGATCGGCCCATCAACGCCATTGCAAATTAGACAAAAAGATACGGTAGATTGACTTTATGAGTACGCTACAAATTTCATCGCTTTCGACTCTCGCGCTGCTGTCCGGCATGCTGGCGCTGTCCGCATCGAAGACGCCGGCTGCAACGCTGACGCCGTCGGCCGCAGGGCTCTCTGTTTCCGTGGACGAAGCCAGCGGAGCATACACCGTGACCGCACAAAACCCGGCCTGGACATTTTCCGGAACCGTCGGGGCGCCGCTGACCGATGTCCGGTCCACCAGTGGCCGCGACAAGCTCGGCGGATATCGCCAGATCGCGTTTGGATGGAAGACCGACGCGTCGCGCGAGGGGACGATCCGGGTATACGACGCCCGGCCGCTCGTGCAGTTTTCGATCGCAACTCCGCAGGCGTCGCATCTTACTCAAGATTTTCCGGCGTTCACGACGTTCCCTCAGAACATCCACACGCTGAGCTATGTAGAAAATGCGATGTCCCCGCCGTCCGTCAATCATCTGAGAAACAATGGCACGCCCTGGTTTTTGTTCGATGATGAGGCGCACGCGGCTGTCCTTTCCGCCGGATCGGATTTTTTTGTGGCGCAGATGCATGGGGACGGGAAAACGCTCCTCGCCAGCGGTCTGAACCCCAGTCTTGCCGACACGCCCGCCGGCTTCACGCATACGTCGTGGCTTGCGATTGGGCCAGGGATCGAAGTGACGGTTCACGCCTGGGGCGATGCGATCACCACCGTGAGCGGAAAGACGCGTCCCGCTGATGACGCCGATCTGACGCTCAAGTCACTCGGCTACTGGACCGACAACGGGGCGTATTACTACTACAATTACGACAAGGACAAAGGCTACGCCGGGACGATTCAGGCCGTGGCGGATGAGTATCGGGCGAAGAACATTCCGATCCGTTACATGCAAATCGATAGCTGGTGGTATCAAAAAACGCAGGTTCCGGCGGGCGGAGGCGCTCCCGGCGGCCTGAAGGTGGCGAGCCTGCCCGCGGAGAATTGGAATGCTTACGGCGGAACGCTGGACTACTCGGCGTCCCCAGCTCTGTTCCCGGACGGGCTGGCGGCGTTCCAGAAGCAACTTGGCCTGCCGCTAGTCGTCCACGGGCGCTGGATTGACCGGACTAGCCCGTATCATGCGAACTACAAGATCAGCGGAGTGGCCGCTGTCGATCCGCGCTGGTGGGACGACCGCACCGACTATTTGAAGAGCAGCGGGGTGGTGACCTACGAGCAGGACTGGCTGAACGAGATTTACAAAAACTCTCCCGAAATGGCGAGCACCCTGGAGACCGGCCCGGCGTTCGCCGACAACATGGCCCGCGCCGCGAAAGCGCACGGTCAAACGTTGCAGTACTGCATGCCCCTGCCGCGCTTTTTCCTGCAAGGGACGCACTACAATAATCTGACGACGATCCGCACCAGCAACGATCGTTTTAGTCGAAGTCGTTGGAATGACTTTCTTTACACCTCCATTCTGGCCGACGCCATGAATATCCGTCCCTGGACCGATGTCTTTATGTCCACGGAGATGGATAACTTGACGATTGCCGTACTTTCATCCGGCCCCGTCGGGACAGGCGACGCGATCGGGGCGGAATCGCGGCCCAACCTCCTGCGGGCTGTTCGCGAGGACGGAGCCATTGTCCGTCCCGATGCGCCTCTGCTTCCGGTCGACGCCACCCTGGTCGCCGACGCCTCCAGCCTGCATCACCCATTTCTGGCGTCGACCTTTACGGACAACGGACAGCGCACCGTTTACGCGTTCGCCTACACACGGAGCGGCGACGCGCCCGGTGTTTCCTTTACTCCCTCCTCGCTGGGTCTGTCTGGTCCAGTTTATGTTTACAAATCCGCCGATGGAAGCGGCCGGCGTTTGAGCGCCTCGGAAACTTATTCCGATACGCTGGGGGCTCCCGACTGGGCCGAATATGTCATTGCCCCGGTCGGTCGCTCCGGCGTCGCATTTCTGGGAGACGCCGGAAAGATCGTCGGCACCGGCCGAAGCCGAATCTCCTCCCTACAGGACGCGCCTGGAAAACTGACCGTCTCCCTCGTGCTGTCTCCCACGGAAGACGCCGTGACGCTGCACGGCTACGCCGCCTCCGCCCCAACTGTCAGCGTGAAGGGCGGCAGCGCACAGCCAGCCGCATACAATGCGGCGACGGGGTACTTCACGGTTCAAGTCTCCGTGAGCTCGAAGGCTCCGACGACGCTTTTAGATGGCGATCCGGTGCGTCGTTTCAACGTGGTCTTGAAAACAAAGGCATGAGTCGCGGCAGACGACGCCGAAAGAAGGCGTGGGACTAGGAATAAAAGTTGCGTCTGACTTCCGATCTCAGCAATCACAATAATATGGGGGCGGCTCTGGCTCTCGCCGTTGCGTCGGTATTCTGTTTCTTGCCTGCCTGCTCGGCGGCGCAGAAGCAACAGAGCCTCGTTCCCACAACGGCCAATACGTCTCCCGATTATTTCTGCACATGGAACATCCAGGGGTACTACTCGAGCTATGGGAAAGGTCAGCAGAAGGACGCCGTCCAGGAAAGCCAGATGTTCGGACAGGGAGCCAATCAGAACTGGCTGGGGCAGTACGCTCCGGTACGGCAGGATCTTTACTTTTTGATGGACGAAGGGTGGGATTTGCCGAATGAGAACATCGAGGTGATGCCCGCCAGATTTCCTTCTTACTCCGCCGGGACTCAGCCGGAAAACTTCCAAAAGCTTTCGGACGCCGTGAAGAAAAGCGGGTGGCGTGGGCTGGGCTTATGGATGCGCGCGGACGCCAAGACGGATGACTTTTGGACACAGCGGTTGCAATGGATGCAAGCCAGTGGGGTGGCCTATTGGAAGGTCGACTATGGTAATCAGAGCCGAGACGAAGCGTGGCGGCGTCATTTGACGGACCTGGGCCGGCGGACCGCGCCCACACTGACCATTGAAACGGCGATGCTTCCGCAGGCAATTGCGTGGGGAGACACCTATCGGACCTACGATGTGGACGCGCTGTTATCGGTTCCGCAAACGCTTAGTCGAGTTGTGAAGGAGCTGGATTTCAAAGCAGAGCCGCCGGCCAAGGGGCTGATCAATTGCGAGGATGAAGTGTATATGGGCGCGGCCCTCGGATGTTGCTACGGGGTGATGCGACACAGCTTCGCCGGCGCTCTGCCGAGCGGGCGTCAGGATTTTGTCTTTCCGCCGCTCACTCGCGACCTAAAACATTGCACGGACGAGGTCGTCCGCGCCGTCCGGTGGCATCGGCTCGCGCCGGCGTTCGCCGTCGGCGCCAACGCTGCGGCGATCTCTCCCGAGCAGATGACGGACAACTGGATCTTTCAAAAGGACGAATCCTGGCGCATCGCCGCCGGTCAGGATCAGACGGAAACTGCTCCGGCAATCGTTACGCGCGGGCTTCCCTTGCCGGAGGTGGCGCTGGCTTCCGG
Organism: Capsulimonas corticalis; assembly: GCF_003574315.2. Lineage (GTDB taxonomy): Bacteria > Armatimonadota > Armatimonadia > Armatimonadales > Capsulimonadaceae > Capsulimonas > Capsulimonas corticalis. The sequence goes on along the minus strand of NZ_AP025739.1, from coordinate 5,382,125 downwards.
CGGCGTCAAGCCGTTCGTCGTCGCATCGCGCAATCCCAATGGGGCGGTGGCTGTGGCGACACTGGGGCGGACGATTTGTCCGAGCGCTACGGACCGCCAGTGGATCACTGGGGAAGTGGCCGATGTGACACTGCAAGTCGGGCAGTACTCCGGCCCCATCGGAATCTTCGGACGCTATCATTCTCTGACCCTGGTGTTCGACAAACCGGTGACCGCGCGACGAATCCTCGCACAGGACCTGGCCGGCGACATTCCACAGGAGATTACTCGCCAGGTTCGCGTCTCGGGCAGCCGTGTGACGATTCCCGGCGCCGTGATTGACCGCATCGGCCGCAACGCCGCGACGCCCGGCGATAAGTCCGATCCCGGCCTCGTGCTGGTCATTCGAGCGAACTGAGGCGCACCGTACTTTAGTCTTCGGGCAAAAGGAAGCATTTATGACGCCTATCAAAGATACGCATCCGTCGGCCTCGTCGGCCGTGGAATCCGGCGCGCCGGGCGCGCGCGTCGGCAACTTCCGGTGGGTGATCTGCGGCCTGCTGTTTTTCGCGACCATGATCAACTATATGGATCGGCAGATCATCGGCGTCCTCAAGCCCCAGCTCTCGCACGAACTGGGGTGGACCGACACCGGCTACGCCAATATCGTCAGCGCCTTCCAGCTCGCCTACGCCTGCGGTTATCTTTTTGGGGGGCGCCTCATGGACCGTTTTGGCGTGCGTCGCGGACTGTCCTGGGCCGCCTTTCTGTGGAGCGTGGCCGCTGTCGCGCATGGACTCGTTCGTACGGTGCTCGGCTTCAGCATCGCCCGTTTGGGATTGGGGCTCGCGGAGGGCGGCAACTTTCCGGCGGCGATCAAAACCGTCACGGAATGGTTTCCCCTGAAGGAGCGGGCGCTGGCGACGGGCGTCTTCAATAGCGCCAGCAACATCGGCGCGATCGTCTGTCCGCTGACCGTTCCTCTGCTGGCCGCGAAGTTCGGGTGGCCGGCGGCGTTCTACATCACGGGCGCGCTGGGGTTGGGGTGGATCGTCGCGTGGGCGCTGCTGTACGACTCCCCTGAGACCCATCCTCGGCTCTCGGTCGCCGAGCGCGCTTATATTGAGGAAGGCCGGGTGGTGACGACGGAAGCGGCGGCGCCATGGCTGAGCCTGCTGCGCTTTCGCGCCGCCTGGGCGTACATGATCGCCGGCCTGCTGGCGGGGCCGGTCTGGTGGTTCTATCTCTTCTGGCTGCCGGATTTTCTCCAGAAACGCTACCATCTGACATTGCAGCAGACGGGTGTGCGCGTGGGAATCGTGTACACAATGGCGATCGTCGGCAGCATCGGCGGAGGCTGGCTCGCGGCAAAGCTGATCGGCCGTGGCTGGAGCCTCAACGCCGCCCGCAAGACCTCGCTCCTTGTCTGCGCCGTCTGCGTCACGCCGGTCTTTTTTGCCGCCTCCGTCGAAAACTCCTGGGTCACGGTGGCGCTCGTGGGCCTGGCCGCCGCCGCCCACCAGGGCTGGTCCGCCAACCTGTACACGTTCGTCTCCGACACGATGCCCAAGCGCGCCGTCAGCTCCGTGGTCGGGCTGGGCGGCTTCGTCTCGGGGATCGCGAGCATGGGCAACGCCCAGGTGGTGGGGTATGTGGTGACCAAGACCGGCAGCTACGCCCTGATCTTCGCCTGGGCCTCCACTATGTATCTGCTTTCTCTGCTGGCGATCCAGATTCTCGTCCCCAAACTTGTTGACGCTCGCGAGAATGAACGCCGCGTGGTCACTGATGACGGGACGAGCGTGTAAATATCTGTCGATGGATTATTGTGAAATTGACGGAATGTAGAAACGGAATGTGGAAAAGGAACGGAATTACGAATGCTGAAGATTGGGAAATACTCGTTTGGGGTGGGGGATCGTTTTGCCCACCAGGCGAAGGCGCAGCTGCGCGCCTGCCAGATGGCGGCGGAACAGGGCGTCGAGATCACGCCCGTCTGGAATAAGTCTTACCGAGAACATGCGACGATTGGATCGGAGCCGTCAAGCGTGCGCGCGGCGGCGGACGCCGCGGTCAAGGCGTTGGGCTGGGACGGGCCGTATCATGTAGACGCCGACCATGTTCGGCTGGAGACGGTGGACGGTTTCCTCGCCGGAAGCGATTTCTACACGCTGGATGTGGCCGACGCAATCGGGCTTGCTCCAGACGAAGAGTTGTTAGGGGCCTTTTCTGCCCGTCACAATGAGCTGATAGGGCGGCTGGCGATTCCCGGCATTGCCGAGCCGCTGGAAACCACGCGGGCGGATATCGAGCGGATCGCCGGGAAATATCAGCGCGCGGTTCAGGAGGCGGGCCGGATCTATCGGGGCATCGCCGCCGCGAAGGGCGAGGGACGGTTCATCACGGAGATTTCCATGGACGAGACCGACAGCCCGCAGACTCCGCCCGAGCTGCTGGTGATTCTGGCGCTTATCGCCGAGGAAGGCATTCCCGCGCAGACCATCGCCCCGAAATTCACCGGGCGGTTCAACAAAGGCGTTGATTATGTCGGCGATCTGGCGAAGTTCGAGACGGAGTTTCGCGATGATCTGGCGGTGATCGCCTTCGCGGTCAAGCAATATGGACTGCCGACAACGCTGAAACTCAGCGTCCATTCCGGCAGTGATAAGTTCTCGCTCTATGGCCCGATCCAGCGGGCGCTGCGCGACACCGGGGCTGGCCTGCACATCAAGACCGCCGGGACGACCTGGCTGGAAGAGCTGATCGGACTGGCGGAATCCGGCGGCGAGGGACTGGAGCTGGCGCAGGAGATCTACGCGGCGGCGCTCGCCAAGCGGGACGCGCTCTGCGCGCCCTATGCGGCGGTGATCGACATCGATCCTGCTCGCCTGCCCAGCGCCGAGACGGTCAATGGCTGGACTTCGGAGCAATTCACAGCCGCCGTGCGCCACGACCCCACAAATCCTCAATTCAATCCCGATATGCGTCAACTGCTTCATGTCGGCTACAAGATTGCGGGGCAGATGGGCGACCGATATCTGGGGATGCTGGACGCGTGCGAGGCGGCAATCGCCCGTAACGTCACCGAAAACCTCTACGCGCGTCATCTACAGCCGCTGTTTCTCAGCAACGCAGGAGGGCATTAAACGATGTCGTTTATTCACGAGGACTTCCTCCTGCAAACCCAAACGGCCCGCCTTTTGTATCATCAATACGCGGCAGACCAACCGATTCTCGATTACCATAACCACCTGCCCCCAGACGACATCGCCGGAAATCGACGCTTTAACGATCTTGCCGAGATCTGGCTGGCGGGAGATCATTATAAGTGGCGCGCCATGCGCGCCAACGGCGTCGAGGAGCGCTACTGCACCGGGGACGCCGATCCATACGAGAAATTCCTGGCCTGGGCAAAGACCGTACCGCACACCCTTCGCAATCCGATCTATCACTGGACCCATCTCGAACTCAAGCGATATTTCGGGATCGATGAACTGCTGAATGAGAAGACCGCGCCTGCGATCTGGGAGCGCGCTAACGCACAGCTCCAGACCTCCGATCTGACGACCTGGGGAATCCTCCGGAAATTCCAAGTCGCCGCCCTCTGCACCACGGATGATCCAACCGGCGACCTGGCGGCCCACCGGTCAATCGCCGACTCGGATCTGCCGACGCGTGTCTACCCGGCCTTCCGCCCGGACAAGGCGCTGGCGGTGGACCAGCCCGAGGCGTTCAACGCATGGCTGGGAAAGCTGGAGGCCATCAGCGACACGCAAATCGGCCGTCTGCCGGATCTTTTGGATGCGCTGGACAAACGCCATCGCGCGTTCCATGAGATCGGGAGTCGCCTTTCCGACCACGGCCTCGCTCGTTGCTATGCCGACTTCCCGAGCGAAGCCGAAGCGGCGGCCATTTTTGACCGTGCGCGCGCCGGGCAGGCCGCTGGGGCTGACGACCACGCCAAATTCGCCTCCTATCTGATGCTCTTCTTCGGACGGCTGGACGCCAAACGCGGCTGGACCAAGCAGCTCCACCTGGGAGCTCTGCGCAGCGTCAACACGCGCGGCTTACAGAAGCTGGGCCCGGATACGGGCTTCGATTCCATCGGCGATTGGCCGCAGGCCGCGTCGCTCGGCGCCTATCTGGATCGGCTCCAGCAAGAAGACGCGTTGCCGAAGGTAATTCTTTACAACAACAATCCGAACGACAACTATGTGCTGGCGACAATGGCCGGCAACTTTCAAGACGGCTCCACGCCCGGGAAGATCCAGTTCGGGTCCGGCTGGTGGTTCTTGGACACCAAAGAGGGGATCGAATGGCAGCTCAACACCCTGTCCAACACGGGCCTGCTCTCGCGCTTCGTTGGGATGCTGACCGATTCCCGTTCGTTTATGTCCTACCCCCGTCATGAGTATTTCCGTCGGGTGCTGTGCAATGTGATCGGGCGGGAAATAGAAAGCGGCGAGATCCCGGGCGACGAGGAATTGGTCGGGCCGATGATCGAAAACATCTGCTTTGGGAACGCCAAACGATATCTAGCGCTGGACATCCCGGAGGCGAGCGGGAAGTCATGACGACCCAAACGGGATTGTTCGATTTGACGGGTGAGGTCGCCGTCGTGATCGGCGGCACGGGTGTGCTGGGCGGGGCGATGGCCGACGCCCTGGCGGGTGCGGGCGCGCGAGTGGCTGTTCTGGGACGCAGTCGGGAGCGCGGCGACGAGGCCGTGCGCCGCATTTCGCAGGCGGGCGGCGCGGCGCTGTTCCAGTCCGTGGACGCGATGGATCCGGAATCGCTGGCGGCGGCGCGTGACGCCGTCGCGGAGCAGTGGGGAGCGGTCAGCGTGCTGGTGAACGCGGCGGGCGGCAACCGTCCCGACGCGACACTGCCGCCCGGCGCGGACTTCTGCGTCCTGCCGCTGGAAGCGTGGCGCGGCGTCTTCGACCTGAATTTGGTCGGCGGGGTGCTGCTGCCATGCCAGATCTTCGGCGAGGCAATGCTGGCGTCGGGACAGGGAAGCATCATCAATGTGGCGTCGCTGTCTGGAATGACGCCGCTATCACGAGTGGTCGCCTATTCGGCGGCCAAGGCGGCGGTGCTGAACCTGACGCAGTTTCTGGCGCGCGAGTGGGCGGGCCGGGGTGTCCGGGTTAACGCCATCAGCCCCGGCTTCTTCCCCGCCGAACAGAATCGGGCTCTGCTGATGAACCCGGAGGGGAGCTACACCGAACGCGGCGGGCAGATCATCGCTCACACGCCGATGGGACGTTTTGGCGAGTCGCAGGAACTCGCGGGGGCGGCAATCTGGCTCGCCGCGCCGCGCGCTTCCTCGTTCGTCACCGGCCAAAACATCGTCGTCGACGGCGGCTTCTCCGCGACCACGATTTGAGAGGGAAAGCATGGGAAACAGCGCCACGCTGACCGACGATGACGATCAGCGAAACGAAACGGACGGGCGGGGGAAAGAACTCCTCGCCGATGATGAAGTTCGCAGAATCGTCGCCCAAGCTCTGACGGCGCTGAACTTGGTCGGCAAAAGAGTGCTGTTGATCGTCCCCGACGCGACGCGCACCGCGCCGGTTGGGCTGATGTTTCGCACGATTTTTGATCAAATTGGCGAGGCGGCGGCGCGTCTGGATGTGATGATCGCGCTCGGCACGCACCCGCCGATGAGCGAGGAAGCGATCCGCCATCGTCTGGAGATTACGGTGGAAGAGAGGGCAGGGCGCTACGGGCGAGTTGGCTTCTTGAATCACGCCTGGGACGATCCCGCCGCTCTGGCGGAGCTTGGCGTCATCCCGGCGTCCGAGATACGCCGTCTCTCGGATGGCCTGTTTGAGATGGATGTGCCGGTGACAGTCAACCGGGCTGTCTTCGATTACGATCAGCTGATCATTGTCGGCCCAGTCTTTCCGCACGAGGTCGCCGGCTTCTCGGGCGGCAACAAGTATCTGTTCCCCGGCGTCAGCGGCCCCGAGGTTCTGAATTTCTTCCACTGGCTGGGGGCGGTCATCACCAACCCGGGCATCATCGGCCACAAGTGGACGCCGGTGCGGCGAGTGATCGACTACGCCGCGTCACTGATCCCGACGCCTCGGTTCGCATTCTGCATGGTGATCCACGGGCATGATCTCGTCGGTCTCTATGCGGGGGCGCCCGAGGCCGCCTGGTCGGTGGCCGCCGACCATAGCGCCCGACTGAATATCGTGTACAAAGATCGTCCCTTCCACACGGTTCTATCGTGTGCGCCGCCGATGTACGACGAAATCTGGGTAGCCGGCAAGTGCATGTACAAGCTGGAGCCGGTGGTGGCGGACGGCGGGGAGCTGATCATCTATGCGCCCCACATCCATGAAATCTCCGTCACCCACGGAGACTTGATCCGGCGGATCGGATACCACACGCGCGACTACTTCCTGAAACAATGGGACAAATTTAAAGACGAGCCGTGGGGCATCTTGGCGCACTCAACTCATGTGCGCGGGATTGGCTCCTACGAGAACGGCGTGGAGCGCCCGCGTGTGCGGGTGACGCTGGCGACGCAAATTCCGGAAGACGTCTGCCGGGCGATTAATCTGGGATACCGCGATCACGCCTCGATTCGGATCGAAGACTATCAGAACCGGGAGGCGGAGGGCGTTCTGTGCGTTCCCAACGCCGGCGAGATGCTCTTTCATCTCAAAACCCCGCCCGAATGGGCGCGCGGCGGGACTTCTGAGTGAACGAAACAGAGAACATAAGTCTAATTTTTCGAGAAAGAGGATATTGATGATGCATTTAGGGAAACGCCTTCTTCTGGCGGGTGTTCTGTCCTGCGTGGCCGCGCCAATCGTCCGGGCGGACACACCGGCGGCGCCCGTCAACGGCGTCTTTGACGTCCACGCGTTCGGGGCAAAAGGCGACGGCCAGACGCTCGACACGGAGGCGATTGACAAGGCCATCGCGGCGGCGTCGGCGGCGGGCGGCGGCACGGTTCGTTTGACGGCGGGGACATACCCGACCACCACGGTCCACCTCCAGAGCAATGTCACCCTGGAGATCGCGGCGGGGGCGACGCTGCTGGCGGCGACGCCGGGAAATGGAGTCGCTTACGATGCGCCGGAGGATAACCCCACCGCCGGACAGTACCAGGACTTCGGCCACACGCACTGGCGCAACAGCCTGATCTGGGGGGAAAACCTCCATGATGTCGCCATTGTCGGGACAGGGCGCATCTGGGGACGCGGATTGGTGAAGGACGAAACCAAGCAGTCGGGCGACGGCAACAAGGCCATCGCCCTCAAGCTCTGCCGCAACGTCACCCTACGCGACTTCACCATCGCGCACGGCGGCTGGTTCGGCATCCTCGCCACCGGGGTAGACAACCTGACGATCAGCGGCCTGCGGATCGACACCAACCGCGATGGCATGGACATCGACGCCTGCCGCGTCGTCCACGTCTCGGACTGTACGGTCAACTCTCCCCACGACGACGGCATCTGTCTGAAAAGCTCCTACGGTCTCGGCTTCAATCGGGGGACCGAGAACGTGACGATCACGAATTGCGTGGTCAGCGGCTATGAGGAGGGCTCTGTGCTCGACGGCACGTTTAGTCGAGCTCATGACGGCGGAACTGGCCGCATCAAATTCGGCACAGAATCCAATGGCGGGTTCAAGAACATTACCGTCTCAAACTGCGTCTTTTCCTACTGCCACGGCCTGGCGCTGGAGGAAGTAGACGGCGGCTCGCTGGAAGACGTATCGATCAGCAACCTGACCATGCGCGATATCGTCAACGCCCCGATCTTCGTACGCCTGGGCGGACGCCAGCGCGCCCCCGCTGGGACGCCGATGGGAACAGTGCGGCGAGTCAGCATTAGCCACATCACGGTCTACAACGCCGCCGCCACATCCTCGGTGATCGTCGCGGGTGTCCCCGGCGCGCCGGTGCAGGATCTGTCTCTCAGCGACATCCGCATCTGGTACAAAGGCGGCGGCACGGCGGCGCAGGCGACGCGCACTCCGCCGGAAGACGTCGCGGGATATCCCGAACCCAACCGCTTCGGCGTCCTGCCCGCCTACGGCGTCTACCTGCGGCACGTCCAGGGAATCACCGTGGACGGCCTTCAGACACACACCCAGACCCCGGACCAGCGCCCTGCGCTCGTACTCGACGACGTATCCGGCGCACGCTTCACCGGCCTCGACGCCGAGCACGCCGCCTCGATCCCGATCTTCTCCCTGAAGTCGGTCACGGGCCTTCAGTTACGCGATGTCCAGGGGCTCCCGGACAGCCGGCAGGACCACCCCGCCGACGGCCACTTGTAAGGTTTGTGTTCGATATCGCGCTGGTGGCGGATAAGTAGGATTCTGATATGAGAATCGGATTAATTGTGAGAGCAAATGAGCCACGCCGAATTTCCGGGGTGGCTCTTTATTGGTGCGCCGGGCATGCGCCCGTTTTCGGGGAGGCAAGTCCCCGGCGGTGGAGGGAATCCTAACCGCTAAGCAAAAGAAAGGGCGTTACCGTTCGTGGGGCCGGTCGTCAGAATTCGCAAGCGCCTCGTCTTGGCGCTCATTTCTTTGAATCGATCTGCAAAATGATTTCTGGTTGCCGTTGTTGACAAATAGAAGATGTTGTGTTACCATATTACGTTCGATGTATTACGTAGTATATCAAGCTTCCGGTCGGTTTTGACATCTTGTTGGAGAGCATACATCACGTTGCGTAAGCAATCAGCATTTGTTCTTATTGAGCATATGGTTGTAATTGCTATTATTACTATCGTTGTCGTCATGTTTTCCCTACTTTGCAAAGGTTCGCGAGAAGGCCAGTCAGACAAGCTGCGCCAGCAACCTCAAGCAGATAAGTTGACCACTGTACGGATACAAGACAGGAGAAAGTATAACCAACACCGCCGTTATTTCTTCGATGTGGAGGACTAGTATGACATTGTTTCGAAACGCGGTTCGCTATGCCGCTGTAACATCTTTCGCAATGATTGCGATACAACCCTTGAGTTCCGCAACGACGCTGCCTGGATCGTACACGACAAGCTGGGTCGGCAACAGCACGGGGACCCTTGCGACACATATACAGCAGGATATGTTCTCGCTCTATGTGGCGTCGGACGGGACCTGCTACGCCGATTGCGCCTGGGAGGAGGGGGCGACAGAGATCGGCGTCTACAAGAACGGCGCATTCGTCAGCCGTTTCGACGACACATCCAGCTACCAGGGCGGCACGGGGGGCATCTGCACCAACGGGACGTATTTCTTTACCGCGACCGATGGCGATAATGGCGTCGGTCGGTATACGATGAGCGGAGCGCACTCGCCCTTCAGCGGCGGCGCTGTTGACGGCAGCGTGCGGGAAGTCGCCACAAATGGCGTCGTCGGCCTCGCCTGCAACGGAACCGAACTCTATGTCGCCGATCGGGTCAACAATGTCGTTCACGTTTACGATACGAACAGCATGACGCAGCTTCGATCCTGGGCATTGAGCAATCCGGGGAGAATTTGCATGGGAAGCAGCGGCTCGCTCTGGGTCGTTACCGGTTCCGCTATCAAGCATTACGACAAGAACGGCAACTACCTGGGCCAGCAGATCACCGACGTGGGTAAGCCGATGGGCATCTGCGTGGGCGGCGGCAATAAGCTCTACGCGGCAGACGACGGCTCGGATCAAAATATCAAAATCTACACGAATATTGACACGTCGCCCAGCCGCACATCGACACTCGGCGTCGTGGGAGGCGCGCTCTCCGGCGCCGGATCGACAATTGGGACGGTGGGAGCATTGCGCTTCGTACATCCCCAAGCCGTGGGCATTGATGGAAACGGCAATATCTATGTCGCTCAGCGCCAAGGAACCCAGGATAGTGGCGCGACAGGAAGTTCCGTGCTAGAGAGCTACACCTCCGGCGGATCGCGCAACTGGGTGCTTAACGGCCTCCACTGGACGGTCGCCTGCGACTTCGATCCTGGTTCCGAGACCGATATCTTCTCACCCGCTCAGCATATCAAGGTCAATTACGGCAATACGACGCCCGGCTCGGAGTGGAGCGATATCGGCTACACTTTGAACGAGAGCAAGTATCCCTCCGACTCCCGCCGCTCGAACTGGACGTGCGGATGTTGGGTGCGCCGCATCCATGGCGCGCGCTTCTTGTTTATGGGGCCGCAGAACGGCGTCCCGAACGGCGTCTATCGCTTCAATAGCGCGACCGACGGTGAGGTCGCCATTCCTGCGGGCAATACTCCCACCGGAAACGAAGGCTGCGTCGACAGCCAGGGCAATTGGTGGGACATCAGCAGCGGCGTCAACAAGTACCCGATCAACGCGACGCTTGACGCCAACGGCGCTCCGACATGGAACACCGGCGGAGTCGTCCATTACGGCGTTCCTGCAAACGGCTCTGGGTGGACGGAGATGGATCGCGTCGTTTACGATGCCGCGAACGATCGCATGTACATCAGCGGCTACACCAACAGCAATCCGAACTCCAATGGGGACTGGGGGCGCGCCGGCAAGGTTCTGCAGCGCTACGACAATTGGACCGGAACGCGCACCGCCCATTATTCCGGCGACGGCATCGTGCTGACGGGCAACACCACGCCCATCAACGACACGCCGAAAGGCATCAATGTTGCAGGAAACTACGTGTTCGTGACGCTCTACGATGTCCACCAGATCGATGTCTACGATGTCAACAGCGGCGCTTACGTCGGTTCGCTGGTTCCCGGCGCGAATGTCGGCGGCCCGAGCGCGGTCGGCAATGTCGATATGGAGTACCCGACGAATGTCCTGCTGCGTTCGAACGGCGAGTATGTCATCCTTTGCGAGGACAACTACGCTATTAAGACGCTGATGTATCGCTGGCTGCCCGGTGGTTCGAGCACGCCTGGCAGTTACGAAGCCGAAGCGTCGGCCAATACGATCGGCAACGGCGCATTTGTGGATACAAACTCCTCCGCTTCGGGTGGTCAGGTCGTCCGTTATATCGGCGGTGGCGGCGATGGCTACGACACCATCAATAATGTGACCGAAAGCGCCGCAGGCGCTCAGACGATGACCGTTTATTACTTCACGGGCGGTCGTGACTTTAAGGTAAGCGTCAATGGCGGCGCGGATCAGACATTGACATGCCCCATCTCCGGTGGATCGGCCACAATGTCCGTTGCGCTCAATGCCGGCGCCAACACGATCAAATTCCACAATCCCGGCGCGAACGCGCCTGATCTCGATCGCATTACCGTCACCTCCACGCCGCCCGCTCCGACCAGCTATGAAGGCGAGGCAACCGCCAATACGATCGGTAACGGCGCATTTGTGGACACAAACGCCTCCGCTTCGGGAGGTAAAGTCGTCCGTTATATCGGCGGCGGAACCGACGGATACGCGATCGTCAACAGCATCACCTCGACCGCCGGCAGCCACACGCTGACCGTCTACTACTTCACGGGCGGCCGCGATTTCAAAGTAAGCGTCAACGGCGGCGCGGATCAGACACTGACGTGCTCGGGCTCCAGTGGTTCGGCAACGATGACAGTGACGCTTAACTCCGGCGCCAACACCATCAAATTCCACAACCCCGGCGCGAACGCGCCTGACCTCGACCGTATTACGATCCTCTAAAAACTGATTGTCGGTCAGAGCGAAGGCTCTGACCGGCAACATTTTCCCGCGCTTCAATTCTCATGTGCGGTGCTTGTTTGTCCGCGTCTTGCGCTAACATAGACCTACGGCGCCATCTCACACATTGCCGCGTGCGGCCGCCTCGATCTTGGCGATATCGATCTTCCGCATCTCCATCATCGCCTCAAACGCGCGTTTCGCCACATCGCCGCCCTGGGAAAATGCGTCGGTCAGGGCGCGCGGGGTGATCTGCCACGACAGGCCCCATTTGTCCTTGCACCAGCCGCACATGCTTTCCTCGCCGCCGTTGCCGACGATTGCGTTCCAGTAGCGATCGGTTTCCTCCTGGTCGTCGGTGGCGATCTGAAAGGAGAACGCTTCGCTGTGTTTGAACGTGTCTCCGCCGTTGAGGCCAAAGCACGGGATGCCGCACACGGTGAAGTGGACAGTCAGGACATCGCCTGCCTTGCCGCCGGGAAAGTCGGATGGCGCCCGGTGAACCGCGACGACCGCGCTGTCAGGAAAGGTCTGGGCGTAAAATTGCGCGGCCTCTTCCGCGTCACGAACGTACCATAGGCAGATTGTGTTCTTGTTCATCGTTACTTTCCTTGGTTTGGCGCTGGCGCTTGGACTGTGAGAGTGAGAGATGATTCGTCAAGCTTTGAATCGGAAATGCAATACGTCTCCATCTTGCACGACATACTCTTTGCCTTCCAAACGGAACTTACCGGCCTCTTTGGCGCCCTGCTCGCCGTTATACGCGATAAAGTCGTCATATGCGATGGTTTCCGCGCGGATAAAGCCCTTTTCAAAATCGGTATGGATGACGCCAGCGGCGGCGGGGCCCTGCATGCCCTTGACGATTGTCCAGGCGCGGGTTTCTTTGGGGCCGGCGGTGAAATAGGTGACGAGATCCAGCAGGCGGTAGCCGGCTTTGATAATTTGCGCGAGGCCCGTTTCCTCAAGCCCCAGCGACGACAAGAAATCGGCTTTGTCTTCGGCGCTGGGCAGCGAAGAAATCTCCGCTTCGATGCGCGCGGAAATCACCACGCAGGGCGCGTTCTTCAGCTTCGCCATCTCCGCAACCTTAGCGGAGAGCGCATTGCCGGTGGCGGCGCTGTCTTCATCGACATTGCAGACATACATCACCGGTTTGGAAGTGAGCAGCTGCATCATCTCCAGGTGGCGGCGCTCGCTGGCGTCATTGATTTCGGTTGTGCGCGCCGGGTGGCCTTCGGCGACAACCTTCAGCACGCGCTCCATGACCGCGACCTGCTCCGCCAATTCTTTCTCCGTCTTCGCTCTTTTCTGCAAAGCAGGCAAGCGCTTTTCCAGGCTTTCGAGATCCGCGAGCGTCAGTTCCGTTTCGACGATATCGGCGTCGCGCATCGGGTCGATGCTGTTTTCCACATGGATAATGTTGCCGTCTTCAAAGCAGCGAAGCACATAAACAATAGCGTCCACTTCGCGGATGTGCGACAAAAACTTATTGCCCAACCCTTCGCCCTTGCTGGCGCCGCGGACAAGTCCGGCGATATCGACAAATTCCAGCTGAGTCGGAATGATCGTCTCGGAATTGACGATGGCCGCCAGTTTTTCAAGGCGTTCATCCGGCACGCCGACGCGCCCGACATTGGGCTCAATCGTGCAAAACGGATAGTTGGCCGCTTCCGCCTGTGCGGTGGAGAGCAGCGCATTAAACAAAGTGGATTTGCCGACATTGGGCAACCCGACGATACCGCATTTAAATCCCATTCGATGATTCTTTCAGTGACAGTTGATAACGTGCCGTTGGACTTTTCGCCTCATTATACCTCGCAAAGGAAAAACCGCCTTACAGAGATTCCTCTCTGCAAGGCGGCTTGCGTGTGGTCTTCTCCTCATTTCATAGCTATTGGGCAAACCAGAGAGCAGTCGCCTGCCGGATGGATTGCTCGTTCGGTTCGCTGTCAGAAGCCCAGGCGATAACTCCATCAGGACGTATCAGTACAGTGCTCAAGTCTAATTGTTCTTTTGCCCGGCCCGAAACATACTTCATTTGGCAATCGTACTCACTTGCTAACGCTCCCAGTAAAGTATTGCCGTCAAAATCAAGCAGTATTCCTTTGCCGTCGCGCATGAGTTCGCCAATCGTTGTCCCGTCTTCAAACTCAAAGTTAGGAACGCTATGGCCGACGAGAGGATGGGCGCCGCCGAGATCGTAATGTGTGAAAAGGCCCCATAATCTTCCGGCAATATAGGTGGCGCCGTCGCGCGTATTCACAAGATCTCGGAAGATTGCATTCACTGCACGGGCGTGTGGGTCGGGTCTCATGATCGCAACCTGAGCGCGCGACCAATCCAAAACCTGCGCGCCAATCGGATGACGTTCCGCTTGATAGCTGTCCAGCAACCCTTCTGGAGCTGTGTTATGGATCGCCGCGGCAAGCTTCCAACCCAGATTCATAGCGTCGCCCAGTCCAAGGTTCAGCCCCTGGCCTCCCAGGGGCGCGTGAATATGGGCGGCGTCGCCGGCTAAAAACACCCGTCCATTGCGATAGGTTGCGGCTTGCCGCGCCCGGTCGGTCCAAGTCGTTGCGATATGCAAGGCGCTGATCGTAACCTCGGTGTTTGAGATGCGGCGGAGAACCTCCTGCACGTGTTTCAACGTAATTGGCTCGCCAGTATGATGAAACGCACCGCCATCAAAATCCTGGATGACGACGAAACCTGGCTGGGATTGAAGATACATCCCTTGCGGCGTCACAACTCTGCCTTGGCTGAGCTTCTCCGGATCGGCAAGATCTACATGCGTGGAGTAGCCGGTGAATTCTGGTTCTGTGCCAGGGAATTCAAAACCGCCGGCCTTGCGGATGATGCTTCGGGCGCCGTCGCACCCCACGAGCCATTGACCTTGAAACGAATAGTCACTGGACTGAACAGTGACTTGGTCTTCCGTCTGGTGAAAATCAGTAACGGCAAAGCCGCGCTGAATTTCCACGCCTAGGGCTTCCGCGCGGCGAGCCAGGACCGTTTCCAGTTCCTCCATTTCCGAGATCAAGCTGGCGCTGGTTGAGGTTGGCAGGCGAGATTTCCACTGTGAGGCGTCGATATTGCCGTCGTACAATGGAATACCGGCGAAATGCCCCACGTGGCGACGCGCCCCTTGTCCGGCGTTCTGGTGGGGATTTTTCAGGCGTTGATGGATCTTAAGCTCATCGAGCAATCCACGTCGGTAGAGTGCTTCAATCGTCGACGCCGAGAGCCCCCGAATCCCGAAAGGAAGTTGCTTCAGTGGTGAGTGCGGATTCTCCGCTTTTTCCAGTATGAGGACGGAACATTTGGCTAAGGCCAGTTCACAGGCGAGGAATAGACCGACTGGTCCTGCGCCCGAAATGACGACATCGTAAATAAGATGATCTTGTGCAGCTTTCATATTATGATTGAAACACAAAACTCTTCATCCGGCTTGTATAAATGCGACAAAATTGCCGCCTACAGCTTTTTTGCTTCTCTCGCCTTTCGCACGAACGCTCCTGGCGCAACGCCGGCATAGCGTTTGAATTCCCTACTGAGATGGGATTGATCTGTGTAGCCCAGCTCATACGCGACATCGGCAATGCTGGAATTTGGAGAAAGCCATAATTGGTTTCGCACCTGCTCAAAGCGCATCAGACCGGACACGTCCTTCACGGTATAGCCAGAGGATTGCTTGAACTTCCGCTCCAGTGTACGAACCGTCGCATGAACCGCCGCCGCGACCTGGCGGATCGGCATGGCGCCGTTTGCTTCTCTCATCGCAATCCCCGCGTCGAATAACATACTGTCGATAGCAATCCGAGACCGCGCATTCCAGAAATACTCCTTTAGTTGATCCAGAGCGTCCTCTATTCTGCCGTCGCGAACCTGCTTATTCAGCGCCGATTGAAGCTGGACGATGGGGTGCTCAAATATGCGCACTTTGTCCTGGCTGGACGGCAATCCGAGCAAATCGAATACGGTCCACGGAAAGCATCGGACGCCAATGATGTCTAAACGGTTTGTGCTTAACATCACAGGCTGATCGAGCAGTCCCATCAAAAACGGCGACGGCAAGGGCTGCAATTCGCCGTTGTCAAGAATACAGCAGGCGCCTCCGAAATGAAAGATAATTTCCGCGTATCCATCCGGCAGCACCTCAAAGCTCGATAGCAGCTCTCCAAAGTCAATTCTGTTCCACCAAAAGCACTTGATGGCGCCTCTTAACTCTTCCGGAGGTTCAAATTCTTGGTGCTGCATTTTGAAGGATCGCATGAAAATCAGTATACCAAAAAGTGCCGCTGCGAAGCTGGCGCCGCCAGGCAGTTGTACACGATTCTCTTGGTCGTGATGGGATCGATCCTCGGGTCGTGGTTGACGCCGTAGCCGATGCTGCCTTCGATGCCCGGGGCGCCAATCATGCTGGAGAAGTGGAGGATGGACTGTCTCGCCAGCCCCTGCGCGTCGGACACGGGAAGTCTCGCAAGCGCCGATGGAGAGATCACGCGGCCGCATGGGGTGGCCTGCCGTCTTCCGGAGCAATCGGCCTGCTGGTGGACAAAGGCCAGGCGGAATTGGGCCCGGTTTCGGTGTCTCCGGCTGTTTATAAAGGCAGCGAGCGCCTCGCCTCCTCACGGTAGGAGCGGGGCGCTTTGCCATGATGCTGGCGGAATCGGCGGTAAAAGTAAGAGAGATTTTCGAAGCCGCAGTCGAATGCGATCGCGGCGATGTCCCGGTCCGTGGTCGCCAGTTCGTAGGCGGCGCGCTTGACGCGAATCTCATTGAGAAACTCCGTCGGCGTCTGGCCTATGCGGCTCTTGAGCGTGCGGCTCAGATGCCCGAAGCTGACGCCGGACGCCTCGACAAATGCTTCCAGCGACAACTCGTCCATGTCCGCCGATTGCGCCCAGGCCAGCGCATTGCGCATCCAGAGCGGCGCTGCGCCGCTTCCGCCGTCGCGTCCTTCGGCGCGCTGCGCCAGCGCTCCGGCGGCGGCGCTCCAGAACTGGCTGAACGCCAGACGCGTCGGCCGGTCATGGTAGGCGCGCACCGCCGCCATCGCCTCCGCGCGCAGATTCAAGCGCTGATCGGGAGTCATCTCCAGGCTAACGGCGAGATCGCTTTCGGACCACTCCTGCGCCTCCTCCTCCAGTCCCGTCGCGCGCACGAGATCCTCCCAAACATCTTCCGGAAACGCCACATTGACGAACTCGACGCCTCCTGGTCTTGGCGCGATCGCATGGCAATCGTCCGGCCGAATCAGCACGAGCTGTCCACGCCGCAGAGCCGTCTCCTCACCGTTGACCAGGTGACGCGCTTCTCCCTCCAGCACTACCAGCCACTCGTGAAAGTCGTGGCGGTGCAGGCGCACCTCCGTTTGGCCCTCGGAGGAAAATATCGCATGCGCGGCGTGGAAGGCCGCACAGGGCGCGGCGATCTGAGAAAAACAAAGCCTGGGTATCTCCATAGATCATTATAGTTCATAAAATGGTCATTTTGTAGAAGACACAAGTATTATCAGGCGCTTATAATACAATATCACGCAACACAAGGAGATAGGTATGACAACACAAACACAGGCGGGATCGCTGACGGAAGAACAGATCTCTCAATACGATCGCGACGGTTATGCGCTCTGGAAGAAGCCGGTTTTCTCGGAGGAGAAGTTCGCGCGGCTCAAAGCGATCTTTGAGGAAAATCTCGAACGGTACGGTGAAGACAATCTGGACACGATACATTTTCGAGACGCGCGGCTGCTGGAGTTTCTGCTCAGCGATGAAGTTCTCGACCTGGTCGAACCGGTCGTCGGCCCGAATATCGGCCTCTGGAGCAGCCATTTTATCTCCAAGCCGCCGTTCACGGGGAAGGCGACCCCATGGCACGAAGATTCGTCCTACTGGAATGGCCGCGTCTCTACAATGGAGGGAATCTGCACCGTGTGGCTGGCGCTGGACAAGACGATGCCGGAGAATGGATGCATGAGCGTCATTCCCGGCACGCATAAGAACGGCTTTTCGGAGTACGAAGCCGTCAGCGAAACCGAGAACATCTTTGGGACGGAGATTAAGGCCGACCAGTTCGACGAGTCCAGCGCGGTTTACTTCCGTCTGGAGCCCAATGAGTGCAGCCTGCACGAAGCGCGTATCATCCACGGCGCGAAAGCCAACACCTCGCCGTTCCGCCGAGCGGGGTATACGATGCGCTACTTCCCGACATCCTCCAAGGTTTACCCCGAGCGCAACGCAGGGCATAAGATCTGGCTCGCGCGGGGAGAAGACCTCGCCGGCAATCAGTACGAAGGATAACGCCGAAAGAGACGGCGCCGGCAATATCAATCGCCGGCGCCGCTCAAGACGAGTCCCGTGCTACGGCCTCTTCGTAGTGAGCGTAGGAATGCTAAATCTTGCTTTACTTCGACTTCAACGGATCAGTCGGAAGCTGATTGACGGAGCGCATCATTTTGAAGATGGTGTCCGGCCGCACAATCTGGTAATTGGAGTTGAGACCTTTGACGAATGTGACGAAGTCGGCCGGCATCAAGCCGTGCCACGGTTCTGCCTGAATGATCAGGAAACGCGGCGATTTGCCATCCCATCCTGCGGATCCGCCTTTGACCTCCCGGACCAAATGGTCCATCACTCCGCAATAGGTCGCTGTGAGGTCGAAAGTTGGAAGTTTATGGTCGTAAATCTTGAGCCCTCGGCCGGCGTGTTGACCTGTCAACCCCAGAAGCGATGGCGCATATTTCGCGTAGGACTCGCCGACTTTGGGATCGATGCCGCCGGTGATCGTATTCCAAATCGTGATGATCTTCAATCCCGCGCGATTGCAGTATTCGTCGGATTTTGCTACGAACTGGTTGAGCGCTTTGCCATCGCGCCAGTAGTTCGGGTATGTGTAGCCGTAACCTGATGGGCCGCAGAGGAGGCAGTCGTTGTCAGTGGCGGTCTTGTAGTAGTAGTTGAGAACACCCGGCATGGCGTCGAGCATCGTCGGCGACACTGTCCAGCCCATCGGGATTTTGCCGCGTTCGGGATCGAGCCACATTTGATGAAAGTGATGCTCCAGGTACTGGAAGTTATCGCCGTCGCTAATAATGAACGCGATGTAGATTTTGTTCTCGATGGGGGGAATCGCCGCCGGGGTCGGCTTGACCTCGACCTTTCTCGACGTGCCGCCAAAATTTGTGAGATTGGTCGACCAGTCGCTGGCGCACGTGACAATGCCATACGCGGAAGCGGCCCTGACGCCCGATCCTTCCTCGGCCCACCAGCCCATGTATAGCGTTCCGGGCCCCATCGACGCCAGATAGCGGTTGAGGAGCGCCTTCTCCTTGGGTTTCCGAGGATCGAGCCAGAGGACTGTGGAATTGATGGCCACAGCATATTCCCGCAAGTTCCCGTAAATCGCTGTGGGGTCGAGGCCGGTCAGAACGCGATGGGTTGTCTTGGCCCAGTAGTTGTCGTACAAGTACTGATAAACACTGAGGCGTCCATGAAATTTCCCGCGCAGATCCTTCAGAATCGGGAGCGAGTAGGGCTCACTGGTCAACTTCGCCACAAGATCCGGGGACGCCACCAACGCGTTCGACGAACCGGCGATGGTGGTGGCAAGGTTGATTGTGTCCGGCTGGGCGTCATCGTAAACGATAATGCCCTTGATTTCCTGCCGATACTTGATGATCAGCGACCAGGGATCCGAGGGCTCCGTATAAGAGAGGCCAAGCTCGGTGAGCCATTCGTACTTGTCATCACCCGATCCTTCACATGTCCAAATCCGGGGTTTCGTTCGATTGACCAAGCCCTTGAGAGAACTGAACAGAACGGTTTCCGCTTTTGGGGACGCACTTCCCGTCGTCGGCAGTGAAATGAGATCCTGCGTCGGAGCGGGCTGGGCGAATGTGGGGAGAAGCTGCTTCTTCGGCCAATTGATTCCGGCGATGGATGGATGGATGATTGCGCCAGTAAGCGCAATGGCGGCGGCAGCGGTGCGGTATAGCTTTGACATGGGTATTTCCTTGGAGCCTGTTATGAACACCTATAGCTCATTTCTGTGATTATAAGGGACTGATCACCCGATTGCAAGAGTTTCTGACATAACCGCAGGCGCTGCACACGGAGCAATAGGAAATTACCGCACGGGTGGGGGAATCGAAGCTGGCGCGGCCTGGACGGGATTATGTACAGCTGGATTTTTGACCGCTTATTTAGATCCAAGTCGTGTTGACTTCAAATCGGCTAGGAAACATATTGAGATACTGGACCGTGCGTGGCAAGGCGGCTCGGTTCGGTGTCGCTCCGTGTGGCAGCGCCTGATGCCAGATGATCAGGTCGCCGGCATCACCTGAAATCGGCGTCGCTTGCAGCTCGGCGATCGCGTGTGCGCGCGGGTTGGCGCCGGCGGGCAATTCCGCAAGCCATCGTTCGAGCCTTCGGTGAAATCCTGGGACGCAACTGAACGCGCCTTGATCCTCGGCGGTGTCCGTGAGGTAAAGGATCGCTTGCGTACCAAAACAGTGCGGGGGCGCCAGGGTCATGTCCCAGTGCAGAGGGGCGCCTCGAAAACTGTAACCAGGCCGCATGGGGGGATTCACGCCGCATACGTCCACGTTCATCCAGAGATCGCGTCGCTTGTAGATCTGAGAAAAAGCCGTATGGATCCGCGACGAATTACGGTTTGACCAGAGCGCGGGGCTGTGCGCCAGTGGAATCCAGATTTGATCCTTATACCATGAGTCGGGCTCGTCCATCGACATGCCTGTGTAATTGCAGATTGCGTCCACTGCCGCCTGGCACTGCTCACGGTCCACTGCCTGCTTCACGACAACATAGCCGTGTTCATCCCAAAATGCAAGGTCCGACGCCGACAGCACCGGCTCCGAAAGGATGGTCTCCAGTGC
Organism: Capsulimonas corticalis; assembly: GCF_003574315.2. Lineage (GTDB taxonomy): Bacteria > Armatimonadota > Armatimonadia > Armatimonadales > Capsulimonadaceae > Capsulimonas > Capsulimonas corticalis. Next base: position 5,361,633 of record NZ_AP025739.1, on the reverse strand, counting down.
AAACGTATCGTCTCCGCGCAAAGCGCCGTTCAATCGCCGCAGTCGCTCTGGCTCGATGGTATTGTCATTCTTGGTCAGAACCCATTCCTCGAATGCTTCGAATGACGGCGTCGCCGCCATCAGAAAGTCCAGTGTCTCCCGAATTCCAAGACGCAGTCCGGCCAGCAGCACGGCCTCTGCGATTGTATCGTCCTCCGTTACCGGGCTCGGATTACCGCATGTTCGAAACGCCATGTTGCGTGACCAGTAACGCTTCAGATAAACGACCCCAATCGAGCCTGTTTCATCGGCGTCGGCGATGATTTGCCGATCAAATGGATTCACGATTCACCCCTTAAAGTGAAAAAGATTTATTGTTGCCAGGTTATAACGACTACACTATACCCGTGTCAATAAGGCAGTTTCGCATCAATGCGGTGGCGATGGCTTCGATTTCGGCGAGTGTGGCGTCAAATACTGTCAAAACATAATGCCTAATTCTCGAATAGAAATCTAAGAAATAATACATATTGTCTCGAAAGCAATCGCTTTTTGAGACAATGCCGATCGGTCGGGGCCAATCGGCGAATTGATGAGCAGTGTTTCCAAAATTGTGCTTGACAAATCTTGCCCGCTGTTTTATAATACCGATACGTTATGCGAACGTTCGCATTGAGAGAGTGCAGCGACAATGCCAGTCACGTTGAAACAGATCGCGGAGCGCAGTGGGCTGTCGTTTCAGACAGTGAGCAAGATCCTGAACAATCAGGCTCCTTCTTACCGCGCGGAAACGCGCGAACATGTGCTTCGCGTCGCGGAAGAACTTGGCTACCGGCCGCATAGTTCGGCGCGCGCCACTCGGACGGGGCGGTTTGGAAGCATTGCGCTCGTTCGGAGCACCGTATCCGACCGCAGTACGGTGTTTGAAGGGCTGCTCAGCGGCATTGAAGACACTCTCGCCGAGCATGACTTGCATCTGATGCTGGCTCGGCTTTCCGACCAGGTTCTGGGCAGTTCCGAATTGATGCCCAAATTCCTGCGGCAGTGGACTGCGGACGGGCTTCTGATAAACTATCATATGGACATCCCGGCGCCCCTGCAAGAGATCCTTCATCGCTACAATCTGCCATCTATCTGGATCAATTCCCAGCAAGCGAGCGATTGTGTGCGGCCTGATGATTTTGGGGCCGGGCGTATGGCCGCCGAGCATCTCTTGGGCTTAGGGCATCAGCGAATCGCCTACGCTGTCCACGGCACGCGCCACTACAGCGCCGCAGATCGCTGGGAAGGCTGCCGGGAGGCGATGCGCGCGGCGGGGCTGCCCGAGAGACGGATCGAGTTTGAAGGGGACGCTTACGCCTGGGCTGGCTTCTGGAGGGAAGAACTCACCCGACCAAGTCGGCCAACAGCGGTCATCGCGTACATGCCACATATCGCTCAAGGCGCCTTCTACGCCGCCCTGACATCCGGCATGCACATTCCGAAGGACCTTTCACTCATCACATTCGCGGAGCATGTGGTGGAGGAGACGGCGCTGCCGCTCACGACTTATCTCCTTCCCTCGCATGCGATGGGGCGTTCGGCGACGGAGATGCTTGTTCAGAAGATTGCCGATCCGCAGACCAGTCTTCCCGCGCAGCTGCTGCCGTTTGATGGTTTCCATGGACTGACCTGCGCTTCGCCACCCACATAAGGCGTGGTTCAGCCATTATTTGTTTGTCTCATTCCATAGGTTATCGAAAGGATACATTGATGAAAACTATTCGCTTCACTGAGAAAAAAACAGGCTTTACACTGATTGAATTGCTAGTTGTTATCGCAATAATTGCAATTCTAGCGGCGATCTTATTCCCTGTGTTTGCGAAGGCGCGCGAAAAGGCAAGGGCGATTGCCTGCATTTCCAATGAGAAGCAGCTTGGGTTAGGCTTCATGCAATATACGCAAGACAATGACGAGCGTCTCCCCTGCGGCACATGGGATCGATACAGTCTTCCCGACGGACCTGTGTATGAAGGCGCCGGCTGGGGAGGGCAAGTCTATCCCTATGTCAAGAGCACGGGAGTTTTTAAATGTCCCGATGAAGCCTTTGACGCCACCGTAACCGGCGCTTCCACTGTCTCCTATTTTTATAACATGGATGCGGCGCGAGATCGGGATGGAGCGCAATATGCGGTTGGGAATTTTATACCGGGCTTCAACGCGCCCTCGAAAACTGTTCTGCTGTACGAAGGTCAGGGAGGATCAGCGCAGATCACTTCTATCGACGAAGGATTAACCGCCAATCCAAACGTGACTGTCTCGCAAGCGGGCAATGGGCGTGAAGGTTACTTTGGAAACACTTATCCAGGTCACTTATTGTTCGCCACCGGTCTGCTGGGTGGAGATCTCAACCACGTCACCTGCAACGGCGGCTATGGGAATTGGTCGATTCCCGGGCGTCATACCGACGGCTCGAATTTCCTGCTGGCCGATGGGCACGCCAAATGGATGCGCGCGGAAAAGGTTTCGCCCGGCAAACCCGCTCTCAGCGCAACCGACCCACAAGGGGCTCCGCAGTGCGAAAACGCCGCCGGGACAGAAGACACGGCCGGGCAGTTCGCCGCAACGTTTAGCCCCCGTTAAACGATGGGATCACACGGCGTCTTATTGAAGGGATATACATGACGATCGGATCGATTTTCGCAGCCTCGCGGCGCGCGCCCGCCCATGTCGGCAAAATCGGGGTCAGCGTATTATTGGCGGGCTGGCTTGGCTATCCCGGCGGGGCGCTTGCGGTTCCTTACGCTCAGCAGGAGACGTTCGAGAGTGCGTCCTTGGCTCCGAAATCCTGGCGAATTCTGTCTGGTTCCTCGGCAGGCGTGACGGTTCAAGAGAAGACGCTGCGCCTCGCGGCTATATCATCAGGGCCCACCATTCTGGCTTACCGCTTTTATCCCCTGCGGAGCGGCAAGCGGCCCGCCTTTGGTGATTTTACCGCCGAGGCGTATCTTCAGAACGACGCCATAGCGACTCCGATGGCCTTTGGCCTGCTGGACAACGCCGGCGGCAAGCACTGGCAAGTTTGGCTGCAATACCGAAGCGCGGAGAGGAAAGCGCGTTTGGTGCGGGTCTTTGACGGCAAAACCGAATTCGCTCCCTGGAAGGATCTGGCGCTGACCGCCGCTCCGGACACCCTGCGCCTGGTGCGCCGGGGCGATGGGATCGAAGCCGAGATCGCCGCCGGAGCGGAGAAAGCGGCGGTGGGGCGCTGGCGTGGAACGGCGCCTCAGATTATGGATTTCGCTCTGGAGGCGCTGCCAGGAGATTCTCCGAGTGCGGCGGCGCCGGCGGTCTTCTCCGGGCTGAACATCACTCCGCTCGCGCCGGCGTCCGCAGTCTCGCAGGCGCTGCCCCGTCAGGGCCGACCGCTGCCTGGAATCCAATTGGCCGGAGGTCCGCCGGGACGCGAGGCGCTGTATGGTTATCTCTGGACTCCCCGCGAAAAGCCGGTCATCGATGTGCGGATCTCCAATTTGAAATCGGAAACCAACCGCGTCGTTCTCAAGACCTGGGTTACGGACTGGCAGGATCGGCGGGTTGCGGCGCGCGACTACCCTCTGCGTCTCACGCCGACTGGCGCACAAACGATCGGTGTTGTTTTGCCTCGCGGCGTCGCGGGGACGTTCCATCTCTGGCGGCTATTGACCGACGCCCAGGGATCGCCCCTGGAGGCGGAGCGCGTCACCGATTGGGCCGTCACTCGTGCGCCGGCGCCGTCCGAGCTTCCCGATTCCTCACCCTTCGGCATTCACGGCGAGCCGTTCGCGCGCGTCGGCGCCAAGTGGCATCGCGCCTGGGATTACGCCGATTTCTTCTGGCGCGACACCGAGCCTCAGCCTAGTGTTTGGAACTGGGGGCCGATGGACGAGTTTGTGCGCAACGATCAGTCGGCGGGCCTCAAGTCGCTCATCGTGCTTGCCGGCGCGCCCGCGTGGGCGTCGGAAGACCCAGGCGGCGATCTGCTGCGCACGCCGCCCAAAGACATGAACGCCTGGGCGAACTACTGCCGTCAGATAGCCCGGCGTTATCGAGGCAAGGTGAAGTATTACGAAGTTTGGAACGAGCCGAACAATAACGGAATCGCCCCCAAAGGCTTCTTCTTTTTGGGGCCGCCGGAGCGGTATTTCGACTTGCTGAAGGCCGCGTATACCGCCGTCAAAGCCGAGGACCCACAGGCCCAGATCCTTGCTCCCTCCGGTACAGGACAGTTTCTGCCGTTTTTGCAGCGCATCGTGGATCTGGGCGGCTTGCAATACTTCGATATTCTCTCGTTTCACCCTTACACCATTCCGATGTCGTCCGAAGTCGGCTATGGCTTCAACGATCAAAAGAATTACGCTTACCGGGTGCAGGCCGCGCGTGAGGTGATGCGCAAGGGTGGGGCGATCAAGCCGATCTGGGTGTCCGAAATCGGTTTCGATCTCGGGGAGGAACCCAAGCAGGCGGGGCTGCCGTTGACGCAGGATCAGATCGCCGCAGAAGCGATGCCGGGACAATGGCCCAACTGGTCGCCCGGCTGGTCGTACCGGCCTGCCGACGAACGGCGCAAAGCCGACTTCGTTCCGCGTGCGATGATGCTGACAATGGCGCTGGGCGTCCAGAAGATGTTTCTGCACCATCGCCTGCTCACCGCAGGCGAACCGTTTCTCGCCGCGCCGTCCTTCGGCTGGACCAGCCGTCTGCTGTCCTCGGCGCGCTATGATCGGGCTTACGCCTGGCCGGGCGCCAAACGATATTCCTGGGGATCGGATGTCGAGGCGCATGGTTTCACGCTGAGAGATGGCCGCTACGCGCTCGCTTTCTGGCGCGTGGAGGATGAGACGCTCACGATGAACGCCGCGAACGAAAAGGCGGTGCAGGGAGTCCAATCCGCGCCGCTGGCCGGCGCCGATCAGCGCGGGATCGATGTGACCTACGACAAGCCGTCGCGCGTCCGGTACTTCGATCCTGCGCGCGTGGTCCCGGTGACTGTCGCCCTGAAACTGCCGGCGGGGACACAGTTCTTTGACCTCTTTGGCAATGCGATTTCGCCGCCAGCCAGCGGGCGTCTGCCGATCGATGAAGCGCCGCGCTATTTGATTTTCCCGCATCGCCCCGCGATCCTTCCTGGTCGCGTGACGCGCGGGACGCCAATCGATGCTCCCACTCCCGCTGATGCGCCCGCGCCCACCGCCGGCGCGCTGACGCCTTCCGGCGCGTCTGGCGCGGCCAGGGCGGATTCCCTCATCATTACCGTTGACAAAGGCGGGCGGCAGACGTTCGCGGGGACAGGCGCCACGATGAACGGCTGGACGCCCGCCGCTCTCTACAATACGCAGGTCACGCGCGCGCAGAATCGGGACATGGCTCGAATGCTCTGGGGGGACGCCAAAATGCGCAGCATCCGTCTCTGGATTCATCCCGGCGATGTCGCCGCCGGAAAGATCGATTCCTATGTGGACGGCTATGTGGGCTCGCACAAACTCCCCGATGCGCTGGCGGCCGGCGCGAAAGATCTGATCCTCGCTCCGAACGAGATTCCGGAGGCGCTGGGCGACGGCCATGGCCGCATTCGCGATGACGCCATTCCCCAATACGCCGCGCTGCTGGCGGATTTTATTCGCCAATTCAAAGACAAGACCGGCATCCTGATCAATCATTGCGGCGTATTGAACGAGCCCAACGACCGGCCGGTCAAGCCCTCCAATGCGCAGTGGCCCGTGCTGATCAAGGCGCTGAGACAGGCGCTCGACGCTCGCGGGCTGCCAGCGGTGGGGATCGTCGCCCCCGAATCCGCCAATTGCGGCGCGGACGCCTACGCGGTGGTGGACGCGATCCAATCGGACACCCAAGCCTGGGCGAGCCTTCAAGGCGTCGCCACGCATTCGTACAACAACGCCGCCACGGAGGAGATGGCGAAGCGCGCCGCCGGCAAATCCTACTGGGTGACGGAAGCGGGTGGGATGACGGACACCGAGGAGCAGGCGGGGGATGCGCTTCAGGCGGCGAGCATCGCGTCGCGATTTCTCAACGACGTCAACCACGGCGTCACGCACTGGCAGTTTTTCATTGGCTTCGAGCAATCGGACCCGAACGGCGACAGTGGACGCATTTTGAAATATGATGTCGCTCCGTTCCATATGACGGTCCTCCAAAAGTATTATTCTCTCAAACAGCTTGCCGAGACGTTTGACGTCGGCGCCGTCTTTCGTCACTCCGCCAGTTCACTAGATGGAGAGATGGATTACTCGTACGTCAATCCACCGCAGCAAAAGCCGCATGTCAACGCCGCCGTCGCGCGAAATCCAGATGGAACCTGGGGCGTCGGCCTCTCAAACTTTACCTCGGATGATTTCCAGCGCCCAAGCACTCCCGATTGGTATCGGCGTCAGGGGGGATATCCTGCGCGGACGTTTGACGTCACTGTGCGCATTCCCGAGTTAGCCAAAGCGCGCGCTGTGCGCTTCACCGTGCGCCGCAGCAATCGCGGCGTCAACGATGCGCCGAGAGGCGAGGTCGTCATGCATTACGGCGAAGCGATCGTCCCAAACGTCGGACCATTCGATTTGATTACGCTTCGCTCCCAGCGCTGACGCGGCGATGGCGAACGGCTTTACAACAATGACCGCTTCGATGGAAAAGGTTGTACATGACTTACTCTCCGGCCTCGTCATTATCGGGACGACAAATTCATCTCGATTTCCATACGTCTCCTGCGATCCCCGATGTCGGCGTTGAATTCAACGCCGATGACTTTGCGCGGACGCTGCGCGAATCGCACGTGAACAGCGTGACTGTGTTCGGCAAGTGCCACCATGGCATGTGTTACTATCCCACGCATACGGGAACGGCGCATCCGGCTCTGGCCGGGCGTGATCTGCTCGGCGAGCAAATTCAGGCGCTGCACCGCGCGGGAATCCGCGCGCCGATCTACACCACGGTCGTGTGGGAGGAGGACGCCGCTCAGAAGCATCCGGAGTGGAGGCAAATCCGGCGGGATGGAGCATTCGCGGGGACGAGCATGGCGACGGATTATTCCGGTCCGCATCCCGGCGCCTGGAAGTGGCTCAATTTTCTCCATCCCGATTACCAAGATTATATTGAGGCGCACGTCCGGGAGATCTTGGATCGCTACGGAGACGACGTCGACGGTCTTTTCTTTGATATTCTGATGATGCACGCCGATGCCGACTGGAGCGAATCCAGCGTCGCGTTTCGGCAGGCGCACGGTCTGATGTCGGCGGACGCGGAGACGCACGCCCGCTTTGAAAGCCTGGCGCAGCGGCTTTTCACACAGCGGTTCAGCGGCTTGCTGCGCGACCGCCGCCCCAACGCCACCGTCTTTTATAACTCAGGGCATCATCTTTTTGTCACGGGGGATGTCGGGGCGCGGGCGCGCCTGTCCGCCAGCAGCCATGTCGAGATCGAATCCCTGCCGTCGGGCTTCTGGGGCTACCATCATTTCCCGCGCATGGCGCGCCTTGTCTCCACCTGGCGCCGGGACGATGGATCTCCCATCTCGTGGCTGGGAATGACGGGGCGGTTCCAAAGGCAGTGGGGCGATTTCGGCGACGTTAAGCCGCAGCCTGCGCTGGAGTACGAATGTTTCCGGGCGCAGGCGCTGGGTGGAGGATGCAGCGTCGGAGACCAATTGCCGCCACGCGGCGTTCTCGACCCCGCCGCGTACGATTTGATCGGCTCCGTTTACGCGCAAGTGGCGGCGGCGGAGCCGTTTTATGCGGGCTCCGAGCCGCTGCCGCAAGTGGGCGTTGTCCTGCCGGGATATCCCGGGCGAGACGAACAGACGGCGGATCTCGCACTGGAAGGCGCAGTGATGTTTTGCGAAGAATCGCATTACGAATGCGTGGCGCTGGATGAGCGGGGGGATCTCTCCGGCCTGGATCTTGTTATTCTGCCGGACAGCGTCGTGATCACCAAAGCCCTGGGCGAGAAGCTCAGCCGCTATTACGAAGCCGGCGGCTGTTTGCTGCTGTCTTACAAATCCGGGTTCGACGCCCACGGGGAGTGGGCGCTGCCATTTCTGTCGCTTGCGTTCGAGGGGGAGACGTCGTCGTGGCCGACCTACTGGCGCACGCGTCCCGAGTTCTCCCAGACCTTGAGCCGCAGCGATCGCGTTGTCTATGGGCGCGGCGTCAATATTACGCCGCGTCCTGAGATGGAAATCCTGATTGAACGCGTTTCTCCGTACTTTCAGCGTACGGACATCCACTTCAGCTCACACTTTCAAACGCCCCCGGTTCGCGACGCCGGCCCATTTCCCGCCGCCGTCGCCGGCGAGCGGTTCGTGTGTTTCGCCGATCCCATCTTTGGCGAGTACCGGCAAACCGGCAACCTCGCGGTGCGTGACGGTGCGAAGGCCGCCGCAGAGCGATTGATCGGCCCTCCCACATTCGGTTCGGGATTGCCGACAACCGTTCTGTGTACGCCGCGCCGCCGGGGCGATGACTTGCTGCTGACCCTGCTGCACTACATTCCCGTACGCAAGTCGCTGGATATCGATATCATTGAGGAGCGATCCAGCTTCGCCGAACTGACGCTGCGCCTCCCCGGCCACAGACAGGTGCGCGTCTTTGGCGCCGGCGAGTTATCGCCGGGTCCAAGCGATGGCGAGGTGGAACTGCCCCATGCAAACGGGCGGCTTCTGCTGGAAATCCCCGATTACTTTACGAGGGGATAAGAAGCGAACGAGGCCGGTGGGATATTATTCCGCACCGGCCTTTTATCCTATGCGTCACGCCAGCGGATCGTACTGGTGGATGTCTCCGGCGGGCGTCTTGACGCCTAGCAGCTCCAGACGCTGATCGCTTGCTCCCTCCAGCGCCCGCCACGGCAGCGCGGCGTTGCTTTCATACCGTTTCAGCCACCAATAGCCATAGTATAGATAAATGCCGCGCCGCTGACCGTCGCTGCGGTTGCGGGCGCCGGAGTGCCAGATGGCGGAGTTGATAAACACGACGTCGCCGGCCTGAGCCAGCACGGCGATCTCTCCGGGCAGCGGCTCGTGGATCATCTCGGCTGGCGGGAGGGCTTCGCCGCGATGCGTCCCCGGCGCGACATAGGTCGGCCCGCGCTCCTCGATCATCTCGTCCAGATAGACAATCGTGTTGACGGAGAGTGGGCGGTCGCCGGGAAACACGAAATCACGGTGCCAGGCGCGCGTGGGGAAGGTTTCGTTGCGCGGCCCCTGGCGCAGCAAGTCATATTGCAGCAGCTGCGTCTGCGCGCCGAAGAGGGCGCGATGCCGGTCGAGAATGGCGGGGTGCTCGATCAGCTCCAGAAATGTCTGGTGCTGTAGCAGCTTCGTCTGGTTGTTCTGGCCCGGCAGCTCCCAGACCCGGTCAAACTCGGCCTGAACCTGGGCGAGATGGTCCGGGGTGAGGACGCCGGAAACGTGCAAATATCCGTGTTCCAGAAAGAACGCTTTTTCATAAGGAGTGATCATGGGACAGTGTTCCTTCAGGGGGCAATTCATGCATCGCGAAGAATATTATCGATAATATTTAGTATGGCGCAAAAATTAAAAATTTACAAGTAATAACGCAGCCGCATTGCCAAGAGAAGGCTACGTTTTGCTGCATGGAAACCAACGGATTGGTGATGCGTTAAAAAATTATCGATAATATAAATAAGATTGTTCTGGGATGCTGGCGAGCGAATTCTCAGAGCATTTCGTAATCCGCCAGGTCCTGGCGCAGCCATTGCTCGATCATGCGCCGCATCATGCGCGCGGCGAGTTCGGCGTTGCGCGATCGCAGGACGTTCAGGATCAATTGATGCTGCCGGATCGTGCGGGTGAAATCGACTTGCGGCGCCGAATGGCGGCGGATCAGATCAAATGCGAAGAGGGGAAGGCAGACGGTCTGGAGCGATTTTTCCAAGAATCGATTCGGCTGAGATCCCCAGATCAAACGGTGAAAGCGTACGTCCGCCTCCGAGAACGAAGCGAAGTCCGCACGGTCGCTCGCGTCGCGCATCGCCGCGAGGCAGTCCTGTAGCTCCCGCAACGACTCGACGCGGATGTGCGAGGCGGCGAGGCTGACCGCCAGCGGCTCCAGCTCCTTGCGAATTTGATAAATATGCACCAAATCATCGCCGCTGAGCTGGGTCACTACGGAGCCCCGGTTTGGATACTTGAGCACAAGGCCCAGCCCTTCCAGTTCCTGAAGCGCCTCGCGTACGCTGGCCTGCGACACGCCCAGCTCGCGCGCGATGTGCATTTCCGGCAGGCGGTCGCCGGAGCGATACTGGCCGGTGAGGATGGCGCGCTCCAGAACGCGGGCGACTTCTAATCGATTATTACGGGGTGTTTGAGGCATGACGCCTCTATCTTACCTTACGATGTCGCCGCCATGAAAATATCAAGGAACGATCCATGATGTAGTGTGGCCCCCGTACGGCGTGCGTCTTCTGATCGCTGCAAGCGGGCGCCCGTCCGAGCCCAGCGAATGAACCGGGGCCCGGCGAATGAATTCGCGGCTAAAAGTACAGCCGTCCACCTTCGTGGACTTCGGAACGATTGCGATCACGTTTCTGAACCCGCTCAGGCGGGTGACTGTATTTGTAGGCGCGAATTCATTCGCCGGCCTTCTGACGGGTACCGCTTGCGGGTGTTCATTCGCCAGGCACTTGCACGGATAAAAGTGCTTTGCGGGAGCCTCGCGTTCGAAACTCGCTTGGCGTCATTTGAAAAAATTGCTGAAAAGAGCGGGAGAAGTTTGCGGAATTTGCGTAGCCGACACGATCGGCAATCACCTTCAGCGGCAGTTTCGTTTCTTTTAGCAAATAGCAGGCGTGGCGCATGCGGTGAAGCTGAATGATGTCCCGCAGTGAACGCCCAATCTTACTCTGAAATACGCGCGAAAGGTGTTCGCGCGATACGCCGAGCTGGTGAGCTAACGCTTCGACAGTGAAACGTGATCCGGCTTCGGTATTGATCAGGCGCAGCGTTTCGCGTGTCAGGTAGTTCATCGCAGTGTCCAGCGCGTTCTGAATTTGAACGCTTTCCGCCAGCAGCATCAGCAGTTCAAACACCATTCTGGAGCCATCCACAGCACTCATATCGACGCTGCGATATCCTGTCGATTCCATCATGAGCAGGCGCTGGATCGCTTCGGAATTCGCAGGCGGAGTGTAAACGGCGCCATGCTTTTCCACCAGACCGCGAACAGCGACGTGGCTTTCCACGCCCCGGAAATTGAACCCAAGAAAACGCCATGGCTCGCACCCGTCCTTGGGATAGAAATACCAGGAGCCGGGGTCCCGGATTTCCATCAAAAAGCCCTGGCCGGGGAGAATCTCGTGAACGCCGCGAGGCGTCGCGAGCCCGCCTCGGCCGCTTACCGTATAGCAAAAGTAGCAATGATTTTCAAATTGCCGGTATCGCGGTTCCGAACGGTATGCGGGAGATGTCACTGTTTGAAAGTCCATGAAATAGGGCTGCATCCAGGTATCGATCGGATCGAGAATATGAAAATCGAGATACCATGCTGTCTGGTGATGCCGATCGTGTTCATCGAACCACGCGCGCGTCTCTCCTTCGGAGGCCGACGTAACGCGCGCGCGAGATGCGAGCGGCGGCAGCTCCAAACGTGTTGTCTCTAATGGATAGACATTATTCATAATCGCATTGTATCACAAAATGATAAGCATTGTCACATGCTGCTTCTTGACGCATATCCGTGTATGGTGATAAAATGAACTATCTTCGGAATACTAAGGAGCTATTATGAAATCACAAAATGGAAAGCATGGTTGCGGCTTTAAAGGATTTACTTTAATAGAGTTACTAGTTGTTATAGCAATTATAGCAATTCTTGCCGCCATTCTGTTCCCTGTGTTTGCAAAAGCGCGCGAGAAGGCGCGTCAAACAGCATGTCTGTCCAATGAGAAGCAGCTTGGGGTGGCGGCTCTCCAATATGTCCAGGACAATGATGAGGATTATCCTGTTTGCAATACAGCCTTCGCGACATCGGGATCGGTCAATGGAGATGCGAGTATTCCAAAATTTAGCTCTTGGTTCCAAGAATGCCAGCCTTATCTGAAGAACATTGACGTTCTGCGATGCCCCGACGGAAGCAATACCGTGGACACCTTTGTCAACGGGCAGAATAACGACCCGGCCACCGGGCTGAAGCTCCCGTTTTTCCATTGTCTGGGAGCAAATGAGAGCATCGTGAACTTCAGTGGCGATGCGACAAATCCGCAAGCTGTCTCCATGGCCCAGCTTCATCGTCCGGCGGATACGCCATTTATCTCGGACTCCAGTTTTATGCTGTGGAATGAAATTCGCCGAATCATGAATCCCAGCGACCCAACGCTGACGCCCTGGTTTTCGCCGGATACGCCGACGCCCGGCATGGCGCGCCATACGGACGGCTCGAATATCTTGTATGCGGATGGACACGCCAAATACTTCCATCAAAGCAGCATGGCGATAAACCCGTCTCGAGGCGCGCTGGGATACAATTATCAGTTTGGCGTGCCCTTCAAGCTTGACGACGATCGACTTCAATAAGTTCGAAGCCGACAGCCGGGAGGAGAAATCCTCCTGGCTATTTTGTTGCGTCACATCTGCGGAAGAGGCGTGAAGCCCTAATGCTTGCCGCGCGAGGAGCGTAGGGTGACCAGTTGGAGCGGCGCCACAGAGACGGTCACTTGCCCGTCGTGCATGATCACCGTCTCGCTGGGCAGATTGTTGGTTTTGCTGCTCCGGTGCAGAGAGAACGTCTTGTTTCCCATCCCGGCCAGCTCCGCGACACTGACCGTCACCTGGAACGTGCGCGCTGCGTAGCCGCTGTTGTGGAGGCGGAAATCTTTCTCGTCGTCTTCGTCTTTGAAATTTGGCGACGTGTCGTTGCTGATTCCGATGCTCCAGCTTCCATCGGGATTTTTTGCCGCCGCCGCCGTGATGCGCGGCTTTTTGCCCGAGGTGTAAGCCATATCGCCGTCCAGTGAACTGGTCGCGCGGCGGCAGACCGATCCCACATCGAAGGTGGCGGCAAGCTGCTTCAAATAGTAGTACGGCTCCAGCAGATCGTATTGAAACGGCCTGGCGTGGTAGCGAATCAGGCGGGTCTGATCGTCGTTGGGGTCCGCCGGCTCGTAGCCGAGGAACCAGATCCAGCGGGTGACGCGGTGGTTGAGGTCGTTGAGAACCCGCGAGGCGGCGGAGGCGGCCGCCTGCGTATCGCCAATCTCCTCGGAACCGTTCGCGCTTGCCTCGGTCATCCAGTACTCCTTGCCGCCGGCGCCCGCGATCTTTTCGGCGATCTCGTTCGTGGTGGAGTTGTTGTAGGAATGGGAGGCGAATGCATACAGTCCGCGCCACGCCTCCGGGTCGGCTGTGAGCGCATCGAACGCCTGATAAAGCACGCCGTCCACATTGGCGTTCTCAGGGGCCACGATCTTGACGTTCGTGAGCCCGCGCGCATCTAGCGCCCGCCGCAGCGCCTTCACCGCCGCCGGGACTTTCTCCGGAGGAATGCGAAATTTCCGATCATTGAGCTCATTGAGCAGCCCCGTCGCCTGGATGACGACGCCGCGCTCCACCTTCATCTGCAGGATAAAGTCGGCCAGGAGCGCGCCGTAGTTTCCATATTCCTCTTCCTTCAGCAGCCCGGTTTTCGAGTCGCCCATATACGCCGGCGCTTCCGTGGGAACCAGCAGCAGCGTTTTACAGCCGGCGGCTTTCGCCTCGCGCACGATGCCGCTGTCGATAAAATTTCGCGTGAATTTGCTGATGTCGCGCTTGCCGGGCGCCGGGGCGTATTCCGTCGGGTCGAACCACATCCGCAGCGTGTTGAACTTGGCGTCGCGCCACACCAGGCGCGCCAGCAGCGTTTTTTGAGCGGGCGTCAGCGAGGTGTACTCGCCGCCGAAGTCGCCGTTCTGGCTGGTCCCAAATCCCCCAAATGTCTGACGCGCGCCGGCCGCCACGGTGATGGCGACATGTTCGTCTGGCGGCGCCTGTGCATGGCCGGTTCCGGAGCTAAGCAGAATAGCCGCTGCGATCGCGAATGGTCGAGGGCGAGCAATGTGTTGAAGGTGATGATGAAGCATAGTTTTTGTCTTATATCGCAATGATGGCGATGATTATTTCGGGCCGTGATCTTATTTCAGCCGATGAAGATATTCGTCGTCGAACGAGAACGTCAGCGATTCGGAGGGAAGCGCCCGCGCGGGCGCATCGAACTTTTCCCATAACATGGTCACCGCCCGGCGGCCGATTTCGTAGGAGGGAAGCCGGCATATGTTGATCGGCAATCCTTCGGCCATATCCCCAAAATCCGAGAAGGTGACGATCGTGACGTCTTCGGGAACCCGCAGCCCCAGGGCGAGCGCCTGGCTGAAGATGACATTCGCGACCGACGGCCAGTACGTCACGATCGCGGTCGGCCGATCGGCGGCGGAAAGCCGCCGTCGTATTCGCGCGCGGTCATCGCTTGCCCAGGAGGCGGATCGCGTCTTTTCGCGCCACGGCTCTAATCCGGCCGCGCGCATCGCTTCCATGTAGCCGTCGGCGCGGGCGGCGACGCTATAGTGCAGCACCGTCTCCTCTTGAAAGTCGTATTCGCAGTATCCAATGCGGCGGTGTCCCAGTGCGAACAGACGAGTCGTGACTTCTCGGCTGGCTCCCCAATCGTCCGGGGAGACCGTATCGGTTTCCGCCGCGCCGTTGATCCATACCGAAGGAATGCTGTTCTCCTGAATATACCGCGCCATGCCCTCCGGCGCTCCAAAAGAATAGTTGATCAGCAAGCCGTCCGCCATCCATTGCCGAAGCATTTTGGGCATGTTCTCCGCGCTGGACAGAATTTCATCGGGAGCAGTCCCCACCGTGAGGTGATAGTCGCGCTCGGCCAGGGCGGCGTTGATTCCGCCGAGCGCATCACGGGGGAGGGTGCTGCGAGACGAGTGCGTGCTGAGGACAAGGCCCACACAGCCGAACTTGCCGGTGCGCATGGAGCGTGCGGAGCTGTTGGGGCGATACCCCATCTCTCGCGCCGCCTCCAGAATTCTCAGCCGCGTCGCCTCGGACACCTTGGTATTGGCGCCGACGTGATTTAAGACCGCCGACGCCGTGACCTTGCTCACCCCAACTCGCTTCGCAATATCGCTCAATGTGATCATAGGGAGGTGTACTTCATCGAGAAAACTTAACGGTAAGTTAACCCCTATGATAATACAAATTCCCCTCGCTGTCAATATGCCATTTTCTGAGGGCGACTGTGTTAGTAATACGTATTGACAGACTGGTTTTGACGTGTTATGATGTTAAGCACCCCAAATACCGGCAAAGCTCTTGAGCGGCGTCAGTAGGCAGCGCAAAGGGTTTAGTGTTTTAGATATATTTGCAATTTTGAGATTTTTGGAGCCAACCCGAATGTTTCGGATCAGATATTGCTATCGTTGATAGGAAGAGTTTGTATGACACGAATGAGCGGCAACCCGCTGTTTCCCGGCTGGTACGCCGATCCAGAGATCCACTATTTCGAAGGTAAGTATTATATTTACCCGACGACCTCTTCCAGCTTCTCCCAACAAGCCTTATTTGAATGCTGGTCGTCCACGGATCTGACGGATTGGCGCAACGAAGGGATGATCCTCGATTTGGCGGATGTGCGGTGGTCGACGAACTTTGCGGCTTGGGCTCCGTCGTGCGCGGAGAAGAACGGCAAGTATTATCTGTACTTTTCGGCGGGAGACGGCGCGGGACTGGGCGTCGCCGTTTCGGATTCGCCTGCCGGGCCGTTTCGCGACGCCATTGGGATACCGCTGGTCGGACACTATCCGCATGGCGCACAGCCGATCGACGCGCATTGTTTCACGGATGATGATGGAACATCTTATCTTTATTTTGGCGGCCACCGCAAATGCGTCGTCGCCCGGTTGACGCCGACCCTGTGCGCCTTCAATCAAGATTTCAAGGACATCACTCCGTCCCCCGGATACGTCGAAGGGCCGTTTATGATCAAGCGTAAGGGACTTTACTATCTGACGTGGAGCGAGGGTGGATGGACCGATCATACCTATCTTGCCGCCTACGGCGTCTCGGATAATCCGTACGGCCCGTTCGAATACGGCGGCAAGATCCTGGAGAACAATCCGGAAATCGCGACCGGCGCCGGCCATCATTCCGTGCTCCTGTTGCCGGGAACTGAGGACGAATGGATCATCTGCTACCATCGGCGTCCGCTGGAGGAGACGGAGGCGAACCATCGAGTTGCCTGCATCGACAAATTCGTGTTTCGCGACGACGGTTCGATTGCGCCCGTAACACTGACGCATACGGGAGTGGGGGCCTGGCCGATCACCACTGACAGCCCTTCGGGCCGATGATCAGATCATGACGAAACAACGAATTAACAGCATTGATGTTGCGCGTAAAGCGGGAGTCTCGCAAACGACCGTATCCATGGTGCTGACGAATCGCCAGGGCGTCTCCATCTCCCCCGACACGCGTGAAAAAGTATTGGCGGCGGCGCGGGAGCTCGGGTATCGCCCCAACAGCTCGGCGCGGGCCATCAGCACAGGACGCTTCGGCTGCGCCGCCATCATTTTGAGCACAAAGGCGTACACCAGCAACCTGCCCATGGGACTTTTAGATGGGATTCACGACACGCTTGCGGACAATGGCATGCATCTCAATATCAGCAGGCTTCCGGATGAAAAGCTGATCGGGCCGGATGCTCTGCCGAAATTTCTGCGTGAGCAGTTTGTGGACGGCTTGCTGATCAACTACCACTATCATATTCCGGAGACCTTTCTAGAAAAAGTACGCGAAGACCGCATCCCTTATGTCTGGATCAATCATCAACTGGACGCCGATTGTGTGTATCCTGACGACTTTCAGGCGGCGCGATACTTGACGGAGCGGTTTATTACGCGCGGGCATCGCCGAATCGCATACTTCGTCTACCCAGCTTCCGTCCATTACAGCGATGCCGACCGGCGCGCCGGCTACAAACGCGCCATGGACGCCGGCGGCCTTCGTTCGGAGATCATCAGCTATGGAGCTGACGAAATCTCCAACGCCGAATGTATGGCTCTGCTGCTGGGGCGGTTCGGCGCGGAAGACGCTCCCACGGCGGTGGTCGCCTACGGTCCCTGGCCCGCGCGCGCGCTCATGCAAGTCGCGCTGCGGCTTGGCCGGGGCGGGCCGGACGACCTTGACGTGGCGACATTTGACGATCAGGTGTTGGAGGATTGCGGCCGGAATATCGCAACGGCGATCATCCCGCAATACGCCATCGGCGTCCGTGCGGTGGAAATGCTGCGGCAAAAATTAGAAGCGCCAGAGCTTCTCCTGGCGCCACAAGCGATACCTTATACATTTGCGGACGGCGAAACGAGCGAGATCACAGCATAAGAGGAGGGGAAAAGAGAAATTAATACTGATTGTTTTCATCGCAATCCAGATGCGTGATCAAGAGAGGGGATTGGGGTAGGTTTTTCGATTGCAGCTCTCAAGAGGCCGGCGAATGAATTCGCGCCTTGAAGTACAGTCACCCGCCTTCGCGGGTTCAGAAACGTAATCGCAATCGTTCCGAAGTCCACGAAGGTGGACGGCTGTACTTTTAGCCGCGAATTCATTCGCCGGGCTTCTGACGAAGTTCGCAATCGAAGAACCTACCCCACTGAAGATCAAAAAGAGGGAGACTATCAATGAAGAAAGCAATAAGATTAATTGCTGTAATAGCAATTCTAGGATTTACAGGCGGCGCCGTGTCGGCGCAGACGCTGACGATTACGGACAGCAACTACGGGAACGGGGTGTTTAGCGGAACCTATGTGGGAACGAACTCGCAGCCCGCGATCACCATCGCGACAAGCAAGCCTGTCACGATCATTAACAGCGTGGTTTCGGGCCCGGGCGACCTGATCTACTCCTATTATGCGTCGAACCCGAACATCACCATTATGAATACTCTCGGAACAGGAACGTATCCGGGCGGGACCGGCCAGTATAAGGGGCGCTTCGTCAAGATCGATGGTCCGGAGGGTGTCACCATCGAGCACTGCACGCTGGAAAGCACCGGCGGCATTTATCTGGACGACTACAAAGGTGATACGTCGGCGAACCAGACCATTCGGATCCGATACAACAAAGTCCACAATATCGACGGGCGAAAGACCGACGGCAATGGAGGATACCGTAACGGGAATACCAACAACGATTTCTTTCGCGCCCAGTTTGTTCAGCTCAATCACATCGGAAACAATGGACCGGTCAATGGGATCGAGATCGCCTGGAATGAGGTTGTCAACGATCCTTATAACAGCCGCGTGGAAGATAACATTAATATTGGCGGCGGCGGCAGCGGGACGTCCGGCAGCCCCATGCAGATCCACGATAACTATATTCAGGGGGCGTATCCCGCCCTGCCGGGGGCGCAGTATCAGCAGACATTTAGCGGTGGCGGAATTCTATTGTCCGACGGCGGGGGAGGCGGCGCGAGCTGGGTGCAGGCGCATGACAATATCGTGGTTGGGACGACGAACTATGGCGTTCAGATCAACGGGGGCTCCAACTGCGCCTACTGGAACAACCGGATCGTCGCGTCGGGCTTTTTGCCAAGCGGCGAGAAGATTTGGGCGATGAATCGCGGGGGAATTCTCGATCAAGGTAACAACAACATCGCGCATCAGCCTGGCAACGTCAATGTCGGCAATGTCATCGGGTGGGTGTGGCCGGCGGGCACGATCAACAACGGCGGAAGCACGGGGGCGCGCGGCGACGCTTATTTTCCGGAGAACCCCGACGATTACAATCACCAGACATGGTGGACGCCTAACGATGGCGCGCATCCCACGATTTCGGATGAGGCGAATGAGTATAACGGCTGGACGCAGCGGCTCAACAATAACAACGTCTTTGTCGGCGCGCTTAGCGGATATATCGTCGTGCGCAACCGGTGGACGAACAACCTGATCAACACGGACAGCGGCTTCACGTGCAGCAATGTGGGAACGAACTACTGGGACGCTCAGTGGGCCTTCGAGATGACCACCGATGGCTACTATAAACTGCGCAATCGGGAGCAGGGGCCGGCGGGACCGACCAATTCCTATATCAATACGGAGAATGGTTTCCAATGCACGGGCATTGTTTCGGACTGGTGGAGCGCGCAGTGGTCCATCGAGCGCACCAGCGACGGCTACTTCCGTCTGAAGAATCGCTGGCAGGGGACGTACATCAATACGGAGAGCGGCTTCCAGTGCACGAATATTCAGCCCGGATGGTGGAGCGCGATGTGGTCGTTCCAGGCTGGATCATAAACGGTTTCGATGACGAGATGCGTCCCCATCGCCCTGCGTGGGCGATGGGAATGCATCTGTCTACTCTTTCGAATAGTTATTGAACCAGCGTGAAATTCCATTCCTGCTGGCAGCTGCCGCCTCCCCAGGACCAGAGGCTGATGCGCGTTCCGTCCGCTCCTGTGCAGCCGTTGCCGTCGAGCACGTCATGGGATCCGTCGCTTTTCGCATTACTTGTCGCGATACTACAGAAACTTCCCGATGTCTGTGTGATAGACCATTGCTGGCATCCCGCGCCGCTGTAATCGTAAAGCTGGATGACTGTGCCGTCGGCTCCAGAGCAGCCGGTCGCATCCAGGGAGCGCCCTATGTTTCCAGGCATGCTTGGGTCATAGGTCCGGATCGAATAGTAACCATTGCCCAGATTGTGCAGCCACCATTTCTGGTTGTTGGACCCGGAGTAGGGCCAGAGCTGAATAGGGGTATTGTTGCCGGAGCCATATGCATAGCAGTCCAGCGCATCGCCGCTTGTTTTGGCCGTGATCTTATAAAGCCCATCCGGAAGGAATGACGATCCGATCCGAATGTTGCTGTTCTTGGTGCGCTGCTGCCAGGTCACATACTCATTGGCCTCATCGGCCACCGTGGCGTTGTGGCCGATCCCGCCATTGTTGAACGAGTTGACATAGCCCGTATTTAAAAAGAAAGAGTTGTCGGCTCCGCCAGCGTTGATCCAAGAGGAGGTGTTGTTCTGCGCCGTATTGTTGCCGAATGGCGGCTGAGGCTGTCCGGACTGCGGGCTGATGTAGATGCCGACATTGCTGGCCTGAATTGTATTTGTGGTTCCAGGAACCTTACCGCTGGAGATGGCCCGGTTCCAGTACAAACCGTTGTCGTGTCCTTCCGCGATCCCGAAGGCGCAGTTCGATCCATTGACGACCTGATTGTTCGTGATGTCGATGTAAGCACACGAATCGCTGAAGGAATCGCCGCCGGCTCCGTCGGTGAGAATGCCGACGCCGGCGTTTCCTTGATGGATGGGATCGGGAGCGTACTGTCCCTGGATGTAGTTGTAGGTGCAGTTTACGTGGCTGCCGGATGTTCCGCTAAACCGCGTGAAGTTGATCACATCCGTGTCGTAGCTGTTGTAAGGCTCGCCGATGATTTCATTCCAGGCGATCAGGGCATTGGGAACGCCATGAACATCCTGGATTTGGATGGCGTGCGGCGATCCAAGCCCGGAGGTCTGATAACCGCCCGAGCCATTGCTATATCGCCCGTCGATATTGTGCATGCGATTGTTGGAGATGTTGATCGTATTGTCGCCGTTGCGCGTCCCGTTGTATTGATTGGCCTTGATTCCATAAGCCGTCCCCTCAAGATAACAGCCCTGAACAACGAGTTTGGCGACGTATCCGGCGTTGACGAAGTAGCCCTTCGATGCGCCGTTGGAGTTCGGGTTGGTTCCGTATCCGACAGTATTGGTAACTGTCAAATTGATGGGATTCGCTCCCAGGGCGGAAATCAAGTCGCTGGCGCCGCGAAGATAAGAGTTGGTGATAGTCACCGGCTTGGAGGTGCTGATGATAATCGCCGGCGTGGTGTTGTTCGGACATGTGAACGTCCCGCTAATGGTGGTGGACGCGCCGCCGTGACTCGTCACATAGGCGTCATTGACGATCAATTGCGCATGCGCCATAGGCGACAATGACAATATTGCAATGCTAGTGATTATCGCATTTTGAGCGCACTGTGAAAGACCTGAAGGAATCATCATCGAGCTTCTCCTGTTTTGTTTAATTATTGTAGCAAATAGACTGAATTCATTCGAAATGATTAGTGATTTTTGTTGGTTTCCTTTCTCATTGTCGATTCTCGGATCATTAGCTGGGGCGCCAACACAATTTGCTGGAGCGGCAATTCCGGCGCGGCAATGCGCTGACACAGAAATTCCCAGGATGTTCGGCAAATTTCTTCGAGAGGCTGAGCGATCGTGGAGAGCTGTGTGTCCACAAACAGCGTATCCTCAATTCCATCGCATCCGATCAGTGCGACATCCGCTGGAATGGCGAGGCCGAGCTCATGGCAGCCTCGATAAAAGCCCAGCGCCAAACTATCATCCCAGCAAAAGATTCCGTCCACGCCATCGCTGTGCCGCCAATATTGTCGAAGCGATTCCCGCGCGGAAGCGCGCGTTGGCAGCGGAACGGCAATGATCTCCGGCGTTTGACCAGCCGCCGCGATCGCCGAGACATATCCGTCCCGCCGAGCGTCGCCGATCTGATTCGCGGCGCTGTAAATCCCCAGAGCGACTCGTTTGCATCCCGCTTCGATCAGATGACGTGTGGCCTGCGCCGCTCCTGCAAAGAGATCGACCCCCACGAAATCGCCGCCTTCCGTATGATAGTGTCCCACACTGACCCAGGGGGTGCGGCCGCCGGCCGGCGGAATATCGAAGGCTAAAACGCCGTCCACCTGCAAATCCGACATCCGCGCGGAGTTTCGGACGGCGTCGCAGCTGACAATCAGCGTTTCAAAGCCCGTCTCAATCGCTAAGCGCTGCACATGTTCGGCGACCTGCGCGTAGAACGGCGAAGAGATGCGCGGCAGCAGCAGCGCGATCTGCTGCGTTCGTCCCCGAGCAAGCGCCCGCGCATTCCGATTGGGCTGATAGCCAATCGCCGCCGCCGCATCCAGCACGCGCTGACGTGTGGCCTCCGGAACCGACGCGTTCTTCCGTCCACTGAAGACATAAGAAACCGTCGCGCGGGACACCCCCGCCACCCGAGCCACCTCTTCGCTTGTTGGAATTTTGTTCATTTCTGCTTCTTTGTTACGCGCGTAACAAAGAATATCATATCGATGCGCTCCTGTCAAGCAATATTCGCATAATTATGTTACTGTTCCGCGAATATGTCCTCCTTAAGTGTTCTGCGATTATGTCCTCGTCGAACCTTAAGGAATGGAGATATTGACGTTGACTGTCTCGGAACAAAGTATAATGGTCCCATAAATTCGGACAGTAAATGGGGCACAATTAAGGTGGATTCACCACCATGCCCAACACCCGAAAACAGTATTCCGCCGCCTTCAAAGCCCAGGTCGTTTTGGAGGCGCTCAAAGAGACAAAGACTGTTGCCCAGCTTGCTTCCGAGCATCAGATTCATCCGAACCTGCTGACCAAGTGGAAGCAGGAAGCCATCGCGGATTTGGCTCTCGTCTTTGAGCGAAAGAACTCGCAGGCCAAAGCTCAAGAAGCCCAGGAGCAAAAAGTCGAACAGCTTTACCAGGAGATCGGTCGCCTCACGACGCAGGTGAACTGGCTAAAAAAAAATCTGGCCTCGAACCTGACGCTTAACGAGCGCCTGGCCCTGGTCGAACGCGAAGAGCGCCATGCTATGCCGCTGCTCTGGCAGGCCGATCTGCTGTCCGTGGCGCGCAGCAGCTTGTACTACGAACCGCGTCCCGCTCGGGAGGCGGAGATCGCAATCAAGCATCGACTGGACGAATGGTACACCCAGCGGCCGTGTCTTGGAACACGCAAACTGGTGACGCTTTTGGCGCAGGAAGGCATCATCGTCGGGCGGCATACGATCCGTCGGTATCGTGCGGAAATGGGCCCGTTTACTCTGTATTGTGCGCCAAATCTGTCGAAGCCCAGTGGTCCAGACCACAAGATTTATCCGTACCTACTGAGCGGTCTTTGCATTGATCGACCCAATCAAGTCTGGGGCGTAGACATCACCTATATTCGGCTGCGCGGCGGCTTCCTTTATCTGGTAGCGTTCTTGGACTGGTTTTCCCGACACGTTGTCGCCTGGGAATTATCCGATACATTGGAAATGCCGTTCGTCCTGTCTTGTATAGATACGGCCCTAGGCCATGCTGTGCCTGAAATTGTCAACTCAGATCAGGGCAGTCATTTTACGAGTGAACGGTTCACCCGCCGATTTTTGGCGGCGGGAGCGCGCATCTCGATGGATGGTCGCGGACGCTATGTGGATAACATTTTCACGGAGCGCCTGTGGCGCAGCGTCAAACAAGAGGAAGTCTACCTCGCCGATTACGAAACGCCGCACGAGGCTCGCCAAGGTTTGGCGTCTTATTTGAAGTTCTACAATGAGGTTCGGCCGCATCAGTCACTAGGCAATCTGACGCCTGCGCTCGTCCATGCCGAACCGCACCGATTGATCCGAAAATGACCAAAAACGAAAGGACGCGATCCACCTTAAAAAAGGCTCTCAAACTGTCTTGACAAATTGGACCACCTTATTCCCCCTCCCGATCCTTCTGCACTGATTTCTGTACAATACACACAAGCACTCATTTTCAAAAGCCAGGGCGAGACTGTGCAGGCGCTAGCGAAATTCCGAGAAATTCTCTACCTCTCCGCCGAAGACTCCGAGACGCGTCTCGAAGCAGTCCAGCTTCTGCTGGAATTGGGTGAGCGAGAAGCGGCAATGAAAGAACTGGTGATTGCCATATTTAATGCGATGGATCCCGAAGTCTCGGAGAAGGCTCAGAAGTTATGGAAGGAGAATGTGTCGCATGTCATTGGAATCTGAGCTGACGGCGATCCGGCAAATTCTCGAACATCCTTCCGATGTTCAAACCCTCGATGTTGCGCTGGAGACTGTAAGTAAGGCTGTCGCGGCATTCCCAGATTCTCGGGAATTGTATGAACTGCTTGGCTTGCTTCGCTACATGTGTTCTCTTTACTCTTTGGAAGCATGGCCTCATCCTGATGAGGTAGAAACGGAATTACGGAAAGCGATTGAGATCGACCTCCGAAGCTATGAGAGCTATCTCTGGTTTGCCAAGGTATTAACTTTTGCCTGCAAATATGAGGCGTCTGATCTGGCGCTTTCGAAGGCGATGGAGTTCGCTGGCAATAAGGCTTATTGTTATCATGAGATCGCCCAACTGCTCAGAAATGGGGAAAGAGTCGTAGAAGCCTATCAGAAGGCCGTTGCGCTGGAGCCAGAGGAGTATCGCTGGCGCTTCCATCTCAGGCTTGCGTACGAGAGCCTTGGGCGATATGAAGAAGCTTTGAACGCATGGCAAGCGTCGGTGAGTTCGTCAGGAGATGATTTGACCTATCAAACATATCTCGCCGACGCGTATGTCATGAATGGAGACATTGACGAAGCTTCGCGCTTATGCGATGAAGTCTATCAAAAGATCCTATCGCTTGATTATGCCCGATTATGGGAAGACCGTCTCGACGTGATGGAGCAACATCATGTGTCTCTGCTCGTCACGGCGTGCATGACGCAGGCACTGGTTTTCAAAAGCAAGGGAGAGACAAATCAGGCAATCGCTAAATTCCAAGAGGCGCTTGCTCTCGTCTCCGACGCCCCCGAAGCGCGGTGCGAAATTGCCCTGATCCTCAGTGAAGCGGGACGGCAAGGCGACGCCATGACGCAGATGTCGATTGCCCGCTATCACCACGCGCTCAGAGAATACTATACATGCGGCTTTTCCGAACGCATCAACAGCACGGAAGGTATTCGATGGATTCTTGAGTACATGCGCTGGCCGAGTTTGGTGAATTGCGATTCGTGTCTCCCTCTTCCCAACGCTGTTTCTCCCGAGGGTGCGCCAATCTCCGTGGAAGCGGAAATGGAATTCATCCGGCAAACTCTGGAATCTGACCCGATCGCTTTGGAAATTGATGCCGCCCGAAATGCCATCGCGACTTCCCCGAATTCTTTTGAAGTGTACGCATTGTTGGCGCGCTGGCTATACATAGAAATTGAAAACCGAGGAAACAAGCAGCCTAACTATAACGAGGTGATTGACGCCGCGCAAAAGGCGATTGCTTTGAATTCGAAATACTATGATAGCTATCGCTGGCTGGCAAGATCTTTGTATCGGGATCATCGATACCAGGAAACCGAACAGGCGCTATCCATCGCTCTCAATCTTGCTGGCGATCAGGCGTTTCGATATCATGAGATTGGCAATCTATATCGGCTTTTGGAAATCGCAGCAACCAGTCTGCACAACCTACACAGCCGGCGCTATGCATTCCATGAAGAAGAGAATTTGATTAAAGCCCACCAAAAAGCGGTTGAGCTTGAGCCGCAAAATGAGGAGTGGCGGCGCGATCTACGGGAACTCTATGAACGTTGCGGTCGATACGAAGAGGCGTTGAATGTACAAAGGGCTTCCATGATTGTCGCGGGAGCCGAAATGGCCCACAAAGCGGGGCTGGCCCATTCCTTGATGATGAACGGCAATCTTGAGGAAGCCGAGCGTTTATGCAAAGATGTTTACCAGACGATCATGGCGCTCGATTACGTCATGAAGCCTGGCGAAGAGATCTCTCCCGATTTGAACGCCCTTATTTCTGTCGCCATGACCCAGGCGCGTATATTGAAAAAGCAAGGGGATTTGGATAAGGCGATTGAGAAGTTCCATGAGGCGCTTGCGTTCGCATCCTGGAACCCGGAGGCGCGTTGCCAAATCGCTCTGATCTTCTGGGAGCGGGGGGAGCGTGATCGGGCGCGGAAAGAACTCCAGTTTGTACGCAACAATTTTCTCTATCTCTATTTTTCTAATTCGCTCGGGCTCATAGAGCTGGATATTACGAGCGCTCAGGATATTACGAACCTCTTCCAGCAGTTGAAATGGCCGCTTTCGAGAGGATGATTGCTAAATCGTCGCCAAAAGTGCCTTCGCCGCTACAATTCGCCCACTATAGCGCAGCAACGCCTCCGCTGGAGATTTCCGGCGGAGGCGTTATTTTGATTCACTCTCAGAACTTGCCGGTGACGGAGGCGGCGATGCGCTGGTCGGGGTCGCTGCTGCTGGCGATGTCGAAGCGTGTTCCGTGGAGGTTGAAGCCCAGGCCCGCGACGAAACGGTCGTCGTCGTAGCCGGCGCGGAGGGCGAAGACGGGGCCGACGCGGTATTCGCCGCCGAGATGGAAGGTGGAGTTGGCGCCGTTCGCGCCGCTGAGGTTGTGCTCCTCGACGACGTAGCTGGCGTTCTCCTTGGTGTACATCGCGCCGAGGTCGAACTCGGTGCTGTTGGTGAAGTTAAAGTCGCCAGCTTGATCGTGTCCGCCGACCCGGCGCTTGAGATTGAATTTTGGCTGGAGCAGATTGCGCACGACGGCGGCGTAGCGCACGCCCAGGAAGGATTTGGATTGGAATCCAAGGTCCACGTCCAGCTTTTGATCGCTGACGCTGTTGTAGTTTGTCCCCGAGATGAGGTTATTGCTGGCGTCCGCCGTATAGCTCAATGCGCCGTAATCGGCGCGCACAAACTTGGGACTCACGCCAATCACGCCAACGGCGATAGGTACGGCGATGGGGACTGCCACGGTGCTCATCGCCAGCAGGCCGCCGTCGACCGAGACCTTGCGCTTATCCCCGATCTGCACGGCTGAAGGGCGTACGACGCCTGTGGGGATTAACCCAAGTCCCAGGCCCGGACCTGTTCCAGTTCCCGCGCTCAGCTTGAGGTTGACGGCGACGCCGCCGTAAGCGATGACGCCGAACTTGCCGAAGCTGAACCCTAGCGATGGAGCGCCGACGGCTTTGAGCGTGGCGGGACCGCCGTTCGGCTGCGCGCCGGCTTTGATGGCGAAGTTGTAGATGCTGTCAAAGGCGTCGTAGGCGGCCGTAACCTGGCCGGTCGATATTCCGCCGGTGGTGTTGTCGATCTGGTCACGGACCTTGGTGACATTGTCGACGACATCGTTGATATCGCTCCATTTGACATTGTCGGTTCGGGCCTCCGCGGAGAGGCCGAAGCTGAACTTGCCCGAATCGCCGATCGCCGCTGGGTTGGCGGCGGCGGAATCAATGCCGTCGTTCAGGAGCAGATCGGAACCGCCCATGCCGAGCGCATGGGCGCTGGCGCGGAACTGGCTGCGGTCGATATCGCCCGGCAGTACCTGCGCGTACACGGCGTGGGCCGCTCCGAATAAACTGACGGCGCCCGCTCCGGCGACAAACGCCAAGTGCCTCTTCATAAATACACGATCTCCTATGATCACGGATTGGGATTGTTCCGACGGGGAAGCGCGATACGATTATTCGTCTTCCGCTTGCCATTGCGGCTGCAGCGTTTGTGGGACTCCGAGATTTTGCAGCACGCGCGCGACAACGGTATCCACGACGTCTTCCACGGTTTTTGGCCGGTGGTAGAACGCGGGGACGGCGGGAAGGACGATCGCGCCCGCCTCTGTTACTGTTACCATGTTTCGGAGGTGAATTAAATGAAAAGGTGTATCGCGGGCCACAAGGATGAGCTTGCGGCGTTCTTTGAGGCACACGTCGGCGGAGCGGGTGGTGAGGTCGTTGGAGACGCCGGACGCGATCCGTCCCAGCGTGCCCATGGAGCACGGAATAATGACCATGCCGTCATGGACGAACGATCCAGAAGCGGGCGGGGTGTAGTAGTCTTTGGAGTCGAGAAATTGGATCGGCGCGTCGGCGTACTCTTCGCCCAGGTACTGGGCGGCGGTGAACGGGCGAGACAGAGAGCCGCCCGTTTCCGTGGAAAACACCATCGCCGCCTGGTCGGAGAGCATCAGGTAGATTTGATCGTAATGCCGGGACGCCTGCTGGAGAAACCGAATCGCGTACAGAGCGCCGCTGGCGCCGGTCACCGCAACGACGAGACGTTTGGGGTTGGGCATAAGATCAAAGGCAATTCTAGTCGTTGTCGCGCGGGATGCGGACCTTGACGCGGTCGCGAGTGGCGCGAGCAACTTTGGACAGCATATCGCTGAGGATCAGGCCGACGCCGAACGGGGCCATGGCCACCGCAAAGATATCATGTATTCCTAAGGCTTGCGCGCTGATGCCCACGGCGATCAGGCCAAAGCCGGACAAAACTTCGGTGCTGGTGAAAAGTGACTTTGCATCCATCCGGGAATTCCTCTTTCGTACAAGAAATTAACGCGTTTGAGATCTCTGTAAACCGGGTAGTAGAACCTAATTATACAGCACAATATTCTTTTCGGCAACTTTTCACAAAAAACTCACCGTATTTTTACCAGGGCGCAACCCTACGCCTCGATGCCAAGCGACCTCCAAATGGCGTCCACGCGCTGTTTGATCGCGGGCGTCATCGTCAGCACTTCCGGCCATTCCCGGGTGAATCCCTCATCCGGCCACTTGCGCGTGGCGTCCACCCCCATCTTCGATCCGAAGGCCATCAGCGGCGAGGCGTGGTCGAGAACGTCGATCGGTCCCTTCACAAATGTAATATCGCGTTCGGGGTCGATATTCGCGAAGGCGCGCCAAACGACTTCGCCGGGGTTCTGCACATCCACATCTTCATCCACCACGACGATACACTTCGTGAACATCATCTGCCCTAATCCCCAGAGGGCGTGCATGACTTTGAACGCGTGTCCCGGATATCGCTTCTTGATGCGAATGAGGGCAAGGTTGTGAAACGCGCCTTCCGACGGCAGGTGGTAGTCGATTATTTCCGGGACCATGAGGCGCGCGAGCGGCAGGAAGAGGCGCTCGGTGGCGAGGCCCAGATATTTGTCCTCCATCGGTGGCGGGCCGACGATGGTGCAGGGGTAGACGGCGCTGCGGCGATGCGTGATCGCCGTGATCCGAAAGACGGGGTAGTCGTCGGCGAGGCTGTAGTATCCGGTGTGGTCGCCAAACGGTCCCTCGCGCCGACGTTCGCTATGGGCGACATAGCCCTCCAGCACGAAGTCGGCGTCGGCGGGCACTTCCATGTCGATGGTCTTGCACTTCACCAACTCCACGGGTTTCTTGCGCAGGAAGCCGGCGAAGACCATCTCGTCGATCTCGTCGGGCAGGGGCGCAGTGGCGGCGTAAGTCAATGCGGGATCGCCGCCCAGAACGATGGCGACGGGAATATCGCGGCCCTTGGCTTCGTAGTTCGCATAGTGGCGGCTGCCCACTTTGTGACGCTGCCAGTGCATCCCCGTCTCGTGCGGACCTTGCTTCTGAATCCGATACATGCCGACGTTACGCTTGCCCGTGCCTTCGTCCTTGGTGAACACCAGCGGCAGGGTGATAAACGGCCCGCCGTCATCCGGCCAGCAGGTGAGGATCGGAAGCTCGTCGAGGTTCGCGTCCTTGCCAAGCTTCACGACCTCCTGGCACGGCGCCGTGACGGGAGAGATGAGCTTGGGCGCAATGGCGCCCAGAGCCGCGAGCTGCGGCAGGATCTGGATCTTGCCGAGCAGCGACGCCGGCATATTGGAGGGCAGTCTGGTAAGCGCGGCGATCTCGTCGGCGATCTCTTCGATGTCGTCCACGCCGAGCGCCCAGGACATGCGCTTCCGGGAGCCCATCAAATTGATCGCGAGCGGGAACTTCGATCCTTTCACGTTCTCAAAAAGCAGCGCGGGGCCGCCGCCCGGCATCTTCATGACGCGGTCCGCGATCTCCGTGATCTCCAGATAGGGATCGACTTGCTGCTGGATTCGCCGCAGCTCGCCGGCCTTGTCCAGACGCTGAATAAATTCGTGCAGTGATTGGTAAGCCATCACTTATTTCCATTCCGTGCGATTTTTCACAATGTGTCGAGCTTCGAGTATACCGGGGCGGGTGGGGGTTGTCAAGGCGACGGGAAAGCTCGTATTCCGCGCAGTGTGCAGAGAACGCCTGGCCGCCATAATTGAGGGTGTAGGCAATATCGAGCACAGTCCTACTGGAAACGCGGAGCGGCCTCTCCTGACGCCCCGCACGCCCATGCTTCGGTCGCCAGGCCGTCTGTGCTCGCCATAAATATCGAGGGGCCGTCCGAGCCGAGAGGTGCGGCGACATACGGCTCCTCGTTCCATTTTTACTGAAGGACAATTTCGTGGTATTGAAAATTGAAGGACCGGTCGTCGGAGCGTATTTTGTGACCAGCGATAAGCCGGACCCGCAGACACAGCGATCGGAAATGACGTGCTGGGCGGAGACGCACGGCTATCGTTCCTATGACCGCGATTTTGTCTACACGATCTATCGGCATGGTCAGCCCATTCGAGAATGGCGGCTCGTGCGCGGTCTCGCCAATTAGGCGATTGGCGCTCAAAATCGGCAAGTTTGCGTCTTCTCGCGGACAATACGGCGAATATTCGTCATAATGTTCGCGTGGAAGAACAACTTATCGATATATTTCGTCGCGGCGCCAACGACGCCTGGGACCTGAACCTCACTCCCGCTCAGCTCGATCAATTTCAGCAATACGCCGATCTGCTCGTGGAATGGAACGCGACGCGCATGAACCTGACGCGTCTCACCTCACCACGCGACATCGCCGTCAAGCACTTTCTGGATTCGCTCTCAGTCCTGCGCGTCATGCAGATCCCGCGGAATGCGCGCCTGATCGATGTCGGAACCGGCGCCGGTCTGCCCGGTCTCGCCCTCAAGATCGTCCGCCCGGACATCCATCTCACCCTGCTCGACTCCACCGCCAAAAAGCTCACCTTCTGCCGCGCTGTCGCGGACGCGCTGGCCCTCACCCGCGTCGACATTCTGCACGCCCGCGCCGAAGACGCCGCCAAAGAAATGGACCACGCCCACGCCTACGACGTCGTCACCGCGCGCGCCGTCGCGTCGCTCGCGAAGCTGCTGCCCTGGACCGCGCCCTTCCTCCTTTCCGGCGGCGTTCTGGTGGCGATGAAAGGCGCGAATGTGGATGAGGAGATGTCCGAGGGCCGGATCGCAGCGAAGAACTTCGGGATCAAGTTAGAGAAGCCCGTCTCGCTGATGCTTCCGGAGGCAGAGGAAGAAACGGAGCGGAAGATCGTGCTGGGGCGGCGGGTGTGAGCAAGTCCCACGGCACTCACAGGGTCTTCATTGAGGAAGTCTTTTGTTCGGCCAATTTCACCGGGTGGCATGCCGGCGGCTTTGCGCCGGCATGCCACCCAATAACTCGATGTTGGCGATTGCGTTATCGAAAGACCTACCTCATCCAAGAGTATTGAACGCGTGGGTTTTATACCCGCAGTTCAGTACTCTACCGCCGGAACAGCGAAATGATAATATCCAGGATCACCATGTACCAGAGGGTGCTTCGGCGGCCCTGCATGCCGCTTTCGATCGTTTTCCCGGCGCCATGCAGCACGCCCGTGATCCGGATCGGTACTTTGTTTTTGGCGCAGGCTTTGCAGCGAGCGCCCGCGACGCCCTGGACCATGCAGCGAGGGCAGATCGGGGTCGCGCAGCGGCCGCAGCGCAGGCGGGTGATGGTTTTGGTGTGCTTGTTGCAGTAAAACGCGGTCGGGTCGCCTTCGACCAGAACATCGGGCGGGGGAGCCTTGAGTTCTTTGCCGCAGCCGCCGCAAAATTTGTGGCCGGCGGGATTATCCGCCTTGCATTCATGACAGATCATCGGAGTTATCCTCGAAACTCTGCGTAACTTTCCCAATATTCTTGCGAAGAAATTGTACCCTCACGATGGGAATTCCCGGCGATGATTTGCCTGAAGCTGGCGAGCGACGTTGGTTCCGGAGAGCGCGCACAGCGGCAGGCCGCCGCCAGGGTGCGTGCCGCCGCCGACGAAGTATAACCCCTTCACATCCGGACAGACGTTGGGCGGCCGCAAAAACGCGTTGCGCCAGCCGTTGGAGCTCAGGCCGTAAACCGCCCCGCGCCGGGCGTTGTAGCGGCTTTGTAGGTCCAACGGCGTCCACATCTGCTCGACGACGATACGATCGCGCAGCCCCTTCAGCCCCATCGCCTCCAATTTATTCAAGACGATCTCGCGGTACGAGGCCGCCTCCCGTGTCCAATCGAACGCATCGCTGAGAGCGGGCGGGTTCGTCATGAGAAAAAGGTTGGAGCAGCCGGGCGGCGCTTTGCTCGGGTCGGTCACGCTCTGGCAGGCGACGCCGACGGTCGGATCGTCTGCGGGACGATGCCGGTCAAAGATGCTCCCAAACTCGGCTTCGAGATCGGTCGAAAGAAACGAGTTATGGTGCGCAAGCTGCGGATACTCGCCGCGCACTCCGAGCAAGAGCAGAAACGCCGAAGTGCTTGTCTCAACGGCGTCTGCTTTGCGATCGGGATAGTGGGGGCGGCTCTGGGGCGCCAGCAGGGATTTGTACGCCGCCAGCGTATCTTCGTTGCAGACGACGGCGTCGGCGTAGTGGCGCGCTCCGTTCTCCAGGGCGACGCCGCGCGCCCGTCCGTTTTTGACGATGATCTCACGCACGGGGCTGCTGGTCTGGATCGACACGCCGACATCTCGCGCCAATTCGACAAGCGCCTCCGCGAGTTTGTAGAGTCCGCCACGGACATAATAAGTCCCTTGCCGCCACTGGACATCGGCGACGGTGGCGAAGATCCCAGAGCTGCGGGCGGGATGCGAGCCGCTGTAAAGGGCGTAAAGTTCAAACACATCGCGCAGTCTGGGGTCGGAGAAGTGTTCGCGCACCACGTCGCGCAGCGTGCGCCAGGGCTTGAGCGCCAAAAACTCTCGCAGTTGTCCCCACTGCTCGCGCGTGGGAGCGCCGTGGACGCTTGCGCCGAAGTCGTTGCGCAGAAATGGGTCCGTGGTTGCATCCGAGACGCGTCGGGCGTAGTCGAGGAAGCGCGCGAAGCCCTGTTCTTCTCCCGGGGCGAACTCGGCGATAGCCTGTGTCGCGGCGTCGCGGTCGGCGGGAGCGTCCAGCGTCGCGCCGTCCGGGAAGTGATAGCGGCAGATCGTGTCGAGGGGAATCAGATCGACCGCGTCGGCCAGGCGGCGCCCGGCGGCGGCGAAGATTTCGTCGATGGCCCAGAGCATCGTGAGCACATGCGGGCCGGTATCGAATAGAAATCCATCATCCGACCAAACGTTGAGCTTGCCGCCGACCCTCTCATTCTTTTCAAACAACGTCACACGCGCTCCCCGCGCCGCCAGTTGTATTCCCGCCGAGAGGCCCCCCATACCGCCGCCGATCACAATGACATCCATGACGTCATTTTACCCCCGATCGCCGCCTCGGGATTTATTTGTAAATTGAGAAGGAAAATGAGGAGCGTTCGCCCAATTTTAAGCGTATCACCGCCACATTCCACCACAATCTCCCAATGGCGTTTCTACTGGATAAGCAATACTATGTCTGACTATAAACTATCACGACGAGAGCTCATGGGGCTCGTCGCGGGCACGATGGCCGGCGGCTTTATTGGAGGGCAGGTGGAGTGCGCGGCGGCGAAGCCCGCCGTGCAGGGGGGCGGCGTCGCCCTGGATCTGCGCTGTGAATATTTGACCGATCCCTTAGGCCTCGATGAGCGCACGCCGCGTTTGAGTTGGGTAATCGAGGCGTCCGCGCGCGGATGGCGGCAGAGCGCCTATCAGATTGTGGTCGCCAGCACCCCGGACGATCTGGCCGCCGGGCATTTCGACCTGTGGAACAGCGGCAAGGTTCTGTCCGACGCCACCAGCCACATTGAATATCGCGGCAAGCCGCTGACGCCCCGGCGGCAGTGCTTCTGGCGCGTGCGCAGCTGGGACGCCGCCGGGGTCGCGACGCCCTGGAGCGAAACGGCGCGCTGGGAAATGGGACTGCTGGAGGAGGCGGATTGGAAGTCGAGCGCCTGGATCGGTCGTACGGCCGCTACCGCCGGCGCGCCGCCGGCCAGCCTCGAAGGCGTTTCGTGGATCTGGTACGGGGAGTTGGGCGTTAATCCCGCCGAAAAAGCTCCGAACGGATCGCGCTGGTTTCGCCGGACATTCATAGTTCCGAAGGGACGCCGATGCGTCTCCGCGCAGCTGATCTTTACCGTCGACGATGCGTATGACGTGCGCCTCAACGGACAGGAAGTGACGCGCGGCGGCTGCGAGGACGACTGGAAGACGACGAAGGCGCAGGATGTCACCCAGCATATCGTTCGGGGCGCGAACGTTTTGGCGATTGTCGGAACGAATGTGAAGGACGCCGCCGGCCTTGCTTGCCGTTTGGTGGTGACGCTGGATCAGGGCGCCTCGATCGTCGTGATCTCGGATGGCTCGTGGAAAGCGTTCGCAGCCGAAACCCCGGGATGGGACGCCCTTGGTTTCGACGACAGCGCATGGCCGGCCGCGCAGGTCGTGGCGGCGGTCGGGGATCATCCCTGGGGAGTTCCGTCGGCGGTTCCCGCATCCCTGTCCATGTCGGATCCCGCGCCGTATCTGCGTCGTGAGTTTTCGTCGAAGGATCCCGTCCAGCGCGCCCGGGTCTATGCGTGCGGCTTGGGATACGCCGATATTTATCTGAACGGGACCCGTCTCGGCGGCGCGTCCGAACGCGATCCCGCCTATACGGCGTTTGATAAACATGCGCTGTACGTGACTTATGATGTGACGCACTTGGTGGCGCTGGGCTCGAACGCCATCGGCGCGGTGCTGGGCAAGGGCTGGTACGATGTCCACGATCTGGCGACCTGGCAGTTCGAAAAGGCGTCCTGGCGCGGCCCGCAGCGGCTGCGCCTCGTGCTGGAGATCGAGTATGTGGGCGGCGGCCATCAAACCATCGTCAGCGACGACGCCTGGAAAACCGCCGCCGGACCCATTGTCCGCGATGGGATCTACAGCGGCGAGATCTACGACGCGCGGCTGGAAACGCCCGGCTGGGACCGTCCCGGCTTCGACGATAAGGCATGGGAGCCGGTCCACCACATGCCTGCGCTTGCTGGTAAGCTGGCGGCGCGGCGCTGTCCGCCGGTCGCCGTCACGCAGAGCCTGACCCCGGTCAGGATCACCGAACCCAGGCCCGGCGTGCATGTCGTCGACTTCGGGCAGAACTTCTCCGGGCACGTACAGCTGCGCGTGACCGCTCCCGCAGGGACCGCGATCACGATGCGTTACGGCGAATTGGTTCACGCCGATGGGACGCTGGATACCTCGAACATCGATTACTTCATGAACAAGACCACGCCGCCGCAGCTGTTCCAAACGGATACCTATATTTGCAAGGGCGGCGGTGAAGAGGTCTGGGAGCAGCGTTTCTCGTACAGCGGCTTCCAGTACGCCGAAATCACGGGATTTCCGGGCAAACCGAGCCCGCATAACTTCCGGGGACGATTCGCGCATACCGATGTCGCGTCGGCCGGGGAGTTCTCCTGCTCGGATGAGATGCTGAACAAGATTCAGCACGCCACGCGCTGGTCATATCTGAGCAACGCCCAGAGCATTCCCACCGACTGCCCGCAGCGCGAAAAGAATGGCTGGACGGGCGACGCCCATCTCGCCGCCGAAGCCGGCCTGATGAACTTCCAGTCGGCGGCGTTCTACACAAAGTGGCTGAATGATATCGCGGACAACCAGCAGGAAAACGGTCAGGTCGGCGACATCATTCCATCAGGCGGGTGGGGGAGCGGCGGCTGTCATCCCGCCTGGGACAGCGCCTACGCGATCATCGCCTGGGATTTATATCGATATCTCGGCGACACGCGCATCCTCGCGCGCCATTACGACTACATCGCGCGTTACGTCGATTACGTCGCCGGCCGGCTTGAGGACGACGTCGTTCCCTTCGACAGCCTCGGCGACTGGCTGCCCTGGAAGACCAAGACTCCCAGCCAGCTGAGCTCCACGGTCTATATCTATCACGACGCGCGCATTCTCTCCGATGCGGCCAAACTTCTGGGCCGCGACGCCGATGCGCGGAAATACGGCGCGCTCGCGGACCGTATCAAAGCCGGATTCCACGCCAAATGGTGGAACCCTGCGACGAAAATGTACGCCGAGGGCGAACAGACCGCGCAGGCCATGCCGCTGTTCTTCGGTCTCACTCCCGCCGAACATCAGGACGACGTCTTTGCCGCGCTCGTCGCGGACATCGAGCGGCAGGGCCACATCGACTGCGGCATCCTCGGCGCCAAATATATCCTGCGCGTCCTCTCCGACGGCGGCCGCGCCGACCTCGCGCATCACGTTGTCGCGCGTAAGGAGCAGCCGAGCTGGGCGTGGTGGATCACGCAAGGCGCCACGACGCTCTGGGAGCAGTGGACGGAAAGCGACTCCCACAACCATATCATGTTCGGCGACGTGAGCAACTGGTTCTTCCAGGCGCTCGCCGGCATCGGACTCGATCCCGAATCTCCCGGGTTCTCGCACATTCTCATCCGCCCTCAAGTCGTCGGCGGGTTGACCTGGGCAAAGGGCAGCCATCTTGGACCCCACGGCAAGATCGCCACAAGCTGGACGCGCCAAAACGGCAAATTCCATCTCGACATGACCATTCCCGCGAACTCCACCGCGACGGTCTGGATCCCGGCGGCCGGCGCCGCCCAGATCACCGAGGGCGGCGCCCCGGCGGCGCAGGCGAAGGGCGTAACGTTCGTAAGGCAGGAGATTGGCGCGACGGTGTACGCCATCGGTTCGGGGAGTTACTCATTTGTCGCGTAAAGCGTCGCACCTTAGGGAAGGTGGAGGATTCTCTTTGAGGCGCGATCGAGTATTATCTCTGGTATGAATGTCGAAGTACGCCAAACCACAAGTCCTATGCTTTTTGGCGTGGTAGCCATATTTGCGCTGCTTTTTGCCTGCTTCAACGCCCCATGGGTTATCAATTTTGTCGCGGCCCTTGGCGCATCCGCGCTGCATATCGGGATTCCGCGACGCCTGATCGCAGCATTGGGCGATCTCTTCTTGTTCGTGAGCATAGAAACACTCCTGATATGGAAAGAGATCGAGATTGTCCTAACCGACGACCGGTTTCGCTATCGTGAACGCTCGCTCATTTTCCGTAAGTCTCCGTGGATTGAGGCGCCATGGACGAACGTCCAGCAGTTGGACATCACGCCCGAGCAGATTCTTCTCGCCGTGAATGGCCGCAAGGTGCAACTCACAAATCGACTTACGCAGTTTGGCCGCATTGGCGACGCCGTGCGGACGAAAGCCTGCGATTTTTCGGTTTCCCCTGCACTGATCGCGAAGCATCCTATCCTATCCCAACTGAACGGAGCAGATACTCTTGCGATTTACTTACACCTCGCCGCCGGGCGCAAAGTAGAAGCCGTCCGCGATCTCAACACGAAATTGTCCCTCGATCTTTCGGAAGCCCGCATGCTGATGGAAAGCATCGATCGACCGTTTACTCGTCCTTTGTATTTGGCTCCGACTGCTAGTCACGCTGCGAAATCCGTAAATGCGACGGGCAAAATCGAATAGAAAGTCAAAATTGTCGGCGGTGAAGGCGGCTTGCCAGAAGAACGATGCAAGCCGCCTTCACCGCTGGTCGTGTTATTTGGCCGACGCGTTCGCCGCCTCTTCGATCCAGTGGACGATCTCTTTGGGGTGGGAGATAAACGCCACATGGCTGGCTTTGATCTCGCTGGTTTGGGCGCCCATGCGCTTTGCGTAGAAACGCTCCAGGTCCGGGCTGATCGCGTGGTCGTCCTGGCTGACCAGATACCAGGATGGAATCGTTTTCCAGGCGGCGGCGGGGATGGACTGTCCGAAGATCGCGCTGGCGAGAGGTTTCTGGACGATCCCCATAATGTGCGCTTCCTCCGCCGGCACATCGGCGCAGAAGGCGTCGTGGAACTTCGCCCGGTCGATGTAGAGGAAACCCGCCGCATCCGGTACGAGCGTTTTGGCGAGCGGGATCTGATCCGCGAACACGCCCACGGCTTCGCCGCTGTCCGGGGCGAATGCGGCCAGATAGACCAGGGCTTTGACGTTCGCCTGATCCGCCGCCGCGCCGGTGATGACCGCGCCGCCGTACGAATGGCCGACCACCACCACGGGGCCTTTCTGGGCCTCGATGACGCGCTTGGTGGTGGCGACATCGGCGTCCAGGGAAGTCAGTGAATTCTGGACGGCGAAGACCGTGTAACCGTCCTTCTCCAGCAGTGGGATGACGTGGCTCCAGCCGGTGGCGTCGGCGAATGCGCCGTGGACGAGCACGATGACGGGCTTGGCCGGAGCGTCGGCGTGCGCGGCCGAGAGAGGCGCGGCGATCGCCGCGAGGGCGATGGCGGCGGCCGAGAGGAAGCTGGCGTTGATGAATGTCATGGTCGTTTCTCCTATGGTCTGTCGTGTTTGCTGTGATGGTTGTTCGCCGCAGCTCGATTGGGTAATCGGCGTGGCTGCTTGATTATTGGGACTGCTCCAACAGGTCGTTGAATTGAGTGACGAACGAAGCGTCGCCGATCTTGCTCCGAAGAAGCTGCGCCCGTTCGACGATGATCTCCTCTGCATCCGCGCCCAATATCGTCATGGTTTCGGAGATGAACTCCGCCAGCGGCATCGCCCTTGGCTCTTCGCTGCTGTTGAGAAGATCTGTCCGCACCCACGGCGGCGCAAGCTCCAGAACCGC
The DNA here is from genome assembly GCF_003574315.2 of Capsulimonas corticalis. GTDB lineage: Bacteria > Armatimonadota > Armatimonadia > Armatimonadales > Capsulimonadaceae > Capsulimonas > Capsulimonas corticalis. Next base: position 5,323,127 of record NZ_AP025739.1, on the reverse strand, counting down.
CACCGAACTGTTCCGGAGCCTGTACCGAAGCGACTGTGTGTAGGAATGCATCGCCGCCTTCGTGGACGAATAAACCGCCGCCGAAGCCATCGGGACGAAACCCAGCACCGAGGCGACGTTGACGATTGTCGCCGCCTCCTGCTGCTTCAGATGTTCGACCAGCGCCCCGGTCAGGCGGATCGGCCCCATCAAATTGGTCGTGATAGTGGACACGATCAGGTCTTCCTCGACAGCGCCTGCGGCGTTGTCGATATGCATGACGCCGGCGTTGTTGATCAGTACGTTCAGCGCTGGATGCTCCGCGATCAGCCACTGCGCCACTGCCGCGATGCTCGCCGAGTCCGAAATATCCAGTTCGACCGATTGCATGCCGGGATTTGCGCGAATCGTCTCGGCCAGATTGCCGGCCCGCCGCCCGGAGATGATCACCTGATTCCCAAGCGCGTGCAGCGCCTCCTCCAGCCCTCGGCCGATGCCTGAGCCGCCTCCGGTGATAAAGATCGTGTTGCCCGTGAGTTTCATTCCTGCTCCTTTTCTTTTGGGAAGCTGTCGCCGAACATGGGGGCGCCGCTCTGCGACTGTTCGCGCGTGGCTTCGTCCTGAATGACATCCCAGTGTTCGATCAGTACGCCGTCCTTCATACGGATAATGTCCGCCGCGATCCAGTTCGCCGGCAGTCCGATCCCGGAGTACCGGCCGTGCATGATGACGAAGTCTCCTTCCGCCGCGATCAATCCAAGCTCATATTTCGATGTTTCCGGGATCGCTCGGACGAGATCGAAGAGCCCCTCGCGTCCCGGCGGGATGTGGGCGCTGTGCTGAATGTAGTGCGGAGACCAATAGCGTTCCGCCAATGCGTAATCGCGCTGGTTGAACAGGGCCTCGAACGCTTCTAGCGCAATCGTCTTGTTTTGTTCCTGAGTGTTGACTTCCATGAGGATTAGCTTCCCTTTCCATAGAACGGATAGTCGGTGTAGCCGTGGGCGTCGCCGCCATAGAAGGTCGAGCGGTCGTATGGATTGAGCGGAAGGCTGAGCCGCAGGCGTTCGGGGAGGTCGGGATTGGCGATGAACAGACGGCCAAAGGCGACGGCGTCGGCGTTCCCGATCTTCAGGATCTCCTCGGCGGTATCGGGATGAAAACCGCCTGCCGAGATGAGCTTTCCCGTGTAGATCGCGCGCAGATGCTCGGTCGCCACCGGCGCCAGCCCTTCCGAGACCTCTTCATTGCCGTTGATTCGCGGCTCGATGATATGAAGGTAAGCGAGGCCGTAGCGATTGAGCTGCTTCGCGACGTATCCGAAGGTCGCCTCGGGATTGCTGTCGGACATCCCGTTAAAGCGTGTAGCGGGTGAAAGACGAACCGCGACACGGTCGGCTCCCCACACGGAGATGACCGCGTCCAGCACCTCAAACAGAAACCGGGCGCGGTGTTCGATCGGCCCGCCGTATTCGTCGGTCCGTTTGTTGCTGCCGTCCTGGAGGAACTGGTCCACCAGGTAGCCGTTGCCGCCATGGATTTCGACGCCGTCGAAGCCGGCCGCCTTCGCCCGAACCGCGCCGAGGCGATAGGCTTCGACGACGCCGGGTATTTCGTCCGTGCGAAGCGCGCGGTTTGGGGAGACCGGAACCCAGCCGTCCTTCGTGAAGGCGACGCCTTCGAAGGGGACGGCGGAAGCGCTCACCGGGGCCTCGCCGCCGGTCATCTCGACATGCGCGGCGCGGCCCACATGCCAGAGCTGAATGAAGATGAGGCCGCCTTTGGCGTGTACGGCGTCCGTCACCCGCCGCCAGCCCGCCGCTTGCGCGTCGGAGTAGATACCCGGAGCGCCCAGATAGCCCCGGCCGGTCACTGCAATGGTCGTCGCTTCCGAGACGATGAAGCCGCCCGGGGAGGCGCGCTGGCCGTAATATTCGACCATCAGATCGCCGGGGACATCCCCGGGCGTTTCCGAGCGCAGCCGTGTGAGCGGCGCCATCACGACTCGATGCGCGAGCGTATACGGACCGATCTCGACGGGAGTGAAGAGATAGGACGGTTTGAAAGCTGCGTCGGTAGTCTCCTCCGTTCTGGGGAAGGCGCAAGTTTCGACTGCGGGTTGTGAATCGATCAATGCGTTTTGCGTGAACATCGCGGTCTCCTTGTGGCAGAGTTTTACTGAAAATGGACGTTTGTTATGGAAGCGTCGGATAGTCCGTGTAGCCCTTCGCGTCGCCTCCATAAAAGGTGGCGCGCACAGGCGGGTTGAGCGGAGCGTTCCGCCGGATGCGCTCGGGAAGATCGGGGTTGGCGATAAACAGCCGTCCGAAGGCGATGGCGTCGGCGCGTCCCTCATCGACTGTCTCGGCGGCGCGTTCCGGCGTGTAGGCCGCTGCTGAGATGAGCGGCCCGTTGAAATGGGAGCGGAACAGCGCGGCGTTATTGACCGCGCCCGCGTGGAGATCGTCGCTCAGGCCGATTTCGGAGCCGAGCGCTTCGATCAGATGCAGATAGGCGATCCGCCGCTGACTGAGCTGTGCGATGACGTAGGAAAAGAGCCTTCGAGGGTCGCTGTCGGAGATCCCGCCGAACTGTCCGAAGGGCGATAGGCGAACGCCGACCCGGTCCGGCCCGATGGCGGCTCCGACCGCGTCCACCACTTCCAGGAGCAGCCGAGCCCGGTTCTCGATGGCGCCGCCGTAGTCGTCGCTGCGCCGGTTTGTCCCATCCTCTAGAAATTGCTCCAGCAGGGGCCGTTGGCGCCCTGCACGGAGACGCCGTCAAACCCGGCCTCCATGGCGTTGATGGCCGCCGCGCGAAAGGCGTCCACGATGCCGGGCAGTTCCGATGTGTCCAGTGGGCGCGGCGTTTCGTAATCGACGGCTTCAAAAGTCGGCGTGTGCGCCTGCCCCGTCGGCGGGATCGCGGACGGGGCGACGGGAAGCTCCTCGTTCGCCATATATGAAGAGTGCGAGTTGCGGCCGTTGTGAGCGATCTGCATGACGATCCGCCCGCCACGGGCGTGGACTGCTTTTGTGACCGCTCGCCAGCCCGTGATTTGCTCGGGAGTAAACACGCCCGGGACGCTTGGATAGCCCTGCGCCTGACGGCTGATCGTGGTGTCTTCCGTGAAGATCAGCGCCGCCGAGGCGCGCTGGGCGTAATATTCGGCGTTCAGCGGTGTGGGAACCCCGCCGGCGCCGGCCCGCATCCGGGTGAGCGGAGCCATGATGATTCGGGTGGGAAGCTCGATCGCCCCCAGCCGCAGCGGCGTGAAGAGTGTGTTGGCTGCCAATGGTGTCCTCCAATCCCTCAAAAACGCGCCTCAGCGAAATGTGACTTCGCCCATGTCGATCGCGACCAGCAGCGGCTCCGGGACCTTGACGTAGTCGCCTTCGTAGGCATAGATGCGGCGCTTGGTCGGGACGATCACGCCGCTGACGTCGCGATACTCCGAAGCGTAATTGAGACCGGTCGCGCCGCCGAGGATGTCGACCGTATAATCGTGCCGGCGCAGCAGACCGTCGGGACCGAAACACGAGATCTGCTCGCGAGTATGGCTTTTCACATAGTCCGGGAAGGTGACCTTCAAACGCCGCCACGTCTCGCCTTCGACCTGGATTGGAGCGATTTCCTCGGTCGCAAACCCCTCATAGGTATAGAGAAACGGGGTGGTCAAATACGTCCACAATGCCTCGCCCTGGAAATAGGCGACATGAATGTCGTCCCAAGGCGTTTCGCGCTGCTGCCCCTCGAACGACTTCTCCGGGTCATTGCGGACCTCAATCGGTGTTCCGTCCGCTCGCTCCAGCACGATGCGGCTGGGCTCAAAGATCGTGCGCTTGTCCTGGCCGGGGAAGTCCGTGACCAGATGCTCGCTCTTCGTATCGATAGTCATGACGACGTCCTTGAGGGCATCGGGCTTGCCTTTGACGTACCAGATGGCTCCGGTGAGGGACGCCTCCACTCGCGCCTGCGTCAGTTCGTTCCAGCGGCTCAGGCCGCCGTGCGCTTTGATGGCTGTCTCCAATAGTTCGTTCATGATTTTTCTCCTCGTGATCGGATGTGATCCGCTCTCTGAAGTTCAGGGACGGCTTATTATCTCCGAGAGGGGTTTCCGCAACGTTGTCCGTTCAGGAGGAAAATCGTTCCGCTCCCGAGAACGTTCGCCCGGCGGACCTGTGCTTCATCAACGATGTTCACGCCAAAAGGAATTGTCACCGCCTTGATCCCTGCCGACTCCGTATCCACATCCTTCACAATCACGCTTTTTGGACCGATGCAGGTGCTGGTCGAAGGCCGCGCGCTGCCGCGTTTGCGCTCCCGAAAGGTCCTCTGGCTGCTGGCGCTCCTGGTGCTCCGAAAGGCGCGCCCGGTCGATCGCGAATGGCTGGCTGGAACGCTCTGGCCGGATGCGGACCAAAGCGCGGCGGCCACAAACCTGCGCGTGGCCCTCAGCGCGCTGCGCCGTGCGCTGGGAAGCGAAAGCTGGCGTCTCCAATCGCCTGCTCGTCACACCCTGTCCTTCAATCTTGACGGAGCGGATGTGGACGCGCATGTGTTTGATGAGGCGGCGGCCGGGTTGGAGACGTCATCGCTGGAGCGGGCGGCGGCGCTCTATCGCGGGCCGCTGCTGGAAGGATGCGCCGAGGGGTGGGCGGAGCCGGAGCGCGCCGAGCGCGAACAGCGCTGCCTTCAGGCGCTGCAAACGCTGGCGGACGCCGCTGTCGCGACCGGAGATTGGGCGGCGGCGGTCCGGAGCTATCAGCGGGCGATTTCACTGGATCCCTGGCGAGAGGCCTCGCGCCGAGGGCTGATGCGCGCGCTCGCCCAAAGCGGCGACACTAACGCGGCTCTGGAGGTTTATCAGTCCTTCGTACGCTGGCTGCGCAAGGACGACCCAAGGGCGTCTCCAGACGAGGAGACCGTCGCGCTCTACTCGTATTTGCGGGCGGAGGCGCGGCTTCGCGCCTCCGCGCCGGCCCGCGTCGCACATCACGAAGCATCAGACGGTCCAGTTGTCATCGGGTATCTGCCGCATTCGCCTACGGACCTTGTCGGGCGCGAAGACGAGCGAGAGGATGTGCTTGAGGCGCTGCGCAGGTCTCGTCTGGTGACGCTCACGGGAGCAGGCGGGATCGGCAAGACGCGTCTGGTCATCGCGGTCGCCGGGGAGGCCGCGCCGGAATTCGCCCAGGGGGTATGTCTCGTCTCACTGGAGGCGCTGACCGACGGCAGGCAGATCGCCCTGCAAGTGGCGAGTACGCTGCGGCTGAAGGAGGGAAGCGGACGAACGCTGCTTGAGATCCTGATCGCCCATTTGCGATCCCAGCGCGTGCTGCTGGTGCTGGACAACTGCGAGCACCTGCTGGACGCGAGCGCCGAGCTGGCGGGGCGTCTGCTGGAGGAGTGCGCGGGGCTGCAAATTCTTGCGACCAGCCGTGAGGCGCTGGGGGTGACGGGGGAGGTCGTCTGGATGGTCCCGGCGCTTTCCGTCCCGGATCCCGCGTATCTGCCGGCGCCCGACTCCGGCCTCGCGCGGGTGCTGAGGGGCTACGAAAGCGTGCAGCTTTTCATGGATCGAGCCCAGGACGTTCAGAAAACATTCCTACTCACGCGGGACAATGCGCGGGCGGTCGCCCAAATCTGCGCGCATATAGACGGCATTCCGCTCGCCGTCGAGCTGGCCGCCGCCCGGGTCGGCTCCCTGACAGTCCATCAGATCGCCGAGCGTTTGGACGATCACCTCGCGCAGCTTACCGACGGCGGCGGCGCGGCGCAGTCGCGCCAGCAGACACTGAGAGCGACGCTCGATTGGTCGTATGCGCTACTCAGTCCTTCGGAGCAGCGTTTGCTGGAGTGTGTTTCGGTCTTCTCGGGCGGCTGGACTCTGGAGGCGGCCGAGGAAGTCTGTTCCGATGAGGCTATTCCGAAATGGCGGGTGCTGGACCTTCTGATCTCGCTGGTTGACAAATCTCTGGTGGCGTTCGATGCGACGGGACCAATGGAAAGCGGGCGATATCGACTTCTGGAGATGGTGCGTCAGTACGCGGATGCGCGGCTCTCCGAGCACGGCTGGGCGAGCCTGCTTCAGATCCGGCATCGGGATTGGTTCTTCAAGATTGTGGAAGCGGCGAAGCTGCCGTATGTGGAGCGAGTCGAACTCGAAAGGGCGCTCCAGCGTTTGGACAAGGATTATGACAACTTGCGGGAGGCGCTCCATCGATGCGAAAGGGACGCACAAGGCGCCGAAACCGGCTTGAGAATTACGGCTGCGTTGTGGCGGTATTGGGCCGAACGGCGGCTTTACAGCGAGGGGAGGGCATTCCTCAATCGGGCGCTTGCCCTTCCTGATAACGATGGAGATACGGCGGCGAGGGCGCTGGCGCTCAAAGGCGCGGGGATGCTCGCGGATTGTCAAGGCGACTACATCTCGTCGCGAGCGCGCTACGAACAGAGCCTCCGCATTTTTCGAGCGCTGGGAGATCGAGTAGAGATCGGCCTTCTGCTCGGGTATCTGTACGAAGTAGCGTATCAGCAAGGTGACGCCGAATCTGCCCAGCGCTACTACGAGGAGGTGAGGGCGCACTACAAACAAAGCTTGATCGATTTTCGCGATTCACAGAATTCTCTGAATATTGGCAACACTCTGCTCTGGCTAAGCTCATTGACCGAAACTCAGGGTATGAGGATTTTGGATCCGCGGTATTATGAGGAGGCGCAATCGTTTGTCGAAGAGGCGGTCGACGTTTTCCGGAAACTCGGCGATATGGGCAGCCTGGCTTTGGCTCTGAGCAATATGGGAGTTCTGGCCTATCGACAGGGAAACTTCGCTGCGTCGCAGGCCCACTACGAACTGAGTCTCAGCATTACACGCGAATTGGGAGACAGGGTCGGGGTCGCGATGCGCCTCAATTACTTAGGCGTTCTGGCCGATCGACAGGACGACTTCGTCTCGGCTAAGGATTACTACGAGCAGGGCCTCAGTATTTCCCAAGAACTGGGTGACAAGAGCTGGATCGCCATCCACATGAGCCGCTTGGACATGCTTGCCTATCGTCAAGGCGATTACGTCTCGGCGCGGGTTCTGCTGGAGCAGGAGCTCCTGATTTGCAGTGAACTTGGGGAGCTACTGGGGTTTGCCGCTGGGCTGGAAAGAATGGCGACCGTGACGCTGGCGCAGGCGGATGTTCCGAGAGCGGTGCGTTTGTGGGGCTCCGCCCATGCGCTGCGCGACAGTATTGGCGCGCCCTTGCCCCGCGAATCTCTGGAGAAGTTTAACGAGGAGCTCATGGAGGCGCGTTCCGTGCTGGGCGAAGATGAGTTTGCCGCCCTTTGGGACGGGGGCCGCGCCATAACTTGGGAGCAGGCGCTGGATTACGCGCTGACGGTATCGTTTTGAGCGGCGTTCTCGCCATGGCCGGGCAGCCCGGAGTGTTACCAGGCGCTCTGGGAGATGCACGGAGATGTCGAGCCGTACGAGTTGCCGGAAACGATCGACACGCTCTCGCGCAAAGACGCTCTCGGCTATGTCGCGTTTATCGACTCTATCATCGATCTCACGCTCGATCATCTCGACCTTGATGCAGATGAGACGGGATTCTCGTGGTATAAGGGCATGAGCAAGCTTTCGCACGAGCTCATGAACCTGCGTCATCTTCAGGGACACGTCGGTCAGCTTTCTGAGCTTCTGCTGGCGCGTGGAATAGATACACATTGGATCAGCAAGTAGGCGCGTGTGACCCGGGGCGTCAGTATATTCCATGTCGGTATCGCCGCCTCCCTTGCTTGCGCGAGCAAAAAGCGAAGATAATATCCCATGAACGCAACCACGGCTATCACGTCTTCTCCCATTATCCCGGCGCCGATTCCCTTGACCGCGCGGCCTCTGCCGCTGACGGATGTGCGGCTGACCGGCGGTCCGCTGAAGCATGCTCAGGATCTCACCGCGCAGTATCTTCTGGAGTTAGAACCCGACCGAATGATGGCGTACTTTCGCGTGCGCGCCGGCCTCGCGCCGAAGGCGCTGGGATATGAGGGATGGGATGGGGAGGGGCGTAACCTGACCGGGCATATCGCCGGACATTATCTCTCCGCCGTCAGCCTGATGTTCGCCGCGACGGGGGACGCGCGTTTCAAAGAACGCGCCGACGCGCTTGTTCGCGAGATGAGCGATGTGCAGGCGGCGAACGGCGATGGGTATCTTGGCGCGCTCGCCGATGGGAAAGAGCGTTTTCAGGAGATTTCGCGCGGGGATATTCGGTCCGGAGGCTTTGACCTTAACGGTCTCTGGGCGCCCTGGTACGTGCTGCATAAAACATACGCCGGACTGCGCGATGCGTATCGATGGACGGGCAACTCTCTGGCGCTGGAGCTGGAAGTTCGCTTCGCGGAGTGGGCGGAGGCGATCCTTTCGGGTCTCGATGAAGCCCAGGTTCAGAAGATGCTGAAGACGGAGTTTGGCGGAATGAACGAGGTCTTCGTCGACCTTTACGCCGATACGGGAGACGCGCGCTGGCTGGCGCTTGCCGACCGATTTGAGCATCATGACGTAACCGATCCATTTGCGCGCCGGGAAAACGCTCTCCCGGGCCTGCACGGCAATACGCAGATCCCCAAGCTGATCGGGACTTTGTCGCGTTATCTCCAAACCGGCCGGGAGCAGGACGGCGTCGCCGCCCGGTTCTTCTGGGACGCCGTCGTAGAGCATCACACCTTCGCCACGGGAGGGCATGGCAAGGATGAGTACTTCGGTCCCCCCAATGAGCTCAGCGAACGCGTGGATGGCCGCACGGACGAGAGCTGCAACGTCTATAATATGCTCAAGATGACCCGGACGCTGTTCGCGCTGGATCCGGACATCAAGTACGCCGAGTTCCAGGAGCGCGCGCTGTTCAACCATGTGCTGGGGTCGATCGATCCCGAGGACGGGCGCATGTGCTACATGGTTCCGGTTGGGCGCGGCGCCGAGCGCGAATATCAGGACAAATTTCACGACTTCACTTGCTGCGTGGGCAGCGGCATGGAGAGCCACGCGCTGCATGGCGATGGAATTTATTACACGACCGGCGATAAGCTCTGGATCAACCTTTACGCGCCTTCGACTGCCGACTGGAAATCCGCCGGCGTTCGTTTGACGATGGAAACGACTCTGCCGGAAGGCGACAACGCGACGCTCACATTAGAGATGGACGCGCCCCGCCGGCTGAAATTAGCCCTGCGTCGCCCATCATGGGCGGGCGCTGGGTTTGACGTGAGCGTCAACAGCGCAGGCGTCGCCGATCTCCCGCCGCCGGGCGGGTATGTCCAGATCGAACGCGAGTGGACGGGCGGCGACACAGTGACTCTGTTGCTCCCGAAGACGCTTCGCGCGGAGCCGCTGCCGGACAATCCCAATCGCGTCGCATTCTTATGGGGACCGCTCGTTCTGGCCGGCGACCTGGGGCCGGAGCAGCCGAAAACGCCGGTCAGCGCGCCTGTCTTTATCGCCGCCGGCGTTCCGCTCATGGAGTGGCTGAAACCCGTGGGCGATCACCCCGGTCACTTCCGCAGCGAGCGCGTCGGCCGCGATAGCGATAACGCCGCCTGCGAGGTCCAGGTCGATTTCGTTCCCTTCTTCCGGCTGCACCGGCGCGCTTATTCTGCTTACTGGGATCTGTATACACCCGAAGGATGGGGCGCCCAGTCCGTGGAAGTTGCCGCTGCGCAGGAAAAGAAGCGACGATTGGAGGCGGTGACCGTCGCCTATGCCCAGCTCGGTGAGATGCAGCCCGAGCGCGACTGCAATTTGCAGGAGGAGGGTACAGCGTCGGATCGAATACTCGGCCGCCCCGGCCGCCGGGGCAAAGGCTGGTTTTCCCTGGACCTTGCCGTGGATCCCGCATCTTCGCTGTCGTTAATCGCGACCTATCAAACGCTGGAGTTTCAGCCGCGAACGTTCGAGATCCTGGTGGACGGGCAGCGCATCGGAGAACACGCAATCGAGCGCAGCCGCCCGGGAAGCGCAAACGGCGCGTTCCATGATGTCGCGTATGCGATTCCCGACGAGTTGGCGGCTGGGAAAGAACGGGTCACGGTTCGATTTCAAAGCGCGCAAGGCAATGAGATCGGGGGCGTGTTTGGCGTGCGGATAGTGCGGCGCAGTTCCAGCGCCTCTTAAAAGCTCGCGGCTTCGCCGAATGCAGCGAGCGGCTTTTCATTCATGGCGTATGGTGACGTCCGTAAAATCGCCGGCGAGTGGGATTATGATGGGCGTGGCCTCGCCCGCATGAATTTTTAGCCGGGCGTCGGGATGTTTCCCGGCGCTCACCGAATACGTTCCGGGCGGCAGGCCGCGCACGGAGATGGTGGCGTCGTGGGGCGCTCCGTCGCGATTTTCCAGCGTGAATGCAATGCGGCGCCATTGTCCATCGAATACGATGGGGCGGCCGCGCGCGAATCCGTCGCGATCCATCGCGATACTGACCCGATTGGCTCCCAGGACGGCGTCAAAGCGCGCCCGCAGTCCGTCCTTGGGAATGACATGGATCTCCGGTCCCTGCTGTGATATGTCGCCGCCGTAGGCGAATAAGCCGAAGATCGGGTCGCGAACGACAATAGTCGCCGCCGTGCGGAGCGCGCCGCTGAACCCCAGATCGATCTCGCCCGAATACCACCACGGCCCGCGTCCCATCTCTTTGTTTCCCAGCCACGCGCGTCCCCATGGACGCGGCTCGAAGCCGCCGCTCGCGCCGCCGTCGTTATTTGCGCCCGGATACCAGTAGCCGTAGTTCGATTCTGAAGTCCCCGTATTGAGCAGAGCCCACGAACTCAGAGAAGAGGCGTAACCCAGTCTCAGGTAGGGAGCGGGATCGGCCGCGTCGTGCAGCGCGTAGTCGACAATCGCCCAGCCGCCCATCTGCGCCATATAGCTGAGGGTGTAGGAAGCGCTGCCGCCGCCGCGGTAGTCGCTGCCGAGGTAGTAGTACGAGGTCTCCAGCCAGCCCCGGCAGGCGATATTCAGCCGCATCTGTTCTTCCCGAAAAGCCCGCGCGTCATCATATTTGACCTTGGTCTGAAAGTCCGTCGTTCTGGGGCCGCTTGCCGTGACGCGATCCATGGCGTACCTGGCGAGAGCCTGAGTCGATTCAAAGCCCGTCGAGTCGAACGAATATTCCGAGCCGTAGAGGTAGGGATGTTTGTTGACGAAAAATTCGACCTTCTTTTCCCACTCCGCGCGCAGCCAATCGGCCTGGTCGTGATGACCCGCTGCGCCAAGCGCCTGGATGAGATCGGGGATGACGACTTCGTTGTACGTCCCGGTTTCATACGGCGACCAGCTTGCAAGCGCCATGGGGATGGTGAAGAACGCTTTGGCTGTCCCGAATGCGCGCTCCAGATAGCCGTCGGCGTCCAGATAACTGGTCATCTCCGGATCGTTCTTCGCCACCTGGTACATGCTGTAGTAGAGCGAGATCACATGCGGGTAATCGTAGATCCGCCAGAGGTGTTTTTTGCCGTCGTTGGTGTCTGGGCCGTCACGCAAGACTTTCCAATTAGGAATGCCGTAGATGGCGTACGGGTAGGGCTCCTTGTCCGTCTGCTGAAGGCCGCCCCAGACGAAGTTCTTGATGTAATACTCGACGGCGTCGATCTCGCCTTGATCGGGATAGTAGATGTTTTTTGCCGCGACATACCCCGATTTGCCGAGCGTGGTGTCGTCGCTGGCGACGGCGTAGGACCACAGGCCGTCCAGATCGTCCGGACTGCGCAGGACCTAACGCTTCATGTCCCATTGGGAAAAGAGGCCGTTGTACCACTTGGCGGGATCGCGGTGCTGCTCGTGCGAAACTAAGAAAGCGGCGCGCTTTTTATAGAGCGTTTCCAGCGGCTCGGTCACGAAGAACTCCAGCGGCAATGACCGGCCGCCGCCAAGATCAATCGTGAGCAGATTTTCGCCGAGCTGGGCGAAGCGCGCCCGGTAGACGTGAATATCTTTCCCGCGCTCCCCCAGGTATTCGACTTTGGTCTTGCCGGGATGCTCGGCCGTCACGCGTTTAATTTGGGCGCGCGTTCGCAGCGAAAACATCGCGGAGAGGTCGGTCGGAACGGTCATCCCGGGAACGACATTGATATCCGCCAATCCCTCGTCGCAGAGCACATCGCGGACGCCAGCGTAATTGGGCGCCCATTGAAATCGAAAGGAATAGGTATGGGTGTCGCCCGCCTGTCCTTGCGGAGCCAGAACCAGATGTGTCTGTGGCAGACGCCATGTTCCGCCCTTGGCGCGCAGGTCCGCGCGCGCCGCTTGTGAGTGGATGTAAGGCGTATACGCGCCGCGCGGCGGCTCATCGAAATACTCCAGCGATGTTCCCGCGCCGGGCGTCATGACCAGAAACGGCCCCTGAGCATTGGTCCGCATCCAGTAAATGAACGAACCGCCGCCCGCGACAAAACTATGGCGGATCAATCGCTTGGTGTATGTCTCCGATGTGTCCGCGCCGTAATGTGTGTTGAAGGGCAGGGGAAGCCCCATGTCGCCGATCTCCAGCTTGCGGTCGGTGGCATTGCTCAGAGCGATCGTCCAGACCAGCGCCGCGCCCTTGAGCCGAAACTCTTCCGTCGCTTTGAAGCTGTTTGTCCGGCTGATTGTGTAGCGCAGAGTGTCTTTGCCGTTACCGCCGGCCGCCGTCGCCTCGGACGCCTGTTTCCACTCCCTGTCGCCGGCGGCTCGGTAGCGGAGGATGAGATTTCCAAGGGCGCTCTTCGGCGCGACATAATCGGTGTCGTATCGATCGTGAACGCGTTTCATGTGGGTGACGCCGCGCGGGGAGTAACCGATTTGAAAGGCGCTGCTGGAGATCGTCTGCGGCGCGGGCGCCGGCGGAAGCGTAGGCATCGTGGTTTCCTTGCAAATCACCGCGCCTGGTCGGACCGGATCATCCGGATGCCGTAGACGGCGGCGATCTCCTTGCCGCCGGCGGTCTGGAAGCGCACCGTGACTTTGGTTTTGCCCGACACGACGTCCGAGGGGATGGCGTAGGTGACATCGTAGAACTTCGGCGTCAAACCTCGCTCGACAGTCTCTGCGCCGACTTTGACGCCGTTGACCAGAATATCGAAGATCCGTGTGTCCCGCTCCTGCGCGTTGTACGTGACGATCAGCGCCATGGGATGCGCGGGATCGACGGGGAGATCGAAGGAAAACCACTGTCGGCCCCGGCGCCCCGCGCGGCCCATCAATCGGTCCGGCTCCGTTTCTTCGCCCTGCTGGTTGAAATCGCGCTCGGTCTGCATCTGTCCGGGCTGCGCGAACGCGACGGTGGCCGCGTCCAGCTTGCGCTGTGTCTCCTGCTCGGCGGCGATCTCCGCCGCTTTCTTGGTCCATTCCTCGCTGGTGTACAGATCCCAGTAAGCGGCGTACGTACGCCGATGGAGCCGATAAAACGGCGTGAATTGGACTTCCATCGCCTGCCCTGCGCCGCCGGGGTTGCGCCCCGCGCCGATGCTCTGGAACTGCCCGGGCGCGTTCGCAGCGGGCTTTAGCCACTCCGCAACGGGCCGCTCCGCCGTCGTGAAGACCGGAACGGGCGGGCGCGGCGCATCGTCGTCGCGCTCCGGCCCGAGATCGCCGGCGAGGACCAGCGGCCCCCACATCAGCGCCACTCGACTGGGATTGTCCGGCAAGGGCTCCATTCTCAGTGTCTTCGGCAGCGAGAGCGTCACCGTATCGCCGCTCTTCCATCGCCGCTTCAATTCAACATACGCGCCGGGTCTGGGTAACGCCGCAACCGGCTTGCCGTTGATCGCCACACGGAACCCTTCGCCGGCCCAGCGCGGCCGGCGCAGCGCGAGCGTGAGCTCCTTGGGAGATTTCAATGTTATCGTCAGCGTTGCCGTCTCGCCCTCGGGGAAGTTCGTGCTCATGGAAAGGCGGGCGCCCTTCGCCTTCCAGTCGGCGATGGTCGGCGCGTAAAGGTTCACCCAGAGTTTCTCGCCGGCCGTGTAATAAATTCCGTACCCGTGCAGCGCGTGGTTCTCCATCCCGGTGCCCACGCAGCAGGTGAAGCTTTCGAACATGTCTTGATATTCGCGCTGGACGCCCTGACCGACCGGGACCATATAACACGTTCGCCCGTCCTCCGGGTCCATCGATCCGAGGACATGGTTGAACAGCGCCCGCTCATGGAACTCGGCGTACTTGATGTCCGGATCCAGCGCGAACAGCTCGCGAGTCATCTTGAGCATATTGTAGACGTTGCAGCTCTCGTCCGTGCGGCCATCCACATGCGCGCTAAGCTGGTCGGGTGGTCCAAAGTATTCGTTCTGCCCGTGCCCCCCGGTCGCGAAGGTGTGATGCTCCACGACGGTGTCCCAGAAGAACCGGGCGGCGACGCCGTCCGCCGCATCGCCCGTGTAGACGTAACGCGACAACGACCCGATCAGCTTGGGAATCTGCGTGTTGCCGTGCAGACCGCCGAGGATATCCTGCCGGCGCGCAAGCGGCTCCAGAACGGCGCGGTGCTGGAACTTGTCCGACAGCGCCAGCCAGCGTTTATCGCCTGTGTCGGCGTAAAGGTCCGCCAGCGCCTCGTTCATGCCCCCGAACTCGGTATTCAGCATCTTCTGGTCCTGGGCATCGTCTAATCCAGCCAGCGTCGCCTCCACCCAGCCGGCAAACTTCTTCTCAACGCTCAGCGCGGTTTTATTGCCCGTGTATCGATAGGCGTCGCGAAGTCCCGCGAAGATCTTGTGCTCCACGTACCATGGCGACCAGAGCCCATTCAGATCGAAGCCCCCGGATCTGATCACGCCGTTCGCCAGCTCGGCGTATCGCTTTTTCCCGTCCTCCTGAGCGCCCAGATAACCATTGCCGTTGGCGTCCTGAACGGTCTTCATCTCCGCCGCCAGGATATCCGCCCGCTGCTTGAAACGCGCGTCGCCAGTGGCGGCATACATCAAACTCACCGCCGAGAGATAGTGTCCGGCGATATGCCCCGCCAGGCTCTTGCCGTCGCTGTCCCAGCCGCCATAGCCCTTTGCCTTGGGCGCAAGACCTGCTTGCGCGCGCAGGTACGCCATCATTCGATCGGGTTCGAGCTTGAGCAGATAAGCGGCGTCTAGATCCTGCGCGTGCTTCAGCGGACCGCCGGTCAGCCGCACATCCGTCAGCGGCAAAGGCCGCGCGATACAGGGAACAGCATCCTTGATCGCCTCTTCGGAATCCACGCGCGCCTCCCGGTTCGCCAGCGAATGGGCGGGGCGCGCCGCGCCGACGCCCAGCGCCGCTCCCGCGCCGGCCGCTCCCACGGCCTGGAGGAAGCGCCGGCGAGTGAGGGAAGGGGCAGCCGGGGGATCGATCTTGGGTGTAGACATGGAACAGTCCTAACGATGCGGGTCGTACTCGTGATACGCTTATTATAGAGCAGCGCGCGCGTGGCCGGCTATGGAGTGAAGGCGATATCTCATGGAAGATATTGATAAATGGGACGCATCCATAGACAGATGCGCGTGAACCTGAGTATATTATTAATGTATGAAAATGAAGCAGGGAAGATCGCCCAGGTTAAGAGTGATCCGAACGATCTTCTCCCTCGAAACTCAATCTCCGTCTTGCCGGCTCCGATCTCCTCACGCCTCAATATTCTCCATAAAATGACATCCAATTCCCTTGCGCGTTTCCCAAGCCCGATGTGATAATGGACCCATCGACGCCAAGTCGAGACGCAGCCGTCCGGTTTCTCAATTCTCTCCATTATCTTTACCATGCCGTAAAGATCGTATTTCGCCGATATGGGCGGCGTATGTGGCTTACGGTTAGTTTGTCAGACTTCACGATAATTTTCGGGCAGAGTTTTCGCTAAAGGAATCAAAACCATGACCACACTGTCGATCCGCAATCGTAATTTGCAATCGGGTTTTACACTCATCGAATTACTCGTTGTTATCGCTATCATTGCGATTCTTGCCTCCATCCTTTTCCCCGTGTTCGCTAAAGCGCGAGAGAAGGCCCGGCAGACTTCCTGCTTAAGCAATCAGAAGCAGATCGGTCTGGGATTGATGCAGTATGTCCAGGACTATGATGAGACGCTCACTCAGGCGTTTTATGGCGGTTTCGACTGGTCCCAGAACGATGACTCCCATTACAAATGGGAGGACGCCGTTTATCCCTATGTCAAGAGCGAGGCGGTTTTCAACTGTCCGGACGAAGAAAATTACGCCACCAATCACTTCATCTACAATCGGAATCTCCCGAATAATAACAACTCCATGGAAAACCATGGCAGCTATGGAATGAATGTCACCTATTTTGGCGACAATCAGTTCGATCACCAGAGCCTTAAGCACCATCCGACCGGCGGCGACGACGGCGGCTGCAAAACGGTGGCCGCCATCGGTTCTCCATCAGACACGATCTGGGTTATGGACGCCAACTATTTCCAGGTCGCCTGGTGGAATGTGGCCAGCCAGGAAATCCCAACAAATCCGGACTCCGGCGCCGTGACCAGTTCGAATCAAATTATGATCCGGCATACCGGACGCACGAACACGCTGTTTTGCGACGGCCATGTCAAAGCCCTGACGTTTGGACAGCTGTCGACGCCGGTCAACGATACATCGGGTCTGGATGTCGGCGCATGGAAATACTTCACGACGGAGGACGATTAACCCTCGCATCGATCCTCAAATCGTTCTAAGTTCGGCTTTAGTAATGAGGTCGGCCGAGATCGGCCGGCCTCGAATTGATCGATACGGAAATGGAGAAAGAGTTGTCAGAACGCATCAAGCCATCCGGAATCGTCGCGATTGTTATCCTTGTCATCGCTGCGATCTCCTTCGCCGGCTATCGCTACTTCGCGCCTCAGCCTTACACGGCGCCCGCGCCGGGATCGGGCATGACCCTGGCGAAACTTGTGGCGAAGGCTGAGAAGGATCCCGGCGGCTTGACGCCGACGGAAAAGCAGTACTACAGCCGCCTGTCTCCCGCCGCGATCGCCGCGATCAAAAACAGCGAAGCGAAGCCTGCTCCGGGACAAAAATAATTATCGGCGCCGTAGACAGAATTAATAAAATAGGAGTATAGTGTTAACGTATGAAAATACCGGCAAGAAATCTGCTGCGATTCATCTCCAGTAGACATACTGCTGTCTTCAAAACTCCGTAACGATTAGCGCTGCCGATCTTCATGAAAAATGATCGAAATCGGCGGCAAAGCACTGATGGTTTTCTGTAACATCCGCCATCAATATTCTCCATAAATTGACAGCAAATTCCATTGCGAATTTTCCTCGTTCGGTGTGATAATGAACTCGTATCCACCAAGTCGGGGTCGACGCAAAGCCTAACGTTATTTTCCTGAATTATCTTTACTGCGCCGTAAAGATCGTATTTCGCCGGTTGATCCGGCAAATGCGTCTTGACGGTCTCTCTGCGGACCTTCACAAAATTTTCGAATGCTTTCTTCGTCAAAGGAATTACCGTCATGACAAAAATTTGGAACCGCAATCGCAATGGAATATCGGGTTTTACTTTGATTGAACTGCTCGTCGTCATAGCAATTATCGCGATTCTCGCGGCGATACTATTTCCCGTCTTCGCCAAAGCTCGTGAGAAGGCGCGGCAGATCACCTGTCTGAGCAATCTCAAGCAGCTCGGGCTTGGATTTACTCAGTATGTTCAGGATTATGACGAGAAGTATCCGAGCATCGGCGGCGTCGATCCCAACTGGGAAACAGACACCAACGGCAATCAAGCGGGCTGGGCGAACCAGATCTATCCGTACGTGAAGAGTGTCGGCGTCTACGCTTGTCCCGACGATAGCACGATCAACCAGGCGCAGCCGACTTACACCACGCCGAGAAAAGTCTCGTACAATATCAACTACTTCGTCTTTGTCTATGACTACGGCCCGTCACCGGGCGTGGATAACTTCGGCGGAGCCGCTCTGTCGCAGTTCAATGCGCCAAGCAGCACGTTCCTGCTTTACGAAATCTCCGACACGACGACGCAGCAGTACACCGGCAACCAGGGCGACCCGTCGGCGCCGATCACGATCCAAAACGCGTCCGGAGGATCGAGCGGCGACTACGGCTGGCTTCCAACCCGTCATGACTCCACCCTGGAGTACTCCTCCAACTACCTGGCGGCCGACGGTCATGTGAAGTATCTCAAAGCGTCCAGCGTTTCGTTTGGAACGGGAACGCCCGGCGGAAACAACGACACCACGACCGACAATCTGGGCGCCAAGAAGCAAGTCATGACGATTCGACTGCAATAGGCGTTTTGCTCTTTCTCTACAGAATGGGAGCAGCATGAGATCGAACGTTCATGCTGCTCCCATTCCGTTCCGAGGTCATTGCGCATTCCCGGAGCGTTCACCACGATATTCCCGCGCATTGTTGGAGCTTCGTTATGTCAAAACCACTCAAACCCCAGGTCATTATCGCGATCATCGCCGCCGCTCTTCTGATGGTTTTTCTGATCGGCTACAACAACGTCAAAGCCACCAGCGCGCCCGAAAGAACGGACGCCGCCCATCGCGATATCATCGCTTCAATGGCGCGCGCCCGCGAGGCGTCGCACAAAGGAGCCAAGCCGTAACTTCCGCGGCCATACGGATCGACTGGATAATATCTTCCATATTTCTAGCACGGATTCCATTGTCGTAAAAATCCATGTGTGTGATAATAATCATGAGATTAGTCACACATCCGAACGCTTGCGAATTGGAGAAAGATGGACCTATGAAGCCCACATGGACTGGCGTATTTCCCGCGCTGACAACCCACCTGCACGAGGACCAGACGCTGGATCTCGACGCGACCGCCAAGCATATTGAAGTCATGATCGAATCCGGCGTGCAGGGCTTGGTGATGCTGGGTTCGCTCGGCGAAAACGCCGCGCTGGAGGCCGACGAAAAGCGGCGCGTGATGGAGATGACGGTGGATGTGGCGCGGGGGCGGGTTCCAGTTCTCAGCGGCGTTTCGGAAACCAGCACGGCGGCGGCCTGCCGGTACGCCCGCGATATGGAGCGGCTCGGGGCGGACGGGCTGATGGTGCTTCCGGCGATGGTTTACAAGTCGGACCCGTCCGAGACGATGATCCATTTCCGGGCCGTCGCGGACGCCTCCGATCTGCCGATCATCTGTTACAACAATCCCATTGCATACGGCGTGGATATTACGCCCGCGATGTTCGCGCAGCTGGCCGATGAAGAGAAGTTCGTCGCCATCAAGGAATCGTCGGGCAACACCTGCCGGATTTCGGACATCATCAATCTGGTGGGGGACCGCTACATGCTCTTTACCGGCGTGGACGATCTTGCGCTCGAAAGCATCATGCTCGGCGCGAAAGGCTGGATCGCCGGCATCGGCCTGGCGTTTCCAAAAGAAAACCAGTATCTCTGGGATCTGGCGATGGCGGGCGAGTGGGAGAAGGCGCGTGAGCTTTACCGCTGGTATATGCCGCTCCTGCATCTGGATGTCTCGCTGAAGTTCGTGCAGAACATCAAGCTATGCATCCAGGAGTGCGGACTCGGCGCCGAATGGGTGCGCGCTCCCCGGCAGCCGCTCGCCGGCGCGGAGCGTGAGGCCGTTCTTAAGGTGATCCGCCATGGGCTGGCGAACCGGCCGTCTATTCCCACGCTGGCGCTGGCGTAACGCTGGAAGAACGGAAACGGATCGCCGCGAATGAAACTCCGCACAATCGTGATTGCCGCCATGATCCTGTCTGGCGACGCCGGTGTTTCTCACGCGGCGGCCAATCCCGTTCCTCCGCCGCCTGCCTCGGTGACGCGCGCGCTGGGGCTCTCGCCGTTCTACCGAAAGTGTCTGATGGACGACGGCTTTGCAATCGTTAGCTCCGCGCATGTTTCGGATTATGCGCTGCGCGAGGCAAAATATCTGATCGACTCGATGCTTGAAGGACGCGGCGATATTCGAAAGGCGCTGATCCGAAACAAAGTTCGTTTTGCCGTACAGTCGCCCACGGAGATGACGACCGCGATCCCGGAAAACCGCGATTTGACTCCGGCGAGCTACTGGGATAAGCGGGCGCGGGGCCTGGGTCCAACGCCCGACAGCCCGGCGGTGAGCTGCGGCGAGGAGAATTTGCTGGACTATCCCGGAGATCCGTATCGCGGGGAAAATATTCTGGTGCACGAATTCTCTCACGCCATCGCCGAGATGGGGCTGCCGGAGATCGATCCCGGATTTCACAAGCGTCTGAAGGCGTGCTACGATGGTGCGATGAAGGCGGGGTTGTTTCATGGCTTTTACGCCGCGACCAACCTCAATGAATACTGGGCGGAAGGCGTGCAGTCCCATTTCAACTGCAACGGCAACGCGGGACCGGACAAGCGTGTGATCGCTACTCGTGAGGACTTGAAGGCTTACGATCCGGATCTCGAAGCGCTGATCGCGTCCGTCTTTCCCAATCGAACGTGGCGTTACGTCCCGGTGAAACAGCGTTTGACGGACGCGCATTTGCGCGGCTTCGATCCCGCCAAATCGCCGCGTTTCGCGTGGCCGAAGGCGCTGCTCGTGAAAAGCCATGACGATTCGTCTGGACAGCAAAGAAAGTAGCGATTGTCATGACCGATCGTATCCGCGAGACCGTTCACGTCATCGATTCCCACACGGAAGGCGAGCCGACGCGCACCGTGATTTCGGGAGGTCCGAATCTCTGCGGCGGCTCCATCGCGGAGAAGCTGTCGGTGTTCCGCGAGTCGTATGACGGATTTCGGTCGGGAGTCGTCTGCGAGCCGCGCGGGTCGGACGTATTGGTCGGCGCGCTGCTGGTCGCGCCGTCGGATCCATCCTGCGCGGCGGGCGTTATCTTTTTTAACAATGTCGGATATCTCGGGATGTGCGGGCACGGAACGATCGGCCTGGTCGCCACATTGGCGCATCTGGGCGTCATCGTCCCCGGCCGGCATCGGATCGAAACCCCCGTGGGGATCGTCACCGCGACGCTGCATCATTCGGGGAAAGTCTCCGTCGAAAATGTCCCGAGCTATCGCTGGGTGAAGCAGGCGCCGGTGAGTGTCGATGGGTACGGCGTGGTTCGCGGCGATGTGGCCTGGGGCGGCAACTGGTTCTTTCTGGTGAACGATCACGGTCAGGATCTCACGCTTGCGAACGCGAAGACGCTGACGGATTTCACCGTGAAGATCCAGAAAGCGCTCGCGGCGCAGAGCGTAACCGGGCGCGATGGACGCGAGATCGACCATGTGGAGCTGTTCGCGCCGTCGGAAACGGCCGGAAGCCGGAATTTCGTTCTGTGTCCCGGCGAAGCGTACGACCGATCGCCCTGCGGCACGGGGACCAGCGCCAAACTCGCCTGCCTCTACGCCGACGGGAAGCTGGCGGAAGGGGAAGTGTGGCGTCAGGAAGGGATCCTGGGAACGGCGTTCGAGGGAACGGTTGCCGTCCAGGGCGAGGAGATCATCCCGACGATCTCCGGGCGAGCGTACATTACGGCGGACACTCAACTGGTCTTCGATCCCGCCGATCCGTTTCGCGAGGGCATTCGCTGATGTCCACGGCAAAAGAGATCTGCGTGGTCGGCGGCGGCGTCATCGGCCTCTGCACGGCGTATTACGCCATGAAGCAGGGGCATCGCGTGACGGTGATCGAGCGCGGCGGCCCGGCGCACGATTCCTGTTCGCTCGGAAACGCCGGCATGATCGTGCCGAGCCACTTCATTCCCCTGGCGGCGCCGGGCATGGTGGCGCTGGGCGCGAAGATGATGCTGCGCCCACGCAGCCCGTTCTACGTTCGGCCTCGGCCGGACGCCGACCTGATCCGCTGGGGAGCGCTCTTCGCGAAGTCGGCGACGGCGGCGCACGTGGCAAACTCCGCGCCCATTCTGCGCGACCTGCATCTGGCGAGCCGCGCGCGCTATCAAGAACTGGCGCGGGATCTGGGCGACGATTTTGGTTTCACAAAGAATGGCCTCCTGATGCTCTGCAAGACACAGAGCGCCCTACAGGAAGAAGCGCATACGGCGGAGATGGCCTGCAAGCTCGGCATGGAGGCGAAGGTCCTGACGCCGCTGGAGACCGCCAGGGTGGACCCGGAAATCACGATGGACATCGCCGGCTCGGTCTACTTCCCGCAGGACGGCCACCTGACCCCGCAGATCTTTATCGAGCGCTTGACCAAAGCGCTGGAGGCGGGTGGGGTGAGCTTTCTGTGGGGCGCCGAGGTGACGGGCTGGGGAACGGCGTCCGGACGCATCGTGTCCGCGCGGACCGATGCGGGAGAAGTTGCCGCCGACGAATATGTGCTGGCCGGCGGCGCCTGGTCGCCGCGGACGGTGCGGGATCTGGGAATACGGCTTCCGATGCAGGCGGGCAAGGGGTATAGTCTCACGCTGCCCAAACCGCCGCAAACGCCGCGTGTCTGCTCGATCCTGATGGAGGCGCGCGTGGCGGTTACGCCCATGCTCTCGGGATTGCGGATCGGCGGAACGATGGAGGTCACGGGCCTCGATCTGTCGATCAGCTGGCCGCGTGTCGATGGGATTTTGGAGTCCGTTCCAAAATATTTTCCCAGATTCGCGCCGGGCGACTTCGAGAACGTTCCCGTTTGGAGCGGACTGCGCCCCTGTTCTCCCGACGGCATGCCGTATGTCGGGCGCTTTGACCGCTACCGGAATCTCATCGCCGCGACGGGACACGCCATGATGGGGATCAGCTTGGGACCCGCCACCGGAGAGATCCTGGCCGACATATTGTCCGACCATGCGCCGAAGATCGATATCGGCGCGCTCAGTCCAGATCGGTTTCATTAACCTATGCAAAAGCGAATCACACGCCGGGGATTTTTGACGCGGGCCGCCGTGGGCGGGGCCGGATTGATGGTGGGATCGGCGGGGATTTCCATGAACACACTGAGCGCCGAGGCCGCGACGGGAAGCGCCGGCGCGCCGGCGCCGTTCCGGCCCACCCCGGCGGAGTACGCCGCGCTGCTGGCTCAGCAGGAGCCATACGAGGATATCATTCGCCTTCCCGTCTACAAGACCCAGATCGAGCCACGCTGGTTTGCCGGCGGCTCGCGTTTCTGGTATCGCAGCGATCTGGCGAAGGCGCGCCAGGAGTTTGTGCTCGTGGACGCGGCCCAGGGAACCCGAGAGGCGGCCTTTGACCACGCCAGGCTCGCCGCTAGCCTGTCCCAGGCGACAGGGAAGACGTACGAGGGCGATCGCCTTCCGTTTCGCGAAATCGCGTTCGCGGACGACGGCAAATCCGTGCTCTTCGCCGTGGACAAAACGGTCTGGCAGTGCGACCTGTCAAGTTATGTCACGTCCCGCTCGATCCTCACGGAGCTGCCGGCGTCGCCCGCAGTCGAGGGGGCGCGGCGCGAGATTAATGATGACGGCGGCGGGCCTGCCCCCGAGACCGCTTCGCCGGATGGACGCTGGATCGCGTTCGTCAAGGAGAACAACGCCTGGCTGCGCGATGCAAAGAGCGGCGCGGAGAAGCCTCTGGGCGCGCAGGGAACGGCCGAGCGTCCGATCAGCGAGATGATGCGTTGGTCTCCGGATTCCCAAACGCTGGTGGCTTTCACGGTGAACCGGGTCCCGGTAAAGCCGGTTTATATGGTCGAGTCGTCGCCCAAAAACGGCGATACGCGCGGCGAGCTGCACCACCACGAATACGAGCAGCCGGGGGACGATCTCTCCCAGTTCGACATGTGGATCTTCCGTCCCGAGACGGGAGCGGCGGTGAAGGCCCAGATCGATACGATCGATTTCTGGGACGGGACCGACATCCGCTGGCGCGGGGACGGCGGCGCTCAATTCTACTTCGAGCGCACGGACCGGGGGCATCAGCGGTTTCGCCTTTTCGAGATCGACGCGCAGACCGGCGCGGCCAAAACGGTTATCGATGAGCGCACACAAACGTTTATCAACTCCAACAATGGGTACACCTACTATCCCAAGGGCGCGCCCGAGGTGATCTATGCCTCCGAGCAGGACGGCTGGCGTCATCTTTACCTCTACGATTCCCAAACGGGCGCGCGAAAGAACCCGATCACGCGCGGCGAGTGGGTCGTGCGCTCCGTGGAGCGCGTGGATGACGACACGCGGCGGATCTGGTTCACAGCGAGCGGGAAAAACCAAGGGGAAGATCCTTATTTCCTCCACCACTATCGCGTTAACTTCGACGGCTCAAATTTGGTTGCGCTGACCGAGGGCAACGGGACCCATGAAGTCCAGTACTCGCCCGACCGTAAGTACTTGATCGACAGCTATTCGCGCGTGGACCTGCCGCCGCGACACACGCTGCGCCGCGTGTCGGACGGCGCGCTGGTTGTGGCGCTGGAGCAGGCCGACGCATCGGAGCTGACCGCCGCCGGATGGCGGACGCCGGAGCCGTTCGCCGCCAAGGGGCGCGATGGCCGAACGGATATCTGGGGGATCGTGGTGCGCCCGTTTCACTTCGATCCGGCGAAGAAATATCCCGTGATTGAGAGCATCTACGCGGGTCCGCAGGATTCGTTCGTGCAGAAGAGCTTCAGCGCGCGCAATGGGATGCAGACGCTCGCGAACCAGGGCTTCATCGTCGTGATGTGTGATGGGATGGGGACGCGCAATCGCTCCAAAGCCTTCCACGATGTATGCTGGCGCAACATCAAGGACGCCGGCTTTCCCGACCGGATCGCGTGGATCAAAGCCGTGGCCGCGAAATATCCCTACTGCGACACCGATCGGGTGGGGATCTATGGCACATCGGCGGGCGGGCAGAACTCCACCGGGGCGCTTCTCTTCCATCCCGAGTTTTATCATGTCGGCGTTTCCAGCTGCGGCTGTCACGACAATCGGATCGACAAGCGCTGGTGGAACGAGCAGTGGATGGGCTACCCGGTCGGACCCTGGTACAAAGAAAGCTCGAATATCGAGAACGCCGGCCGTCTGCGCGGCAAGCTGCTGCTGATGGTGGGCGAGCTGGATTCGAACGTCCCCCCAGAGTCAACGCTGCGTCTCACCGATGCGCTGATGCGTGAAGATAAGGATTTCGATCTGCTCGTGCTCACGGGAATGGACCATACCGGCGGCGGCGATTACGGGGAGCGTCGCCGCCGCGATTACTTCGTACGGCATCTGCTCGGCGTGGAGCCGCCGGATCGGAACGCGCCCAAAGCGCCGAGGCCGCCGGTCCATTTGACGATGCGGCCCGTCGGCGACGAGGCGATGGCGCAGACGGACGGCGGGCCGGATACGACCATCGAGTTTCGCAACGATACGGGGAAGACGGTGGAGCTGTTCTGGCTTGAGGGCGGCGGCAAGCGGACATCCTATGGAGAGATTCTGTCCGGAGCAAGCCGCGTGCTGCACACCTATGCGGGGCACTCCTGGCTTGTGGCGGTTCAGGGAGACGCGCCGCTGGGTGTATACGTTGGCGAGAGCCGCCCCGGGATCGCGGAGATTCACGCCGGGCATTAGGGTCGTCGAAGACATCGGGAGAGGGTCGCATGAAAAAGGCTTATTGGACTGCGGACGAATTTGCGGCGCGCCGCGAGAAGGTGTTCGATCGGATCGGATCGGGCGTCAGCGCGTTTTTGCATGGCGCCGGCCCGGTGGCGGGCTTTGAGCTATTCCGTCAGACAAACGATTTTTACTACCTGACCGGCATCGAGGTCCCGCAAAGCTATCTGGTCATGGACGGCGCGCGGCGGCGATCGGTGCTTTATGTCCCCAATCGCGATCCCCACGCCGCGAACGAGGGCGGGGGGCTTGGCGCGGAGGACGCCGACCTGCTGAAAGGCATTTCCGGCGTGGACGAAGTCGCGGGGCTCAGCTGCCTGACGGATCACCTCGAAACCGCCGCGAAGATCTTTACGCCGCACAGCCCGTCGGAAGGCCGTCTTGCCTGCCAGGATACCCTGCGCGCGGCGGCCCGGTCGCTTGCGGCCGATCCCTGGAGCGCCGGATGGTCGCGGGATCAGCGTGTCCGTGAGATCCTTGCGGGATACTGTCCCGCCGCCGAGATCCATGACCTTTCGCCGATTTTGCACGACCTGCGATTGATCAAGAGTCCGCGCGAGCTTGAGGTCATGCGCGAGGCCGGCGCGGTCTGCGCGCGCGCCGTGGCGGAGGCGATGCGATCGACGCGCCCCGGCGTCTACGAATATCAACTGGGCGCGGTGGCCGATTATGTGTATCGCATGAACGACGTGCGAAGCGAGGGGTATCGCCCGATCATCGCCACGGCGGGAAACATCTGGCACGCGCATTACTACCAAAACCATTGTCTCCTCGAAGACGGCGAGCTGGTGCTGATGGACTACGCCCCCGATATCCAGAACTACACAAGTGATATCGGCCGCATGTGGCCGGTGAACGGCCGGTACGACGCTACGCAGCGCGAGCTGTACGGCTATATCGTGGAGTACCACAAGACGCTTCTCAAATACATTCGCCCGGGCGTCATCCCGCGCCAGATTCTCGCGGAAGCGGCGGCGGACATGGCGATTGTCATCGAAAACACCGCGTTTTCGAAACCGATCTACGAGCAGGCGGCGCGCCGGACCCTGACCTTTGAAGGGCACCTCTCGCACCCCGTCGGCATGGCCGTACACGATGTCGGCAAGTATTTCGACCGTCCGATGGAGCCCGGTCTCGTCTTTGCGCTCGACCCGCAGATGTGGATCCCGGAGGAGCGGCTTTACGTTCGAGTCGAGGACACCGTCGCCGTCACCGAAAACGGGGTTGAAGCGCTGACATCCGGCGCGCCGCTGGAGCTGCGCGAAGTGGAGGCGCTAATCGCCTCGCGGGGCTTGATCCAGAGCTTTCCAATGACGCTTGGGGACGGCGTACGGGAACTGGCTTTTCAGTAAGGAAGAGATTTATGACGACGCTGCATGGCCGCAATTTGCTTGGCGAGACATCGTCCGCTCTGGGGGATATCACGTTTTCGGGATACAGCACCCTCACCGGGCAAGCGCTGAAAACGGTGTTCCACGAGGCGACGCCGGAGGAGATCGACCGCGCGGTGAGCCTTGCGGCGGGCGCGGCCGGCCCTTATCGCGCGCTTCCCGCCGAGGCGCGCGCCGACTTTCTCAGCCGCATCGCCGACGAGATCGTGGCGCTCGGCGACGATCTTCTGGAGATCGCGCATCAGGAAAGCGCGCTGCCCAAGGATCGCTTGACCGGCGAGCGGGGACGCACCGTCGGCCAACTGCGCATGTTCGCGGATCTGGTCCGCGAAGGCTCTTATGTGGATGCGCGGATCGACCGCGCCTTGCCGGATCGCGCGCCCCTGCCGCGCCCGGACATGCGCCGCATGCTGATCCCGCTCGGTCCCGTGGCTGTCTTCGGCGCCAGTAACTTTCCCTTCGCCTTTTCCGTGGCCGGCGGCGACACCGCCTCCGCGCTCGCCGCCGGCTGCCCCGTGGTGGTCAAGGCGCATCCCGCGCATCCCGGTACATCGGAGATGGTGGGGGAAGCGGTCCTTCGGGCCGTTCGGGGAGCGAACTTGCCCGAAGGAGTCTTCTCCATGGTGCATGGCCGCGCGGATGTCGGCGGCCGTCTCGCGCGCCACCCGGATCTGGAGGCCGTCGCCTTCACGGGTTCGCTGGGCGCGGGCCGCGCGCTGTTCGACATCGCCGCGAGCCGTCCGAAGCCGATCCCCGTTTATGCTGAAATGGGCAGCGTCAACCCCGTGTTCATTCTTCCCGGCGCCCTGGCGGAGCGCGGCGAAGCGCTGGCGGCGGGACTGGCGCAGTCCGTGACGGCCGGAGTGGGGCAGTTCTGCACGAATCCCGGGCTTGTTGTCGGTATCCAGGGACCTGCTCTGGACGCATTCGTACAGACGGTCGCGCGCGCCGTTTCCAAGACGCCGTCTTCGATGCTGACGATGGGGATTTGCAGCGCCTACCATCATGGCCGGGAGCGCCTGAAAACGCTGCGCGGCGTGCATCTGGAGACCCCGCCCGCCGAGAAGGCCGATGCGGCCATGGCGCTGGCCGCGCCATCCGTGTTCAGTACGGACGCCGAGACGTTTTTGCAGACACACGCGCTGTCCGAGGAAGTCTTTGGGCCGCTGACGCTGGTGGTCGCCTGCCGCAATCCCAGGGAAACGCTCGATGTCGCCCGGCGTCTGGAAGGTCAGTTGACGGCGACGGTGCACGCCGGCGCATCGGAGTTATCCGCGTTCCGCGACCTTGTGACGACCCTGGAAACGAAAGCCGGCCGCTTGATCTTCAATGGATTCCCGACCGGCGTGGAAGTCGCGCCGACGATGCAGCATGGCGGCCCTTATCCCGCGACGACGGACAGCCGCTCCACCTCCGTGGGGACTGCGGCGATTTTCCGGTTTCTGCGTCCGATTTGCTGGCAGGGCGCTCCGAGGGAATTGCTGCCGCCGGAGCTTCAGGACGAGAACCCGCGTGGAATCTGGCGGATGGTCGACAATCATTGGACGCGCGAGGGTATCGTATGACCGCACTTCTCACCATCGCGCGCGCGAGCCAAATCGCTGGGGCGAAAGATCGCATGCCGGAATTGATCTCCCGGTTTCGCAGTGACCGCAACTGTCTGGAGCGTCAGCTCTCCGTCCCTTATTCCGAGGCGTTCTGGGCGCGCCGGGAATCGTTTCTAGAGGAATGGCGCTCAGCCCTGGAAGCCCTGCCGTACGACGACCTGAGCCGGGACGACCGCTGCGACTGGCGTTTGCTGACCGGCTTGCTGGACGCCGAAACCCGGCGTCTGGCGCAGGAGCGTCTGCGGTTCGCGGCAGCCCAGCCGCTGCTTCCCTTTGCGGCCTGTTTGACCGAACTGGAGACGCGGCGAAAACAGATGTCGGATATCGACGCCGCCGAGATCGCCCGGCGCCTGGATCGAATGCGGACCGAGGTCAAGACAGCGCAGGGGATTCTGGAATCCGATCGAGACTTTGCGTCTCCCACAATCGTCGCCGACGCGGCCGAAGCTGTCCTCGCGCTGCGCGAAATGCTGACGGGGTGGTTTGAGTTTTACAATGGGTACGATCCGCTCTTCACTTGGTGGGCTGAAAAGCCCTATCGGGGCCTGGACGCCGCGCTGGAGTCGTATGCGATCGCTCTGCGGCAAGCCGCAATCGGCGCCGCCGAGGGGGCTATTTTGGGCGCTCCCATCGGACGCGCGGCGCTTTGCGATGAACTGCGCTACGCGCAGATCGCCTATAGCCCGGAAGAGCTGATCGCGGCGGCGCGCGCGGACATGCTCGCATGCCGAACCGAACTTCGCCTGGCGGCGCGCGCGATGGGATGCGGCGATGACTGGCGCGCGGCGCTGGAGCTGGTCAAGCAGGACCACGTCGCTCCCGGCGCTCAGACCGCCCTCGTCCGAGACCTCGCGCATGAGGCCATTGCCTATGTGGAGAGCGAGAATTTAGTGACCGTGCCGGCGCTTGCGCGCGAGTGCTGGCAGATGGAGATGATGTCCGCCGAGCGTCAAAAGATCAATCCCTTTTTCACCGGCGGCGAGACCATCTCCATCTCTTTTCCGACAAACGACATGGAGCACGCGCAAAAAGAGATGAGCCTGCGCGGCAACAATCGCCATTTCGCCCGCGCCACGGTGCATCACGAGCTCATCCCCGGCCACCATCTTCAGGGCTTCTGCCAGGAGCGCTACCGTCCGTATCGCCAGATTTTTTACACGCCATTTTGGACCGAGGGCTGGACTCTGCACTGGGAGATGCTGCTCTGGGAACGCGGCTTTGCCCGAACACCCCAGGAAAAGATCGGAATGCTCTTCTGGCGCCAGCATCGCTGCGCCCGCGTGATCTTCTCCCTCGGCTTCCACCTCGGCGAGATGACGGCTGCGGAATGCGTGGAGATGCTGGTCCACGAGGTCGGACACGAACGCGACAACGCCGAGGCCGAAGTGCGCCGCTCCTTTGAGGGGGGCTACGATCCGCTGTATCAGCTCGCCTATCTCATCGGCGGCATGCAGATGCATTCCCTTCACCGGGAACTGGTCCACGGAGGACGCATGACCGACCGCGAATTCCACGACGCCGTCTTGCGCGAAAACTGCATGCCGATCCCCACCTTGCGCGCGCTCCTCACGGGAGATCCGCTGGAGCAGGATCTGGATGTGGAGTGGAAGTTTCTCGGGTGAACTGCTTTCCTCTGTGGCCAAAACTCATCCTGAGGCTTTTCGTTTCCCGTGCTCCCTCCCGTGTCCTACCTAACCCCCGGCGCTTTACGCGCCCCCGCCGTGTTCTACCTACCCCCGGCCTTCGGCCGACCCCTCCGCGACGGGAAGGGTTATTTCAGAGCGTGTTATCGCAGGCCGCTCCCGTATGAGGCAATCATATCAACGCTTCCCGTCGCGGAGGGGTGGCGCGGAATCGCCGGGGTAGGTAGGACACGGAGGGCGCGCCGAAGCGCCGGGGGTGGGTAGGACACGGGAGGGAGCACGCGAAGCGCGAGAGTGGGTTTGAACGGAGTACGAGAAGCCGCTTTGTTCGGAGGCGTCGCCCGAATCACTCCGCCTTCACCCGAATCACGCTGACGGAGTAACCCGGAAAGCGATGTGTGAACGTTTTGCCGCCGGTTT
Source organism: Capsulimonas corticalis (assembly GCF_003574315.2). GTDB lineage: Bacteria > Armatimonadota > Armatimonadia > Armatimonadales > Capsulimonadaceae > Capsulimonas > Capsulimonas corticalis. The sequence continues at coordinate 5,292,617 of NZ_AP025739.1, read as the reverse complement.
TGATCGTCGCCTTGGTCGGAGCGATTTTGCTGGGAGCGTCGATACTGTTGACGTCGTCTGGATTGCCGGCGATTTGCTCGACCGTGGCCGTCTTTGCGATGCTGCTTGCGCCTTCGAGAGCGATGGTCAAATTCTGCGGCTTTTGCTGGTAGTTGACGACCTTCAGGATCACATCTCCGGTCGCTTTGTCCCGACTGGCGGTGGTGATGACGGGGCCGGGCGGGGGCGGAAGGAAGTCGTCGGTTTCCTCCAGGAGCTTTCCGTCGAGGAAGCAGCGGATGTGGTGGCCCTGGACATCGACACGGACATCGTACCAGCGGCCCGTTTCCACCTGCATGGGAACGATGGGGCCAAGCTGCGATTTCACGCCCTTGACGGAGCGCTCCAGAACGGCGCGCGAGTTTCCCCAGCCACCGACATTCCACCAGAGGTAGTTGTCGTCGTCCTTCACATGGAACATCACGAGGAAGCCTTCGGCGCCGGCGGTTTTGCGCGCTTTGACGCTATAGGAGTAGTCCGACCACATGGGCGATCCCGTGACGGCGCGGCAGTTCTCAATCTCCGTCGTTTCCTTCAGGACATCGCCCTCCACGCTCCAGGATCCCCCGGACTTCTTCCAATCGTCGGCGCCGCTGGTGAAGTCCTTTTGATAGATCGTCCGGCCGTCGTGCGTGACGCTGGCGTCCTTGAACTCGGCCTGCGTCACCCAGGTTCCGACGCCGACCGCGCCGGCCGTGGGGGCGGGAGTGACCGCCGGGTAGGCTTGCGGCGTGACGTCGACCGGCAGCACGACATCGCCCCGATTGCTTCCGAACATCTTCTGCACGTAATAGGAGGGAGAGGCGAAGCTCGTGAGCGCGTCGTACCCGATCAGATTTGTGCCCCATTGCGAGGCGTCGGGGTTGACGTTCACCAGCATCGGCGCGTAGCACGAAAGCAGAACAACGTCGGAGTTGCGCTCCAGGCCCGTCAGCCAGGCGGCGTCGCCCAGCGCAGCGTTCATGCTCGGCGTCGGCGACCCCTCGATCGACGCCCACTCCCCGACGAAGACCTTCGGTCCCGTGCGTTTGTAGTTGTCGTAATGCTTCGCGTCCTTCGCCATCTCCGCCGGGCTGCGATAAAAATGCTCGTCATTTAAATCCGCCGCGCGGCTGCGCACGGGCATGGTGGCGATCAGCTTCAAGGACGGATATTTTGCCCGGATGGCGTCGAAGAACTGAGCGAAGCGGCCGTCGTAACTGCCCGAGGGGTCGAACCAGTCTTCATTGCCAATCTCCACGTATTGAATTTTGAACGGCTCCGGATGGCCGTCCGCGGCGCGCGCGGCGCCCCATTTGGTGTCGATGTCGCCCGTGGCGTACTCGATCTCGTCGAGCGCGTCCTGAACGTACGGCGCCAGATCGGGGCCGGGATCGATCTTTTCATTCTTCGGCGGCAGAGAATAGCCGGCGTAGACGGCCAGGATCGGCTCGACCTTGAGATCCTCGCACCACTCGAAGAACTCCAGCAGACCGAGGCCATCCGTGGACCGGTACCCCCATGGGCCTTGATGGCCGGGCCGGTCGTCCATGCCGTGGATCGTCTGTTTCCAGTCGAAGCGCTCGGCGATCGCGTTGCCTTCCAGATAATTCCCCCCAGGCAGGCGCAGGAAGGTCGGCTTCATGGCGGCCATCTTCTGCATCAGGTCGATCCGGTTGCCATTGGCGCGGTTTTGATACGTCGGGGGAAAAAGCGAGACCTGACTGAGCCATACCGTTCCCAGTGTGCTTGCCGAGACGACGAAGCGATTCGCCGCCGAAGGGGTGAGCTCGCCGGTGCTTAGCATCACATGGTACTTGCGCCACTCGCTGGAGATCTTGTCGATCCGCGCCTGTGCGTAAACGCGCGCGCCGTCGTTACTCTCTAGGTCCAGTGTGAGCGGGCCGGTGAACGTGTCGGACGATCGCGCGTAGAACGACGCCTGATACGTTGTGTTCGGCCGCGCGGGGATGCCCCAGTAGCCCTCATTCGCCGCGCCAACGCGTCCGCCGCCGTGTGTGATTGTCAGCTTCAGACTGGCCGAGAGCGCCCCGATGACCGGTTTGGCGCCGTCCAGCCCCATCGATCCCGCCGCGCCGCCTTCCTGAAGGAAAGACCAGTGGACGGGGTTTGCGGGATCGTCCTTGAAGCTGCGGTTCTGAATCAGCTCGCCATACAGGCCGCCGTCGTAGGAATGATTGATCTCCTCCGTCATCATGCCGTAAAGCATGGGGCTGATCGCGGCGCCCGGCTGATCGATCTGCACCGTCAGCTTTCCGGGCGGCGGCTCGGCGGCGCGGGCGCTTGCCGCGCCGAACGCCGCGCCCATGCAGGCCAGCACGACCGCTTGACTGACGGTGCGAGATATCATCTTGGAACTCCTGTCGCCACTGTTACTCCTTCCATCATAACAGAAATCGAACTGGCGAGCCAAGGAATTACACGATCAATTTATGGAGAATTTTGACCGTTGGTCGTCAGAAAATGCGCGTGCGCCGCGATCAATCGATTCCATTTTCAGATACGCAATTCCATTATCCCCCGCTCCGTTACGCTTCATAATCTTGAGATCATTTGGCCCCGGTTGATATGGCTGGAGAGGTAATCGTCCCCGTGAACGTCGAGAGCATCGTCCCATTGGAGTTTCCAGAATACGTCGCCCATACGCGCTTGAAGGCGTGGGTCTCAGAAATGGCGGGCCATTGCCAGCCGGACTCTGTCCATTGGTGCGACGGTTCGCCGGAAGAGTACGCCGCCGTGTGTGAGGAAATGGTCCGATCGGGAACCGCGATCCGCCTCAATCCTCGTCTGCGGCCCGGCAGCTTTCTGGTGCGCTCGGACGCCGATGACGTGGCGCGGCTGGAGCATCGGACGTTTCTGTGCAGCCAGGACCCAGGCGACGCGGGGCCGACGAACAATTGGGTCGATCCCTGGGAGATGAAACGGACGCTGACGGCCCTGTACCGGGGCGCCATGCGCGGACGAACGATGTATGTGATCCCGTTTTGCATGGGACCGATCGGGGCGAGCATCGCGCGGATCGGCGTGGAGATCACGGATTCACCCTATGTCGCCGCCAGCATGCATCTTATAGCGAGGATCGGCCGGCCAGTGCTGGACGCGCTTGGCAAAGACGGCGCCTTTGTCCGATGCCTGCATAGTGTCGGCGCGCCGCTTGCCCCGGGTGAGCGCAGCGCGTCCTGGCCGTGTAACCCCGAAAAATATATCGCCCACTTTCCCGAAGAGCGCGCGATCTGGTCCTACGGCAGCGGATACGGCGGCAATGCGCTGCTCGGCAAGAAATGCCTGGCTTTGCGTATCGCGTCGGTTATGGGGCGCGACGAAGGCTGGCTCGCGGAGCATATGCTCCTTCTTGGCCTGCAAAGCACCCAAGGCGAAAAGACCTATCTCGCCGCCGCGTTTCCCAGCGCCTGCGGTAAGACCAATCTGTCCATGCTGATCCCTCCCAGGGGCATGGAAGGCTGGAAGGTGACGACCGTGGGCGACGATATCGCCTGGATCACCGTGGGGGAGGGCGGCAAGCTTCGCGCGATCAATCCCGAAGCCGGATTTTTCGGCGTGGCTCCTGGGACATCCGAAGCGACCAACCCAAACGCCATGGCGACGATCCGCGAAAACACCCTCTTTACGAACGTGGCGCTGACGGATGACGGCGACGTTTGGTGGGAAGGCATGACGCCGGAGCCGCCCGCGCATTTGATCGACTGGCGCGGTCAGGACTGGACGCCCGGCTGCGGCCGCGCCGCCGCGCATCCGAACGCGCGCTTTACGGTAGCGCTGGCCCAGTGCCCGAGCCTGGATCCCGAGGCGCAAAACCCCGACGGCGTTCCGATCTCCGCCTTTGTCTTCGGCGGGCGGCGCGCGAAGGTCGCGCCGCTGGTCTATCAAACGCTCGACTGGGCGCACGGCGTCTACGCCGCCGCGACGATGGCCTCTGAAACCACGGCGGCGGCCGCCGGCGCGGTCGGGCAAGCCCGCCATGATCCCATGGCGATGCTTCCATTTTGCGGCTGCCATCTTGCGGATTATTTCGAACACTGGCTGCGCATGGAGCGTCGTGTCCTCGATCCGCCCCCAATCTTCCATGTCAACTGGTTCCGCAAAGACGGGGACGGCCGATATCTCTGGCCCGGCTTCGGCGATAATCTGCGCGTCCTGCGCTGGATCGCCGAACGCACGCAAGGCGCCGCCGGCGCCGCCAAAACCGAAATTGGCTTCCTGCCGCGCTACGAGGACATCGATTGGACGGGCCGGGAAGAGTTTTCCCGGGAGCGCTTCGAAGATTTGACACAGGTGGATCAGGACGAGTGGCGTCAGGATCTGGCCTCTCACGAAGCCTTGTTCACGTTGCTGGGTGAGCGAATGCCGGCGGAACTAGGGACGATCCGCCGAAATCTCGACGCGGCGTTTCGGCGGGATTTGCCCCAGGAGTACAATGTATGACGCCCACTTTGATCAAAGAAACCGAACCCGCGCCGGATCTGCGCGCCTCCGTGCTCAAGACGGCGCTGCTGGTCGCCGGAACCGTCGCCGTCGATACGTTTGTCAACGCCTTGTCCGTCGAAAAGCTGAACTTTCTCTATAAAGACCAGATGGCGCTGACCGCCGGCGGCGTTGCGACGCTGGGGATTTTTACCAATATTCCGGCGTACCTTCGGCCCGCGATCGGGTTTCTCTCCGATATCGTCCCCTTCGCAGGCTACCACCGCCGTTCGTACTTTTTTGCCGCCGCCCTGGTGGAGGCGGCGGCGCTGTTCGCGCTCTCGCTGCTGCGCGGATATTCGTACGCGGCGCTCGTTCTCCTGCTGATCGGCCAGACGGCGGGGATCGTGCTGATGTTCGTGATCATGGAGGCGGTGCTGGTGCGTACGGGAAACGCCACCGGCCAGACGGGGCGGCTGCAAACGATCCAGCAGTTCGTGCGCTCGGCGCTGGTCGTGGCCGTCGCCGCGCATCTCAGCGGTTACGTCACACAGCACTGGTCGTACGGGGCGTGTTTCCTGGCAGCGTCTTTGATGGCCCTGCTCGCGCTGCCGCTGACATGGTTCATCGACGAGAAAAAGTCGAGTTACGCCGCCGACGCCGAACGGACCCCATCGGAGCGAATGCGTGAGAAGTGGCGGGAGAGCGCGCAGTCGTTCGCCGTTTTGAAGACCGCGTTTCGCTCGGATGGTCTGTGGGCGGTCGTCGCCTTTATCTTCTATCTGATCCTGACCCCCGGAACAGGCAGCGCGCAGTTCTTCTATCAAGTGGACTATCTGCGGTTCACGCCGCAGTTTCTGGGCGATCTGAACGGGTGGGGCGCCGCCGGCTCCGTCGTCGGTTTCCTGACATACGCTGCGATTGCGCCTCGTCTTCCTGCCCGCATGTTAGTTTTCGGATTGGTGCTGCTGGACTGCCTGGGATACGTTCCCCTGTTATGGATGCGTGATACGACATCCGCCATTGCGATCACATTTGGAGGGAGTGTCCTGGGAGGCTGGTATTTGCTCGCCTTGCTTGGTCTGGGCGCGCGCGCCTGTCCGCCAAAGATCGAAGCGACGGTTTACGGCATGGTCTACGCGGCGCAGTTTTTAGGAAGCACGCTTGGCGGCAAGCTCGGCGGCTCGATCTACGACGCATTCGGCGGCGCGCAGCACCATTACCGCGCCGGATGGGAAGCCGTCTGCTGGGCCGGAGCGTTGTTTTCCCTGCTCGGCGCTTTGTTTATTCCCTTTCTGCCAAAATGGGCGCGCAGCGCGCGGCCGATGGGGGAGAAATCGGTGTAAATGCTCAGAGCGGAGCAATCGCTTTTTGCCTCCTTGACAAATGTCAGGTCCTATGAGATAATCTTAGCGTCAGGAAGACATGTCTTCCTGACGCTATTCAAGATTAAGCCCTCATGTAAGAAGCGCCATGCTCAAAATCAGCGACAACCGACGATTTCTCGTCCATGACGACGGGACGGCGTTCTTTTATCTGGCCGACACCGCCTGGGAAATCCTGTACCGGCTGGACCGCGAGGAAGCCGAGTTCTATCTTCAGGACCGGGTCGCGAAGAAGTTCACGGTCATTCAGACGGTGGCGCTGGTCGAGTATGGATTCGCCAAGCCCAACCGTTACGGACAGATCGCTTTGATCGACAACGATCCATTGCGGCCGAACGAAGAGTATTTTGCGTACGCCGACTGGCTGATCGCCTGCGCCAATGCATTGGGATTGACCGTCGCCTTGCTGCCGACCTGGGGCGACAAGTGGAACAAGGCGTGGGGCGCCGGTCCCGAGATCTTTACCCCGGCCAATGCCCGCGCTTATGGAGAGTGGCTGGGACGCCGTTATCGAAACGCGAACCTGATCTGGGTGCTGGGGGGCGACCGCCATATTCTCAGCGACGAGCACAAAGAGATGATCCGGGCGATGGCCGAAGGGCTGTCCGAAGGCGATGGCGGCGCGCATCTGCGGACGTTTCACCCTCCAGGCTGTCATAGTTCCGCGCAGTGGATGCATGATGAGCCTTGGCTCGACTTCAATATGTGGCAGACGGGGCATGATCGCGATCGCGCCACATACCATGATATTGCCTCGGACTACGCCCGCACGCCCGTCAAGCCCTGTCTCGATGGCGAGCCTGGCTACGAAGATCATGTCGCATCCTTCAACCCCGCCTACGGTTATCTGGACGATTACGATGTCCGTAAATCCGCCTACGGCGCGGTCTTCGCCGGCGCCTGCGGGCATACCTACGGCTGTCACGACATCTGGCAGTTCTTAAATCCCGCCTGGGAGCCGCCCGTCAACCATCCCCGCACTCCGTGGCGCGAGGCGATCCACCTGCCGGGCGCGGTTCAGATGGGGATTCTGCGTTCGCTGATGGAATCTCGACCCTACTTGACGCGCATTCCCGCGCAGTCTTTGCTCGCGAGCGACGCATCGATCGGAACCGACCATATTCAGGCGACTCAAGACTCACATGGACGCTATGCGCTGATCTACAGCGCTTCCGGTCGTCCGTTCCGTGTCCATCTGGATCGTCTCTCGGGAGAGAAGAAGACGATGCACTGGTTCGACCCGCGCACCGGCGCCGCGCGCTTCGGCGGGGTTGTTCCGCGTCAAAACCTGACGGAGTTCACACCGCCGTCCTCGGGACCGGGAAACGACTGGGTGCTCGTGATTGACGACGAGAGCTGCGGCTTTCCGGCGCCCGGATCGCCTGCTGAAATTTTGACCGCTTGACAAATCCAGGGGCCTGTGAGATAATTGCTCGTCAAGTAGACATGTCTACCTTGTGCGTAGTAATCGCCCATATTGAATTTGAATCTATTGTTATATTTGCAATTTAAAAACACCGCCCGATATTGGCGTGAGGAGGTCAATCGTTTCCATGGCGGCGACGGGTTGGGCTTTGGAGCTCCGACTCAATCTCAGTTGTTTTTCATTGCTATGTTTGCAATACAAAAAGGGAAGCTTATGGACACTATGATGTTACGACGATGGACAAAATCCATGGCGGCGTGTGCGCTGGGCATCGCCGCGCTCTTGCCGGCGTCGAAGCCGGCCGCCGCCGCGACAAGCTTCGAGCAGTCGGTTTATCTCTACAACCAGGCCTATGACCTGAATCTGAACGGGCCGGCGGGCCAGGGAACCGGCAACTGGGGATCGTATCGTTCGTGGCTCGGCGTGGCGAACCTTGGCGCCGAGGCGGATCCGGGGTGGGGACCGGGCGACTGGTACGACTGCTGCCAGCATGTCAATTGGAACAGCCCCTGGTCCACGATGCAGCAGCGATACGGCGCGAATCTTCCGACGGTCATTCTGGGAATGGGGCAGATGCCGGCCGATCCCAACGGCAACGATTCCTGGAACCAAAAACTGGCCTGGGAAGACGCGACGTGGCAGGCGGAAGCGAACAATGATCCGACGATCATGTCCTATTTCGCCAATTACGCTCAGGAAGTCAACTCCCTCGGCTTTAAGAAAGTGATCGTTCGCCTTGGCTATGAGTTCGACGGCGGCTGGAATCCATTCGGCAATCTCAACGTCATGTCGAATATGCCCAACAATTACATCGCGGCGTGGCGAAATATCGTGAACACGATGCGCGCCAACGATCCCAATCACCTCATCAAGTTCTGCTGGAATCCCACCGACGGCAACGTCCAGGTATGGGCGCCGAACTTCTATCCCGGCGACGCCTATGTCGATTATATCGGCATCGATACATACGACTATGCGTACGGCGGAGTGTATCCCGTGGGAACCACGCAGCCGACTCAGGCCCAGCGCGACTCCGCGTGGTTCAATTCGGAGCTTCCGCGAATCAATGTGTTCGCCGATCTCGCCCGCACTCACGGCAAGCCGATGGTAATCGGCGAATGGGGCCTGTGGCAGCTCAACGACGGCAGCCATCCGAGCGGCGGCGACAACACCTCGTATCTCCAGCGAATGTACAACTGGATGTCGGACCCGAATAATCACGTCGCCGCAGAGTGCTACTTTGAGGCGCCCGCGGACGGCAACAGCAGCCTATCCGGGATCTTCGGCGCCACCACCTTCCCAAAATCCGCCGCGCTTTACAAGCAGCTCTTCGGCGACGCCGGCTTTACATCCGTTCCGCCCGTTCCCGCCGGTCTGAGTGCGACGGCCGCCTCGGGCCAGGTGTCTCTCTCCTGGGACTTCACCGGCGGCGCGACCAGCTACAACATCTATCGGGGAACGACGGCGGGCGGCGAATCCGCCACCGCGATCGCGACCGGCGTCACCGCAACTTCCTATGTGAACACGGGGCTGACGAACGGAACCCGCTATTACTACAAGATCAAGGGCGTCAACTCGAAGGGCGCGAGCGCGTATTCCTCCGAAGTTAACGCGACCCCGGTCGTCCCCGCGAACTATCTCGTCAACCCCGGGTTTGAAGCCGGCAATCTCAGCGGCTGGAACATGTGGGTTGGCGGCAATAGCGGGGCGGCGTATGCGTCCAACTATACCGGCGACGCCCGCACCGGATCGTGGGGCTACACAAACTGGTCGACCAGTCCCTACGAACTGACGCTGTACCAGCAGGTGACTGTGCCGAACGGTTCGCACACCATTAGCGCCTGGGTTAAGAACAGCGGAGGCCAAGCCGCGTGCCAGATGATCGTCCAATACCACGGCGGCTCTCCGGTAACCGTCAATATCCCGGCGGCGAGCGCCTGGATAAAGATCTCCACCACGGTGAATGTCACCACTGGAACTCTGGAGGTCTCCTTCTATAGTCACGCTAGCGGCAATCAGTGGCTGAACCTCGACGATGTCGTCGTCAATTAGCTTTCTCAGATCGACGGTTGCCATCCGGGACCGCATGCCCCGGATGGCTTCTTCAAACAACTCGGTGATACGCGACACGGAAAACAAAGGAGTAACGATGAACAGACTGCAAAAAGTGGCGGCGGCGTCCGCCACGTTATTGGTAATTGCGGCCGGCCTCGCCGCGCAGCGGCCGGCGGCGGCGTTTCAGGAAGCGGTCTACACGGGCCCCGCTCCCTATGGCGTCAACCAGCTGCCGCAATATCAGACGTGGCTTGGCAGCACGGGAGTTTGGGGCGAGGACTTCGAGCCGCACTCCAACTGGGGGGATATCGAAAACTCGCAGTGGCTGTACGGCCCTTGGGGGACCTGGGAAAAGAACAACCCCAGCGGCAATCTTCTGCTGGGCGTTCCGCTCATTCCCAGCGATGGATCGACCCTGGCGGCGGGCGCGACCGGCGCTTACAACAGCCATTTCACCACCATGTGCTCGAATATGCAGGCCGCCGGCCTCACCCGCGCCATTCTTCGCATCGGCTGGGAGATGAACCTGGGCTATACGGTCTGGAACGCCGCGCAGGATCAGTCGCACTGGGTCCCGGCCTTCCAGCAGGCGGCAAATACGGTTCACGCCTACAATTCCGCCCACGGCACTTCCTACAAAGTCTGCTGGAATCCCAGCAACGGATGGGGACAGCAGGCGACGGATCAGGACTGGAACGGCCTTAGCTCGCAATATGTCGATTATATCGGGGATGACGTCTACGACGATTATCCGCATGGCGGCAACGGCTCGCAAAACGAGTACGCCAATACGTCCAGCTCCACCTACCAGCCGACCGCCGCGCAGCAGGCGTCGGCCTGGACGGATTATCAGGACAACTATGGCCTGAGCTACTACACGGGCCTGTCCCAGTCCACCGGAATTCCGCTCATCATTCCGGAATGGGGCGTTTGGGGCGTCAACGAAAGCCGCCCGGCGGGCGGCGACGATCCCTCGTTCATTCAGAACATGTACAATTGGTTCAAGGCGAACAATATCGCGATCGAGTGCTACTTTGACGTTTACGCCTCGGATGGCGATCATGACCTGTGGCCCGGCTCCAATGGATCCACCGTATCCGAGTTCCCGCAGTCGAAGGCCAAATATCTGTCGCTCTTCACGAACGGCGGCAACCCCGTCTCCACGAACTATCTGGCGAACTCCGGATTTGAAACCGGCAACCTGAACAACTGGAATATGTGGGTCGGCAGCAACGGCTCGGCCGGCTATGCCTCCAATTACGCCGGCGATGCGCACACGGGAACGTACGGATTTACGACCTGGTCTTCCAGCGCTTACGAGCTGACCCTGTACCAGCAAGTCACGGTTCCCAATGGCTCGCACACCGTCAGCGCCTGGGTGAGAAGCTCCGGCGGCCAGACCGCCTGCCAGATGCTGGTGCGATACTACAACGGAGGCAGCAGCATCACCTCGGTCAACTTCCCCACGACGAATACGTGGACGAAGATCTCCACCACGGTGAATGTCACGAGCGGAACTCTGGAGGTTTCGTTCTATAACAAATCCTCCGCGAACCAGTGGGCCAACGTAGACGACGTTGTCGTCAATTAGCCTGTCCGCCGATAGGACATAATCGGGGGCCGCCTGAAGATGAGCGTTCATCTCCAGGTGGCCCCTCGGTCGTTCGGTCAACCACGTTGGCCTCCGGAATCTTCCCGGCAAATTCCGTGCTGTTCCTGCTCTGCGATTATGTCCGCTAAGTGTTCTGCGACTTTGTCCACTTTGTGCTAGGGAGCCACCGCATGAAGCCAGGCCCTTTTTCTAACAGCGGCGGCTGGATCGCAGGGCTGAGATTTCGGTGTTTCGAGCTGAGACCTCGGAGGCTTGGGTGAGGATTGTTCGGGCTTTGCCTTCGCTGACGCGGCGGACGCAAGGCGATAATCGAGCCGCTTCTTCCCATCGTAGAGGTGAAGCTGGCCTTCGGGATTTACTCGGACACTGACTTTTTGACCTGCTAGCGAGCGGCTTCGTGAGGCAGCGGTAATCTGGTAGACTTTGCCCTCAAAACTCAGCGTGTGGTCCGCCTTGACGGTGCGCGTTTCCTGCATGCTGAAATAGTAGTCCAGATCAAAATCGGGTTCTAACACAATGAACGCCGAGTGGGGATCGGCCGCTTCGATGCCGAACTGAGCATTATGCTTAGCGATGAACGCAGGCAAAAATGCATTCGCCTGCTCCATCGTCGAGATACCCGCCAAACGCATTTCTTTGACGAGCCGGTCTTGAAAGGTGCTCCAGAGCCGCTCGATCCGCCCTTTGGCTTGCGGGGAATGGGCGGCGATGCTCTCTACGCCCAGGTCATGGAGTACTTTCTGGACATGGCTCATGGGGATCTGTCCGGCCAGTTCGTCCTCGATCGTGGCCTTTTTGGGTGATCTCAAGATGGTGTGTTTGTCATGGTAGTAGCTGGCGGGCAGGCCATACTCGATGGCAATCGCTCGGAACATCCAGAGATAACCAGCAGCATCTTCGTTCGGACGAAAATGGGCATGCAGGACATAAATGGGCATGCAGGACATGGTTGTCGGCGTCATCGATCGCACCCATTAAGCACAGGCGAGGCCCGCGTCCTTCGAGCCAATCGTGTGGAGAACCATCAATCTGCACCATCATGCCCGAGGCGGCTTTGCGCAAGCGTCGGCGACGCACCACGCCTCGCGCAGGTTTCGCTTCCTTAACCTCTGGGGGAGCTTTGGGTGAAGAAGCTTGTGCAAGGTGGAACGCCCGATCTGGATGTCATCGCTGGCGGCCAGCAAGTCGCGCGTGTGGCAAACATTGAACCCATGGTAGGGTCCGCCGGTGCTGGTGAGAGCAAGGATCCGTGTCCGCGTGTCTGGGTCGAGGATATTGTGTGGTTTTCGGCGGCGATTGCCGTGCGGGATCGCATTTACTCCCTCGGCCAGAAAGCGTTTGAGCTTACGCCGGACCTGACGAGAGGAGAGCCCAAGAAGTTCTGCGGCTCGCTCCACGGTAATCTGGTGAGCTGCCAGCCGAGTAAGCAGATCGATGGTTCTTTGTTCCGAGACAGTCAACGTCAATATCTCCATTCCTTAAGGTTCGACGAGGACATAATCGCAGAACACTTAAGGAGGACATATTCGCGGAACAGTAACACGCCGGCGCCAGAATAAATAAATAGTGCTTGACACAATGATTCACCCTTGATATAATCTGGACATACCAATACGCAAAAGCGTTTTTAGTGGCGCCATTCTGATTTGTTTTCAAAGACACTATTGCCAATCAGGAAGTGTGTCTGACGAAAGGGGGCTGTTCGAAACTATCGCCCGGATCAATTCAGCGTTGAAGTCAAGCTTAAGGAGACAGCACGAAGATGTATCGCTTTCAAATGAAGTTGGGGATCGCAAAGTGGACCGCGCCGGCGCTGGCGCTCGCTCTCATCGGAATCTCAGGGGGAATGTCCCACGCGCAGGCGCCTTCTGGAATGCGCCTGGTGTGGAGCGATGAATTTACGGGAGCGTCGTCGTCCGCCGCGCCCTATTCCGGAACCTGGAAATACGACACCGGCGCGGGCGGGTGGGGCAACAACGAGCTGGAGACATATGTCAGCTCCCTGGCCAATGCGCATATGATTTGGGACGGTACGGGAACGGACAGCCAGGCGCTGCAAATCGAGCCGCAGCAGGATGGCAACGGCCATTGGTATTCGGCGCGCATCAATACCTCGGGCCGTCATTCCTTTGGCCCCTATGGCTATTTTGAAACGCGCTGTAAATTCCCGAACGCGGGAAAAGGGTACTGGCCGGCGTTCTGGTTCCTCGGCAACAATATCGGCTCGGTCGGCTGGCCGGCGTGCGGCGAGATCGATGTGGCGGAAGAGATCAATGGACAGTGGGAGAACCACCAGAGCCTGCATATGCCCGGCTGGGACCCGACCCTGATCACCTCGCCCAACAGCTCCACGACGACCTATCATAACTACGGGGTCAACTGGCAGCCCGGCTACTGCACCTTCTATGTCGATGGAAAACAGACCGGAACCTTCTCGCGCGGCGGCGGCGGCAATTGGGTCTTTGACAACCAAACCGTGTTCATGATCCTGAACTGCGCCATCGGCGGCAACTGGCCCGGCAACCCCGACGGAAGCACGCATCCCAACGGCAATTTCGACATCGACTACGTGCGCCAGTACGAGTACTAATCGGCCAAATCGAAAATCTGGTATACTCAGGGGGCATCCTAACCACCGCGAAACCGACCGGAAAGACGCCCCTTGAGTATACCGCTCAAATTAATCACGCCCCCAGGATTCCAGCATTACGATTGCACGAGCTGCGGCGATTGCTGCCGGGGCCGCTTTGCAATTGTCGTGACGCAGGAAGACCGCGATCGGATTGAAAAGCAAGGCTGGACCGATGAACAGCTGGATCTGGGCGGCAAACCGCTGTTTACCCGGCATGGCGACGGCTACCAGCTGGCGCATCGCGCCGACGGCTCATGTGTTTTTCTAGAGAAGAATCTGTGCCGAATCCACGCGAAGTACGGTGAGCCCGCGAAACCCGTGGCGTGCCGCATGTACCCGTTTGCGTTTGTCCCGCTGGGCGACGATGTCCGCGTCGATGTCCGGTTCGATTGTCCCGCCACCGCGAAAAACCTCGGACGCCCCATCACCGCGCACCGCGCCGATCTGCAAAAGCTTATTAAGCCAGCCCTGCCGGAAGACGCGGCGGCGCTTCCGGCGCCGCCCCTCTACGGCCGCGTTCATCTCTCCTGGAGCCAGCTCGCGCGCATCACCGAAACATTCGAACGCGTGCTGCTGGATGTCTCGCTGGATATTACCCGCCGGATCACCGCCTGCGTGAACCTCGCCGCCGTGCTGCGCCACCCGCGCATCGTGAAGCTCACGGAGGAAGAGTTCGAAGAGTTTCTCGACGACGTCGCCGCCGAAGTCCAGTCCACCGCCGCCGCCGACACCCTGCGGCGCAAATCGCCCACCGGTCCAGAGCACATCGCCTTCCGCCAGCTAGCCGGCCTTTACGGGCGCTACGACCGGGTGGGGGAAAAAGCGCATCTCACCCAGCGCCTCAGCGTTTCGCTCGCGATGCTGTCCGGCAAAGGCGCCGTCCCCGCCGTGCGCGCCGGCTTCCCCGAAGTCGAATTTCAAGCTATGGAGCGCGAGACCGGCGTCCCAACCCCCGAAGCCGCTCAGGTTCTGGAGCGTTACCTCCACACCCACCTCTCCAGCATGGGATTCTTCGGCCCCGCGTTCTACGGCCGCAGCTACCTCGATGGGATCAGCGCCCTGCTCCTCACCTATCCCCTCATCTGCTGGTACGCCCGCGCCTACGCCGCCAGCGAAGACTTGCCCGCCCCCACCGCCTCCTGCATCGAACGCGCCCTCATGATCGTCGACCACCAGCACGGCGCCTCGCCCTTACTGGATATCCCTACCGAACGCTTCCGCACAAATATGCTCACCGAGCGCGGCGCCCTGCGCACGCTGGTGATCTGGTACGGGAGTTAATTTTATGGCGAGCGACGGAGCGTTATTGCTTAGCTCCAAGCAACTTTTTCAACTGGCTTAGATGACGCAAAACCTCCTGAGCGAGTATCAGCACGCAAGAATAGATCCCGAAGGCGATCAGCGCCATGGGGATCTGCCAAGCCCTTTGCCAGTGATGCGCGATATTCCCCATGATGATAATGATGCTCATTAAGCAATACCATACCGCGAGGCTGAGAAAGAGCCGACGCATTGGGAGCGGTGCGCCTTCACTCTTGAAGTTGGCAAGAATCCCTAGCGGCGGCAGCATCGCTAGAACATAAATGATATCTGGATGATGCTGATGCGGAGAAACGGGATCCGTGAGCATCAGGCCAAGACACCCTAAGACAATCGGCAGCCGTTGCACGCCGGCAATGGGATAATATTCCTCGTATGTATTTCCTGCGGCGACGACAGCTTTCGTCCAGACGCCTTCGCTCACTAGCCACACTTGGCGATCTGAGCTGAATGGGTTGAAATTTGCGGCCAAATGTTTCAGGCGCGCCAGCTCATGCTCGTAGACCGGGTTCGACTGCAATCGATTGAGCATCGGGGCAAAGGCAAAATCGCTATCGATGGCGAGGACAAGCCGCGACTTGCTGTTATCTGTAAACCAACACGAGGAGGCAACCTCATAATCTCTTTGTAAGACCCACTCATCTCCGTCAACTTCGGATTGGCTTTCGTCATATCCTTGCGTCTCCGAGAGAGGGATGACGTGTTCGGGCCAGAAGAGATTGAGCTCTTTTTCTCCGATTGTCCATCGGAACTCATCGACAAATGTCGCACGGCCGTCGCTCCCATGGTAGTAAAAATAGAGACCGTGCCCGTCCTTACAAAGCACAATTGTCGTTTCTTGCGTTGGGAACTCCGATCCGCTCCAGACGCCAATCAATTCTTCCGCACTCGCTATTATTTGTCGATCTATCCCATTCCCAGTTCCGCTTGACGTGTTCAATGTCGCTTGGCCTTTTTCTTGATTACTTTCTTCGCTGTTGTCTGCGCGGGCGTATTGTCCGCGGCGCCGATGCGGAAATACGGGCCGCTGTCGCCCGTAATCCATTTGGCGACCATTGGCGTGGAGATTGCTAACTCGCTGAAATGAGTTTGGTCGTCGATCGGGATGAAGTGGATTCGCGGATTGCTGTTTGCCGCCTCTAGCTCGTTGACCGCCGCGATGTTGGAAGGATCCGCTGTTCCTTCAATGACGTAGGTGGGACTGGTAATCGCATCCAGGAAAGATATAGGCGACCGCAGCCGATTCTCCATCTCGTTACTGGAGTCGAAAGTCAGAGACGCATCGTCATACTCGGAAGCGCGCGCAACAGGGCCGAAGGAAAACACGGCTCGAAAAAGATCGGTCGATTCATCGGCGAGCAGAACTAAAGTTCCGCCGGTGCTGTGACCGCCAAGGTAGATCCGTTTCGGGTCAACAAATGGCTGCTGGGCGAGATATTTCGCCGCCGCAAGCACGTCTTCGACTTCTCCATAGAAGGATTCGATGTAGCCAGGATTGTTGTTTCCTCCGCGCAGAGAAGGATACATCGTGACAATGCCAGCCTCTCGAAATGCGCTGGCCGATTGGTCGTTGTCCGCCTCCTGAGGCGTCCAAGGCGTATCGCCGATCCCATTGTCAAAACCGCCGGCAATCCACACAATGGCGGGATAACGCTTATCCGTTGTAGGCGGCGCGCTGATATAAGCGGGGAAATTTCCGAGAGGAGCGGGATAGTTCACCAGAGACAGCACACCGGCTGGCGGAGTCGGGACGGGATCCGTTGTCTTCTTGTTCGTCGTGAGGTGGGTGACGAAGCCCGCGCGCGCCTGTACGAGAGACGAACGCTTATGTGGGGCGGATTGCGCGGCGTGCGCCTCCTTGAACGGGGTCGCGGCAAGCGCACACAGCACGATCGTTAATATCCCTGCGTGGGAGAGGCATAATTGCGATTGAAACACATCGTTCTGGACTTTCATACGGACATTATACTTCAGTCGCGCATCCCAGCGAGGAAGCACAACGAAATCCGACATCGCATGCTCATCGGTACACCTTAAACGTCCTCATCGTCATTTTCAGAATTACTTCAGCGCGGCGGCGGCGGCGTCCTTGACCTGGAACTTCGGGCCGGTGTCGTGGATAATCCATCGGGCGAGCATCGGCGTAGAGACGGCAAGCTCGCTAAAGTGGTCTTGGAATGGGATCGGGAGGAAATGGATCAGTGGATTCGCGTTTGCCGATTGTAATTCATTCAGCGAGCGGATATTGGATGTGCCGTCCGTTCCCTCAATGATATATGTCGGCGTGCTGATCGAATCGAGGAACTCGATGGGAGAGCGAAGCCGATTCTCATTGTCATCATCGGTATCGTAAGTGAGGTTTTCCGGGCCGTAATCGGTGGCGCGCGCAACGGGGCCGCAGGAGAAGACGGCGCGAAATTGGTTCGTCGATTCGTCGGCTAACAGAGCAAGCGTCCCGCCGGTGCTGTGGCCGCCGAGATAGATGCGCTTGGGATCGACATATGGCAGCTGCGCCAGATATTTTTCCGCCGCCAGCACATCGTTGACCTCGCCGTAAAACGATTCCATATAGCCGGGATTATTGTTTCCGCCGCGTAGCGACGGATACATTGTCACGATCCCCGCTTCGGGAAACGCCCGCGCGGACTGATCGTTGCTCGGGTCCGCCGCCGCCCACGGCGTGTCGCCGATCCCATTGTCGAAACCGCCGGCCAGCCAGATGATCGCCGGATACTTGACGCCCTTTGTGTGGGGCGCGGTGATGTATGCCGGATACTTTCCCAGAGGCGCGGGATACATGACCATCGAGATTGGGGAGTACTCTGGCGGCGGCGGCGCGGGATCCGTTGTCTTTTTATGCGCGGTCAGATGTGTCGTGAATACCAAACGCGCCGCCGCAAGCGTCATCTTGTTATGATGAGCGCGCGTCACAAACCACATCACGAGAAAGACCACGGCAAACGTGACGCCTGCGATCAGGACCGGAGAGATACGGCGAGGGGGCTGAGGCGGCAGTCCGAAGTCATTCATGTGGTTTATCTACTTTAATTTCTACTTGTGCTGAAAAGATTCTTACCAATCCGTAAATTTCAACCGGCCCGCCACAAGATCGCGCGCGGGACCGGTATAGTATGGGGAGCTTGTTGTGTTGCTCCAGGTGTAACCTTCGATCTCTCCAGAGGCGTCGGCGTAGAGGCGTATCGTCCCGCTTCCAATACCGCCCGTGAAGCCGCCTTCCGGTTTTGCGCGCGTATCGGTCGGTCCATGTCCCGATGCGCTGGAATCGATAATTACCACGCGATACTGCTGTGTTCCCGGGATGACCGGCTTTTTACTCTCCATAAGCACCGGCGCTTCTCGGACAAGCATCACATGCCCCGTATCCTCAACCCCATCGCTGCTGACATGGTGATCCGTATACTTCACCGCCAGAATATCGCCCGGGCGCAAGGCGCTCATATGACGGACTTGCTTGAAACCGCGCCGGTCCACGATGGCGTCGTGATAATCGCCGGCTTCCGGATTGGTGGAATGCATCTTGTCCTGAAAGGCGTCACTGGTCCAGCCGTAAGTATGCTGTAGCAGCAGAGTCATAAAACTCGAACACACGGTTCGCGCGGCGCACTCATCCGGCGCCCAATCGATATGGCGCTTGCCGCCGCCATAAACATTTTCCTGGGCGCCCTTGAGGTTATCGACGAGCTTCTCAGCCTGCGCGAGATGCTTCGGGGGCGCTGCGATGTCGGCTTGTTCGGCAATCGCGGCAAGACTTAACAGCGACAAGCCGCAAAAGAAATACGGCGCTGAGAAACGCAGAGAGGGGCGGTGCATGACGAAGCCTCCTGTTCAGGTCATGGCGAGCTTTTATTTCTGACTTTTCAGCTTGGTGTCTACGATCTTCAGCCACTCGACCCCGCGCGGAACGCCGTCCTTGATCATCGCTTCGTAATGGCCGCCATCGCGTGCGCAGACGAAAGATACGTGTGAATTTTCGCGCTTGAGCTCGTTGGCAAATTTATCCACAGATGCGGCGGCAATCGTCCGATCGCCAAGAGACGCAAACAAAAATACGGGACAGCTGAGTTTATGAATATTCTCGGACGGAGAGGTGTGAGTAAGGAAACTGCGGATGTCGGGAATAAATTCCTGAAGGCCCGCAAGTTTCCCTCCATGCTCGGCGATTAAGTCCGTCGGCGGACAGTAAGCCAGGCAGCCGTGAATTCGGGGATTCGTGGCGGCGACGAGCAGCGCCTCCGCTCCAGCGGAGCTGTGGCCGGCGGTGTAAATTCTCATTGGATCGATTTGCGGAAGATATCGGTGAATATAATCGATCGCCGCATTCGCGTCCTCCACTCCCGCGCCGGCCCTCGCGAACGCGCGATGTGCGTCGAGTGTTTGATCCACGCTTGGGTCGTCCGGCAAACTGCCGTCCAGCGAGTAAGCCACCACCGCGAAACCGGCCCGAACGTAGAGAAAGTATTCCTGCGTATTCCCTAGATCCGCCCCATAGATTTGAGGGGTGCCGGATGGAGCAATAATAACGCAGCCGATCTTTTTGCCCGTATTCGGCGGGAGAAACACCCAAAGCGTCACGCGAGAGTTTATCGCGGTCCTCGTTTGAACCACTGAGCCGCTCATGCCCGGCTCAAATGTCGGCATCGCGGCGCTTCTCCGCGGATGCGGCTTATCTGAGATAAGCCAGAGCAATGTCAATACGGCGGCAGACAAGAGTACAATTCGAGCCGTGGAATTAATCGTCAATCTCATTTCACCTTCCATAGAGCTCGAACCAGCAACGAGATCATGGGAGCGTTATGGCAAGCGCTTTTATTTCTGACTTTTCAGTTTGGCGTCTACGATTTTCAGCCATTCGATCCCACGCGGAACGCCATCATTGATCATCGCTTCGTAATGGCCGCCATCGCGCACGCAAGCAAAGGTCACGCGCGAGTTTGTGCGCTTCAGGATCTTATCGAACCGGTAGACGTAGCCCGGTGAAACGACGGTGTCGGCCAGTGACGTGAAAAGAAAGACCGGACACGTGATCCTTTTCACATTCGTCGATGGTGAATTCTTTGTACAAAAAACGGAGATATCCGGCATTACGTCTTGCAGCGCAGAAATTTCGTCCGCGTGTTCCGCCATTAGGTCGGTCGGCGGGCAGTAGGCCAGGCAGCCCCGAATGCGTCGATCCTTGGCGGCGACGAGCAGCGCGACCGTACCGGCGGAGCTATGGCCCGCTGAATAGATTCTCTTTGGGTCGACTTGTGGAACATGGTGTACGATATAATCGATCGCCGCGCCTGCGTCCGCCACGCCCGCGCCCGCACGGGCGAAGGCGGCGTGACTGGCGGCCATTGTTGCGAGATCCTGGCTGTTCCGATCGTCGGGCGCCGGCCCGTCCAGCGAATATGCGACCACCGCGAAACCAGCGCGCACGTAGGGATAGTACTCCTCAGTATTCCCTAACTCCGAACCCCAAATTTCCGGCGTGCCTGCCGGCGCGATGATCACGCACCCGATTTTTTTGCCCGTATCCTCCGGAAGTATTACCCACAGCGTCACCGTCGAATGAACGGCAGTTTTTGTTTGGACGATCAAACCGTGCATTCCAGGCTCCAGCACAGGGGAGGACGTATCTCCCAAGGCCAGCGCCGCCGTGAGCAAAACGAGGAGAACGGCAATCAGGAGGGAATGACGAATGAGACGTATTGGATTCATAAGATGGTGACGATGCCTTACTCGGTCGGCGCGACGATCAGTCCATGCTGGCGCATGACTGCCGCCACTTTTACGGGATCGGGCGGCCCTCCCGCCGCGAGGAGAGCGGCAATGTCGCGGAAATACGCGGGACCAATGCTGGCGGGAGTGAGCACCGCCAGGGTGCGCGTTGTCGCGGCGCTTCTGTTGACAAAGTGGTGCGCCGCGCCGCGCGGGACGAAGACGCTGTCGCCGGGGCCGAGCGGGTGGGGAACGCCATCGACGGTGAACGTCAGCGTTCCCTCCAAACCGTAAATGATCTCGTCAACGTGCTCGTGGTAGTGGGCCGCCGGCACGCGCGCGCCCGGCGGCACAGTAAACTCAAACGCGCACTGGCGGCCGTCGGTGTCGTCGCCGTCGAGCAGGAATCGGATTTCCAGCTGGCCGAGCTGAAAATGCTTGTTGTGTTCCGCGGGCATTGTGCTGCCTTCCTTATAGAATGTTCCTCAGCGAGGATGCGATTCCTCACGCGAAACCGAAATGCGATTACCAGCGCAGCGTCGCCGGGAAGTATTCGGCGATCAGCTCCTCGTAGTAAGGACGCAGGGCGGCGACATCCGGCCGGACAGGCGTTTTTGAGTAGAGATCGTAGGGATTGAACTTTCGCACCCATGCAAACATCTCCTGATCTCGATCGTTCATCAGGTACATGTATGCCCCTTCGCGATGGGCGGCGTAAAAGGAGTGATACCGGATCATGTACAGACTTTCTTCCGGCATATGGTCCTTGACTACCTGATAGAGATATTCGTCGTGCCCCCAGGAGAGATGCACGTTGTCAAGACCGCAGGCAGGCTCATAAATTCCGCGAGGCGTTTGATATTCGGAAACCTGAGAGTCTGGGTTGAGCGCAAAAAATTCGGGGAAGACGACCTTATCGCTGTAAGCGCAGCCCACGGGGAATGTATCGCCGACGACGGCCCACTGTGGTTCGTCCCACAGGCAGAGGATCTTGCCAAGGTCGTGAATAAGCCCGGTGAGAATGAACCAGCGCGGATGTCCGTCGGCGCGGATCGCCTCCGCAGTCTGCATAAGATGTTCGATCTGCGTGAGGTCCGTGTCCGGATCGCTGTCATCGACGAGATTGTTGAGAAACTCCATCGCTTCCCAAATCCCCATCTTCCTTCGGCTCAAGGACAGATATTGCTCTTTTTTTCGCTGCACAAAATCGTATGTTTGGTAGGTATGGTTTAGCCGGTAGAATTCCTTGACCGTAGCCCGCGCCTCAGCGTCATAATCGCGGTAATCCTCTTTGCCTTTTGCTTCCGAACCGGTGTCCGGATCCTCATACCGCCCTTTTTGGAATTCCTCCAAAGCGTCTTCCACTTCAATCACATCCGCCATTGGGATATCCTCCTATGTCTGAAGTCCATTCACGAAGATACAGAGACGATTTATCTTACCCCCACACCTTCCGATCCCGCGCGCGATACTGGATCGCCTCCGCCACATGTCCCAACCCCAATATCCGTCGCCGCGTCGAGATCCGCCACAGTCCGCGCGAACTTGAGGATGCTGTCGTAGGCACGGACGCTCAATCTGGAACCATAGCAAATGGGATCGTTCTATCGCATTAAAGCTTGATAGCCAGCTTGTGTGATGTGCTCATCCGCCGTTAACGCTTGATGAATTCCACGCTGTTCCATTATCGTGAACGATAAACAATCCGTCAAGCCCCACTCCTTGTCTGGGCGCGTTGCATAAAGGAGAAGTGCGGCTTCGTAAAGATCAATGGTCAAATCGACAATTTCTATACGTGGATCGTTTGATAACGCGGAGAGAATCACGGCGGCAATTTTGCGATGTTGAATTTTCGAGAGCGAATTGCCAATCTCAAGAAGGACACCTTGCGATGTAATGAGGCTTGGATTGGCATCTACAATCATTGTGCGTAGATCTAAGGCAATGTGATGATGATTATCCTTAGGCGTGGAGAGAGCGATAATATAAGACGTGTCAAGAAAGACTTTATTCTGAAGAGTCGCGCTTGTCGCCATAAAGATAGTGCTCCAAATTTTCCGACCAATCCTCGGGACCATCTAAGTTTGCAGCAAGGCAAACCGCCAAGAAATCATTGGCTGCTGGGACGTCAACCGTTTCAATCGTCACACGAACGATCGTGTTGGGAGCCAAGTCAAGCTGCTCGTCCAGTTTCAGGGACGACGCGCCATCAAAGGTCGCATTCAATGTTCGAGTCATAATTGCCCTCCATACCGCATTTTACTCTAATTATCCCCACAACTTCCGATCCAGCGCCCGGTACTGGATCGCCTCCGCCACATGTCCCAGCCCAATATCCTTGGCCCCATCCAAGTCCGCCACCGTTCGCGCTAGTTTCAAGATACGGTCGTAGGCGCGGGCGCTCAGACCAAGCTGGGAAATGGCCGCTCTGAGCAGATCTTTGACTTCTTTATCGACGGCGCAGTACTCCTTGAGTTGTTTGCTGGCCATACTGGCGTTGTTTTGCAGGTCGGTGCCGGTGAAGCGCTGCTTTTGCAGATCGCGGGCGGCGATGATGCGGCTGCGGATCGTTGCGCTGGTTTCGCCGGTTCCGGAGCTTTGCAGCATTTCGTCCTGAGGCAGGCGCGGGACTTCGATGTGGATGTCGATGCGGTCGAGCAGAGGGCCGGAAATGCGCTGGAGGTACTTGGCGATCATTTGCGGGGAGCAGGTGCAGCTTTTGATGGTGTCGCCGAAGTAGCCGCATGGGCAGGGGTTCATCGCCGCCACGAGCATCAGGCGTGCCGGGTAGGTCATGGTGCCGGCGATACGGGCAATGGTGACGTGGCCGTCTTCGAGCGGCTGTCTCAGGACTTCGAGGACATCTCTTCGGAATTCGGGCAACTCATCTAAGAATAAGACTCCGTGGTGGGAGAGGGAGACTTCGCCGGGACGCGGGTTGCTGCCGCCGCCGGCGAGGGCGGCGGTGGAGATCGAGTGGTGCGGACTGCGGAAGGGGCGCTTGGTCACCAAAGCTGTGTGCGTGCCGAGCAGGCCGGAGACGCTATAAATTTTGGTGATATCAAGCGCTTCATCGAGATTGAGCGGCGGCAGAATGGTCGGCAGGCGGCGTGCGAGCATCGTCTTGCCCGATCCTGGTGGACCGACTAGGAGAATATTATGGCCGCCTGCCGCAGCAACTTCCAAGGCGCGCTTGACGTGCTCCTGACCCTTGACATCGGCGAAGTCGATATCGTAGTGCTGGTCGGCGTTCAGGAGACCGACGGGATCGGCGGGCAAGGGCGCGGTTTTTTCGAAATCGTTGAGCAGCGCGACGACTTCGGCGAGTGTTTTGACAGGATAGATATCGACATCGCCGACGACGGCGGCCTCGCGCGCATTGGCCTCGGGAACGACGAGAAACTTCTTCTTCTCCGCCTTGGCGCGAATGGCGATGGGGAGGATACCTGCGACGGGGCTGACGCCGCCATCGAGCGCAAGTTCGCCGATGAATAAACCCTTATCCAGATGATCCGTGGAGACTTGTCCGGTTGCGGCAAGCAGGCCAATCGCAATGGGAAGATCGAAAGACGGGCCTTGCTTCTTAATATCGGCTGGGGCGAGATTGATCGTGATCCGCCGCAGGGGAAATTCATATCCCGTATTACGGATAGCGCTGCGAACCCGCTCGCGCGATTCCTGCACGGCGGCGTCCGGCAGGCCAACGATGGCGAACATGGGTATCGTCGAGGAAATATCCACTTCGACACGAACAACGTAGGCGTCTATACCAAGAGTGGCGGCGGAGTCGACTTGAGCGAGCATGGGCGTCCCTTTTGACAACGAAACTGACGTTCGTCACGTCAGTCAATTGCCTGCTTGTTCGGTAGGCAGCGAATACTTTCCTGCTGTCATCTTGGATGAGCACTCTCAGAGTTGTGACGAATCCGGAACGTGTCGAAAAAAGCTCTTGGTGAAGACCTTACTCAAAGCGTCGTCACCAGGCAAGTCATTTTACTATATTTCCATCCAATCCAATAATTATCGATTTCCGCTCTTCATCACCAGACCGACAATTACTATGCATACGCCAACGATGATGGTGAAGGCTAATTGCCAAGGCGTCAGACCGGATGGGATGGCCCAGTCTCGTTCTGGATTTGCGGGGTCATAGTAGATCGTTACCTTGTCCCCGATTCGATAGGAGCTGGGCTGCTCCAAGGTGATGGTTACCTGTGTCGAGTCGGTCGTGGGGAATTGAATCACGGCGACTTTGTAAGCGCCGAAATAGGTGCTCACTTGGTTCTGACCAACGACTTGTCCCACAGCGCTATTCATCCCAAGCGTCGCCCCGGATTGTTGCTGTCGATTACAAACGCCAACAACGACGATGATAACGCCGATCACAATCAGCCCGAACTTGATTA
Organism: Capsulimonas corticalis; assembly: GCF_003574315.2. Taxonomy (GTDB): domain Bacteria; phylum Armatimonadota; class Armatimonadia; order Armatimonadales; family Capsulimonadaceae; genus Capsulimonas; species Capsulimonas corticalis. The sequence goes on along the minus strand of NZ_AP025739.1, from coordinate 5,267,599 downwards.
CGGACATGTCCCGTTCCCCCTCTCCGCGCCTCACATAGACTCTAGCATAACCTCACTTTACTTCGCATGGGCCATCGTACCTACGCGCGGGAAGGGGAAATGTGGTCGGCGGATTTTTGGATCGGCTGAGTGGAGGGAAAGAGTCGGTAAAGCGCCAATAGGCGGTCATGAATAAATTTGCTGTTTTGCTGGCCGTGAGTCCGTTCGCGTGTGGCTGCGCGCAGGGAGCAATTCCCGGGGTGACATTGTATGTCAGCCCTCATGGCAATGACGCTTGGACGGGGAGGTTGGCGGAGCCGAACAAAGGGGCGACGGATGGGCCGTTGGGGACGATTGAGAGCGCGCGAAATCATCTGAGGCTTTTGCGGAAGCAGGGCGCGCTGGCGGGGAAAGCGGCGACGGTGCAGGTGCGGGGAGGCGTGTACTTCCTCACGTCGCCGCTGACTTTGACGCCGGAGGATTCGGGGACGCGTGACGCCCCCGTGGTCTTTGAAGCCTTTCCTGGCGAGAAACCGGTCCTGAGCGGCGGTCGACGCGTTACGGGCTGGCGCAAAGGCGTTGACGGTTTTTGGACGACCTCTCTTCCGAAAGCGAACGCTCCGTGGGATTTCCGGCAGTTCTTCGTCAACGGCGCGCGGCGTCCTCGACCAAGCTTGCCTTCCGGCGGAGGATATTATCTGATCGCCGCGGATGCGCCGTCCACGCGTCCCAAGCAAGGATTTGATGGTTTTGTCTCTCAAGCCGGGGATCTCAACGCGCACTGGCGCAATCTTTCCGATGTCGATGTGCTGTGTTACCACATCTGGAGCATGTCTCGGATGCGAATCGCGTCGATGGACGAACTGACGAATAGGGTGCGTTTCACGGGGCCGACATGCAGTACGGATTATTGGGCTGGGCTGCAAAAGGGCAATCGATTTCGCGTGGAGAATGTTTTTGAGGCGTTGCCCAAAGAGCCCGGAAGCTGGTATCTGGACAAGGCTGCGGGGACCGTGACCTACCATCCGCTGCCAGGAGAAAACCTCCGCGCATTTGCGCCGATCGTCCCGCGTCTTACCGAGCTTGTGCGGTTTGCGGGAGACACGGACAAAAAGCAGTGGGTGAGCGGCGTCACGCTGCGCGGTATCACCTTCGAAGACGCCGACTGGACACTCGCGGCGGAGGGCTACTCGTGCAGTCAGGCCGAAATGCAGCAGCCTGCCGTCGTCACTGCTGTTGGGACGCGTGACTGCCAGCTGGAAAACTGCGAGATCGCGCACGTGGGAACTTACGCCGTCGAATGGGGCAGGGCCTGCCGCAACAACTCTCTGATCGGCTGCCGGCTGCACGATCTGGGCGCGGGCGGAGTGAAGATCGGAGAAGGGGAAATTCGTCCCGACGGAGATGGTGTCACGCGCGATAACCGCGTGGAAAACTGCCGTATTTACGATGGGGGCATGGTGCACCCTGCAGCGATTGGGGTCTGGATTGGGCAAAGTCCGGGTAACAAAATCCTGCACAACGACATCTATAACCTGGGCTATACCGGCGTCTCCGTCGGCTGGACCTGGGGGTATGGACCGGCGGCGGCGCAGAATACGCAAGTGTCATACAATGCGATCCACGATATTGGACGCGGCGTTCTGAGCGACATGGGCGGGATCTACACGCTCGGCAATCAGCAGGGGAGCGTAGTCTCTCATAATCTGGTCCATGACGTGCAATCGTTTTCTTATGGCGGGTGGGGGATCTATCTGGACGAAGGCTCGACGGGCCTTCGCGTGATGGACAACATCGTCTACGGATGCAAAGCGGAGGGCTTTCATCAGCATTACGGCAAAGACAATGTTATCGAAAACAACATTTTCGCTTGCAACCAGGAGGCGCAGTTGGCCCGGACCCGCGCCGAGGATCATCTGTCGTTTACGTTCCGCAAAAACATCGTGTACTGCGAGCAGGGAGATTTTTTAAACGGCAACTGGACGGGACAGCAGTTTGTTATGGACGATAACTTGTATTGGCGCCGCAGCGGCGCCGCGAAATTTGCGGGCGCCTCATTCGCAGATTGGCAAAAGAGCGAGCATGACACCCATTCCCTGCTCGCCGACCCGCTCTTCGCCAACCCACAAAAGGAGGACTTTCGACTTTCGCCGAGCTCTCCCGCGATCTCGCTGGGAATCCAGCCGATCGATCTCGTCGGAGTCGGTGCGGCAAAGCCATTGCATAAAAAAGAGCGCTCCCGGTGAAGGGAGCGCCAAAAAGGAGAAACGGAGAAACTCCCAACTCTATTATCGGCGGGGGACGATAAAACTTTAGGGCGTTCGCGAAAGGATTGGCGCTGCTTGTTTATTTCGCCATGCCGTCCGCAAGGGCGGCGAGCGGATTGGCGGGTGGGGAGGCGAGATCGCGCTGTTCGATCGAGTCGCGGCGGGCGTCGAGCACAAAGCCGTCCCAGGGCTTGCCTTTGACATTCGCGGTGATTTCGTCCGCCAGGAACTGCGCGCTGTCATCACGGCCTGGCGGGATCACGTAGAGGGCGATCCGGGACTGAGCCTTGGCCTGAGCGAGACGGTCGCCCAGCCTGCGGTAATCCGGAGATACGGCCAAATAGGCGTCGCTGTGGTAAACCGGGAGCGCGCTTTGCGGACTGTCCCAGCTTCCGTACCAGCCCGTTCCGCCGCCGTTATAGCCGTCCTGCTGCAAAAAGATCGTCAACGCTTTCACGCCGGCCGCCGCGCGAGTGGACTGAAGCAGGAGCGCAAGGATGTCGTGTTTTGCGCGATTACGAAAAGTGCGCCAGCGCGTATCCTGAAATTCTGAGACCTGCATTGTGTCATCCTTGCGCAGGTAGCGGTCAATACCGACAAACGCATTCGGCCAGATATCGAGCGGATCCTCGTGCGCCGAACGCAGAAAACCGAGGCGCAGATCTTCCGTATAGCCAAGATCGGGGATTTCGGGCGTGTTTTGCGTGTCCGAGACGCGATAGCCCGGCGTATCCGTCTGCCTCCATACCAAATCGGAAACGCCTTTCACAGCGGCCAAATGCGCCAGCAGCGCGGTCACAGTCGACTGGACCTCGGGGCTGCTTGGCTGCACGAAGAGCCGGTCTGGAAATGGCGGCGCCACCCGTGTTCCGTCGTCGGTTTCTTCCGTGCGATCGTTATAAATGCGCATCTGGCGCGCATCGGCTTCCTGCGAATCGTCGCCGTGGAGGTTGCGGTCCCTCGCCGCCTCGGGAGCGTCTTTACCCCACAGATAGAGATCGAGTGCGGGGACGACACGAACGCCGGCTTTCGGCCCAACTCGCAGCGCTTCCGTAAGAATATCCGGCTCTTTCGAATTTTTTGAGGCGCCTAGATGGGATTTGCCCTCGGAAAAAACGTCCAGCCACAACTCATTCAGTCCGATCGTATGCATGGACGCAATCAGATCGTCCACTTCCGCCGGCGTCCTGGGCTGCGCCAGCACCGCCCGGCGCCCGATACCGGCGATGACCGCTGCAAGCGGCGCTCTGGGCGACTCTGGCGCGCGCCGCGCCGGAGCGGGCGGAGCAGGCTCGGCGTTGTCCGGCGAAGCGGGGGTGGAGGATGCGGGAAACAGCGCGTTCAGAAACAGAATGGCGTTGATCGGGACGCTGCCGTCTAACCCGGGCGCGGTGAGGTAGACGACGGGATTGACGCGCACGGTGATGTCATCCTGATTGACCGGCGGAGAAGCCGGCGGCGTGGGTTTCACATATTTGGCGATCAGATCTCTCTGGCGGAGAACATCTCGCTTTTGAGCGGGCGAAAGCTCCTTGTATTTGACGGTGATTTCGCTGGGGTAGCCTTGTTTGGGATGCAGGAGATTGTGGAGCTGGTCGGCGGGAACGCCGACGTCGTCGGTGACGACTTTCAAATCGTCCACAAACCGCGTTTCCGGATCGCGCTTGGACAGCGCGTCTTTCATTTCGTCACGCTGCCGGCCGACAAGCGTTTCCACTTCATACCAACGCCGCCACAGCACGACGCGTCCCAATCGGTTGTCGGTCAGTACATAAGCGGCGCCGACTTTTCGATAGGTCCCAGCAGTGGCGTACGCCAGCGCCTTCAGCAGCCCCTCGGCGGATGCGGTTCGGCGGCTCCCTATCAGAGCGACGCTCTTCTTCTCCAGCAATCGGTCGGCGTAAAGCTCCAAACCGGTCGCCCAGCCAATTCTGATGACCAGTTCGCCCACGGTTTGGACGCCGTCCACCAAAACCTGCGTTTTCAACGCCCCCAACGACCAATCCAGATCGGATTCTTTCAGCGTGTTCGTCCGGCGCTCGCGAACAGGAATGCCATAAAGCGTCTCTTTGGAGCTTGCGTCCGAAGATGGCTGCACAAAGTGGTAGATGGGAGGAGCGCCGGCGGCGGCGAAATCACCCCCAAACCCATATTGCTGTCCGTTCACCGGCGCGATGAGATCGGATTTCAGCCCCAAATGCAGTTTTGCCGCAGGAACGCGATCGGTGAAGTCCAGCATCCCCGGCGGGCTGTCCGAAAAATCGTAGCCTGGGGCGATCCGCACTTTGCCCTTTGGGAACAGCGCCATAAAGAGTGAACGCTGGGCGTCCGTCGTCAGGTCGGTCAGGCCAAGGCCGGCGGCTCCGGTCAGCAAGCGCCATTGGTCGTCGGTGATGTTTCCAAGAAGAAACGGCAGGATTGTCTGCGGGTCCATGTCCTCAAACGGGTTCGGATCCGCCGGATTCTCGTTGTAGCGAAAGATGCCGGCAGGTCCGATGGCGCGCACGTCGTCGAAGAGATCGTCGGCCATCCCATAAGCACTCGCGACCTGGCCAACCGTGTCGTGGGCGTCCGCCGGCGGACTTCCCTTCGGCGGCTCGATCTTTTCGCCGTCCACGATGAGAGTCGCGTGAGAGTCGGCTTCCGCTTGAGAAAGCGCCGTCAGGAGCGTCGGTGGATGCGTCGTGGCGTCTGGAGCGCATCTCGCCGCCGGGGACATGCCCAATAGGGCGGCAATCGTGAAAACCGTCAGGGGAAAAAGTGGTCGCATGGATCGTCGTGATCTTCCTACGGATTTCGTCTCGTCAGACGGACTTTTCGTTCAGGAATGCTGGATAGAGCGGAAGTTCGCCTGCGCCTTCCGGCCAGCGTTTGCGCAGCGCGTCGGCCAGGCGTTCACACCACGCGGCGAACGCGTCGAAAGCAGCGGCGCGGCGGGTCGTGGCTACGCATACTTCGAGGATGGCGACCAATTGCCGCTTGCGGGAGCGCGCAGGGGCCGGTTGCGACCAGTCTGGCGGCAGCGCAAGCCAGATATTCCTGTCCGGGCCGACGTCCATCTTTGGCAGCCGCGCCAGCCGGACGATCGTCCACGCAGCTACCGCCGCCGCCATGCCTTGTTCATAGCGGCGATCGTCCTGCGCCAACGCGCAAGCCAGCGCGAGTTCCGTACGGTACGTCATCTCCATCGAAAGCGCGATCTCTTGCGGCAGGCGCCAGGGCGGAGCGCCCGTCGGAGAGAGGAAGCGCAGGACGGTGGCGTCAGCCAGCGCGTGCCGAAAACACGCCTCCTCAAAGTCGAAGAACCGGACTGCTCCAGGAAAGATCTTGCAGTTAACGGCGGAAGGATCGCCACTGGACAATGCCAGGCTGCCGTCCGAATCCGCGAGGATCTGGGCAATCGCTTCGATATCGCCGTCCACGCCGTTTGGGGTGGGGAGGCCAAGCTGCGCGACGGCGGCCCACACCTGCCGCCAGTGCTCCGCGACCGGGACTCCGACAATAGGCAGCGCGGGTGAAAGAGTTTCCAGACGCCTCGCTGTCCGCATGGCAGTATCCCCAGTCCACGCGCGAAGGCAATAGAGCCAAGCCGTGCCGCTTCTGCATCCGTCCCGAGCAGCAGATCCAGCAGGGAAGGGCGGTTTCCAAGATCTTCGGTGACAAGAAAACCCGCATCACCGCCGCCCGCCAGGAGACAAGGCGCAAGTGAGCCGTCGATTTTCGTCAGATATTGCAGCGCCGCGCATTCGCGATCCAGCCCGGTTCGTCCCGATCGCGCGGAGTCCTCTCGCGGAATACGCACGATCGCGGTCTCGGGTATCTTGACGGATGACGACGATTCCAGTGAACACCGAAAGACGAACGCGGGCCAGAAGTTTTGCGGCTCTGCGGCAATGTGTACGCGTCCGCCGAACCGTGCGGACAGCGCATTTTCAACCGCTTGCCAAACATCGACGGGAAGTTTCCGGGTCACTTGCGAGGTTCGGACGCGCCTTTGAGCCATTCATACAGAATACCCTGTTGAGCTTCCCCGTCATAGTATTCTTTCATCAAACACTTCCATAGGGCCTCGCGCTCCACGGCGGAGAGATGCTGGTCGCGCGGCATGAGGCCCTGCTCGATATACGAATGCACGATACCATTCTTGTCCAGAATTGCGCCAGGGTCAAGGTCTGTCCGTACGGCCTGCGGATAGTTAATCGCGGCGAAATCATTGTGGCACTTGCTGCACTTCATCGCATCGCGAATCACACGGTAGGATGACGCCGGCAGGTCTAAACCGCTCGTGGCGGCCTTGATAAATTCGTCTGTGCGCTTCGGATTCGTTTCTGGTCCAAGACCGGGACCGTAGGCGCCGGTGTCCTGTGGACTAAAGTTGGGCTGACCATATCCCGCGATGAGGCCATTTACTTCCGCGGGAGCCAAGCCGACCCCAGTGGTTTTCGGAACTAATTTACCGTTCGTATCAAAATCGTATTCACATGCTGGGTGAATTGGCAATACACTCGACTTATGACAGCTATAGCAGTTGTGACTTGGGTTGTTTGGCATCGTGAAGTTAGACACGACGGAATATTGATCCGACGCCGCGTCTTTCATGCGCATGAAGTCGCTGAAATACGTCTCCGTATGTTTGGCATCCGACGCTCGACGATAGACAGTGAACATGGATACGCTTTTCATCTCAACATCGGCGGGCGCATCCGGCGCGGCCACGCCGAAGACAATCCACTGATCCGCGACCCCAGATGCTCCCATGGGCTGATTGGGCGCGACGACCAACAACCGCCCATATGTCTTTGCGGGATCGACCGTGGTAATGAACTGCGCCTTAAAGAAAAAGGATTTCCATTTTTGGTTATCCGGGAGTGTTTTGTTGTGCTGCTGGATCATGGCCAGCGCATCACGGTATGTTGCCGGATTTGCCATTTTTGTGAGGAAGTCCTGGCTTTTTAAGAGATCCGGGAACCGAACATAAGGCTCCGCAATGTGAAAATAGTCACTATCGGTGACAGGCATGCCGAGGGCGTGGGTGTTTTTCGCGGCGCCGTCCACTGTCTCCATGACGCCCATCCATTGCTGTGCGGTGACAAAACGGACGAAGTTCTTGAGTTCTCGCGCACGGCCGGCGTCGTCGCTAAAATAATTGGGATCCGCCTCCCGACACTCTTGAATAATCAGATACGCATCTTGACTGCGCGAGATGACGTCTTTCTGCTTGACGATTTTCACGCCGGACGCATCCGTAAAAGTCGGTTCCAGAATATGGGCTATCTGCTGATCGCGCCAACTGATCCATTGGGCCAGCTTCCAAGATGTCGGACGAGTGTCTTGAGTGGCGCCTGCGGCGATGAGATTCGACACGAGCGCGAGCGTCAGTATCAGCATTAAAGCGCCGGAACGTTTGTTTTTACACACATCTGCCTCCGAAGCAACTTTGCCTGGGTTCTCGATCTTATAATTTCGAAACGAATTCAAAGTTTCCTCCTCATTGCGCCACAGCATCGCATGGTCGCCTTGTCTCGGGAGGCATTGGTTGAACCCGCGCAAAAAGGCGCTTCCTGTACAGGTGTACAGGAAGCGCCTAGAAAAGGAGAAACAAAATCTTTATGGCTGTTTACTGCTGTTTTGCTGTGTAGAAAAATTTCTCCCATCGCTCCCAGAAGTCAGGAAAGGTCTTCGCCACGCAGCCAGGATCGAGGATGGTGACGCCGGGGAGGCGCAGACCGGCGACGGCGAAGGACATGGCCATGCGGTGGTCGTCGTAGGTTTTGATCTCGGCGGGCTGGTACTGGCCGGCGGCGGGTGGGGTGATGGTCCAGAAATCACGGCCTTCTTCGACGCCGACGCCGAGTTTGGTGAGTTCGTTGGTGATGGCGGCGATCCGGTCCGTTTCTTTGACGCGCAGGCTGGCGAGGCCGCGCAGGGTGCTGGGACCGTCGGCGAAGGCGGCGATGACGGCGAGGGTCTGCGCGGTGTCGGGAATGGCTTCCAGATCGACATCGATCGCTTTCAGGGTTTGCGGGCCGCGCACGGCGATGTGGACACCGAAGTCGACATCGCAGCCCATCTGCTCCAGAACGCGGGCAAATTTGGCGTCGCCTTGAATGGACCCGGCGCCCAGGTTTTCCAGAATGACGCTGCCGCCGGTCACGGCGGCGGCGGCCAGGAAGTAAGTCGCGTTGGAGGCGTCGGCTTCGACATCGTACTCGCGGCCTTCATAGCGCTGGCCGGCGGCGACAGTCAAATGCCGGTAATTGCTGTTGACCATTTCGACGCCGAACGCGTGCATCACATTTTGCGTCATATCGACGTACGGTTTGGAAATCAGATCCCCGACGATCTCGATCTCGACGTTTTGTTTGGCGTACGGCGCAGCCTGGAGCAGCGCGGTCAGGAACTGGCTGCTGACATCGCCGCGCAGCAGGCATTTGCCGCCCGGGAGTCCGCCGCCGCGCACGCGCACGGGTGGGCAGCCGTGCCCGTTCACGCTCTCCGCATCGACGCCCAGAGAGATCAGCGCGCCGAGCAGATCGCGGATCGGGCGCTCACGCATGCGGGCGACGCCGTCCAGCACCACGTCCGATCCGGCGGGCGCAAGGCACGCCGCCGCTGTCAGGAACCGCACGGTCGTGCCGGAGTTGCCGATAAAGATGGGCGATTTGGCGGGCGCGGAGAAGGCGCCGCCGACGCCGATGACCTCAAAGTCGCCAGCGTCCGTCAGCGTCACATCGACGCCCAGGCTGCGCAGGGCTTCGAACATATAAAGGGTGTCATCAGACTGAAGCGGATCGCGCAGAACGCTCTTGCCGTCGGCCAGAGCCGCGAGCAGCAGCGCCCGGTTCGTGATGCTCTTGGAGCCGGGCAATCGGACGGCGGAATGGACGGGCCCATCAACGGGCGTCAAGGGAAGTTTCTCAGGATATTCAAAAGACGGCATGGGCAATTTTAGCACTTTTCTCGGAAAAGTCGATATGGGTATGATAGGCCCTGGCGATGTTTTCCGAGAAACTCGCCGCCCACGCGCAGAATTGAGAATGGAAGACGACACGCGTCGCCGCTCACCCAGGCGCGGCGCACAGGAGAACAAGAGACTATGACGACGACTCGTATTGTCACACCCTTCACCGCCGATTCCACCGCCGCCGATGTCCTGGCGGGCGTCGATCTCAATGGCCGCCGCGCCATCGTCACGGGCGGAGCGTCCGGCATCGGCGTCGAAACCGCACGGGCTCTCGCCGGCGCGGGCGCGGAAGTCACCATTGCTGTGCGTAACGCCGAGGCGGGCGCGCGCGCCGCCGAGGATATTGCCGCCACTACCGGCTCGGAGAAGGTTCGCGTTGCCCTGCTGGACCTGGCCGACCGCGCGTCGGTGGCGGCATTCGTCGCCGCTTGGGAAGGCCCGCTGCATATTCTGGTGAATAACGCCGGCGTCATGGCGTCTCCGGAGATGCGCACGCCGGAGGAGTGGGAGATGCAGTTCGCCACCAACCATATCGGGCACTTCGCGCTTGCTTATGGACTGCGCCGAGCACTCGCCGCCGCCGGCGGAGCGCGCGTGGTCTCGGTCAGCTCCGGCGCCCATCTGCGCTCTCCGGTCGTATTAGACGACATCCATTTCCATAATCGTCCCTACGATCCGTGGCTGGCGTATGGGCAATCCAAAACGGCCAACGTTCTCTTCGCGGTGGAGGCGAGCAAGCAATGGGCCGGCGACGGCGTGTTCGTCAATGCGCTGATGCCCGGCGCCATCCGCTCGAATCTTCAGCGTCATCTCAGCGCGGAAGAGACCGACATGATGGAAACACGGATCCGTGAATCGACGGAGCTGCATTGGAAGACGCCCGAGCAGGGCGCCGCCACTTCCGTGCTCCTGGCCGCATCGCCCTTGGTGGAGGGCGTTGGAGGCCGTTACTTCGAGGACTGCAATGAAGCCGAGCCGCACCAGCCCGGAAGCGTTCGCGGAGTCGCCGCTCACGCACTCGATCCTGAGGCGGCCGCGCGCCTCTGGCAAGTTTCGCGGGAGATACTGACCGCGTAACCGACCGCCGCTGCGGGTTTGCGGCGCCTCCCTCACGCGGGGCTTGCGGCGCTGTCCGTGGCGTTGGTGATCCGCCCCCGCGCTTTGGCCGCCCCTGAGTGATCTATGCCCGGCCTTCGGCCGAATCTGGACTTGGTTTTCTAGCTCCGTCGGCCTCCCGTGGAGGCGCGCACCACCAGCTCCATGGGGAGGATTTGTCGAGGGATCTCCATCGAATCCCCTCGGACCAGGGCCAGCAGGCTTTCCACGGCTTGCCTGCCCATCTGTCGAAATGGCTGGCGCACTGTTGTCAGGCCGCCGGCTACCCGTGAGGCGATGGGCGTATCGTCGAAGCCTGTCAGGGCCATATCCTCCGGCACGCGCAGTCCGCGCGCCTGGAGGGCGTCGGCGAACAGGGCGGCGGGCTGATCGTCCCAGCACATTATGGCGGTCGGCGGATCCGGCAGCGCCAGCCAGCCGTCGAGGATCTGCCCGTACGTCTCTTCGAGTTCCTTCTTGCCGATGCGCACCTGCAAAGCCGCATCCCAGGGCAGACCGTGTTCGGCGAGGGCCGTTTGATAGCCTTCGTGCCGGTCCACCAGGTCGGAGTAGCGTTCCGGACCGGTATAGGCGATGCGCCGATGCCCCCGCTCGGCGAGGTGCGCGACGAGCATTCGCATCGCCCCTCGATTGTCGCCGTCCACATAACCGGCTCCCTCCGCGACCCGGCGCGCCAGCAGGGCCACGACCGGCAGGCCGGCCGCTACGACTCGCTCCAAACTGGGCTCATGCAGGTTGGGGCTTACCCAGAGCAGGCCATCGATATGGCCGTCCAGAAATCGCAGCCCTCGCTCTCCGCGTTCGCAATCCGGCCCTTGTGTATAGAGGAGCAGATCGTTTCCCGCGTCGTCGGCGCCATCGTAGAAGCCTCGCAGCAGCGCGGGCGCCAGTGAGGATCCGTCGGTCTCGTCCAACCCGTGCATGCCGAAGGCCAAGACGCCGAGGATATTGGTGCGCCGCTTCCGGATCGCCTGGGTCAACGCGCTCGGGGTGAAGTTGAGCTCCTCGACCGCCGCGTGGATACGCTGCCGGGTCGCCTCCGTCATGCGGCCCCGCTGGTTGATATAATTGGAGATGGAGGATACGGAGACGCCGGCGCGCGCCGCCACGTCGTGGATGGTCGGCCGGCGCTTGGGCGACGCGATCTGTGCCGGCGTCGTTAGCCCGGTCTCACGGTCGAATTTCGGCGGGACGTCGTCCTCGCCCCCGGACGACCGGAGCCAGTTGGCGACGCTCTGATGGTTCACGCCGAGCCGGTGGGCGATCTCCCGGATCGTCACTCCTTGAGAACGCAGGAGAGCGGCCTGCGCCCGGATCTCGGTTGGGTAGCCGCGCTCACCGGCAGCCGGAGTGTAACGATGCTGGCAGAGACCGCATTTGTAGCGCTGGCAGCCATGATTGCTCCCCGCCTTGGTCTGATGTTCGATTCCCCCGCAAGAGGGGCAGACGGTGGCGACGGGATGAACAGATATCGTCATGGGAAGCCTCCATAACGTATTATACCCGGCAGCGCCACAGGCTAGACAAAGTTGCAATAAAACCTTTAAAATAGACAAAATACTAATACAAGCCATAATTATCAGCAGTTTTTACAAATTATGGAACTTGATATCGTCTAATCGTGTTAGTTTAGCGTAAGATTGAGGTAAAACAGATATATCTGATGTACCTGTTACATCAAGTGGTGTTTCTGACGCTGCTACGAAAGAAAGACGTACTATGAACATGCTTTATGTGGTTGCTCCGATCATGATCGCCCTGCTAACCCTGGCCCCGATGCTGTTCCGAGACGGCTCCGCAGAAAGAGAAAGAAGTCTGGAGCGGAAACCTCGCCGGGCTCCGCCGCTGTCTTCGAAAGACGTCTGGGGCGCCGACGGGTTGCGGCCAGGCCGCATCGACCGCACGCCCCGGGAAGAATCGAAGCGCCAGCTTCCGGGCAGCCCCGAACACGGCCCGAAGATTATCCAGTTGCGAGATGAGGTCGGCGTCAAGTCGGCTTCGCTCATGGAAAACATCTCTTCCATGATAGAATTTATGGCGCGGGTTAACCTGGCCGTACAGGGATACATGATCCTGCCGACGGCCGGACGCTCGCGGGACGAAAACAATTGGGATTGACCGTCGAATTCTTCGCGGAACCTCCCGGCTTGGCGAAGGGAAAGTGAAAAACCGACATGGAACTGAGCACACGCGCTTATAACGACTACATCTCCGCTTTGTTTGCCCCGCAAGACGACGCTCTCACGGGAGCGCTCGCGGAGATGGAGCGGGAGAACGTGCCGGGGATCAATGTCTCGGCGGTGGAGGGGAAACTGCTGGAAGTCCTCGCGCTCACTGTCGGCGCGACGCGGATTCTGGAGATTGGAACGCTGGGAGGATACAGCGGCATCCATTTCGCCCGCGCCCTTCCAGAAGACGGCAAGCTAATCACACTGGAAATCGATGCTCATCACGCCGAAGTCGCGCGCCGAAATTTCGAGCGCGCCGGCGTCGTGCAGAAGACCGAAGTGCGTGTCGGCCCGGCGTCGGAAACGCTCCGACGGCTGGCCGCCACGGGCGAGCCGCTGTTCGATCTCGTGTTTATCGACGCCGACAAAGACAGTTATACGGAGTATCTGAATCTCGCCCTGCCGCTGCTGCGCAGGGGCGGCCTGCTGCTCGGCGATAACACGCTGCCCGACGCCGTGCTGACGGGCGAGGAGAGCGGGACAAAATTTTATAACGCCGCCGTCGCGCGGCGATCGGACCTGACGACGATCATCATCCCGATCCTGCGCCAGCACGGCATGGATGGCCTGACGGTTTCGTTCAAACGATCTCCCGGCTAAGCGTCATCTCCAGTAAACGCGTTGGGAATGATCGTGATTTGCGCGGAGCCGTCGCGCCGGCGGATCACTTCGACGACATCGAAGCGGCAGGGGATGTCGTCCAATTGGTGGAGTGAGAGATAGGCTTCGGCGAGCGCGAGGAGCTGGCGGCGTTTGGGAGCGTTCACGGCTTCGGCGGGCGTCAGAGACGACGAGGCGCTGCGCGCCCGGCGGGTTTTGACTTCGATGAATACGAGATATTCGCCGTGCCAGCCGATGAGATCGATCTCGCCGCGCCGCATGTCGTGGAAAGGGCGGACGTTGGCGTCCACCATCCGGTATCCATGCGATTCGAGATAGGCGATCGTGTCCGCCTCACCGGCGTCGCCGACCGCCTTACGATTGATCTCCATAACGGTTGGATCTCGGCGCGGCGGCCACGGGGGCGAAGGAGCGGCGGTGAATCGGGCACGCGCCGTGCTCGCGCAGCGCGGCCATATGCACGGCGGAGCCGTAGCCTTTATGCTTGGCGAATCCGTACTCCGGATACTTCTTGTCGTACGCCGCCATCATGCGATCCCGCGTGACCTTCGCGAGGATCGAGGCGGCGGCGATGCTGACGCTCAGGCCGTCCCCGCCGACAATCGCCTTCTGGTGCGCGCAGGGAATGCCGTGCACGGGCAGGCCGTCGATCAAGACAATATCCGGCGCCCACTCCTGGGGCAGGTTACGGACGGCTTTGCTCATCGCCAGATGTGTGGCGTGCAGGATATTGATCTGATCGATCATCTCGCGCGGCACGATTCCCACGCCCACGGCGAGCGCCTCGGCGAGGATGCGGTCATACGCCTTTTCCCGCCGCTTCTCGGTCAGCTTCTTGGAATCGTTGATCCCATCCGTGGAGAACGTCTCCGGAAGGACCACGCAGGCGGCCACCACGGGGCCGGCGAGCGGTCCGCGCCCCACTTCATCCACACCGGCAATGATCGCGTGGCCCGCTTCACGCGCGGCCATTTCAAAGCTCCACAGATTGATTGGTTCGACACTCATAGTTGAAAAATCGGCGTTTATTGAATCGCGCGGAGACGGCTCAGCGGCCAGAAGATAAACTGCGCCTTGCCGACGACCCGATTGCCGTCCAGCGGCCCCCATTCCGTGCTGTCTTTGCTGTCGTTGCGGTTGTCGCCCATCATAAAGAAGCAGCCGGGAGGGACTCGGCCGGGAGGAGTCGCCGCCATGCGGTTGTAATCGTCGTTGGAGATGCTGACGCCGTTCAAGCGGCAGTTGGCGCCGTCGCGCTTGAGGGATTGCCCATTGAGTAATTGCAGGTCGTAATCCGGATCTTCGGCCGTGAATGGCTCGTCCAGCCGAACGCCGTTTCGCCGGGTAACTCCCGGCTCGATACGAACGGAGGCGCCGGAGAAGCCCGTGATGATCTCGGCCACGCGCGACTTGGGAACCGGCTGGTCGTTGATCAAAACCGCGTCGGGACGGAAGCGCACATGGTAATTCGCCTGGGAATCGTACTGCGGATCCATCTGGGATTCCTGCTTCGCTTCGTCGCCAAAGAGGCCGGCCTGGGCGAACTTCTCCCGGATGTCCGAATGCGTGTAAGGCGCGCCGTTGATATAGACCCGTCCCGCCGTCGTTTGGATCACATCGCCCGGCGCCCCGATCAGGCGTTTGATGTAATTGATGGGCGCTCCGGACGGCTCATCCGGCGAGCCTTCCGTGGCGGCGGCCGGCGGGATAAAGACGACGACATTGTCGCGCTGCGGGCTGCGGAGACGGTAGTCCAGCTTGTTGACGAGGATCCGGTCGCCGGAGCCGTTTTCGCCCAGCAGGGTCGGCTCCATGGAGGGGGAGGGGATGAAGTACGCTTGAACGACAAAGGGGCGCAGGATCAGAAACACCAGAGCGATGGCGATGATCCCGGACTCCAGGAACTCAGCGCTGGACCGCGCGAGGGGGCTCGAATTGCGAACGAGCGTCACGCGAAGAAACGTCGCGATCGCGATCATTCCCAGGATCCAGGTAATGCTGAGATTGGCCAGCGTCTCGGTGATATTCGATGTCGGCAATGCGGGACTTTCCGTAACGAAAAATGGGCGGAGCGTTCATGCGCTCCGGGGAATGAAAGAAAGCCGCCGACGTCGCCGGCGGCCTTCGATCCGAGCTAGAAGTTTCGCTTCTCCTTGATGCGGGCCGCCTTGCCGACCTTACCACGCAGGTAGTAAAGCTTGGCGCGGCGCACCAGACCGCGGCGAGTGACTTCGATTTTCTCGACACGCGGCGAATGCAGCAGGAACGAGCGCTCGACGCCGAAGCCGTTGCTGATCTTGCGCACGAGGAATGAGGCGCGCGAGGAGCCTTCCTTGTTGCCGATAACGACGCCTTCGAAAATCTGGGTGCGCTCTTTGCCGCCCTCGACAACCTTCACGTGGACGCGAACGGTGTCTCCGGGGCCGAACTGCGGAACGGACTCTTTTTTCTGAGCGTTCTCGATTTCTTGAATCAACGGATGCATGGTCTAGTTCTCCTCAGAACTCTCCCCCGCAGGCGGGGAAGGGGTTTCCTCTGAAAGCTGTTTGAGCAGCTTCAGGTCTGACTTAGACGGCTGGAATGCCGACCAGAGGTCGGGCCGACGCGATTGCGTGCGGCGGAACTGCTCCTTGCGTCGCCAGTTGGCGATCGCGGCATGGTTGCCGGAGAGCAGAACTTCAGGGATCGTCCAGCCCCGAAAGTCGGGGGGACGCGTATATTGCGGATATTCGAGCAGGCCGTCGCTGAATGTGTCGCCCGCCGCCGATTCCTCGCTGCCTAGAACTCCCGGCAGGAGGCGCACTACGGCGTCGATCAGCACCAGCGCGGGCAGCTCGCCGCCCGTCAAAACATAATCGCCGATGGAGATCTCATCGGTCGCCAGATGCTCGCGCACCCGCTCGTCAAATCCTTCGTAGTGGCCGCACAGCAAGATCAAGTGCGACGCCTGCGCGAATTCGTGCGCCATGGCCTGCGTCAGCGTCTTCCCCTGCGGGGTCAGCATGACGATCCGGGCGTCCGGCGGCGGCTCCAGGCTTTCCACGGCGGCGAAGATCGGTCCGGGCCGCATCACCATCCCGGCGCCGCCGCCGTACGGCGTATCGTCGGTGCTGCGGTGACGGTCCGTGGTGTGATCGCGCGGATCGTGCGCGGCCACCTGCACGCGGCCGGCTTCCTGAGCCCGTTTTATTATACTGTGCGAAAGTCCCGACCGGATCATCTCCGGGAAAATCGTGACGACATCGATCTTCATTGCGGTTGGATATCGATTTTCACGCGATGTTAATCCAGCAGTCCCGGCACATCGCGCACCGTGATCACGCCGCCGGGCACATCCACGCTCAGGACGAACTCGGACACCGCCGGGATCAGCGCATTCTTGTCCGTGACATAAACATCGTTCGCCGGCGTGTTCAATACGTCCGTCAGCTTACCGAGCGCGCGTCCGGCGTCGGTGACAATGCTCAGGCCGATCAGCTGATCGACATAGAACTCGCCTTCGGGCAGGCTGGGGCGCTCGGTCTCCCGAATGAAGATCGCGTGTCCAAAGAGCGCTTCGGCCTCATTGCGGTCGTTCACTTCCTTGAAGCGCGCGATCCATGCGCCCTTGGGCTGCGATTGCTTTCGCACCGACTGCACCGTCAGTTGCCGGCCGGCGTCATCGCCTTCCTTGCGCAGCACAACGATCTGGCCGGGCTGGAACGTGCGCGCCGTGACCTCGGGGTTGGCCCCGATGAGACGCAGCCGCAGGTTGCCGCTGACGCCGTGCGCGCCGGCGATCTGCGCGGCCATCACGGAAAAATCTTCGGCGGTCTTCGTATTCTCGGTCTGGTCGAGCGTCATAAAATATCGTTTCAACAAAAAAGTCGGGCATGCGCCGAAAAGAATCGGGAATGACCCGGTAAACACGGGAAATGCCCGCCCGGCCGAAACCGGAGCGGGCATGCACCTTCGGGAGCTATCTAAGCAATGATCTCGACGTAGACTTTTTTCTTGTCTTTCATCGCGACGGCTTTCGCAACAGTCCGGAGCGCATTCGCAATCCGTCCCTGTTTGCCGATCACCTTGCCAAGATCGCCGGGAGCGACGCGTACTTCATACGTCGTCGATTCCTCGCCAGGTAACTCGTTAATGACGACCTGATCCGGCTCGTCGACTAGCTCTTTGACGAGGTACTCGATCATTGATTTCACTTACTGTTAACTCCTGACGCGCCATCACCGTCTCGAGGTCGCGCTTCTCGGTCAACAATGACGGTGAGGAGTGGGAGGGGACAAGCGCCCCTTACTCCGCCGCCGCAGTCGCCGCGCCCGCGATCAGGTCATACACGCCTTGCTTCTTGAGCAGGGCCTGCGCCGTATCGGTGGGCTGAGCGCCACACTTCAGCCAGTAAACTGCACGCTCCCCATCGATCTTCACTTCGGAAGGCTCGACGCACGGGTTGAAATAGCCAAGGGTCTCGATGAACCGGCCGTCACGAGCTGCGCGGCTATCCGCGACTACCACTCGATAAAAAGGCCGCTTCTTCGCGCCCATTCTGCGAAGCCGAATCTTTACCGCCATAGATGATCATTCTCCTTTCGTCAGATTGTTATTCTTCATGGCCGACGCTGTTTCCATCGGAAACTAGCTGCGTCCAAACGGAAACTTAAAGGGCGAATTGGACTTTCGCTTGCTCTTTTTATTGCTGCCTGCGTGCTTGCCGCTTTGACCCGGCATTCCAGGCATCCCCGGCATTGCGCCGAGACCTTTTCCGGAGAAGCCGCGCATCATCGTTTTCATCTGTTCAAACTGCGTCAGAACGCGGTTGACATCCTGGATGGACGCGCCGCTCCCCGCCGCGATGCGCCGTCTCCGGCTTCCATTGATGATGGTCGGCTCGCGCCGCTCCTGCACGGTCATGGAGCAGATGATCGCCTCCACGCGCTTCATCTGCTTCTCACTCTCCTCGGACGCACCCGGCATCTTCGGGACTTTTCCGCTAAGCCCCGGGATCATATCGAGGATCTGATCGAGCGGACCCAGCTTGCGCACCTGCTGCATCTGCTCCAGGTAATCTTCAAAATCGAATTTGTTGGCGCGAAGCTTCTTCTCAAACTCCGCGGCTTGCTTCTGATCGATCGCGGCTTCCGCTCGCTCGATCAGCGTCATGACATCGCCCATCCCCAGGATGCGCGAAACCATGCGGTCCGGGTAGAAGATTTCGAGCGCGTCCATCTTCTCGCCGACGCCCACGAACTTGATCGGCTTTCCGACAACCGTTTTCACCGAGAGGGCGGCGCCGCCGCGCGCGTCGCCGTCCAGCTTCGTCAGGATGACGCCGTCGATCTCCAGGGCGTCATTGAAGCCCTTCGCGACGTTGACGGCCTCCTGGCCGGTCATTGCGTCCACGACGAGCAAAATCTCATGCGGCCGGACCGCCGCCTTGACGCGGCGAAGCTCATCCATCAGCGCTTCGTCGATCTGCAAGCGGCCGGCGGTGTCCACGATCACCACGTCGTTGCCATACCGCTGCGCCTTATCGACGGCGGCTTTCGCGATCTCCGCCGGGTCGGTCTGGTCGCCCATGGTGAAGACGGGCGTCTTCACCTGTTCGCCGACGACTTCCAGCTGCTTGATCGCGGCGGGCCGATAGATATCGCCCGCGACAAGCATGGGATTGCGTCCCTGCTTGCGCAGCATCGCGGCGAGCTTTCCGGCGTGTGTTGTCTTACCGGCCCCCTGAAGGCCGCATAACATAATCACCGTCGGAGACTGGTGAGAGAAGGTTAAAGGCGCTTGCTCTCCACCGAGCAGCGCCGTCAACTCTTCACTGACAATTTTTACGACTTGCTGCGGCGCGTTCAGTCCTTCCAGGATCTGTTCGCCCACGGCTCGTTCTCGCACGCGGGCCGTGAAATCCTTGACGACCTTAAAGTTGACGTCTGCTTCCAAAAGAACCAGGCGGACTTCACGCATGGCGTCATTGACGTCTTGCTCGCTGAGCGATGATTTCCCACGGAGGCGCTTAAAAACGCCCTGCAATTTGTCGGTCAAACTTTCAAACATGAGAGCGAGCTTCTGAAGGTCTGATGGGCGGAAGAAACTCGCAACAGTATACTTGAAAAGATGACGCCGTGTCAAGGCAATTATTTGCGCGGTGAAATGAAGATCCTGGGGAGAATACGCGGGACTTTGCGAAAAAAATATGTGAAATTGCGGCGAAAACTTGGAAAACACCCCTAGAGAGAACCAGACAGCCTGGCAATAATTTTTTTTGTAAGTCCCCCGCTTCTTCCGGTAGTTTCGGACTCAATGCGGGTATATCGAAATCATGGAACTTGTCCAAAGGCGGGCGCGTTCTGAGTCTAGAGAGGTCGAACGATGAGCATGCTTTGGAACACGGGCGGTCCGGCCCGTCAATTGACTGAAAAGGACGTCAAAATCTGTTCTCTTTGCGGCGCGCTGAACCATATGAAGAACAGCGACTGCTTCACCTGCGGATGGCAAGGGGTCTTCGAAAGAGACCCGGCGATGATCCACCTCGCCTGGCAAAGACTTTACGATCAGTTCGAGCGTGTGGAGCCTCGCCACATCGGTATGCACCGTCCCGCTCCGATGGGGGACTTCGGCGTAGTCTCGCCGCGCCGCCCGATGCCCGCGTTTGCGGCGCGGATCAGCAATTGGTGGCGACGGATCATGGCGGAGCGCGATGAGCGCGCCGCGCAGCGGGAAGCCAAGCTGCGCGCCCAGCACTTCCCACCGAACGAACTGGGCGTCTAAACTACGCAGGCGACGGATCTCCATATTTCGCCTTACTGCGGAGCGATGCGCAGCCACTCGACGAAGAGGAAATACATTCGGTCGATCAGCAGCGCCATGCGCGTCATGATCGTCGAACCGAAGATCGCTCCGAACGCGAACATCAGTACGAATCGGCCAAAACGGGCTGTCCCCAGGACAGCCTTATTTTTTTGCTCGAACGCAAAGAAGAAGTACACGATGACCGACACCAGGATCACCATGAACAGCGCATTGTTCACGACGAAGGAGATCTGGTGCAGCAGCGCGTGATGATCGCCAATCTTGGGCGGCGGCGGAACGAGAGGCTTGAACGACTTCGTTACCTGCGGCATGAAGCGCTGGCCGAAGTCCTGAAAGACCGTTCCGGCGGTGAGGCCGAAGAAGACGCCGAACAACAGGCGGCTCATCCAGGCGAAACGCTGGGTGTAGATGCCGTAAAACATCAAACCGACGGGAATAGTGAGGACCCACGCCCACTGTCCGTCGTGCATCATCGGATCCCAGAACTGAGGACGCAAAATCTTGGTCCAGTCCTGCTCGACTTCGTAACCGAGCGCCAGCCCCAGAAAGATGTGCTCGAAGAGGCGATAGAATTTGTTCTCTTTGAACACCAAAGAGAGAATGGCGATCGTGCCCAGCGCTCCGAAGAGCACGATCGGGCTGAGAATGTGGTGCAGTGTCGGGGACATTATTCTTGCGTCCTCCGCGCATGGATCCGGCCTTGCTGATAGCCGATATTCCCCAGGATCACCAGGAAGATAATCAGCGCGTACACCAGCGACAGCGCTCCCGCGCCGCGCGTCGCGAACGCCTTCACGCCTGTCAGCCCCTCATAGTCGCCAGCCCCCTTCACCCCCGTCAGCAGGCCCGAGACCTGGTGGGAGTCGAGGTAGGGATAGGAGTCGGGCGCCATGACCGCCGTGGGCGCATAGAGCATCGGCGTATTATTGGCTCCCTGTACGAGACCGAGCCATGTTTCCAGACTGGAAACAGGCGTGATGTCGATAATCGCCTTAACATCCTTGATCGATTTGATGTCCTTCATCACGGGGAACTTGGTCACATCCCGGTCATGCATATCCTTTTTGATCGTGCCCGGAATATTCGTCACAAGGCCCTTCAGCACTTGCGGAAACACGCTGTTTGGACGGTAGCCCCAGTTGATGTAATCCACTCCATACTGATAGTGATACTTGAGAGAGACTTTGTCCGCGATCTGCTGCGTCAGCTCGTTGTTCTGCGCGTCAAAGGAGATGATCGCGAAATGGATATGGCGCATCATCAAGTGCGTCAGGATCGCCTGGGTCTGCCATTTGTTCTCGCCGCGCGTTCCAGAGGACCACATGCCCGAAACGATGACGATCTTGTCCGGATCGGTCTTAGCGATCGTCTCGATCGTGTTGTAGAAGTCCTTCGACTGCTGACTCGGCACGCCCGGAATGCTGATGCTGGGGACGAACAGCGGAATGACGATGCTGAGAATGAGCAGGGCGTAGATGATGCGGCGGTCGATATTTTGCAGCTTATGCCAGATGGTGTTTTCGCTCATGACAGATCAGACCTCCGTGTCGAAATAGGCGCCGCGCTCCAGGCTCAGCCACAGCCGAAGCGAAACGGCGAGGCCGCCGACCGTCAGGCCGAAAAGAATTCCCCGCTGCGCCGGAGCGTTCACGCGCGTGAGCAGCCACTCGGAGATATGCTCGATCCGGAAATTCGCCCAGGCGCTGTCTCCGTCCGGAATGTGCGATGTAATCGCGGTGCCGAAGCCCGTGGACGCCAGCATGACGATCAGCGCGGCGGTCATCATCATCGACGACTCCACGGATCTGAGCCGAAACGCCCGGTACGACGCCGACGCAATAAAGAAGGCGATCATGGAGAATGTCGCCGAGTCCAGATTGTTCAGCCCGCCGATGAACAAAAACTGGAATATCCCATGCACTGTCTGGCCGAAGGCTACCGGATGCTTGGGATAGTATTCGTTCGCGATCCCAAAGATCGTCATGGCGAAGAATGACACGATCAGCGCCAGGCTGTTGTGCCAGCCGGTCTTCATTCGACCAAGCGTCTTGAAATGCAGTTGGAGCAGCGAAATCACTCCAAGCCCTACGGCGAACACCTGAACGACGGATGAAAGGTTGGCGACGAAGTCCTGATAAGGCGTGAGGAAATTTTCACCGGCGTGCGGTCCGGAGGTTTGCGCCGGCCAGAAGAACTCGACGACATAGTATAAGCCGCCGACAAAGGTGAAAAAGGCGATGATCGTCTTGCGGTACTGCTTGGGAGCGGCGTGCAAAAGGCCCAGGAAAAGCAGGACCCCCAGGATGCCCAATACGCAGTGCGTATAGAACCCCACCGGGTTTTGATGGACGCCGATCGGAGCGAAGAAGTTTAGCATAGGTCGTGTGTACTATCAGAAGAACTTGAGAAATTTCGCGGCGAACACCGGCGCGTGCGCGCCCAATCCCGCCGTCAGCGACGCGCAGATAATCCCGATAAAAACGATGATCAGCAGGATAAGCTTTCCATAGTCCTGGCCGGCGATGCTGCCGAGCAGCGTGGCGTTGCGGGACAAATAGGCGCTCGCCGCGTAAAACTCGTCGCCGATGATGACGTAATCGCAGGCGGCGATAAAGAACGGGATTTGCGTCGTGGAGGGCGTTCCCGCCACCTGCACCGCGCCCACTTGCTGCCCGACTTCGGCGAAGATCAGCGATTCCGCGTAAAAGAGGCCAAAGAGAAACGCGGCGGCCGCGCGTTCGCGCGTCAGAATGCCCGCCACGCCCGAGGCGTAGGCGAATTGCGAGGAAGTCAGGTAGTGGATATCGTCAGGCTCCACAAGCTCGGGCCTGCCCATTTCCGCATAAGCGTCCCGAATGGTCTCATCGGCGATCCCCGTCAGCATCGGGTCCGCCGTCGGATAGATCGTGCGGTTGCCGAACTTCGCCACCGAGCGCGCGATATAGCCGAAGATCGACAGGGCTTGCAGCGTTTCCACGCCCAGCGGCGCCACGCCCGGGATCATGACGACGGGACGTCCCATTTCCGTCGCGCGGCCGACGGCTTCGTCTATGGCGTTCAAGCCGGCGATGCGGCGAATCGTGGGGACCATGCCGCGCTGCGCCATCATGATTCGCACGATGATGATCAGCGACAGCACGATCGTCAGTATGCCGGTATGCCAGTTATCGCTTGCGTGCTGCATCTTCGGCCTCCACGATTCGATCGACGAGCATTTTCAAATTCTTGGGGTCCTGCATGAGTTTCGAACACTTTTGAACGTCCGCCAAGCCGCCGGGGAAGAGCATCGCCAGAAACGGGGAAAAGTGGATCATCGCCTGCGATCCTAAGTAGCTCATCGGGCCGATGCTCTCGAAGAACAGGACCGCCGGCATGTGCAGGCGCCACTTATCCGCGGCGCCGACGATTTTGTCGAAGATGCGGTCGCGCGTCTCCGTCGAGATTTCCGCGTCCCAATCAAACGTAAAGATATTGGCGGGATTGTTCATAATGGCTCTTCGGACGCGGCAGCGCGCAGGGCGCGTACGGTGTCGATCACTTGCTCGGAATTGCCGTCAAAACGCAGCATCACGCCGCGCATGCGCTCGAACCGCGAGTTCTTGAGGCGCAGCGGACTGAGCTTGACGCCGTCGGATGCGAGATACGCATGACGGACATCCGTCCAGGGCATCTCTAAAACCATCCAGCCGCACTTGCTGCGCGCCCCCATCTTTGTGAGCGTGTAGCGCGTGGGCAGATAGTATTCCGTCAGAGATCCAAAAAGAGCAAGGGTAGGGATCAGCGCCAAGAGGGCGTTGCGGAACAGCAGTGTTCCCACGATCCAAACGGCCGCCAGACTAACGCCTGCGGCGAGGGCGGCCTTTGGGCGTCGCTTCAGCAGGTGGACGCTCCACTCCAGCGCCACGGCGTCGTTGCGAGGAGAGATATCCGGGAGCGCGGTTGTTTCAGAAGCGGCCTGAGGGGCGCCTTTGTCCATAGACGTTTATTGGCGATAGGGTAAAGTTGCCCCATTATAGCGACGGCGCCCGGGCTTTGTCAAGGAAACCATTCGAATACGCCGATTGGCGGGCAAGCGGCGGACCTGGCGTTCGCTTGTCAGGGCGATGGAAATGGGGTAATATGAGCGCATGACGCTGCTGCAAGTGCGGGACTGCACCAAGCAATTTGGTGGCCTGACCGCTGTCAACAAATTCAACCTCACCATCAGCCCCGGCGAACTCGTCGGCTTGATCGGCCCGAACGGCGCCGGCAAGACAACCGCCTTCAATCTGCTGACGGGGGTTTATGCGCCGACCTCGGGAACGATCGAGTTTCACGGGCAGTCGATCGCGGGGCGGCGGCCCTATCAGATCGCCCAATGCGGGATTTCCCGAACCTTTCAGAATATTCGCCTGTTCAAAAGCCTCACCGTGCTGGACAATGTCCGCACGGCTACGCACCTCCACTACAAACCCTCACTGCTGCAGACCGTCCTGCGCGGCGGAGGCTTCCACCAAGCCGAACTGGAAACCGAGCGCAAGGCGCGCGAACTGCTCGAGCGTTTCGGACTGAGCAAGTTCGAGAACTATCTGGCCGGCAGCCTCGCCTACGGCGAACAGCGCCGTCTGGAGATCGCCCGCGCCCTCGCCACCGATCCCAAGCTGCTGCTGCTCGACGAGCCCGCCGCCGGAATGAACCCACAGGAAAAGATCGATCTCATGGATCAGATCAACTCACTGCGCAAGGACTTCCAGGTAACGATCCTGCTGATCGAGCACGACATGAAGGTCGTCATGGGCGTCTGCGAACGGATTTTAGTGCTCGATTACGGCCAGGTCATCGCCGAGGGAACGCCGCAGGAGATCCGCTCCGACCCCAAAGTCATCGAAGCCTACCTGGGCGACGCCGGCGCGGCGCAGCAAGTCGCCTGATCATTTCAGAGTTCGTCCAAGGCTGCTTGATCGTTTTTTGATTCGCCCGCAGTATAACGATGGCGAGCCGCAGCACATGAAGAGTTCGGCGAACGGATTCGCCGGGCTCTTCTTGACGAAAATACATTCCCAACTATGCTCACACTTGAAAACGTTCACGTCTCCTATGGACCGATACGCGCGCTCCATGGCGTCTCCATGACCATCGGCGCGGGCGAAGTCGTCACCTTGATCGGCGCGAACGGCGCCGGGAAGAGCACGACTCTGCGCGCCATCTCCGGGTTGGTCCACGCAAGTAGCGGGCGCATTCTATTTGAAGACAAAGACATCACGCAGATGTCTTCGGCGGAGATCGTGCGTCTCGGCATCGGGCATTCGCCGGAAGGCCGGCGTGTGTTCGCGAATATGACGGTGCGTGAGAATTTGGAGCTCGGCGCATATTGCCGCAAGGATCGCGCCGGGATCCGGGAAGATTTCGACCGGGCGATCACGCTGTTTCCGCGCTTGAAAGAACGTATCGGGCAGAACGCCGGCACCTTGTCCGGCGGCGAACAGCAGATGCTCGCGATGGGACGCGCCTTGATGGGCCGCCCAAAGCTGCTGCTGCTCGATGAACCTTCGCTCGGCCTTGCTCCATTTCTGATCCGAGATATCTTCTCGATCATCACCGACATCAATAAACAGGGCACGACGGTTCTGCTCGTCGAGCAGAACGCCCACATGGCGCTGGGCGTCGCCCACAAGGGCTACGTCCTGGAAACCGGCCATATCATCCTTTCGGACAGCGCGCAGCAGCTGCTCGCCAACGACGACATTAAGAAAGCGTACCTCGGAGAATGAAGCAAACTTCCCTGCACGCCGCGCACAAAGCCGCCGGCGCCACGATGGTCGATTTCGCGGGCTGGGATATGCCCGTGTCCTACGCCGGCACGGTCGGCGAGATCGCCGCCGTGCGTGGCGGGACCGGCCTGTTCGATGTCTCCCACATGGGCGAAGCGCGCGTGCGCGGCGCGGGGGCGCTGGCGTTCGTGCAGCGCGTCACGGCCAATAACGCCTCCAAGCTCGCGCCCGGCGCGGCCCAGTACTCGCTGCTGCTCAATCCCGAAGGCGGGATCATCGACGATATCATTGTCTATCGCGTCGCCGACGAAGAGTTCTTGATCGTGCTGAACGCCGGCTGCAAGGATAAAGACTGGGCCTGGCTCGTGGAAAAAAGCGCCGGCGACGAGAGCGTAACGCTGACGGATGAGAGCGATCAAACGGCTTTGATCGCGGCGCAGGGCCCCACGGCGGTCGCACTGGTCGCGGGGCTGGTCGGCGAGGACGCCGCGAACCTGGAGCGCTTTCATTTCGCCGAAGCGACGCTGGATGGCGTCGCGTGCGTTCTGTCCCGAACGGGATACACGGGGGAAGACGGCTTCGAGATCTTCTGCGCCTGGGACGACGCCCCTCAGGTCTGGGAGACGCTGGTGAACGCCGGCGCGGTCCCGGCCGGCCTCGGCGCGCGCGATGTGCTGCGCCTGGAGGCGGCGTATCCGCTCTACGGCCACGAGCTCAATGACAAATGGACGCCGTGGGAATCGGGCGTCGGCTGGGCCGTGAAGACAAAGAAGGGCGATTTTGTTGGACGCGACGCGATTGTGGAGGCGAAACCGGCGAATTCGTCGAAACTGGTCGGGCTGCAGCTGACGGAGCGGGGCATCCCGCGCGAGAATTGCCCGGTGTTCGCGGCGGACGGGGAGCGCCCGCTCGGCATTGTCACGAGCGGCACGTTTTCGCCCACCGTCAAGGCCGGGATCGCCATGGCGCATCTGAACAACGAGGACGCCGAGGTGGGGACATCCGTGCTGGTGGATATCCGCGGGCGTAAGGTCGCCGCCCAAGTCGTCACTCTGCCATTTTACCGCAACGGCGTTTGAGAGTTTTTTGGGAGAAAGGGTTCACACTATGTCCATGCCACAAGAATTGAAGTATACGAAGTCACATGAATGGGTCAGCGTCGATGGCGATATCGTCACCGTCGGGATCACAGATCACGCGCAGGAAGAACTCGGAGACGTCGCCATGGTGCTGTTCCCCGAAGTTGGCCGCGTGCTCCAAGTCGAAGAGAAATTCGGAGAGATCGAGAGCATCAAGGCCGTCTCCGACCTGTACGCTCCCGTCTCCGGCACGGTCATCGCCGTCAATGACGCCCTGATGAATGCGCCCGAGCTCGTGAACGACGACGCTTATGGCGAGGGCTGGATGGTGCGGATCAGCATGACGAACCTGGGCGAGCTCGATTCGCTGCTGACCGCCGACCAATACGCGGAAATAGAATAGGACGATCGATGGCGTATATTCCCAATACCGACCAGGACCGCCAGGCCATGCTGGAAGCGATTGGCCTGAGCTCCCTGGACGACCTCTATACCCCCATCCCGGAGCCGCTGCGCTTTAAGGGGGAGCTCAATATCCCGTCCCGCTACAATCAGCTGGCGCTGGAAAAGCACTACAAAACGCTTGGCAAAAAGAACGCCAGCGCCGAAGAATACCCATGTTTTCTCGGCGCCGGCATCTACGACCACTATGTCCCGCCGACCGTCGGCGCGATCACCGGCCGCTCCGAGTTCTATACGTCGTATACGCCGTATCAGCCGGAAGTGAGTCAGGGCGTGCTGCAAAGCATCTTTGAGTTCCAGACGCTGACCTGCGAGCTGATGGGCATGGATGTGGCGAACGCCTCGATGTACGACGGCGCGACCGCGCTGGCCGAAGCCGCCATCATGGCGTGCGAGCTGGCCGGCCGCAAGCATCTGCTGGTCCCCGATACGATCAATCCTATCTACCGGGATGTCCTCGAAACGTACGTACGGCACATGAACCTGACGGTCGATACGCTCGTGACGGAAAATGGCCTGACAACCGTCGAGAGCGTCAAGGCGGCCATGACCTCCGAGACCGCCGCCGTCCTGCTCCAGCAGCCGAACTTCTTTGGCTCGATCGAAGACGCGCAGGGGATCTCGGCGGTCGCGCACGAGGGTGGGGCGCTGTTCGTCACCTGTGTCGATCCCATCTCATTAGGACTGCTGACGCCTCCCGGAGAGTACGACGCGGATATCGTCGTCGCCGAAGGGCAGTCGCTCGGATGCCCGATGGGCTACGGCGGTCCTCTGCTTGGCCTCTTCGCCTGCAAGACGAAGTATCTGCGGCGCATTCCCGGCCGCATCGTTGGCGAAACCGTGGACGGTGATGGCAAGCGCGCCTTCGTCATGACCCTGCGCACCCGCGAACAGGATATCCGGCGCGAGCGCGCCACGAGCAATATCTGCACCAACGTCGCGCTCTACGCCCTCGCCGGCGCTGTTTATCTCGCCACGATGGGCAGGCAAGGCTTGAAGCAAGTCGCCGAGCTGAGCCTCCAGAAGGCGCACTACGCCGCCACGGAGATCGCGAAGATCCCCGGCTACTCGCTCGCGTTCCCGGACGCGCCGTACTTCAAGGAGTTCGTGGTGCAGACGCCTGGCGATACGGCCAAGCTCAACGAGCATTTGATGGCGAAGGGGATCATCGGCGGCTATACGCTCGGCGGATACTACCCGAACCTGAACAACGCCCTGCTGCTGTGCGTGACCGAGCAGCGGACCAAGGACGAGATTGACGCGCTGGTTGCGGCGCTGCGTGAATTCGAAGGTAACAGTTAATGCAAGACCCATCTTTGACCCATGAGCGGCTCTTGTTCGAGATCAGCCAGCCCGGACGGCTGGGCGTGGAGCTTCCGGAGTGCGACGTCCCCGTGATGTCCCTGGAATCGCTGATCCCGTCCGCGCAGATCCGCAAGGACTTGCCGCTGCCGGAGCTATCCGAGCCTGAGGTGATCCGTCACTTCACTCATCTGTCGCAGAAGAACTACTCGGTGGACAGCGGCTTCTATCCTTTGGGCTCGTGCACCATGAAGTACAACCCGAAGGTTAACGAGGAAGCCGCGCGGCACCCCGGCTTCGCGCGCCTGCACCCGTATCTGCCCGACGCGCAGACTCAAGGCGCGCTTGAAGTTCTGTATGACATGCAGAACATCATCACCGAGATCGCAGGCATGGACGCGACCTCGCTCCAGCCGGCCGCCGGCGCGCACGGCGAGCTGCTGGGCCTGATGCTCATCAAAGCCTATCATGAAGACCACGGCCAGGGGCAGCGCGACACCATCATCGTCCCCGAAGCCGCGCACGGCACCAATCCGGCCTCGGCGGCGCGCTGCGGCTACAAAACGCTGACCGTGAAATCGGACGCGCGCGGCCGCGTCGACCTGGCGCATCTCAAGTCCGAGCTGTCGGACAAGATCGCCGGCCTGATGCTGACGAACCCGAACACGCTTGGTCTCTTTGAGGACGATATCGCGGAGATCTGCGATCTGATCCATGGCTGCGGCGGTCTGGTCTACTGCGACGGAGCCAATATGAACGCGCTGGTCGGCCGCGCGCGCCCCGGCGATATGGGCTTTGACGTCATGCACTTCAACCTGCATAAGACGTTCTCGTCCCCGCACGGCGGCGGCGGCCCCGGCTCCGGCCCGGTGGCGGTCAAGGCGATCCTGGAGCCGTATCTGCCGACCCCGCAGGTTGTGAAGACGGAGAACGGTTTCGTTCTGGAGCACAACATCCCGAAGACCGTCGGCAAGATCCACGGTTTCTACGGATCGTTCCTGTGCATCCTGCGCTCGTACCTGTTCATTCTGTATTACGGCAAGGAGCGTTTGAAAGACGTCGCCGATAACGCCGTCCTGAACGCGAACTATATCCGGACCGAACTGAAGGATCACTTCGACGTCGCGTTCGACGAGATCTGCATGCACGAGGTCATCTTCTCGGCGAAGCGCCAGCAGCGCGAGCACGGCGTCCGCGCCCTGGATGTCGCCAAGCGCCTCATGGACTTCGGCTACCATCCGCCGACGATCTACTTCCCATTGATCGTACCCGAGGCTCTGATGATCGAGCCGACGGAGACGGAGAGCCGTCAGACGCTGGATTCGTTCATCGACGCGATGAAGCAGATCGCCGAGGATATCGTCAGCGATCCCGAGATCGTCAAGTCCGCGCCGCACTTCACCCCCGTGCGCAAACTCGACGAAGCGCTGGCCGCGCGCCAGCCTTGCGTGTGCTGGTCGCCCCCGCCCGTGGCGGTATAGGCCCACCCGCGTCCTACCCACCCCCGCGCGAAGCGCGGGGGTGGGTTTGCCCTAGGCGTGGCCTCTGTAAAGGAAAAATTTAATGCAGTGGCTCTGGTGGGAGCAAGCGCAGCCCGCATCGCCCTGGGACAACATGGAGACGGACGCCGTCCTGTTCGCGGATATCCGCGACGGACGGCGTCCGCTTTCGATTGTCAGGGTCTACCGCTGGGACCGGCCGAGCGTGACGATCGGTCGATTGCAGCAGGAAGATGATGTGCGCGTCCGATATCCCGATCTCCCCATCGTTCGCCGCCCGACGGGCGGCCGCGCGGTCGTCCACGGCGACGATCTGACGCTCTCCGTGATCACCCGTGATGAATGGCTGCCCGCGCAGGAAAAGCGCTCCGTGATGTCCTCTTACCGACAGATTTTGTCCGGGGTGATCGCCGCGCTGGACAGCGCTGGTCTGGAAACGGATCTGGGGCAGGGGAACGAACGTGCGCCAAGTGCTCGTAGTATCGATTGTTTCGCCTCCACGGCGTCCTGCGACGTCGCGGAGCGCGGTACGGGCCGCAAAGTACTCGGCAGCGCGCAGCGCCGGGAGCATGGCGCAATTTTACAGCAAATGACCCTCGCGTCCGACCTGGTAATTGACCATAATGTTTTTGTACGGTCGCTGAAGGCCAGATTAATGGAGCCGCTGGGCATTGACAGTTGGGCGGACTTCGTTGACAGCGAATCCGTGCTATGCTATACTGAAGAAGAGGGTCCACAAGGACTGTTAAGGAGACACGTGGCCCATGGCGCGTAAAATTCTCACATGTGACGATGAGAAACACATCGTCCGTTTGATTCAAGTCAATCTGGAGCGTCAGGGATATGAGGTGCTCACGGCCTACAACGGCGCCGAGTGCCTGGCGATGGTCGAGACCGAGAAACCCGACCTGATCGTTCTGGACGTCATGATGCCGGAAATGACCGGATTTGAGGTCCTGGAAAAGCTCAAGACCAATCCGGAGACCGAAAAGATCCCCGTCATTATGCTGACCGCCCGCGCGCAGGACGCCGACGTTTTGCGGGGCTGGCAATCCGGTGTCGAATGTTACCTGACGAAACCGTTTAACCCCATGGAGCTGATCGCTTTCGTCAAGCGCATCTTTTCAATGGAAGACAGCCAAAACGATGAAAAACGGTACACAATCTAACAAGTTGACTCTCGTGGACAAAAACGGCGAGGAGATTCCCGTGAAGGCTTCCGTGGACGATCTCAGCGTGGAGTATATCCCCGGCGAATCCGAATCGAAGCATGATTCCTCGGTGAATAATGTCCTGAACAACAAAGTGCTGTTCGTGGTCGTCAGCGTCGCCTGCGCCACGGCCGCCGTCGCCGCCGGCAGCTACGCCGTCTGGCTTTCGCGCCGCAAAGTCGCTCAGGAAGCCCTGACGAACGTGCAGGACCTGCTGGAGACGTGCCAGGACCGCATGTCGCAGATGGAGCAGGATCTGAACAACATCACGCAGCGGCACTCGCAGTCGACCGCGTAGTTGTTTGTAAAGAATTGTAAATTTACGATTGCAAAAAGAGCCGCTGGGACATTGCTTCCCAGCGGCTCTTTTTCGTGTGCGCGAATAAGCGCGCAATCGTAGGATAGGGTATAGTCCGTAGGCGCGTAATCTAGATTTTACTGTTCCTCCCCCTGAATAAGTAAGGGGTAACAGCACGAACTGATCGAACGTATCAGGGAGACGCCCATGGAACTAGCCCCCAACTCTCCGCCGCTCACTTTTTCTATACTCATCATTGATGACAGTCTGGAGGATCGCTTCGTCCTTCAGCGCCTGTTACACCGAAGCCAGTCGCAAGTTGCGTTCGAAGTCCGTGAGGCTGAGAACGGCGCGCATGGACTTGCGCTATGCCGGGAACGTCTGCCTGACTGTATTCTGCTGGATTACCATTTGGGTGATATGGATGGTCTCGATCTGTTGGCGGCTCTGAACGAAGGACGCAATCCTTACGATGACCCGATCTGTCCCGTGGTTATTCTGACGGGTTCTGGCGCGGTCACGGAGACAGCAGTGCTCGCCTTGAAAAACGGAGCGCAAGATTATCTGGTCAAGGAGCGCCTTACCTCCGCCGGAATTACCCTGGCGATCGAGAACGCCGTGGAAAAAGTAAGCCTGCGACAAGAATTACGCAAGGCGGAAGCCAGGTTCCGCTCCTCACTGGAGAACATGCTCGACTGCTACAGCATTTATACAGCCGTGCGCGATCCAGGGAATGGGACTATTCTTGACTTTCGATGTGAGTATGTCAATGAAGCCGCATGCCGCGAAAACCAGGTCGCCAGCGATGATCTCACAGGGCGTCTGCTTGATGAAGATCTGCTGCCGACCCATCAAGCGTATGGTCGCTATGAAGACTATGTTCAAGTGGTCGAAACCGGTGAGCCTCTGGAGAAGATTGATTACATCTATGGAGATACAGTTTCAGACGGCGGAGCAACATATCTTGAGGCGGCGTTCAGTATCCGGGCATGGAAGATGGGAGATGGCTTCGCAGTCGCCTGGCGCAATATCACCGCCCAGAAGCAGGCGGAGGAATTGTTAAAAGAGGGCGAGGAACGGCTGATTCGGGATCAGAAGCGGATTGAGGCGGAGCTTGTCGTCATTGCGTTGAAGACCGCCCATATCGCCGAAGCGGTACAGCGCTCGCTATTGCTGGCTCCGGCTCCAGACGCATACCCGGGTGTCCTCGTCGAATCCTTTTACCAGTCAGCCTGGGACGACGCTCTGATCGGGGGCGACTTCTTCGATGTGTTTGCGGTGTCCGAAAACGTCGTCGCTCTGGTGGTTGGAGATGCAACGGGTAAAGGCGTCGAGGCCGCCACCTATACTGCCGAGGTCAAGTTCGCGCTGCGCGCTTACCTGCGCGAACATCATGGTGATCTGCCGATTTCACTGCGGCTATTGAATAATTTCATCATAGATAATGAACGCCTGGACGCCGCCCATACTCTCGGGTCGTACGTGGCGCTCGCCGTAGTTTTGATCGACACCCAGACGGGTGAGGCGACATGCTGCTGCGCGGGAGCCGAGTCGCCCCTGATCCTGTGGGCCGAAACGCGAGAGATCATTGAGGCAAGCGCCTATGGACCGCTCTTAGGCGCTTCCGAATCCGCGGAATACACAGCGACGCGCCATCATCTGGGAATGGGCGACTTAATTGCGCTGACCACTGATGGTATTACCGAGGCGCGCAAAGCGCAAAGCGGTGAATTCTTCGGTATCGAAGGGTTTGGGGACGCACTGCGCGAAGAAACCACCGATCCCAACCGCTCCATTGCGGATGTCGAAAGCGCCATCGTATCGCGCGCTCTCGCCTGGGCGGATGGAATGCAGCACGACGATATCTGCCTGCTCATCACGAAGCGAAGGTGATTTGAACTCTCTCGACAGAATAAGAAGGCGGCCGAGGCATCCGCCCGGCCGCCTTTTTAGCGATTGGATACTTAAGACTTCCAAAACACGTTCTGAGAATCGCTCAGCGTCTTCGCCGGCTGGCCGGGCGCAGTGCCGTAATTACTGCCGTCAGAGAGCCAGAGATTCGTTTGACCGGAGCCGCCGCTGACCTGATCGAGCGTCGCCAGGGGTTTCATGGCCTTGACATGACCATCGATAAACAGGAAATTCGCCATGCCGGTGTGACCGGCGAACAGATTACCAACATCGGGGCGATTTGGCGTCGGCTGATCCCATGCGTTGAATCCTCCTGTCACATTCGGATCGAAGTCCGTGAACATTGAGGTCGATTCGAGCAGAGCAATCAGTTGGGCTGGCGATTGAAAGCTAGCAATTGCGACAGGAGTATCAAGGAACGGTCCCGTTGCCCCGCCCAAAGGCCCCGAATAGTTCCCATTTGCGTCCTTTGGATAGCGCTTAGCTGCATTGGCGCCATAAGAAACGTAGGATTTACTGTTGGAATCGTTGGGCTGACAGCAGGTCTTATAGTTGTGTTCCGGGTTCGAGGGACATTGCGTAACGACGCCGCTCTTAACGTACGGCTGGAGAATATCCAGGTATGAAAATTCCCCGCTGGGGCCATTGTTGCGCGGAACCATGGTTTCGTCGTAATCCTGGGTGTACTGGATAAAGGCTAGGCCAAGCTGCTTCATATTGGAGGCGCAGGACGTCTGACGCGCCTTTTCGCGGGCTTTGGCAAAGACGGGGAAGAGGATGGCGGCAAGAATGGCGATAATAGCGATCACAACGAGCAATTCAATGAGTGTAAAGCCTCGGAGCTTTGAGGCGCGGACGTTTTGAGACATTACAGGTTCTCCTTATTGGTATCAGAGTATCTGAATACTAGAAACAAGATTAGCATATCAAATATGTGATGTCAATCTGAAAAATGTGCCCTTGAGTGTCATTTTGTGAGATATTCAAGCCGCCATTATTCTATGAAAAGATGTGGTTTTTCTCTCAAATACAGGAGATGTAATGGCTCCATTGTTGCTATTTGTGATCTATTCTCGAATGCGTGGAGCCACGGGTTGAAATATTTGGAGCCATTTTTAAGAGGTTTTCAGAGTAACGAACGTCATTCCTTCGTTCCGTGTTTCGAATTTTGGACCCACTGCGGTTTCGGCCCCCATATGACAGAAAAAGTCCGGTATGGAAGCCCATACCGGACTTTGCTGGATCGATCGCTGAATTGACCGGGTTACGCGTCCAGCTCGCCGTCCGGAAGGCTGGAGGGCAGGGGAGCGGGGCGCTCGGGGGCGCCGTTGATCTGGCGGGCCTGTCCGTCCTTGGCCGAGTCCAGGAAGCCGTGCATGGCGGAGAGGACCTGGAAGGCGAGGGCGCCGGAGGCGCGGTGCGGGCGTCCGCTGCGGATCGCGTAGGCGAGATCGACGACGCCGATGCCCCAGCGATCGCCTTCGCTGTTGTTGTGGGTCAGCGGGACTTCGCGGCGCTCGGACTCGCCGACGCGCTGCACGTAGATCGGGCCGCGCAGGCTGTTCGGGTCCGGAACCGTCAGCGTGCCTTCCGTGCCGAAGATCTGGATATTCGGGTAACCGGCGTGCCAGATGGCGAACGATGTGATGATCGTTCCGATCGCGCCGTTCTGGAACTGGATCGTTCCGGCGACGTGGTCGGGCGTCTCAACATCGATCTTTGTCCCGTTCTTCGGCTGGCTGGTAATCGTGCGCTCGGGTTCGGTGATCGCCGCCGCGCCCGATACGGTCTTGATGCCGCCCAGCAGAGAGATCAGAGCGGTCAGATAGTAGGGACCCATGTCCATCATCGGGCCGCCGCCGATTTTGTAATAGAATTCGGGATCCGGATGCCAGCTCTCATGTCCATGACAGAGCATGAAGGCCGTGGCGGCCACCGGGCGGCCGATCGCGCCTTCGTCGATCAGCTGGCGGCAGGTTTGCAGGCCGCCGCCCAGGAACGTGCCGGGAGCGCAGCCAACGCGAACGCCGGCGGCTTCCGCGGCGTCCAGCGCCTCACGGGCCTCGGCGATGGTGACCGTCAGCGGCTTTTCGTTGTAAACATGCTTGCCGGCCTTGATCGCGGCGAGCGTGATGGCGTAGTGCGCCTGCGGGGTCGTCAGGTTGACGACGATTTCGACGTCCGGGTCGCTGAGCAATCCGTCGACGCTCGTCGCTTTGGGCACGCCGAACTCAGCGGCGCGCGCTTCGGCGCGGGCAATGTCGATATCCGCGACCGCGACCGTGGTGACAGCCGCATAATTTTGAAAGGTCTTCAAATAAGCCGCGCTGATATTGCCGCAGCCAATGATACCGATCCGAACTGGGTTTTCCAATGACACTGTAAGCACCTCGATGTTTTACTGCTCGCTATATTCGCGCGGCGACGTCAATATTCCTACCGATTGACTTTAAATATTTCAACTAATATTCTGGAATATTAGGCGAGACGAAACCATCTTTGCGAAATCGCGTTACGCCATTATGATGAACATACTTCCCATACAATTTAGCTGGCTCTTTGCCGCGATTGCGGCGATCTTTGCTTTAGGACTGTCGCCACGGTTCGCGCGGAACTTTTATCCGTCATCGCCGAACGTACGGATCCGGATGGCCGCGCCGCTGATATTCGCGTCACTGGCGGCGGCTTGCTTCCTGGGAGCAGGCGTTCCCGCGCTGGTCCTCGTTGTTGTTGTGGGGACAGCCTTGATCCTCGCGCAGCGCTGGAAACATCGTAAGCGTTCGTAATGAGCGGCGTATTCAGGGCTATGAAAACACGAATATTTTGGTTCCGATAATATATATTATGTTAGATGCAGGTATGGGATGGGCCTGGAATCGAGTCGTTTTCGATTCTTGTTGCGACGGCGTTATTGGCGAAAAATTGCGTGCAGAATGCGCCGCCACAGCGGCATGTTGAGCCGGCGGCGCAGGCGCGCCAGTTCCCGCTCGGCGTCGGCGGCGTCTTCCGCATAGGCGCGTGACCGCTCGCGTTCGTACTCCAGAGCGGCTTGCAGGTCGGCGATATGCTGTTCCTGGGTAGCCAGCAGCGCCTCATAGCGTTCCAGGTTTGGCGAAGCCGTCGCCGAGACTTGCCGGTCATTCGCCTGTGTTGCGCCTGTGTTCTCTGCCGGCGTGGATTCGCCTCGAATGAGTTGATCCCTCAGATGGGCTTTCTCCGCGAGCTTACCAAATGTCTCAGGTGTCAGATATGTAGTCGTTCGAAGGCCCGTCAGCGTACGCCTCTGTTTTGCCACCGTTTGCTCAGAGGACAGATCTGTCTTGAGGTATCGGCGGATGGTGCGCTCGGACAGGCCCAGGCGGCTGCATGCTTCGGTGATGGTGATGAGCTGTTCGTCGTTTGTAGTCATGGGAAGACGGTTAATCAGAGCGATGAATGAGTGCAAAGAAAAGGCTGCGCGATTACTCACGCAGCCGATCTCGAGAATGAGATTTAGTGGCGGAAATGGCGGTGGCCGGTGAAGACCATGGCGATATTGTAGTTGTCCGCCATTTCGGTCGTTTCGCCGTCCTTCTTGGAGCCGCCGGGCTGGATGATCGAGGTGACGCCGGCGATGCCCGCCGCTTCAGGGCCGTCCGCGAACGGGAAGAACGCGTCGGACGCGAGCGCGGCGCCCTTGGCCTTGTCTCCGGCCTGCTCAACCGCGAGGCGCACGCTCTGGACACGGTTCATCTGTCCCGCGCCGACGCCGACGATCTGGCGATCCTTTGCGATCACAATGGCGTTCGATTTGACGTGCTTGACGACTTTCCAGGCGAACAGCAAGTCCGCGATCTCGGCGTCGCTCGGTCCACGCCGGGTAACCGTCGTGAGATCCGCGCGGCCAACGGCGTGCTTGTCCTCGGTCTGGACCAGAATGCCGCCGGAGACGCGCTTGATGTCTATATTCTCGCCCGCCGCCTCCGCGCCGAACTCCGCTTCCAGAAGAATCAGGTTCGCGCCCCATTGCTTCTTTTCGGTCAGGATCTTGAAGGCGTCTTCGTCGTAGCCCGGCGCGATGATCGCTTCGAAGAACGTGTTCTTGCCGGTGATCAGTTCCGCCGTGGCGGCGTCGATCGGGCGGGACGTGGCGAGGATGCCGCCGAACGCGGAGATTGGGTCGCCGGCGCGGGCTTTCGTGAAGGCGTCGGCCAGCGTGGTCGAGACCGCGATGCCGCATGGGTTGGTGTGCTTGATGATCGCCGCCGTCGGATCCTTCTCGCCGGCGAACTCCTGCACCAGGTTATAGGCGGCGTTCAGGTCGTAAATATTATTGAACGAGAGCTCCTTACCATGCAGCTTGCGCGCGGAGGCGACGCCCTGCCCGCCCTGCGCTTCGCGGTAGAAGGCTGCCTTCTGGTGCGGGTTCTCGCCGTAGCGAAGATCCTGCGCCTTCTCGAAGCTCAGAGTCAGCTTGGCGGGAAGAATGCTCTCGGTCTCCTCGCCCAGCTTCTTGGCGAAATACGCCGCGATGGTCGCGTCGTAGGCCGCCGTGTGCGCGAACGCTTCGCCGGCAAGGCGCTTGAGGGTCTCGGCTTCCAGCTTGCCGTCATTGCGCAGCAGCTCGTTCAGAACGCCATCATAAGACGACGGCGAGACCACGACGGCGACGGCCGCGTGGTTCTTCGCCGCAGAGCGAACCATCGACGGGCCGCCGATATCGATATTCTCGATCGCTTCCTCCCAGGTGACGCCGGGCTTGGCCACGGTCGCCGCGAAGGGATAAAGATTTACGACCACGATGTCGATCGGCAAAATGCCGTGCTCGGCGATCTTGCTCATGTGCTCCGGCTTGGAGCGGTCGGCGAGCAGGCCGCCGTGGATCATCGGGTGCAGAGTCTTCACCCGTCCCTCCAGCATCTCCGGAAAGCCGGTGACGTCGGAGACGTTCTTGACGGGCAAACCGGCGTCCGCCAGCGCCTTCGCCGTTCCGCCGGTGGAAATCAGCTCAACGCCCAATTCCGACAGCCCCCGGGCAAAATCGATTAACCCGGTTTTATCCGATACACTTAATAACGCTCGTTCTACACGACGCATGGATTGATCACTCCTCGTAGATTAGGTCCCACAGATAGCGCGGCTCACAGCAAAAAACGCCTGGGCATACCGCGCAACAGTTTTTGTTGACAGGTTGCCCAGGCGTACGGCGGAATTCTCAGGTCGGCGTTTCATCGGGGTTAGCTCCCCGCCAGCGCCAGTCGCGCCGACCTCCAATGGACGCTCCGGCATGATCGCCAAGAGCTGCGAGTGTATTGTAGCATCTGGCTGGAGACGAAGTCAACGCGCCGATGGCGCCCGAATTTACCGTCCAGGCATACTTTTTCGCAGAATAAGCAGGAAATTTGCCGACAAAGCGTGAATCTGGGCGAAATATAGTGTATTGTAAAATGTCCGAAGGAGACGCGCTTTCGTGAGCAGTAATTTAAATGTCCGCTTGTCTCTTAGTCACCCATTCATTCCGAGCGCCACGCATCTGGAAGAGCCTTACTACGCCCTGCTGGATATTCAGCCGGTGGAAGACAGTGGAGGCGCCAATCGCCCGCCGCTGAATCTGGTGATCGTGCTCGACGATTCCGCCACGATGCACCACTTCCAGTTCACGGACGAAGAAAAGGAATACTGGATGGGGCTCGCCATCTCCCGGGATGAGATCGAGCGCGGCTCAGCCGACAATCGCAACGCGGTCTACTGGAAAGGTCAGACGCTTAAGGAGATGCGCGCCGCCGCCGTCACCCCCATGGCGCTCGCCACCCAGGCCATCAAACAGCTGCTGAATACGCTGACGCCGTCGGACCGCGTTTCCGTGGTCATCTTCGCGGACCGGCTGCACACGCTGTTCGGCGATCAGGACTGGAGCGCCTTTCCGAACCGATGTCTCGAAAACCTGGACGCCCTGCGCGAGCAGCGTCTCGGCGTGGACATTGGGACCGGAACGTTTATGGCCGACGCCATCACGCAGGCCGGCGAGACGCTCGCGCGCAACACGTCGCCGTATAGCATTAACCGTCTGATCGTGATTACGGACGGCATCGTTCAGGACCCCGCCGTCACACTCCAGCGCGTCACCGACGTTCAGGAGCGCGGATACGCGATCACCACGATCGGGATCGGCGAGGAGTTTGACGAAGAGTTTTTAATCCGGATCGCCGACAACTCGCGCGGTGAATATCACTACGCCGCCGACACGACCGAGCTGGTCGAGTGTCTCAAGCGCGAAGTCACCTCGCTTCAGGCGGTCGCCGTCACCGATATGTACATGGCGGTGCGCGGCCTCGAAGGCGCCATGGTCAAGGAAGCCTTCCTGGTTCGCCCGTCCATGAGCTTGTTCGATGAGATCTACACCGAAGATGACTGGATTCGCGCGCGGATCGGCGACGTCTCCAGCGCCGCCCCCGTGGGCGTCCTGGTGCAGTTCATTCCGGCGTACAGCTCTCCGGGCCAGCATATGGTGGCCGAGATCCAATTGACCTGGTCCTACGCCAGCGCCGTGACCGGCAGCGGCAAGGGCAATGAGAAGACCGTTGTGACGGCGGAGTTCACCAGCGACCGAGATAAAGTCGCCCTGGTCAATGCGCCCGTGATGGATCTTGTCGATCGCTTCACGGTTTACAAGTACGAGCGCGAGGCGCAGCGCGCTCAGGAGCGCGGCGATTTCGAGCTGGCCAAGGATAAGCTCGGCGCCGCGACCAAGCAGCTGCATAAGCTCGGCGAAAAAGACCTGGCGCAGGATATGGAGCAGCAGATGGCGACGATCGGCAAGAGCGGCGGCGGCGACACCGTTCGGCTCAAGCGGATCAAGTCGACCACGCGGCGCCTGGCGAACACCAACACGAATACGGACCCCGATCGGCTCTTCTGATCGTCTTTTTGGGATCGGATGGGCTGCGGGAGCGGGAAAGGATCAACGTAAAGCACTATGACCGATTGGCAGTTAGGGCTGCGCGCTTTCCGAGAAGGCCGGATGCGTGAAGCGACGGATCGGCTGCGCAATGCGGCCGGGGACCGCGAACGGACCGTGACGCAAGGCGTCCGGTTCCAAACGCTCGCATTCCTCGGCGCTTCGCTGTACGCCCTCGGACACGCCGCCGAAGCGGTGACCGCGTTCGAGGACGCTTGCCGGCTTTCATTCGCTCCTGGTCCCCCGGCGGACCTGAGCGTCAACCTTGCAAACTCATACCTCGCCGTCGGCCGGCGGGACGACGCCAAGCGCGCGCTCCAGCAGGCGCTGCGCGCCGCCCCCGGGCATGTCGAAGCTCGGATGATGCTTCAGCGCCTTGAGAACAGCCCGGACGACCAGCCCCTGGTCGGATCCGTGCTGGGCGAGACGCCCGAAGGCGTCAAGGCCTACCTGCGAACGCTCTCATTCGCGCGTGTGGCCTCCGGCGGCTACGACCCGGCGCAAGTGCGTCAGGCGCTCTCGCAAATGGAGCGTTATATCGACTTTCTGTCGGCGCAGATCGAGGAGCGGGACGCCACGATCGCCAGCGACGAAGTGGAGCTTGAGCGCTACCGCAAAATGGAAGATGTCATGATCGAGAAGATGATGCTGGCGCAGAGCGACCCGACCGCCCTGCATATTCCGCATCAGATCTCGCAAAACGGTGAGGCAAATGGCTCTTCGCTGAGCCCGATCGAACTCCTTTTTCAGAAGAAATCATAATTACTCTCGCATTCGCACGCACACAGGGCTGTGGTTCCGTACCAATATATGGAACAATAGCCCTGTCGCTGCGTCAAACCCAGCACAAATACTAATCTTTTCTCAGGGAACGAGTACTATCCCCTATGCGAAATTACCGACCCGTGGCCGCTCTGGCCGCCTCCATGATTTGCTGTGTCCATCCCGCCGCCGCGCAGACGCCGGACAAACCCGCCGTCCAGGAACTGCGCGGCATGTGGGTGGTGCGAACGAACCTCACATCGCCGCAGAGCATCAAGCATGTCGTGGACGTCGCCCGAGCCCATCACTATAACGCGCTCTTCGTCCAGGTCCGGGGGCGCGGAGACGCCTTCTACCAATCCGCCCTGGAGCCCCGATCCGAGGAATTGGACGGAACGCCCGCAGATTTCGACCCGCTGGGAACACTGCTTCCCCTCGCCCACCAGGCTGGTCTGCAAGTTCACGCCTGGGTGAACTCTTGTTACGTCTGGGGTTCGCCCAAGCCGCCGCGCGCCAAAAATCATATCATGAACGCCCACCGCGACTGGCTCTGCCGGGACGCCGCCGGCAGCTTCTTGATGTCGCAGGGCAAAGAGTGCGAAGGGGCGTTTCTGAGCCCCGCCAATCCGGCGGCGCGTAAGCACATCCATGACGTCGTGATGGATCTGGCGACGCACTACGATATCGACGGGGTCCACCTCGACTATATCCGCTACCCCAGCGCCGCCTACGATTACTCCAGCGCCGCGATGCAGCGCTTCCAGCAGGACCTCACGCCCACGCTGACGCCGCAGCAGAACCGCAATCTCACCATCAAGGCCCGCCATGACCGTCTGGCGTACGTACACGCCTTCCCAGCGCAGTTTGCGGACTTCCGCCGGCGCCAGGTCACGGAGCTCGTCCGGAGCATCTCCCAGGACGTCAAGGCGGCCAAGCCATGGATCGTAATGTCGGCGGCGGTTTTCGCGGATTGGAAGGACGCGCGCGTCGTGCGCGGCCAGGATTGGAAAACATGGCTGAAGCTGGGCTACCTGGACGCCGTCGCGCCCATGGCCTACGGCGCAAGCACGCCCAAAGTGGCGCAGCAGATCGCGGACGCCGTCAAAGCCGCGCATGACGCCGACAAGTTCGCCTATGCGGGGATCGGCGCCTGGCACATCTCCGCCGAATCGGCCGCCGCCAAGATCAACGCCGCCCGCGCCCTCGGCGCCCAAGGCGCGATCCTCTTCAGCTACGGAGGCGTCACAAAAGATGGAGCCAACGACCTCTATCTTGACGCCCTGGACAAACGCTGCTTCGCAGCGCCCGCGACTCTTCCAACAATGCCGTGGCTGCCGGCGAAAGACGCTACGCAGACGGCGAACAGATACTAATGATCGACTGCTGAGAAAACGCCCGGCGATGTACGATCGCTGGGCGTTTTTGTTTTTTGTCGTGATCTCCTGACAATTCGGCTGTGTCAATTCGATAGGAAGAGGAGAAGATATTCTCAATTTGTCGGATCCTACGGGAAATCACCGCAGGCGCGAAGGAGTGACGAGATGGATATTCCCGCGATCCATAGAGAAACAGGGGCGTTCTGGGACGAGATTGCCGACACGTATTCCCATGGGGAGGGCTGCGAGGCTGAGGTGATCGAATTCCTCAGATCTGGAGGCAACTATCTGTTGGAATCGGAACAGCAATTACTCGGAGACCTCGCGCCGTGGTGCAGGCGAGCAATTCACTTGCAATGCTCGGGGGGCCTGGATGCTCTTTCTCTGCTCCGGCAAGGGGCTGCTGAGGTCGTCGGCGTGGACATTAGCGAGGGGTTATTGGCTTCGGCTCGGCGCAAAGCTGCGGCAATCGACGCGCCGGCAGCCTGGTATTGCTCTGATCTATTGCAAACGCCCACAGTTCTCAACGGGACCGCCGACTTGGTCTACACCGGCAAGGGCGCTTTGTGCTGGATGATGGATCTCGCCGCCTGGGCGGATGTGGTCGCGCGCGTGTTAGCGCCGGGCGGACGGGTGTTTATCCTGGAAGGACACCCATTGGATTGGATTTGGGACAAAAATGCGCCTGGATATCTTCTGGACCAGGAACATGGCAATTACTTCTCAACGGAACTTCGCGAACGTCTGTTTTCGCGGGTGACCCAGGCAACCCCTCGTTATCGCCAGTGGACACTCGGTGAAGTCGTCAACAGCGTCATCAATGCGGGCCTCGTTCTCGATCAGCTCCACGAATACCCGGAGCCATTCTGGGATCAATTCCCGCATATTCCGCATGACACTCTACGCCGATTACCGCATACATTTGCGCTCCTCGCACACAAACCATGAAAGTCAAAAAAGCCGTTGGCTTTCACCAACGGCTTTTGAGAGAAAATTCTACTTCGGAAACAATCGCCGATACAAGTTTGTTTGCAGTAGATCTTCGGGGTCGCACTGCGTCTTGAGCGCCTGAAACTTCGCAATGCGCTCTTCGCCCGTGAAGCGCGCCACGGTGGACGGGTGCAGGAGGCTGTCTTTGGCGAAGTAGAATCGGCCCCCTCCCCCCACGACCAGCGCGTCCATTTCGGCGGCGAGGCTGGTCAGGGCGCCCCGGTTGGTCGCGGTCAGCGCGAAGTCGAGCGCGAAGGAGTAGCCCTCGACGGCGTGCGTCATCAGGAAATCGTCGGGGCGGTGGCGCTTGAAGACGCCGAGGTATGGGGTCAGGCCGTAGCGCTGCGACAGACGGAGCTGTTCGGTGAAGACGGCGAGCGCGTTTTCGGCCGGCACGAAGCTCTGGTATTGGATCAGCCCATGCGGCATGTAGGTCAGTTTCCAATTTGGCACATAGTCCAGCAAGAAGGCAAAACCTGCGTGGGTTTGACGGTGCTTTGCCTCATGGCCCAGTTTCTCACTGGAGAGGTATTTGGCGAAGTTGATCGCACGCATGCCGGGATCGTTCGCGAATGGCTTCATGATACGCCACATCAGCGATTTGGGGACGGTTCCCACAAACGTATC
Organism: Capsulimonas corticalis; assembly: GCF_003574315.2. Lineage (GTDB taxonomy): Bacteria > Armatimonadota > Armatimonadia > Armatimonadales > Capsulimonadaceae > Capsulimonas > Capsulimonas corticalis. The sequence goes on along the minus strand of NZ_AP025739.1, from coordinate 5,223,416 downwards.
CGGAAGTTCTTGATTGGTCACGCGCAGGGTCTGCGCCGGCTCGGGATCGACGCCGGGGTCCAGATAGTTTGCCTGGTGAATCTGGCCGCGCCCGAGGCTGGCCCCGGACGCAAAGCAGTCCACCCAGCCGACCAGATAGTCGGATTCGGGAAGGCGCTGCTCGAACTGCGCGAACATTTCGGCGAACGAGCCGACGGCGATCGCGGTCACGTCCAGCAGGCCGCTGTAAATTCGCTTCATTTGGATCGTCAGCTGCGTGAACACGCCGAGCATACCGAAGCCGCTGATGGCGCCATGGAAGAGATCTGCGTTGTCCTGACGCGAACACGTCAATTCTTGTCCATCGGGCAGCAGAATTTGAAAGCTCAGAATATGATCGCCGATGGGACCCACTTTGAAGTTATTCTTGCCGTGGATGTTCATGGACGCAGCGCCGCCGAGGGTTGGGAACATCGTTCCGGAGACCACGGGCGGCCACCAGCCGTCTTCGATGATATATTGCCAGAGCTGCTGAATCGTCACGCCGGGCTCCACGGTGATCAAGCCGGAGATCGGGTCCCATTCGAGAATCCGATTCATGCGCGTCAGGTCCAGCAGCATGCCTTCGCTGTTTAGCGAGGCGTCCCCGTAGGAACGGCCCGCCCCGCGCATGCCGATCGGACGGCCTGAACCGCGCGCGATCTCCAGGATCTCCCGCACTCCGCGCGTATTGACCGGCCGGTAGACGTAGCTCATGCCCGCGCAGGACATGCCCCACCCCTCCATACGCTCCAGCCGCTCGGCGGGCAGAACTTCCGCCGGCAGAACCATTTCTTTGAAGTCCATCATATGTTCAAATAGCGAAAAATCGGCGAGGGAATGGCGCGGATCACCGCCATGATCGTGCGCCACTTCTGCGGCACGTAGACGGTGTGGACACCCAGCGCGGCCGCCGCCAGAATGGTATCCGCCGCTTCATCCGCGGAGATGATAAAGGGCAGCTTGCCCAGCCCTTGCGTCATCGGCGTCTTGACCGGTCCGGGCTTGACCGTCACGACCTTGACGCCATGCCGCGCCACGCGGTTGCGCAGCGCTTCCAGGTAAGTATTGAGGAACGCCTTGCTGGCGCCGTAGACCGGCCCCGTGGTCCGTCCCCGATCCCCGGCGACGCTGGAGATCCCAACGATTGTGCCGGACTTCGCCTTGCCGAACCGGGCCGCCGCCTCATTGAGCCACGCCACCGCGCCGGTGACATTGACTTCGATCATGAGCGCGTCTTTTTCGATGTCGTACTCCTGGGGGCCGACTGGCGGCATCACGCCCGAAGCGTAGACGATCAAGTCCAGGCCGCCCAGATCCTGCGTGATCCGCGCGAAGAGCGCGTTCACTTCGTGGGTATGGGCGACATCGTGGGGATAAGCAAAGGCGATGGGCGCCTCGTTTTCGGCGTTCAGGGCGTCGCGGAGCGCGTTCAGCTCCGATTCGCGGCGCGCGATGAGCGCCGTCTTGCAGCCGGAGGCCGCCAGACGGCGCGCGATCACTTCACCCATGCCCGACGAGGCGCCGACGACAATCGCGCGTTTCCAGGGAAGCGTCGGCATTATCCGGTCCGCCTTGCTGTCCACAGAACCGCGTTGCGCAGAATCCGGCGCACGCTGGGGTCGAAGTAAGTCGGGAACGTTTCATGACCGGGCCGGAAGTAGAAAACCCGCCCCGCCCCTTCGCCCTGGTTCTCTCCCTTGCCGCCGCCGCTATGGAAGTCGGGAGTGATCCCCTCGCCGACCGATGTCGCGAAGCTCGGGAAGTATTCCCCGCCCACGGGGAAATAAGACTGGAAGACAACCGTCTTGAACGGAGGCACGTCGAACGGAGCGCCGTACATCTCTTCGCGCGGCAGCGTGAAGTCCTCCACGCCCTCGGCGATCGGATGCTTGGGCGCGCAAACGGTGATTTCTTCCGTGTCGGGGTTTTCGTCCTGCTCGCGCCAGCCGCCTTTCAGGTGGCCGGTGGCGCTGAGCACGCCGCGAAACGTTTTGGAGTAGTGCGCCGAGTGCAGCGGGATGAACCCTGTGCCGGCGTGAACGGCTTGGACAACCCGCTGGGCAAGCTCGTCCTGCACTTCGTCATGACGCGCGTGGCCCCACCAGATGATCACATCGGCGTCCGCGATCGCCTGCTCCGAGAGCCCCTGCTCCGGATCGTCGATATTCGCGGTCGTCGCCACGATCTGTCCGGCGCCGTCTTCATTCAGAAACGCCGCGATGGCGCCGTTGATGCTCTGCGGATACACCTCGCGCGGCGCGTGCGTCGGCGCTTCGTCCCAAACGAGCACCTTTACGGGAGTCTGTTCACTCATCACAATGTCTCCTCCGAGATCTATTCCCCGCCGGCGCCGACGCCGGGTTCGGTCATCTTTCGCGCGTCCAGCAGCTCCGCCGCCTGATCGGCCGGCAGGATATTCTCCGATGTCACCAGGTCGCGCACGGTCTTATGCTCGTCCACGGCGCGCTTCGCGAGCTTCGCGGCGTTGTCGTAGCCGATGACCGGCGCGAGCGACGTCACCATGCTCATGGACCACTCGACGAGCGATTCGGCGCGCTCTTTGTTCGCCGTCAAGCCGTTCACCGCCTTCGTGGTGAAGACATTGACGGAATTCGACAGGAAGGTCAGCGATTCCAGAACGTTGCGCGCCATCACGGGCAGCATCACGTTCAGGTCCAGATTTCCGTGGGTGTTCGCAACGGTCACGGTGGTCGCGTTGCCGATCACCTGGGCGGCCACCATCATTAGCTGCTCGCAGATGACAGGATTGACCTTGCCGGGCATGATCGAGGAGCCGGGCTGCACGGGTGGCAGCGAAAGCTCGCCGAGGCCGCAGCGCGGGCCGGACGACAGCCAGCGCACATCGTTCGCGATCTTCAGCAGCGACGTCGCCACCGTCGAAAGCTGGTTCGCGAGCTCCACGGCGCCGTCCTGGCTGCCCTGCGCTTCAAAGTGGTTTTCCGCCTCGACAAACGGCAGTCCGAAGCGCTCCGCCAGCCGCTCCGAAACACGCGCGCCGAAGCCGACGGGAGAGTTGATCCCCGTGCCGACCGCCGTACCGCCGATGGCGAGCTCCAGCAGTCGCGGCTTCACCGATTCCAAACGCGCGATGGAAAGCTCCACCTGCCGCGCCCAGCCCGAAGCTTCCTGGCCGAGCCGCACGGGCGTCGCGTCCATCAAGTGCGTGCGGCCGATCTTGACGATGTCGTCCCAGTCCGCCGCCTTCTGCTTCAGCGCCGCGTGCAGGCCGCGCAGGGCCGGCAGCAGGTTGTTCTCCAGCTCCAGGGCCGCCGCCACATGGATGGCCGTGGGGATGACATCGTTGGACGACTGGCTCTTGTTGACATGATCGTTGGGATGAACGGGAGTTTTGGAGCCGATCACGCCGCCCATGATCTCAATGGAGCGGTTCGACAGCACTTCGTTGACGTTCATGTTCGTCGAGGTGCCGGACCCGGTCTGGTAGATATCGACTACGAACTGGCTGTCCCAGCGTCCTTCAATCACTTCGTCGGCGGCCTGATAGATCGCTTTGGCGATCGTCTCATCCAACAGTCCCTCGGCGACGTTCGCTTCGGCGCAGGCGCGCTTGATCGCGCCGAGCGCCAGGATGAACGGGCGCGGGAAGCGCACGCCGGAAACGGGGAAGTTGTCGACGGCGCGCGCCGTCTGTGCTCCGTAGTAGGCCGTCACCGGGACGGCGAACTCTCCCATGGAGTCCTTTTCGATACGAGTTTGCGTCATTGGGAAATACCTTTGATTGGAGAATGTCGAGTGAAGCGCTTATGTGGCCGGCGCTTCGCTGGAAAGGTGATAGGAAAGCACGGCGAGCTCCTGCAAAAACGAGACGTTTCGCACGACGACCCGCTCCGGCACCTTCAAAATGATGGGAGCGAAGTTGAGAATAACCCGCACTCCGGCGGCGATCGCGTCGTTCGCCACATGCTGCGCGGCGTTCGCCGGAACGCACAGAATGGCGATGCGCGCCCCGATCTTGGCGTTCACTTCGCCCAGGGATGATTCGTCGAGAACCACCAGGTCGTTTTGAAGACGCCCGATCTTGGCGGGATCGCGGTCAAACGCCGCCGCAATATGGAATTTGTGCTCCTGGAGGCCAGGATAGCCGATCAAGGCGCTTCCAAGGTTTCCGGCGCCGACAACAATGACCGGCTGCATCTGGTCGATCTTGAGAATGCGGGCGATGCGCGCCTGCAATTCCGAGACGTTATAACCGACGCCCGGTTTGCCGAATTCGCCGAAATAGGAAAGGTCTTTGCGGAACTGTGCGGCGTTGATGCCGGTTTGCCGCTCTACGTCCGTCGAAGAGATCGTCTCCACATGGGAGGCGTCCAGGTCGATCAGGTAACGGAGATACGTTGCCAACCGCTCCAACGTCGGCATCGGCACTTTCGGGCTGCTATTCAACGTATTCTTCCCTCTGATGATCGAGCTTGCCGGACCGGCTCCGCTATCGTTTGTGAATTATCGCACAACCATTATACAAGGCGCCGCATGCCTCGTCAACCCCCGCCCGCCTCCTAGGGGGTCCTCAGGAAATGGGAGTATCGAGCACGGAGCCGGCCCACCAGGTATGCGTGAGCATCTGCTGGCGCTGCGCGGGGGTGAGCTGGGCGATATCGGCGTCGAGCACCGCTTGATTGGCGCGGCTGATATCGGCCAGCGCGGCCAGGGCGGCGCCGCTTGCGGTGGAGGCGTCGGAGGAGGAAGGAATCAGGACCCGGACGGTAAAGTCGGTGTACGAGGCCGGGTCGGTGAGGCGCATGGCGGAGTGCGCGGCGCGCAAAATGGCCTCCGCGACGGTGTCGCGGTTGAGGGAGGCGCTGTCTTTAGCGGCGATCAGAATGGTGACCGTGGCGCGGCCGGAGCGCGGGTCCGACTGGACATCGGTCACCGAGACATCATGCCCCGTCAGGTCGGAGTCGCCCCGCATGCCGGTGAGCAGCCGTTCGTCCACGGTTTCACGGACATCGGAAAGGCCGCCATGGGCGTCGTCGTTGCTCGGCGTCAGGCCATCCGACGTCAGCACGACCGGCGGCGTGGCGATCTGGGACTGCGCGGCGTTTCCCGCCCCGTGCGAGTGCGAGACAAGCATGGCGACGATCACGATCGCGAGAACGAGGGCGGCGGAGGAAAACGCCGTGACCCGAAGCGTCTTGAAGGGATCGCGAACCCATCCGCTCTTTTGCTCGGCGGGAGGCGCGACGGCCGCCACGGGCGACGGGGGCGCAGCGGCGGGTTTCGTCCGATCCAGAATGCGGCTCTTTTGGATCAGCAGCCGCTCCAGTTTTTGATGATCGGCGGGGCTGTCAGGATTAATATCCAGCGCCATCCGGTACCACTGAATGGCGTCGTCCAGGCAGCCTTTGTTTTCGTAGATATCGCCAAGCAGCCCATGCGCGGCGACGCTCTGCGGATCCATGCGCATGGCCGCCATGCACTTTTCGATGGCGTCCGGCCAGTTGCCCCGGATGCGGCACAGGTTCGCCTGCGCCAGAAGCGCATAGACCTCCTGCGTCACCCCGTCCGCCGTCGCACAGGACGTCTGGCCGTCAAAATCCATCGCCTGCGTCAATCGAATCTCCCGTTCTTCCAAGCCCGGTGTGGCCGAAGCCGCCTTCCTGGCGCTCGGTTTCCGTCAATTCTTCCGCCACCGCCCACTGCACGCGCGTGACCGGCGCGACCACCATCTGCGCGATGCGGTCCCCTCGCTTCAATACGACATCTTCCTGTCCCAAGTTGATCAGCGGGACCTTGATTACGCCCCGGTAATCGCTGTCCACGGTTCCCGGCGAGTTCAGCACCGTCAGACCCGCGCGCACCGCCAGTCCGCTGCGCGGACGCACCTGCGCTTCGTAGCCGAACGGCAGGGCGATCCGTATTCCGGTGTCCACGAGCAGCCGCGCGCCGGGTTTGAGCACCGCGTCGTGCGTCAAGGCCGCGCACAGATCCATGCCGGCGGCTTCCGCGGTCGCATAGGCCGGCAGCGGCAAATCCAGGGCATCCGGCTCACGGCGGATGGAAACAACGAGATCGCCGTTACTTGACGCCTGAGCCATGCGGCGCCTCCAGCAGCTTTTCCTGCGAAATCGGCAGGATCAGCGTAAACGTCGTCCCCACTCCAGGATCGCTCTCCACCGTGACATGCCCGTGATGCGCCTCCGTGAGCGCCTTCACGAGCGCCAGGCCGATCCCCGTGCCGCCGATCTCGCGGTTATCGCGGTTGTCCACGCGGTAGAAGCGCTCGAACAGGCGCGGCAGATGTTCGCGCGGAATGCCCATGCCCTCATCTGTAATACGGATGGAGACATACCCTTCGGTTCCATCGACATGACGACCGATCACGCGCACCTCGCCGCCGCGCGGCGAATATTTGATGGCGTTGTTGACCAGATTCGTCAATATTTGATCGATTTTATCCGGGTCGGCTTCAATCGTCGGGAAGTTCTCGGGGAAATCCAGACTGAGGGTATGGTTCTTCGTATAGGCGCGCTGCGCGGACAGGACTTTTTGCGTCAGCGTGACGATATCCACCGGCTCCCAGTACATCTGCATCGAACGGCCCTGCTCGATGCGTGAGATATCCAGCAAATCTTTGATAAGACGCGTCAGACGGTCGCATTCGGTGTCGATGATCTCATAGAACTCCCGGCGAGTCGGCTCGTCGTAAAACCCTTCGTTGTCGGCGAGCAGCGTCGAGATAAATCCCTTGATGCTGGTCAGCGGCGTTCTCAGTTCATGCGAGACCGTCGAGATAAACGCCGTCTTCATCCGTTCGACGCCGCGAATCTCCGTGATGTCGTTGAAGATCGCGACAATCCCCACTGTCGCGCCCTGGCTGTCCCGCACCGGGGCGCACTGGGCCTGGTAGATGCGCTCGCCCTGGTCTTCGGTCGCCGGGATGGAGATTTCGTCCGCGAGTTCCGGGTTCTGCGAGGACAGCGCGCGGCCGAGCAGAATGCGGATCTTATCGTTATGGATCGCCCGGTAGTAAAAGACGCCGATCAGCGGCACGTCGGGCTTGATATTGAGAATGGCGCGCGCCGAAGGATTGATTTGCAGCAGACGGCCGTTTATGCCGACCATCAAGAGCCCCGCGACGAGGCTGTCGATCGTCTGGATAAACTCTTGTTTCTCCTGAACGACCTCGCGGTAAACCTGCGCCGACGAGATCACGGCGGCGGCGTTCATCGCCATTCGCTGGAGAAGCCGGACGTCTTCATCGGTGAACTTGCCGCCGCCGCGCTTATTGAAAACGTGCAGCACGCCGACGACGGTGCGATCCAGCACGCGGTTGTCGTCATCGCGCTTTTCGACGACCAGCGGCACCGAGACGGCGTTTCGGACACCGTAGCGCGCCAGGTTCTCCACCACGGCGCGCGGATCGCGCAGCGCGTCGTAAAGGATCAGCGGGACATTGGTGCGAAAAACTTCGCTGGAGATTCCCTCCTCCGAGATCGACCGCTCCATGCGCGCGAGATCTTCCTCGGTCAATCCAAGGGCGGGGCGCGTGGGATAAAGCGTGCCGGCCACGGCGTCATGCAGCAGAAAGACGCACTTTTCCGCTTGAATCACCTTGGCGATCCGGTCGACCAGCCGCTTCAGCGTTTCTTCAAAGTCGGCGACGGGGGGCGTCGCCGCCGCGCTGGCGGCGGGCGACGGTTCCGTGGGCAGGCTCGGAGTGATAGGTTCGATCGCCATAGTTTATTTCGTGAGCAGACGTCCGCAGTTTTCGCAGATAGCTAGCTCGTCGCCGCCCAGCGCCATGTTGATCGCCTGAGATCCGAGCTGCATATGACAGCCGCCGCAGGTGCGATCGACCACGCGGGCAATCCCAACGCCGGCGGCGCGCGCCCGGATATCGTCGTATCGCTTGAGCATCGCCTTGTCCTCGACCTGGTTCGCGGCCTCCGTGCGCTGGGCGGTCAGAGTCGTCAAATCCCCGGCCAGGGATTCAAAACGCGCATGGTACTGCGCGACGGTGGATTGGTGATGCCCTTCCGCCTGCGCCGCTTCCGCGTCGGCCAGGGCAGAGGCGGTCTTTTTCGATTCAACCTCATCCATCAGTTCGAGAATGCGGCCGTCCAGGTCCGAGCGCTGCCGCCCCAGCGAATCGATCTCTTTCTCCAGATTCGCCAGTTCTTTGGCGTTGGTGATCGTTCCCTGATACATGCGCTGGTGGTTGGTTTTGAGTTTGTTCTCCAGAGTGGAGAGCTTTAGCTCGGTGTCTTTGAGGTCGGCGGCGGTTTTATGGTAATCCTGACTCAGAGTCTGCGCGTGGGCGCGGGCGGCGGCCGCCTTCGTCTTGGCGTCCGCTCCGGTATCGAGACCAGCCTGTGTCTTCCGAGTTCGCTGAAGTTGCGTATCGATCTGCTGCAGTGCCAGCAGCGCGTCGAGCGTCTCACGCAATAGGGGCATAAGGGTTCTCCGTGCGCCACGCGGCGCTATTCGAGTGATTCTAGCATACGGGATATGCGCTGTCAAATGAATCTCGGAGACCGTGCATGTGTTCGACGTTTCCACGCGGATTCGCATCTTCTGTCCACTGGCAATTTGAGTTATCAGGTACAATAGAACTTATGGCGAAGGGAATTCAAACGCGGCACGTCTGCCGCGAGTGCGGCTACGAAACGCCGAAGTGGCTGGGCAAGTGTCCGGGGTGCGACCAGTGGGGAACGCTCGAAGAATCCATCACGATCACTCCGTCCAAGACGGCGATCTCTCGGTCGAACGGCGCGGCGTCGCTGGGATTGGTGACGCGCGCGCAGCCGACGCGTTTGACCGATGTTCCGAGCGTCGCCCTGGAAGGCCGCATGTCGGCGGGTCTTTCGGAGTTTGACCGGGTGCTCGGCGGCGGCATCGTGCCGGGCGCGCTGATCCTGGTCGGCGGCGATCCGGGCATCGGCAAAAGCACGCTGCTGACGCAGGCGGCGGGCTTTCTGGCGGCGAGCGGCGGGACCGTGCTGTATGTCTCGGGCGAAGAATCGGCGACGCAGATCAAGCTGCGCGCCGAGCGCCTGGGCGTCGCTTCCCCCAATATTTTGCTCCACAACGAAGTGGATGTGACGCTGATCGCCTCGACAATCGCGTCGGAGCGGCCCTCCGTTGTGATCATCGACAGTATCCAGACGATGCAGCACCCCGAAGTCGATTCGGCGGCGGGCAGCGTTTCACAGGTGCGCTCCTGCACGGCGATGCTGGCGCAGGCCGCCAAGGGTCACGGCATCCCGATCTTTCTGGTGGGCCATGTGACGAAAGAAGGCGCGCTCGCGGGTCCGCGCGTCCTGGAGCATATGGTCGATACGGTCCTGACCTTTGAAGGCGACCGGCACTACGCCTACCGCGTGCTGCGCGCCGTGAAGAACCGATTTGGCTCCACAGATGAGCTTGGGCTGTTCGAAATGCGCGAGGAGGGCCTGGCGCAGGTCGCCAACCCGAGTGAGATGTTTCTCTCCGAGCGCAGCGAGCGCGTCACGGGATCGTGCGTTTCTCCCATCGTCGAGGGAACACGCCCTCTCTTAGTCGAAGTTCAGGCGCTGGTGGCGCCGTCATACCTCGCCAGCCCGCGCCGGACATTTTCAGGCGTGGACACAAACCGCGTGAATTTGATTTTGGCGGTCCTGGAAAAGCGCGCCGGACTGGGGCTCGCCAAGTACGATGTGTTTGTCAATGTCGCCGGCGGCGTGCGTGTGGATGAACCCTCGGCGGACCTGGCGATCGCGGTCGCCACGGCGTCAAACTTTCGAGAAATCGCCGTCAACGAACATACGGTCGTCGCCGGCGAAGTCGGCCTCGGCGGCGAAGTGCGCGCCGTCGGCCATATGGAGCAGCGTCTGCGCGAAGCCGGACGCATGGGCTTCAAACGCGCGATCGTTTCGGCTCGTTCTCTTGCCGGCCTTTCCCGCGCGCGGCTCGGCATTGAAGTGATCGGCGTGGACAATGTCCATCAAGCGATTGAAAAGGCGTTCCGATCGTGAGGGCGCGGATTCGATTGACCGCGCTGCTCGCGCTCGCCCTTCTTGTGCTCTTTGGCGCCGCGTATCCCGTTATGGCCGCGCCGCGCCGCGCGATCATCGTTCTGACGCCGCCCGCGACGCTGAGCGACTGGATGGCGTCGCCATCCCCCACCCTCCACCGACTGCTGGAGACCGGCCAGTGCGCGCTCGTCAACACGCGCGCGGCGCGCATCCCGGACAATCGCGGACGGGAAAGCATTGCGAGCGCCGCGCTGACGCTGGGCAGCGGCGCGCGCGCCGCCTGCAATGCGCGTGATGTTCAATGGTCTTTTCTCTCCGCTCCGGCCTTGCCTGGCGTCAGCGCGGAGGATTTATTTGAGCGTCGAACCCTCGTACGCCGAGGCGGATTGTTTGTTGCGCTGAACTGGCCGCGCATCGTAGCCGCCAATCAAAACCTCGGATATCGCATTTCCCTGGGGAATCTCTGCGCCAGCCTCCATCGATCGGGGGTGACGGTCCTAGCCACTCAAGGCCCCATTGCGCCATTTGTCGCGTGTGACGACATCGGGACCACGAACGTCATTCGAGCGGACGACTTCGCAACGCCGCTGCTGACGCTGGGCAAGTGCTCCGTTATCATCGACGCGCCGGCTAACTGGCAAGATGCGGACCGCCTGCTGGCCGCCGCCATCCATTCCGCGGACGAGTTTGGCGCGCGTCTGATCGTCATTTCGCCGGCGGTGAACGACGCCGAGTATGCGCGCGGCGAACGCCTGGCTCCCATGGTTCAGTACGAAACGGGCAGAGGCCCAGGACTGCTGACAAGCCGATCCACGCGGACGCCGGGACTTGTCGCTAACACGGACTTCGCGCCGGCGCTGGCCGCTTATTTTGGCGCATCCCTATTGAGCGGACAGCGAACGGCGGACTTCACTGTCCGCCCGACGGCGCGCCCCACAACGGCGCTGCTCGGCATTCAGCGCCGCGCCACGGCGCAGCGGCAAGGAATGAAGCTCCTGCCGTATTTCGCCGTCGCCGGCGGCCTGATCGTCGTGCTGGCGCTGGCGCTTCGCCGGCGCGGCGGCGATGCTCCTTGGGATCTGACTCTGCTGCCCGGCGTCGCCATCGCCGCGTTTGCCCTCAGCACGTCGGCGGCGCAGTTTGGCGTCGCCTCGGCGATCCTGCTGACGGCGGCGTTGCTGCTGCGGCGCCGTATTGGGCCGGCAAACACCCTGCGCGGGCTGTGCGGGTTGATCTGGCTTGCCGGAGTCATCCATATGCTTGCGCCGCACGGACTGCTGAAGTTCTCGCTGCTGGGCTACTCGATCGTGGAAGGCGCCCGTTACTATGGGATCGGGAATGAGATGATGGGCGCGCTCGCCGGCGCGATGCTCGTGGCGGCCGCTGGCGCGGCGGCGACCTGGTCGCGGCGGCTGATGCTCGCGCTCGCGCTCGCGACAATCGGCATGATCGGATGGCCGCAGATTGGCGCCAAGGCGGGCGGCGTGATCGTTTCCGTCGGGACGCTGCTGGTTTACTTTGGCTCGTTACGCGGCGTTCGGTGGAGCGCGGGCCGGGCGGCTCTGGTGGTGGCGGCTTCGCTGCTCGCGGTGCTCGCCGTCGCGTTTCTGGATTCCCATCTCAATCCGGGGCGACAGTCGCATCTGGGACAAGCCATGGCGGAGATCGGGACATCGGGGCTTGGAGATGGATGGGATATTATCACGCGCAAGCTCGCCGTTGAAGGCCATCTTCTCTGGCATAGCGCCTGGGCGGTTCCCTTATGGAGCGCGCTTGCGGGGATTTTCATGTCGCGCTCGGCTGTCCAGCGTCTGAACAATGTCCGAACGATCGCCTTGTTCAATGCGGGGATTGCGGGGGTGCTGCTGTCGATCGCGTTCAACGACGCCGGGGCCGTCGCGGGCGCGCTCTGCGCCATGCTGCTCTGGTCGTATCTATCGCTCGTGACGACGGGCTCGAAGGCGGATCCGCGATCCGCCTTCGAGCCCGTGTCCGCGTGATGACTCGCGATGGGTTACATGCTGGACGAACTATCCATCATGGCCTTTTTGCCGGTGTGCTCGTAGGCCATCTTGTAGGCCGCGATCTTGTCCCAGACATCGCTGGAATCCATCACGTCGGAAAGGCGAAGGTTCGCCTTCTGCGCGATGAATCCAAAGCTCTCGCCGCGCTGCACCATGGCCAGCACATCGGTGAAACTCCAGCCGGTCTTCCAGGCGATCTTCGCCACGGTGGCCGTTTGGCTGTCGGTCAAGCCATAAGCCTTCGCGTGCTGAAGGTCAGTATAGTCCCATTTCGGATTGATCAGGGTCTTATAGTCGATGCTGCTGGAGCTGGACATGTCGTCGGCGCGGGTGGCCGGCGCGGAGAAGGACAGGACGGCGGCCGCGAGGGCGCCCACGACGCACAGGTTTCGGACTTTCATTATCATTCTCCTCATTCGATCTGGTTTTTGGGTAACAGTGTTGGAGTTCGGGATCTTGAGAACATCTCCATCAGAACGCCGTTCCCCTCGCTGGAGTTTTATCCGGAATGGGGAAGAACTAAACCTGCGCGTCGCCGCAGACGCCGTGGATAGGTACAATAAAGGACAGAATGAGCAGTAAGATCGATTCGTTTTTCGCGAAGAACGGCCTCCTCGCCAAAGCTCTGCCGGGCTTCTCGGTGCGACCCCAGCAGCAGGAGGTGGCGACCGCCGTCCTCCAATCCATGCGCAAGCGCGGCGGCGTCTCCCTGGTGGAGGCCGCCACCGGAGTCGGCAAGACGCTTTCCTATCTTATCCCCGCCGTGTCGATGGCGACTCCGGAGCGCAAAGTCGTCATCTCCACCCAGACTCTGGCGCTCCAGAACCAACTGCTGGAAAAGGATATCCCGTTTCTGCAGTCGATCTGGCCGACGCCCTTTGAAGCCGCCGTCCTCAAAGGACGCGGCAACTATCTGTGCCTTCAGGACTACGATGTCTGCCGGGGCGAGCTGTGGACCGCTGGTGATCCCCAGTTTATCCAGATCGGCAAATGGAGCGGGACGACCGAAACCGGCGACGTCTCCGAGCTCGATTTCTCCTATCCCGGCTGGATGGATATTCGCGCCAATATCGATACCTGCAAAGGTCAGGAGTGCCGCTTTTTCGACCGCTGTTTCTACTACAACATGAAGCGCGAGGCGCAGGACGCCAGCATTCTCGTGGTCAATCACGCGCTGTTCTTCAGCGATCTCGCCGTGCGCGGGCGCGGCGAACAGAACGCGAACCTGCTTCCGGATTACCATTACGTCATCTTCGATGAGGCGCACCACCTGGAGACCGCCGCCGCCGGCGCGTTCGGCGTCGCCTTCTCGTCGTCGCGCCTGCCCTCGCTGCTGGACAAAGTCAAACGCGCCTCGCGGCGTCTGGACCTGGATCAGGAGCGGCTGAAGGCGCTGGAGCAGTCCAGCCTGGAGCTGTTCAGCCCGTTCGCCGGCATCAACAAACCCGATTTTAACGTCGGCGAAGCCCTGGAGGGCCCGCACGCCCTGAAGAACGCGCAGACCCAGGTGGCGGGTGTCGGCGCTCTGCTGGACCGCCTCGCGGTGGAGCTGCTGAAACAAGACACCAGCGGCGACCCCATCGCCAAGGACCGCATCGACGGCCTACGACGCCAGTGCACTCGCGCCAAGGAAGAACTGGCGATGATCTTTCAGGGCGATGACGAAAACTATCTGCGCTGGGGATCGCAGAACCGGGGCGGCCGGCGCGGGCCGATCACGACTCTGCACTACACGCCGATCTCCGTGGCGCCCCTGCTCGGCCCGACCCTCTGGGCGCACAACCGCCGAGTCGGAGCCACACTGATTTCGGCGACTCTGTCCACAAATGGCAGCTTCGACTACCTGCGCGAACGGCTCGGCATTCCCACCGAGGACACGAAAGTCACCGAAACCCTGGTCGACTCCACGTTCGATTACGCCGCCAACACGCTGATCTATATTCCGCGCCGTCTTCCGCCGCCGAGTGAATCGCCGAGTTACACGTACGAAGTCGTCGAGGAGATCATTCGCCTGCTCGACGCCGCCAAAGGCGGCGCGTTCCTGCTGTTCACCTCGCATCGCGCGCTGAATGTCGTCCACGAGCAGCTCATGCTCGCCAACCTGCCCTACCCGCTGCTGCGGCAAGGCGAGATGCCGAACGCCCGTCTGGTGGAGGCGTTCAAATCGCAGGAAAACGCCGTGCTGCTCGGCGCGCAGTCTTTCTGGGAAGGAGTGGATGTCCCCGGCCACGGCCTGCGCCTCGTGATCATCGACCGGATCCCATTCGCCATGCCGGACAGTCCTCTGCACAAAGCGCGCGTCGACCAGATCACCGCCGGCGGCGGCGACTGGTTCAACGACTACGCGCTCCCGCAAGCCCAGCTTCGCCTCAAACAAGGCTTCGGCCGGCTAATGCGCGGCGTCGAAGACCGGGGCGTCGTCGCCCTGCTCGACACGCGTTTGGTCACCAAGCGCTACGGTTCGGACATTATGAAGTTCCTGCCGCGCTCACCCGTAACGCGGTATATCGAGGACGTGACGAAGTTTTTTGCGCCGGAAGAGGAAGCGGCGAGCCCCATCCCCCCGCCTCGCTGAGGGGATGGGGCCAAACAGAAATTTATGAAAATCTACACAAAAACCGGCGACGCCGGGGAGACGAGTTTGTATGGCGGCCAGCGCGTGTCCAAGGATGCGCTGCGCGTGTCGGCGTATGGCACGGTGGACGAGTGCAATGCGTTTCTCGGCGCCGCGCTGCCGCTGATCGACGACGCGCAAATCCGGGCCGTAATTCTGCGGATCCAGGGCGAGCTGTTCGAGGTCGGCGCCGACCTCGCAACGCCGCAAGAACGCGGCGACACGGTTCCGCGCATTCAGAACGACGCCACGGAGCGGCTGGAGGCGGAGATCGATGCGTTTGAAACGGAGCTGGAGCCGCTGCGGAACTTCATCCTGCCGGGCGGCTCGCCCGGCGGCGCGCAGCTGCATGTCGCCCGCGCCGTCAGCCGCCGCGCGGAGCGGCTGGTCACGACACTGGCGGCGCAGGAGTCGATCAGTGATGAACTCCAGCGCTATCTCAACCGCCTCAGCGATCACCTCTTTGTTCTTGCTCGCCTCGCAAACCATCGCGCCGGCGTCGCCGAGCCAATCTGGGAGCGCCCCGCGCGCCCATAAGCCAGCATCGCACGCACTCATCGAAGGAGACACACCATGTCCGAAATCGTCGTGGGAGCCGCCGCGCCCCTATTTACCGCTCCCGCCGTCACTCGTGAGGGCGAAGTTACCGTCTCGCTGTCTGAGTATCTCGGTAAGAACGTCGTCGTTTACTTCTATCCCAAGGACGACACGCCCGGCTGCACCACCCAGGCGTGCGGCTTCCGCGACCATCGCCCCGACTACGAAGCCGTCGGCGCCGTGATCCTGGGAGTGAGCCCCGATGACACGAAATCCCATCAGAAGTTTTCCGAAAAGTTCACGCTCCCCTTCCCGCTCGTCGCCGATCCCGACCACGCCATCGCCGAAGAGTATGGTGTTTGGAAAGAGAAGACGAATTACGGAAAGACGTATATGGGCATCGAGCGCACGACATTCGTGATCGACAAAGAAGGCAAGATCGTGAAGATCTACCCGAGAGTCAAAGTGGACCAGCACGCCGAGAAAGTCCTGGAGTTTTTGAAGACGCTCTAAGAGTAATCACAACAGCCCGCTCGATATCGAGCGGGCTGTTGTGATTCGGATACGGAGCGGATTTCAAATCCTAGGGTGTCGCCGGAGGCGCGTCTGCGGCGGCGATATCCGATGTGTTTGATTAGAATGTTAGAACGAGCAAGGTGATTTCTAAGATCCTGCGAGCGCCTTATCAATCGCCGCAGAGAGATTCTTTTCTCCTTCGGCGCCGTCGTAGCCAACGAACCCGACCGCGACCTTGCCGTCCTTACCGATCACGAACTGTGTGGGAATGCCCGAGACTTTGTAAAGCTCGGACGCGATGTTCTTCGCGCCGCGCCCCGCCGGATCGAAGTAGAACGTCATCGTCCAGCTCTTGCGCTGTTTGACCCATGGCGTGAACGCCGACTTGTCATCCCAGGAGCAGACCGGCATGAACACGACGTCCTTGCTTTTGTACTTCTTCGCCAGCTTATCCGTGGCCGGGAGAGAAGCCTGGCAAGGGCCGCACCACGTAGACCAGAAGTCAAGCACGACGACTTTGCCCGCGAAATCTGCAAGGTGCGCGGTTTTGCCCTTGACGTCTTGAACCGCGAAGTTTGGAGCCACGGTTCCTGTAGGGAGGATGGGTGGTTCTGCGGACTCCTGGTCCTTCGGCGGCGTATATACCGTGGCCGTCGCGGGAGGAGTCATCGAAAACGTTGTATCAGGAAGCGGCGTATCCCCCAATTGGAAGCCGCTGAAATCAATTTGCAGAGTGATATGCTGACCTACGGACTTTGTATCAACAGAGAAACGATCGGGCAGTCCGGTCTGCTGGTTCACATACGTGTGAATTGTCGTAGCGCCTTTGCCGTCAGGATACACTTCAATGATGTGATTTATCGGCTGTCCATTTAATTGGCCGGAATAGGAACTGACTTTGCTGGGGGAAGTCCCGCCGATAAACATCTGGTCTGAAAATGGGTGGCTGCCCATGAGTAAATGCGAAAGTACGGCAATACCGAGCCTTTTGTCCGGCGGCATGACAGTCAAGCCAGTCATCAGCTCTCCTTTTTCAATGTTACTGTATCGGTTGCCTACGGGATCGTAGACATATCCGCCGTTCAGAGAAGAGATGATTTTGCCGATCTCTTTTCCGGAATCGAGTAAACGATAGGAGAACTGTTCAGGCTGCTGCTTGATAACTTCCACAGTTATGGGTGAGGTATGGGACGCGCCAATACCGGTCAGCGTCACAACACTCGTGAATTTGATTGTCTTTGCCGCTCCAATCTTGGATACCGTGGATGCAAGCAGTGCTTTCGCCTGCGCCGTGTTCGCGACTGCGGCGGCGGATTTTGCATTGTCCGCCGCCCAGGTGCGAGGCTGCGCCGATGCAACGATGACAGGCAGAGCCGACAGCTGAAGCGCCGCCATAAGGAATCCACGCCTCGCGGTGTTGGATTGAGAGAGATAAGCCATGATTTGCCTCCAGAACGAAGTGCTTGGTTTATTGTGACATACACTGTGACACGAAAAGCCCGGTCAGGTTGCGCCCGACCGAGCTTTTATCCAAAGAAGGTAGAAATTCGTATGTTTGGCCGATAAATCTCTGCTATTTCGTTCCCAGCGATGTGGACGCGCGCGGAATGAGATGCGAGCGCAGGCGGACGGATTGGCCGTTTTTGTCGCCTTGCAGGGCGCGCAGCAGGAGCCGGCCGGCTTCTTCGCCCATGGCTTCAATCGGGGGGCGGACGGTGGTCAGGCCGCGCGCGCAGGAGCGTGGGTCGTCGTCGAAGCCGACCAGGCCGAAGTCGCGCCCTGGGGTCCATCCATGCTCGGCGGCGACGTCCATGACGGTGAAGGCGGTGTCGTCGTTGGGCGCGATCACGCCATAGGGCTCCGGGCCTCGGCGCAGCGGCTCCCACTCCTTGGTGAAGAACGACTGGGAGAGATCGTACATCCGTGTCGGCGCGATCGGGCGGTCGTACGGCTCCAGGGTTGTCGATTCAGGAGAATATAACCGCAGGGTCTCTTCCGGAAGACCGGCGTGGCGGATCGCCGTACGCGCGCCTTGAATGCGGTCGGTGATCCATGCGTCGGCGAATGGGACCATGAAGATCAGGCGCTGATATCCCTGGCGCAGCAGATGCTGGGCGGCCTGATAGCCGGCGAAGCTGTTGTCGTAGAAGACTTGAGCGAGCGGCGGCTGGACTTCGTGCCAGGAGATATAAACCAGAGGCACGTTCTCGATATCGACGGCGCGCACGATCTCGTCCGAAACATTGGGGGCGTCGCAGAAGCCGACGACCGCGATGGCGTCGGCGCCGTCGGCGCGCACGGCGGCGATGCCGTTGTGGATCGATGCGGCGTAGTCTTCGGGAAGACCTTGCGGACACGTTTCCTGATTTTCGCCGCGCCAATGATAGTAACGCGTGGCGCCGCCCGCCTCCGAGAAAACCTGCTCCAGAGCGCGGATCGCGAGACAGGACCAGAAGATCTCAATATCGCTATAGCTCATCGTATCGATGCGCGACGCGGTCACGATGCCCAGCGTCATGGAAGCGGGTTTGCCTGACAGCATCGCCGAATCGTAAAACGGCTCCTGTACGCGGGCAATCCGTTTCTCCGCGATTGGGACCGCCGGCGCCGCTCCATTCTCAGGACCGGCGCCGTTGCTCTCCGCCGGCGCGGGGTGTGAAACAAACGTGCCGCGCCGGTCGTAGGTCACCAGCACGCCGTCCGCAGTGAGCTTCGCGATCGCCTGCTGCGCGGTAGACAAGGCGACCCCGTATTCCCGCGCGAGGTTATGGCGGTTGGCGAGCATCGAACCCGCCGGCAGACGCCCGTCCTTGATCTTCGTCCGGATATCCTCTTCAATTCGCTGGTACGCAGGGACACGTACCGAAGGGGTTTTCTTATTGGATTGAGTCGCGGAAGGATTCGCCATAATATTTATTCGCCAATTTTCATAAGCAATACAACTGTATCTATAAGTTGAGTATAACACGTGTATTGCCGATTGTCAACGAAATCGCCGGGATATTCGCAATTCCCATCACGATCGGAATCCGCGCTTCGGTAAAGAATAAATTTATTGCAAATATACTATTGACACGCAGAACAAGCCATGGTATATTGATATTAGCAATATCGATACAGTAGTATCCATCCAGAGCAAGGCGCTCTCGAAAAAGAGAAACGCAGTTCACATCCAACCCAATAGCTTCGAGTAGGAAAGGTCTTATGCACATGAAACGAACAGGCTTTACGTTGATCGAACTTCTCGTTGTGATCGCAATCATCGCAATCCTTGCCGCTATCCTTTTCCCAGTCTTCGCCAAGGCGCGCGAAAAGGCTCGGCAAATCACCTGCGCTTCCAATGAAAAACAGATCGGCCTTGGAATATTGCAGTACAATCAGGATTACGATGAGATGTTCCCGATGCTGCACTACAACGACGGCGCCGGACAGGAAGTTCGCTGGTTTGACGCCGTGAGCCCCTATATCAAGAATGGCCAGATTTACACCGGCAGCGGACATTACAGCGGCGCCGGCGGCATCTGGCATTGCCCATCGACCGCGGCCGATCAGCCCGCGACCTACGGCGCCAACTACGATCTCTTCCGCGACGGGCAGCCTTACATCGGTACGGCCACCGTACAGGGCATCTCCGTGCTCGATGCTCCGGCCGACACTGTGATCGTTGCGGAAAAAGGCCAGAATGACGGCAATTCCAGCTGGCTCCAGTTCCAAACCTGGGAGGGCAACTGGACAAACGGCGGCGGAACCGCCGCCAATGATTATGCCTATAGCCCGCATCTGGATGTCACGTCGGATCACGATTGCGACTATTCCGCGAACATGAGCGCGGCGCCGGGCTGGAGCAACTGGAACGGCTGCTCCATGATGCCCCGCTATCGGCACACGGATATGAGCAATTTCCTGTTCTCCGACGGCCATGTCAAAGCCATGCGAAAAGGATCCATCAACTGGTATAAGAACATTTACGTCAAGGGCGCCTACCAATTCGGTACTCCCAACTAAACAGATCCCACACACGCAGCGAGCACTTGCAAACAGCCGCGCTTTCTCGGAAGGCGCGGCTGTTTGGCGCATATTCAGAAATGGAATCCATTGGCCATGACGGCGGGACTTATCAAAAGAAACAGCGCGTTCGCGATTCTCGCAGCCGCCGCGCTCTGGCTGAGCTTGGAGGCGGTTGGCGCGCATGCGGCGCCAAAACCGGGGCGGACGCCGGCAAAAAGCGGCCGGCTCCTGCTGGCGCACTACATGCCCTGGTATCAGAGCAAGGATTTCAGCGGCTCGTGGGGGTGGCACTGGACCATGAACCACTTCGACCCGCAGCGCGTGACCGGAGGGCGTCCGGAGGCGGCGTCGAAGTATCGCCCGCTCGTCGGTCTCTACGATTCCAGCGATCCCGATCTTTTGCAATGCCAGGCGCTCTTGATGAAAGCGGCGGGGATCGACGGGGTTATCGTCGACTGGTATGGGCGCGACGATTACTACGATTACGCGGCGACCAACCGCAATACCGAGCAGTTCGCCGCCGTCGCGCGGCGCGCGGGCCTGCGCTATGCGATCTGTTACGAAACGCAAACCGTACCGAACGAGATCAAGGGCGGCAAGCTGCGAGCGGAAGACGTCGTCGCGCACGGACAGGATCTGATGCGATGGATGCAGAGCGCGTATTTTTCCTCACCGGCGTATGTCAAGCAAAATGGCCGACCCGTCTTGCTGTCCTTCGGAGATCCCTACTATCACGACGCGCAGTGGCGTCAGATCTTCTCGGCGCTTCCGGCCCAGCCGCTCTACATCACCGAGAACGACCGGAGAATGCCGACCGCGTCCCAGGGCGGCTTTGACTGGCCCGCGCCCGGCGGCGGAACCGCCGGGGCAAAGCGGGAGATGGACAGCTTCTACCAGCGCGCGGGCGCCTGGCCGGCGTTTATCCCCGCCGCTTATCCCCGATTTGACGATATCTATCACGAAGCCGGCGTCGGCCCGTCCTGGGGACATATCGACGATCGTGGCGGCGCTTCCTATGCCGACACCCTGGAGCGCGCGCTCAAAAGCGCCGCGCCCATGGTGCAGCTCATTACCTGGAACGACTGGGGCGAGGGCACTCAGATCGAGCCGTCGGTCGAGTTCGGTTATCGCGATTTGGAAACGACGCAGCGGCTGCGCCGAAAGTACGCCCCGTCGGCGGCGTCCTACTCGGCGCAGGATCTGCGGCTGCCCGTGCAATGGTACCTGCTGCGCAAGCGCTATCAGAAGCAGCCGGCGGCATACCAGAAATTGGCCGCCTTCTTCCCGCTAATGGCCTCCGGTCGGACGGCGCAGGCCCGGAAGCTTCTCGCGCACTATCAATAGACGGCGATCGGCTTCATCCCAGCTTCACGTTGCCGCTGTAAAGTGTATTCACAAGAGACGCCGAATGAACCAAAGTTCGGCGTCCGCACCATGACACACTTTTGCAGTGAAAGGCGGGAGCCATGAAAAAGCGCCAATCGATTTCTTGTCTATTGTTTACGGCGATGTCCATCGGTCTCGGATCGACGGCGTTTGCGGCGAGTTCGCTCAATATCAATTCCGAACGCGGAGCGGTCGCCGCACGCGAGGTCGGCGCCCAGTATGGCGTCGATATCCGGCTGAGCGGCATTCGCCGGCAGCTCGTCACTTTCAGCGTCGTCAACGCCGATGGTCCCGGCGCTCGCCTGGACGCCGTCAATACCCTCGCGAACGCGCTGGGAGCGACCTTCACCAAAATCTACGTCGTGACAAAAAGCGAAGGCGACGCGCCCCAGCATGCGCTGATCGATTCCACGGCGCGCGTCCCCTTCTCCAAGACATCGCTGAGCGCCGGCGACGCCATTGCGCGGATCGCGGACGCCGATGACGCCGTGGCGCAGGTCGCCGGGGATATCCAAGGCTCCGTCACGCTTTCCGCGCCCGGTCTGACCATCGCCCAGGCGATGAACGAGATCGCGGCGCAAACGCATACGTCCTGGAAAACCATGTATGTGCTGACGCCACGTGGGTCACAGCTCGCGGCCGATCAGCGGATCGTCGGCCATACCGCCTCCGGTTCGCCCATTCTCCAGATGTCGAAGATCTTCTACGATAATCCGGCGCGGGACGCGATGCTCGCCCGCGAAGCCGAGGACGCCCGCAAGAAAGCCGAACAGGAGCAGCAAGCGATGCTCGCCGCACAAAAGCAAGCCTCCGCCCAAACGGGGGCAAACGGCGCGGCCGCTAACGCAGCGAATGCGACGGGAGCCCAGGGCGGCAACGCGAACTATCCAAACGCGCCCTATCCTTACTCATATCCCAGCGCCTATAACAACGGCAGCGGATTGATCGTGCTTGGCGCGTCAAACTATCCCAATAATGCAGCCGCTTACTATGGAGCGACATCGAACGGTCGATAACCCGCTCGAGATAAAAGATCGACGAAATCGCGTCCGATGGGTTAGACGCCCGTCGGGCGCGATTTCATTTTTCTTGTGGGACAAATTTCAGAAATTAACATCTAAAGTCAGGGCTCAAATATGCCACAATGAAATGAGGAGAGAAGCGATTCTCCCAAGAACGCACACGAACCAAGAATGAACCAGGAACAACTTATGGCTGAGGAACAAACGACGTTCGATCATGTCGACCGCGACGCTGAAGACGTCGGCTGGCGCGTCCGTGATCTTCTGCTGGGAGCCGCGGAAGCTTACCGGCATTGCAATCCCGTCGCGCTGCTTGAGCTTTCGCGCAGCGGCGATCTGTCTCATCACACGGCCGCCTACCTGGAGGACCTCGCGCGGGAAGCCGACGCCACCGGTCTCGCGCACATCCGCGCGGCGACTTATCTGCGGGAAGCCGCCGCCCTCAAGCGCTCTCATCTTGGCGACACCAGCGAAACCTGATCCCCTCCCCGTCTTCTCCCATGCCGGCGTGTTCGCGGCCGCCCACCGGCGCGCCGGCATTTGTCCGTATAATTGACGCCGCCCTCGTAAAAATGCCTGGTTCTTCCATCGACAAAACCTTCTCTTGAGTGTACAATAGATCGCAAGGATTGCTTCCATCGTCATACACAGGTTTCGATTCTCAAAACCAGTGAAGCGTTTGGAGCGACATAACGCGCCGCCGCGTATTCAGGAGAACATTGCTCAACCATGAAGACAGTCGCACAATCGTTCTACAGCCTCGCCCTCGTCGCCGCATTGGCCGGCGGAGCGTGCGCCGCCTCGCGTGACACCATCACCCAGAAGTCCTTCGGAACCGCTCCCGGCGGGAAGGCCGTCAGCCTTTACACGCTCACGAATAAGAACGGCGTGCAAGTCACAATCACCAACTATGGCGGCATTCTGACCTCCGTCAAGACGCCGGACCGTCGCGGCAATTTCGGCGATATCGCCCTGGGCTTCGACAGCGTGTCGGGATATGTCAAGAACCCTGGCCCGTACTTCGGCGCTCTTGTCGGCCGGTATGCGAACCGGATCGCCAAGGGCCGCTTCACGCTCGACGGCAAAACGTACCAGCTCGCGGTGAACAATGGCGTCAATCACCTGCACGGCGGCAAAATCGGATTCGACAAGAAGATCTGGACCGCGAAGCCGCTGCACCGCGCCGGCGGCGTCGGCCTCGCGCTCACGCTAGTTAGCCCGGACGGAGATGAGAACTTTCCCGGCGCGCTGACGGTGAAGGCCGTTTACACGCTGTCCGACGATAACGCGCTGAAGATCGATTACACGGCGACCACCAGCAAGGACACGATCGTCAACCTGACGAACCATTCCTACTGGAACCTGAACGGCGCGGGCAATGGCGACATTCTGGGCCAAACCATGATGCTGAACGCCGATCGCTATACGCCGATCGACAAGACCTCTATCCCGCTCGGACCGCTCGCTCGCGTCGCCGGCACCCCGTTCGATTTCCGCAAGGCGACACCAATCGGCGCGCGGATCGACAAGGACAACCAGCAGCTCAAGAACGGCGCCGGATACGACCATAACTTCGTGCTGAACCAGCCCGGCCACCAGATGATCCTGGCGGCGCGCGCTTATTCGCCCCAATCCGGCCGTGTCCTATCCGTATTCACCGACCAGCCCGGCATCCAGCTCTACACCGGCAACTTCCTGGACGGTACGTTCAGCGGCAAGGGCGGCAAAGTTTACAAGAAGCACTACGGCTTCGCTCTGGAAACCCAGCACTATCCCGACTCCCCGAACCAGCCGAAGTACCCGACCACCAAGCTGAAGCCCGGTCAGGTCTATCGGTATACGACGATCTTCAAGTTCTCCACGCGGTAATTTACGGCGCACTAAAAAACGGCCCTCCGAGAATTCTCGGAGGGCCGTTTTTTACGGGTAAGTCTTCTCAGTAAATATTGTTCACGACAAACGTCTGGACGGTATTGGTAGGAAACCAGGACCAGAATTTCTTGCCGCTCAGCGTGGTGTCGGCGTGATAAGCGTACATATCGCCGCCGCTGGTCTGGGTTGCCCAGCGGTCGACTCCGCCTCCGGCGTTTCCATTCACCGTACTGTATTTCGACAGGTCATAGTTGATCCACTGCGCCGTCCCATAGTTCGTGGTCACCAGCACCAATCGGTGATTGGCGGCGTCGTACGCCGCCACGGTGTTGCCCTCGCCGCCGTCAATCAGGGTCATGCCGGGACGGATATGGCGAGTGTACTGCGCTAGCACGTAATACTTCGGATTGGCGAAGCCGACCCAGTTATCGCCGGGGTTGGACTGGATCAGGCCCCAGCCGCCGCTGTCGAACGGCTGCCAGTAGCACCAGACACGTGGGTGCAGCCAGCGCATGTCCAGGTTGAGATTGCTCGCCAGCGACATGCCGGTGGCGTCGCCCTCGCCGTACTCCGAGTTCCACAGTTCCTTGCCGGCGGTCTTGGCCGTGCTGTACAGACCGGACCGGTTTCCGCCGCCGCCCTGATAGCCGTGCGTGTTGATCTGGCCGACGCTGGATTTTGACGCCGTTGTGAGCGCATTCCAGGATGAGATCTCGCCATCGACGGTGTTCTCGTCGGACGCCGAGATCGGCGTGGCGTTAAGACCGCGATTGTTCATCTCCGTGCGCAGATAACCGATCACGGCGTTCTGCGTGGACATATCGAAGTGGCAGCCCTCCTGGTTGCCAGGATACTTCCACCAGCTCGAACTGGATTCATTGAACGGCTCGACGGAGGTAAAGGTCACGCCCCAGTTGTCGTGGGAGTACTTTGCGACCGTCGCCATATAGACCGCGAACGACTGATAATTCCAGGATTGGAGATTGTCGCCGCTGCCGCTATTACTGCCCGTCGTGCTGGAGTTGATGCACATCCACCAGGGCGGGGAGTTGGAGAACAGCTCAAAGACATTCACGCCGCGATCGCGGGCCTTCCACATCATGTTCCGCTGATTGGAATCGACGGTCCAGTTCCAGCTGGACGAAGTTGGGCTGGAGCTGGCCCAATCCAGCCAGTAGGTGGGAATCATTTTGAACGCCGGCAGCGTCGACGGATTATTGGGCGTCGCCACGCTCCCGCCCACATTGATCGGCTGCGTCCCCGTGCCGCCGACATTGTAGCGTACGACATTGAATCCGAGCCCCGGAAGCGACTGCGTACCCTGGTTGCTGGTGAACGCCACGGTATTCGTGGTATACAGCACGTTCGCCATATCGTCGCGGGTCCCAAATTGGTTCGCCCACCAGGCGAGAGAACTCCCCCAGCCCCTCCACGTTCCCCAGCTTGTGGCGGGATTGACCGTCGTCGTATAATCGGCGCGCGCGGCCATCGGAGCCCACACACTCGCCAGCAGCACGGCCGCCCCCAATCGTAATGCGCCTGCGGATCGAAGCATCTTTGCCTCCATACATAATAAAGAAGCCGGCGATTTGCATCGCCGGACATTCTCATTTGTTCTGAGCTGTTAACCTCGAGGCGAGCTTGTCCCGGGCGGGACAGGAGCGCCGGTCGGTTTACCGTAATTCGCCGAGCTTTTGTCAAGCCAGGGCGGCACGCCGGGCGTGTAGCTGCCGGCGGGCGGCTGCGCCGGGCTTACCGCCCGCCAGCCAAAATACCCGACAAAGCCGATAATCACGACGATCGCGCCAATCACCACCAGCGGGCTGATCTCTTTTTTCATTGCGGCGCCTTTCTTTCGCGTTTACGCTAGTCTTGTTTCGTCGTCCACATACCGAAGTACGGCGCGGGCGCGGAGTTCGTTGTTGACTGAGGGCACTTATTGAGCCAGCTGGCGTAGCTCGGATCGGTGGCAAGCTTCTCGCTGCCCTGCTGCTGGATGGTCTGTTCGTAGCGCATCCACTTCACATGTCCGTCGCAGAACGCATAATTCGAGCCGCCGCTGTGTCCAGTCGCTCCCGCCGGACCACCGTTTTGTCCGTGCAAGTATTCACCATCATCGCACCAGTTATCCTGCGCCCATCCGACTTTGATAAAGTGATAGGCATTCCAGCGTTCCGAAAGTGCAATCGTGGTTGCGGGCGACGTAATGCCCGCAAGCTTTGTTCTTGAAAAGCTCCAGTCTCCGAACCAATCGCCATTATTGTTACCGGGGGCAAGCGTGATGCTGTAGGATGTAGTTTGCGGCGCCTGCCCGGTAATCAGATTGGCGTTCGCGTCCCGATCCTCTGCGCCCCGGCTGTAGGTATCGTCAGGACAGGAAAATACACCGACGCTTTTGACATAGGGCATAATCTGCGCGCACCATGAGCTATCTGGATGTGTATCATTCCCGTAGGCATAGGGATTGACTTCATCGTTGTCCTGGGTGTACTGCATAATACCTAGTCCGATCTGCTTAAGATTGGACGCGCAGCTGGTCTGGCGCGCCTTTTCCCGGACTTTCGCGAAAACTGGAAAAAGAATGGAGGCAAGTATCGCAATAATAGCGATGACAACGAGAAGTTCGATCAAGGTAAAACCTTTTTGTGCGGAGCGAGGGGCGATTGTACTCATTATCAACTCTCCTTGGTAAATGTGTTTCGTATAAGATCAAGTACTTGAGCAATGACCAATGTTATCATAGCTTCGAGAACCTGTCAAGTACTTGAGCAAGATATTTTTCAAAACGATTTTCTCGCGTTTTTGCGGTATCCGCCCTTGACAGTGACAGCAACGTTTGTTAGAATGAATGAAAGGTCAAATAGTTGAGCACACCGCCCATGCAAAAAAGAATGTATAAATCGTCCGGCCGGCCCACCCTCAGCGACATCGCGACGCAGGCCGGCGTTTCCGTCAGCACGGCGTCGCTGGTGCTCAGCGACAAGGCCAAGCAGCGGCGGCTTTCCGACGATGTCGTGGCGCGCGTTCGCAAAGTCGCGGCCGATCTGGACTACTCCCCCAACCTGCTCGTACAGTCCTTGCAGCAGGGGCGCACGCATACGCTGTCGTTTTTCAACGGGTTCCGCACGCGCAGCCATAATGACCTCTACATGGACCGTTTGACCACGGCCATCGAACAGGCCGGCGGGCGGCTGGGATATGATATTCTTATCTACTGTGTTTTCGAGCGTTCGGTGGAGGAGACTTACCGGCATTTGAACGGCGGACGATGCGATGGGGTTTTGATGTTCGCGGCCGAGCCGGACGATCCGCTCCTGCCTTACCTGCGCACGTCGCGCCTTCCCACCGTGCTGGTGAACAGCGTGGACACCAGCGGCGCGCTTTCGTGTGTCAAGGAAGACCACGTCGGCGGCCTGACACAGCTCGCGGATCAGCTCGTGGCGCTTGGGCACAAACGGATCGCGGCGCTCGGCAACGTGCCGGGCGGCAATCGCGACGCCGATCTGCGCATTGGACTGCTGCGCCAGCTGCTCGCGGACCGGGGCGTTCCCATCTCCGATCGCTGGATCATCCACACCGACGACAACCAGTACGACGACGCCGCGAAGGCGCTGCGTTTTCTGATGGCCGAGCCAACACCGCCCACCGCGCTGTTCTGCTGGCACGACCGTCTGGGCTATCAAGTTTTGGAGCACTGTGAGCGGATGGGGATCGTGGTGCCGGATCAGCTGTCGCTGATCGGATACGATGGATTGCGATGGCCGGCGCAGGCGCGCCATGTCCTTTCCTCCGTGGAGGTAAATATCGCGGGATTGGCGGACGCCGCCGTGACGCTGCTGCACCGTCAGATCAATGGATTGACGGAAGCGCCGATCTGCCAGGAGCTTCCGGTCATCATCACCCCCGCAGGCACGACCCTGGCGCGAATCTCATAACGGAATTCGCGTTTCCATCGAATGGAAGATTCCCCTAAGACTATCCAGCGGCGGCGTGGGCTTCAGGCAAGTATGTCGAAATAACTGTTTGGCGCAACGTGGGGAACGCTGCCGGAGGCGATCCGCTGAAAAGACGACGCCACCGCGCATTCGAGATCCGGTGAGGATAAACAGCGGCGCAGATAATCACTCGGATAGATCGCGATCGATCGGTCCGGCGAGGCGACCGCGAAACCGCGCTTGCCGGCGCGTGTGACATGCGCCCACTCCCAGCGGAACCGGCTGACAAGCTGATCTCCCCACAACGCGCCGATCCCGATCGCCATCGCCGCCGGATCGACCTTAGGGCTCCGGTCCATCAGCTTTCCCAGCAAGCTGCTTTGCTGCTTACGGACCCGCCGAACTTCCTGATCGATCGCCCGCACGATGCTTTCCGGCGGGCTGCCCAGCGTCACCTCAGTAAACCCCAGGATCGCCCGCTGCGCCACGGACCGCATGTTCGTCAGTTCCTGGATCGTCAGCTCACGCGACGTAACACGATCCGCCGGCCGATTGATTTCGCTGGCCGCGATCGTCTCCACCACCAGAAAAGGACCGTCGCTCCCATCCTGCGGATCCGACGCCGCCGGCTTGCGGAAACGCAGGTTCTCCTGGCCTACCTGCATCGTATGTCCATCCTGCACGACCGTCTTTTGACCGATCATATAGCCGAGGATGGCGTCGAATCGATCCATCGTCTGCTGAGCCACGCCGTGGCCCGCCGTCAGCATCGCAAGGTCCGGCGCCCCGAAGAAGTCGGCGCCATAGGTCCGCATCCATATTTTCGGCGTGTTCGGGAGGTTGTACTTGACGCAGCCGACATAAAAGAGCGGAATTGGCAGGCGGCGCAAATGCTCTACCCGAGAAGCGGCGACGCTTCTTGGGCTGAAGACGCCGGCGGGAAGCGATGTTTGCGCGGCTTCACTCAAAACGACAATGGCGCCCATGAGTTCGAGAACGCCGGCGATCGCGGCCAGAGCCACGCACCGGCTCATCGGATCGACCTCGGGGCCTCGGTGAATCAAGAGCATATTCGCCTTGTGCGCGTACGCCTGACGCTTTAACGGCTCGCCGTAATGCGCGGGAGGAAGACACCGGTCCAGTACAGACTTCGGCGCCGGCGCATCGAAGCCGACCATATCGACAGCGTGAACTCCCCACTTCACACGGCCGGCGAACGTTCCCGAGTCTGCGGGCGCATCGAGGCTTTCGACTTCCGCGAACTGAGTTTCGGGATCATAAGCCCGCAGATGCCTGCGAAAATCATCCACATTCAGCGCGATCGAGGATTCGAAGAGAACGACATACGCCAGCGGCTGCGGTTCGGCGCCCGAATGAGCGATCGGTCCAAATATCGAATCCAGCATAAAAAACTCCGTCTTACACAAGGTTTACATGATTATATCATGGAAACAATCGAAGGAGCCTCCACATCTGGAGGAAACACGTAAGCGTGCGATCCTGGCGAATTTCGGGTAAAATAGCGCGGTAAAACGTCCAGAGCGACAACTCGATTTGTAGGAGAGTGCATCAGATATGCCGGTCACGAATAGATATTATGGGGGATCATCCACCGGAGCTGGGAAGATCGTCTCGGATTTCGGCCTCTGCGACATTAAGGGCGGTTATATCTACACCGCCAAGCTTCGCCCCAAGGGCCTGCTGGCTGTCGTTTTCTTCTCCCCCGAAACCGCCGCGTCCGTCAACGTGCTGAAGGCCGTTCAGGAGTGGACCGGCGAAATTGAGGCGAGCAAATGGTCGGCCGTCGGCGTCGCGACCGGCGACCGCGAGGCGATCAAGCAGTTCGCCGAAACCAACGGCATCGACAAGGTTTCCCTGCTGGTGGACTACGATTTCTATCAGACGCGCAGCTGGGGCATCTCGCACATTCCGAGCCTGTACATTATTTCGGGGAAAACCGGACGTGTTCTGGAGCGCATTGTGGGAGATAGCCCCGCCGAGCTGAAGTCCGCGAAGGACCTGCTGAGCGGGGAAGTGTCGAAGATCCTGGCGGCGGAAGCCGCTGCCAAGCAAGCGGAAGAAGAAAAGAAGGCCGCCGAAGCCGCCGCGAAAGCCGCTGAAGCCGCAGCTAAACCCGCCGAGCCCGCGAAGGCATAATAAACTGCCCCGGGGCAAGCCCCGAAGTATTGAGAAGGAGACTGCGATTGGTGAGACTGCTCAAGCGAGCGCTAACTGTGGTGCGTGCTTCAGAGTTGCGACTGAAGGCGCTTTAGGACAAATAACGGTACCGGGCGAGTCCCGAGGTATCGACTCCCGTTGTCAATAATAGAATGTCATTTTCCAAAACGATACAACGCGAAGTTGACGGAGAGTCAGTGCCAGGGACATATCTCCAAGCCTTCATAAAAAATGGTAGGCATTTTTTCGTAACAGAAATCAAAATCTATAAAGACGGCATGATTGACTGCTGGGGATTTGTAGACTTTGAGGGGTTCCAGGAGAAAATACGTAGCGGCTGGGTGAGAACACGTTTACCGGAAGGAGCGCGTGTCTCTATGATGGAATCTCTTAATTTCACGGCTACGGATGTCAAAGCAGGAGTGGAGGAAGTTGAGTTTGTCAAACAGGTGGCTGACGAAATCCTTTCCTTGAATAAAAAACCCACTTCTGCTCATTTCTGTGGCGAGGCGCTTCGTCAATATAAACAGGACCCAACGGAAAGTAATCGTGAGCGTTTGCGAACAGCTTATGAGGCGGTGCCGAAGCATATGCGCCTATTCCTGGGTGATATGGACTCAAAAGATTGGGAATACAAACGTATTCTCGATGAAAAAAACTCCGACTAGTCGTAAGCCTGGTTATCGGAACGACAGTAGGCATGACTCTGTGCGGGCGGTTCTTAGGCCTGGAGGCTCTGGCTATCTAGAACGCACCAGCGGGGCGCACTGGAAGTGCGGATATGTCTATACCGCGAAGCTGCGCCCTAAGGGTCTGCTGGCTGTCGTTTTCTTCTCCCTCGACACGGCTGCGTCGGTGAACGTCTGAAAGCCGTTCGGGAGTGGACCGGTGAAATCGAGGCGAGTAAGTAGGCTGCCCTGGGAGTAGCGAGCGAAGATCGCGACGCGCTCAAGCAGTTCGCCGAAACCAACGGCATCGACAAGGTTTCCCTGCTGGTGGACTACGATTTCTATCAGACGCGCAGCTGGGGCATCTCGCACATTCCGAGCCTGTACATAATTTCGGGGAAAACCGGACGTGTTCTGGAGCGCATTGTGGGAGATAGCCCCGCCGAGCTGAAGTCCGCGAAGGACCTGCTGAGCGGGGAAGTGTCGAAGATCCTGGCGGCGGAAGCCGCCGCTAAGCAGGCCGAAGAAGAAAAGAAGGCCGCCGAAGCCGCGAAAGCCGCTGAGGCCGCCGCAAAACCGGCCGAGCCCGCGAAGGCGTAATCTCGCTGGAATAATTCAAAAAAGAGCCGCCGGACAAGCCCTAGCGCCGGCGGCCTCCACCACTGCGGGGATGGAAAGATAAGGAGATCACATCAAGTAGGACGCCGCGTGATCCCCATTTGTTCCGACCATTTGTTCGTTAAATCCCTCTTTCTCAAAATCCCTTCGCGATTTCTTTCCACACCGGAAAACTTGAGGTCTGGAACACTGTCATTCGACATGCTTCGCGCCTCGTCTGGAACAAGGCGCACCTCCGCAAAACGCAAGTCGACAGTCAAGCCACCCCGTAATTCGCTCCCGATGTCCCACGCTCATGCGCCCCCTCCGCGTGGGACGTCGCTTCTCCCAATTTTCTACCATTCCCAATCAAGTATAATAGGACGGGAGAACAGAGATATGCAGTTTCGTAAAGCCATGACGGAGGACCTCGAATCGGTCATGAGCATCGTCGCCGAGACCGTGGTCGAGATGCAGCGTTACGGCAACCTCCAGTGGGACGCTCAGTATCCGGACCGGGCGCGCTTCCAGCAGGACGTCGCCAGCGAAGCGCTCTATGTGGTGGATTTTGAAGGAGAAGTAACGGCGTTCGTCACGGTGGACGAAGTACAGCCCGATGGATACGCCGGCCTGAACTGGAGTCGCAATACGCCGCCGCTGGTCGTCCACCGCCTCGCCGTCAGCACGGCGCGGAGAGGCGCGGGCGTCGCGTCGTTTCTGGAGCAAAGCATTTGCGACCTCGCTCGCCACTCAGGGCACGATCACCTGCGCGTCGACACCTATTCCACAAATACAGCGATGCAGGCGTTTTTGCTCAAACGCGGCTACATCTCTGTCGGCGAGATGTCATATCGGGGCAGAGAGCTTCCGTTCTACTGCTACGAGAAGCCGCTGTCATAAATCGAGTGTGATGCGCGTTTCCCCTATCCCGCTTCTGACAATTGTTGCTTGCTCATGACCGACCATTGCCCTCTGGATCGAACCAGATGCAGCAGGACTTCTTCTCCAGCGCCATAGTCACTGTCGCCCATTGGGTTGTATTTGGAATACATCGTGACATCCGCTCTGTCCGGCCCATTTCTTCGCATTTGCGTCATTGAGATCGAGACACCGGGATAAATAATGGGCGCCGTCTGCCGTGGATGATGCTTAAGAATGTTCCGCGCATCCGTCCCCATCTGAGATTGCTTCTTTGCCGCCGTGAAAAACCTGTGGATGCTCTCGATCACCGGCCCGCTGGGGTCATAACAGCCGCGATGAGCGGCCACGGACAAATATTGAGGCCCTGCGTCATTGAACTGCTTAAGGTAGAAGTCAAACGCGGCAATTTGGATTTGTTCGTATTGCTTCGGCGCTGGCGTACGCGCCGGTCTTGCGTGAGGCGCGGCGATGGCGGCGCCGGCTGGCGTAAGGCAAAACCCTAATATCGAGGCGACAAGAATTCCGCGAACGCAGATTGCGGTCATGATGGAGTGTCTCCCTGGTATCCCATAAGCCGAACGGCGATGAGACGAACGTCTCAATCAAATCAGTCCCTTCTCTTTTAAGCTCACAAAGCAGCCATCGCCAATGACGATGTGGTCCAGCAGTTCAATCCCCATGATCTCTCCCGCCTCCATCAAGCGCTTCGTGACCGTAATATCCTCGCGGCTCGGCGTGGGGTCTCCGGACGGATGGTTATGCGCGACAATAATGCTTGCGGCAGAGGACGTCACCGCGTCCTTAAAAACTTCCCGAGGATGCACGATCGAAGAGGAAAGGTCGCCGATGGAGACCGTTTTGATGCCCAGCACACGGTTCTTCGTATCCAAGAGCAGACTCTTAAGCGTTTCTTTCTTGATGTAACGCAGCTCGGGCATGATCAGGTTGGCGACATCTTGCGGGCCGGCAATCGCGGGACGGTCGTCGTCGGAGAAGAGAGCGAGGCGATGGCCGAACTCGATCGCGGCCTGGATTTCGGCGGCTTTGGCGAGCCCCAGGCCCTTGACGGAGGCGAGCTGGTCGAGCGTGGCGCTCGCGATGCCCTTGACGTTGCCGAATTCCGCGAGGAGAAACTCGCCCAGAGAGACCGCGCTCCGCTCGGCGTTGCCGGTGCGGATCAGAACGCCGATCAGTTCGGCGGTGGACAATGCATGCGCGCCGTACTTCGCCAGTCGTTCCCGGGGCCGCTCGTCCGTCGGCAATTCTTTGATGGTTGGGCTGTAGCGATTGATCGAAAGCGCCGGCGCCTCAGCGTCTTCAGCGGACGCGGGATTCGCGTTGCCGGAGATAAGAGTGAGCGCGGTGGCGGGAGCCGAGCGCGCCCGGTTTTTGGGTGGAGGAGCCATCGCGGCCGGAGCAGTCGTCTCCGGTTCGGGGGATGGAGACCAGAGCAGCGGCCGGGCCTGTTTCACGCGATTTGCGGGATCCTGTTCGCTTTCAGACATACCGCTATCGTAGCACAAAAACGTCCTTTTACAGCAACTTAACGGCCGTCGCTTTGACCGGTAGTCGCGTCCGTGCTACAATGGGCGAAGCAAGATTTTTCTGCCTCGTTCATCGTTCCGGAAAGGAAAACAAGTACATGCGAGCAGTGCACAAGACGACGACTCTTGTTGGAGTTGCGATGATGGTGAGTCTCGGCTTGACTTGCCGGCCCGCCCACGCTCAATACCATATTGGTGGGATTAACTATGGCCCATCGCTGCCGCAGGAAAACTTGACGGCAACGTTCACCCAGCCGGATGGAGGGGTGACCAATAAGGCGTACAGCGGATATGTCCTCCTGGACGTCAAAGGAGTCGGTCAGTCCTATGGGACGGATTACAACGACGCCTTCTATCTCTACACAGGGCAATTCGCGGGCAGCCCGGCGAACGGGCATGATTTCGGCAACTATCAATTGGCCTTTGATTCACAGCCGCTTGTGATCTTCAACACCAGCCGGAACGCCGCCAATTTCATTGTCGGAGCCTTGCCGCCTTACAATCCACTTCACGACTATCAATTTATTCTGAACACGGGTCTGTCAATTCCAGAACAGCTTCACTTCGGAGTAAGCGACGGTGGATTTAGCGACAACACGGGGGAATATCAGATCAATGTGAAGCAGCTAAAGCCAGTCCCGGAAGCTTCCCAGGGCGCGGTCTTCGGTGTTGGCGCGTTTGTCCTGGGTATCCTGGCGTTGAGGGCGCGCAAGAAGACTCGGCGGGCATAGCTTCAAAAGACTGATCGGCGATGGCTTTGCTTTCGCGAGACCACAAATGACAAGAGTGCGGCCGCCGTAGTGGCGGCCGCACTCTTGTCAGAGCACGAATGCTTTTTCTGCTTGTTTCTTAGCGGCCGTCGTTTACCGCGCGCGGATCCTTGGATTTCTGCGAGCGCAGGACGATCGGAGCGCCTTGCGGGCGCGGTTCGTCCTGGGTTTTCGTCAGCAGCAGTTCCGGCGCGGCGCTCTCGACGGGGCGAAGCTCCGGGAGCGATTGCGAGGGCATGGCGTCTCGGGCCTCCTCCAGGATGAACGGAGCAACCTTGGGGATGGACATCTCATGCTCCAAAGTCACCAGACCCGACGCACTGTCACGCCCCATGGTTTCCGGAGCGCCGCTGCGGCGCTGAGGCTGTCCAATTGGGATGGTTGCGGACGCGCGAAACCCGGGATCCGAGACAACCGGCGGGACAATGGGCGCTTCCGCCGGGTCGGCGGAGCCGGTGTGGGAGCTGGAGGACTGCGGGGCGGGACGCGAGAAGGTCGTGCGCGTCGGAACCATCACGCCGTCTTCCGCGGACGGACGGTTCGTCGCTTCGGCCTTGTCCGCGACCGCCTCCACCTTACTGGCGGCGGCTTCCACCTTTTGCGCCAGTTCCAGGATGTGCTGCATCATGACATCCATGGATGCGTTCGCGCTCGGAGCGATCTCCGTCGATTCCGAGGACCGACGGCGCTTGGCGGGACGGCGCGCAGGGCGGCTCTGCGGCGCGGGCTCAAAGGCGGCCACGGGCGCGGCCGCGACAGGAGACGGCGCTGTAGCGATGGGCGCTGGCGCGGGAGGCGCGTACTCCACGACTGGCGGCGTGGATGCGGCTGGGGTTGCGATGGGAGCGACAGGCGCCGCTGCGGGCGGCGGGGCGAAGGACGTGGGAGCTTCAGACACTGCGGCGTCCAAGGCTTGCTTCCCGGCCTTCAAGGCGTCTAAATATGCTCTGAAAAACGGCTTCTTTTTAGGGGCGTTTTCTTTGTTATCGTCGTAATACGAACTTCCGCTGATAGGCAATTCTGATCCCTCCGGCCTCACAGATCTCTCGAAGCATTGCAGCACGAATCTCAGTGTCCTGCGATGCTATCGCCTGAGTACAAGTGACTGCGGGTTGTCCGGAACACGACGCTGTTTCCAGAACATTGAATAAAAGAGAAGCTGCAACGGCGCAGAGCAGTGAAATTACTATCAAAAGATGCTGCAAATATTATACTCAAATTTGATGGAAAACTATATGTTTGGGCGAACAATTATGAAAAGTCGGGCTGAGAGGGGATTCTCAGCCCGTGGATCTCGAAGAGGAGGGAGGAATATCAGTCGACCAGCGCCGACTCCCGAACTTCACTGCGAAGCTGGAACTCGGGATAAGCGTAAGCGCCCATTTCCGGCATGTCCAATCCGGCGATCTCGTCCTCGCGGCGAGAGCGGATGCCGCCGGGCGTCAGGGCGTTTTGGACCTTGAAGAACAGCGTCGAGATACCGAACGCCCATGCTCCGCAGACCACA
Organism: Capsulimonas corticalis; assembly: GCF_003574315.2. Classification (GTDB taxonomy): domain Bacteria; phylum Armatimonadota; class Armatimonadia; order Armatimonadales; family Capsulimonadaceae; genus Capsulimonas; species Capsulimonas corticalis. The sequence goes on along the minus strand of NZ_AP025739.1, from coordinate 5,187,301 downwards.
ATACTGATCATCTGCGCCATGAACTGCGCTCCGCCGCCGTGACCGTAGAACAGTCCCGTGACGTTGCCGGAGACGCCGTTAAGGCCGTCGCCATAGGTGCCGTCGGCGAACAGACCGACCGCCATCACGCCCCAGATCCCGTTGATTCCGTGAACGGAGAATGCGCCGACCGGATCGTCAATGCCGTTCTTCTCGATCATGATGACGCCCCAGCAAACCAGGCCGCCGGCGATGGCGCCGATCAGAATGGCGAAACCGGAGGTCACATAAGCGCACGGCGCGGTGATCGCGACCAGACCGGCCAGCATCCCGTTCGCCGCCATGCCGGGGTCGGGCTTCTTGAACATGGCCTTCCAGATCAAAAGCGCCGCGAACGCGCCGGAAGCCGAAGCCAGCATGGTGTTGACGGCGATGATCGCCGCGCGCATGCCGCCGGCGCCCGCCATACCAAGCGTCGAGCCCGGATTGAAGCCGAACCAGCCGAACGCCAGGATAAAGGTCCCCAGCAGCGCCATCGGAATGTCGTGGCCGGGCATCGGATTGGCCTTGCCGTTCGTAAACTTGCCGATACGCGGACCGAGCACAAGCGCGCCCGCAAGCGCCGTCCAGCCGCCGATGCTATGCACAACTCCCGAACCGGCGAAGTCGACCGCGCCGTGCCCGAGGTGATAAAGGTGACCGAGCTGCGAAAGCCATCCCCCACCCCAAATCTGGTGGCCGTAGATCGGATAAAGGATCATGGATGCAAAAAAGCCGTAGACGATGAACGAATTGAACTTCCAGCGCTCCGCCATCGCTCCCGTGGGAATAATGACCGACGCGCTCATGAATACTACTTCGAAAAGGAAAAGCGTAAACACGCCGACATCATAAAAGTTGCCGGAAAGAAACAAGCCGCGTGTGCCCCAGAGACCGACGTCTCCGATTTTGAATTCGCCGCCGATCAGAGCGGGCGTTCCGCCCAGAGACCCAACCGCTCCCACACTGCCGAACATGATCGCGAAGCCGCAAATCCAGAATCCCAGGACTCCGATCGGATAAATCATCAAGTTCGTCATCATGACATGGGCGGCGTTTTTCGCGCGGCAGAAACCTGTTTCCACCATGGCGAATCCGGCCTGCATGAACATCACGAGAAAGCCCGTCAGCAGAGTAAAGACGATATTGACGGCGACGCGAGTGTGTCCGACGCCATCCGCGAGAGTGGCGATGGTGGGAACGTTCGCGCGCACCGAGTCCACGGTTTCCTGATCTTTGAAGATCGGGCCGTTCGCCGTAGTAGCGTCGATCGCGGCGCCGGTCTTGGTGCCGGAAGGATCCCCGGCGACCTGCGCAAAACTTGAGTGAAGAGAACCGCCAAAGGTGAGCGCGCAGCAGAGGAAGAGAGCAAGGAGCAGTACGCGGCAGGCGGCGCGCAGTCCAGTAAAGCGACTAAGCATAAAGTCCCCCTGATAAAAAATCTCCGCCGGCGTCCATCCATGTCCGCCGACGGAGATCAGAAACTACGGTCAGTTCCAGTTAGAACGTGAAGACGCCGGAGACCGAGAAGGTGTCCTGCTCTTTTTTGGTCGTATTGCCGTCGCTATCCTCGAAGACATTCTGGTTCGCGTGATCGTGCCGATACTCGTACCGGGTCAGGAAGTTCGCGGCGGCCTTGTACTCGTAGGTCGCGGTGATTTCCCACGGGCGGAACGTCGTGGTCGTCGCGGGCGTTGTCGCCGCAGCGTCCTGAATAAGCTGACCAGGAATGTCCTGCTTCTGCTCGAAGCCGGAATAGCGAAGGGCGAAGGCGGTCTTCGGAGTCAGGGTCTGCTTGAAGTAAACCGCATAGCCGTTGTTCGTCTGATCGTTGTTGTCGCCGTCCGGATTGTACTTCTCGTAGAAGTAATTCAGGCCGACCAGGGTCGCGGCCGAGATATTATACGTGAAGTCCGTATCGCTCAGGACGGTTTTCGTCGTCACGCCGGCGGGCTTGTCGTTTCCGAAGCCGGCCGATTCGATGATCGAGTACTTGCCGGCAGGGTCGGCGTAGTTCAGCGAAACGATGTACGCTGGCTCCTTGTTGTTGTCCTGAACGCCGGCGGTCGCGGTGTCGTTCAGCGTGCTGACAACATAACCGGTCAAGGTCAGGCCATGGATCGACGGAGTATAAGCGCGGACACCGAAGTGGTAGAACGGCAGAAGGGCGAAGACATCGGAGCGCGAATAGTTATAGTTCGCATTGCTCTCCGTAACCTCATAACCGAACGGCGTGTAGAACTTGCCGAAATCGATTCCGCCGCCTGCGCCGGCAAAGGCGTAGGTGCCGTAAGCCTGCTGCACGTTCTTGAAGCGGCCTTCGCCGGTTCCGCCCACGCCCAGGCCGCCATGGTTGATGTCGGCGGTGTCGCCGGCGATCAGGGTCGTCTTGAAGCCAAAGCCGCCCGGTTTCGCGTTCTTGAACACGTTGAGCTCAGCAAGGGCGAGCGCGGGAGTCAGGTGGCGAACGTCGTACGTGCGTCCGGTGAGCGTCGTGGCGTCCTTCGGGTTATTGAACTGATACTGGAAGTAGCCGTCCACCAAACCGTTGTACTGGATATCGTAGTTCGGCGCGGGCGTCGGCGCGGCGGGCGTCGGCGTGGCGGTTCCGGACGGAGCCTGCTCGGGGGAAGGCGCGGTGGTGCCGGGAGCCGGCGGGGGCGCGGTCGGCGGGGTCTGCGCCATCGAGGGGGCGATCGACGCGCCGCCAACCAGCAAAATCGCGGCGGCCATCGAGAACTTCTTCAGATCGATAAGGTTCGTACGCAAGTGCAAATCCTCCTGGGACGTAATGAAATATAATCGAGCGTCTAACACTCTTGCTATGTTGCGCGACCACCCGGACTTGCAGCGGATCACGAATGAGACAGGGTCGAATAAGGGCCGGCCAGGACGCGGCGCGCCGCCGTCTCAGGGAAGAACGGGGACACGAACGCGGCGATGCGCCAGCGGGGAACGCCTTCCTTGGCGCTCCGCGATAAGGACCACGCTCGTCACGGAACTGATGTTGTGGGCACGGCCGGCGCGGCCGCCTCACACACAGTAAGACCTCCTTTCTGGTTGTCTCCCCGGCGCGGGAACGGATCCCGGCGTCAAGGCGGTGACAATAGTGGTTAACATGATGACCGGCTCAATTGCCGCGTCCTTTGGGCCGTCCATAGCCCCCGTGCGATCCATACAGTGTGACATTGCGCAGGTAAATCCTAAACGCCCAGCTCGCTCGCCGTAATGATCGCCTTCGCGATCTCATGGGGCGGCTTTTGCAGCATTTGACTCTTGTTTTGTATGCGGTGAAACGCTTCCCGTTCCGTAAGGTTATAGCGTTCCATCAAAATCGCCTTCGCGCGGCCGACAACCTTGCGGGATTCCATTTTTTCCTTGAGGGATTCAATTTCCTGTTCGAGATTGTGACGCTCCCGATACCGTCCGAGGGTAATGGCGATCGCCGGCATCAAGTCTTCCTTGCGAAACGGCTTGCGCACATAAGCAAGCACGCCGGCGGAGTCGGCTTTGCTCACCATGTCTTCCTCGGCGTATCCCGTGAGAAGCATGACCGGAGCCAGATCTTCCGAGCGAATGATGCGGGCGGCTTCCAGGCCGTCCATCTGGGGCATCATGACATCCAGGATCGCCAGATCGGGGCGCAGGGATCGCACGAGATCCACCGCCTGGCGTCCGTCCTCCGCCTCCCCCAGCACCATTAAGCCGAGTTCTTCCAGAGTGACCCGAAGATCCATACGTGTGATTGGGTCGTCATCGGCAACAACAACTTTTGCGTGTTCCATAAGGTGGAAGATCCCAAGTTCTCCTTGTCTCAGCGGCCGGTAAACACAGCACGGAACGGTGTGTTCGGGGTGGACCGGAGACGACAAAAAAGGTTAGCGTCGCACAGCGTTGTCTAGTAATTGACAACACTGTCGGGCTAACCTCATTGGCAGAGAAATGGTTACGCATTCATTGCGTGAGACGCGTGATACAAAAAAGAAAAGATCGAAGCACGATCCTGCATTGGAGCGGTTCGAACGACGGGCTTCACCGTCGATGTAGGGCTAGTATTACATAACTCTGTATTGAAAGTCAAGCATCTATGTGATATTTCGCTAGGCGGCGGCCTATCGAGATATCGGTGAACCCAAAGTATGGCTGTTTGAAGAAAAACGACGAAAACTCGTATTAATACCGAATGTGACGCTCTAATCCTGACGAGGACTCCTACCGATATAAAGATATCGAATACGACTGATCCCGTGCTACAACTTCAATGCGGGACAGAAGGTACAAGGAGTAAGTATGAACGTGTTCCGCAAGAAGCAAACAGGCTTTACACTGGTCGAGATCATGATCGTCGTTCTGATCATCGGCATTCTGCTGGCGGTTGCGATCCCCAGCTTCGTCCAGGCTCGGGAATCCTCTCGCGCCAAGGCGTGCATCGCCAACCTCAAGCAGATCGACAGCGCCAAGCAGCAGTGGGCCATGGACACCAAGGCCGCCGCCACCGCCACGCCCACCAGCGCCAACCTGGCCCCGACCTACATCAAGACTTACCCGAGCTGCCCGGAAGCCGGCACCTATACGCTGGGCGACGTTTCCACGAGCCCGACGTGCAGCATCGGCTCGAACACCACCAACACCAACTGGTCGCACGTCCTGCCGTAAGCTTTCACATCACGCCAACGACCGCTGGCCGGCGCCTGAAGCGTCGGCCGGCTTTTCGATACTCAAAGGAAAATCCGAATATGAAAATGCTTCACAATAAGAAGACCGGCTTTACGCTGGTCGAGATCATGATCGTCGTTCTGATCATCGGCATTCTGCTGGCGGTTGCGATCCCCAGCTTCGTCCAGGCTCGGGAATCCTCTCGCGCCAAGGCGTGCATCGCCAACCTCAAGCAGATCGACAGCGCCAAGCAGCAGTGGGCCATGGACACCAAGGCCGCCGCCACCGCCACGCCCACCAGCGCCAACCTGGCCCCGACCTACATCAAGACTTACCCGACCTGTCCTGAATCGGGCACCTATACGCTGGGCGACGTTTCCACGAGCCCGACGTGCAGCATTGGTTCGAACACCACCAACACCAACTGGTCGCACGTTCTGCCGTAAGCTTCACGGATCGTTTCGATTGGCAAGGCGCCGGATTTATCCGGCGCCTTGTTTTTGTTTCTCATTCTCCAACCTGTAGAAAATGCGGGATTTCGCCGATATGTAACTAAGAATCGTCGCATTAGCGCATCACTATGGACAGTCGAGAAACCATGATTTTTCCTCTCAAAGCTCATATTCAGGACCGATGGGTCGCCGCCGCGCTGTTTGCGATGGCGTTTTTCGTGTATCTGCGCACACTTTGTCCAACAATCTATTGGGGCGATTGCGGAGAACTGGCGACCGCGGCGTATTCCCTCGGCGTCACCCACCCGACGGGATATCCCGTCTGGTGCCTGTTGGCGAAACTCTGGACACTCATCCTGCCCGTAGGCGCGCCGATTTGGCGATTGAATGTGCTGAGCGCCCTGTTTGGGGCTCTCGCGATTCCCTGTCTATACGGCTTCTCACGCTCCGTCGGAGCTTCCCGAGTCGTTGCGGCGGCCGCCGCCGGCATGTTCGCGTTTTCACTCACGTTCTGGCAGCAATGCTTATTTTGTGAGACTTACAGCCTGACGGCGTTCTACACGTCGCTCCTCTTATTCCTGGCGGCGCGCTGGCGAACGCGCGGATGTCAAACGAGAGATTTACGGATGCTGGCGCTCGTCTATGGATTCGCCCTCACCAATCACCAGACCAATACTTTGTTCCTTCCGGGTTTCCTCGCATTTATTTTGATGACTAAGCCGGCTCTGCTTCGACTGAGGGACCAAGAGACGCGGCGGAAATGGACGTCCACGATCGCCATGGGATTGGCTCCGCTGCTGTTTTACGCCTATCTTCCCATCCGGGCGTCGGCTCACCCCGCCGCGAACTGGGGAGGCGTCACCTCGCCGTTCGCATTCTGGTTTCATGTGACTGGCCGTCAGTATTCTGACGCCATGTTTCACTCCAGTCTCCACGATGTGATGCTTCAGCTGAGCGCCTGGTATTTCGGTCTTGGACGCGAACTGACGTGGGCCGGCGCCACGCTCGCCCTTGCCGGATTGATCGTCCTTTGGAGCCGCCGGGACCATCGCCCCCTGGCGATCCTGCTGTCATGGGTAATTTTGGCGGATGTCTTCTACACGGTTAATTACGGAATTTACAACGCCTATATCTACTTTATTCCGTGCTATATCAGCATGTCCCTGGCGGCGGGATTTGCGATGACGGCGGCCTGGGACGTTATCCAGCGCGGTGTCGAACCCAGCAAGCATGTCGCGTTCGCAACTCTCGCGGCTGCCTGCGCGCTGGCGATCACTCCGTTCCAGGCAATGCGGCACTGGACGCTCAACGACCTCAGCCATAACTGGACCTGCTATGACTACGGCCGCAATCTGCTCGCGACCATCCCGCGCGGCGGCGTTCTGATCGATTTTGGACGCGATACATCGGATTCCGCAATCTCGTATTTGCAGCATGTGGAAGGCCGCCGGCTGGATGTCACGCTCGTCAAGCGCGGCATGCTCGCCGGTATTTACGACAAAGTCTATCACCGCTGGGTATGCGGCTGGTACCTCACGCAAGTCACCCAAGGCGATCGAGATATGGCCTCGATCTTTCCGGCAGATTCGGTCACCATCCGACAGGCGACGCGCGAAGAGCCGCTGCGCCGCATTATCACCCATTGCCTCGCCGTGAATCGACCGCTCTACTTTTTGGGAGCGATGGACGGTCCTCCGATCCACCTGGAGCGGGACAAGACGATCACGGTGCGGGATTATCTGGAGAAAACGGCGTCCATCGCGCAGATCGGCCTGCTACTGGAGATTTTTCCTCACGATCGGCGTCCGGCGCCGCCCGTTCTGCTCGCCGAGACCAAGCGTGTCTGGAGAAACTATTCGCTTCGCGGCGTCTACGACGGCATGTATGTGACCGACGATTTCCTCACCAATATGGCTCTGGATTACGTGAATGGAGAGATCGCGCGCGGCCGAATCGCCTTTCTGAGCGGTGATTGGGACGAAGCCGAGATTGCGTACCGCCATGTGCTGCGCCTGTTCAAGAGCCGGGAAGCCGAAGATACGTTGCAGCGCATCGCCGAACTGCGCGGACAGCCGATGAAAACCGCGATGTCGGCGCAGGCGAGCGTCAATTAAACACTTATCTTTACGGATACCGCCGCGCCCTAATAACGGCATAATTCCAAGTAAGCATTGTTATCAGAAAGCAGACACATGAATCACTCACGCCAGAAAACATGGATGCGACGAAACGGCGGCTTCACCCTCGTGGAGCTGGCGATCTCTCTGTTCGTTTTTGGAATGATGGTGCTGCTGTTTGGGGCGACTTTCCCGGTCGCCACGCGCGCCGGCCATGTCGGCGCCAACTACGCGCAGGCGTCCCTGCTGGCCCAGCAGAAGATCGATCAATTGCGCGATCTGGGCTTTACGGGAATGAACGGCTCGGCGCTGTACGGACGCGGCGTTGTCGACTCGGCGACGCAAAATTCGGACGGCTCGTTTTCGTTCACTGTTGTCGACGACCTGATCGACAACGGCAATTCCGTCGGGTATTTCCCGCCTGGCAGCACCGGCAAGATATGGATCAGCCAGGCGCTGACATCTACCGGCTCGAACGCGCCCACGCTCGCGCAGGCCGTTCAAGCCACGGTCACCATCGCATGGCAAGGCGGCAGCCAGAGCTCCGGAAACTTTACCACGCATACGATCATCGCGGCTCGATAGCGGCGCAAGGCAACGTTATGAGATTTGACACCATGCGGAACGGCGGACTTTCCAAATCGCGCGGATTCACCCTCGTCGAGATCATGATCGGCATGGGGGTGTTCTCGCTGCTGATGCTGGGCGTCATGTCGCTGTTTATCACCATGCTCCGATTGTGCGCGAGCGTCAACGGTGCTTCTAGCTCCTCGCTGGACGCCGCCCGAGGCATCCAGTCCGTTTCGGATGATCTGCGCGAGGCGCGCTCATTCGCCCTCATGGACGGGGGAACTTACGGCACGACCTATGACGCCGTCGACAGTACGGGAAACTACGTGGCCGTCACGGGGATCCATATCGTCATGCCGGCGGCGAACTCGTCCACATCCGTGAAGCTGACCTCGGGAGGATCGGCGCAGGCGCTCACGGGCGGTACGAGCCTTTGGGACGTCAAAAACGACGGCGTCAGTCTGAACTACTACCGCTCCAACACTAACGGCACGCCCAACCCTAATACCGGCACGTGCCTCTGGGAGAACGGGATCGATCAAGGGCAAGCCGTCAATCGCGCGATTATCAAATCCGTCGCGCCCTTGCCCAACGCCGTCCAATTTATCCAGCCGTATATGCCGGACGGCGTGACGCCCATTGCGAATGAAGTGAAGATCAAAATCGTCAGCTCCTACTACGATCCCATCCATGGTTACACGTCGTCGGATGCGGCGAATGGGAATGTGACGCAGCTCACGGGCGAGTGCGTTTACCTGCGCGATCACAATCCATTCGGCGTCACATCCAACGGCGCTCATGGACGCACGCAGTACTAACGAGAAAGAACTCCGGCAATGTCTACTCTGCAACCCATCACGCTCAAAAGACTCGCCTCCCGGCGGCGCGGCGCGGCTCTTGCGACATCGTTGGTGCTGATCTTCGCCATGTCCACGCTGGCGCTGGGTCTGGTGTCCCTGGTCGGCGCGACCATTCAAATGTCGCAGCACCGCAACGACACCACGGAAGCGTTCAACATGGCGGATTCCGGCGTCGACCTCGCCATCGCCTGGCTCACGCAGCAGGCGAGCCCGCCGGACGACAACGCCCTGCACCCCATGACAAACTTCTACGGCACCAATGGAACGATCACGGCGCCGTTTGGACAGACCGGAACGACTCTGACGGTGAGGATCGATGGCGATGCGACCAATCCGACGAGCACGCAGAAACATTATGTGATCGAATCGCAGGCGACGATGCCCAGCGGCGCCTCACAGACCGTGCGTGTCTATGTGCAGCAGGCGAGCTTCGGGAAGTACGCATACTTCACGGTGAACGACGGCGCGGGATTTTGGGACTTTAACAACCATTTCGAAGGGCCGTTTCACTCCAATGATGCGGACGGTCTGCAAACCACCATCCTGTGGAAGTCCAATAACACGGCAAACCCCATGTTTACGTACACGGGCGACGATGCGTTTTCCGTCTCGGGCAATGTAACATGGTGGAAGAACAGCATCGGCGTGGTGTCGAGCCCCAGCTCGATCAGCGACTATAAAAGTATCGCCACGAGCGGGCAGCCGAGTATGACGACGGGATATAAAACGGACGCCAACGGCAACTTCCTGCTCGATAGCTCCGGCAAAAAAATCCCGAACTCGGCGCAAATCCCGCTTCCCACCACGGACTATACCCAGGAGTACGCCGCGATGGGCTTACCGGCGCCGACGCCCTGCACCACCGCGCCGGCGGGAACGCCGACAACGGCCGGCGCCACGATCGTCAACTCTTCGGGAACCGTCTCCGGCGGCATTTTCCTGCACGGCAACAGCGTGGTCGCCCTGAGCGTCAACGGCAGCGGCAACCAGGTCATCACCGTCACTCAGGGAACGACCATTCAGACGATCACGGTCGACCCAAGCAACAACCAGACGAAGGTCGACAAGAGCGTCAGCGGCGTCCACACCATGACCACGCTCACAGGCACGCCGAACGGCATGGTCTATTCCGACGGGAATATCACGGGACTGAGCGGCCAGATCGCGGACAACAAAGTCGATTCATCCGGCAACATCACCTATCGATCGCAAATGACGATCGCGACCGATATCGCCGCCTCCAAAGACGTCACGCTGACCGGTTCGATCACTTATAACACGGCGCGAAACCTGTCCATCGCGCAGGCGTCGGACACCAATTTCAACCAGAAAGCCGGCGTGTTCGGCCTCTTAGGCCACCATATCTCCGTAGCAAGCGGGGCGGGACCGAACCTGGAGTACGACGGGAATATCTTCGCGACGTCCACGTTCGACGCGGCGAACCCGTCGATCCCCTCCTCCAGCTCGAATGGAACCATGACATCCATCGGCGGCGTCATCACCCAATCGTCCGGTATCTTCGCCTACGCGAACTCCGACGGCTCGCTCGCCAGCGGCTATCAAGAACAGTACCATTACGATACCCGCCTCGCCGATCACCCGCCGCCGTTCTTCCCAACGACCGGAAACCACTACGACGTGCTCTCCTGGCAGCGCGTGACGGGAATGCTGACATAAAAAAGACGCCCTCCGGCCCGAGTGGGGCCGGAGGGCGACTTGAATCCTTGAGAACGGTTAGGCGACGACCGCCAACTCCAGAGGGGAAACGAATACGCCGATGGTGTTCAGGTCCGCGATGGCGCGCTGAATCTCTTCGCCCGTGCCGTTGAACGCGACCTGCGCCCAGCCGGCTTCCTCAGAGATGTTCGCGCGTTCGATCACCGTGACGACCTGGAACTTCTGACCGATATTGTAGATGATCGGCATGTTCGCCATTTGCGAATTGAATGTCAGATTGAAGCGCTCGACAGCCATTTAACAGTCCTTCCCGCCGGCAATCGCCGGTACGATCGATACTTCGTCGCCGTTCTTGACCGGCGTATCGGCGCCCTGAAGGAACCGGATATCTTCGCCGTTGACATAGATGTTGATGAACCGGCGAAGCACGCCGTCTTCGGAACTGAGACGATTGCCAATGCCGGGATACTCGCTCTCCAGAGACTGGATAAGCTCCGCAATCGTTCCCTCTTGCGTCTCCACAGTGTCCTGGTCCGCCGTCAAACCCCGAAGCGGTGTGGGAATCAATACGCTGACTGCCATTTGATGATTACTCCTCTTGATAAAATCTCGCGGCGTCCATCGCCGCGCGCCAATAATACTTAAATGCCGCTGATATGCGCGAGCATCTCGCCGATCTCCTGCTGCGTGCAGGTGATGATCGGGGTGTCGCGCTGCGTGAACAGGCTGGATTCCGTCTCGCGCAGGCCCTGCACCAGATCCAGGAAGTCCGCAGGATAGTCGGTCTCGAACGCCACCACGAAGTCCTGATCGTCCAGGCCGAACGAGTATGTGGTGTTCAGCTTGACCGACGGGAACTCATGCCCGAACTTGATATGCTGGCGCATGATGCGCTGGCGCTCTTCCTTGTCCAGCACATACCATGGCCGGGTCTTGACGAACGGGTAGACGAAGAGATACTTGCCGCCGCCGATGACGATCTGGTTGCGGACGCTTTCCTGCCCTTCATGGACATGGTCGTCCACATAGATGCTGGTCTTGGTCATCGCCAGGAACGAGTACGGCGTCTGAAGATACTTGCCCAGATGCGTGCGCCGCATCTCGGTCGCCATCTTCTCGAAGTCGTCCAGATGATACGAAATCCGCCAGAGCAGGAAGTCCGTTTCGGCGCGAACGCCGAACGTGGTGTACGGGTAGAGCAGGATCTTGCTCTGCCAGGACTTCAGGACTTCCGTTAGCTCCGCGACGCCGGCCTTGCGCGTCTCGTCATCCAGCAGCAGATAGGCCGGATCCAGTTTATAGTAAGCGAAGTTGACGAACTGCCGGGGCAGCTTCGCGTTTTCCTCAGCGGCGAGATTTGCCATAAGTACGTTCTCTCTTAAGCAGTGACGAGCGGACGGCCCGGCTTCGCGGCCAGTCCGCGCTCCGACAGCGCAATCTCCAGCGACGCCAGCGAAGGCGAAATCGGGATCGTCTGACCGATTTTGCCAACGACGGCGTCGATCGTCTTCATGCCGTTTCCGGTGATACAGATCACGACGCTCTCGTCCTTCGGAATGCGGCCCTGCTCGATCAGCTTGCGCGTGACGGCGACGGTGACGCCGCCGGCGGTCTCGGTGAAGATGCCTTCGGTCTTCGCCAGCAGCGAAATCCCCTCGACCACTTCTTCGTCCGTGACGTCTTCCGCCCAGCCCCCCGACTTGCGGCAGGTTTCGGCGGCGTAGTAGCCGTCCGCCGGGTTGCCGATCGCGATGGACTTGGCGATCGTGTTCGGCCGCACCGGCTTCATGATCTCCGTCTGTTCCTTGACCATGGTGGAGATCGGATTGCAGCCCGTCGCCTGCGCGACGTACATCTTCGTCTGCACTTCGTCGATCAGACCGAGCTTATGGAACTCCTGGAACGCCTTGTAGATCTTGGTGACCAGCGAGCCGCCGGCCGATGGGCAGACGACATGCTGCGGGGTGCGCCAGCCAAGCTGCTCGGCGATCTCATAGCCAAAGGTCTTGGAGCCGTCGCCATAGAAGGGGCGAAGGTTCACATTCGCCAGGCCCCAGCCATACTTGCCGGCGACTTCCGAGCAGAGGCGGTTGACTTCGTCGTAGTTGCCCTGGACGGAAAGGACGTTGGCGCCGTAGATCAGGGTGCCGACGATCTTGCCCTGCTCCAGATCGTGCGGAATAAAGATATAGGATTCGAAGCCTCCCTCGGCCGCGTGGGCGGCGACGGAGTTCGCGAGGTTCCCCGTGGAGGCGCAGCCGACGATATCGAATCCGAACTCGCGCGCTTTGGAGAGCGCGACCGCAACAACGCGGTCCTTAAAGGAAAGGGTTGGGTGGCTGACAGAATCGTTCTTGACGTAGACTTCGCCGGTCAGACCGAGCGCCTTCGCCAGATTGTCCGCCTTGACCAGGGGGGTATAGCCGACGTGCTTGCCGACCGTGGGTTCGCCGTCGAGCGGCAGCAGATCCTTGTAGCGCCACATCGTCAGCGGGCCGTCCTCGATCAGCTCACGGGTGATCTTAGGACCGGCGGTGAAATCGTACTGGACTTCCAGCGGCCCGAAGCACAGCTCGCAGACGTGAATCGGAGCCTTATCGTACTGCTGCCCGCATTCGCGGCAGCGCAAACCTAAAACTTTCGCCATGAAGTGACGGCCTCCTGAGCTCTGGTGTTCGACCCGCGAGGTTCAATCCGACGCGGGGTCAAATTTGGCGACAGGCATTTCAGCACGAAATGCCTCCCGCCCCTGCACAAGGACGAGAGGCATTTGTCACCTTCGTGGTACCACCTTGTTTCGCGGGCTCCTCGCGGCGCGCCGCCTTGACGGGTGCAAGTGATGCGCGTATGAGCGCACTCTTTCGACCCTAGCCCAATCACGGGAGCCCCCCGGAGTGAACTACTCAGCCAAAACGGCCTTTCCCCCACCCAGCTCGAAAGTCATTTCCGCCGCGCCTCACGCCCCGGTTCTCAGCTGCCCCAGGTCTCTGTCTGCGATCCGCTACGGCGTACTCCTCTTCGTCAACGCCTTTAACTGCTAATTTTGGTATTATTATACTGGCGGCCGGCGCGCGTTGTCAAGAGATAGACGCCGCCGGCCAAGAGAGTTTGATCCAAAGGTGATTTCATGAGCTTTATTCGTCTCAACAATGTCTCGGTGCGCTACGATGAGCGCACCGTGCTCCGCGAGGTCTTCTTTCGCTTGCAGGCGGGCGACCGGGTCGGCTTTATCGGCAAAAACGGCGCCGGCAAAACCACGCTTCTCAAATTGATTCTCGGCCAGGTCGAGCTGACGGAAGGCAAAGTCGAAGTCGATCAAAACGTCCGTATCGGCTACTTCTCCCAGTTCTCCGAGCTGGACGACGAAACATCGGTCCAGGAAGTCTTAGAAGGAGTCTTCGCGGACATCCGGACCATCGAAGCCGAGATCGACGAGATCGGGATCAAACTTTCCGATCCCGATCTCGACATGGACGCAATGGATCCCCTGCTCGCCCGTCAGGCGCACTTACTGGAGGAGATGGAGCGACGCGATGGCTGGAACTACCCCACGGCGATCAATACCGTCCTCTCCAAACTCGGCTTCAGCGACGAACACCGCCATCGCCCCGTCCAGCAGCTTTCCGGCGGCTGGCGCAACCGCGCCAGCCTCGCTAAAATTCTTTTAGAAGAACCCGATGTCTTGTTGCTCGACGAACCGACGAACTTTCTGGACCTAGAAGGCGTGACATGGCTGGAAGGCTGGCTGCAAAAGATGCGCGGCGCCTATCTCGTCGTCTCCCACGACCGGCACTTTCTGGATCGCGTTGTGAACAAGATCGTTGAAGTCGAGAACTATCATCTGCACGAATACGACGGCGACTATACGACTTATATCCGCGAAAAGCCGTTCCGCCTGAAGACGCTTCAATCCCAGTTCCAGCATGAAGAAGAGATGCTGGAGATCGAAGCCGAAACGATAGAAGCGCGCAAACAAGACGCGGCCAATCCCAGCCAGGCCCTGCGCCGCCGCCTCGCCGACGTCAAAAAGCGCGCCGAGCCGCGCCCCGCCGACGTCATCGTGACGGACATCTACGACATGCTGCGCGTCCCGGAAAAGCTCTTCAGCGCCGAGAAGATTTCCAAAGCCTACGGCGACCAAACCCTGTTCACCGACATGACCTTCGAAATGAACAAGTCCGAGCGCCTCGCGATCATCGGGGCCAACGGCAGTGGAAAATCGACGCTCCTGCGTCTGATTACCGGCGAAGAAAAGCCCGACGAAGGCCGCGCCGCGTGGGCCAGCGGAGTCAAATTCGCCTACTTCAATCAAGTGCTGGCCGAGCTGCCCCCAAACGACACGATTTCACACGCCGTGAATGTCTACGAGATGGCGAACAACGCGCGCCGCAAGCAAGTCCACCGCTTCCTCGGTCTGCTCCAATTCTCCGAGATGGACATGAAGCAAAAAATCAGCACGCTCTCCGGCGGCCAGAAAGCCCGCGTCGCTCTGGCGCGCTGCCTGCTCTCCGGCGCCGCCGCGCTCGTCCTCGACGAGCCCACCAACCACCTCGACGTCACCAGCATTCAAGTACTGGAGCGCGCCCTCGTCCACTTCCCCGGCGCCACCATTGTCGTCAGCCACGACCGCTTCTTCATTGACGCCGTAGCGACACGGCTTCTGGTGTTTGAGGGAGGAGGCGTGGTGAAGGCGGTCAGTGGAAACTGGACGACGTGGCATTCGAGAGTGGAAGCGCTGGGTGTGTAGACCCTATTCCCCCGGCGCTTTATCGCCGGGGGAATAGGGATTAACACGGGGATTAGCCTCTCAGCTCACTCCTTCGGCTTCTCTTCCTCACTTGGCTCTTTCCCCAAAATCTGCGATGTCTGTGACGACTCCGTCACCCGTACCCCCTGAGCGCGCAAAAACGGCGCGGGGGTCGGTTCGCTGAGTTTGGGAAACACGCGCAGCAGTATGACCTGGATACTGGCGGCGACCGGCACCGAGAGCAGTAATCCCCACAAACCGAACAGCTCGCCGCCGAGGGTCAGCGCAAAGAGCGAGGCCACGGGGTGCAGCCCTACCCCGCCGCCGACGACGCGCGGGGTGATGACGTTGTCGAAGACCTGGTTGAGGATCAGCGTGAAGACGATGCCCCAGCATCCGAATGAAAAGCCGCCGGCGGCGAACGCGACGATGAAGGTGACAAGCGCCGTGGAGAGCGCGCCAATGTAGGGAACGGCGTAGAGTACGCCTGCGGCCGCTCCTACGAGCAGCGCATACTGAGCGATCTCGCCATGTTTGATGGACATCGCGTAAAGCAGGCCCATCGTAGCCGCGCCGTACAGCGCGCAGACGATGAGCAGCCCGCGAAGATATCCCGCGAAGACGCCGCCGATATCGGTCGCCACTTCGCCCACAGTCGCCCGCCGCTTTTCCGGGAGCAGAAAGAAGAAACGAGCGCGCAGCCGGTCGATGTCAACCAGCATATAAAACGTCACGATCAGGGAGACCACAAGCTGCAAGATCGTCGTGATCGAGCCGAGCAGGAAGCTCGCCACATTGCCCGCCGACTGCTGAAGAACCTCCGCCGCTTTCGACGAGACGCCGCCCATAATTTTGTCGTAACTCGTGAAGTTGTTCGGCAGTTTGATGGGGCCAATTTTCCGATGGCTTTTGAGAAATGTATCCACCATATCATGGATTTTACTGATGTTCGCCGGCGCATTCGTCGCCAGCCCGCTGGCCTGATCGACCAGCGCGGGCACGATCAGATACGTCAAGCTCACGGTGAAAAACAGGAACAAACCAAACACGAGCGCGACGCCGCCCAGACGGCTCAAACCACGCCGCTCCAGGCGATCGACCACCGGGTCCATCAGCAGCGCCAGCGCCGTTCCTACCACAAACGGAGTCGCAATGGAGATCACCGCTTTGGAAAGGTGCTCGACAAAGACCGCCAGAACATAAAGGATCGCAACTCCGAGCGCGGTAAAAAAGCCCAGTCGAATCAAATTGCGTGGCGAGGTGGAAATGGCCGTGGGCATTGGAGGGATCATGTTGTCCAGATTATACCCAGAGGCAAGAAAAAAGCGCCGGGACACTCCCGGCGCTTTCTGATACAGAGAAGGGACGTCAATCGCTTGGCGCTTCCGGCGGCAGCACCCGGTGATGCCTCTTGCGTACGGCGGCGGCTTCTTCTTTCAAGTTCACGACCGCGAGACGCGTTTCGCGGACGAGAAGAAAGGTGCCATAGACCAATCCGCCCACCCCCCAGAAACCGGCGAGGAGCGCCAGGCCGAGCAGGACGCGGATCGCCATCGGATGATGTCCGGTGGCCGCAATCCCCGCGCCCAGCAATGACACGAGGCTGGCGGCGGCGAACGAGCCAAGCGACGAATAGAAGGATGTCAGCGCATTCAGCAGCAAGATCGAGCGGCGCTCCACGCGCCCAAGCTGCCGGAAGCGCAGAGACATTTGCTCCGCCTTCCACTCGGCGTCTGGAGACTTCGGATCATCCGGCTTCTGCGATTCCAACTGCGCCGACAGCGCACGCGCCCGGTCGATGGCGCGCGCGAACCGATTGCTCGTGCCAAGGGCCAGAACGGACGACGCGTTTGTCAAAACCGCAGGCGCGGCGATTAGAGAGAGAAGCGTGAATGGGTTATCGGCAAATGTCGGCATTGGGTGTTCAGTACTGCGCAGTCTCGATCGAAAAGATCAGTCGTAGCGATTTCGAAGCTCCACGGACCGTCTTTAATCCAGCCGCACCCGCTGCCCTGTTCGCGCGGATTCCATCGCGCCAAACACCATTTGCAGGCTCTTGATGTTATCGTGACACTCGCCCATCGGAGTTTCTCCGGTCTTGAGCGCATGAATAAAGTCACGGAGCGAGCCGGCGATGCCGCCGATGTAGTCCGGGGCGATTTCGCTGGAAACCTTCTCGGTCTTGGAATGGAAGCCGGCCGCTTCGAGAACCACGTCCGCGCTTGGCGCGTGCTCTCCGTCCCAAACTGCCGTGCCGTGCGGGCCGACGGCGCGCCAGTCGCCTTCCCAGGAGGTCCCCGCGCCTTCGCTGCACCAGCTGCCGCGATAGGTGTAGCGCAGGCCGCCGGTCATCTCGAAGATGGCGGTCGCGCTGGCGTCGCCCTTGTACCAGCTCCACGAAGGATTGAATTCCTCGCAGTACACCGCAATGGGATCGGCGCCGCTGAGATAACGAGCGGCGTCAAAGGTGTGAATCGCCATATCCAGCACGAGCGGACTGGGCATTTCATCGCGGAAGCCGCCGAAGTGCGCGCCGATGTAGAAATCGGAATTGAGGATGCCTAGACTCCCGCCGATCCGGTCAGCGATCAATTGGCGATAGGCGTGCAGCCGCGCGTCGTAACGCCGGCTCTGACTGACCATGTAGAGCTTGCCGGACGCTTCAGACGCGGCGACCATCTCCCGCGCCTGCTCCATGGACGCCGCCATCGGCTTTTCCCCCAGCACCGGCGCGCCGGCCTTCAATGCTGTGACGGTGACGTCGCGATGCGCTTCAGGGATCGTGACATCCACCACGAAGTCGGGCTTGACCTCCGCGATCGCCTTGCTCAAATCGTCGCCGGTAAACGCTGACGACAAGCGCAATTGCTCCGCCGCTTCCGCCGCCGCCGCCGCGTTGATGTCCACCCAGCCCACAAGCTCGACATCTTCATTCTCCACCAAGTTGCGGCCCCAGGCGCGCCCCATGCCGCCGGCGCCGACTAACAATGCCTTCATCGCCAATATCCCGATCTCCTTAAAAGTTGCTGCAAATCTCTTGATCTTCGGCCTGGCAAACCCACCCCGGAGCGAGTCTTAAACCCCGCAATGCCGCGCGCGGTACCAGGGGCGGAAGCGCAGGACGATCTCCCCGGCGAACTCCATCTTGGTCTTGCCGTTCGTCGCTGTCAGAAACGATCCTTCCGCCCCATCGTCCACCGAAAGCATCCAATCGTGGTCGATACAGTAGAACGCCGAAGCGTCTGCTTCCACGGGCTCAGGCGGCAGCGCAACATGTTCCGCTTTGCATAGCATACCCCCAAAAGTCTCGGGAAGGACACCTTTGAGCAAGACAATATCGCCATCGGTCGCGCCGATGACGCCGACTCGGATTGTCTGTGTGACAATATCCCAGCCGTCGTACTTCGACAGCACGAATAATCGCGTATTGGCGTCTTTGAGGGACAGGGCCGTGTCGGCGCGGCGCACCTTGACGGAGCCCTGGAAGATGGAAGCGCCGTTGTAGTCCAGCCGAAATTTCTCTTTTTTGGCGTCCGTCAATAACTGCACGGGGCCATTCGGCGCTTCGGTCGTGGTGGTCGGAATGGTCATGGAAATTTAAGCCGCCGGTTTCATCGACGGCTGCGTATCATAGATATCGACGGTCCAGTCGTCAAAGGAAGCGGTGGTGTCGCCCTGAGACCAGAGCGCGACCTTGCCCCCGCGATATCCGTCATCCTTGATGGAAAGCCGTTTGTTCATGTCGATCCAGCCACGCACCTCGCCATCCTTCACGGACACGCGCAGCGTATGCCACTGGTTCGGCGCGATCGACAGCGCCCGGACGGGAGCGGGGGCGGCCTTCGCCGGCGTTCCTGGGACCTGCGGCGCAATGGGCGCGGGATCTCCGTTCAAGCTGGTCTTTTGCAGCGTCGTATGAATGGCTCCGTTGACGAGGATCAGGGCGAGATCGTTGTGCGCCTGATCGTAGCGCAGCACGGAATAATGGCTCAGATCCTGCATACCGAAGGCGACGCCGACGGCGGGGCTCATTTTTCCATTGACGATCTTGAAACGGACGCGGACATCAAGATCCTGTCCCGATGCTCCCTGGGTTCCCAGCATGGCGAATTTGGACGGCGTTCCCGTAGGACAAGAAACCTGGACGGAGTTGCCGTCTGGCGACTGGCTGTCGGCGACGATGCGCCACTTCGCCGAAGCGCCGATCGGCGTCACTCGCGCCATCGCCGATGGTCCTTCGAAATTGAGCACCTGGGTCGAGCAAGGAGGCGTCCCCCAAACGTCCATGCGGTCGACGCCCCACGGATCGGCCGCGTTGTTGTCTCCGCCCTTCGGGGCGAATGTCGCCAGATAATCGACGATGTGACCGGCTTCGGCGGGCGAGATCGAATCGCTGGCGTGATACTTTGTCAGCATCCGATTGACTGTCTTTTGCCACTCTCCGCGCGTCATCGCCTTTTCTTCTGGCTTGGGCAGATTATGGCAGGCGGAGCACTTCTCGGAATAAAGCGACTTCCACTGCGTCGCCGCCTGGCCGGCGGCGGGCGGCGCGGGTTCTGCGGCCGGCAGCGGGCGCGTCGTCAATGCCGCGGAGATCAAAACGACCGGCGCCGCGACCGATGCGGCGAACGCGGCGAGGGAGCGGGACTTCATAGGGTTCTCCTGCTGTGAATAAGGGATCCAATCAAGCGGGCGGATCAACCTTAAGACGCAGCGAACGGATCGAAGGTTCGCCGATGCGCACAGCAAAGTTAAATTACCGAACGGTCCACGGATTTCCTGCATTTACCCACGGATGAGTTTGGCCGGTTTTATAGCGTTGGGAGCAATAATCCGCCCGTCGAATTGCGCGCGGCGACAGCGGGAATTTCCTAACGGGATGTGTTTGACTTCACGTTCTAAAACTGGTAGAATATGGTGCTCTCGGCAAGGCGCACGCCCCGGCGCGCCGCGCGAGCGGCGCGCGCCCCGGCCGCAACAATTTTTCAGCGAGGAAGGTTCACCCTAGATGGCAGACGATAAGGAATTTACTGAGGGTCTTGAGGATGTAGTCGCGGGAAAATCCGCCATTTGCGATGTGAACGGCAAAGACGGCAAGCTGATTTACTCCGGCTATGATATCCATGATCTCGCACAGCATACGACCTTCGAGGAGGTCGTTTATTTATTGTGGAATGGCCGCCTGCCAAACCGCGACGAGCTGACGGAGCTCAACGCGCAGCTGGACGCCAACCGCGCCATCCCCGCAGAAGCGCTGGAGCTCATCAAGCGCTTCCCCAAGACCGCGACGCCGATGGACGCCCTGCGCACCGCCGTCTCGCTGCTGGGCTTCTACGATCCCGACCACGGCGATGAGAGCATCGAAGCCAACCGCCGCAAGGCCATTCGGGTCACCGCGCAGATCGGAACGATCGTCGCGGCGCTGGATCGACTGCGCAAAGGCGAAGAACCCCTGGAGCCGAAGGCGGGTCTTGGGACCGCCGGCAACTTCCTGTATCTCCTGAGCGGCGTCGAACCGAACGCCACCGCCACCAAGGCGCTAGACGTCGCCCTCGTGCTGCACGCCGACCATGAGCTGAATGCCTCCACCTTCGCCGCCCGCGTCACCGTGGCAACCTTGACGGACCTGTACAGCGGCGTCACCAGCGCGGTCGGCACGCTCGCCGGCCCCCTGCACGGCGGCGCGAACATCAACGTCATGCACCTGCTGGAGAAGATCGGCACGCCCGACAAGGCCGAAGCCGTCGTCTCCGGAATGCTGGCCGAAGGCAAGAAGATTCCCGGCATCGGACACCGCGTCTACCGCGCGCTCGATCCGCGCGCCGTCTCGCTGCGTGAAATGTCCAAACAGCTCGCGGAGGCTACCGGCGAAACCAAATGGTTCGAGATGAGCGAAAAAGTCCAGGAAGCCGCCGACGCCGCGCTCGCCGCCAAGGGCAAAACCACCCTCAAAGCGAACGTCGACTTCTACTCCGCTTCCGTCTACCACGTTCTGGGCATCCCGACCGACCTCTTCACCCCCGTCTTCGCCGTTTCCCGCATCGCCGGATGGACCGCGCATATCCTGGAGCAGTATGGCAACAACCGCCTGATCCGCCCGCGCGCCATCTACATCGGACCGCGCGACCTGACGGTCGTACCGATCGATCAGCGCTAGAAACTCTCTCTCAAAAGGGGCAGGCCATTACGGCCTGCCCCTTTTTTTATTTTCGGAGGGGCCTTCATCCCCCAGCCCCTTCTCCCAATTCTAGGAGAAGGGGAGTCAGAGTTTTATTGAGCTTTCAGGTCAGATGTGCTAATCTAAAATCTTAATCTTCTCTGGCTCCCTCTCCCAGAATTGGGAGAGGGGTTGGGGGTGAGGGCCGCTCACGGTTGACAATCCCCGTGAACGCGGGTAAGATTTAACCATGGTTAAATCTGAGAGCGGCCGCGCGACTAGTCAGGCGGTGGAAGATTATCTCAAGGCGATCTACAAACTTCAGTCCGTCACCGCTCCGGTGACTACCTCGGCGCTCGCCGAAAAGGTGGGGATTTCGGCCGCCGCCGCCACGAAGATGCTCAAGCAGCTCGACGGGATGCGGCTCATATCTTATATTCCTTATCACGGGGCGACT
The DNA here is from genome assembly GCF_003574315.2 of Capsulimonas corticalis. Lineage (GTDB taxonomy): Bacteria > Armatimonadota > Armatimonadia > Armatimonadales > Capsulimonadaceae > Capsulimonas > Capsulimonas corticalis. Next base: position 5,165,590 of record NZ_AP025739.1, on the reverse strand, counting down.
CTCACGGAAAGCGGCTGCAAAATTGCGCTGGAAGTGATTCGCCACCATCGTTTGATCGAGCAGTATTTGCACCAGGCGATGGGCTACGCCTGGGATCAGGTGGACGCCGAGGCCGAGCAGCTAGAGCATGCGATCTCCGAGGAGTTCGAAGCACGGATCGACGAACTGCTTGGGTATCCGGAGACCTGCCCCCATGGCGATCCGATCCCGCGCGCCAATGGCGCTCTGGTGGACTCGCGCCGGCAGACGCTCGGTGAGTGCGCGGCGGGCGACTGGGTGCGGATCGAGCGCGTGCGCGACACCGATTCCGCGCTCCTGCGCGAACTGACTCAGCGTCGTATGGGACTGCACACGCAAATTTTTGTGTCCGATCGGCATTCGGACAACTCTCTGACGATTCTGGTCGCCGGAACCTCTCATCTCGTCCATGAACCGATGCTGGCGAGCGTCTTCGTGACGCCGCTGCCGGTGGACCAGGTTCCCGCAAATCACGGTTAAAGAAACGGGTACGACGTGCATCCGAACATAGCATTGGCGCCCGGACGCCCTGCGACAATTTGGAATCGACTGCGGGCCTTCGCGCCTTATTTAGGCCCCGCGTTTCTCGTCAGTGTCGGTTATATGGACCCCGGCAACTGGGGCACGAACATTGCCGGCGGCGCGGCGTTCGGCTACAGCCTGCTCTGGGTGCTGCTGCTTTCGAACATCATGGCGCTGATTTTGCAGATGCTGGCCGCCAAGCTCGGCATCGTCACCGGGCGAACGCTCGCCGAAAACTGCCGCGATCACTTCTCCAAACCCGTCGCCATCGCCCTCTGGATCGTGGTGGAGATCGCGATGCTGGCGACCGACATGGCGGAATTCCTCGGCGCCGCTCTGGGTTTCAAGATCCTCTTTCACATCCCGCTCTTTCCCGCCGCGCTGATTACGGGAGTCGTCGTCTTTCTCGTCCTCGCGATCTATCGCTATGGGTTCCGGGCGTTTGAGGGCATCGTGCTGGCGATGGTCGCCACCGTGGGCGTGTGTTACGTGATTGAGATCTCGACCGTGGGCGGCTTGATCCACTGGGCGCAGGTGCTGCATGGCGTCTTCATTCCCACCCTCCCCGCCCGGCCGGCGTTCGCGATGTCGTCGGATGCGTCCATCGTGGTCGCCATCGGCATGCTGGGGGCGACGGTCATGCCGCACAACCTGTTTCTCCACTCCGGCGTTATCAAAACCCGGGTCGGCATGGAAAACAATATCGATACGCCGGGCGAACGCGATGTCCACACGCGGAAAGTCGTGCACTTTTCGGTGCTGGACAGTCTGCTCGCGCTGAACATCGCCTGGCTGATCAACTCCGCGATGATCATTCTCGCGGCCGCGACATTCTTTCGTCACGGAATCGCCGTGACCAGCCTGGAGCAGGCCTATGCGACCCTGAAACCGCTGCTCGGCGCCGCCGCGCCGACGGTCTTCGGCATCGCGCTCCTCGCCGCTGGCGTTTCCTCCTCCGTCACGGGAACACTGGCCGGTCAGATGGTCATGGAAGGTTTCCTCCGCCGCGAGTTCTCCGTGCTGCTGCGCCGGGGTTTGACGATGGTCCCGGCCCTGATCGTCATCTATTTGATGCCGCGCACCGGCTGGGGCGACACACAGATCCTGGTCATTTCCCAGGTCTGCTTGTCTCTGGCGCTGCCGTTCGTCGTGATCCCATTATTGATGTTCACACGGCGCAAAGATTTGATGCGCGAACATGTGAACAAGCCCTTTACCAACGCGATCGCCGGCGCGTGTGTCGCCCTGATCATCGCGCTCAATGTTCTGCTGATCTGGCATACATTCGGCGGCGCGCTTCCATTCTCGCAGGGATAGACGGCGTTCACCGCGCAACGTTTAATGATAACAAGCGAGCGGGTATCTCTTCCATGTCTTTAACACACACGGAGGATGACTCACATGGCGGTGGAAACAGTATACGCACTCTTTCAAACGGTCTCGGACGCGGAGCGCGCCATCGGCGCGCTGATCGATCACGGCTTGTCGCATAACGATGTCGGCGTAATCACGCGCCGCGCGGCGGAGCAGAACGAAACCGCTCACGTCCGCGAAGACTTCACCCGCGTGACGGATCCTGCGGCGGTCGCCAACGGCGAGCCGGAGGCCGTGTATGTCGCGCGGCCCGGCGCCCTGCCGGCGGCGTCGCTCGCGGACACCGTCACGCCCGCCAGCTCCGTCGATACCGCCGAGAACGTGGACGCCGTCGGCAAGATGGGCATCACGACGACAACCGTGGAAGACGCCAAAGCGGGCGCCGCCGTCGGCACCGGCATCGGTATGGTCGCCGGCCTTCTGGCGGCCGCCGCCGCGATCACGATCCCCGGCTTCGGCATCGTCCTTGCCGGCGGCGCGCTCGCTGCGGCGCTGGGCGCAACCGTCGCCACCACGGCCGCAGGCGCAGTCGCGGGCGGTGTCGCGGGATACCTGCGCGACATGGGCATGGCCGAGCACGCCGCCACCCGCTATGCGGACCGCGTCGCCGAAGGCGATTACCTCATCGCCGCTCGTATCGATCCTTCCGATTACGATAACATCAAGCGCCTTCTGGAAAAATACAACGCCGTCGGCATCGATATCAACGTGAACGCCGCCGGAGAAGATGTCCGCCAGAGCTGGGGCAACGACGCCTCCCTCCAGCAATACATCGCCGATACTTCTCCTGCCGCCGTTCCCCTGCCGGCCCGCGCGATGGAAGATCCCAACATCATGGCCGAGCCCGTTCCCATGACGCCCGTCGTTCCGATCGCGCCTCCTGCCCCGGCGTCGCGCTTTATTACGGAAACTGAGGCCGGAGTACCGGTTGTCCCCGCGCAGGTTCTGACGGAAACCTCCGCCGAGGACGAAGCCAATGCTCACTGGCTCGCCGAGACCCCGGAAGAAGCCGCCCTGCGGCGCGGCCAGGAAGAAGATGAGCTGGTAACACGGCGCCCGCTGGCGTGAGGGTGTCGTCTCTATTCCCCCAGCGCTAAAGCGCCGGGGGAATAGGGCCCCACAAAAAGCAGGAAATCCCCCTCTCGCGCACGAATACTCCCTCAGAAGCACGCCTGCTTGCCTGCTACCATGGCGGCGACGCGGCGGCTTGCGGTCTATGAGAGACTGTGGAGTAACTGGTGCTGCTGTCCGTCTGCATCGTCAATTGGAACACCTGCCGCTATCTGAAGGAATGTCTTGCTTCGCTGCGGGAGTTTCCGCCCGGCAACGCCGCGCTCGAAATTATCGTCGCCGATAACGCCAGCACGGACGGTTCGGCGGAGATGGTCCGCGCCGAATTCCCCGAAGTAAACCTGATCGCCAACGCCGACAATAAAGGGTATGCGGAAGGCAACAATCAGGCGCTGCGCGCCGCGACCGGCGACGCCGTTCTCTTGCTGAACCCCGACGTTGTTCTCCATTCGGACACCCTTACTCAGACGGTCGCTTTTCTTCAAGAACATCCCGACGCCGGCGCGGTGGGATGCCGCCTGCTGTCGCCCGACGGCTCCACCCAATCGTCCCTGCGCAGTTTCCCCGATCCCCTCCCCGTTCTGTGGGAATATTTGAAGTTCTCCAAGCTGTTTCCCAAAAGCAAAGTCTTTGCCGCGTACCGCATGACGTACTTCGATTATGACAAGCCAGGCGAGGCGGATCAGCCGATGGGGACGTTCCTGCTGATCCCGCGCAAAGCGCTCGATCAAGTCGGGCTGCTCGACGAACAGTTCCCGATCTTCTTCAATGAGGTAGACTGGTGTTACCGGGCGAAGCGCACGCACGGCTGGAAGATCTACTACACGCCGGCCACGCTCACGCATTATGGCGGCGGGAGCACGCGGCAGGTGAAACCGCGTATGATTCGTGAGTCCCACCAATCACTGCTGCGTTTCTATGAGAAGCATTATCGAAGCACGACTCCGGCTCTGCTTTACAGCGCCATCACGTTCGCCGTTCGCTGGAACGAGAACCGATTATTAAAAAGGGTTATGTCGGAGCCAGCCACGGCGCCGACCGCAACAACATGACAGATATCGCCGTCATTATCGTCAACTGGAACGCGCAAAAGGATCTGCGCGTCTGTCTTCAATCACTCTACGCAGACCCCAAGCCGAAATCGAATTACGAAGTCTGGGTCGTCGATAACGCGAGCACCGACGGCTCGGCGGAGATGGTCCGGTCCGAATTCCCCGACGTAAAGCTGATCGCGAACACCGAGAACGTCGGGTTTTCGAAGGCGAACAATCAGGCGATCGCCGCATCGCAAAGCCGCTATGTATTTCTGCTGAACTCCGACGCCTTCGCGCACGAGGGCGCGATCGATACGCTGGTGTCGTACGCCGACGCGCATCCGCAGGCGGGCATTATCGGCCCACGCGTGCTGAACGCCGACGGCACGCTCCAGTTCTCTTGCCGCCGCTTCCCTTCGCTGATGGCCGGGTTCTTTCGCAACACGTTTTTGGGCAAGATCGCGCCGCAAAACAAGTACGCCGCCGAATATCTGATGTGGGACATCAGCCATGACCGCGACCAGAGCGTGGACTGGATTTCCGGATGCGCGATGATGATCCGGCGCACGCTGATCGACCGGATCGGGGCGCTGGACGAACGTTTCTACATGTATTGCGAAGATGTCGATATCTGCCGCCGCACCTGGGAAGACGGCTTTGAGGTCGTGTACGCCCCGCAGGCCGTGGTGACGCATATTATCGGGCGTTCGAGCGACAATAACGCCGAGAAGATGATCGTGGAGTTCCATCGCTCCTGGTACGAGTACGATTTGAAACACCATCCCGATGGCGGGCCGGTGCGACGCTCGGTCGTTTATTCGGGGCTGTGGCTGCGCGGCGCCGTCCGCATTGCGCGGCGCCGCTCCAATGAAAAGCGGTATCAGAAGAATCATCGGGAGAGCGGATCATGACTCAGGCGATCGTCGTTTTGCTCTCCCTGGTCGCCTTTCTCGCGCCCCTGCTTTCCGCTCGTCCCGACGAGCCGCTCTGGTCGTCGTTCTTTGGCGCCGCCGCCGCGCTCGCGGGGCTGCTCGCCGTGCTGAGCGCGTGGCGCCAGTCAAGCGCGCTGGGAACGCCGGCGTCGCTTCGGCGCGCGCGCGGGGCGACGGCCGCTTTGATGGTCTGGGCGCTGATCTCCATCGTGGCGCGCATCGTCAGGCAGCACAGCTCCACCGCGTTCCTCGCCCCCATGCTGCGCGGCGGCAGCATCGTCGCCACCGACCTCGCGTTGTTTCTCACGGCGTGGTTTGTTTCCGCGCGCCATCGCGACAGCCGATACGCCCTGATGCTGGCCTTGCTGGGCGGCGCCGCCATCGCCGCCGCCATCGGCGTCCAGGAATACGCCATCCACTTGCGCGACGGCGAATCCTCCTGGCGCGTTTTTGGAATGTCCACGCCGGACTACCTGGCGGCCTATATGGCGATGATGCTGCCGATAACGGCGGCGCTTGTCTTCTCCGCGCCGACGGAAAACCGTCTGCCGGTGCTCCTGGGCCTGGTCGCCGTGCTGGAGCTGGCGACGGTGCTGACCACGCAGTCGCGGTTTGCGCTGGTGTCGCTGGCGCTCTCGTTTTGCGTACTTGGATACTTCGCGTACCGTCAGAAGAAATACACGGCCGCCGCGTCGCCCGCCGCCGTCGCCTCGAAAGGCAGGGGAGGCGCGATAATCGCGTCCGTTCTGGCGCTGCTCGTGGTGGGCGTCCTCGCGAAACCGGTGATCGGGCGTCTGATGCACCCACAGCAGAATTCCGGCGCGTTCCGCGTCTGGACCTGGAAGGGCTCCCTGCATATGGCGGCCGCAAACCCGATCTTCGGGACCGGCGTCGGCACCTATGTCTATGATTATCCGAAATACGCGCTGACCGGATTTACGCGCCTTGCGCACAATGGATATTTGCAGATCGCCGACGAGTGCGGCGTTCCGGCGCTCCTGCTGCTGCTCGCCATCCAGATTTCGGTAATTGCCGCCGTCGTCGCCGTTTTGCTGCGCCCCGCATCGCCGACTTCGGATGGCAAGCCATCGCGCCTGGTCGCCGCCCTCCAGCGCGGCGACGACCGCCTGGTTCTCGCCGGGCTGCTTGCGGGGCTGGTCGCCGCGATGGTGCAGAACCTGATCGACTCCGACTGGTCCGTCTTCTTCATCGGTTCGACATTCTGGCTGATCGCCGGCGTCGCCGCTGGCGTCGCGCAGCAAGAAAGCGGCCTGGACAATGCCCAGGCCCCAGAAAAGCGGCTTTCGCTCGCACTCGCCGGTATTGGCGCTGGTGTTCTGGCCCTGTTTACCGTCACCAACGGCGTCGGCGCCGTATATAGCGATCAGGCGAAGCAGGCGCTGGCGACGGGCGGGGACGCCGAGACCGCCTACGCCGCCGCGCAAAGCTGGTCGCCCTGGGATGGCCGCAATCTCAGCGACCTCGCTTATAAAGTCTATTTGTCACGCCAGCACAACACGAGCCTCGCCGAATCGACTCTGAAGAACGCGCTTGCGCTGGAGCCGAGCTACCTGAACTATCGCCGCCTCGGCAATCTGTACAAAGCGACCAACCGCACCAGTGAGGCGATCACCGCCTATCAAGAGGGATTGAGACAGGATCCCAACTCGCTGGACCTTATTCTGGACCTCGCGTCGATCAGCGCGCCCGATATCGCGCTCAATTACTATCGAAAGATGCAGCAGCTGGAGCGTGGTCCGGTCGGCACGGTGCGGGCGCTGGGAGATATTACCGAAGAACGATTCGCGCAGGCGAACGCAGCCGTGGCGGACGACGCCGCAAGCCATGGCGATATGGCGGCGGCCGTCGCCGATTACGAGCGCGCCGCCGCCGTTCTGGAGAAGTACGCGGCGGAAGGCGGGCAAAGCAACCCGCAGCGCGCGGCTCTGAGCGGCGGACAGCCGGATACGGAACGCGAAGAAGAAACGGCGCAGCGCTATCGGCATGTGACGGAAGCGTTGGCAAAACTCTCCGGCGGCAAGAGCGAGTACACGGCCGACCCACGCCAGTTCTACTATGATGTCCAGTTTGACTCTTTAGTGGCGGCCGCTTACCAATCGACGGGCGATACGGCGGGGGCGCTCCAAAGATACGACGCGGCGGCAAAACGAATCGAGGCGGCTGCGGCGAACGGTCATTCCCGCCCCTCGAAAGAGTACTCCTTATCGACGCTGTATGGATCGCTGCTGGACAAAATCACCGCTCTCTCGCCTCCAGAACAAGCGCCTGAAATCGACTCGCGCCGCAAGAAATATACTCCAATGATCGCTTCCGTGTTTAATCCACCCGCATAATAGGGCATAATGAAGCGACGTTTCAAGGAGATAGTGATGAATATTACGGCAGCCAAGCGCGGCAGCTTGTCCAAAGGCGAGCGAAAACAGAGGCTCCGACAGGGGCGTGTCCCCGGAGTGATTTACGGCAAGGGCCTTGAGCCGGTCAATATTGAGGTTCCCGCGAAGGCGATCTCGCAGATTCTGCTTTCGGAATCGGGCCTGAACACCGTTATCGATTTGACGATTGAAGGTGATGCAAAGACGCACACCGTTGTCGTCGACAACCTATTGCGCAATTCGATCAGCCGAGACTTCGAGCACATCGGCCTGCATCAGGTCAAAAAGGGCGAGAAGATCACGGCGCAAGTCCCGATCCAGTTGATTGGCGAACCCCGCGAAGTACTGACCGCCGGCGCGATGCTTGAGCAGATGCTGGAAACGATAACCGTACACGCGGAGCCCCAGAACCTGCCGGTACAGCTCGACGTCGATGTTTCTCAAATGAAGCTCGGCGATGTCCTGCACGTCTCGGACCTGCCGCACAACGCGAACCTGGAGTTCTCCACCTCGGACGACACCGCGATCGCCGCGCTGCATTACTCCAAGACCGCCCAGTCGGCGGAAGCTGATGCGGACGCCGCCGCCGCAACCGTGGCCGACGCCGCAAGCGCCGCAGCCGCCGCCGCGCCCGCTTCCGAATAACGACATCACGGAAAACGGCCCGTCCCAAATTGGGACGGGCCGTTTTCTTTTTTGCGCCAGGGAATAAGCCCGTCCAATCCACCTCCCCACAGAACAACCGATTGGCCGATTTTCCATTGATGCCTCGCGGCGCATCAGTTAGAATGAGCGCATCTTCTTTGATTTGGAAAATGAGCAGGGAGCATATGATGCCGCGAAGCAGAAATTGGGTTCTCATCGGGTGCGCCCTGTCGGCGCTGGCCGGGATGCCCGCCGTCGAATCGTACGCCGCGACGGCGCCGGCGAATACTGGGGATGCGCTGGCGCGCGAGTTTGCCTCGCCGCCGGCGAGCGCGCGGCCGTGGGTTTATTGGTTCTGGCTGAACGGGAACATCACCCGGGAAGGAATCACGGCGGATCTGGAGGCGATGAAGCGTGTCGGCATCGGCGGAGTGCTGATCATGGAGGTGGACCAGGGCGCGCCCGCCGGCCCGATGACCTTCGCCGGTCCCGAGTGGCGCAAACTGTTCACGTTCGCCGCGTCCGAGGCGCAGCGTCTCGGGCTGGAGATCAACATGAACAATGACGCCGGCTGGTGCGGCAGCGGCGGCCCGTGGATCACTCCTGAGTTGTCAATGCAGAAGCTGGTGTGGACGGAAACGGCGGTACACGGCGGCGATTCCGTCAGTATCGAACTGGCCGCGCCGGAATCCGTGCAGGGCTTCTACAAAGACATTGCCGTGCTCGCGTTTCCCACACCCAAAGCGGGGTTCACGATCCCTGATATCCGGGGCAAGGCGTCGTTCGACCGGCAGGAGTTCGACGCCGCGCCGGCCTCCTACCCGATCGTTCCATCCGAGCAGACAATCCCTAAAGCCGGCGTGATCGATTTGACGTCCAAATTCCTCGGCGGCAAATTGGCGTGGACGTCGCCGGCCGGCGAGTGGACCGTGCTGCGAATCGGCCACACCAGCACCGGCGTGGAGAACCACCCCGCCCCTGCGGGCGGTCTGGGACTGGAATCCGACAAGCTGAGCGTGGCGGCGACCGACGCCGCATTCGATGGCTTGATCGGCAAGCTTATCAGCGATACGGGAACGCTTGCGGGCAAATCGTTCATCTCGACGCATATCGACAGCTGGGAGGTCGGCTCCAACAACTGGTCGCCTCAGTTCCGCGAGGACTTCCAGCGTCTGCGCGGATACGATCCGCTGCCCTATCTTCCCATCGTCACGGGCCGTGTACTGGAGAGCGAGGAAGTCTCGGAAAGATTTTTATGGGATCTGCGGCGCACGGTGGCGGACCTGGTTTCCGCGAACTATGCCGGACGGATGCGGGACCGCGCGCACGCCAAGGGCTTGCGGCTATCCATGGAGGCGTACGACGGCGCGCCGACCGACGATATCCAGTACGCGGAGAACGCCGACGAGCCGATGTCCGAGTTTTGGTGGCCGGTCTCGAACAACGCCTGCCTCTTCAGCACGGCGGAAATGGCGTCCTCCGCGCACGTCACCGGCAAGCCGATCGTCGGCGCCGAATCGTTCACCGCCGGCGACGAAGAGCGATGGCGAACCGCGCCCGGCGATATCAAGTTCCGAGGCGACTGGGCCTTCTGTCACGGCGTCAATCGCTTTGTCTTCCACCGCTACGCCATGCAGCCGTGGGCCGGAACGGACCCGAACGCCACGGGGAGCGAGCCTCTCCTGCGCGCCCCCGGCATGACCATGGGACCCTGGGGGCAGCACTACGAGCGCACGGAGACGTGGTGGAGCCAGTCCAAGCCATGGCATGAGTATCTCAGCCGCTGCCAATCGATGCTGCGCATGGGCCATTACGCCGCCGATATCTGCTACCTTCAGCCCGAAGGCGCGCCCCGGCGCTATTCTCCGCCGCAGGGAACCGGAAAGTACGCCTCCGACGGCTGCTCCGCCGACATCGTTCTCAATCGGATGTCCGTCAAAAACGGACGGATTGTGCTGCCCGATGGCATGAACTATCGGGTGCTCGCCCTGCCCGACTCACAGACAATGACGCCGGCGCTGCTCAAGAAGATCGCGGAGTTGGTGAAGGCAGGCGCCACGGTAGTCGGGTCACGACCGCGCAAATCCCCCAGCCTGACGGGATACCCGGTCTGCGACGGCGAAGTGGCGACGCTCGCGGCAAGCCTCTGGGGCAGCGCCGAAAGCACGGTCCCTGGACGACGTTCGGTCGGCAAGGGGCGCGTCGTCTGGGGTCAGACAGCAGAAGAGTACCTGGATGCGAGTGGTATTCCGGCAGACTTCGCGGCAAGCCCGGGCGTGAAGGCGGATGTCGAGTACATCCATCGAACGCTCCCCAACGGGATCGAGGCTTACTTCGTCGCCAATCTCAGTCCCATGACGCTGAACGGAACGTATTCCTTCCGTGTCACCGGCAAGCGCCCGGAGATCTGGTCGCCGGAGACGGGCAAAACCGAACTCGCCGCCATATACACGGATCACAACGGCGTCACGACACTGCCGCTGCACTTCGACGCCTCGGAATCGCGGTTCATCGTGTTCCGCCCTGCATCGAAAAAGACAGATCCCATCGTCTCCATCACGCGCGACGGAACTCCGATCACCTCCAGCCCGAGCGATGTGAACCATCTTAAGGTGTTCTCGGCCACCTATGGCCCTCCGGGGGACGCCGCGCGGACCCGCGATGTCCGCGCCAAAGTGCAGACGCTCCTGGACAGCGGCGCGCGCGTCTTTCAGGTTGCGGACCTCGCAAATGGCGACGATCCCGCGTTCGGCGTCGTCAAGACCGTGACGATCCAGTACACCGACGGCAAGGCGACACTGACCGCCATGGGGCAGGACCCGGACACAATTCAGCTTAGCGTGGACGCCGACTTCCCTCAGAGCCGCATTGCCGACCTCCACGCCGACGCCGACGGAAAGCTGACGCTCGAAGCCTGGGCGCCCGGCCGATACGTCGCCACAACCGCATCCGGGAAAACTCTTATCGCGAAGATCCCGCCGGCGGCTGAGCCGATTAGCCTGGGCGGTCCCTGGCAGGCGCGGTTCCCAGCCAAATCCGGCGGAACGCCGCTCAGCGCCCCCATAAGGTCCGATGATAAGACGGTCGAGTTCGACGCCCTGCAATCCTGGAGCCTGTCATCCGACAACGCTGTGAAATACTTCTCCGGCACGGCCGCCTACACCAAAAACTTCACCGTCCCCGCATCCTTGATCGATCCGACGACGCCCGTCATGCTCGACCTGGGCAAGGTCAAAGCGATCACACAGGTTTTCATCAATGGCCAGGACCTCGGCATTCTCTGGAAAGCGCCCTATCGGATCGATGTCACGAGCGCCCTGAAAGTTGGAGATAACGAGATTACTGTCAAGGTGACGAACCTCTGGATCAACCGGATGATTGGCGACGAGCAGCTTCCCGAGGATAGCAGCCGCAACGGCGACGGCACATTGAAAGAGTATCCCGCATGGCTCGCCGCGAACCAGCCCAGCCCGACCGGCCGGCAGACATTCACGACGTGGCGTCTTTGGGGGAAAGACTCACCGCTCCAAGAGTCGGGTTTGATTGGGCCGGTGACGCTGTATCCGACACGAACGGCGGAGCTGAGGTAAGTGTGAAGGCCCTCTCCTCTCAGCCCCCTCTCCCAATTTTGGGAAAGGGGGAGTCAGAGGGAGTTAGCGTTTAAGTCATAAGATCTTTTGGATCACAGATCCAAATCTTAACCCTCGCCCATACCTTTGGGAGAGGGTGGCCCGAAGGGCCGGGTGAGGGCTTCTTGACGGGTACAATATCCGCATGCAGTCTCGAATTTATCTCGATCACGCCGCCACAACCCCCATTCGCCCGGAAGTGAAAGCAGCCATGGAGCCCTTTCTGGGGCGCGACGGATTCGGCAATCCCAGCAGCCTGCATTCGGAAGGCCAGCGGGCGAAACGGGCGCTCGATGAAGCCCGCGCGGTTGTCGCGGAGTCTATCGGCGCACAGTTTTCTGAGATAAACTTTAACAGTGGCGGAACGGAGGCCGATAACGCCGCGCTGTTCGGTGTAACACTGGCGAATCGGCGGCGGGGCGAGCATTTTGTCACCACTCAGATCGAACATGAGGCGGTGCTGCACACGGCGCGGTTCTTAGAAACGATCGGTTTCGAAGCGACATATCTCGCCCCAGACGCCCAGGGATTGGTCACCGCAAGCCAGGTCTTAGAAGCGATCAGAACGACGACCACGCTTGTCTCCGTCATGCACGCAAACAATGAGATCGGTACGGTGCAGCCGATCGCGGAGATCGGCGGCGCGCTGCGCGGCCACAACACGTACTTCCACTCCGACGCCGTCCAGACGTACGGCGTCTACCCGCTCAATGTCCACGAACTTGGCGTTGACCTGCTCACCGTCTCCGCCCATAAGATTTATGGCCCCAAGGGCGTCGGCGCGCTGTACGTCCGAGATGGGATCCCCATCGAGCCCCTCCTCCATGGCGGCGGCCAGGAGCGGGAGCGACGGGCGGGAACCGAAAATGTCGCGGCGATTGCCGGTTTCGGAGAAGCCGTGCGTCTGATGCTCATCGAGCGCGAGACGACGGCGAAGCAAATGGAGCGTCAGCGTGATCTGCTGATCGGAATGATCCGTGAGCGCATTCCTGGCGCAGCGCTCAACGGGCATCAGGCCCAGCGCCTTCCAGGAAATGTCCATTTCTCATTCCCCGACATCGACGCCGAATCCCTTCTTGTCAGTCTGGACCTCACAGGCGTCGCGGCGTCGTCGGGATCGGCCTGCACGGCGGGAAGCATTGAGCCCAGCCACGTCCTGACAGCGATTGGCGCGGCCTCGGAAGCGCGCGGCGCGGCGCTTCGCCTGACGCTGGGACGAGAAACAACTGACGAGGAGATACGGGAAACGGTGGAGATCCTGACGCGCTTAATCACCCGCCTGACGCGGGTGTGAAGGTGAACGCAACAAAATAACGACGAAAAATGGCCGGCGGTTTTTAACCGACGGCCATTGCTTTTATCGAGATGCAGGACGAGATTAGCTCTGCCCCATCGCCTCCCAAACTTCAACCTTGTTCCGTACCCGATGGATCACGTTGTCCGTGAATTCCGTGGTCGTGGCGTGGCCGAGCAGATCCGCGGTGCGAACGCCGTCGTTGATCGCCTCAAACGCCGCTTCGTAGACCGCGCGGGATGCGCGGGTGGCGGCCGGGCTCTTCAGGAAGGACAGGAGCGATGCGCCCGCGAGGATCATCGCCAGCGGGTTCGCGATGTTCTTGCCTTGCAGAGCCGGCGCGGTGCCATGGGGCGCCTCGGACATGACGACCTTAGGTTCAAAGTTCTCGTCAAACGACAGCAGGATCGATTCGGAGCCGGCGATAGAGCCGTAGAACGCCAGCACCAGGTCGCTCAGACAGTCGCCGTCGCGATTAAGCGCGGGGATGACAAGCGGCTCGGAGGCGCGGGCAAGCAGCAGCGCATAGGTGGCGTCGATGAGCTGCGGCTCGTAGCGGACGGAGCCGAATTTCTTCGACGCGGCGTCCATCTCTTCCTTGAACATCCCTTCGTACACAGGAGACACCGTGTATTTCGGGCCGCCGAAGACCTTAGCATTCATCTTTTGCGCGTGCCGGAACGCGAACTCGGCCACCATTCGGCAGGTGCCGCGGTTGATGTGTTCGGTGCGGTAGGCGATCTCGTCGTACCCGGTCCCCTCGCGCCACTCCTTCGCGCCGTAGGCGTCGTCCACGGCCATGCGCACCACGGACATCGGGGCGGAGACGCCGCCGACGGTCATGACGCCCGGCAGACGCCGGCCGGTGCGGACGATGACCGTGCCATCGATCTCTTCGCGCAAAATCGCATTCGGCGAACCGACATCGCCGGCGATATCCGGAGTGATCGTCGCCGCCTTGATGCCGAAGCCATACTTCTTCATCGCCGCCGCCGCATCGTGCACGACCTGATTTTTGGTCGCGCGCCGATTCTCCAGCGTCAAATCGTAGTGCTCAAATGCGAGATCCATGCGGATCACGGAAGGTTCGAGGACACGCAGGCCCTCCAGTAACAGCTCCTGGCCGGTTTGGTCACCGTCCAGGACAACAATCGTGTGTTCCGCCATATCTACTCCCAACTACCGGCCCATCAGGCCATTTGCAAATTGCACCGAGCGCGCCACGCCTTCCAGCGGATCGATCTCGGCGTCATATTCGATGTTGACCCAACCGTCAAAGCCCGCCTGCTTCAGCGAGACAATGCAGTCGGCCAAATCGACATCTCCCTCACCGAGCGGCTTGCCGACAAACTTGAGGCCTTCCAAGGAAGTATACGCAAATCCCTCATAGCTGTCGGGTACAAGGTGAAAATCTTTAAAGTGAACCATCCCGGCCCGTGTCGCCAATTTCTCGACGGCGTCGTGCGGCGCTTCATGCACCAGCAGGAAGTTTCCCGTATCCGGGTTCGCCTTCAGCGCGGGGCTTGCGACCGCCTTCAAGATCGTCTCGACTTGATCGGCGCGCCCCGCCAGCTTGCCGTGATTCTCCAGCGCAAGCGTCACGCCGTTCGCGTAAGCGTATTCGGCGGCGGCGCTCAAACCGTCGATGATCCAGCCAAGCGCCAGCGCGAAATCAACGCCTTCTTTTTGATTTCCCGCAAAGACTCGCACCGTTTTGGCGCCGAATTCCAGAGCCGAGTCGACGCCGCGCTTGATCACTTCAACCTGGGCCAAACGCGCCGCTTCGTCCGGGTTCACGAACTCATTGGAGACGGAGTAAACGCCCACGATAAGTCCCGTTTCACGCAGCGCCTCTGTGACAGCGGGCGTCTCCGCCGCGCGGTCCTTCCAGAAGAAGTCGAGCAGCTCGACGCCGTCCACGCCCAGACGCTTGCATTCATGGATAAACGCCGGAATATCGAAGTTGCCGGTTTTCCACGCGGCAACATAACTCCACATACTGATCCCTAACTTCACGATCTTCTCCTAAAATTTCCGTCCTAAAATTCCAGATTCGGAAGCAGACGCTCTACTTGCAGCAATCCGCTGATGCTTTTGGCGTCCTGAATTTCGCCGGTATGGATCTTGTGCAACGCCTCGGCGAACGGGATCTTGACGATATCCAAAAACTCGTCCTCATCCGTTTCTCCCGCCGTCGGCTCCAAACCGTATGCGATGTAGACGTGGATCATCTCCGTAGAGTATCCCGGCGCCACATACATCGAAAAGAGCTTGTCCAGATGGCCCGCCTTGAAGTTGATCTCCTCCGCAAGCTCCCGGTGCGCGCAGACATCGATCTCTTCATCTTCGTTGAGCGACCCCGCCGGGATCTCCAGAAGGGTTCCCCCGGTCGCGCTGCGAAACTGCCGAACCAGGATCACGGTGTCCCGATCCAGCATCGGCACGACGGCGATCGCGCCCTTGTGCTCGACAATCTCACGCTGGCTCATATTGCCGTTAGGCAGCAAAACGGAGTCGACGCGCAAGTTGATGATCTTGCCGTCATAAATACGCTTAGTGCTTGTAACCTTCTCGGTCAGGTCTTGTGACATAAGATTTTTCCCGTCTGCTGCGTTATTTCTTCTCTATCATACCAGGACACGTCTACCGCTCGGTCAGCATTCGGGCAAAGATGGCCTGAACTTCCTCACGTTTCTTGTTTTTGAAGTACCAATCGATCGTCCGATGCAAACCGTCGAAGAACTTGACCTGCGGTTCCCAGCCCAGCAGAGACTTGGCGAGACTGTTGTCCGCGACACGGTTCATCGGTCCTGTCGGCATATGCGGCTGCGTGGCGATCTCAAGACTCCGGTTTGTGTAGCGCAGCACTTCCTTGACGGCTTCCATGACCTGAATGCGCTCCATGGTGCCCAAATTGACCGCGCGCGCGTCATCGATCTTCTCCGCCGCGAGAATGGTCCCCTCGACAATGTCATCGATATAGGTCCAATTACGGATTTGCTCTCCGGTACCCCAGACTTCAAAGGGATTTTGCTCCAAAAACGCCCGCGCGATCATAGCGATGACCGCGTGGTTCTCCACGCCGCGCGGGCCGTAGACCGTGAAGAATCGGCAGCTTGCGGACTTCATTCCATACTGTTTGCAATACGCTTCGAGCGTCAGCTCGCCCATCAGCTTTGCCCAGCCGTATATGTGGTCGGCGTCGTAAGGCGGGCCAACGGCGTCCTCCGTCAGATAAACGATTTCGCCGGGATCCGTCTGCTTGAAATTGGGGTAAACGCAGCCAGAAGACGCAAAGACAACCTTCTCCACCTTTTGCTCGTAGCAAGTTTTGAAGACAAGCGAATCCAGAATCAAGTTAGTGGAGCACTCAACTTGATGAAGATCCACGTAGCCGCGACCTCCGTGGTCCGCCGCCAGATGAAACACCACTTGCATCCCCTCCACGGCCCGGCGCGTCACCTCGGGATCCAGCAGATCTCCTTCGATAAACTCAACGCGTCCGGCGTCCAAATGCTCTTGGATGTTTTCCAGCGTTCCGCTGCTGAGGTTGTCGACGATACGAACTTGCGCGCCTCGCTTCAAGAGCGCGTCCGTCAAATTCGACCCGATAAAGGCGGCTCCGCCTGTCACCAACACACGACGATCGTTCCAATTCGCGCTCATAGACACTCCCGTTTTGCTATTTCGAGACAATATATTCGCCGAGGGGGATATAGTCGACAATCGAGTGATAATCGTCTCGGTTCAGAATTCGCCAGCAGTCGATCACGACGCGTTTTCGGCCCTCCCGAGCCCACACGAGCGCGTCCAGCTTCTGAAACTCGGCCCACGGCGTTGTCACTACCACAACATCGCTTTGATCGATACACTCCGCCGATGTGGGGGCGAAGATCGTGGCTTCCCCCAGAACAGCGCGCGCGTTCTCCATGGCCGCTGGATCGTAGACCACGGTCCGCACTCCCTCATCATTCAGCGCTTTCGCCAGCAATAACCCTGGCGCTTCCTGAACAACGTCCGTGTCCGGCTTGTAGGAAAGGCCCAAAATACCAACGGATCCGCCCAGAGGCAGGTATTCTTTGACGCGACGCGCGAGTTGCAGCGTCTCATGCTGGTTCGCCGCATCCGTTGCCTCCGAGAGATACGCCGGCGCGCCTAGCTGACGAGCGACCGACGATAATGCTTGATTGTCTCTCGGGAAACATGGACCGCCGTACGCAATCGATCCCTTCAAATATTTGCGGCCGATTCGACTGTCCATCCCGATGGCGTTCGTGACAACATCGACATCGGCGCCGGGCAGCTCCTCGCAAATACGCGCTAGCATATTGGCGAACGCGATCTTCGCGGTGACAAACGAATTGACGGAGATCTTCGCAAGCTCCGCGTTCACGTTGCTCATTCGCGCAATGGGAGGGCGACGGTCGCAGATGCTTTCGTAGAACGCCGTCAGCAATCGTCCCGCCTCGGAGTCCGACTCGCCGGCCAATAAGAAATCCGGATAGAGCAAGTCGCGAATGACGCTTCCGAGAGCGATAAATTCAGGGCTATAGCATAAGCCGAAATCGCGGCCACAGCGTTTACCGGAGGTCTTTTCCAGAACCATACGGATCTCCCCATCCGTCGCTCCTGGAAGCACCGTGCTCGTAATGACAACGAGATGATAACCGTTTTTGGTTCTCAGCGCGACTCCAATATGCTCGCATGCATCAATCACATACTGTATTGAGAAGGATCCGTCTTCCTGGCTGGGGGTTGGCACGATGATAAACGTCGCCTGCGAGTCCAAAACAGCCTGCTCCGTGTCCTGGGTCGCCTGTATGCGGTCATGGTTCGCCGCGAGCATTTCGGCGAGCCCTGGCTCGTAGATCGGCGAGACGCCTCGACTCACGCAGTCAACATTGTGTGGATTGACGTCGACGCCGATCACGTTGTATCCCCGTTCCGCGTAACACGCCGCGATGGGGATTCCGAGCTTACCGAGGCCGATGACCGACACGGTTTGGAATGGACGAAGCGCTTCACTGGTTTGCATGAAATGACGACCTCATTGTCTTAGGGCTAAGCGACACGCCGGAAGGGCCGAAGAATGACGTGGGCAAATCGAAATAGTCCGGCGAGATTGGGGTGAAGCACACGGATTCGGGCAATGTGGAGCTTGGTGAAAATTCGGCGCAGGCGCATTCCTGAATCGTGAGGAAGGACTACCAATGTGGCGTCATCCAGCGTAAATACATGCAGGTGGCTTCCCGCCATCTCCCGATTTCGCTGCGCTTCAAGCCCGTTCCAGGCGTCGCCGGCTTTGGCGGAGACATGGGAATAATCGTGATTTTGATGGACCACGGTCATGGTTTGCGTGGCGTCGACCAGATGGCCGCCGCGATTACGCGCCTGAAACATCAACCAGTTGTCCCAAACCGTGCGTCCAATGGCGAACGGCGGGATCTCTCCGAACAATCCTTTTGGAAAAATAAAGTGGTCCACTCCGGCGACGCTATAAAGCTTGCCTTCGTCATGCGCCCACTTTCGAAGATCGGCTTTCCAATTGGGATTGGCGAAATCGATCGGCTCGGTAATATCCAGGTCGCGTCGGCGGCCGACCAGGAGAAACTTGCGACAGCGCCTCATAACAAATTCGGTCGTCGTGAGGAAATCGTCAAGCAGAATAATATCCGCGTTGATGTAACACATCAGCGGATAGCTCGCAATCCGTTCCGCCTGTGCGAACATGTCGCTAATCAGCGGCGTGCCGAATTCGTTACGAGCGATGTCGGGGATATGCTTCAGGCCAAGCTCGGCGGCGATTTCCGCCGTGCCCGGATCGTCGCCGAGCAGAATAATTTCACAAGGCGAATTTAAGAGAGTCCAGCTTTTGATGGCGTTGCGCTGGATGACGCCGTTATGGCCTCGAAACGCCTTGGGTATTGTGAAGATCGTCAGCATCGTAAAATTGCCTTTGATCGCGTCGTTACGCCGCCAGCCCCGCGCAGGCGGCGGCGGCGAAAAAGAGCGGGTCTTGATCCAGATCGCGGCCCATCGTCGTGACCGAGATCCCTGTCGCGCGCAGCCGGGCCAGCGCTGCGTCGTAGCCTTCCACGTATTTGACGTTGTGACGATCGGGAATCCCGGCTCCATCATGGCCGATGGGAATGGGAACGACACAGCGAGCGTAGGTCAGGTCTAACGTTGTCCGCGTATGGTGGCTGACGCCCTGATGACGCGGGCGCGCATCGCCGGCGGACATGCGCGCGATGGCGATTGGCGTTCCGCCGAGACGCGCGGCGATGTCCAGAATTCCCGCCTGCTCGACGCCGCTAAAGCCGTAACGCGTGCCCGTGCCCGCATTTCCCGGTCCCTGACAGACGATGACGGCGTCCGCGTCCGCGATGTGTTTCGCCGCCAGCAGCGCGGAGTGCGGCGTAACCGTTTCATAATCGCCGCCAAACGCCTGGCCGCATGTGATTGTCGTCGCGATAACGCCTTGCGCGCGCGCTGCCCGGATCGTTTTGCTGAATGCGAGCGGCAGCGCGGCGGCGTCGGTCATCACATAAGCGATGCGCCGCTTACCCTGCTCCAGCAGGCCGCACGCCGTCGGGATCACCTGTGAGTGAAGCTGGCCCACGAGAACGGGAAACTCGTCCAGACCACGCTCCCAAATGTCTGCATACCGAGCTTGCTCTTCAAGCGTCAGAACGCTGTGCTGGCAGGGCAGATATCGGGCTTTGATGATATGGCCGTCGTTCCCCCCGGCAAACTCCGGCGTTCGGGACAGATTCGCCATTACGAAATCGACGCCGCCGGTGCCGAGCTTGAGCGCCACTCCCGTGATGTTGAGCAGGACTTCATCTCCGATCCCGGCGTCGCCCGTCAGAGTGCGATAGTTCACGGCGCGCCGCCGCGAGCCGGCGGCGAGGACAATCAAATCCTGAGCGTCGGAGTCCAGATCGCTGACTTCCGCGACCTGGCCTCTCGTCTGGGCGAGCATACTCAGTCCTTCTCAGACCAGCGCGCGGCCGTTTCCGTGATCGCCAGAACCAGCTGCGCGCTCTTCACCATGTCCGAGATGTGAATATACTCGTCGTGACGGTGGATATTCGTCATGCCGCATCCAAGCACCGTGGTTGGGAATCCATTGGCGTTGAAGATATTCGCATCCGCGCCGCCGCCGGTGACGCGCAGCAGGTGCTCCATGCCGATACTTTCCGTCGCTTCCTGTCCAATCAGCAGCACCGGCGCGTCCATGGCGAGCTCATAGCCGTTGTAGGCACGGTCAACCTTGACGGTCACCGTGGCCCCGGCCGCTTCCGCTTCTTCTTGGAAAATGGCGATCATCAAATCGCGCTGCTCATCGACTTTGCGGGAGGTGCGCGAGCGCGTCTCGCACTTCAAATAGCATTCGAAAGGAATGATATTTGTCGCCGTGCCGCTGTGGATAATGCCGACGTTGGCCGTCGTCTCATGATCGACGCGCCCGATCTTCATGCGCGCGACCGCCTTCGCGGCGACATGGAGCGCGGAGATCCCGTCCTCCGGCTGCGCCCCGGCGTGCGCCGCGCGCCCATGGATCCAAACCTCAAAGATATCCTGCGTCGGCGCATGGTAGATAAACGATCCAACCGGCGGCCCGGCGTCCAGCACAAAGCCGTACTTCGCCTGAATTCGCCGTGGATCGAGGTGCTTGGCGCCGACGAGGCCGATCTCCTCGCAGATCGTCAGCAGCAGCTGAATATCGCCATGCGGGATCTGCTCCTCGTGCAGAACCGCCATCGCCTCAATAATGGGCGCGAGGCCGCCGATATCGTCGGCGCCGACAATCGTCTTGCCGTCCGAGCGGATAATGTCGCCTTCGATGATGGGCTCCAAACCCGGCGTCGGCTCCACAGTGTCGAAGTGCGCGGAGAAGAAGATGGGAGGCGCTCCCTCCACCGTTCCTTTTTTGAAGGCGATCAAATTGCCGACATTGCCGCCGACCTTCTCGCCGGCGTCGTCATATTCACAGGTGAAGCCGAGGGTTTCCAGCAGTCGAAACGCAATGTCGCTCGCCGCCTTTTCCGCGCGCGGCGGCGTATTCTGGCGGGCGAGATCCAGGAAGAGGTTGACGAGGCGATCCTGATTGATCGTACGCGCGGTGATGGCCATAAAAACTTGCGCTCCTGGGGTGACAGTCTGCGGCCAGTGTTCGACGAGCATGACGGGTTTTCCTTCGCATGTCAAAACGCACGGCGTGGCTTATCCCCGACGCTTGCATTTGCTCACCCCGCCTTGACACATGCCGGCTTTTTGGAATAAACTCACCGGGCGGGCGGAAGCCCGAAAGGAGCGATGCATCAATGGGAATTCTCGATGGCAAAAAAGGCCTCATCTACGGAGTGCGCAACGAGCGCTCGCTTTGCTGGGGATGCGCCCAGAGCCTGGCGCGCGAGGGCGCGCAACTGGCGCTGACGTTCCTGGGCGAGCGTGAGGAGAAGGATGTCCGGAAGATGGCCCCCACCCTTCCGGGCGGCGACAAGACCGTCATTCAGGGCTGTGACTTGACCGACGAGGCGCAGGTCGCGGCGCTGCACGAGACGCTGGCCCGGGAGTTCGGGCAGCTGGACTTCGTCATCCACGGCGCGGCGTTCGCCAACAAAGCGGACCTGGACGGCCGTTTTCTGGACACCAGCCGCGATGGATTTTTGAAGGCGCTGGAGATCTCCGCGTACACGCTCACGGCGGCGGCCAAGGCGGCCGAACCGCTGATGGCGAACGGCGGATCGATCATGACCCTCACCTATCTCGGCGCCGAGCGCGTCATCCCGAACTACAATGTGATGGGCGTCGCCAAGGCGGCCCTGGAAGCGTCCGTGCGCTACCTCGCCAGCGACCTCGGCCCGCAGGGCATTCGGGTCAACGCAATCAGCGCCGGCCCCACCATGACCCTTTCGGCGCGCGGCATCAGCGGGTTCTCCGGAATGTATAACGATGTTCCCGAGCGCGCGCCCCTGCGCCGCAACACGAGCATCAGCGATGTCGGCGACACCTCGGCGTTCCTCGCCTCCGATTGGTCGCGCGGCATCACCGGCGAAGTGATCTACGTCGACAACGGCCTGCACATTCTGGGCTAACCCTTCGGTTAACCACGTTTCCAGACAAGTCTCCCCCAAACGGCCAGCGCCATCATCAGCGCGCTGGCCGCCAGGATCATGCACGAACAATCGTGCGCCGCATACCCAAACAAAACATCCCACTGCACCGAATTCCAGATATCCATTGCGTCCGCCTCCGTGTTTTTTGCTGGTCTGATGATATCAAAATCAGAGGGATCACACATGAGGCGAAAGTCCCATGGAGCGCGCGGCAAGGTCCTATTTTCGTTAGGACCAGAGCCGGAACATTTCCAGAGGACACATAGTCGAATATGTACATTATTCAGCAGTCCGGTGGAAGGTGGAAGAAGATGATGAAGAGTATGCGAATGTGGGCGGCGGGCGCGGCCCTGATCTCAATCGCGGGCCTGGGCTCGCCGATTGCGGCGCAGGCGAGCGCCGAAGGCAGCAAAAATACGGCCATCGCTCTCGGCGCGGCCGCAGTCTACGCGCTGGTCAATCATAAGACAACCGCGGCGCTGGTGCTGGGCGCTGGCGCGGCCGTCGCCGCGAAGCAGTCTGACGATGCGCGCAAGAAGGAAAATGAGCGCAACTGGCGTGGACGCTATCATCGCGATGACAGCGGGAATTATTCCTATGACGACCAATATAACCGGGATCGTCAAAACAACCAGGACAGCGATTACGATCGTAACGACAATCGTTACAATTACAATAATACGAACAATCGCAGCTGCCCGGAGGGATGGAGCAGCGGCAATTCCCGCGATCGAAGCGGCGATTATCAGACTGGCGGCTACCAGAGCCGCTCCCGCCAGGACAGTCGAAATGACGGCGGCAATCAAGACTTTCGGCATATGAGCTCGCGCTGATCGCCGGCCACAAAAAAAGCCCCGTCTCAATGATGAGACGGGGCTTTTTTCAGGTTCTCTTACAGTGTCAATGCCTGAAGGCTACGCTCCAGCTGGCGCGACTGCCGATTGAGTTCAGGAATATCCTTCATCGCGGCGTCGTCGATCATCAGGTCCCAACTGTCCGTATCGTAGCCGGGCGAGAGCTGATAAACGTAATCCGCAGTGCGCGGCTTGATGGTCGCCACACGGTCCAGAAGATTGAGCGATACAAAACCGACAGCGGAGTCGTCAAACTCGCTCTGCTGTTTCTTTTCGCGCTTTCGGGCGTAGTTCGGGTCGATCTTGCTGACGATGGCCCACTCCTGCATGGCGTCCTCCGGGCGGTTCGCAAAGAAGCAGGAAAGTCCCCGGTTGGAGTGCAGCATGACGTTTTTCGGGTCGAGCGCCAGAGCGCGGTCGAACATATCGAGCGCCTGCTTATGCCGCTCCACGGATTCTTTCCACTTGGCGTCGTCTTTGGTGCGGCTCGCCTTTCGGATCGAGATCCCTTGTTTGGATAGCGCCAGCGCCAGGTTGGAGAAGTCCTCCATGCGGTCCTGCCGCAGACCGATGACGCGCCGGAACTCCACCCCCGCCTTATCGTAGTTTTCCTTTTGATAGTAGGCGACGCCCAGGTTTACGTGCCCGTCCGCGAACGCCCCTTCTACCCGCACCGTTTGTTCCCATTCCTTGACGGCCAGATCCAAATTCTTCTGGAGCGCAAACACATATCCGAGGTGGTAATGCGTCTTGGTAAAGTCCGGATTCAGCGATTCGCACTTGCGGAAGCTGGTCAGAGCTGCGTCGTAAGCGCCGTTGCTGATCTGACAAAGTCCGATATTATTGTGATACTCCGGGATCTTCGAATCGATGGAGATGGCTTCGCTAAAGCGCTCGCCCGCGACCGTGATGCTGTCCTCATGGATATAAAGCCAGCCCAGATGCGCGTGGAACTCGGAATTGCCGGGGTCGAGCTCCGAAGCCTCCAGAAGCAGACGCGCGGCCAGCTTGTAATTTCCAAGACGCGTATGGCAGATACCCATCGTCGCCAGCGTTAACGGCTGCTTCTTCGAGATGTTATTGGCGTCCGTCAGCAGTTCCAGAGCCGCGTCCATCTGTTCCTGATGCAGACGGATCAACGCCATCGCCACCAGCGTCTCCCACGATTGGCTGTTGAGCTGCATGGCGCGAACCAGGTTCCGCTCGGCGACCTCCAAAACATCGGCGTCGATGTAGATCTTACCAAGATTGTAGTAAGGCTCGAAGATCCCCGGATCGAGCAGGATCCCCTCACGGAACTCCCGGATTCCCTCGTTGACGGCGCCGACCCGGCACATGCCGTAGCCAAGATTGTTGCGCACCGGCGCGCTCTTAGGATCGAGCTTGCGCGCGGCCTGAAGAGTCTCCAAGCCCGTCGCGGCGTTGCCTTGCAGCAGCGTCAAAACACCGAGGTTGGACAGCGCGCGGCCGTGGCTGGGATCAAGCCGCAAGGCGGACTGGACTTCCGTCATGGCGCCGCGAATATCGCCCTTCATGAAGAGAGCCACGGCGATATTGTTGTGCGCGTCAGCGCGAGTAAACTTCGTGTATCCCGGGCAATTGATCGCTTTGTTAAACTCGTCGATCGCCAGATCGTATTTTTTCGCGCGGCACAGGATCAGCCCTTTCCAGTCATGGTAGATGGGCTTGTCGCCGTCAATCTCCACCGTACATTGAACTTCCGCGAGCGCGCGCTCCGTATTGAGTTCATCGACCGCCTCCGCCGACTGCACGATCGCGTGAGCAAGGTTCGCGTGCGGCTCGCCGTGGTGGCCGTTCAGACTGGAGGCGCGCTGGAACATCTCCACGGACTGCGGAATGCTGCCGCGCCGTGCGAGCGCCACGCCGGCGTTGTTGAAGAACGGAGGCTCCTTGGCGCCCATCTTCTGGGCGCGCTGGAACTCCTGAACGCTTTTTTCGACCTCGTCTTGCAGCAAGTGCGCCACCGCCAGGCTCAAACGCGCCTCGGCGGTGGCGTTCTTCTCCAAGACCTTCTCGTATTTCTGCTCCGAGGAGGACAAGACATTACGAATACGAGACTGCAAAAAGGCGTGCCGTGTCCGATAGAGGTTGGAGTAGTACAAGAACTTGGCGCCGCTCACCACGTACACCAGGGCCGCGCCCATCACCGCGCCGATCGCTGTTCCAGCGGCCGGCGGCACATGGAGCAAGACGCCGATCATTAGCTTTCCGACAATCGCGCCGGCAATCGCCGCGACAGCGATTGCCGCAATACGAACCAAGGAGCCGCGCTTGACTGCGGGTTTTGGCAAACGCTTTTCTGTGTCGCCCGCCCGCAGGATTACCCCGCAGTTATTGCAGACGACGGCGCCGGGATTCGTTCGTGCGCCGCAATATGAGCATATCATCACGAATCATCCTATATTCAAAACGAACGTAAACTTCTAGACGAAAAATGGAAAGACGACACGACAGAAGTCGAGCGCCGCCAGTGGTCGAACGGGGAAGCGCTCGCTCAATAGCTATGTTCGCGACGAAACGAATGGTTTCCTTCTTCGCGAGGCATGTGGAAGGTGACTGATTTTCATTAAACGCCTGCCTCCTGCCCCCAATTTGGGAGCTTGGAGGTCAGGATGCCCGGGCGTCCGCGGAAGCAAGCGTTTACGGGTGAGGGTTAGCGCCGGCGGCGGCCATAGGTTCGGTAGACAAACGCCAGGACCTGGGCGACGGCCTCGTACATATCGCCCGGGATTTGCTGGCCGATCTCGACGACTTTGTGGAGACGCCTGGCGAGAAGCTTGTTTTCGACGATCGGAACCCGGTTTTCACGCGCGATCTCTTTGATCTTCTGGGCGATCAAGTCCTGCCCCTTGGCGACGACGATCGGGGCGCCGGACGCCTCGTCGTACTTCAACGCGACGGCGAAGTGCGTGGGGTTCGTCACCACCACGTCGGCGGTCGGCACATCTTTCATCATGCGCTTGCCCGCCATTTCCCGCTGCATCTTCCGGACCTTCGCCTTCATCTGCGGATCGCCCTCGCTTTGTTTCATCTCATCCTTCACTTCCGTGAGGGTCATCTTGAGATTCTTCTCGAGGTCGTATTTTTGATAGGCGTAGTCGGCGGCGGCCAGCAGGAACAGCCAGACGGAAACGCGGATACCGATCGTCCAGAGAATGGCGCCGACCGCGCTCATGGTGACGGGGAGAGAGACGCCCATCAGCTTGATGATCGTGCCGTCCGCCAGGGCGTCGCGAATGACGGAGTAACAGATGCCGGCGACGATCGCCATTTTGGCGATCCCCTTGGCCAGCTCCACAAAGCCACGCGCGGAGAACAGGCGCTTCAAGCCGTTGATCGGATTGACCCGATCCCACTTCGGCGCCATCGCTTCCGGCGTTACGGCAAATCCAACCTGGCCGACGTTCGCCACCACGCCCAGCACCGTGGCGATCAGCAGCGCGGGCACAACGATGCGCCCTGTCCAGAGCAGCGCCCGCATCTGCCAGATGTGCACCGTGTTGAAGTTAAACTCGGCGTCATGAGGATTGAACAAAAACGCCGATTGGATATTGGAGATCAGCGACTGGCCGGCGACACCCGGCAGCGCCACGTGCATGACGCTGACCAGCGCCAGCAGCACGGCGGCCGTGGAGAGATCGGGAGACTTCGCGACCTGCCCCTGCTTGCGCGCTTCCTCGCGTTTGCGCGGCGACGCCGCAAATGATTTTTCTTCGCCTTCCGGCATGACGGATCCTCAGTGTCAGTGATGAAACGCGCGCAGCGCGGTAAAGATGTCATCCGGCGAGCTGATCACGAGATGGCCGACGACCAGCGTGAACAGGGGAATGACGGCGATCACAACGGTCAAGCCGACCAGGATTTTGACGGGAGCGCCCACGTAAAACACCTGCATCTGCGGCATCGCCCGGTTCAGCAGCGCGAACGCGATATCCGTGATCAGCAGAACGGCGGCGCTGGGCGCGGCGATCTGCACGCCGGCCACGAGGAACTGAAACATCAGATCCGTCATCACCAGGCGCGAGTTCTCATTGAAGATCATCTGCGCCGCCGGCAGACGGACAAAGGAGTGCACCAGCGCCGCCAGCATCAGCCAGTGCCCATTTCCCAGCAAATACAGGACCAGGGAATACTGGTACTGGAAGTTCGAGATCGGCGAAACGGTCTCATTGAACTGCGGATTGAACGTGGACGCCTGGGTGAAGCCCATCTGGTAATCGATGATGCTCCCCGCCACGCGTACAGCGACAAAGAGAAATGAGACGACCAGACCGATCAGCAGGCCGATCGCGATCTGTATCAGCAAATTACTGACCGTACTGTAAAGATCGGCGGGAACCTGCTTGTCCAGAGTCGACTGGACGACCGGCAGCACCGTAAATGAAATCACGGCGGACAGCGCGATTTTGACCTGGCTCGGCACCTCGCGATTGCCGAACACCGGGGCGGTGACAAACAGCGACGTGACCCGCGCAAAGACCTGCAAGAACTGCCAAAATTCGCCGGCGGAGATCGCCGTAAGGTTATCGAACATGAGATTGGGTTTTAATGGATCACGGTGGGCAGACTGCTGAACATCCGCGTCGTAAAGCCGACCACGGACTGAAGCATCCACGGGCCAAGAACGACGATACAGCCGATCATGATCACGATCTTCGGGACAAACGAGAGCGTCTGTTCCTGAATTTGCGTGACGGCCTGAAACAAGCTGACCAGCACGCCGACCACAAGAGTCAGCACGAGAATCGGCGCCGTCAATTGCAGCACCACCACAATGGCGCTACGAGCCAAATCGAGAACCTGAGCGATATCCATCCCTTACCCCCATCCCATTTCTACCATACTTTTACCGGGACGGGAAACAAAAAAGCCGCCCGGACAATGTCCGGACGGCTTCTCTGACAGGGGGAATTCGCTATTCGCGATAGACGGCTACCTGCGTGGGCGTCTCCCACACGGAAACGCTCACCAGCGTTCCACGCTCGAACGTCTCGCGCTTCAGCTCATCATAGACATGCTTGGCGATGTTCTCCGCCGACGGCGAGAGGTCTTTGAAGGCCGGCAGATCGTTCAAATATTTATGGTCCAGAGTCTCCAGCACGCCATTGAAAACGCGCTTGACGTCCGTAAAGTCGATCAGCATGCCGAACCGGTCCAGTTCGGTACCGGCGTAAGCCACTTCGATTCGATAATTGTGCCCGTGCAGCTCTTCGCAGGGACCATTGTAGTCGAACAAGCGATGCGCGCAGGCGATGGTTTTTTCTACTCGTATCTCAAACATAACGGGGTCACAAATTCCTGATGGACTCGCCAACTCTTAAAATCTTACTCGGAAAACCTTACAAATTTTTGACAAAGCGATTATCCTCGTCCACGAGGATCGCCTTGGGAACGACGGGTTCATCGGAGAGGAGGAACGACGCGACGATCACGACATCGCCGACGCGCGCCTTATGCGCCCCCGCCCCATTGATCCGAATGATGCCGGAGCCTGGCTCGCCCGCAAGCGCATAAGTCGTAAAACGCTCGCCGTTGGTCACATTCCAAACGTGCACCAGTTCTCCCGTCCACAGATCGACGGCCTCCAAAAGCAGCGAATCGATCGTGATGGATCCGATATAAGACAGGTCCGCCTCGGTGACGGTCGCCCGGTGGATTTTGCTCTTTAGCAGCTGGCGCAGTTGCATAACATCGACTCTTCCTTTCCCGCGCATCGCCGCCGGCCCCTGCGCCGGTTCCGCCATGCGCCTGCCATTATCTTACCCGCGCGGGCTGCCGTTTTGCGCGGGCGCCGCGCGCCGGAACTTTGGGAGCCGCCGCCTCGACATCGGGCTCGGACGCCGCCACGCGCGCCTCGTTCATGCGCCGCCGCATGCTCAAAAGACCGCCCAAGACCAGCAGCATCGTCCCGATCCAGACCAAATTGATCATCGGCCGAGTCGAAACTTCCAATTGGAACGCCTCCGCCGGCGGCCCGCTGTCTTCCCGCAGCGCGAACGATCCCGCCTCCGTCATCGCGCCCGCGTTCGGATTCGAAGCGTCGGCGCTGCCGGCATTCATCCCATTGAATGAGATCAGCCAGCCGCCCGGCAAGGGCAGCTCGGGCGAATCAGGCATCGCCGGGTTGTCTTTGTGGGTTACGAACTGCGGCGAAACCGTGGTGGTCTTGCCCTGATACGTCACTTCGACCACGCCGTTGACCGGAAAGACGTCGGGCATCTGGCCTGTCTGCTGCACAAACGCCGCCGCCGCCGGATCGCGGTCGAACCGAACGAATTTGAGCGTATAGCCGTGGACATGCGCCTCGCCGCCCAGCTTGATCTTTGGCTGGAACAGCGGCGTCTTATAGAACAGGTCGGGACCGTCCTTGAGCGACAGATACAGGTCGCCGCCGGCGTGGTGGACAATCGCCGGGTGCCCGAAGAGCTTCTTCTCGCCGCCTTGAATCGCCCGCATGGCGAACGGCATCAGCGCCGTAAAATCTTCCCGCTTGTCCTTGGAAACGACATGGAAGCGCAGGGCGTTGTGCTTGTCTTTATTGAAGTCGGACGTCTGCCCCAGATACGTCATCGTGTACCGACCGTCCAGCACGCTCTGCGGTTTCCCCTGCACCAGCAGCACATTGGGATCCTTCTGGACGAACGTCGCCAGGCTCACGATCCCGATCAGCAGCAGGGCCGCGCCGACATGCGACAGCGCGCCGCCGGCGGTCCAGACATTGATATGTTTCTGGCCGGCGGGCTTGATCTGGCGCAAAAGAAGCGCGTTGGCGATCAGCGCGAACGCCGATGTCGTGAACAGCAGGACCTGCACGGCGAGCTTGAAGCCGAACAGCGGCGTCCCCAGCGTCCGGCTCAGCACCATGAACCCAACCGCAAGGACGACGGCGCCGCCGTACGCCCACATCAGCCGGTCGCCATTCGCCTTGCCGCGCTCGCGCCACGCCAGATGCGGCCCCAGCCCCAGTCCGATCGCCAGCAGCAGGGCAATCGGAAAGTTCGCCTTGTTATAGAAATCTTCGTGGATGGAGGCGAGATGCACGGAGGGATCGAACTTCTGCGCGATGCCGGTGATCAGCGGAGCAGACATTCCGACGCCTGAGATGATCGCGCACAGCGTAAAGAGCACAATCGACATCAGAAACGCGAATTCACGCGTCGCCGGCTGATCCCACTGGTTCGGCTTTGTCGGAACGTTCTTAGCGCGCCAGATCAGCAGGCCGAAGCCCACAACAAGCGCCGTCAGCAAACCGCCGAGCAGAATATTGTTCGCGACGCCGCCCAGCGTGGAAAACGAGTGGACGCTGAACTTCTCGAGCACGCCCGACCGCGTCAGGAACGTCTCATACAGCGCGGTGACATACGGCAGGATTCCCATCGCCAGCAGCGTCCGCCCCAGGCCGCCGCGAACACGATTGACCTGCGCCGCATGGATAAAGCCCAGCAGGAACATCCACGGAACGAACGGGCCGTTCTCGACCGGATCCCAGGCCCAGAAGCCGCCCCACCCCAGCATTTCATACGCCCAGTAGCCGCCCATCATCATCGCGAGGCCCATGATGGAGAAGCCGAGCAGCCCCCAGGGAAGCGCGCGTTTCAGCCAGTTGTCCCAGTCCCGCCAGATCAGCGCCTGAATGGCGAAGGCGAACGGAACCGTCAGTGTGGCGAATCCCAGGAAAAGCGTCGGCGGGTGGATCACCATCCACGGGTTTTCCAGGTTTGGGTTCAGCCCCAGCCCTTCCGTGGGAGCGGGCATGCCGTGCGTGTCCAGCGGCAGAAATGGCGATCGAATGGCGAGCAGCGAAATGAGGAAGAGCAGCGTGACGTTAAAAACCGGCATGACACGGCGCTCGGCCGGCCCTGACGTGACGGCCAGCGCCGCGCCGATAATGCCCGTCCAGAACGCCCAGAGGAGAAATGAGCCTTCCTGGCCGGCCCAAAACGACGGGAACCAGTACAGCGGATCCATGGCGCGCGCCGAATGCTCAAACACATACGCCGAATCGAATCGGTGAGTGACCAGCAGCGTCCCGAGCGTCCCCGCCGCCGCCACGATACAAAGCAGCGTGAAAAAGAACAAGCCGCGCCCGGCCCGCGCAAGCGCCGGCTGCTTCGCGCCCGCGAGATAGCAGACCGTGGACGCCAGCAGGGCGATCAGCCCGGCCCAAACGGCAATGGAGCCGAAAAGGAGCATGGTTATTACTTTCTGGATGACTGCGGGGCGACGCCTACGCCTTGCCGTAACTCCGTTCGCCGCTGTCGTTGGAGCCCTGATACTTGCTGGGACACTTCACCAGCAGATTTTCCGCGACGAATGTCGATGTCGCCGGGCTGTAGCTGCCCTGCGCCGTGATCTTGGTCGCTTTGGTCATCGCCGTGTCCAGATCTTCGGGCTTGGGGCCTTTGAACACAACTGGCATGGTTTCGCCCTTTTCGTCCGTCAGGGCAAAGTGCAGAGCGTGCTCGCTGGTGTTGTACTGCATCGTGCCGGCGGCGGGAGCGCCCATGATCTGTACGGTTTGCCCCGTCGCCTCGCGCGCCTCGGAAAACGGCACGTAGTTGATGAGGCTGCCCTTGAACAGCTTGGCGCTGAACACCAGGCAGGAGATGATGATCACGACTCCGATGATCAATCCCGTGGGTCTCATAAGGCGTCCTCATCTTCGGCGCGCAGCGCCATCTGTCGCTCCAGCGACTTGATCTTTTTATCCATCGTCCACAGATAACCCCACACGCTGATCCAGATGATCAGCGGCACGAGCATCAAGGGGACCATTTGCGTATTCATTTATTGTCCCGTCTCCACAATGACAAAACCCGAGGCGGGCGGCGGGGTGCGCCGCGCCGCGAGGCGGCTCCGAATGGCGTCCAGCGCCACATGCTGCCGCCATACCCAAACGTAAACCAGCGTTAGTCCAAGCACCCCTACCCACAGGACCAGTTTGTACTCGGGACTTAACCCGTCTTTCGTCGTAATCGTTCCCTTCGGGTGCAGGGTGTCGGGAGTAGAGTTCGGCAGAATGTATGTTAGAAATGGGACGCAGAGGGTCGCGAAAATGCCGTACGCGGCGCCGATTACCGCCTGCTTACGCTCATCCGTGATCGCCGACCGCAGCGCGAAATAGGCGGCGTAGATCATCAGCAGCAGAATGATCGCCCCTTGCTTAATGTCCCAGTTCCAGTAGGTCCCCCACTGCGCCTTGGCGAAGATCGCGCCGGTCACCGTAGTCAAAATCCAGAACAGCAACGACAGCTCGGCGGAAACGCGCGATTTCACGTCATGCATCGGCCGGCGCGTCGCGAGATAGGCGATGGCGTACCACATGGTGACGCCGGAGGCGATGGACGCGACGATCGAGCAGGGTACGTGGAAGACGACGATGCGCGCCAGCGCCGGATTGCGGAATCCTTCCGCGGCGGGCAGCCAGAGGAAACCCGCAACCGTCGTGGCGCAAAGCATCAGCAGGAGCAGGACCTTGGGGATCTGCGCCAGAGGGGAGCCTTGCGGCGCGGACGCCGCAGAAGGTTTCGGCGCTCCAAAACCGGAGCGTTGACTATTATTCATGCCAGACATATTCAAAAAGCAGGAAAGACGCCGTCGTCATCACAATTGCATACGCGCCCAATACCCCCACATCGTTCCGCGCGCGAAGGATATGGACAGGAATTGCGTCAAATGCCCCCACCGTCGCCTGCACCGCCAGAAGCGCGAGCGGCATCAAGACGGGAAACGAAATGATGGCGTGCAATGCGCTCTTGCCGGACGCCGCATGTGCGATCAGGGCCGCCGTGAAGGTCGCGGCGCTCGCCAGCCCCGCGCCGCCCATCGCCAGCACCGCCAGAAGCAATCCGAGCTGGAGTTTCTCCACCGGCATCAGCAGCAGAAACAGCGGGACGCTCACCAGTTCAACCACGCCGATCAGCGCCAGATTGAAAAGCAGCTTGCCGGCGAAGACCGCCGAGGACGGCGCGGTCAAACGCAGGATCGCCGCCGTGCCAGCCTCTTCCTCCCGAACAAATACGCGCGACAGTCCCGAAAGCGCCGCGAACAGCAAGATGATCCAGACCAGCGCCGCTTTGACATCGCCCCGGACACTGGCGCCGACCAGCACCGCCGAGACCATGACTACCGTGATCACCGCGAACAAGACCACGGCGCTCAGCGCATAGCGGGTGCGCAGTTCGACGCGCAGTTCTTTGGCGAAGACGGCGGCGGCGCAATCGACCCAGCGGCTAACGGTCGCCGAAGTGGATGCGCCGGCCGCCCCAGCGTCCGATTTCGTCTGAATCATTGGTTGCAATTACGGCCATTCCGCCGGCTTCGGTATGCGCCGTCAAGATCTCGTCCGCGACCCGCCGCCCCTGCTCGTCCAGCATGGCGGTCGGCTCATCCCAAAGCAGCACGATCGGCTCCGCGATGAGCGAGGCCGCGAGGCGAACGCGCTGCCGCATCCCCGAAGAATACGATTTGACCGGCGTCCGCCGCGCGCGCGCGGTCAATCCAAGCCGGTCCAGCAGCGCATCGGCGTCGATCGCCAGGCCCCGAAGGCGCGCGATAAACTCCAAATTTTCAATCGCCGTCAGCTCTTCGTATGGGTTGACGTCCGGCCCCGCATACCCCAAATACTCACGCAGCGGCTTCGGGGCGCCGTCGCCGCCAGCGTCCAATGCGATGCGGCCGATGTCGGGGCGCGTCAATCCCGCCGCGATCTTCAAAAATGTGCTTTTCCCGGTCCCGTTCGACCCACTGACAACCACGCGGTCGCCGGGGCTAAGCGTCAGGGACAGCCCGGAAAACAAAGTCCGCCCGCGATACGACATCGAAAGATCTTCCATCAGCAGACGCAATATCACGATGCGATTATACCTGAAGCGATCTGTGACGCGCAATCGCCGCCGCCCAACTTTGTGAAATTCATCACAACTGTTTCCGCCGAGGGATTGTCCGAACTCCATGCGTCAGGATATAATGGGTGGATGCCTCGTATCAATACAGTATCGGTCGTTTCTCTCCCAGTCCTCCTCCTTTGTTTGATTGAGGCTGCCTTTTGAACGCACAGCAGCGCGCCTCCATCGCCGCCATCCTGGGCTTAATCGTCCTCGCGGGAGTCACTTTCAGCTTTTTTTGGTGGCTGCGCAAGCATCAAACCGCGACGGTTCCGCCGACGATGACGGTCACGTTTCTGGAGCTTTCCAGCGGAAGCTGCACGCTGATCCGCACGACGGATAACCGGACGATCCTCGTCAACGACGGCGGCGACGTCTCCGGACAGGAAGTCGTCCGCTCCCTGCACAAGGCCAGGATCACGCAGATCGACCTGCTCGTCCTCGCATCTCCTTCCCTGTCGGAAATCGGCGGCACGACCGCCCTGCTCGATTCGCGGATCCCGATCAAATCCATCTGGAACAGCGGCGTGGACGACGGCGATCCCACCCGCGAACGTCTAATCCGCCGCATCCGTCTCAAACGAATCCCTTATCGCGTTGTCCACGCCAATGAAAAAGCGGCGATCGGCGACAGCGCCATGCGTCTTTCCGTGCTCTGGCCGCAGCAGCGCAGCCCGCGCGCCTCACTGGACCCGCTCATCTGCCGCGTCGACTTCGGCCAAACCGCCATCCTGCTCGCCGGCTCCTGCAACGCCGCCGCCGAGCCCTACCTCGTGGCGGACGCCCCCGAGGACCTCGCCTGCGACATCCTCCAGGTCCCCGACCACGGCGGCGGCGACGGCACCTCTTTGGAATTCCTGCGCCTCGCCGGTCCCGCCACCGCCGTCATCTCCTGTACGCCCCAAGAACCGCCCGACCCCGGCGCCCTGCACCGCCTGCAAGCCGCCGGGGCCGGCATCTGGCGCACCGACATGCAAGGCGCCGTCACCGTCACCACCAACGGCGTCTCCGCGCCCCAGGTGACGGGGGCGAAGCTGTAGGCCGCTCGTTGACTTACGGCCTTTCAAAAGGGTATACTTTTGTGATGCAGGAGAACGTTTCACAATCATTGATCGGAATGACCGCGCAGGAGATTCGCGGCGCGGTTGCGGCGGCGACGGGGCTGCCGGAGTTTCATGGCGGACAGGTCGCCGATTGGCTTTATCGGCGGATGCTGCCGGATCAGCGCGGCGGGTTCCGCGCTTCGTTTGAGGAGATGACGAACCTTCCACTGGCGGCGCGGACGCAGCTGGCGGAGGCGTTTCCCGCGAAACCCATTTCCCTTTTGGAACGGCATGAGGACACGCGCGACGGAACCGTCAAGCTGCTGGCCCGCCTGACCGAAGGCAACTACCCTATCGAATGCGTGCTGCTGCCCGACAGCAAGCGCGTCTCCGTGTGCCTTTCGACACAGGCCGGATGCGCGATGGGATGCGTGTTTTGCGCTACTGGAACGCAGGGGCTGACGCGCAATCTTTCGGCGGGCGAGATTGTCGGCCAGTTTTTGATGCTGCAATCGGAGTCCCAGCGGCGCATTAGCCACATCGTTCTGATGGGCATGGGCGAACCGCTTCTTAACTACGACAACACGCTGAAGGCCATTCGCATTCTGAACTCCGAGTGCGGAGTCGCCATGCGGCATATCACGCTTTCCACCGTGGGCATCGTCCCAAATATCGACAAGCTGGCGCAGGAAGATTTGCAGATCACGCTGGCCGTATCGCTGCATGCGCCTAACGATTCGCTGCGGCAGCGGCTGGTCCCAGTCGCGAAAAACTATCCGCTGGCGAAACTGATGTCGAGCTGCAAGGCGTACGCCAACCATACCAGCCGCCGGTTGACCTTTGAGTACGTTCTTCTCAAGGAAGTCAACGACCGGCCGGAAGACGCCCGTGAATTGGCCCAGCTGATGAAGGGCATGCCGGCGGCGCTCAATGTCATCCCCTACAACCCGACCAGCGTGACCGAAAGCTTTGGACGCCCTGAGCCCTCGCGCATCGCCGCCTTCCGCAAGATCCTGGAAACCGCCGGCGTCACCGTGACGCAGCGCAAGGAGCGCGGACAGCAGATCGCGGCGGCCTGCGGCCAGCTCGTCACGCAGTCCACGAAGCGCACGCCGGGTATGCGTGAACTTCCGGTGCTTTCGGGGACGGTCTGATCATGCCGGCGGAAGAACGGAACGTTTTGTCGCCGGAACCCATCTCCGGCGACGCTCCCGCTCAAGAAACTGCGGAACTCGCGCCGGAACCGCTCACATTCGATGAAGCCTACGCGCTTCTCGCCGCGTTTAAAGCGCCTCCCGTCATTTCCCTTCTCCAAGAAAAAGATTACCTTCTGCTGCGCGCCACGGTGTTCTCCGGGTTCCGGATGAACCACCAGGGGCTCGGCAACCCCGTCGTCCGCCGCCGTCTGGCCGAGGAGGCCGCGCGCAACGGCGCGTTTGCCCAGCGCCTGCGCGATCTCAGCGAGTCGGACGATTCCCTGAAACCGGCGCCCTCGGCGTCCAAACCAGAAAAGGTGTCGGAGCCGGACGATGTCAAGCGCCGGGAAGAAGAGCTGCATCAAGAGCGCCAGAAGCGCAAGCGCGATCGTGATGAGGCGCGCGAGCAGATCGCGGCGCTGAAGGAACGCGTGCGGGAAGCGGAACGGCGGGAATATGAGGCCGGCGCCGCGCTGCGCGCCGCTGAGGCCGAGCGCGACACACTGGCGCAGACCGCCGAAAAGCATTCCCTGCGCATCGCCCGCCTGGAGCGCCAAACAGCGCGTCTCACCAACGAGCGGGGACAGCTGCTCAAATCGCTCGCGGGCCACGCGCCCGGATCGCGCGGCGCCGCAAACCATTCCTCCAAAGCCAGGACCATACATACGGCTTCCAAAGACGACGTTTGGGAAGAAGCCGTCCGGCATCTCATCGATAAGAACAAGCACGATCTGGCGCTCAGCCTCGCGAACGATGTCCTGCGCGCCGATCCCAATAACCTCGCCGCCCTCGATATCGTCGCGCGGGTGATGGAGGCGTCGGGCGATCCGCGCGCCGCGTCGATCTCCGCGCGCGCCCTGGTGACGGCAAGTTTGGGACGCGGCGACATCCGCGCGGCGACCGACGCGATGGTCAAGCTGCTCCTGATCGATCCACAGACGCCCGAGGCCGAAAAGGTCTCCCGCGCGTTCGTCGCCTCCATTCGCACGGATGACCGCGAGATTATCAAGCACGCGGGCGCGGCGTTCGCGCGGCTGCGCAAGCTCAATGGACAGGCGTACGCGCGGCTCCAGCAGCAGATCCGCAAGCAGCTCCCCGCGGCGCTGGCCGACACGCTGGATCCCGCGCCCGGCGCGCTCGGCCCCGACGACGTGCTCCCTCTCCCCGGCTTCTTCCCATACCCGCTGACCGCCGCCGCGATCCTCTCCGCAATCGACCGGGGAGATCTACCGATTGTCGCCAGCGTGCGTAAGAGCCTGGCGCATTGCGAAACGTCGGATCCCGCGCTCCATAGCCGTCTGATCGCCGCGCTGGAGCTGGCCGCCGAAGGCGACCGCTCCTATCTCGGTCCGCTGCAAAAGAAGCCTTTGGGATCTGTCGTCGTCGACGCCAGCAACGCCGCCTGGTTCGATCAGGAATCGCTGACGGCCGGCCGCGCGCGCCTGAAACCCATCCTGGAACTGCGCCGCGCCCTGCGAGGGCGGGGGTATTTTCCGGTACACTTGATGGGCGACGCTCCCCTGCCCTACACGATCGATGATCCCGACGAACTGCGGCTCATGATCGCGCGTGAGGAGATCACCATCGTCGACTCAGGCACCGACGCCGATGTCGTGCTGCTGCGCGAAGCCAAGCGCCTGCGCGCCCCATTAGTAACGAACGATTATATGGCCGACTGGGATCCCCAGGGAGAAGTGACGAAGCTGCGTTTCGATCTGCCGCCACATGGCGGCGCTTTATTCTGGACATAACGCCGACCAAGGCGACTGAGCGACCACCATGACACTGGAAGAACAATTCAATCGTCTTATTCAGATCCTCCAGCTGATCGACAGCGAGCCCTGGCAATGGGACGCCGCCGACCTGGAGTCGAAGTTCAATGTCTCCCGCGCCACCATTGAGCGGGACATCGCCATTTTGCGCCAGTGGGGGCAGATCAAGCGCAAAAAAGGCAAGTTCGGCCTCGCCGAGATGAAGTTCCTGCCGACCTCCTTCACCCCGCCCGAAGCCCTGGCCCTGCGCATCGCCGGTTCCACTTTCGCCGAGCAAGCCGGCGCCGGATACCGTGACGCCCTCGCGACCGCGCTCAAAAAGATCGACCAGGTTCTGCCGCAGCGCATCTCCGCCGAGATTCGCCGCGCCCACGCCCGCGTCGCCGTCAGCCAGCCGGTCGTGCGCGAGTTCTCCGCCAGCGTCTACCAAGATCTCCAAAACGCGATGATCCACCACAATCCCGTGGACATCACCTACTTCTCCCGCAGCCGTATGGAGCCCTCCAAGCGCCGGGTCGATCCTTACGGCCTCACTTTCAAGATCGGCGCCTGGTACATGGTCGGCTTCTGCCACCTGCGTCAGGGCATCCGCACCTTCGGCCTGGACCGCATCAAATGGCTGCGCGTCGAGGATAAGCTGCATTTCCGCTATCCCGCCGACTTCGACCTTCAGGAGTGGCTGTCCAAAGGCTGGCAGCTCCAGGCCGGCGGCGAGCCCACCGAAGTCGTCGTCCGCTTCGCCCCCAGCACCGCCTCCTGGATCCTCGGCGGCCAGTGGCACCCGACTCAGCGCATCGACAAACAACCCGACGGCTCCGTTCTCTTCCGCGTCATCGTCTCCGGTTATCAAGAGATCCTCTACTGGGTGCTCTCCTTCGGCGAACAAGCCGAAGTGCTGGAGCCCGCGCCCCTACGCGTCGCCGTCGCCGACGCCGCGCGGAAGATGGTGGGGATTTACGATGCACCGAAAGAAGGCACCGTCAAACTAATCTGAAGCAGCGAGAATTTACCAAGATGTGGATATTCAGTTATTTTCGACAGATCTACGGCGGGCGCGTGGAAGTCACCCCAAACGGCATCGAAACGGTTCCGCTGACAGAGGAAACGATGTCCGCCGAATCGCTCCATCTAGCCTACAGCCAGGACGGCGTGATCTGGACGCCGCTTAACGACAACAAACCTGTCTTAAACTCTATCGCGAACCAATATATCATCCGCGATCCGTTCATCCGCAAAGGACTGGACGGCTGGTTTCACTTGCTCTCGACCGGCGGCGCCACGCGCCGAGATATCGGCTACGCCCGCTCGCGCGATCTGATCGTCTGGGAGGATCAGCGCTCGATCCCTATCATCCAAGGCGACGAGCGAGCGCGCAACGCCTGGGCGCCCGAATTCCATTACGACGAAGCGCAGAGAAACTACTTTGTCTTCTGGTCATCCTCCTACGGCAGCGAAGGCTGGGACGACAGCCGCATCTTCTGTTCCCGCACCACGGACTTCCAGACCTTCACCCCGCCTACTGTCCTCCTGGACGCCGGCTACACGATCATCGACGCCACCATCGTCCCCGCCAACGGCCAATGGTATATGATCTTCAAAGACGAGCGATTCGGCTACAAACACGGCGAACACCGCTTCATGCGCGTCGCCAGCGCCCCCGCGCTGGGCGGCCCCTACACCGTCCTCACCGACGCCATCACGCCCCAGCTCACCGAAGGCCCCGCGCTCTACCGCCCCAACCCAAACGCCCCCTGGCATCTCGCCTACGACTACTGCATGGCAGACGGCTACGGCGTCTCTATTTCCAACGATCTTCTGAACTGGACGATTTTACCCGAGGCTACGTTTCCCGCGAACGCCCGGCATGGGAGCATCTTTGAGATTACTGACGCCGAGTTTGAGCATGCGCAAAATGCGCTGTCTCATAACCAATAATACTTTTGATGCGACCGAAACCAATTTCAGTAAAACGGCGTATAGGGACGTAGGAGGTTTCTTCATGAAACATAAACGAGGGACCATTGTGATATTGGTTGGAGCCTCACTTTTGGGACTGATCGCGTTTGCTTTAACTTACCATGTGATGGCTAGAGGAGCGACTAACCGCTATATTGGCTCACCACTCGCGGGCTACTGAACCGAGCCATGCCGATGCACTTATTTTTTCAGCAAATGATCGGTCTGTGCGTAAGTGGCCTCTGCTTCGTGGCTGTGTGCGCGTTGATCTTCTGGCCGCTTGAGGAATTATTCGATGGCGACAAAGCAGTTCGACCCAAGTTCAAAGATCTCGCCGCTCTCTGGTTCTATCAATCGTTCGGCTTATGGATCGCAGCGGGAATTATTTACGAGATCGCCTTCTTCTTGAAGCAGTTTTTGCCTGCGCCATGGCTGTTGTTTGTAAAACAACAGCCTTTTTGGCTTCAGGCGACGGCGGCGCTCCTCATGGCCGAGATATGGGTTTACGTCTTTCACCGCTTGGCGCATACGCTGCCGTATCTATGGAAGTATCACCGCGTTCACCATACTGTCGTTGACATGACCTGGAGCGCGGCTTCACGCCAGCACCCGGTGGATTTCCTGCTCATCATCGTCGGCGCCAATCTGCCGGCGATGATCCTCGGCCTCGATCTCAAACCCATCGCGTTATTGGTGATCCTGGAGAGGATCTACACGGTGCTGCTTCATTCCGATCTAAATATCCACTACGGCCGGTTCTCCCAGATCATCGCCAGCCCAAGACTGCACCGCCTCCACCATTCGCCCATATGTCGAAACAAGAACTACGCCGGAATTCTGAGTTTTTTGGATGTCATCGGAAATACGTTCCAGGCTCCTGTCACTAGACATCAAGCAGGAAATATCCATGACCTGCTCTCTCCCACGACGGTCGCTGACGAACCAGGGCGTACACAGGTAGACGCTTAGACCGCCGCTCTACTTGGGCAGTCCGTTCAATCCTTCGGCATCGGGCATTCCGCCACGATCTCCGCGCGGCGCTCGGGGATCAAAAACGCTCCCACATCCATGCTCGAATACACCGGCCACACGTGCGCGGCGCCGCAAGCAGTACAGATATATTCGATGGCGATGCCTTCTTCGCCGTTGGGAACGAACTTGCATTCCATGTAGATAATGCTGTCCGTCTCCAATTTCGGCTCCACGCCAAGTACGTCCCGCATACCGCGATTGAGGATATACATCCCCTTCTCTTCTTCCCGCTCGCGTTCACTGCGATGGTAATCCTGGTACTCGGCGATGAGTTTCGCGGCCAGGACTTCTTCTTCTGGGGTCATTGTGTGTATCCAATCTAAAACGAAGAGAGCCTCGCAGACGCTGCGAGGCTGTGATATGCAAAATCTTGTCTCAGGAAGCTACGCAGCCTTCTGACGTTTGGGCGTTCGCCGCTTCGCGCGG
The DNA here is from genome assembly GCF_003574315.2 of Capsulimonas corticalis. GTDB lineage: Bacteria > Armatimonadota > Armatimonadia > Armatimonadales > Capsulimonadaceae > Capsulimonas > Capsulimonas corticalis. The sequence goes on along the minus strand of NZ_AP025739.1, from coordinate 5,124,367 downwards.
GACGCGCGCGGAGGGACGATTTGAAGAACAATCGGCTGATCGTTTTTGGGAAAACGCGGGGGTACGCCAGGCAAGATAACGTCACCAGGCTTTTCGTTGTCGTACCGGGCCAGCATTTTAAGTAAATCTTCTCGGGTTAAATTCTGGATTCTTTCCAGAATGCCCTCCATTACGCCAGGATCATCAATCCGTCCTCGATATCCCATGATTCCATTCTCCCCGTAAAGCCAGAGATAATCTTATTCAAAGTGTACCAGCTTTAAGTCTTGAATACAACCCGCATTGCGCACAGCGATTTGGGTATGCGTAAGACTTAAGATTTTGGAGCCATCGTAGAGTGGAGCCCCTTCCGCAAAGCAACTTCGTACGGTATCAAAATCGCCGCCACCCTGTGTGTACTCTTCGCAAAATTTATCAATGACAATGCGATCCAGACGATTAGCCCCTCGACTATTGAATGGAAGAGCAACTCCTTGACTGGCAAAGGCGTGGGCAAGCTTATTGTAGACTGATCCAAGGTCGGAAAAATAGTCAGTATCTAAGAGATTTAAGCAATCGCCAAGCACGATCTCTGCACGCAGAACCGCCGCTTGATCACCATATCGCTTTTGCGCCCAATCCCATGCCCGATAAGGCGCATATTCCCAGAAGTAAACCCCAGAACCTAACCAATCGTAGTCGTTTGCTGATTTATGAAACGGCTCGCCGTTCAGCAACCGATTGGCGATGTCGAGGTCGCAGCCGTGATAGCCGATGATGGATTGAGGGGCGCGGACAATTGTCATTGAAGTGAATATGGAAAAATCCCGCCGCGCGGGTGCGCGGCGGGATTTTTATGTGAGCGGATTAGAGCAGCTCTTTGACGGCCTTGACAATATGGTCGGCGTCGATACCGGCGGCGTTCAGGAGTTCGAACGGCTTGCCGGAGCCGGGCATGATGCGGACGGCCAGTTTGACGACGACCGGGGACTTGTCACCCAGGTCCGCGAAGGCGTCCAGAACGGCGTCGCCGAGGCCGCCTTCAGGCCAGTGGTCCTCGACCACGATGACTTTGTTGCCGGTGGCGGACGCGGCGGCGATCAGGCCTTCTTTGTCCACGGGCTTGACCGAGTAGAGGTCGATGACGCGGATGTTGATGCCTTCGGCCGCCAGGGTAGCGTGCGCCTTGATGGCTTCGTGCAGGGTGATGCCGGCGCCGACGACGGTCACTTGATCGCTGTCGGATTGCTTGACGACCTTGCTGCCGCCGATGTGGAACTTCTCATCGGGAGCGTAGATGATCGGGGTCTTCTCACGCGTGGTGCGCATGTAGGAGATGCCCGGCTGGTCGGCGAGCAGATCGACCAGGTGGCCGGTCTGGTTGGCGTCGCTCGGGTACAGGACCGTGCTGCCGAAGACGGCGCGGAAGGACGCAAGGTCTTCCAGAGCCATCTGGGACGGGCCGTCCTCGCCGATGCTGACGCCGGCGTGGGAGCCGACCAGCTTGATCGTCGAGTTCGAGATCGCGCCCATGCGGACCTGATCGTAAGCGCGGGTGAAGAACGCCGCGAAGGTGGAGGCGAACGCCTTCTTCTTGCGGACGCCGAAACCGGCGGCGGCGGAGACGAGCTGCTGCTCGGCGATGAACATCTCGAAGAAGCGATCGGGATACGCCTTCTTGAACTCATCGGCGTGCGTGGAGTTGGAGACCTCGCCGTCCAAAACGACCACGTCCGCGCGGGACGCGCCGATCGCGACCAGAGCGTCGCCGTACGCCTTGCGCGTGGCTTCCTTGGTTCCCGCTTCGTAGACGGGAAGCTTCAGGGGCTGCTCGGTGATGCCGGCGGCGGGCTTCAGTTCTTCCGGCTTCGCGACATTGATGAGAATGTGGCGCTCGCCGCCCAGCTCCGCAATGGCGTCCTTCGCCTGATCGGCGTTCAGCGCCTTGCCGTGCCAGCCGTCGTGGTCCGCGAGGAACGAGACGCCGGCGCCCTTCTTGGTCTTCGCGATCAAGACGGTGGGCTTGTCGGTCTGCGTCAATGCTTCAGCGTAGGCCGCATCGACTTCTTCGACGCTCTGGCCGTCCAGAACGATCGCATGCCAGCCGAAGGCCGTCGCGCGAGCGGCGTAGGCATCGGTGTTCCAGCCCAGGTCGGTCTCGCCGCGCTGTCCAAGGCGGTTGACATCGATGATGGCGATCAGGTTGTTCAGCTTGTAGTAGGACGCTTTGTCGAACGCCTCCCACACGGAGCCTTCCGCCATCTCGCTGTCGCCCAGGAGCACCCAGACGCGGAAGGGAAGCTTATCGACATACTTGCCGTCGAGGGCGACGCCGACGCCGATGGGAAGTCCCTGGCCGAGCGAGCCCGTCGCGACGTCTACCCACGGCAGCGTGTGCGGGTTCGGGTGGCCTTCCAGGCGGCTTCCGAGCTGGCGAAGGGTCAGAAATTCCTGGTCCGTGATCGCGCCGACGGCCTTATAGGCGGAGTAGAGCAGCGGGCACGCATGGCCCTTGCTAAAGATCAAATGGTCGTTGTTGGGATGCTTCGGGTTATCCCAATCATACTTCAGATACTTGGCGAGGAGCACGGAAAGCAGGTCCGCAGCGGACATGGACGAAGTCGGGTGGCCCGAACCGGCCGCCGTGGTGCAGCGGATGCTGTCAACGCGAAGCTGCGCAGCCAGCTCTTTCCAATCCTGTATCTGATCGGTCATAAAAATCTCCTTGAGGCCGCCCGCAGGCGCGCCTGTAAAATATACCAGTTCCGAGCCATTATAGTCGAAAAGTTTCAACAGAGTCAATCGTGAATGTCATAAATCTAATCGATTAGACAGAGATAATCGTTTAGGGGTTTGCTTCCGCAATCCTTTCCAAAGCCCAGGCCGCGTGTTCGCGCACCAGAGGCTCTGGATCGTTCTCCATAGCCGTCGTCAGCGCGGGGATCGCGCGTATGTCGCCGATGTTGCCCAGCGCCACGCAGACGTTGCGCAGCAGGCCCCGGCGTTTGGCGCGTTTGATGGGACTGCTGCGAAATTTCTCTTTGAAGCCCGCGTCGTCCAGGGCCAGCAGGGCTAAAAGGTCGGGAGCCGTGAGATCCGCGCGGGGCCGCACGGCGGGTTCGGAAGACCTTTGCGCGAATTTATTCCAGGGACAAACGGCCAGACATTCATCACATCCGTAAATGCGTGTTCCGATCAAGGGGCGCAGTTCTTCGGGAATGGATCCTTTGAGCTCGATGGTCAAATAGGAGATGCAGCGGCGGGCGTCGAGCGTGTAAGGCGCGACGATCGCGCCTGTGGGGCATGCCGGGATGCAGCGCGTGCAGGAGCCACAGTGCGGGACTTCGGGCTCGTCCGGCGGCAGATCGATGTCCAGCAGAAGCTCGGCGAGGAAGAACCAGTTGCCAAGCTTGCGTGAGATCAGATTGGTGTGCTTGCCGATCCAGCCAAGGCCCGCGCGCATGGCGAGATCGCGCTCGGTGACCGGGCCGGTGTCGCAGTAGAGCTTGCCGTGAGCGTCTGGACGCTCGGCGAGGATGGAGTCCAGCAAGGATTGCAGGCGCGCCCAGATCAGGTCATGGTAATCGTCGAAGCGCGCGTAGCGCGCGACGGCGCCGGTGAGGTATTCGGTCTGGGGAGGCGCGGAAGGACGGCCGTTTTCGGGGGAGTAGTTCCAGGCAAGACTGACCACGGAGCGGACGCCGGGCAGCACTTCGGACAGGTCGCCGCGTTTGGGCTCCTGGCGGTGCAGGTACATCATCTCCCCCGCCCTGCCCTCGGCGAGCCATTGCCGATAATGGCGATGGTGCGGCGGAGGCGCCGCAGCGGAGACGCCGCAAAGCGCGAAGCCGAGCTCGGCGGCTCGGCTTCGGATGAGGTTAGAGAGGATTGCGTCCGGCGAATCCGGTGTCGATCTCGTGCCAGTACTCAATGGTGTCTTCGTCCAGCCGCCAGCAAAGCAGCACTTCGTGCTCCGTGTCGCCGTTTAAAAAGTGCGGAAAATCGACCAGCCCCGTCTGCAAGTCCTTGATCTGGATGCCTTCCTCGGCGATCGCTTCGATCATACGCTGGGCTTCTTCCTTGCGGGAGCCGGCCCCGGTCAGGATCGGTCCTTTTCCGTTGCCGCGCAGGATCGCGGTCACGATCACGCCCTCGTGCGTTTGATCGGCGCGGGCCTCGGCGAGCAGATCGTGGATACGGATCAGTCGCTTCCGAAGGCCGGGAATCTGCGCGCGCGCCTCCTGCACCGTGAAGTGCTTCTTATAAACGGCCATAACATCAGCCTTTCTTGAGTATTAGACCCATCCCATGCGAATAATCCGATGATTCATCGTATCCGCGACATAGATCTCGTTGCGCAGCAAGCCAGTCTGCGGGTCCGGAGTGAGCGCCGGGCCGATCGCAATCCCCGTCGGACGCGTCAGCCGGTCGAGACCGCGCCCCAGGTGCTGGATCGCCATTTCATTGCGGCGGGCGATGGGGTCCACGACATGGATGCGTCCCGCCGGCTTGCCCTCTTCGCCCAGCAGCTCTCCGCCGTCCGCCACAAACAAGAACCCCGCGATATCGACGGCGCAGGCGCGCGGCTCGATAAACGAGGCGTCGATCCAATCGACGTCCGTACGCCGGCGTCGCCCAATCGCCATGAACTCGCGCCCCGTCGGATCGCACTGGATAATCCGATGGCCCAGCGTATCGACGATATAAACATTTTCATGATGATCGACTTCGACCGACTGCGGGCTGGTCAGCCCTTTGCCGGCGGAAGTGATCTGCGACAGAAAGCGCCCTTTCTGGTCGAAGCGCTGAACGCGGAAATTTCCCGTATCGGCGACGTAGATATCTCCCGAGAACGGCGAAACGGCGATGCTGGTCGGACCGAAAAACTCGCCCGGCAGATGCCCGCGATGCCCAAAGATCAGCTCCATGCGGCCAGTAGCGCTGAACTTCTGAATGCGGTGATTGCCCTGCTCGACAACATAAAACGCGTCGCGCCGGTCCACGGCGACATCCTGCGGCGAAAGAAACTGCGCGGGGCCGGATCCCTTGCAGCCGATTATCGAGACCGCCCCGTCCGGCGTGATCCGCTGGATTCGATGGTTGTACGAATCGGCGACAAACAAAATACCGCGCGAATCCACGGCAATGCCGGTAGGAAAGTTGAATTGGCCGGCGCGCTCCCCGCGCTGGCCAATCACCTCCAAGGGCCGCATGGTCCCGGAGCGCGTTTCCTGCTCGCGCTGCGCGTTCCGCAAGTCCTCCGCGCGATTCTGGTCCAGGAAATCTTGATAGCCGCGCGGATCCCCGGAAGCCCCCACCTCGGACACGGGGCGGCCGTCCGCCCCGATCAGCCCGCGCATGCCGCCGGGCGGCGCGTTGATTCCCGACTCCTCAATTCCGTCATCGGGAACCGCAGGGCGCTCGGGAGGCGGGTCATCGGAAAATTCTAAAAAGTCGAAGCGATTGCCGCTCATAATCTGTATGCGTATCCTGAGTTATTATAGCTTAATTTGGAACGCCGCCGCAATCGGCCCGGACACTGTAAGGCCGTCCGCCACCATCGGGCCATTGACTTGACAGTCCAAAAACCAGGTGTTATACTGGGAATGTAGTTTCGTTGCGATTCGCGTCGACGCAGCGCCGAAATTCCGCCCCGCCGGGTTTGGCGAGCATCGACGGCGACAGCGCCGTTTTGAAGGAGCGAACGCATTTATGGGATGGAAGATACGGAAGGATAAGCCTGGCGCCGACGAGGCGACCGACGAGCCGGACGGCCAGAATCCGGACGCCGAAGCGACTTCCCCGCAGCTTCCGGACGACTCGTCCGATACGGAAGTAAGCAAGCAGCGCCCCGCGTTTGTCCTGGACCTGGACAACGACGCATTTCGAACGGACAGCCGCCATACGTCCCTGGACACCTCTTCATTTGGCTGGACGCCGACGGCGTCCCCAACCAACGATGGGTATCAATCCCCCTCGTTTGCCGACTCTGAGCCCTCCGCCCCCTCGCTGCGCGATCAGGCCCGCGCCATACGCGAAGAGACGCAAGGGTTAACCGCCGAGATCCTTTCTTTACAGAACAAGTTTCCCACGCCGACAACGCCGGCGGCTCCTCAGGTGAACGCGCAGGACTTCGATCTGACGTCGTACTTGCAGAATATGCAGCCGGACGAACCGGAAACGCCGATCGAGATGGGAACCTCGATGGATCCAAGCTATCCGGCTGCGCCGGAAGTCGACGAGCGGCATATTTACAGTCCGAACACCTATTCTCAGCCGACGCAGCCCAGCGCATCGTACAAAGAGCCGGAACCGTCCTACGAAGCTCCCACCCGGACGCCGAGCGCCGGCGGATTTGGCGCTCCGGCCAGCGAGTTCTCGATTCCGAAGGTATCTCCGTTCATCGTCAAGGTCGATGCGCCACAGCCGGAAGTGGAGCAGCAGAAGCACAGCCTGGTGATGAAGCTGCGCAATCTGTCGGCGACTTTCCCGCTCGACAAAGAAATTACGACCATCGGCCGTCCCGACAGCGATACGCAAAACTATCCGGACATCGAGATCGATCTCGACGACGGCGTCTCCCGCAAGCACGCCGAAGTCCGCCAGCGAGGGAATGAATTCTTCCTCGTCGATGTCGGCAGCACCAACGGCACAATCCTGAACGGCGAGCAGGTCCGTGAGTTCCAGGAGATCCCGCTGACGCATGGCGACCGGATCCGGGTCGGCGAGCGAACCGAGATCGTCTTCGAGTGAGCCTGTTCTCCATACGGCGCAGTGTCGCCAATGTCTACCGCGAGCCCACGACTTCGTCAGAAACCGTCACGCAGGCGATCTATGGCGAGGTCGTGAGCGTCACGAGCGAGGCCAAGGGCCTGCGCCAAATCCTCATGCCGGACACCTACAAGGGGTGGATCCGCGCCGACGCCCTGCTGCCCACCTACGATGACGGCGACTTCCTCAAAACAACTGTCGCCACACTCTTCGCCGAGATCTTCACCGAGCCCGAGCCGCGCTCCGAGCTGATCACGAAGCTCACCGTCGGCAGCCGTGTCACGCTGGCCCAGCGCCCCACTGTCGGCGATTATATCCCCATTCAGCTGACACAAGACAGAGTCGCGTATATCCATCGGATGTGCCTGGACATTTCCCACGAATCCGAATCGGGAATGAACGCCGCCGCCAACCCCTCGCTTCCCACGGAGTTCGATATCGCCTCACTGAAGCGCCGCGTTCTGGAGGCGGTCGGCGAGCACGCCGTGCAGGTTGGGAAGCGACTGGTGGGAACGCCCTACCTTTGGGGCGGACGCACGCCGTTTGGGATCGACTGCTCGGGGTTCACGCAGCTCTCCTATCGTCTCAGCGGCATGCAGCTGCTGCGGGACGCCTACCAGCAGTTCGCCGACCGACGCTTCACCCGCTGCGACGACGGCGATCCTCTCGCGAACGCCATTTTGTCTCCCGGAGACCTGTTGGCGTTTCAGCGCGAAGGAGCGTCCCGTATCACGCACATCGGGATCGCCATAGGCGAAGGCCGGTTTATTCACTCCTCGGGGGATCAGGGAGTGAATATCGAAGAGTGTTCGTCCGAAAGTTACGGCGCGACGTTCGTCGGCGCCGTGCGCCTATCGCCGGACGCCGATCTTGCGATCGAGGCCGCGTAACACGGGATTTCCGTCAATCGTTTTCGACAGCGAATGGCGCTCGCACCAGAATTGAAATGCGATCAGCAGGGCGATCACCACGGCCTGCCAGACCGGCGGCAAGATGACGCTCGCCGCCACCCCTAAGACGCCGCCAAAGGCGTTCGCTCCCGTATCCCCGATCATTGCCTGCCCGCCCGCGTCCATGGGATAAAGGATCGCCGCCATCCCGACCGCGACAAACAATGAGAACCCCACGTTGAGCTGATGCACATTGGCGAGCACGACGGTGAGGGCCGCCGCGCCGCAGAAGAAAGCGAATAGGCAGCGCCCGGGGCGTAGGTCCAGCAGGTTGAGCGAGTTGGCGCTGAGGGCGATCAGCGCCGCCGCCAGGATGAAGCGCCAGAGGTTTCCGTCGCCGATCAGCCAGCCCGCGCCGAGGCTCAGCACGCCGCCGCCCAGCGCCTTCACGGCGCCCGTCGTGAGGCGGCCCTTCGCGAGCGCGCGGAAGTGCCCGCGAAAGCCGCCGACCGAACGGTCTCCCGCGAGATCGTCGAACAGCCCCAGAATCCCGAAGCCCATCAGTGTCAGAAAATAAGCCGCGAAGATGCGGCTGGCTTCGCCGCCGGCGAGCCATTCAAAGCCGTAAATAAAATCGCCGGCCAGCACAAAGGCGAGGCCGGCGATGCTGGGAATGCGCTCCCCCCGAAAGTTCGCCTTCCGGAGGTCGTAGCGCACCGTGAGCCACGCCGTCGCGCCGAGTCCGAAGACGAACCCAAGGGCAATCAGGACAAACTCTAGGACGCTCATGCGTTCATGGTGAGCGGAATAAAGGACCGCGCTCGGATGCTGACCTGAGCCGCGATCCGCTCGGCGACTTCGCGGAAGACCTGCGCGTACTGCCCATCGGGATTGAGGACGACGGACGGCGTGCCCTGATCGGCGTCCGCGCCGATATCGATCGCCAGCGGAATCCCTCCGAAGAACGGCACGTCCAGCGCCTCCGCCGCCTGCTCCCCGCCGCCGTGCGAGAAGACATGGTGGCGCGAGTTGCATGTCGGACACAGGAAGTAGGACATATTCTCAACGATGCCGAGGATCGGGACGTCAAGACGCTTGAACATTGAGACGGCCTTGACCGCGACAGCCGCCGCCAGATCCTGCGGCGTCATCACGACGACGGCGCCGGACAGCGGGATCGCCTGCGCCAGCGTTAGCTGCGCGTCACCGGTGCCTGGCGGCAGGTCGACGATCAGATAATCGATCTCGCCCCACTGCACGTCGCGCAGGAACTGCTGCACGGCCTTGGCGACCATTGGGCCGCGCCAGATGACGGCCGAGCCGCTCGGCTGAAGGAAGCCCATCGAAATGATCTTGACGCCGTAGCGCTCGATCGGAATGAGCTTTTCTTTCTGCTCGTCGACTTCCGGCTTCTCGTCCTCGACGCCCATAATCAAGGGAATCGATGGACCGTAGATATCGGCGTCCATCAAGCCGACCTTCGCGCCCATCTGCGCCAGCGCGCAGGCGATGTTCGCCGAAACCGTGCTCTTGCCGACGCCGCCCTTGCCGGAGGCGATAGCGATAATGTTCTTGACGCCCGCCAGCGGCTGCTGCGTGGGAACGCCCTTGCCGACATTGGCGCGGACATTTGCGGTCATCTCGATCGTGACCAATTCGACGCCTGCGATCTCGCCCACGGCCTCGCGGCACATGTTCTCGATCTCTTCCTTCAGCGGACACGCCGGCGTCGTCAGCTCGACCGTGAACGAAACGTGAGATCCTTCGATCTTCACGTTCTTGATCATGCCGAGCGTCACGAGGTCTTTATGTAAATCCGGGTCAATCACCTTGCGGAGCTGACCCAGAACTTCTTGTTCTGTTACTGCCATGGGAATAATATCCTTTGGTTAGTGCGATGGCCTCATCCCCGCCACCCGCAAGCGGGTACCCGGTTCTCCCAATTTAGGGAGAAGGGGAGCCAGAGTTTGGTTAAGATCTCAAATGTAAAATTCTAAACTCTTACTCTGACTCCCCCTCTCCCAAAATTGGAAGAGGGGGCCGGGGGTGAGGGCCAATGATCCTACAAATCCAGCAAGATCGGCAGGATCATCGGTCTTCGCTGGGTCTTCTTGTACAGGAACTTGCCGACTGCGTCGCGCAGGTCCTGCTGGACAACCATCCAGTCGTTGTCTTCCTCGGGAAGATTCTTGATCTTCTCGATGATGACCGTCTTGATCTCTTCGACGAGCGCTTCGGACTGATCCATATAGACGAAGCCGCGTGAGATAACTTCGGGGCCGGAGACGATCTCGCCGGTTTCGGCGGAGACGCCGACAACGAGGACAAGGAACCCGTCTTGGCCGATGTGCAGGCGGTCGCGCAGAACGATCTCGCTGACATCGCCGATGCCGGTTCCGTCGATCAGGACCGCGCCGGACTTCTCGACGCGGCCGACAACGCCCGCGACTTCTTCGCTGACTTCAATGATGTCGCCGATTTCGCCGCGAATGACGTCTTCCTGCGGCCAGCCCATCTCTCCCGCGATCTGCGCGTAGCGATGAAGCATGCGATATTCGCCGTGGACCGGCATGACGTACTGCGGATCGACGAGGTTCAGCATCAGCTTGAGCTCTTCGGCGTAGCCGTGGCCGGAGACGTGGACCGGAGCGATCGAATCGTAGATCACTTCGGCGCCGCGACGGAACAGGTGATTGACGGTGCGCCAGACGGCGTCCTCGTTGCCGGGAACGGCCGAGGCCGCTAGGATCACGGTGTCTCCGGGGACGATCTTGATCTTGCGATGGTCATCCACCGCCATGCGCGACAGGGCCGCCATCGGTTCGCCCTGCGAACCCGTAGTGATGACGGTGACCTGCTGCGGGAAGTAATCTTCGATCTCGTCCGCACGGATGCGCGTGCCTTCGGGAACGCGCAGATAACCCATCTGCTGCGCCATCTCCATGTTGCGCTCCATCGACCGGCCCATCAATGCGACCTTGCGGCCGTACTTCACGGACATGTCGATCGCGGTCTGGACACGGTGGACGTTGGACGCGAAACACGCCATAATGACGCGCCGCTGCGCCGCCCGGAAGATATTCTCCAGAGCGCCGGCGACGGTCGCTTCGCTCGGAACGAAACCCGGGCGCTCGACATTCGTACAGTCGGACAGCAGAACGAGAACGCCTTCCTGGCCAATACGCGTCAGCTTGGCGATATCGAAGAGCTGGCCGTCCACGGGCGTCTGATCGAACTTGAAGTCGCCGGTATGCACCAGCGTGCCGGCGGGCGTGTGGACGGCGAAGCCGACGGCGTCCGGGATCGAGTGGGCGACGCGGAAGGGCTCGATTTCGAAGATGCCGAGACGGAACTTGTCATTCGCGCTGAAGACATGCAGCTTGGCCTTGTCCAGAACGCGATGCTCGGCGAGCTTGCCCTTGGTGAAACCGATTGTCAGGCGCGTGCCGTATACGGGAACGTTGAGTTCTTTCAGAACGAAGGCCAATGCGCCGATGTGGTCTTCATGACCGTGGGTCAAAATGATGCCCTGGACCATCTCCTTATGCTCCAGGAGATAAGAAATGTCCGGGATGACGAGATCGACGCCGAGCTGCTCGGCGCCGGGGAACGACAGACCGCAGTCGATGACGACGATCTGGTCGCCGCAGCGAATGGCCGTCATGTTCTTGCCGATTTCGCCGATTCCGCCAAGCGGAATGATCTGTAATGTGTCTGTTTTAGGTGTTTTGTTTGCCATGAATATTCCGAAGAGGAAAAGCCGCGGGATCATGGCGCGCCAACTCGCGGTCAGCCAGGATCCCACGCCGGAGGGTGTGCTTAAGCGCGCAGAAGGCCGTATTCCTTCAGGGCCGCATGGATCAGTGCGCGTTCCCGATCGGGCGCCTCCACCAGAGGCAGCCGTACGGTTTCTCCCGAGGTTACTCCAAGGATCGAGAGAGCGGCTTTGGTGGGCGCGGGATTGGGGACGCAGAAAAGGGCTCGGGTGAGCGCCAGCGTCGACTTGTGGATACGCTGCGCGGTCGACCAGTCGCCCTGGAGGTATGCAGAGATCATCTTCTGCAGGTCACGTCCGATGACGTGGGCGGTGACGCTGACCACTCCCACCGCGCCGACGGCGAGCATGGGCAGTGTCAGAGGATCGTCGCCGCTGTAGATCAGGAAATCGTCCGGCGCGTTCTGAACGATCTGGTTGACTTGATCGAACTGCTGGGGCGATTCTTTGATCGCCACGATGTTCTCGATCTCCGCCAGCCGGATAATCGTCGCCGGTTCGATATTGACGCTCGTGCGTCCGGGAATGTTATAGAGCATGACCGGCAGGGGCGTCGCCGCCGCGACCGCCTCGAAGTGCCGATAGAGCCCCTCTTGAGAGGGCTTGTTATAGTAGGGAGCGACCACCAGCAGCGCGTCCGCGCCGCACTCCTCGGCTTCGCGGGACAGCGTGACCGTCTCCTGCGTGTTGAAGCTGCCGACGCCGGCGATCACTTTCGCCCGTCCGCCGACCGCGTTCTTCACGGCGCGGAACAGCTCCAGCTTCTCCGAATGCGTGAGCGTGGGGCTTTCGCCGGTAGTGCCGGCGACAACCAGGCTATCGGTTCCATTGTCAATGAGGTGATTGGCGAGCCGCTCCGCGCCGGGCAGGTCGAGCGAGCCATCGGCGTGAAACGGCGTAATCATTGCGGTCGCGACGCGACCGAACATCGGTGTGATTTGTGTCTCGGACATGTTTGCTTTCCAAAATCGAAATACGATCGCGAGCAGCGCCATTAAACGGCGCATCGGCTCGAAAACTTCGGCGCCTCTTTCTTAGGCGCCGCGTTTTACCCAGCCTCGCTCGACGAGCGCTTCCGCGATCTGCACCGCATTGGTCGCGGCGCCCTTGCGCAGGTTGTCGCTGACGACCCAGAAGGTCAGCCCATTCTTATTACCCAAATCCTGGCGAACGCGGCCGACATATGTCGTGTCTTTGTGCGCCGCCGCAAGCGGAGTCGGGTAGCGCAGGCTCGGATCGTCCGAATGGATATCGTCCACCACGCGCAGTCCGGGAAAATTGCGCCACAGTTCGCGCGCTTCGTCCGGAGTGACGGGCTTTTCCGTCTCGATGTAAACCGACTCGGAGTGGCCGATAAAGACCGGAACCCGTGCGGTGATCATCGGCGTGATCGCAATGGAGTCATCCCCCAGGATCTTGCGCGTCTCATGCACGAGCTTCATCTCTTCGGAGGTGTAGCCGGCGTCGTCAAACCCGCCGATTTGCGGGATCACATTCGCGGCGATCTGCACCGGGAACGCCGGACCGGCCGAGGAGATCTGGCGGCCTTCGCCCAGAGCCGTGGTCTGCGCTTGCAGCTCATTGACCGCCGCGCCGCCCGCGCCGGAAACGGCCTGGTAGGTGGAGATCAGCACACGCTTGATTTTGAACGCGTCGTGAATGGGCTTGAGCGTCAGCACCAACTGCGCCGTGGAGCAGTTGGGGTTCGCGATGATTCCCTTGTGCTCGGCCAATGCGGCCGCGTTCACTTCCGGCACGACCAGCGGCACATCGGAGCGCATCCGGAAGTCCGCGCCGTTATCGATCACCACGCAGCCGCGCGCGGCGGCGTCGGGGCCAAATGTCACGGCGGCGCCCTTTTCGCCCTCGGTGCCGGCGAACAAAGCGATATCCACGCCGTCAAATGCTTCGGCGGTGGTCGGCTCGACTTGATAATCGATTCCGTCCACGGTCAAAGTCCGTGCGCTGCGCGCCAGCACTTTGATGGATTTCGCCGGAAAGTGATGCTCCGCCAGCACACGCAAAATCTCTTCGCCCACGGCTCCCGCGCCGACGACGGCGACATTGTATTGAGTCATCTCCTCAGTTCCTTCTCGAATTGCTTACTGAAATCATGCGGACCGCGAGCGAAGCGTTACGCCCGGCGGCCTTTCTCGTTGTCAAGTTCCGTCTAAAAATTTGTCGCCGCAGTCCTGACGGCAGTCCGTACGTCGCGCGGCTTCTTCTCGATGCCTAAGCGAAAGAGGCGTTGACGGGATGAAGACCGATCGTGGGCTTCTCTACCGCGTCTTTGACCTGTTCGCACAAATAATCCAACACCGCGTTTGCATCCGTCGATTGCAGGCCGGTCATGCGGCGCACGCCGCGATCCGACAGATCGTTCGACAAAAACACGATCGGGATCCGCGCCGCTTCTTCCTCGACCTTGAGCGCCGTGATCAGCTGCTCCATCTGATCGGCGGGAAGATCCATGTCGATCAAAATCACGACGGCGGATTCGGTGATCGCCAGGGTCAGCGCCTCGGAGGCGTTCGCGACGGCTTGCAGTGTAATCCCGGCATCGGCGAGGGTGCTATCTGTGCGCGCCAGCACTTCCTCACGCTCGCCGCCGAAACAGCCGCCTTCTTCTGGAGTGATAAGCAGCGCCATGGCCGGCTCCAGCCCGCCGCGCGTGATGTGCTCCGCCACGTCCTGCACCACGCGCGCCAGGCGGTAATCGTCGCCGGGATGACGCAGCAAAGAAAACGTTCCTAAAGACAGTATACCGCGTGCGGGGTCGCTGGCGACGGAAACCATGATCAATGGGATACTTTCCGTCGCCGGATCTTCCTTGAGAGCCGCCAAAATCCGCAGTCCATCCAGATCCGCGATCATGAAGTTCAGCAGAATCGCATTTGGCTTATGCTGTCGCGCCTTTTGCAGCGCCTCCGGGACGCTGGCGGAAACGATCACTCCGTAGCCGCGCCGATGCAGCTGGTGCTGGACCAGGCCGCGCATATACGGGTCATCGTCGATCAGCAAGACCAGTCCGATGCCGCGGTCCGGAAGCACCACCTGGTCCGACGCCGGGTCCGCGCCGGATTCCACCGAGATGGGCAGCGTGAAGTAAAACCGGCTGCCGCGCTCGGGCGCGCTTTCCACCCAGATCGCGCCGCCCAGCAGCTCGACGATCGTCTTGGCGATCACCAGACCAAGCCCCGTGCCGCCGGCCTCGCGTGTGCTGGAGTTATCCGCCCGGAAGAATTTCTGGAAAAGCTTCTTCTGGTCCTCGCGGGTAATGCCGATGCCGCTGTCCTGCACGCAGGTGCAGACCTGATTGTCGTCGGTGACATCAACCATCAGCTTGACCCAGCCGCCCGACGGTGTGTACTTGATGGCGTTGCTGACGAGATTGGTCAGCACCTGAGTCACTTTGTCCGCATCGCCCCTTACGACCGGGAGCTGCTCGGGCAGGCTGGCGTCGAATGTGATCTCTTTTTCGTCCGCCGCCGCCTTCATCAGCCGCAAAACGTCGGCAACAATGGTATGATAGTTGATCGGCTCCAGCCGCAGCTTGATGCGTCCGGACTCAATGCGCGAGATGTCGAGAATATCGTTGATAAGGTTCGAAAGCCGGCTGGTGCTAGCCTGGATGATCCCTAAAAACTCCTGCTGAAGCTCGGACACTTCGCCGCTCGCGCCCGACAGCAGCAGATCGGTGTAGCCGCGAATGCTCGTCAGCGGCGTGCGCAGCTCGTGGGAGACGACGGAGATAAAGTCCGTCTTCATCTGGTCCAGCTCGTTCTCGCGGGTCACATCCCGCAGCGCGAGGATGCGCCCCACCCACTCGCCTTCCTCGTCGGTCAGGACGGGCGCGGTGTAGACCTGGACGAAACGGCGCTCGGGCGCGCGCATTTCGACGGTGTGT
This sequence comes from Capsulimonas corticalis, assembly GCF_003574315.2. Taxonomy (GTDB): domain Bacteria; phylum Armatimonadota; class Armatimonadia; order Armatimonadales; family Capsulimonadaceae; genus Capsulimonas; species Capsulimonas corticalis. The sequence continues at coordinate 5,109,045 of NZ_AP025739.1, read as the reverse complement.
TCGGAGACGCCAACCACGCCTTCCGGCTCCTGCCGGGTGATTTCGATTACCTTATGGAACAGCTCGCGGGCGTCGGGCGTTCCAGCTGGCGGCATCTCCTCCAGCGCCTGCGCCGCCGTTTGATGGAGGAGCTGATCGGCGCGGGCTCCCAGAAGCTCGCAGAACCGGCGGTTGACCAGCGTGAAGCGATCGTTGCGATCCAGCATCGCGATTCCGTCGTTGGTCGCGTTCAGCACCGATTCCATGCGATGGTTGAGCGTCGCGAGGATATGGTTCTGCTCGCGCAGCGACGCCTCGCGGGCGGTGATCACGTCGGCCATCCGGTTGAACGCGCCGGCGAGATCGGACAGTTCATCGCCTTCGGACTGCGTGGAGAGCCGCGCGGCGAAGTCGCCGTGTTCGATTCGCTCCGCGCTGCGCCGCAAATTCGCCAATCGGACCGCGAATCGGCGGGTCATCAAGCAGACAAGCACAAAAGCCGGCGCCAGCACAAGCAGTTGGAGCACGACATAGCGTATAATATGCTGTTCCAGCCCGGAAAAATAGGCGACCCCCAGTCCGCACGCGAACATGACGAGCAGCGGGGTGACCGTGGCGAGCAGAATTCTGTTAGCGACTTTGCGTCCGAAAGGCATAGACGACCTGGGGTTGAGTGTTATTCCACCCAATAACCACAACACGGGAGGACGTGAGCGATCCTGAGGATTAGAATACCATAAAATGAATGCAGTTGTCGTAATACCCACCTACAACGAAGCGGACAACCTCGAAAAGCTGGCCGCGCTCGTTTTCAGTCACGCTCCCGAGGTCCATATCCTGGTCGTCGACGATAACTCGCCCGACGGCACCGGCGCCATCGCCGACCGCCTCGCGGCCGAGCACGCCGGCAAGATCCACGTCCTGCACCGCACCGCAAAAGAGGGCCTCGGCCGCGCCTACATCGCCGGCTTCCAGTGGGCTCTTGAACGCGGCTACGAGGCGATGATCGAAATGGACGCCGATTTCTCGCACGACCCGCTCTACCTCGCCTCGATGCTCGAAGCCGGCGAGGAAGCCGACGTCGTCGTCGGCTCACGGTACCTCAACGGAATCTCCGTCATCAACTGGCCCCTCCGCCGCATATTATTGTCCTGGGGCGCCAACAAATACGTCCGCACCGTCACCCGCCTCCCCGTCAACGACTGCACCAGCGGCTACCGCCTCTACCGCCGCCGCGTTCTGGAGCGGGTCCAGCTAAACTCCGTCAAATCCAACGGCTACTCGTTCCAGGTCGAGATGACCTTCCGCGCTTTCATCGCCGGCTTCCAGATCACAGAAGTCCCCATCATCTTCGTCGAACGCCGCGCCGGCCAGTCAAAGATGTCCAAGCAAGTCATTTGGGAGTCAATGCAGATCCCATTGAAATTGAGACTGCGGGAACGAAAGATGCGCCAGCAGTTGAATCCGACGGGGGTCGTGTCGGCGGCGCGGTGAGGGGTAGTCCCTATTCCCCCGGCGCTAAAGCGCCGGGGGACCTTGCAAGTGCGCCTTCAAATACCCCATCTGCGGCCGGTCCACCCCGTCCTTCGGCTCCAGTGTGAACATGTAATCGCCCCACCACGGTCCGGCGGCCCACCAGCTATACCCCACCCAGACGTCTCGATTCTTCTCCATATCGGTCAGCATATTCTCGATAGCCGCTTCACCCTCGGGGCTCGCCGCGACAGCGACTTCTCCTAAGAACGCTCGCTGGTGATGCTGGCGGCACCATTCCGTAAACTTTTGCAGCCGCTCCACGCCGATCGTTGGGCTGACGACTTCCTTGTGGGTTCCTGAGCCGTCCACATCCAAATATTGATGCACTTCGTAGACGTAATGGTTCTTGGGATCCTTGACGCCGAGCATCACGGCGCCGTTGGCGTCCGCGTCGCCGTCGAGCCAGCTGCCGGCGCCGGTCCAGCGCACGCCGGGGACCAGGATTAAGTTTTTCGCGCCCGTCTTGCGGATCGCGGCGATCGCGGCGTTGGCGTCGCCCAGCCACTGCGAAGCCGGCATGTCGTGCGGCTCATTCATCAGACCGAACCAGACTCGGGGGTCGTCCTGGAACGTTGCGGAGAGACGCGACCAGAAATCGGCGAAGGCGGCGGCGGGAACATCGGGAGTTCCGACGATCTTGTCGTAGTAGCGGGCGTAGTTATGCGGATCGAGGATGATGACCAGGCGATGCTTGAGGGCGTCTTTGACGACCGCCTGGAGGCGGCTGAGCTCGACCGGATCGAGCGGCTTGTTCATCTCGGGCTGGAGCACTTCCCAGTGGATCGGCAGACGAATGACATTGACGCCGTGAGAAGCGAAGTAGTCGAACTCGGAAGTCGACGGATAAACGAAGTTTTTGCCGTACACTTGCGCCACGCCCGCCTTGGGCGCGCCGAACTCCCCGCCCGCTAAGTTCACGCCGGTGAAGGGCAGCGGGCGCGGAGCGGCGTCCTCAGGGGACGCCGGCGCCGCGCTCGCCGGAACCGAGACGAATAAGGAGGCCATGAGACAGAGTGGACGTACGAGATTGCCGGAGCGCAGTATTCCGCTCATGATCTCTCCTCGCTTGGAAATAGTCTACAGCAGGTGCTCCAAGCCGTAGATGAGTTCGCCGCCGTTCGCCGCCAGCGCTGGCGCGTGGCGCAGGGCAAGGGTGACGCCGGGCATGAACGACTTACGATCCAGCGAATCGTGACGGATCGTGAGTGTCTGGCCGGGGCCGCCGAAGATGACCATTTGGGAGGCGACGAAGCCGGGAAGGCGGACGCTGTGTACGGGGACATCCCCTACCCCTTTGCCTCCGCGCGACCCGGGGATCTTCTCGAAGGCGTCGTCCGGGAGCGCTGTCGGCGGCGTATTCGCGCGCCCGATGGCGATCATCTCGGCGGTCTTCGCGGCCGTGCCGGAAGGAGCGTCCAGCTTCTTTTCGTGATGCATCTCGATGATCTCGGCGTCGGGCATGTACTTCGCGGCTTCCTGGGCGAAGCGCATCATCAGCAGAGCGCCGATGGCGAAGTTGGGCGCGATGAGGGCGCCGAGGTTGTGCGTGCGGCAAAGACCGCGCACGTACTCGACGTCGGCGGGCGCCAGCCCGGTGGTTCCGACAATCGGGACGACACCGTTCGCCAGCGCCGTTTCAATGTTGCCGAGCACCGCGCTGGGGACGGAGAAGTCCACCATGGCGACGGGCTTCAGCGAGCCGAGCGTGGCGGCGAGATCGTCGCCGTGGTCCACTTCCCCCACCAATTGCAGCTGGTCGTCCGCCATGACCGCGCCGACCGTTTCCGTGCCCATCCGGCCCTTCGCGCCAGAGACGACTACCGTAATCGCCATTTTTATTCCTCCGTCTCTTCTTCGTCTTCGTCCGATTCCGTCACGCTTCCCGGAGCGGGTCCCACGGTCGCCATGGAGAACTCTTCCTTCGCGAACAAACGCTCCGACAGGCTGGCGATATCGCTCACCGTCACGGCGTTGATCTTGTCCATGATCTCCTGGATCGGCAGCACGCGGCCATAGTTCAGCTCATTGCGGCCCATACGCATCATCCGGGAGTTCATGCTTTCCTGGCCCATGACGATGCCGCCGCGGAACTGGTTCTTCGAGCGCTGAAGCTCTTTCTCCGTCACGCCGTTCTTTCGGATATTGACGCATTCGGCTTTGATCAAATCGATGACCTGCTCCGCCGTCGCCGCGCCCGTACCGGAGTAGAACGCGAAGTATCCGCCTTCTTGATACGACTGCGCATAGGTGCCGACGCTGTACGCCAGGCCGCGCTTTTCGCGGATCTCCTGGAACAGGCGGCTGCTCATGGAGCCGCCCAGAACGTTGTCCAGGATCGAGAGCGCATACTTCTCGTCGGAGAGCTGTGAGACGCCGGGGACGCCCATCACGAGGTTCACCTGTTCGATCGGCTTCTCCACGTAGATCTGGCCGGGCTGGAACTCGGGCGTCGTGTCGGCGGCGCGCCAGTCCGAGATGGATCCCGTCAGATCGCCGAACTTGCTGGCGACATACGCGACGATCTCATCATGGTTCAAGTTACCCGCCGCCGAGATGACGATCGTATCGGGCGTATAACAGTTTTTGATGTAGCTGCGCAGGTCGTCCGAGTTGAAGCTGGAGACAGTCTCGGGAGTTCCAATGACGCTCTTGCCGAGCACATGCCCGGGCCACGTCACTTCGGCGAACAGGTCGTGGACCAGATCGTCGGGCTCATCGTCGCGCTGCTTGATCTCTTCGAGGATGACGTTCTTTTCGCGGCCCAGCTCCTCGGCGTCGAACGACGAGTTCAGGAACATATCCGTGAGGATATCGAGCGCCAGCGGAACATGCTCGGAAAGAACGCGCACGTGGTAGCACGTGTTTTCCTTAGAGGTAAAGGCGTTGATATCGCCGCCGACGGTGTCGATCTCATCGGCGATCTGCTGCGCCGTGCGGGAGGGCGTGCCCTTGAAGAGCATATGCTCGATCACGTGGGAAACACCACGCAGCTTGTCGCTTTCGTCGCGGGCGCCGACGCCCACCCAGATCCCAAGCGCGACCGATTGGACATAACTGATGTTCTCAGTCACGATGCGGACGCCGTTGGGCAGAACCTCACGCTGTATCATAATGAAAAACGAACCTCACGCCTTGGAAATCCTCCAAGGCTAATGCTGACAAAAGGACACCCCCACGCATGGGGATGTCCTTGAAGGTTGCGATGACGGCCGGCTTGCCGGACATGAGAGCCGGATCAGCGGCGCGGGCGGAAACGAGCGCGCGGCGCTTCGTCGTCGTCCTGCGCGAGCGGAGCGACTGCGGCGGGGGCTTCCTCAGCCACCGGAGCCTCGGCCGCCGCTTCGGCGCGCGGAGCGGAGGGACGGAAGTCCCGGTCGCCGCCACGGTCGGGGCGCGGACCGCGATCGCCGCCACGGTCTCCGCCGCGTCCGCCACGGTCGCCGCCGCGATCACCGCCACGGCCGCCGCGATCACGATCGCCGCCACCGCCGCCGGGGCGCGGGGGCCGACCCGGCTCCGGATTTTCCGGATCGAAGGGCTGGTCCAGACCGCGCGCGGTCAGGTTGACGCGTCCCTGCGGATCGATCTCGGTCACGCGGACACGGATCTTGTCGCCAAGCTTGATCACATCTTCGGGCTTGCCGATTCGCTCATCCGAGTCGGTCAGCTGCGAGACATGAACCAAGCCGTCCTTGCCCGGGATGATCTCAACAAACGCGCCGAACTGCAGGAAGCGGACGACGGTGCCCTCGTAGATCTCGCCGGGCTTGATCGTCTTGGTCATATCCTCGATCATCTTGCGGGCCAGCTCGCCGCCAGCGCCGTCCACGGAGGCGATGTAGACGGTTCCGTCCTGCTCGATATCGACCTTCGCGCCGGTCTCGGCGGTGATCTTCTTGATCATCTTGCCGCCCGGTCCGATGACCGTGCCGATTTGGTCAGGCTCGATCTGGATCGTGAAGATACGCGGAGCGTAGTTGGACAGGTTCTCACGCGGGGTCGCAATGGCCTCAGTGATCTTGCCCAGGATGTGCAGACGCGCGTCGCGAGCCTGCTGGAACGCCTGCACGAACACGTCGCGCGGCACGCCGCCGATCTTCGTGTCGAGCTGAAGGGCGGTGATGCCCTCGGCGGTTCCGGCGACCTTGAAGTCCATGTCGCCCGAGAAGTCTTCCATGCCCTGGATGTCGGTAAGGACCGCGTACTTGCGTCCCTGCCCGTTCTCGCCGCTGCCTTCCGGTCCTTCGATCAGGCCCATCGCGATACCGGCGACGGGCGCCTTGATCGGAACGCCCGCGTCCATCAGCGCCAGCGTGCTGCCGCAGGTGGAGGCCATCGAGGTGGATCCGTTGGACTCCAGCACTTCGGAGGTCAGAAGCATGGTGTACGGGAACACTTCACGCGAAGGAAGCACGGCGCGCAGGCCACGCTCGGCGAGAGCGCCGTGGCCGATTTCGCGGCGACCGGGGCCGCGCATCGGGCGGGCTTCGCCGACGGAGTACGGCGGGAAGTTGTAGAAATGCATGTAATGCTTTTCGGTGTCTTCCTCCAGCGTATCCACCATTTGCGCGTCATCGCCCGAGCCCAGGACCAGGGTCGTCAGAACCTGGGTCTGTCCGCGGGTGAAGAGGCCGGTGCCGTGGACGCGGGGCAGCAGGCTGACTTCGCAGGAGATCTGGCGAATGTCCGTGGTGCCGCGTCCGTCCGGGCGCTTGCCTTCGGTCAGGATCAAGTCGCGCAGCTGCTCCTTGACGACCTTATCGGCGATTTCCTTAAGGTCGGCGATATTATCTGGGTACTCGCCCTTGAGCTGCTCGACGACGTCGTTGATCAGCAGGGTCAGGCCGGCTTCGCGGGACGACTTGTCCGGATCCTGAAGGCCGCTGCGCAGGCTTGCGGAGAAACGCTCGCGGACCACGGCGAGGATCTCTTCGTTGGCCTTGTGCAGCGGAACATCAAGCTTGGTGACGCCGACCAGAGCGGCCAGGTCGTTCTGAAGCTTGACCAAAATCTTACAAGCGTCATGCGCGAAGTCCATCGCGGCGAGCATCACTTCTTCGCTGACTTCGGACGCGCCGGCTTCCACCATCGCAATGGCTTCTTCAGTCGCGGCGACAATCAAGTCCAGCGGGTTGTTTTGCTGCTGCTCAAATGTTGGGTTCAGGATGAACTCGCCATTCTCACCCAATCCCACGCGTACACAGCCGACGGGGCCGTTGAACGGGATGTTCGAAACGGTAAGCGCCGCGGAGGCCGCAGTGACGGAAAGAACATCGGGGGAAAACTCAGCCTGGTAGGACAGCGGCATCGCGATGACCTGGGTCTCGTTACGCATGCCATAGGGGAACAAGGGGCGGAGCGGTCGATCGATCAATCGGCAGATAAGGGTCGCTTTTTCGCCAGGGCGTCCGCCACGCTTGATGAAGCCGCCGGGGATCTTGCCGTTCGCGTACTTTCTCTCTTCGTAATCACAGGTGAGGGGGAAGAAGTCTAGGTGTGCTTTGGGCTCCTTAGACATGGTCGCGGTGGCCAGAATGATCGTGTCGCCGTTTTGCAGCCAAACGGCTCCATTGGCTTGCTTCGCCACTTTACCGGTGCTGATGCGCAGCTTTGCTCCGCACCATTCGGTCTCTACAAAATGTTCCATGTGTTCGTGTGTTTCTCCTGAAAATCGCGGGGACGCCGTTAATTTTAACGCGCCTGCGTCCGGGCGATTTCATCGCGCGCCATAACCGTCAGTGGGTTCTGGAGCTGGCTGCGATGAAAAATAAATGCCTCCCGCGTTAGTTCGCAAGGAGGCATGTCATTCGAAAGGCCGGGCACGCATCCGCGTAGCCCGGCCGAAATCTTATATGCGGCTGCGAATGCCGAGCTTAGACACCAGCGCGCGATAGCGGTTGATGTCCTTCGCGGCCAGGTAGTTCAGCAATCGGCGGCGACGTCCAACCTGCACCAAAAGTCCGCGGCGCGAGTGGTTGTCGTGCTTGTGAATCTTCAAATGCTCGGTCAGCGTGCTGATCGAAGCGGAGAGAAGGGCGATCTGCACTTCCGGCGAACCCGTATCGCCCTCGTGCGTCTTGTTTGTGTCGATGACGACATCTTTTTGTTCTTTGAGCAAAGCCATTCTAGCGTGCCTGAGGCCTCCTAAGCAAAATTAAAACCTGTGTGATATTCGCCCTAGTATACTTCTTTAAGGAAGTATTGTCAAGCATAATCACTCCTTCTCGGTAATTCGTTTGTCTGAATGCTGCTTCGCCGCTCGCTGCGCGGCGTCCGCGAGCGAAGAATCCGGCAGATCCTGCCAGTATCGGTAGAGGTGTACGACACTGACAATCGTCAGCGCCGTCAGCGGCGCGGCGAACAAAACGCCCACCACCCCGGCCAGCTCCAGGCCGGCGAATAGGACAAAGAGGACCAGGACGGCGTGCAGTCCCAGCGCCTCCCCCACGAGTTTCGGATACAGAATTTTCGATCCCACCTCGTTGATGATCACGAAGTAAACCAGGATCACGCAGACCGCCGCGACGGGGTTGTGCAAATGCGTGGGACTGGCCGCCGCCGCCAGCACGGCGGGAATGGCGCCCAGATACGGTCCGAAGACCGGAATGAGCGCCGCGCCCGTCACCAGCAGGCCGATGAGCAGCCACAGATGCAGCCCCAGGGCCAGACAGCCGACCGCCGCCAGCGCGCCCACCACCAGGGCGATGAGCAATTGGCCGCGAACGAAGCTGCCCAGGATACGATTGACATCGTCTTCCCAGAGATCCACTCGAGTTCGCAAGTCCTCGGGCAGCATCGCATTAAATCCCGACCGCATTCCCGAACCAAAGATCAGGTAGTACACCGCGATCAGCAGCACGATGATCGACTCGCCGAGCGCGCCGAACACATGCCCCAGCGCTGGGAGCGCCTCGCGGCCCGCCCGCGCCCCCAGCGCCTTGATCTCCGACGGAGGATGCGCGATGGCGCCCGTGAGGCTGAACTTCACGCCAGCCGCGCTTAGCTTCTCATCCACGCCGGAGGCGAGTCTGAGCAGATGCTCGTGATACCGAGGGCCGTTCTCGTGCAGAACGCGCATCTCGGTCACCAGATGCCCCTCCAGCGACCAGCAGCCGAAGCCGAAGAGCAGCAGGATCGAGCAGACCACCACGGCGACGCTCATTTCCCGGCTGGGGACCCGCTTGGAGCGGCCGACGCCGGTACGGCGCAGCCACTCCACCATGGGGTCGAGCGCGTAAGCAAGCAGCGCTCCCAGCGAGAAGATCAGCAGTGTATGCGTGATATGTCCCAAAAGCCAGATCACGATGCCGATCAGCAGAATCAGCGTCAGCGCGGAGCTGGTCGTCACAAGCAGGCGCAGCCATTTATCCATCGCGAAATTACCGCCTATCGCCTACCCATTAGAGATGATGGTCGTGGACGCAAATTTCACGTCCGATCCCAGAGTGCCCGTCACGGAGACGATTGTGTTGGTGTTCACGGCGGTCGGCGTTACCCGAATCCATACGGAGGTCGATCCTTGTGGGATCGTCACCGTCGTGCCTGGAGGGATCATTCCCGTGTCCGTGCTCGACAGCGCGATGGTAACGCCGCCAGGCCCCGCCGGCCCGTAAAGCGCGATGCCGATCGCCGCCTTCGATCCGCTGTTTATCGTGGAGGCGTTGAACCCAATCGTTTGGAATCCGGCCTGCACCGCGATATCCGTGGTTACGGAAGCTCCTCCGTACGTTCCCGTGAGCGTCACCGGCGTCGTGCTGTTGACGGGATGAGAACTGAAGGTCGCCGATCCGGATTTCGCGCCGGCGGCGATCGTGATCGACCCAGCGGAAACGCCCGGAGAGTTGCTGTCCACTGCTACCGTCACGCCGCCGGCGGGAGCCGGAGTTTTCAGCGTCGCCGTCACCTTAAAGGGCAATCCGGCCGTCACGTAAGCAGGCGCCGTCAGGCTCAGCAGCGCGGGATGGAGCACCGTGTAATTCGCCGATTTACTGAATGTACCCAGAGTGGCGGTCGCGGAGATTGTCGTGTCGGTATTCACGGCGCTCGGAACCACGCGGAACCACGCCACGGTGGATCCTTGCGGGATCGTCACCGTCGTGCCCGGAGGGACCATTCCCGTGTCCGTGCTCGACAACGATACTGTAATGCCGCCCGGGCCGGCGGGACCGTAAAGCGCGATGCCGACCGCCGCCGCGACGCCGCCATTTCCGGAAGGAGCATTGAAACCAAAGATCCGGAATATCGCTTGAACCGTAACATTATCCGTCTGCGTGGCGCCGCCGGCGGTCGCCGACAGGGTCACCGGTGTGTCGTTGTTCACGGGATGGGTGGTCAGATCCACCGTACCGGTGCTGGATCCAGGCGCAAACGTGATCGCTCCGTCGTCAATCGCCGGGGAGTTGCTGGAAACCTTAAGCGAATAACCACCGGCCGGCGCGGGGGAGGAAATCGTCGCCGTCACCGTCAGCGGAAGCCCGCCGCCGATGTTTGCGCTCGATGTCAGGCTTTGCACCGCCGGGTCGTAACTGACGTTGATCGTGACGGTTGCGGAAGCGCTGGTGTAGACCCCATTATTGACCGTGAATGTAAAGCTGTCCGAACCGTAGTAGTCCGCGCTGGGCGTATAAGTCAGGTTGGGAGCGGTTCCCGTCAGCACGCCGTGCGCCGGCGTGGTCGCCGAGAACGTCAGGCTTTGTGCGGGAGTATTGGGATCCACGCCTTGCAGCACGACCGAAACCGGGGCGTTTTCCGTCGTGGTCACGGTTTGCGCGGTGGCGGTCGGCGTCAAAAACTCATATGCGCCGACATCGGAAGTGCCATGCCGCGCCACATTATCGCGATCGACGGAAGGAACGGTGACGCCGGAGGCGATAACAGTCCCCACCGGATCGCCGGTCTCGATCAAGGGCGAGGTGCGTTGCTCACGCAAATTGTCGAGCGTCGGGTCGGATTCCGCAGCATCGTCGAAGTTCGGGACGCTGGAGAAGTTGTTCTGAGATCCCGCATAGCCCGCCTGGTTGATATCGCTGTAGCTCGCGGTAAACCCGGGGCTGAGGGTCGAAACTTCCTTGGGCGCGCTGTCGCTATAAAGGACGCAGTTCGTCAGTGTCGCCGCGCCGTTATACTCGCTTACCACGCCCGGCAAAGAGGAGCCGCTCGGCGCTGGGATCAAACCCACGAAGTTGGGCGCGACATATCCGGAAGAGTTGTTTTTGACAAAAGTACAGTTAACGACGCTCACTTTCGGACTGGCCGCCGTATATCCGGCGACGTCGATTGCGCCGCCGTCATAGCTGGCTGTGTTCTTGTCGAAGACGCAGTTAATGACCGAGACGTTTTGATTGAGTCCGGTGTTGTTGACGATACACTCAATCGCACCGCCAAACCCGGAGTTTGTCGTTAAGTCGCCCGTGGAGTTTCCAATAAAGGAGCACTGGGAAATGATCGCTCCCGAGGCGGCGTTGTTTGAGATGACGGCAATGGCGCCGCCTTCCGCCGGAGCATAGTTGCCTACAAAAATACATTGCTGAATGGTGATCGTACTATCTTCGATCGTGATCGCGCCGCCAAGATCGTGGAAACTGTTCTTGATCGTAAAGCCGCGCAGCGTCGTCTGGCTCGTCTGGTGACCAGAGACCGTCATCGTCTGAATTTGGTTGTTTTCGGCGCCGCCGCTATTGTCGAGGGTCGTTACGGCCGCGCCGCCGGTCGATTCGATGGTGAGATTTTTGCTTCCGAGGTTCAGATCCGTGTTGCCGAATCCGGAATACGCGCCTGGCAGTACTTCAATCGAGTCTCCGGAGGCAGCCGCATCGATGGCGTCCTGAATTCTCGAATACTGTGTCGGCACGGTGAGAGTCGTGGCGCGCGCTGCGGGAGCCAGGGCCGCTAGAGCGACCGTAGTCAGGGCGAGGGAAGATTTCCAGAATCGCTTCTGGAGTCTGTGTCCTGGCGGAACATTGTAAGTGTGGATAGACGTCATCGAAACTCCATTCCATTGGGTAGGACGATCGCCCGCAGGTGTGTTGTGGGAAAATTGGTGAGTATTCGCTCAGTAGCAAGCAAAGTCACGGTTGCACTGTATCATAAACCAAAACGCCTGTCAATGGGTTTGGGTTAAGCTTGAGAGAGAAGGGCTTCCGCGTCTTCGACATCGCGAGCAATTTGCGCGGTGAGATCGTCCAGCGACGCAAATTTCTGCTCGTCGCGCAGCTTTTGGCGGAACTCCAGATCGACGCGCTGTCCATAGAGATCGTCCTGGAAGCCGTTCATCAAATAAGCTTCGATCTTACGGCGGCCATCGGAGTCGGTGGTGGGGTTCGAGCCGACGCTGACGGCGGCGCGCGCCTGGCGTCCGCCTTCGAGGTAAGCGATCCCGGCGTAGATCCCGTTCGCGGGGGCGATTTGCTCGGCCTCCACGGGCGCCAGGTTCGCCGTGGGATAGCCGATCGTCCGTCCCAGTTTCTTGCCTTCGACCACGACGCCAGAATAAACGAAGGGATGCCCCATAAGATCGGCGGCGGCGACGACATCGCCCACGGCGAGCGCTTCGCGCACCAGCGTGCTGCTGATACGCGCCCCTTGGTAGAGTACCGGCGGCACGATCGTCACGGCGAAACCACGCTCCGCTCCCTCGGAAAGAAGCGTGCTGATGGTTCCAGCCCGGTTGCGGCCGTAATGGAAATCCGCGCCGACCAGGATATGACGCGCGCCAAGCGCGCCGATCAGAATATCCTCAACAAAGCGCAACGGGGAAAGGGACGCGAACTCGCGCGTGAAGGGCGCGATCAGGACGGCTTCGATCTCGCCGTACTTTCGAATCAACCCGACTCGCTGATCGAGCGTCGAAATCAAGCCCGGGGCGCTGTGCGGCGCAAGAAGCTGCGAGGGGTGAATGTCGAACGTAAGAATCGTCGGCGTGGCCTGAAGAGATCGGGCCTCGCGGGCCGTCTGGTGAAAAATCTCCTGATGCCCGCGATGGACTCCGTCGAAGACTCCAATCGCGACCACGGTATTGGACAGGGGAAGATCCTGCGAATCGAGCCCTTGGATAACCTTCATGAGTGTTCCGTGGAAAAGACCTTAAACGGGCGCAGCGAGCCGGCGTCGGCAAGCGCCAGGGCGACGAGTTGTTGGTTCGCATCGACCACGCGCACGATCGGCGCGTCGGCGAGACCGGTCGGGACGGCGCGGCCGTGCAGGATATCCGCCCGGCGCGCATCGTCCACGGCTTGCAGCGGGAAGCCGTGCAGCGCCTCCGCAGGCGGCTTCATCAGTGACAGCACATTTTCGGGATTGATTGTCTCAAGAGGCGCGGCGGCGTCCACATGGAAGCCGCCGACGGCGGTTCGGCGCAGGCTCGCCATATGCCCCCCTACCCCCAGCGCCTTGCCGAGATCCGCGCAAAGCGTCCGGATATACGTTCCCTTGCCGCACTCGACATCCAGGACAGCGGTCGCGTTCGGTCCGGGCGTAAACTCCCTCAGAGTCAATGTATCGATCCGGATCGTTCGCGCTTCGCGCTCCACGGTGATCCCCGCGCGCGCCAGTTCGTAAAGCCGCTTGCCCTCATGGTGCACGGCGCTCACCATCGGCGGCGTCTGCGAAATCTCCCCGGTAAACGAGGGAAGCAGGCGCTCCAGATCCTCGCGCGTGATGTGGGAAGCGTCCGCCTGCGTCAAGACCTGGCCGGAGGCGTCTTCGGTGTCAGTCTCCGAACCGAGCTGAAGCACGGCGCGATACGCCTTGCCTTCGTCCGCGAGATACTCCGCGATCCGTGTCGCCGCTCCGACGCAGACCAGGAGCACGCCCGTGGCGTCCGGATCCAGCGTGCCGGCGTGCCCAACCTGCTTGACGCGAGTCACGCGCCGTATTCGATAGACCACATCGTGCGAGGTCATTCCCGCCGGTTTGTCGACATTCAGTACGCCCAGCATCCGGGGATCGTTTTGAAAACCATTCGCCATTAGCTGACCGCCGGAAGCACGGCCAGGATGGCGTCGATCACCAGCTTCTCCGCCTCCGCCAGCGGACGCGCGACGCTGCAGCCCGCCGCCATCTTGTGGCCGCCGCCGCCGAACTGCGCCGCGATCTCGGCGACATTAACGGTATCGCGTGAACGAAGCGAGATCCGCACGGAGCCGCCGGGCATTTCGCGGAAGAACACGCCGACCTCGGCGTCCCGCACGCCGCGCACATAGTTGACGATGCCTTCGGTATCTTCGTCCGTGGCGCCCAGCGCCACGAAATCCTCCAGAGACGCATGCGCCCAGATCACCCGGCCATTCGCCGTGGATGTCAGCGTCGAAAGCGTCGCGCCGAGCATCTTGGTGGCCGCGAAGCTGCGGTTCTCAAAGACGTTTTCGGAGATATACGCCGGCGGCGCGCCGTGCTCCAGCAGGGACGCCGCGACATGGAAGGTGTTGGGAGTGACGTTCTGAAACCGGAACGACCCCGTGTCCGTGATCACGCCGGTGAAGAGGCAGGTGGCGATCGCTTTGTCGATCGGCAGCCCCATCGCCAGGACCAGGGCGTAGACGATCTCGGAGGTGGACGCCGCCTTGGAGTTCAGGACACGGATATCGCCGAAGCTGTTCGCCGTAACGTGGTGATCGATATCGATCGTTTTGCGCGCGCGCTCGACGACCGGCAGGACGCTCGCCCCCACCCTCGACAGGTCTCCGCTGTCCAGAACGATCGCCAGATCGAACTCCGCCTCATCGGACCCGCGCTGCACTAGCTCGGCTCCCGGCAGGAATTTGTACATCTCGGGAACGCCGTCGGCGGAGAGAAGGGTGATTTTCTTTTGCAGCGGCGTCAGAGCCAGCGCCAGTCCGATCATGGAGCCAAGCGCGTCGCCGTCCGGATTGACATGACAGGCGAACACCAGGGTGTTCGCCTGCCGAATCGCCTCCGCCGCCAGCGGCACGGTGAGCGAAAGATCGGGAATGCTGTCCTGGCTCATGCGCCGGCCTGTTCCTTGTCTTCGGCGCCCGAAGAGACTTGCCCGTCTTCGGTCTCCGCCGCGTCGTCCGCCGGCATGGCGGCGGCGCGCTCGGCGTCCTCGCGTTTGATCCGCTCCAGCATCTCGAACATCTTGCCGCCGCGCTCCAGCGCGTCGTCATACCGGAACGAGATCTCCGGAACATTGATCACGGTCTTGCGGCGGCCCAGCTCGCCGCGCAGATGCCCCGTCGCGCCCTTGAGGGCGGCGAGTTCTTCCTTGCGCGCCTGCTCGTCGCCGAGAACGCTGAAAAAGACCGTGGCGTGCTTGAGGTCGGCCGTCACCTCCACTTCGGTGATGGAGAGAAGCCCTTTGGCGAAGCGCGGGTCCCGAAGGTCGCGCCGAATAATATCGGAAATTTCCGCGCGCAGTGTTTCCTGCAGGCGCTGTTTTCTAGTCGCTGGCATGTTGTTAAATTCCATTCAGGAGACGCGTGCGGCGCCGCAAAGCGCGCTACAGCATCTCCATCTCATAATGTCCCAGCTCCGCGCGCGGATCGCGCTCCAGGTGGTCGATCACTTTGTCGAGCACTTCGTTCGCGAACCGGCTGTCGGTGGTCACCAGCGCGATCCCAATGGTCGCGCGGCGCCAAATATCGTGATCCGCAACTTCCGATGCGGAGACGTTGAAATCGTTACGCAGATGCGCCAGTATGCTTTTCAGCACCTGGCGCTTATCTTTCAGCGACTCTGCGCCGTCAATCTGCAGTTCCGCCGTGAGGACGCCGATGACCATGGTCATAAGGTTGCGGCCGCACGTTGCGGCCGCCGTCGGTCCGGGGGCGAATCGCCCCCAGACCATTTAGAGCGTGCGCTCGATGCGCTTCAACTCGTAGCACTCGATCCGGTCGCCCTCGACGGGATCGTAACCGGGAACGAGGATACCGCACTCGTAGCCCTGAGCCACTTCGCGCGCATCGTCCTTTTCACGCTTGAGCGTGTCGATCTTGCCCTCGGCGACGAGCTTGCCGCCGCGCTTGACGCGGACATTGGCGTTGCGGACGACCTTGCCCTCAAGGATGTAGCTGCCCGCGATCGAGCCGCCGGAACGCGGCAGCCGGAACACGGCGCGCACTTCGGCGACGCCCAGCGCGCTTTCCTCGTAGATCGGATCGAGCAGGTTCGCCATCGCCTTCTTGACGTCGTCGAACAGGTCGTAGATGATCCGGTATTCGCGAATCTCGACATGCTCGGCTTCCGCCATCTTCACGGCGCCCGGTTCGGGACGAACGTTGAATGCGAGGACCAGCGCCTGCGAGGCCGCCGCCAGCTGGATATCGGAGTCGCCGACGGAGCCGACGCCGCTGCTGATGAACTTGACCTTTACTTCCGGATGGTCGATCTTCTCCAGCGACTGCCGGATGGCCTCCACCGATCCCTGGACATCGCCCTTGACGATCAAGTTCAGAGTCTTGGTGGTGCCCGCCTTGAAGTGACGCTGCATATCCTCCAGCGTCATCACACGGCGCGAGCCCATTTGGTCTTCTTTAATATCCGAAGCGCGCTCTTCCGCGATCTGGCGAGCGGCCTTCTCGTTCTTGGCGACTTCGAAGCGGTCTCCGGCGTTGGGAACGCCGTTCAATCCCAGGATGACGACGGGGAACGCCGGCGGCGCGTCCTTGACGCGCTGGCCCATGTCGTCCACCATCGCTTTGATGCGGCCGAACGTGGTTCCCGCGACCACGGAGTCGCCCATCTTGACGGTTCCCTGGTCCACGAGGATCGTCGTGACGACGCCGCGTCCCTTATCGATCTCCGCTTCAATGACCCAGCCGGTCGCCGGAGCGCTCGGATCGGCCTTGGGCTCGATCTCCGCGTCGGTGACAAGGATGATCTTCTCCAGAAGGTCGTCCAGGCCCAGGCCCTCTTTCGCCGACAGCTCCACCGTCTGCACGTCGCCGCCGTAAGCTTCCGGCATGACGTCGTATTCGGTCAGCTGCGTCAGAACGCGGGTTGGATTGGCGCCGTCTTTATCGATCTTGTTGACCGCGACGATCATCGGAACGCCGGCGGCTTTGATGTGATTGATGGCTTCGATCGTCTGCGGCATAATGCCGTCGTCCGCCGCAACCACCAGGACCGCGATATCGGTGACCTGGGCGCCGCGAGCGCGCATCGCCGAGAAGGCTTCGTGGCCGGGAGTGTCCAGAAACGTGATCTTGCGCATCGTCCCGGCGTTCGTCGGATCCTCAACGGAGACCTGATACGCGCCAATGTGCTGCGTGATGCCGCCATGCTCGGTATCGACAACGCGCGCCTTGCGGATCGCGTCCAGCAGGGTCGTCTTGCCGTGGTCGACATGTCCCATGATGGTCACGACGGGCGGGCGGGAGACGGGGCCGGCGGGCTTCTGGCGGGGCTTCGCGGCCACCACGGCGACCTTCGGCGCGGCGGGGGGAGCCGCCGGAGCGGCGTCGGCCTGCGGCGCGGCGACGCCGGTTGTCGCAGGCGCGGCCGGAGCTTGCGGCGCGGCGGCGGGCGCCGACTGCGGCGAAACGATGTTCACCGGTACGCCGTAGCTCTTCGCCAGACGCGTGACGACTTCGGGACTGAGCTTCTGGTTCAGCGACGCGAGGACGCCAAGGCCCATCAGTTTCTTTTGAATCGTTGGAGCCGGAATGGAAATCAGGTCGGCGAAATCCTTGAGCGAAACAACGCTCGGGATATCCACGACTTTACCGGAATTGGCGGCGGGGCTTTCCGAGGCGGAAGCTGCCGGGGCCGGAGCGGGCTTCGCCGCGCCATTGCCGTTGCCGTTGCTGGAAGAAGGCGCGGACGCGCCATTGGTCGCTCCATTCGCTCGGTCGGCGACGCGCTTGCGTACGCCTTCGGCGGCGGAGTCGTTTATCGTGCTTGAAGCCGTTTTTGTTGGTTCGCCCAGTTCTTTCAGGACATCCAACAGTTCGTTACTCGTCAGCTTCAGTTCTTTTGCTAGATCGTAAATACGCACACCAGACATAAGGTCAATTCACCTCTCGTTGCAGCTCTTTTTATTTTAAATCATCACGCATTCACTCCTGCAGAATGAGCGTTTGCGGCCGCCGCCTTGAGGTCGGCGGCCAGGTTCTCGGATACAGCCTTCACATTCAGCGAGCGCTCGAAGCGCTTCTGCTTGATGGCTTTGTCGATGCATTCGTCCGACGCGCAAACATACGCGCCCCGCCCGTTCGCTTTGCCGGATCCGTCGAAACGGACGACGCCTTCGTCGCCAGGCTCGCGCACAATGCGGAGCAGCGTCCGCTTGGCGGACGTTTCACGGCAGACGACACAGGTTCTGAGCGGGACGTGGCGCTGTTTCATGTCGGTTCTCGGTTGGTCTCCGCCTCCCAGGATTGGGAGGTCGGAGAACGCGGTCTTAATCCTCGTCGTCGAACGCCTTCAGCATGTCGGCGGTGATGACCACTTCTTCATCATACTCCACCACATTTTCGTCTTCTTGATCCGCGGGCGCGGTCGCCACGGACTTCGCGGCGGCGGGAGACAGGCGCTGGGCCTCGGCCTGTCGCTCTTCTTCCGCCACTTCCTCGGCGGCCTTGGCGAAGACCGCTTTCGCTTCCTGCGACTCGGACCGGATGTCGATTCTCCAGCCCGTCAAACGCGCGGCAAGCCGAACGTTCTGGCCGGATTTGCCGATCGCCAGCGACAGCATGTTGTCGGGGACGAGGACGAAGCAGGACTTCTTTTCCTCATTGACCTTGACGTTCACACTCTTCGCGGGAGACAAGCTTTCCGCCACGAACTGCGACACGTTGGCGCTCCAGCGCACGATGTCGATCTTTTCATCGTAGAGTTCGGAGACAACCGCCTGGACGCGGGCGCCCCGATGGCCGACGCACGCGCCGACCGGATCGATCTTGTCGTCCTCGCACGCCACGGCGATCTTGGAGCGCGCGCCGGCTTCCCGGGCCACGCTCTTGATCTGCACGGATCCGTCCGCGATTTCCGGCACTTCCAGTTCGAACAGCCGGCGAATCAGGCTTGGATGAGACCGTGAAACGATCACCTGAGGCCCGCGCGACGACCGGCGGACTTCCAGCAAGTATACCTTGATACGGTCGCTAAAGCGATACGGCTCGCCTGGGACCTGCTCCTGCTGGGGAAGCAGCGCCTCCAGCTTGCCAATGTTGATATAAACGTTGCCGCCTTCGTGACGCTGCACGATGCCCGTCGCGACCTCGCCGATCTTCGCGTTGAATTCGTCGAAGACCTTCTCACGCTCGGTCTCGCGGAACTCCTGCATCATCACCTGGCGCGCCGTCTGCGCCGCGATCCGCCCGAAGTTCTCCGGCGTGACTTCCACCGCGATCATGTCGCCGTATTCGGCGTTCGGGTTGATCTTGCGGGCCGTCTCCAGCGACATCTCCGCATGCTCGTTACCGACAGGCTCGACGACCAGCTTTTCGCACGAGAACTTAAACGAGTTCTTCGTCGTGTCGATATGAACGTTCACATCGCCGGGGATGCCGTAGTGCTTTTTGTACGCCTTGCCCAGCGCGACCTCAAGGGTCTTCAGCAGGGTGGCGAAGGGAATTTCCTTTTCCTTCTCGATTTGCCGCAGGGCTTCAATAAAATCGCCGTTCATAAGCCTCCCACCATCTTCCGAACTATCCCACGGCGCTTTGCGGGCGCGCCGCTAAATTCTGGGTTTGTCCCTAACAAGACGAAAGAGCGGGCTGACGCCCGCTCTTTCAGAAGTGAATAATCTGAAACTCTGCTTCTATTATAGCATATTCAGAGGCTCTCACGCAAGATGCAGGCTACTTCCCCTTCTCAAACGTCAGCGCCGCGGAATTCATGCAATAGCGCAAATGCGTCGGCGCGGGGCCGTCGTCGAAGACATGTCCGAGATGCGCTCCGCAGCGCGGACAGATGACCTCAGTGCGGTCCATCATCAGCGAATGGTCCGCGACTTCCCGGACGTGCGTCTTATCGATCGGCGCCCAGAAACTCGGCCACCCCGTCCCCGATTCAAACTTTGTATCCGAGCTGAACAGCGTCAGCCCGCAGTCTACACACTTATAAATCCCGCGCTCATGGTTATTCCAATACTTTCCGGAGAACGGCGCTTCCGTTCCCGCATGGCGCGTCACGTCATACTGCTCCGGGGTCAGGACCTTCTTCCATTCCGCGTCGGTCTTCGTGTACTTGGGATCGAACCCCTTGGCCGAAACCGCCGCCGGCTTCGGCGCACGCTTGACGGCGGCTAGTCCCGCGACCGCGAAAAGGGCCGCCGCCGCAACGATGATCCCAGCGGTTTTATTACTGCTCATGATGACTGCGTCTCCTTGCCAATTCCGTTCACAAATATGGCTGTTCCTACGTCATATAACAAGGGAGACGCGTCAAAAGTTCACTGTTTGGAGACGGCGGCGTTAAAAACGCCGTTCCGGGATATGAATGCTCGCCGTTTCGCCGATGGCAAACGGGCTGTCGGCGATATCCGATCCAACGATGTCCCCGCTGTTTCCCTCCGGCGTGAGCAAGTCCTCAAAATCCTCCGGAACCGGCCGCCGTCCGGGCGCGCCGCGCAATCCATTGCGCGCGTCGATTTCCGCTTCCGCGAGGGTTTCCGTCTGCGCCGCGACGGCGGAGCCGAACTGCTTGTCCGCCGGGTCCAATTCGGACGACGGCTTGTGCTTGTCATACGATTCGCCGTGCTGAACTTCTTGCGTGGTGGCCATGGTTTGTTCCTCGTATTGATTTCTGATGAAATTGTTCCCGCATGCCTGGCTCGGCAAACCTCATTTGGCTTGACATTGACGATAAAGTACCGGATAATGGCGCTGTGAGTTCGTTATGAAGCAATCCTCGCCGGTCCATCAAGATCTAAGCGCCCTGCTGCTGCAGGCTGCGCGTACATTTGAGCATGAAGGCCCGGTCCTCCAGCAGCTCAATACCCTTGCCCACGACGCGCTCGGGGCGGAAAAATGCGCGATCTACGTCGTCTCCGGCAGTGATAGCCTGAGGCGCGTCGTCGGCGACGCCGACGAATTGCTCGAAAGCCAGACGCTCGACTTTCTTTCCCACCATACCACGCAAGACGAATCCGCAAGCGAATGCGATCAGCCGACGTGCAAGATCCTCCTCTCCGACGGCGTCCATTTAGGCGCATGGTCCTTCCGGCTGCCGCCCGGCTCGGATCTGGAATGGTGGGATGCGCTGACGCACGCCCTGACCCCATTTATCCTCCTCGGTCTACGCCAATCGTACTGGCAGGACCAGGTCTCAACGGCTCGCACCCAGCTCGAGCGGCGCATCCGCGAGGTGGAGGCCGTTTATGAGATCGGCCAGGCCACCGACGACAAAGACATCCATCACCTGATGGATTTGATCACGGAAAAAGCGGCGTCGGTCATGGACGCGCAGGCCTGTTCGCTGATGCTCAAGGAGCCGGACACCGAGGCGATGACGATCGTCGCCTCGTACGGCCTGGCGAGCTCAATTGTCGAGGACACCCGGATTCTTGTCGGCAGCGGCATCGCGGGTCATGTCGCCGCCACGGGCTTGCCGCTGCGCCTCGATTCGCTGGACGATGTTCCGGAGCTCAAGACTCAGAACTTGACCGGGCTGCCCGGTGTCGCCTCATCGATCTGTATGCCGATGAAGGACGAAAAGGGCGAAGTGCAGGGCGTTCTCTGTATCCGGCGCAACCTGCCGACGGCGACCTTTAACGACGACGACCTGCGTCTCTTCAGCATCTTCGCGACTCACGCCTCGCTCGCCATCAACAACGCCAAGCTTTATCAGAAGCTTAACAACAAGATTCAGGAGCTCTCTACCCTCTCGGATCTGACGGAGACGATCACTTCGACCCTGGATCTGGATCAGGTTCTCAATCAGGTCGCGGACAATATCGTCGACGTCGTCAAGTTCGACCGCTGCCGGATCTACCTCTGCGATCTCGATACAGGGCGATTCTCCGCGCGCATCGTCCGGGGCTTCGACTGGAACCCCGATGAAAAACGCGACGCGAACATCGGCCTTGGCGAAGGCGTCATCGGCAGCATTGCCCAGCGACAGGTGCCGGTCCTGGTGGACCGCCCCGACCTGGAGCCGCCTCACGTGCGCCAGTACGCGCATGCGCTGAGCATGACGTCGTTTTACGCCCAGCCTATCGTCGCGCGCGGCCGCTGTATCGGCGTCGTCGTGGTCAGCCACTCCGACCCCACCCGCTGGATCACGGCGGACGGGATCGACCTGCTCTCGACATTCGTCCATCAGGCCGGCATCGCGATTGAAAACGCGCGCTTCTACGCCAGCCAGGAGCGCCGTTACGCCGAGCTCACCACGCTCTACGAGGTCAGCCGAAACCTCGCCGCGACATCGGGCGTCCAAAAAGCGGCCAAAGCCGTGAACGATCTGGCGGCGAAGATCACCGACAGCGACGCCGGCGTCCTGCTGCACTTCGAGGCGGGGAAAGACTCGATGCGCGCGATCGAATGGCGCGGTATCCCGGACCATGTGGAAAAGCATCTCAAATCCATTGTCGCCGCGCTGCCCGTGGCGGCGGCCGCCCAGGCCGTCCGGGCGCCGCGCCTGCTGACGCTTCAGGACATTCCCACCTACTTTGGCCCGGACTGGACGCCGTTTTTCGAGGCGTTTTTAGAAGATCATCACTCGACTGCGCTGATTCCGCTGGTCGTCGAAGATGTCGCCATCGGCTTTCTTTTGCTCGGCAAGCAGCACGAGGACTATGGCGTGGAGCAGCTCAAGCTGATCGCCGTGGCGTCGTCCCAGGCCGCCGTCGTCCTGAACAATGCGTCTTCCTATGAACGCCGTATCGACCAGCGCGAGCTGGAGCTTTCAGCCATCTACGAGCTGATGCAGAAAGTGCGCACCGCGACCTCCCTCGACGAGGCGCTGTCCAGCATTCTGGAGATCGTCGCCAGCCTCGTGTGGAGCGATCAGTCGATTTTGTACACCGTGGACGAGGACGGCCAGACAATGACCGCGCGCGCGGCGCGCGGCGACTGCGCCTCCGAGATCGTCGGCTCCGTCACGCTGCCGCTGGAAGGCGAGCATCTGGGCGCGCGGGCGCTGCGCGCCCGAACGGGGTTGATCGCCTCCTCGCCCGCCGCGCGCGACGTGCCGATCGTCGTCGGCCAGGAAGCGACATTGCAATCGGTGCTGGCGATCCCCCTGCTCGTCGGCGACGAGACGATTGGCGTCCTGACGATGCAGACGCATACGCCGGCAAGCTTCAACGAAGAAAGCGTCATGCTGCTGCACCTGGTGGCGTCGCAGGCCGCGACGATTTACCGCGAGATGAGCTCGTTCCGCACTCTGACTCGCTACACCGACAATATCCTGCGCTCCATCGCGGCGGGTGTTATTACGATCAACAAAGACGGGTATATCGTCACCTGGAACGCGCGAGCCGAAGAGATCATCAACCTCCGCGCCCATCAAATCATTGGCCGCCACTACAAAGAGTTCTTCAAAATGCTCCAGGTGGATACGGCGGTGCGCGAAGAGACCATGCAGATGGTGGAGCTGACCGCGCAGACCGGCAAGGTCTTCACGCGCAACCAGCTCTGCTACCATTCGCCGCAGGGCGACGAGACCTATGTCAATCTCAGCGCCTCGCAGCTCAAAAGCGAATCCGGGGAGTATCTCGGCGTGGTCGTCGTCTTTGAAGACGTCACCAATGAGATG
The DNA here is from genome assembly GCF_003574315.2 of Capsulimonas corticalis. GTDB lineage: Bacteria > Armatimonadota > Armatimonadia > Armatimonadales > Capsulimonadaceae > Capsulimonas > Capsulimonas corticalis. The sequence goes on along the minus strand of NZ_AP025739.1, from coordinate 5,085,873 downwards.
CAGATGAAGGAAGAAGTGGAGCGCGTAAGCAAGCTCGCCGAAACAGGACAGCTGGCCGCGAACATCGCGCATGAGCTGCGCAACCCGCTCTCCTCCATCAAAGGCGCGGCGCAGCTGCTGCGAAATGAGCTGCCCGACGAATTTATTGAGCTGCATGGCGAATTTTTGGATATTATCATTGAGGAAGTCAACGGCCTCAACCGAATGACCAGCGAGTTTCTGGAGTTCTCGCGCGTCAGCCCGCCGCAGATGCAGAGCGTCAGCCTCAATCAGATCCTCGGACGTCTCATTCAGTTCATGAGCGCCTACCTCCACGACCAGGACATCGAGTTCGAACAGAAATACGCCGAAGACCTGCCCAATGTCCTCGTCGATAAATCACAGATCGAGCAAGTGATCCGAAATATCGTCATCAACGCCGCGCAGTCGATGCCGCACGGCGGCAAGCTGACGATTATCACACGGTATCTCGTGGAACAAGATATCGCCGAAGTGGATTTTGAAGATATGGGCGTGGGCATCAACGCCAACAAGCTGGAGAAGATCTGGACGCCGTTTTTCACGACGAAGACCAAAGGCACGGGCCTGGGCCTCGCCATCGCGCGCAAGATCGTCGAGACACACGGCGGGCGGCTCACCGCGCGCAGCATGCCTGGAGAAGGATCCACCTTCACCATGCAGCTTCCGGTGCATCCGCTTTACACCACCGTCGTTCCGCAGGCGCGCACGGATATCTCCGATCAGCGCAGCGACCGGCCCGGCGGATATTTTGAATGGTCCAGCACGGACCTCGCATAGAGGCCGGCCTAGGATCAGACTTGAAGTCGGCGCCTCTGGGCGTCGTGATTGTACAAGGAAGGAGTCGGCCCACAGCGGCATGCCTCAGTATGGAGACAGCAAGTAAAGACGGAACTTCCGCGCAGCCGCGCAATCTGCTGATCGCCGACGACGAGCAGAATATCCGGCGCGTGCTGGAAGCGATCTTCAAAAAGGACGGCTATCAGGTCTTCACCGCCGAAAACGGATTGAAGGCTCTGGAAATCGCGTCCAGCAACACCATCGACGTCCTGGTGACGGATTTGATCATGCCGGACATGAACGGCGTCGAGCTGCTGCAAAAGGTCAAAGTCAAGCACCCGAATTCCGTCGCCATCATGATCACCGCGTATGCGACGATCAAGACCTGTGTGGACGCCATGCGTTACGGCGCCGCCGACTATATCACGAAACCCTTTGATGTGGGCGAGGTCCGCGCCATTGTCAAGCGCTGCGTCGAGCGCAGCACGGAGCATCGCGAATCCGGGGCCGCCACCGCCGCCGGGACGAAGAAGCGTCCCGCAAGCGCCGTCAGCGAGCCGGCCAGCCCCGCCATGAAGCAGATCCAGCAGATGATCAGCCGCGTGGCCGCCTCCCGCGCCACGGTGCTAATCCGCGGCGAAAGCGGCACGGGCAAGGAACTCGTGGCGCGCTCCCTGCACCAGCAATCGGACCGCGCCTCCGGACCGTTTGTCGCCATCTCCTGCGCGGCTCTTTCGGAGACGCTGCTGGAAAGCGAGCTCTTCGGGCACGACAAGAACGCCTTTACCGGCGCCCTCGCCGAGAAAAAGGGCCGATTCGAGATGGCCCACGGCGGCACGCTGTTTCTGGATGAGATCGGGGATATCTCTCCGTCCGTCCAGATCAAACTGCTGCGCGTCCTCCAGCAGCGGGAATTCGAGCGGGTCGGCGGCACGAAGACCATCAAGGTGGATGTCCGCCTCATCGCGGCGACCAACGCTGATCTGGAGCAGCTGATCAAGCACGGCAAGTTCCGCGAAGATCTGTACTACCGTCTCGACGTCATTCAGATCGTGCTTCCGCCCCTGCGTGAGCGCGCCGAGGATATCCCGATCCTGGTCGATGTGTTTCTGGACAAGTTCAACCGGGAAAACGGACGCAATATCTCCTCGGTGTCCCCGGAGGCGATGCTGGCCCTGAGCGTATACTCCTGGCCCGGCAATGTGCGCGAGCTGGAGAACGTGATCGAGCGCTGCACCGTCATGTCCGATCCGGACGCCACCGTCCTGCTTCCCTCCATGCTGCCGACGATGATTCGCGAACGATCTCTGCTCTGATGGAACCGTGTCCGCGCTTGCGTTGTTTCTTCCTAAGGGTGTATAATGTGCCCACGATGGCGCGGCCGCATTGTTTGGCTCGGGCTCATCGCGAAGGAGCCACTGTTATGAGAGCCTTCCGCGCAATCGCTGCGTCGGCCTTTCTTCTCGCGACCGCCGTTCCCGCCATGGCGAAGCCGGCGACACAGCCGGACCTGCTGCTGATCGTTTACGCCTCGGAAAAAGGCGACGGCCAGATGGCCCTCACCTACCCCGCCGTCGCGCCCAAAGCGCAGGTCAGCCGGGATATCGCCGCGCTGCAATCGTCCACCGGATGGGCGATCAAAGGCCTCACCATTACGGAAGACGTCGCGCCCGTGCAGGGAGCGACCCAGAAGATGACCAGCGCCGTGTTTACCGCCTCGGGCGCGGTTCCGGCGGCGGGTCAGTATTTCCCGATCGAACCGATCATCGATGCGCTGCGCCCGTATCCGCAAGTCGCCATCACCTATTTCGTCACGCCGAAGTTTCAGTTCCATGGCTTGCGCGGATATGACGGCAAGGATGTCAGCATCACGCTGGACCAGCACGGCTCGACGTACAGCTACCGCGTGCTGATCCACGATCCCCACTATCGCAAGCTCAATCTGCCTCTTTACCAGCCAAGTGAAGCTTCCGTGCAGTCCGCGCGTCAAAACAATAGCGGGCATGCGCCGATCCGATTTTGGCAGGTAGCGCTGATTGCGGCTGTCGCGGCGATCGCCGGTGGATTGGTCTATATGGCGATGGCGCGCAACGCTTAAATTCAGAGCGCAACGCTGTGCCGGATCGCGCCGCACAAACGAATTTGTAATTATAAGGACCTGAGGATGCACGATCTTTACGACCTGATCAGATTGTCCGCGCAAAAGAAAGCGTCGGACCTTTTCATCAAAGCCAACAGCCCGCCGGCGATGCGCATCAGCGGGCGAATCCAGCCCCTGGACGAGCCGCCGCTGACCGCGGAGGAAACGCGGACGCTCGCCTACAGCGTCATGACCCACGAGCAGATTGGCCGCTTTGAGCACCGCCATGAGCTCGACCTGGCGTTTGAAGTGGAAGGCGTCTGCCGCATCCGCTGCAACGTCTACCAGCAGCGCGGCACCATGGGTCTTGTCTGCCGATTGATCCCGCTCAAGATCTTCTCCCTGGAGCAGCTCGGAATGCCGTCGGTCATCGGCGACACGACAAAAAACCGCCAGGGCCTGATCCTCGTCACGGGACCGACCGGTTCTGGCAAATCCACAACTCAGGCGGCCATGATCGACCTGATCAACTCGACGCGGCGCACGAACATCATCACGGTCGAGGACCCGATCGAGTTCGTCCACCCGGACAAAATGTCGATTGTCTCCCAGCGTGAAGTCGGTTTGGACACGGACTCGTTCCACGACGCGCTTAAGTACAGTTTGCGTCAGAACCCGGACATCCTGCTGATTGGAGAAATGCGCGACATCGAAACGATGAACGTCGCGCTGGCGGCGGCGGAAACCGGTCACCTCGTCTTCTCCACCCTGCACACCGCATCGGCGGCGGAGACCCTGGACCGTATCATCAACATGTACCCCCCTCAGGACCGCGACATGCTCTGTCTGCGTCTCTCCGGCTCGCTGAAGGGCGTTATCTCGCAAAAGCTCGTCCCCCGCGCCGACGGCACGGGCCGCGTCGGCGCCGTCGAAACGATGATCGCCACCCCGACGATCATCAAGCTGATCGAAGAAGGCCGCGCCTCCCAGCTCTACGGCGCCATCGCCGAGGGTAACTTCTGGGGAATGCAGACCATGAACCAGTGTCTGCTGAAGTACTTCCGCGCGGGATTGATCTCCGAGGAAGAAGCAATTTCGTACGCGGGCAACGTTACCGAAATGAAACAGATGGTGCGGCGCCCCGCGTAAGATCTGTCCTTGTCCATAAAACAAAATGCGCCTGCGATCAGTTTTTCTGATCGCAGGCGAATTTTGTTTATATCCCTGCAAACCCACCCCCGGCCTTCGGCCGACCTCTCCGGGGCAAACCCACCCCGGCGCTTCGCGCCACCCCTCCCGCCGACGGGAAGGGTTATTTCAGAACGTGTTATCGCAAGCAGTTTTCGTCAGAGGCAATCCGACTAACCCTTCCCGTCGGCGGGAGGGGTGGCGCGAAGCGCCGGGGTGGGTTTGCCCCGGAAAGGTCGGCCGATGGCCGGGGTGGGTTTGCCCCGGAGGGGTCGGCCGAAGCGCGGGGATAGATCCCTTACACCGGCAAAGACTCGATCACCATCTCTTCTTCTTCCTCTTCGCCCTCTTCTTCACCGCCGACATTCTCCAACATTCGGAAGAGCACGGTCACGACTTCCTCCTGCATGGACGCCAGCATTTGCTGGAACATATCGTAGGCTTCCTTTTTGTAGAGGACCAGCGGATCGATGCCGGCGTATCCGCGCCAGCCGATGCCTTCGCGCAGATAGTCCATGCCGCTCAGATGGTCCATCCAGTGGCGGTCCAGCGCTTGCAGCATCAGGCCGCGCTCCAAGTCGCGCAGCTGCTTTTCGCCCTCTTCCTCGCCCATGGCGGTCTTGAGCGCTTCTTCCTTGTCCACATAGGCCGTCTGCGCGGTGTCGGCGAGGAACTCCTGAAGCTCGTCGTATCCCTTGTTGTTCAGGTCCGTGCGATCCGCGTACTCGTCCAGCGGGAAGATCGTGTTGAGATGCGTGAACAGGCCGTCCAGATCCCATTCGTCCTTCGGCGTGGACGCGGCGGCGTACATATCGACGCTCTGGCTGACATTCTCGATCAGGAAGCCCAGGATCGTGTCGCGCAGGCTTGCGCCCTGCATGATCAGGCGGCGCTCGCCGTAGATCTTTTCGCGCTGGACGTTCATGACATCGTCGTAATCCAGCGTGTGCTTGCGCTGATCGAAGTAGTGCTGTTCGACCTTCTTCTGCGCTCGCTCGATCATCGCAGAAAGCAGCCGCGCGTCGATCGCCTGATCCTCCGCCCAGCCGGAGAGCATGGGCGAATTGGCCTTGTCGCCAAACAAGCGCCACAGTTCGTCCTCCAGAGAGACGAAGAAGCGCGATGCGCCCGGGTCGCCCTGGCGGCCGGCGCGGCCGCGAAGCTGGTTGTCGATACGCCGCGATTCATGGCGTTCGCTGCCGACGATGTAGAGGCCGCCCAGGCTGCGCACTTCGTCGGCCTCCGCCTGATGCTCGGCGCTGCCGCGCTCGCCGACCGGAGTAAGGCCGACTACCGACGGGCCGCCACGGCGGTACTCATAGTCGTCGCCGCTGTCGTCGTCATCGGGAACGATCGAGCCGCCGAGCAGGATGTCGACGCCGCGTCCCGCCATGTTGGTGGCGATGGTGACGGATCCTTTGCGTCCCGCCTCCGAGATCATCTTCGCTTCTTTTTCATGCGACTTCGCGTTCAAGATATTATGCGGGATGCCCTGGGTCAGGGACGATTCCAGCACCGGCTTGAACTCATCCGCTACGCCCAGAAGCTTGGCGAGGGCCGCGAGGTTCGCGGGATCGGTGGCGCTCGCGGGAATCTCGAAGTGCTTGATCACTTCGGAGAGCTTGCCCGGCGTCAGTGTGGTCAGCTTCTGGTTAAGCAGAGTGCTGAACTCGCCGTACTTCGTCTTGTCCAGGCCCTTGGCGTTTTCCAGCTTATCGCGCAGGATATCCACGAGAGCGAGCATGCTCAGGCGATCGTAGCGCAGACGGTCCGACACGCGCTCGGACATTTCGACGGATCGGGTTCCGACCAGCACCGGCTGGTGGCGCGAATGGATCGTCAGGATCTCACGAGCGATCCCGCGCAGCTTCGCTTCTTCCGACTTGAAGATGATGTCCGGGTTGTCTTTGCGGACCATCGGCTTGTTGGTTGGGACGGAAACGACGTCGAGGGCATAGATCTTGCGGAACTCATCCTCTTCGGTCTTCGCGGTTCCGGTCATGCCTCCCAGCTTGGGATACAGGCGGAACAGGTTCTGGAAGGTGATCGTGGCGAGCGTTCGGTTCTCGTTCTCGATCTTGACGCCTTCCTTCGCTTCGACCGCCTGGTGCAGACCGTCGCCCCAGCGGCGTCCGAACATCAGGCGTCCGGTGAACTCGTCGATGATGACGACTTCGCGCTTGCCCTTTTCGTTATCCTTCACAAGGTAATCGATATCGCGCTTGTAAACGGCGTGGGCCTTGAGCGACGAGTTCGCGTGCTGCATCAAGTTGATGTGCTCGGCGTCGGAGAGGTTCGTGACGCCCAGCGCGAGCTCGACGCGGCGCAGGCCGTCATCCGTGAAAACGGCGGACTTGTGCTTCTCTTCCACCGTGTAGTCGCGCTCCGGCTTGAGCTGGCGCACGATGCGGTCCATCTTCACATAGAGATCGGAGGACGCCTCGGCCTGTCCCGAAATGATGAGCGGCGTACGCGCTTCGTCGATCAGGATCGAGTCGACTTCGTCGACAATGGCGAACATCAGCTCCGGCTGGTTGAGCTCCTGCGCCGGACCGGCCAGGTTGTCGCGCAGGTAGTCGAAGCCATATTCGTTGTTGGTGCCGTAGGTGATGTCGCAGACGTAAGCCTCGCGCCGCGAGGCGGCGGGACGGGCGTAGTCGTAGCGGGGATCCGGATGGCGATATTCGGGATCGTAGATATATGTACCGCCGACATCGCCCGTCTCCGGGCTCTGGCCCTGGATGATGCCGACCGACAGCCCCAGGAAGTGATACAGCGGGCCCATCGCCACGGCGCCGACTTTGCTCAGATAGTCGTTGGTGGTGATCAGGTGGACGCCGTGCCCGGTGAGCGCGTTCAGGTAGATCGCCAGCGTCGCGGTGAGGGTTTTGCCTTCACCGGTCTTCATCTCCGCGATGCGTCCGTCATGAAGGACCATGGCGCCGATCAACTGTACGTCGAAGGGGCGCATGTTCAGGCTGCGCTTGCCGGCCTCGCGGCAAACGGCGAAGGCTTCCGGCAGCAGCGGATCGAGGGCGAGGTCGCCGATGGCGCGCTTCTCGACGCGGTCCAGCTCCAGCCACTCCTTGCCGCGCTTTTTGCACTCGGCGTCGAAGACCTTCTGGATGCGCTCTTTGAACTCGACGGTCTTGGCGCCCAGCTCCTCGTCGGAGAGCTTCTGCATCTGGGGCTCCATCGCGTTGATCTTCTCGACGACTTTGCGATACTTATCGACATCCCGTTCATTGGTGTCAAAAAATTTGCGTAAAAACTGCATGGTCAATCCCTTTCGGACAAGCGGACGCGCGCCTGCACATCCCTGGCAGGCGGAGTCGTAAAACGAACAACGATCTCAAAATTGATTGTGAATGGAATAAGAGCGGCGAAACAGGAAGCCCGAGTTAAGGAGCGCGGGCGGCTTGGGGAAAAGAGATGGAGCGAGTGACGGAACAGACGGATCCGGCCAGGGCGGCCATCGTCTGTAGACACACGGGGGTCGCGCATATGAGAGGCGTCGCCACCCGGCTTCGTTCACTGCCATGCGCGACCGTGTATCCGCGTCCCTCGCGGTGCAGCGCCATCGGCTGCGTCAGACAGATGACCTGCCCGGAGCCGGCGCTGAGCGCCTGCACCAGGAACGGCTGCGCCGATGGCGTGACCAGGAGCCATATGGCCAATCCCGGCGCCATCGTGAGCAAAATCTGGAGTTGAACAAGCGTTTGCTGGAACATCAAATCAGTATAACATACGGTCCAGCGGAAGTCAAAAAGTTCCGCTCGCCGGGAAATCGCCGCCATGGCGCGTCGTTTCGATTGCGATCAGCCCCGTTTCGGCCTCGGGAAGGTCCGCCGCATTCGGCGGCGCCGGATCTTCGGTAAACCACGCGAGGTAAGTTTTCCAGCCGTTAGCCGGAACATCCGTCACGGCGAAACGAATATCGAAGGCAATCCGTTCACGGTCCGGACGCCCCCGCTCATCTTCACTTCTTAACACGTCGCCGACAACGCGTGGGACCGGCCGGCCAGCCATTTCGGTCACGGCGATGGGCGGAAGGTCCGCGCCGCGCGGCCAGGACATCTCGGCGTGAAAGACAGCCGTTCCGGTCAAAGGCGCGCGCGTCGTATTAAACACCACGAAGGCGCGGGACGTCTCGGAAGCTTCGGTTCCCGTATCGACCTTCTCCGCCGTTTGGCGCAGAAGGTCGCGGTGATCGGGCGGCATGGCGCGTTAACCTTGCCAGCGGCGCAATACAATGGTCGCGTTATGTCCGCCGAAGCCGAAGGAGTTCGACATCGCGACCTCCACCTGCTGCTTGCGCGCGGCGCCCGGGACGAAGTCCAGGTCGCAACCGGCGTCGGGCGTTTCCAGGTTCATCGTCGGCGGCAGAACGCCGTGGTGCAGCGCGAGCGTGGTGGCGATGGCTTCGATGGCGCCGGCGGCGCCGAGAAGGTGCCCGGTCATCGACTTTGTCGACGAGACCGCCATCTTGTAGGCGTGTTCGCCAAAGACCGTCTTGATCCCCTGGACTTCCAGGACATCACCGACAGGCGTGCTCGTGCCGTGCGCGTTGATGTAGCCGACCTCCGAAAGGGAGATTTTGGCGCGCTTGATCGCCGCCGCCATCGCCCGCGCGCCGCCGGCGCCTTCCGGAGCGGGGTTCACCATGTCGTAAGCATCGTTGCTCATGCCGTAGCCAAGGATCTCGCCGTAGATGCGCGCCCCTCGGGCCACGGCCGTTTCCATCTCTTCCAGGACGATGACTCCGCAGCCTTCGCCCAGAACAAAGCCGTCGCGGCCGACGTCGAAGGGACGGGAGGCGTGCGCGGCGTCGTCGTTGCGGCGAGACATGGCGCGCATGTTCGAGAAGCCGGCCATGGAGATTGGGGTGACCGCCGCTTCGCTGCCCCCGGCGACGGCGCCGTCGGCGTCGCCGCGCAGGATCACTTCATAGGCGTCGCCAATCGAGTTGGTGGACGTGGCGCAGGCGGTCACCGCCGTTTCGCTCGGCCCTTGCAGGCCCAGCGCGCGGGCGACCTGCCCGGTCGCCATGTTCGCGATCATCATGGGGATGAAGAACGGGCTTACCCGTCCCATTCCGCCTTCGATCAGACGGCGATGCTGTTCCTCCAGCGTCGCAATCCCGCCGATGCCGCTGCCGATGAACGTTCCATAGCGCTCCCGGTTCGAATCGTCGATTTTGAGACCCGAATCATCGAGCGCCATTCGGGACGCCGCCATGGCGAACTGAGCGAAGCGGTCCATCCGCTTCGCTTCCTTGCGATCGATGTAATCTTCCGGGACAAACCCTTTGACCTGCGCGGCGATGCGCGTGCCGATCTCGGAGCAGTCAAAGCCTTCGACGGGGCCAACGCCGCTGCGGCCCTCAAGCAAACCGGTCCAATATTCGTCGACGCCGATGCCAAGAGGAGTAATCGCTCCCAGACCGGTGATGACGACGCGTCTTTCGTTACCCATGCCCCACCCTGCGCCCAATCGGCGCTCTTGCTAAATCCAATAAAACAAAGGTCCGCCCGGTGTAACAGGCGGACCGGACTGCGAATGATTACTTGGACTTTTCGTCGATGTAATCGACCGCTTCCTGCACCGTCGTGATCTTCTCGGCGTCTTCATCCGGAATGTTCACGTCGAACTCTTCTTCCAGCCCCATGACCAGCTCGACGACGTCGAGGGAGTCCGCGCCCAGATCGTCGATAAACGACGCCTGCGGGGTCACTTCGTCCTCAGCCACATCCAGCTGCTCCACAACTACCTTCTTCACACGTTCGAACGTTGACATGCCGTCGTCTCCTTAATAACAATGATCATTTCGCGCCGCGCGCAAATGCGCTTGAATCGCGGACTGATTGAGTTTACCGTCTAGATCACCAACCCACCATCCACGGTCAAAACCTGACCGGTGATGTAATTTGAAAGGCTGGAGGATAGGAACGACACCGCCGCCGCGATGTCTTCCGGGGAACCCAGCCGACCGGCCGGGATTTCTTTGACGATCTTCGCCTTTTGCTCGTCATTGAGCGCATCGGTCATCGCCGTCTCAATGAAGCCGGGGGCCACGGCGTTGATCTGAATATTGCGGGTGGCGACTTCCTTCGCCACGGTCCGCGTGAAACCGATCAAGCCGGCCTTGGAGGCCGAGTAGTTCGCCTGTCCGGGGTTTGCGATCAGACCGATCACCGACGAGATATTGATGATCTTACCCGAACGCTGCTTCATCATGGGCTTCAGCGCCGCTTTGGTCATCAAAAAAGCGCCCTTGAGGTTGATATCAAGCACCAGGTCCCAGTCCTCTTCGGACATGCGCATGACCAGGCCGTCTTTCGTCACCCCGGCGTTGTTCACTACTATATCCAAACTGCCCCAGGTTGTCAATACCTGTGACATCAAATTTTCCACCTGGGAAGCGTTCGAGACGTCGCACTGCGCGGCGATCGCCTTGCGGCCCAGCGCCTCAATCTCGGCCGCCACGGCCTCGGCGGCGGCCGCCGACGAGCCGCCGGTCACCGCGACATTAGCGCCCAGCTCCGCGAGAGCAAGCGCGATCGCGCGGCCGATGCCGCCGCCGCCCTTGCTCATGCCCGTCACGATCGCATTGCGCCCTTCCAGGCTCATCGTCAGATCCAAAGCCATCAGGCGTTCCCTCCGAGCGCGGCGACAGCCCGCGCTTCCTCCATCGTACCCGACGCCAGCGCCGCGGCGTCCGGCGCGAGCCGCTTCATCAGCTTCGACAGCACCGTTCCATGCCCAACCTCGACAAACGTATCGAACCCATCCGCAGCCAGACGCTGAATGGACTGCTCCCAGCGCACTGAATGATCGATCTGGGCCGCCAAGTTGCTTCGGATATCGGACGCGGACGTTTCATACTCCGCCGTCAAATTCGCGACGATAGGAATGGTCGTATCCGAGATCGACGCCTTCCCCAGCTCCACCGCCATCGAGTGCACGGCTGGCGTCATCAGCCGGGAATGGAAAGCTCCGGAGACTTTGAGCTCCACGATCTTCTTCGCGCCGCGCTCTCTGGCGATTTCCGATGCCCGCGCGACGCCCGACGGCTCGCCCGAAATCACGACTTGACCGCCGCCATTAAAGTTCGCGGCGTCCACAATGCCCGCGCCTTCGGCTTCCGCCGCCTGGCACGCCGCCACGACCGCCTCAGGGTCCATGCCCAGCACGGCGGCCATCGCGCCTTCGGCCGCGATGGAAGTGCGGTGCATCTCCTGCGCGCGCCGATTGACCAGGTGCAGCCCGGTCTCGAAGTCGAACGCTCCGGCGGCCACGCACGCCGCGTACTCGCCGATCGAGTGACCGGCGGTCGCTTCGGGCTTCGGCGCGCCCAGCTCTTCCAGAGCGCGCAGGGCGGCGACGGAGCAGACAAAGATGGCCGGCTGCGTGTAAAGCGTTTCTTTCAGCGTTTCTTCGGGACCGTAGAGACAGATCGTGCTGATCTTTGTCCCGAGAAGCTCGTCGGCTTCGTCAAAGACTGAGCGCGCGGCGGCGGAGTGCGCGTAAAGGTCCGCGCCCATTCCGACTGCCTGCGAGCCCTGTCCAGGAAACAGATAGGCAAGTTTCAAGATGTTTTGCTCCAGCGCACCACGTTGGCGCCCCAGGTCAGTCCCGCGCCGAATCCGACGAGGACCACGAGGTCTCCCGTTTGAATACGGCCCTGCTTGACGGCTTCGTCGAGCGCGAGCGGGATCGATGCGGCGGACGTGTTGCCGTATTTTTCGAGGTTGGTGAAAACTTTTTCGAACGGAAGGTCCATCCGCTCGGCGGCCTTCGTGATGATTCGGATGTTCGCCTGATGCGGAATAAAGCAGTCGACGTCTTCGGGGGTTAGCCCAACGCTGTTAAGCGCCTGGATCGCCGCCTCGCCCATCGTCTGTACGGCGAACTTGTAGACTTCCTTGCCGTTCTGATAGATCTTATCGGCTCCGCCTCGGACGCACTCCGAGGTGAGCGGCGTGCGCGATCCGCCCGCCGGAACATTGAGCAAAGGACCGCCGGCGCCGTTCGCGCCGAGGATGCCGCCCAGATATCCGCCATCGCCGTCGATCTGGCCGATCACGGCCGCGCCGGCGCCGTCGCCGAAAAGCACCGCCGTATTACGATCGTCCCAATTGACAATTCTCGAGAGCGTTTCGGCGCCCACCACGAGCGCTCGGCGGCTGGCGCCCGACCGGACCATCTGCGCGGCGATATGGAGCGCGTAGCTGAAGCCCGCGCACACGGCGCCGACATCGAACGCGGACGCCTGATAAGCTTCCAGCCGGTGCTGGAGCACCGTGGCGGTCGAGGGAAAAGAACCCGGATGGTCTGGGGTGCAGGTCGCGACGACGATCAGGTCGATCTCGGCGGCGGTTACCCCCGCGTCGGCGAGAGCGCGCCGGGACGCCTCCAGCGCGAGATCGGAGGTCGCGGTATCGGCGTCGGCGATGCGGCGCGCGCGAATGCCTGTGCGGCTGACGATCCATTCATCGGACGTCTCGATCCGCTGCGCAAGGTCGTCGTTCGTGACGACCTGAGGCGGCGCATAAGACCCCGTACCGAGGATGCCCACGGTGCGGAGCGCAGTACTTTCCGTCATCAACGCTCCTCGCTAACGTAACGCTGCGTCATGGACGTTCCTCGCTAAATGTCGGCACGGCGTCTCTGACCGTGGAGACATAATCCGTGCCGGCCGCCTTGGCCGCCGCGCGGATCGCGCTGGCGATCGCCTTCGCCCGAGAGCGCCCATGACTGATAAAAGAAACCCCGTTGACGCCCAGCAGCGGCGCGCCGCCGGTTTCGGCATAGTCGATCTTGGAGAGAAGCCGCTTCATCGGCGGTCCGAGCGCCTCGACCGTCGCCTGACCGCCGGCCTTCGCTTCCTGGGACAGCAGCGTGACGATGTACTCCGCGACGGCTTCGCCCGTCTTCAAAAGGACATTGCCCGCGAAACCGTCGCAGACGACGACATCGGCCGCATGCTCAAAGACGTCTTTGCCTTCTACGTTGCCGATGAAGTTCAAAGGACGGCTTTCCAGCAAGGCGTACGTCGTTTTGGTCAGGTCGTTACCCTTGCCCGCTTCGCCGCCGATGTTGAGAAGGCCCACGCGCGGATTCGCCACTCCCATCACCTTCTCGGCGTAGATGGAGCCGAGCAAAGCGAATTGGAGAAGGTTCTGCGGCGAGCAATCCACGTTCGCGCCGGCGTCGACAAGCAGGGTCGCCCCATGGGCCGTCGGAAGCGACGCCGCGATCGCGGGGCGCTCGATGCCGGGAATGCGTCCCAGGTCGAGAGCCGCCACGGCCATCGCCGCGCCGGTGTTTCCGGCGCTGATGGTGGCGTCGGCGCGCCCCGATTTGACCAGCTGCCCGCAGACGACCAGGGAGGAGTTGCGCTTCTTACGGACGGCGGAGGCGGGATGGTCGCCCATCTCGATCACTTCATCCGTATGCTCGATTGTAATATTGCTGGGGATATCGCCTTCCGACGCGAGCTGCAAGCGAATCGCCGCTTCGTCGCCGACAAGGATAATGGTGAGCGCACTGTCTTCACGAGCTACCGACAATGCGCCTTTGACAACTTCAGCAGGGGCGAAGTCGCCCCCCATCGCGTCAACCGCGATCTTCATAAATGTCCCACGATGTTACTGAAAAAGGGAAAACAGAATGACGGGCGACGAGGTACGCCGCGAGGATTTCCCCGGCATTTGCATCGCTCCGGCGGCGATCATCGCCGCCGGCTGCGTGGCATGGGCGCCGGGAGATCGATTACTCTTCCGTCCCAGCTGCTTCTTTGATCTTGATGGCCTGGCGTCCGTTGTAGGTTCCACAGACGGGACACGCATGGTGGTCCAAACGCATCTGATAGACTCCCGGGGCGAGCGGAGCGCAGACGTTGCAGCGGACCAGAGCCGGAAGCTCCAGCTTGTAGTGCGTGCGGCGCTTGCGGGTCCGTTGGTTAGAATGTCGTCGCTTGGGCAATGGCATGAAAGTTCACCTCCTCGTGCGGAGCGTTGATCGCTCCAAAAACTCGAAAAATCTTTGTGAAAAACTTACTCTTCCAGCAGCTTGGAAAGATCGCTGAACGGCGACTTCTTCAGCGGCTCGGTGGTATCGGCGTCCTTATCCGTAGATTTCACGGGAATGCCGGGACAGTCTTCGCGGCAGAGCGGCATGAGCGGCTCCGCCAAAATCGTCGCCTGACGGATCAAAACATCCAGCAAAAGAACCTTATCCTCGAACGCGCCGATGTTTTCCTCTTCCACCACTTTCACGACTTTGTCGTGGTGCTGGGAGTCGTCCATCTCTTGAAGGTCGAATTGCTCTTCAATGTCCGTTTCGATCGGAACGCGCACGGTCTCCAGGCAGCGGTTGCACTCCATGGCGATCGTGGTTTTGATCGGACCGCGGACAAGCAGCATCGTGCCGGTGTTGGTGACCGTGATGTCGCCGGTGATGGGTGAGACATACTCGACATCGTCGGTCGCGTACGGAGCCTCGTTCACCTTGTAGGTGTGGTACATCCCCGGGGTTCGAATGATTTCAGCAAGATCCAAGCGCAGCATAACGAAATATCCTGAGACCTGTTTTCGTTCCACAGGCCATCAATACAGCGATCCATTGTACCTGAAACTTAAGACAAAAGCGACCAGAATCGATCAAAAGTACAAAAGATTGCAAAAAATAGCGGGCATTCTCATAAAGAATCGCGGATGTTTTAATGGCGGCTGCCGACATAATCCGAGCCGTTGCGGGTATCGGAGAACGAGGCGGCGTTCTCGTTGGCGCGCAGCCGCTGGTCCAATTTCTTGCGTCCGCGCTCGATCGTGGACGACAATTCCCCCACGGTGCGCTCCAGATCCGTCATCACGCTGTGCGCGTATTCGTCGGCGCCTTTGCGCAGATCGCGCGCTTCATACTCGGCGGCGGCGATGATCTCGCGCGCCTGCACCGTCGCGAGGCGCACCAGCTCGCTCTGGCTGATCAGCTTCTCGCTCTCCTGATGCGCCTCGCGCAGCATGGATTCGGCTTTGGCGTGCGCTTCCCCCACCACGGCTTTGGCGCTCGCTTCGGCCGTCGAGGTCATTTTCTGCGCCTGCGACTCGGCGTCGCGCAGATGCCGCTCGGCGCTGGCGCGCGCTTCCTTGGTGATCTGGTTGCTTTCTTCCTGAGCGTCTTCCAGCGTCTGTTCGGCGGTCATGCGGGCGCCGACGATCACTTTTTCGCTTTCGGCCGTCAGGCGCGAAGCCCGCTTCATCTCATCCGGGAGAGACGCGCGTATCTTATTCGTGATGTCGAGGAAATCCTCACGATGAAAATCCCAGGTAATGCCCATGATGACCTGTCGTTCTTCAACGAGGCTCTCCAGCTCGTTCAGCAGCTTGATTACATCCACAGTCTATGCTCCTCCCACCGAGGCCCGTGCGTCCAATGCCTACAACCAGACGCCGGCGGTTAAAACTGCCGGCCGCCTATACATTCGCAAAACTTTGCTTTAAAAACGACAGCACGGCGTCGGGCGCCAGTCCTTCGATCTGTCCGCCCAGCCGCCCGATCTCCTTGACGATGCTGGACGACAGAAACGAATGCTCGGCCGCCGCCATCAAAAAGACCGTCTCCACCGCCGGCTGAAGCCGGCGATTGAGCATCGCCATCTGAAATTCGTACTCGAAGTCCGAGACGGCGCGCAAACCCTTCACGATGACCTGCGCTCCGCGCGCCACCGCGAAGTCCACGAGAAGCGCGTTCTCCAGCCGCTCGACCGAAACGTTCTCCAGTTCGCGGCACGTCGTCTCCAGCATCTGCACGCGCTCGGCGATGCCGAACATCGGCGACTTGCTGGAATTGACGGCCACCAGCACGACGACCTCATCGTACATGGCCGCCGCGCGTTTGATGATATCGAAATGGCCGCTCGTCACGGGATCGAACGAGCCGGGATAAACAGCGATCATGACGGCGCCTCAGACATTTCTCTGGTAACAATACTCGAAATGCGGCGATTTTGCAAATCTTTTTAGCTTGACGTAAGTTTCATCACACGCTTGTACTGCTTGCGCACGCGCGCTTTCAGTTCGGCGTGCTCGGGCCGATTCAGCATCGGGTCTTCTTCCAGGAGAGCAAACGCTTCCTGGCGCGCTTCGTTCAAAATCGGGACGTCGCGCAGCACGTCGAGAAACGGCAGCGTTTCGATCCCGGACTGGCGCGTGCCGTAGAAATCGCCCGGCCCGCGCAGCTTCAAATCTTCCTCGGCGATCAAGAAACCGTCGGTCGTCCGCGCCATCGTCGCGAGGCGCGCCGCGCCGTCCTCGCTCTTGGGATCGCCGATCATCAGACAGTATGACTGCGTGGAGCCCCGCCCCACCCGCCCGCGCAGTTGATGCAGCTGCGCCATCCCGAACCGCTCGGCGTCCTCAATGATGATTACCGACGCGTTCGGAACATCGACGCCGACCTCGATCACCGTGGTTGAAACCAGGATGTGCAGCTCGCGGTCCCGGAACCGCGTCATCGTCTCTTCTTTTTCCGAAGGCTTCATCTGGCCGTGCAGCAGTCCAACTTTGTACTCCTGAAAGACCTGCGCCTGAAGATGGTTCGCAAGCTCCGTCGCGGCGCGCGCTTGAAGCTTCTCATTCTCTTCGATCAGGCTGCAAATGACATACGCCTGACGGCCCTCCGCCAGCAGCGCGCGCAGGCTTTCGTAGACCATCGGCCGCTCCGCGCCGCGCTTCCAATGCGTCTTGATCGGCTTGCGCCCGGGCGGCAGCTGGTCGATGATGCTGACGTCCAGATCGCCGTAGACCGTCAGAGTCAGCGTTCGCGGGATCGGAGTCGCCGTCATCACCAGGATATCAGGCGACGTCCCCTTGTCCTTCAGAGCCGCGCGCTGAAGCACGCCAAATCGATGCTGCTCGTCCACAACCGCCAGCCCTAATTTGTGAAAGGCGACTGTGTCCTGAATCAGCGCATGGGTGCCGACCACGATATTCGCCTCACCGGAGGCCGCCGCCGCGAGCGCCGCGCGCTTTTCCTTCGCCGGCAGGCTGCCGGAAAGAAGCGTCACCGTGACGCCGAGCGTCTCCATGATCCGGCGGATGCCCAGATAGTGCTGCTCGGCCAAAATTTCGGTCGGCGCCATCATCGCCGCTTGATACCCATTGCGCACGGCGATCATGATCGCCGCCATCGCCACCACGGTCTTGCCCGCGCCGACATCGCCCTGCACGAGACGGTTCATCGACTTCACGCTCTGCATGTCGATCGCGATCTCGGCGATCACTCGGTCCTGCGCGTTCGTCATCGCATAGGGCAACGCGGCCTGAAGTTCTTTTACGGGCGCATCCGTGTTTTCAAATACGATCCCCGGCGCCTTGTGGACCTGACGCTTGCGCAGCGCGAGGACGAGCTGCAAGACAAAGAACTCGTCAAAGATCAGCCGTCGCTGCCCGTCGATCCGCTGTTCGTCCGAAACCGGAAAGTGGATGCCCCAGAGCGCATCCTTCAGCGTGGGCAAATGCGCCCGGCGCAGCAAGTCCGCCGGAAGCCGTTCGGCGGCGTCATCGGTGTTGAACTGCTCCAGCGCGGCGTAGGCGACGCGGCGCAGGCGCGCCTGCGAAACGCCCTCGGTCAGCGGGTAGATCGGGACGATGCGATTGGCGGCAAGCGCATCTTTGTCTTCGTCAAACGGCTCCCATTCGACCTCCGTCAGGTCCAAATTCCGCCCCATGCGCGACGCTTTGCCGTAGACGACGATCTTCTGCCCGCGAATCTTATCGAACTGCTTCTTGACGAACCACTGGTTAAAGAACACCAGGTACGCAACGCCGCCGTCGTCTTCCACCCCGACCTTGGTCAGCGTGACGCGCGATCGCGTCGGGACATTCTCCGCGCCAAGCACTTTGCCCATGATCGTCACGGCGTCGCCATGGCGCACATCGACGATCCGTTTGAACTGCGTGCGGTCTTCGTAACGGCGCGGATAGTGCGCGAGCAGATCGCCGACGGTCCAGATCTTCAAACCCTTGCCGAGCACCGCCGCGAACGCGTCCGTCACGCCCTTCACCGCCGTCACCGGCTCATCCCATCCCGTCCCGGCGGATTGCTCCGCGGTTTGGGGCTCTTCCCGCATGACCGTTCTCTTCCTGTCCGGCGATTAAGACGTCCTCTTGCTCTCGCGGTGGCAAGGGGGAGTTGCGCGCGGCGATCACGAAAGAAAAAAGACGGCTTCCCGTCTTTTTAGATTCGCAGCCATTGATGATTCGTTTTGCGTCCGCGTCCGTCGGCTATCCATTGTCGTCGGTGCTGGGGCAGACGACGACATAGCGGCCCGGCTCATCGCCTTCGGAGTATGTCTGTACGTCCTTGCGCTCCGCGAGCACCGTATGGATGATGCGCCGCTCCATGGGATTCATGGGATCGGTGACGGCTTCCTGGCCGTTTGAGATCACTTGATCGGCCAGCTGATGCGCGAACTTCGTGAGCGTTTGAATGCGGCGCGCGCGGTGCTTGTCGGCGTCCACGGAGACGCGCACGCGCGGTTCGCGCCCTTTGTTCACGATCAGATTGAGCAGATACTGCAATGAGTCCAAACACTGCCCATGCGGACCGACAAAGTACGAGGCGTCCGGACCGGTGATTTCGACCGAAATTTCGTCTAAGGGCTGACCGCCCGCAGACACGTCGGCCTGTAGGCCGCTGCCCGCGACGATTCCGCGCAAATGCTCCAAAGCTTGTTCGGCAACCAATGAATTCTCTTCGTTCTGGGATGACAAGTCGTTGTCCCCTTCGGCAATAATTGCTCGCGCCGTTTTAGCGGCGTCTCTTTTTCCCGCTCGATTTCGGCGCGATGGCTCCGCGCGCCGAGGGCTTCGCCGCGCCGTTCGCGGAAACTCGCGCCGGCGTCGCCGACGAGCCTCCGGTCGGCCGGTCCGTCGACAGCACCGACAGGCCGCCGCCGCCGTCCCCATCGCTCTGCCGCTTCTTCATGTAGTAGTACTGCTGCGCCGTTCCCAGCACATTGAAGATGAGATAATACAGAATGAACGCCGACGACAGCTTATACTGCAAGAAGAAGTATGTGCTCATGAACGGCGTCATGATCGCCATCATCCGCTGCTGCTCGGCCTGCTGCGGATCGGGCGAGATCATCATTCTCTGCTGGATGTACATCGACAGCGCGTACAGCAGCAGGATCGGAATGTCGGGCTGGCTCAGGTCCACACCGAGGAACGACGGGAACTGATGCGCGTAGCCGCTGCCGATCCAGAGAAAGCTTCCATGAGAAAACTGATACTGATAGACGCTGATCGTATACCAGAGCACGTACATGATGGGCAGCTGAAGCAGCAAGGGAAGGCAGCTGGCGGCGGGGTTGATCCCTCGCTCCTTGTACAGCTCCATCATCTTGCGGCCTTGCTCTTCTTTGTCCTTGTACTTGGCCTGAAGCTCCTTGATGAGCGGCTGCAGCTTCTGCTGCTCCTTCATCGTCGCATACTGCTTGTTGGTCAGCGGCGTCATCGCCAGCTTCACGAGCAGCGAAATCGAAAGGATCGCCAGGAAGTACGAGTACGCAAAGTGGCGCCCGCCGAACAGCTTGACCAGCGAGTCGATCACCGAATAGGCTAGGCTCGAAGGGAACTTGGTTCGGTTCTCAAGATCAAGCGCCTTTTCCGCCGACTGCAGATTGACTTCCGCGTTGATCTTGTCGTCAAAAATGACGTTTTGAAACTGGTTGTGGAGCGTCTTGTAGGCCGCCACCGCGTTTGACTTGTTGTCAAGAACGTTTTCCTCAAGCTGCGCTTGATGGAAAAGCGATTCGGCGGCGTACCAGGTCGTCTTATACATACGACTGGCGACGACTTCCTTATACTTGTTGATCGCCTGATTGGCGCGCAGCTTCGAAAGGCGCTTCTGCTCTTCCGTATTCGGGCTGCTCGTCAGCGACTGAGCGTGTACGTATTCGGCCTGCGCCCGGATCCGCTCCGCGACGCCATAAGCGGGCGACGGCGGCACGTTCGTCGGCGGCTGCGCGCCGGCGGGACGAGCAAAGGAAAGGACGGTCAACAAAGCGAGCAGCGAGACCGAAAAGCGAAATTTCATCCAAACTCCAGGACATCAGATCGGGCTAAGCCGACCAAACCATTCCCATTAAATCCGTTTCATCGAATGACGCGCGCATCCTGCGCGGCAAGCAGACCGCTCAAACGACGGGATCGTGTCCGCCGGGGTGAAACGGATGACAGCGAAGCAGGCGCATGACCGCCATGCCCGTCCCACGGAAAACCCCGTGTTTTTCCAGCGCCTGCGCGGCGTATTCGGAACAGCTGGGCGTAAACCGGCAAGTTGCGGGCGTCCAGCGTGAAATACCGCGCTGATACACCCGGATACAGCCGATCAGCAAGCGCCGAAGCAGCTTGTCTACCCAGCGTAGGACTTGCATTGGTTATAGCCGCGACGCTCCGACGCCGTCCCGTAAAAGCGGGACGGCGCGGGATGGCCCTTAGAATAATCCAGCCTGACGACCGAGCGATTCGACATCGGCCATCAGGCGGGAAAAATTAGCGTCCGTCGCCGACGTCCGCGCGACGATCATGACATCCACGGCGGCGTCCGTGCGCATCTTTGTTAGCACGTGCAGCCGGCAAATTTCGCGCAATCGGCGTTTGATCCGGTTGCGTATGTTCGCGCGCTTCGATACTTTCTTGCTGATCACGAAACCGAACCGTGGCGCCGTCAATCCCTGGGATCGCTCCGCCGCGGTCCGGGGACGAACGTAAAGCATCAAAACGCCGCCATGAAAGGAGCGCCGGCGAGCGTAAACAGCGCGAAAATCGCGGTTACGCTTCAGCCGGGCGTAGCGCGGCAGCATCGGTAAGGACCGTTAGCCCTTTTCGATCTTGACGGAGTGCGTGACGGTCAGCTTGTAGCGGCCCTTGGCGCGGCGGCGCTTCAGGACATTGCGGCCGTCGTTGGAGCTCATGCGCTCGCGGAAACCATGCGTCTTCATTTTGTGCCGGACATTCGGCTGGTAAGGTCGCTTCATTATTCTATTCCTTCAAAGGTGTACACAAAGTCCGTGTATTATAGCACATGAACCGCCAAATTCACAACGCGATTTTCACCAGCGAAAAAAATCCCGCCTCCAGACGAAATTTTGTGAGGAAAGTTCACAAAACCTGGAAGGATGCATCAGCAAACTTACCAGGCTTGAAAAAAGTTTATATAAATTTCTAACAGCTCGCTCGCTTCCCGGTGTTTCACTGGGTATACTTGCGTCACAATTGGTATGGAAACCAGGGAATAGAAGACAATGTGCGACCACCACTCCCCAATCGAAGACCGATATCGCAGCGACCGCCCATGGCGCACGCTGCTGATGCTCTACGGCCAGCGCCGGAGAACGGTGGCCCTCGCCATCTTCTTCTTCATTATTAAGCAGTCGCCGACATGGGTCGTCCCCATCGTAACGGCGAACATGATCGACGCGATTTCCAAGCCTACTCCGCACAGCGGCCATACAATTTTGATCAATACGATCATCGGCGTAGTTTCCGTCGCGCTGAACTCGCCGTTCCACACGATCTACTACCACAATATGGCCAGCGCCGCGCGCACGGCGGAGGCGACCCTGCGTTCGGCGATCTGCCGCCGTCTCCAGCAGCTCAACATCTCTTACTACAAACATAAGAGCAGCGGCGTGCTGCAAAGCAAGGCCCTGCGCGATGTGGAATCCATCGACCAGATGACGCGCAGCTTGTTTGAAATGGCGATGGGCGCCGCCATCGCCCTGGTCTCGGCCATCGTCGTGACCGCCCTGCGCGCGCCGAAGTTCCTGCCGTTCTTCCTGCTGGCGATCCCGCCGGTCGTGATCATGCAGCAGTGGCTCTCAAAGCGCATGCGCAAGATCAACAAAGAGTTCCGCGAGGAAGTCGAGGGCATGTCGTCCAAGATCGTCAGCATGATCGACATGATCCCGATCGCCCGCGCGCACGCCGTGGAGGACGTGGAGATCGAAAAGATCGACCGGCAGCTCGACCAGGTCAAACAGGCCGGCATCAAAGTCGACTACACCAACGCTCTCTTTTTGTCCTCGGCGTGGTCCATGTTCACAATGCTGAACCTGCTCGGCTTCGCCGTCGCCGGCTGGGTCTGCTTTAAGAAGATCATGCCGATGACCCCGGGCGACGTCGTGCTGATCGGCGGCTACTTCAGTAGCATCACGGGCGCGGTCCTGTCGATCTGCAATATCTTCCCGAATATCGCACGCGGCTTCGAGGCGATCCGCTCCATCGGCGACGTGCTCGAATCTCCGGACATCGAGCGCAACCGGGGCAAGCAATCGATTCCCAACGTGCGCGGCGGCCTGCGCTTCGATCAAGTGGCCTACCGATATCCCGGCGGCGAGACCGACGCGATCACGGATTTCACGCTGGACGTTCCCGCCGGCCGGACCGTCGCGCTTGTCGGCCCTTCGGGCTCCGGTAAATCCACGATGATGGGCCTGGTGCTTGGCTTCCAGCGCCCGACCGCCGGACGTATTCTGCTGGACGGCAGCGACATCGAGGCGCTGGACCTGCGCGACTTCCGTGAATATGTCGCTGTTGTCTCCCAGGAGACGCTGCTGTTCCAGGGCACCCTGCGCGAGAATATCCTGTACGGCACATTGGACGTCACGGATGAACGACTGCGGCAGGCGATCCGCGACGCCAACGCCGAGGAGTTTGTCTCGCGCCTCCCGGCCGGCCTGGATACGATCATCGGCGAAAAGGGCGCGCGCCTCTCCGGCGGCCAGAAACAGCGAATCGCGATTGCGCGAGCCATTATCCGCGAACCGCGTGTCTTAATCCTGGACGAAGCGACGTCGGCGCTGGACGGCGAGAGCGAACGCGTCGTTCAGGAGGCGCTGGATCGCCTGATGAAAGGGCGCACCACCCTGATCGTCGCACACCGCCTATCGACCATTCGTAACGCCGACACCATCGTCGTGCTGGAAAACGGCCATATCACGGAAAGCGGATCCCTGCCCGATCTGCTGGACCGAAACGGCACGTTCGCCGACATGTGGCGGCTGCAAACGGAGATGCGCTTCGCCATCGCTTCCTAGCAATACAACGCTGCAACAACCGTCTCGAAGGAGAGTCACTGCGTGCAAAAGCGCCCGGCCAGTCTGGTCTTTATCTTCATCACTCTGCTGATTGATGTTCTCGGCTTTGGCGTGATTATCCCCGTGCTGCCCCGTCTGGTGTCCTCACTGACGGGGCATGGCCCCAGCGCCGGCGCGCACGTCTTCGGACTGCTGATGGCGTGCTTCGGCCTGATGCAATTTCTCTTCTCGCCGCTGCTCGGCAGTCTCAGCGATCGATACGGCCGCCGACCGGTCCTTTTGCTGTCTCTGCTTTTCACGGTCGTCGACTACGTGATCCAGGCGCTCGCCCCCACCATCGAGTGGCTCTTTGTCGGCCGTATTCTGGCGGGCATTACGGGCGCCAGCTTCACCGTCGCAAACGCTTATATCGCCGATGTGACGCCTCCCGAGAAGCGCGCCCAGAGCTACGGCATGATCGGCGCGGCGTTCGGCATCGGCTTTATCCTCGGTCCCGCCGCCGGCGGGCTGCTCGGCGCCGTCTCGCCGCGCGCTCCGTTCTGGGCGGCGGCGGGCCTCAGCCTTCTGAACTGCATATACGGCGCGTTTGTGCTGCCCGAGTCGCTGGCGCCGGAAAACCGCCGCGCGCTCTCCGCCGGCAACTTGAACCCGCTGCGCGGCTTCGGCATCCTCGCCCGGTTCCCCTGGGTGCTCGCGATGGCCGCGTCGATCGGTCTGCTGAGCCTGGCGCAGCAGTGCCTGCAAAGCACCTGGGTGCTCTACACCACGTACCGTTACCACTGGACGCCGATCGACAACGGCCTTTCGCTCGCCCTGATCGGCCTCATGACCGCCATTGTCCAGGTCGGCCTGATCCGCGTCCTTGTGCCTAAGCTTGGCGAGCGCCGCGCCGTTCTCGTCGGCTTCCTCTTCAATGTCGTTGGATACCTGGGCTTCGCCCTCGCCTCGAAGGGCTGGATGATGTACCCAGTACTGATCGTCTGGTGCCTGAGCGGCATCGCCGGCCCCACGATTCAGGGTCTGCTTTCCAAGCAGTACGAAGCGAATGAGCAAGGCGCGGTCCAGGGCGCCCTCGCCAGCTTGCAGAGCCTGACGGGCGTCGTCGGCCCCATCCTCGCCACCTGGATTTTCGGCTACTTTACCGGCCCCACCACCCCCAAAATCATCCCCGGCTCTCCGTTCTTCCTCGGCGCCGTCCTCATCATCGGCGCCGGCGTCCTGGCGCGCGGCGCCCTGCGCCGGCAGGCGACGACCGCGCCGGCGTAAAAGCTTCGCGTTTCGCCTTAAACCACCGAAGTCTGCGGCTCAAACCACGCCGGCCCGTGAAGCTGCGGACTTGCCGGCGGCAATATCTCAGGCGTCTTCATCCGCGCGATATCGCGGCGCGGCGGGGCGCCGAACGTGCGCGCGTACTCCCGGCTGAACTGCGAGGCGCTCTCATACCCGACCTGATAGGCGGCGGCCTCCGCGCTCACGGAATCCGTCAGCATCAGCCTTCGCGCTTCCAGCAGTCGAAGCTGCTTCTGGAACTGGAGAGGCGTCATGGATGTGGTTTGCTTGAACTGCCGATGGAAGGCCGATGCGCTCATCCGCGCCCGGTCGGCTAACTCTTCAATGCGTATCGGCCGGTCGAAATTCTCGCGCAGGGAATGGATGGCGTGAATAACGCCCTGCATATGACCGCTGCCCAAAACGATGTTCGCCACCTCTCCCCCGTACGGACTGGTGAGGAGCCAGTAACAGATTTCCCGCATGATCAGCGGATAAAGCGCCGAGATTGCGCTGGGAGAATCCAGCAGACGCATCAGCCGCAGCAAGCAATCCGCCAATGGATCGTGAAAGTCGGTCACGAACACGCCCCGGTTGACCTTCCTGGCCGTTTGAGGCGGTGGACTGAGCGATTCCATGACTTCCCGCAGGGCTGCAATGTCGAGCTCGACGCCGATGCTGAGATAAGGCTTGCTCTGGGTGGCTTCCACGATCCGGCCGAACGCCGGCATTTCGATGCTGACCACCAGCGCCTGCCCCGCGCGGTAGTTGATCCATTTGTCTCCCAGCATGCTCTGCTTGGCCCCCTGGACGACGAAACACAGCGTCGGCTTGAGAATCGAATGGCTGAGCCGGTCCTGCTGGGGCGATCGCAGGAGAGACACTCCCTTGACGGCCGTTTCGATCACGAGTTGCCCGCAATGGCCTTCTGTATGACGGGTCACCGTCTCCACTAATCGATCCAGCATACTGCATCTTCCCTTTCCATACTCCGCAGCCTAACACAATTTCTAGTTTAGCAGGATTAGGCAAGAAATCGGAAAGTTTTGACACGGTCTCCTCCGAACGCCACTGGTATCATCAACTCATACTGACGCCAGGAGAAAGAACATCATGTCCACCACACTGCCGGGAGGCGAATACAAGCTCGCCGAAGATCTCATCCTCACTCGCGTAGGCTACGGCGCCATGCAGCTGGCCGGCCCGCACGTCTTCGGACCTCCGAAGGACCATGACGGCGCGCTCGCGGTCCTGCGCGAAGTTGTTGAACTCGGCGTCACCCACATCGACACCAGCGACTTCTACGGCCCGCATGTCACCAATCAACTGATCAAAGAGGCGCTCCATCCTTACCCCGCGCAGCTTCGGATCGTCACCAAGGTCGGCGCGCGGCGGGACGAGGTCGGCAATTGGCCCAAAGCGCTGTCGCCCGACGATCTCCGCCAGGCCATCCACGATAACCTCAACAACCTCGGCGTCAGCGCCATCGACGTCGTCAATCTGCGCGTCGGCGACTTCAGCGCTCCGGCGGCGGGCTCGATCGAGGAGCCGTTTACCGTGCTCGCCGAAATGCAGCGCGACGGTCTGATCAAGCATCTGGGTTTAAGCACCGTCAACGCCGAGCAAATCGCCGAGGCGCAGTCCATCGCGCCGGTCGTCTGCGTGCAGAATTTCTACAACATCGCGAACCGGCAGGACGACGCGCTCATCGACTCACTGGCCGAACAAGGGATTGCCTATGTCCCGTACTTCCCCCTCGGCGGCTTTTCCCCTCTGCAATCGGACACGCTGTCCCAAGTCGCCGCCCGTTTAAACGCCACCCCCATGGCCGTCGCCCTGGCCTGGCTGCTGCACCGCGCCCCGAACATTCTGCTCATCCCCGGGACATCGTCGGTGGCGCACCTCAGAGAAAACGTCGCCGGCGCCGGCCTCGAGTTGCCGGAAGACGCGATTGAAGAGTTGAATGGGATCGGTGGATAAGCCCCGATACCGGTCTGATAACGACATCCAAAGACGCTGATGGTTGATGCATTTTGCCGATTTAATGACGCATTTACCGTCGGCGTCTCCTTTTGCGATACGCCGCGCCCCACGCAGCGCCTGCCCGCTCTCACACAATCTCCGCAATCTTCCCAAACGCGATCTTATCCTCCTTCGCCGTCTCCGCGCGGCGGGAGCTCGCCATGGTGATCGTGTGGCGGCCGAAGCGCTGGTTGATCCCGTCCATCGCCACGGAAAGGCGCCAGCGGCGTTCGTAGTCGTCGAAGAGGGAGCCGGTGACGTTCTTGACGGGGACAAGGTCGTAGAGGGCGACGCCGACTTGTTTGGGCTGCCGGAAAGGATGGTGGAACAGCGACTGCATGATCTCCATCAATGTCCAGGTGTCCGCGCAGGGGGCGAAGCGGCAGTGGTTCTCCCATTTGTCGTGCGCGACGCCGCGTGCGAAGACGCCCATGCCGCGCGCGTAAAACCCCAGCCCGCGCATCCGCTCCGC
The DNA here is from genome assembly GCF_003574315.2 of Capsulimonas corticalis. Lineage (GTDB taxonomy): Bacteria > Armatimonadota > Armatimonadia > Armatimonadales > Capsulimonadaceae > Capsulimonas > Capsulimonas corticalis. The sequence continues at coordinate 5,058,936 of NZ_AP025739.1, read as the reverse complement.
CGCCTTTTCCAGAAGCCGGCACTGGACGGCGGCCGCGCCGGCGGGCGTGCGCAGCTCCGGCGGCATCACATGCGTGTGGCTGACGCTGCGCCGCTCGTTGGTCGGCCGCTGGACATACTCGCCGCGCAGCTGTCGCCACCAGTATTCCCCCATCACCCCGCCCCACACCCGCCGCATCTGTTCTTGCGATAAAGCGCACATATGTTCTGTTGTGCGCACGCCGGCGGCATGGAAACGGGCTTCCATGCTCCGATTGATGCCGGGAAAGTCGGTCAGCTTGAGCTTGTAGAGGCGATGCGGGAGGTCTTCTTCATCCAGCGCCACCAAACCGTTGGGCTTTTGCAGCTCGCCCGCGACTTTCGCGAGGAACGGATTCAAACTCAGTCCCACAGAACAGCACATCTGTTCGCCTACATTTCGGAAGATTTCCGATTTGATCTTCTGGCCCAGGGCAAGGGCGTCCTCGGCGCGCTTTTCATTCGCCCAGAGCTTACACACCATCTCATCCACGGACCAGATCTCGGTGACGGGCAGACAGCTCTCCACGACGTTGACGATCGCGTTGTGATACTCTCGGTAGTGACTGTGGCTTGTCGTTTCAATCAGAATTAAGTGTGGGCAAAGACGACGGGCCTCCCCGACATTCGTCCCGGTTTTGATTCCAAAGCGCTTGGCTTCGTAAGAGGCGGCGATGCAGCAAGTCGAATCCGACATGACGGGGACGACGGCGACCGGTTTTCCGCGCAGCCGGGGGTTCTCCTGCTGCTCCACCGAGGCGAAAAACGCGTTCATATCCAAAAACAACCATTTGAGCGCCATGGTACGTAGACTCCATTCTACTGCACAAGTGTTGCATTGTAGCATCTGTCTACTATCAAGTCAAGAGGCCATTGAGATTTATTTTTCACGCCTTACTGGTATAATGAGGGCATCATGATTCCACTCATCGATCCATTCGGGAGAGCCATCCAGTACCTGCGTATCTCCGTAACGGACCGCTGTAATCTGCGCTGTGTTTACTGCATGCCGCTCGATGGCGTCCCGTACGATGCGCCGGAGGAAGTGCTGTCGTTCGATGAGATCATGCGTTTGGTCAATTTATTAGCCGGACACGGTCTGCGCAAGGTGCGAATCACCGGCGGCGAGCCCCTGGTCCGCAAAAATCTTCCCGAACTCGTGCAGCGATTGGCGGCGGTCCCGCAAATCACCGATCTCGGCTTGACCACGAACGCGGTGCTGCTGGAGAATCAAGCGCAGTCGCTCTGGGACGCCGACCTGCGCCGTCTGAACATTTCGCTCGACACGCTTCAGCCGGATCGCTTCGTCAAGATCGCCCGCTTCGCAAAGTTCGACGAAGCCATGGCGGGCCTGGCGAAGGCGGAGGCGCTTGGATTCGCGCCGATCAAGCTCAATATGGTCGTGATGCGCGGCGTCAACGACGATGAGATTCTGGACATGGCCGCCCTTTCGCTCGATCATCCCTACGATGTGCGCTTTCTGGAGTACATGCCGATCGGACAGGTGACGCCCTGGGAGTGGCGCGCGAGCTACGTCTCCAACGAGGAAGTGATCCAGCGGCTGAGCGAGCGGTTTGAATTGCAGCCGATCGAAGCCGCGTCATCCAGCACGTCGCGCGTGTTCCAGATCCCCGGCGCCGTGGGACGAGTGGGCGTGATCAACCCCATCTCACATAAGTTCTGCGCCAGCTGCAACCGCCTGCGCCTCACGGCGAACGGCGCGCTGGTTCCGTGCCTCGCGGACAATTACGAATACGATATCAAGACTCCGCTGCGCGCGGGCGCGTCCGACGAGGAGCTGATCGGGCACGTTAAGGCGGCCCTGGCGCACAAGCCCGAGCAGTCGGACTTCGAGGGCCGGGTCGAACGCGGCGGGTCGATCCGAATCATGGCGCAGATCGGCGGTTAGGAAAGAACGATGCCCGAGCTCACCCATTTGGACGAACACGGCCAGGCGCGCATGGTGGATGTCAGCGGCAAGGCGGCCACCCGCCGCGTGGCCCGCGCCCAGGCGGTTGTCGGCATGGCGCCGCAAACGCTGTCCTTGATCCGCGATAATGCGCTGGGCAAGGGCGACGCCCTCGCCGTCGCGCGCGTCGCCGGTATCCTGGCGGCGAAAAGGGTGGATGAGCTAATCCCCCTGTGCCATACGCTGCCCCTCTGGGATGTCGATGTGGAGTTTACGTTTGGCGAGGACCGCCTCACGATCACCACGACCGCCGTGACGGTGGCGCCGACCGGAATAGAGATGGAAGCGCTGACGGCGGCCACGGTCGCGGCGCTGACGATTTACGATATGGCGAAGGCGGTGGACAAGAGAATTGAGATCGGCGAGATCCATCTGTTGTCCAAGACCGGCGGAAAGAGCGGAGACTTTACATGGGAGACCTAGTGCGCGTCGGCGTGCTGACGATTAGCGACCGGTGCGCGGCGGGGGAGCAGGAAGATGTGTCCGGCCCCGCGATCAAGAATGCCCTGGCTGGCGATCCCTTTGTGATCGCGCTCTACGCGGTCGTCCCGGACGATCGCAAACAGATCTCCGACACGCTGAAACGCTGGTGCGACGACCTGCAAATCGACATCATCCTGACCACCGGCGGCACCGGCTTCGCGGAGCGTGACGTCACCCCCGAAGCGACCCGCAAGGTCATCGAGCGCGACGCGCCCAATATCAGCCAATACCTCCTGATCGAATCGGTCAAAAAGAGTCCCTTCGCCGCCCTCTCACGCGGCGCCGCCGGCGCGCGCGGCCGAACATTGATCGTCAATCTCCCCGGCAGCCCCACCGGCGCCGGCGAGTGCGCGACCATCTTGAAACCGATCCTGCCGCACGCGGCGGAGATCTTGCGAGGGACGGCGGCGGGGCATCCGACGGTTTAGGATTGGCCCTCATCCCCCAGCCTTTGTGTCCTCCCTGGCAAACCCACCCCCGGCCTTCGGCCGCCCCCTCCCTCGGGTGGGAAGGGTTGGTAAGATTGCCTCTTATAGAAGCTGCTGGCGATAACACACTCTGAAATAACTCTTCCCGTCGGCGGGAGGGGTGGCGCGAAGCGCCGGGGTGGGTTTGCCAGGGAGCACGCGAAGCGCCGGGGGCGGGTTTGCCAGCAGGCCGACTTGAATTATCCGGAGTTATCCATGCTTTCCTACGACGACGCCATCGCGCGCATCCTCGCACAAATTTCTCCGTCCACGCCCGTCTCCGTCCCGATTTTACAATCCCTCGGCCACACTCTCGCCGAAGACATCCACACGCAGTCTCCCCTCCCCCCGTTTGATAACAGCGCCATGGACGGCTACGCCGTCGTCGGGGCCGATGCGGGAAACGCTTCAGTGGAAACGCCCGTCGCGCTTGCGCTGCTCGACACGATCGCGGCGGGCGGCGACGTCGCCGTGCGCGTCACGCCGGGACATGCCGCGCCGATCATGACGGGCGCGCCGATGCCGGCGGGCGCGGATACCGTGGTCCCTGTGGAGGATACGAAACGCGTCGGAGACGGCGTGTGGGTGCTGGAGGGGGCTGCGCCGGGTCAATTCGTGCGCAAGGCGGGCGAGGACGCGCCGGCGGGGACTTTGGTGGTGGAGAAGGGCTCCGCCATCCGGGCCGCCGAAGTTGGGATGTTCGCGGCGGCGGGGCGTGCTGCGGCGCTCGTTTATCGACGGCCGCGCGTCGGGGTGATCAGTACGGGGGATGAGCTGGCCGAACCGGGCGCCGTGCTCGGCGCGGCGCAGATTTATAACTCCAACAGTTACGCGGTTGCGGCGCAGGTGCTGGAGGCGGGCGCCGAGGTCGCCGTGCGCGTGCATGCGCGCGATACGTTTTCGGATCTTCGGGCGGCGTTTGACGCCTGCGCGGATTGCGATGTGATTTTGACGACCGGCGGGGTGTCCGTCGGCGAATTCGACTTTGTGAAAGCCGTCGTGGAGGAGCGTGGGTCGGTGGAGTTCTGGCGCGTGGCGATCCGGCCCGGCAAACCGTTCGTTTTTGGCCGCTGCGGCCAGGCGCTGCTCTTTGGGCTGCCCGGCAACCCTGTGTCGGCGATGGTGACCTTCGAGCTGTTCGTACGCCCCGCCCTGCGGCAACTTTTGGGCGCCGCGAATCCGATGCGCAAGATCGAAACCGCCGTCCTGACGGAAGATGTCGCGCATGAGACCGGGCGCCGTGACTTCCAGCGCGCCGTCGTCACCGAGAGCGTCGATGAGCTGCGCGTGCGGGCGACGGGGCGGCAGGGCTCCGGCATGCTGCGCTCCATGGTGCTCGCGAATGCCCTGATGATCGTTCCCGAGGAGGTCGCCGGCGTTCAATCGGGCGACACAATCTCCGTGATTCGGCTGAGCTCTTAGCGGCGCCCTCCAGTTTTTTCTCTCAAAAGCCACAATTGGCACGGGGGAACAACAGGAGAGCCAATGGGAGACATCATCGCCGTCGAGATGGGCGAGACCAAATTAACCAGTACACGGGGCGATCGCCTTCTGGCTTTTGGGCTGGGAGCGTGTATCGGCTTATGCCTTTACGATCCAAAACGATCGCTGGCCGCGATGGTTCACATCGTCCTTCCCCAAACCCTTCCCAATACTTCTTGGAAATCTTCGGGTAAGTCCTCCGAACCGCTTCTGGGCAAGTGCGCCGAGACGGCGGTGCCGCACGCGCTTTCGGAGATGTTTAAAAACGGCGCAAGCGCCGCGTCGATCCGCGCCGCCATTGTCGGCGGCGCGCGGATCTTTACCTCCGCATCCGCGAACGGCGTGCCGGGCTCGCGGCTGGAGATCGGGCCGCGAAATATCATCGCCGTCAAGGAAGCGCTGGCCCTCGCCGATATTCCCCTCGTCGCCGAGGAAGTTGGAGGGCGATGCGGGCGCACGGTGACTTTTGAAGTGGAGACAGGACGCGTTCTGGTCCGCGCCATCGGCGCGGAGGAAAAGCTGCTTGTGGATCTTTCGGGCGTCTGCGCCCCGATCCGAGAGCTGAAAGGGATTGGATCCAGTGAACGCTGATGTCCGAATGCAAATATTGCTGCGCCAGGTCAAGGACCTGCCCTCGCTGCCCGATGTCGCCGTCAAAGTCGCCCGCACGATCGACAAGCCCACGACAAGCGCCAACGATGTAGCGCGCGTTCTTTCCATGGACCAGGGACTGACCGCGCGGGTGCTGCGGCTGGCGAACTCCGTTTTTTACGGCGCGACGCGGCGCATCTCCACCGTTTCCGACGCGATCGTGCTGCTGGGCATGCGCACCGTGCGCAACCTGGCGATGGCAAGCTCGGTCGAAGACGTGCTTGGGCGCGAACTCGCGGGATACGCCATGCAGCGCGGCGAGCTGTGGCGGCATTCGTGCGGCTGCGCCAATGTCGCGCAGTCGCTCGCGACGCTCATTAACTATCCCGTGCCCGAAGAGGCGTTTGTCGCGGGTCTGCTGCACGATGTCGGCAAAGTCCTGCTCAGCGTCCATATGCAGGTCGAGTTTTCCGGCGTTCTCAAGCTCACGGAAGACGAAGACATCTCCTTTATGGAAGCCGAGCAGCGCATCCTGGGATTTGACCACGCCGAAGTCGGCGCCTGCGTGCTGGAGCGCTGGAACCTGCCGACGCCGCTCGTACAGGCCGTCCGCTACCACCATACGCCGATGGCGCAGTCGGAATTTTCCAAACTCACGGCGCTGGTCCATGTCGCCGACGTCATCTGCGTGATGATGGGCATCGGGGTCGGCGGCGACGGCCTGCGCTATGCGCTGGACCGCGAGGCGCAGGAACGGCTGGGACTTTCCGACGAACAGATCGAGCGTCAAATCAGCGATCTTTCCGATCTCGGAAAAGAGTCGACCGAAATCCTGCGCTAGAAGGGATTTGGCGGCCCCGTCGCCGTCAAATCTTGATTGACAACCTTCATGACGCTCTGGTACAATGCTCCAAACCCCGCCGTTTTCATTACTGCGCATTACAGGAGTTGTACCGCCCATGCAGGTGACAAAAGAGCCGATTGACCCGTGTCAAGTCGCTCTCACGATTGAAGTGGAACAGGACAAGGTCGTCCACGCTGTTGACAAAGCTTATCGCGAATATGCGAAGTACGTCAATGTCCCCGGTTTCCGTAAGGGCAAAGCGCCGATGTCGTTCGTTCGTCAGCGCGTACCCGAATCCGATGTGCGCCAGCGCACGGCCGAGCTGTTGGTGGAATCCGCCTACGGCGACGCGCTGAAGGAAAGCGAGACGGATCCTTACGCTCCGCCGAAGCTGGAGCTTCTTCAGCTGGACCTCGCCGGCAGCCCCTTCATCTTCAAAGCCCTCGTCCCGCTGGCCCCGAAGGTCGAGCTGGGCGATTACAAGGGGCTCGAAGTCGAAAAGAAGATCTACGACATCAGCGACTCGGACGTGGATGAAGAGATCGAGCGCCTGCGCGAGCGCGCGGCCGATTACCCGATGGCCGAGCGCGCGGTGGAGAACCGTGACCTCGTCGTCGCCGATGTCTCCGTGAAGCTCGACGATCAGGAAGCCACCGAACCCCGCCCGACCATGATCGAGCTGGGCGCGGACAACCTGCCCGGCTTCGACGAGCAGATCCTCGGCGCAAGCGTCGGCGACACCAAGACCTTCACCCTCGCCTACCCCGCCGACTATCCGCAGGTCGAACTTCAAGGCAAGGACGCTGAGTTCAGCGTCACCATCAAGGAAGTCCGCACCAAGGTCGTTCCCGAGAGCAATGATGAGCTGGCCGGCAAGATCACCAACGGCCGCATCACCACGCTGGATGAGCTGAAGTCCAATATCAAGACCGATATGGGCAGATCGCTCTCTCAGTCCTCGGAAAACGAAGCGGACAACGCGCTGGTCGAGAAGATCATCGAAAAGGCGTCCATTCAGTATCCGCCGGTCCTGGTCGAATCCGAGATCGAAGACGAGTACAAGTTCCTCCAGCAGCGTCTGGCGCAGAACGGCACCAACGTCGACGATTACCTCGCCAACATCGGCACCTCCCGCGAGCAGCTCTACAACCAGTTCAAGGACTCGGCGGAGAAGCGCATTCGCGTCGGTCTGGTGCTGGGCGAGATCGCCCGCCAGGAAGAGCTCACGCTGACGGAGCCGGACATCGACGCGGCGATCGCGGAAGCCGCCGAGCAGCAGAACACCAGCCCGGCCGCCATGCGCGCCTTCCTGGAGAAGAACGAAGGCTTCGAGAATATCCGCAATCGGGCTCAGGCGAAAAAAGTCCTCGACTTTATCCGTGGTTCCGCCATAATTAAAGAGAAGGTCGTAAAGCCCGGACAAACCGAGAATCCGACGGATGAAGCCGCCGCCCCCGAAGCTGCCGCCGCCACCGCCGAAGGCGAGGAAGTCCCCGCGCCCAAGAAGAAGGCGCCCCGGGCCAGCTCTAAAAAGAAAGAGAGCGACGATCAGAATGAGTCTTGAAGATTTGGGTTTGACGCGCAAGGAACTGACGGCGGGCCTGCGCTCGATTGAGAATACGTGGATCCCCACGGTCGTCGAGCAAAGCCCCCGCGGCGAGCGCTCCTACGATTTGTGGTCCCGTCTGATGAAGGACCGCATCGTCTTCATCGGCGATCAGATCTACGACCAGATGGCGAACGTCATTGTCGCGCAGTTCCTCTTCCTTGAGAAAGAGGATCCGGACAAGGACATCGAAGTTTACATCAATTCGCCGGGCGGCTCGGTCATCGCGGGACTGGCGATCTACGACACCATGCGGCACATCAAGCCGGACATCGCCACGACCTGCGTCGGCATGGCGGCGTCCATGGGCGCGGTGCTGCTGTCGGGCGGGACCAAAGGCAAGCGGACTTCGCTTCCCAACTCCCGCATCATGATCCACCAGACCAGCGGCGGCGTGCAGGGTACGGCGGCGGATATTCAGATTCAGGTCCGCGAGATGAATCGCTATCTGGAGAAACTGACCCAGATCCTCGCCGAGAACTGCGGACGAGAATTCTCGCAGGTCGCGAAGGACATCGACCGCGATTACTGGATGTCGGCGGAAGAAGGCGTTGAGTACGGCATCATCGATGAAGTCCTCAATCGCCCATCAAGCTAGACCGGCGTCACATTCCGAATGAGGCGTCCGCGTCGCAAGAAGGATAGGCATGGCAAGAATTGGGACGGAACGCAACGATAGTCGCTGTCTGCTTTGCGGCAAAACCCGCGAGCAGGTCAAGAAGCTGATCCTCGGCGTCCATGGGGGCGTCTGCTTGGAGTGTGTCGATCTGTGCAATGAAATCGTGCGCAGCGATGTGGCCCAGGTGGAGGACTTCAGCGCCATCGGCATGATACCGAAGCCGAAGGAAATCTTCCGAATTCTGTCGCAGTACGTCGTCGGACAGGAACAGGCAAAGCGCTCTCTTTCCGTCGCCGTCTACAATCACTTCAAACGGATCAACGCGCCCAGCAGCGATGTCGAGCTGCAAAAGAGCAACATTCTGCTGCTCGGCCCCACCGGCAGCGGCAAGACTTTGCTGGCGCAGACCCTGGCGAAGATCCTGAATGTCCCCTTCGCCATCGCGGACGCCACGTCCCTGACGGAAGCGGGTTATGTGGGGGAGGATGTGGAAAACATCCTCCTCAAGCTCCTCCAATCGGCGGACAACGGCGAGAATATCCAGACCGTCGTTAAGAACGCCCAGCGCGGCATCATCTACATCGACGAGATCGATAAGATCACGCGCAAGTCGGACAGCCCGTCGATCACACGCGATGTGAGCGGCGAAGGCGTCCAGCAGGCGCTTCTCAAGATCCTGGAAGGCACCGTCGCGAACGTTCCGCCGCAAGGCGGGCGCAAGCATCCGCAGCAGGAGTACGTCCAGCTCGACACCACCAATATCCTCTTCATCTGCGGCGGCGCATTCGAAGGGATCGAGGAGACGATCGAGCGGCGCATGAACACCAAATCGCTCGGATTTCGAGCGCGTATCGACAGCAAGCGAGACCGGCAGGACGGCGACATGCTCCATCATGTTCTGCCCGAGGACCTGCTGCGCTACGGCCTGATCCCCGAGTTCATCGGGCGTCTTCCCGTGGTCACCACTCTGCGCGCGCTGAATGAAGAAGCGCTGATCCAGATTTTGACCGAGCCGAAGAACGCGCTGATCAAACAGTACAAGAAGTTCTTTGAGTTCGACGGCGTCGAGCTGGAGTTCACGCCGGACGCGCTTTCGGCGATCGCCCGCGAAGCCATCACGCGTTCAACCGGCGCCCGCGCGCTGCGCACGATCATCGAAGAGGTCATGCGCGACACGATGTACGAGATCCCGTCGGCTCGCGATATCAAGAAGGTGACGATCACGGAAGAGACGGTGGTGGAGCACACCTCCCCGATCGTGAACGCGCCGACACAGCTTCGGGCGGCGTCCTAGTTGTATCACTGTTTTCCGGCTGGAAGTCCCTTCCAGCCGGCTTTATTCATTTTAGCCGCGCCCTCCTCATCGCGGCATATTCCGATACTCCCAAATCTCAATCAAAGGATGTAATACTCCATGGCGCGGACAGCGAGCACACGCACAAAAAAAGTCGCCGAGCGTCGCAAGGACGCCGCAGGCGCTACTCAGGAGATTCCTCTTCTCCCCATCCGCGACAACGTGCATTTTCCACGGATGATCTTTCCACTCTTCGTCGGCCGCGAAAAATCGGTGCGGGCGCTGGATGAGGCGATGGCCGGCTCCCAGCATATCCTGCTCGCGGCGCAGCGAGAGGTCGGCACGGAAGACCCGGAGCCGAACGAGCTCTACAGCGTCGGAATCATCGCTGAGATCATGCAGATCCTGAAGGTTCCGGACGGCACGGTCCGCGTGATGCTGGAAGGACTGGAGCGCGTTCGGATCGTCGAATTTATCCAGAACGACCCCTACTTCTTAGTTCGGGTCGAAAAGCTTCCGATCTTGGAAACCAAAGACCTGCAAGCCGAGGCGATCATGCGGTCAGTCGTGACTCAGTTCGAGCAGATCGTCAATATCGGCAAGAATATCCCGCCCGAAGCGCTGATCTCATTGATGAGCATCGATGAGCCGGGACGCCTCGCCGACCATGTCGCCTGGCATATGCCCTCGCTTCGCGTCGAAACCAAGCAGGAGCTTTTGGAGCTGCTCAATCCCCAGGAGCGCCTGGAGAAGCTCAGCATCCTGCTGAAAAAAGAGTTCGAGATCCTGGAGATTCAAAAGAATATCCGCAACCGGGTCGAAAAAGAGATGGGCGACACACAGCGTGAGTTCATCCTGCGCGAACAGCTCAAAGCCATTCAGCAGGAGCTTGGCGAGCGCGACGAGCGCCAGACGGAAGTCGACGAGTTCCGCGTCAAGGTCGAAGAAGCGGGCATGCCGGAGGAAGTCGCCGCCCGCGCCATCAAGGAGATTGATCGTCTGGAGAAGATGCCGTACGCCGCCCCGGAAGGCGTCGTCATCCGCACCTATCTGGACACGCTGGTCGCCCTCCCCTGGTCAAAGGCGTCCGATGAGACGCTGGACATTGACGACGCCGTCGGCATCCTCGACGAAGACCACTACGGCCTGCCGAAGGTCAAAGAACGGATCTTAGAGTTTCTCGCCGTGCGCAAGCTCACAGGCACGCTCAAGGGACCGATCCTGTGTTTCGTCGGCCCTCCCGGCGTCGGCAAAACCAGTCTCGGCAAATCGATCGCCCGCGCTCTGGGACGTAAGTTTATTCGGATCAGCCTGGGCGGCGTTCGAGACGAAGCCGAAATCCGCGGACACCGGCGCACCTACATCGGCGCCATGCCCGGCCGCATCATTCAGGGTCTCAAGCAAACCGAAGTCAACAATCCCGTCTTCATGCTGGATGAGATTGACAAGATGGGCTCCGACTTCCGAGGCGATCCGTCGTCGGCCCTGCTCGAAGCGCTGGATCCAGAGCAGAACATCGATTTCTCCGATCACTACCTGGAAGTCCCATTCAACCTGAGCGACGTCATGTTCATCACGACGGCGAACCTGCTCGACCCCATCCCCCCCGCCCTGCGGGACCGGATGGAGATCATTTCGTTCTCGGGTTACATCGAAGATGAGAAGGTCCAGATCGCGCGCAAGTTCTTGATTCCCAAACAGATCAAGGACAACGGCCTTCAGCCCGAGCAACTCACGATCCCGGACGTCATGATCCTCAAGATCATCCGCGAGCACACGCGCGAGGCCGGCCTGCGCGGCTTCGAGCGCGAGATCGCCACCGTATGCCGCAAAGTCGCCCGCGCCGTCGCCCAGGGCCGTACGGAGCCAGTCGTGATCGGTCCTGAAGAAATCCGTACGTACCTCGGCCAGCGCAAGTACCATTACGGCGTGATGGAGGAGGAAGACGAGATCGGCGCCGCGACGGGACTGGTCTACACCGAAGCCGGCGGCGACGTCATCTCGATCGAGATCACCTTGATGCGCGGCAAAGACGGCCGCCTGACCCTCACCGGCCAGCTCGGCGACGTCATGAAGGAATCCGCCCAGGCCGCCCTGAGCTACGTACGCTCCCGCGCCCGCGCGCTGGACATCGAAGAGGACTTCTACGAGCGCCTGGAGATCCACGTCCACGTTCCCGCCGGCGCGATCCCCAAGGACGGACCCTCGGCCGGCATCACCATGGCGACGGCCCTCGCCTCCGCGCTCACCAAACGCGCCGTCCGCAAAGACGTCGCCATGACCGGCGAAATCACCCTGCGCGGCCGCGTCCTGCCCATCGGCGGCCTCAAAGAAAAAGTCCTCGCCGCGCACCGCGCGGGTATCCGCACGGTGATTCTGCCGTTTGAGAATGAGAAGGACTTAGAGGATCTGCCAAACGATGTGCGCGAGGAGATGAAGTTCGAGGTGGTGAAGCACGTCGACGAAGTGCTGGAGCTGGCGCTGCTGCCGAAGGTGTAGTCCCTATTCCCCCGGCGCTTTAGCGCCGGGGGAATAGGGCCTTAACGCCGCAACACCGCCCCCGCCCTTACTCCCGTCGGAACCCCACCCTCCACGGACAGCCGCCCATTCACGAATACCAGCTCAATTCCCGTCGGATACTGATTCGGCTCGTCGAATGTCGCCCGGTCGGCGACGGTTTCGGGATTGAAGACGGTAATGTCCGCCTTGCGTCCCACTTCCAGAGCGCCGCGATCCGTCAGCTTCATTCGTTTGGCCGGCAGGGTGGTCATTTTTTGAATGGCTTCCGAAAGGGTGATGACGCCGAGTTCGCGGACGTAGTGGCCGAGAACGCGCGGGAAGGTTCCGAAGGATCGGGGATGAGTCTTGTCGCCGGATTGCGGGCCGTGCGGATCCTGCGCGACGCCGTCGGAGCCGATCATGGTGAGGGAGTCGGTCATGACGGCGGCGATATCGTCCTCGGACATGGCGAAGTGGGCGGCGGAGACCCAGCCGTCTTCGGCGGCGAGCAGATCGATTGCCGCTTCCGCCGGGGAGAGGCCGGCGCGGAAGCCGAGGGTCGCGAGCGTCAAGCCCTGCGCCTCGCGGTGGTGACGCGCGGTGCCGATCTGGATCGCTGACCAATCCCAATCTTTCGCGTGGATCTCATCGAGAATGCGTGACCTTGTGAGGGGTTCGATCAGACGCGCGGCAAGGTCCGTGTTGGAGCCGTGACGGGCCCATTCGGGCAATAAGATCACGGAGAGGCCGGTCATGAAGGCGCTGTAGGGGTACATATCCGCCATGACGTCGAACCCCGCCTCCCGAGACTGTTCGATCAGCGCGAGGGTTTGCGCGATCTTGCCCCAGTTGGCGTGGCCCTCGGCCTTGTGATGCGAGATCTGCAATGGCGCGTTCGCGGCTTCGGCGACGGCGATCGCCTCCTGCACGCTTTCCACCAGGAAGTCGCCTTCATTGCGCATGTGGGTGGAATAAAAGGCGCCGGCGGCGGCCGCGCGGCGCGCGAGGGCCGTCAGCTCGTCATGCCCGGCGTGCGAGCCAGGGATATACTCCAGACCGCTGGAAAGGCCGAATGCGCCGTCCTCAAAGGCGTCGTCCAGCATCGCCGACATCCGCAGCAATTCCTGCGCGTCGGGCGCATTCTCGCCAAACCCCATCACGGCTTTTCGGATCGTGCCATGTCCGGCGAGCGATCCAAAATTGACGGCGGGCGCGGCAGCCTCCACATGGCCCAGGAACTCGCTCAGCCGCTCCCACTGCACGGGATTGCCGCCGCGCTCCGTCCACTTCTTCTCCTGCGCGAACACGGGATCGCTGGTCGCCAGACCAATGCTGATGCCGCAGTTGCCGGTCAGCTCCGTCGTAACGCCCTGCGCCAGACTGCTGCCCATGCCGGGATTATCGAGAACCGTGAAATCCGAGTGGGTGTGGATATCGATGAAGCCCGGGGAAACCGCAAGTCCTTCGACGGAAAAGATCCGGCCTGCGGTTTCCTGGGAAAGATCGCCGATGGCGGTAATGACGTCGCCGGTTACCGCGATATCGGCGCGGCGCGGAGGGCCGCCCCAGCCATCGTAGACCATCCCGCCGGAAAGGATATAGTCAGTCATTCTTCTGCTTTCGTTAAGATTATGAAGATTGGCGCGACCAAAGATTGTCTTCAAAAATCAAGAATGGCCGGCGAAAGATTGCGACGTTCACAAAGATCGTCGCCTAATTCAGCAGCGGAGGCTGCTCCGAACGGGCGGCGGCTTTGCGGCGCAGGCGGCTGGGACGCTTGGTTTCGTCGGCCAGGATGTAGCGCAGGCGCTCCAGGGCGCGCTGCTGGAGGCGCGAGACGTGCATTTGGGAGATGTTCAGCTCGCGCGCGATCTTGACCTGGGAAAGGTCTTCGAAGAAGCGCAGTTCGATAACCTGGCGTTCGCGCGGATCTAAGCACTCCAGGGCGTGGCGGAGGTCGGAGTAGGTGTCGATATCGCTGAGGCCGCCGTCCCAGCGGCCGACGATGTCCATCAGGGTCGCGCTGTCGCCGCCGGCGTGGGCGTCCAGGCGGGTGTCCAGCGAGATGGTGCTCGCGACCTGGCAGATCTCCAGCGCCTCCAGCGTTCGGTCCTCGGTCGCGCCGACTTCCTGGGCGATCTCGCTGACCGTGGGCGGGCGGCCCAGGCGCACGACGAGATGCTGCTGCGCCTTGCGCACGTTCAGCGAGAGCTCCTGGAGCCAGCGCGGCACTTTGACCTGCCAGGTCTTATCCCGGAAGTGGCGTTTGATTTCGCCGACGATAGTCGGCATGGCGTAGGTGGAAAACTTGACGTCTTTGGAGGGGTCGAACCGGTCCAGCGCATTGATCAGGCCGATATTGCCGACCTGCACCAAATCTTCGAGCGTCTCGCCGCTGCCGATGAAACGCGAGGCGACATAATGCACCAGCTTCTGGTGATGCATGATCAGCGTCTCGCGCGCCGCCTCGTCTCGTGTCTGGGCGTAACGGAACGATAGCGTCTGCAGCGTCATCTCCCCCATTCGCGGGGGAACCCGATCCGCAGCGCGCGGAGCGTCGTCGGTATTCGTATCGGCAGGACGATCGGTCAAATGCGTATCGTTCGTCACATCAACCCTATCTTGGTCTTGCATCAAAAAAACTATCCCTTATAGGTGTTTACACAGAAACACCAGCCTATCATTTAGGCGCCGCTCGTCAAAAATCCTCCTCAGTCACCGCTCGCGCGCGGCTTCCGCAATCAATCCGTAGCGCAGGCCGCGCTTGCTCACCACAAAACGGTCAACGCCCGCTCGCTGCAGCAAATGCTGGAGGATCAAAACACCGCCAATAATCACATCGGCGCGCGCGCTTTCCAGTCCTGGAACGCGTTTGCGCTCCTCGGTAGTACGGCTTATGAAGAGACCCAGCACATCATTGACATCCGCCAGCGTGACGGAACGGCCGTGAATCTCGGCGTCGCCCGCGCCCGCCGCATGCGCCGCGACGGCGGCGACGTTGATCGCCGTGCCGCCGATGCCGGCGATCGCCTTCGGGTGCGGCGCAAGCTCGAACTGCTCCAGCATCTCCCGCGTATAGCTCGCCGCTTCCTCCAGCTCGGAGGCAGTGGGGGGATCGCCGTGCAAAAAACGCTCCGTCAGCCGGACGGCTCCAATATTCAAACTACGATGGGCGCGTACTGAGTTCCCCTCGCCCACAATGAATTCACTGCTGCCGCCGCCGATATCAAAGACAAGAAGAGCCAGGTCCGCGGCAAGCCCCAGGCTGTCGTCGGACCGGATCGCCGCATAAGCAAGCTCCGCCTCACGATCGCCAGTAATGATCTCAATCGAGACCCCGGCATCGCGATGAATGCGGTCGATAAACTCGGGGCCATTGGACGCATCCCGCATGGCGCTTGTGCCGGCCGCAACAATACGCGTCGCGCCATCGGCGCGCGCGGCGTCGGCGAAGCGCTGAATGGCGGCGAGCGTGCGGTCCATGGCGATTTGCTTCAGCGTTTTGGAGGCGTCCACGCCCTCGCCAAGGCGCGTCACTTCCGAGTCTTCACGAACGATGGTGATTTTGCCCTGATCGGCGTCGGCGAGGGTTGCTTTCGTGGAGTTCGTGCCGACATCGATTGCTGCGATTCGTGTGCTCATATGCTTTTTAGCTCCACCCGCGTGCTCAAGTTGTCGTCCAGCGTCAAAATCGCGTACTCGGCGCGTTTGTTCCAGTTGCGGCCGACGGTCCCGGGATTGAGAAACAGCGTGCCGCCGCCATACCCCGCGAACGCGGAGTGCGTGTGGCCGGAGACCACGATCCGCGCCTCCGTATTGCGCGCCAGTTCCGCCAGCCGCGACTCCGGCGTCCAATCCCCCAGCCCTTCTTTGGAACCCGGCGAATAGTGCGTCAGGAAGATCTGGGCGACGCCGGCGTCGACGATCTCGAAGTCCGGAAGCGCGGCGAGCCATGCCCGTGACGGATCCGAGATCGCCGCGCTGCTGTCGCGAAGCGTCGCGTACTTGTCGGGCCGCAAGCGCCCCCACTTCTTTTGATACTTCTCACGCCGCTCGGGGAAGAGGGCGACGTGCTTGTCGTAATTCCCGCGCACATTGACGATATTGGGATGATCCCGGAGAAATTGCACGCACTTTTCCGGCGACTTGCCGTATCCGACATTGTCGCCGGCGTTCAGCACAATTCCCGTTGTCAGCCCCTCACGCGCCAGTTGCGCCCACACACGCGACAGCGCGGCGAGGTCGCCATGGATATCGCTCAGTACACCGATCCGCAACGTTCTTGCCGCCTTAATCGTCCAGCGCTTTTTCCAGCCGCTTGCGCAGCTCTTTGAGCTCTTCGCTGAACTCGGTTTGTTTCTTTTTCGACGGCAATTCTTCTTTGACCGCGGACGAAAGGAACTTGACGATCTGGTCCAAAGTCCGCGCGGTCTTCTTTTTGCCATACGTGCTCAAATGATCGCGCTCTTCCGGGACCGCCGAAATTACCGCGACGATCTTATCGATCTGTCGCTTCAGGGACTTCTCACGCAGCTTCTTCGGCACGCTTTCTTTCAAGCGGTTGATGAGCGCGTCGATCGCCTCCATATCGTCCTGGGCGGTCTCGTTGGCGGTGGAGGTCACAAGATCGAACGGCGTCGAGTCGTTGGCATGGAGATCTTCCGGCGCGCTCGGCGGCAGAGAATCCAAGACGGGAGGCGCGGGCGGCAGGTCGTCCGTGATTTCCACGACGAGCGAGACCGTTTCGGCGGCGCTCGCGGCGCCCAGCTGCTCGCCGACCCAGTTCTTGATATACGCCGCTTGTTTGAGTCCGACGCCTTTGATGGCCGCAATGGTCTCGACGGGAGCGTTGTGCAGATCGTCAATCGTTGTGATTCCCGCCGCCGCCAGCGCGGTGAGACGGGATGGGCCAAGATACGGCACGCGGGCGATATCGAAGATCGCCTCTTCTTCCGGCGTTTCGGCGATCAAAAGCTCCGATCCGGCAGCCGCGTCCGAGGAAGTGATAGCCGCGACATCCGCGGCGATCCCCATGATGGCGTCCTCGACGACTGCTTTGACGATCTCCTGGTCCATGGCGGCCTGATCCGCCGTCTTTTTGACGCGTCGCGCCGGCGTGTTGTTAGTTGGCAATTTCTGCGTCTTCCTTTCGTTCATTCCCGCCCGTCGGGACCAGCAGCTGCAAAAACTGCCGCTTGAAGCCCTGTTTTTGCAGCTTCTCCCAGTAACGGACGAAATCCAAATAGTTGGCTTCGCGCTTCGCCGTTTCCACGGCAATCAGATTGTCGAGCCCGATCTTGTATTCCGGACGATCCTTCGCGGCCTCGTCACGGAAAGCAGTCAATAGCGGAATACGAACATCCGAGTCGTGAATGTCGCCGATCCGCTCCTGGACCGATTTGACTTGATTGTAGATCTTAGTAAACTCGGCGTCGGGGAAACAGGGGGCGAAGATTTCCATGGTGTAGCGCAGACGCTTGGCGGCGATCCGCATGTTGTGCAGTTCCTCCACGCGCTCGACATCGTGCGCGTAGCGCGCAAATCGATAGACTTCCTCCAGACGCGTGTGGACGATCAGCGGCGCGTTCTCGGCCAGTGCGCCGCTCGCGTTGACCGCGTAAATCGGCAGAGCTTTAGCCATGGTCCGCATCCTCCTGCAATTGATCGAGCATCGCTTCGAAGTCCCGGGAGAACTTGCTCTTTTCGAGACGATTGAGTTCTTTGATCATGATCACGCGATCGCGATCCCGCTGCGCGTTCAAATGCTCCATAAACGCCTGCAAGCCGACTTTCTCCGCTTCAGGAACGCTGTCACTCATCTTCTGCATGAAATCGATCTGCACGTCGGCGTCGCGCACGCCGCCGAGGGCGTCGGTGATCCGGGCGACCTCTTTTTCCAGCGGACGAAATTGCTTCTCCGGGAAGACCGGCCCGAAGATCGACATCGCGGCTCGCAGACGGCGGGTCGCCACGCGCATATCGTGCAGCGCCTCGATGTCATCGCCGGCGCGCGTTCCCGGCAAATTCTTCATCACCTCGTCAAACTGCGTTTTGAGCGCCGTGACAGCCGACTGCGTGAACGACGCGTCCGCTGTGATATTGTAGGGTGATTTCAATCGTTTTTCTCCAGGCGTGTGATCACTATCTTGTATGATTTCCGATGGGTTTGTCAAGCAGATTCCTCGGCGGCAGGAGTTAAAGGCCGTTTCGTGGAACCAATAGGCAACATGACGAGCCGAATCCAGCAGCTGACCAATATTCTTCCCGCCTCCATCAGTTTTTCCGAACGACGCCTGCAATCAAACCCAGCGACGGAGATCGAGAACGCCGAACTTTCCTCCCGCGCCGTCTCCGACGCCCTGGGCGCCGGGATAACGCTGTTCCATGCGGCCCACGAGCGCGAAGCGATCTCGCTGGCCGCCGCGCTTGCCCCTTTGGAAAACACGCCTCCCTACCTTCTCAGCACGACCGACGGCGATGCGCTCGCGCGCTGCCCGGACACCGCGGAGGGCGCCGCCGAAGCGATCCTAAGGGCCATCACGCGCAAACACGAGATGCTGGGCAGACAGACGCTGGACCTCTTCTCCCTTTACGATTTTCGACGCGAAGTCCACCACGGCGAAGCGCTCGACGGCGCTGTGCGGGCGATGCAGGAGGCGCGGCAGGCGCAAAGCATCACATCGATCGGCGCCACCTGCTATGGCGATTACGACGCGCTGGCCGACGCCATTCGCGGCAAAGCGTTCGCCCCCGATTTCGTCATCGTGCGCTGCAACTATGTCGATCGGCGCGCCGCAGCCGCGCTGATCCCGCTCTGCCGAGATCTGGGGATTGATGTCATAGCCACCCAAACGTTCTCCTGGCGCGGCGATATTCCCTTCACGCGTTTCCCCAATATCTGGCGTTATCGAAATATGACCAAGAACTTCTACGGTCTTTCCGTGGCGCAGGCGCATCTGAAATGGCTCAGCGCCAGCGAATTGTTCGACACCATTTTAGTCTCGATGCAGGACGCCGCACAGGTTGCGGAAAACGTCGCCGCCCCCAAGATCACGCAGCTGCCCAACGGGCTGGAGAGCTTGTTCCAGAGTATTGGCGAGGCGATTGACGGGACGGACGACGGTTGGAAAGGCTTATTGGAGGATGAGATTTGGGAGTACCGGATCGCGGCGCAGGACGCGCTGGAGCGGAGGGCCGGCCGATGAGTGAGCCGATCATCCAGTGCGTCCCAAACTTCAGCGAAGGCCGCCGTCCGGAAGTTGTTCAGGCGATTGTCGGCGCGGTCTCGGCGACGCCCGGCGTGCGCCTTGTGGACTGGAGCAGCGACACGGACCATAATCGGATGGTCGTCACGTTCGTCGGCCCGCCCGCGCCGGTCGCCGCCGCCGCGAAGGCGGCGGCCGGCGCCGCCGTTCGGCATATTTCGCTGACCGAGCACCACGGCGTCCACCCCAGGCTTGGCGCGATCGACGTGCTGCCGTTCGTTCCAATCAAAAATATCACCATGGAGGAATGCGCCCGTCTCGCCACTCAGCTGGGGGCGGAGATCGCCGAAGATCTCCAGCTTCCGGTCTTCCTGTATGAGTTCGCATCGACCGGGCGCCGGGCGCTGCCGGACGTGCGGCGCGGCGCATTCTCCGAGATCACGCCCGATTACGGGCCGTCATCGCCCCACCCCACGGCCGGCGCGGTCGTCGTCGGCGCGCGCGGGCCATTGATCGCCTATAACGTCAATCTCAGCACTCCAGACATCCGAGCGGCGAAGACCATCGCGCGTGAGCTGCGCGCGGATGGCGCGGCGGGCTTTGTGGGCGTGCGCGCCCTGGGGCTCGCGCTGGAGTCGCGCGGATTGAGCCAGGTGTCGATCAACGTCGTTCACCCGGAGTCCGTCTCCCTCTACGCCCTATTTTCTTATATTGCCAGGCGAGCCGAAGAACTGGGAACAAAAGCCGTGGAGAGTGAAGTGATTGGCGCGCTGCCGGGCTTTTCCGCGTACGGTCTCATCCGTGATGCGATCGCAGCAACGAGAATAAAGCCCGGCCAGGTCCTATGGGAGAACTGGCCGACGTAAGACGCCCCCGGCTCCTTGTGGGGGCCGGGGGCGTCTTGTTTGGCGCGAAGCCACGTTGAGGCTTAGACGGCGGCTGCGGTGAGCACGGTGGAGCGCAGGAGCCGCCGGATCAGAGGCGCGTTGGCCTCGGGGAACTCGTAGTTCGGCAGTTCGGCGACGGTCACCCAGGCGACCTTGCCGTTGCCGAGCGGCCGCGCGTCATCCGAGAGCGCGCGACAGAGAAATGGAAAGAGCGTGACGGTGCGGCCCGGATAGTCGTGAGTGATCGAGTTCCACTCCTCAAGGATGTCGATTTCCAGCCCGACCTCTTCTCGCGTCTCCCGCCTTACGGCTTGTCGGAGCGTTTCTCCGGGATGGCATTTGCCGCCGGGAAACTCCCAGAAATTGGCGAGATGAACGTCGGCCTTGCGCTGCGCGATCAAAATACGGTCGTCTTTTGGATGTTTAATAATGGCGATAGCGATATTCATCGTAATCTTACCTCTCAGAACTCCAGACTGCCCTGAACCAGCGACAGTTTCAGCTTCGTAACCAGTCGCACCTGAGGGGTCGCCATCGCGATCCCCGAAAAATCTTCCAGCTTCTTCCACGCGCCGTTCTGGGAAAGTTGCGCGCCGCGCGCGACCTGCGCGCGATACCCATGCAGCGTAATCCGCCGGTTTCCGACCACGTGTTTCAAATTGCCGAACTGCTCCACAGAGGGAACGGTCAATTCCGCCGCCTCGAAGGCGGCGCGGGCGGCGCACTGCTCCAGCGTCTCCTCCGGGCGGCGGCGCGCGCGCGGCAGCTCCCAGAGACCTCCCCACAGCGGATCGTCCGCCGGGCGCTGCACTACCAGAAAGTGTCCGCGCTCGTTCTGCACGGCGATAGAGACGTCTTCATCGTCCTTCCATTTGCGCGTTTTATCGAGCTCGGGATAGCGCGCCGGATCGCCTTCCAGGTACGCCTGACAGATCGCGTTCAGCGGGCATCCCTCGCACCTCGGCGCGGCGGGCGTACACACCAGCGCTCCCAGCTCCATCATCGCTTGATTGAAGTCCGAGGCGCGCCCGTCGGGAATCACCTCACGCGCCAGATCCCACAGTACGGACTGTGTGTGCGCGGACTTTTTAGGATCTCCTGTCACCGTATACACGCGCGCCAAAACTCGGATCACGTTCGTATCGAGGATCGGCTCCGATTGGTTGTGAGCAATCGATAGGATCGCCCCCGCCGTATAGCGCCCGATTCCCGGCAGCGCCAGGATCTCCTTTGGATCGGACGGCAGCGCGCCGCCATGGCGCTCCGTGACGATCTGCGCCGTTCGGTGCAGGTTGCGGGCGCGCGCATAGTAGCCCAGGCCCGCCCACAGCCGCAGGACGTCGTCGACCGGCGCCTCCGCGAGCGCGCTCAAGGTCGGAAACCGCGTCATCCAGCGCTCATAGAACGGGATGACGGCGGCCACGGTCGTCTGCTGGAGCATAATCTCGGAGATCCAGACACCGTAAGAACCGGCTTCCGATCGCCGCCAAGGCAAATCACGCTTATGAAATCCGTACCAGTGGAGAAGGCGCTCACCGAGCACTGTCTTTTTGGAAGGTTCCAAGGGGATCGAACCGGCGAAAGATACTGCTGCCATACATTGATTATATCCCATATTCTAGACGTTCACACGAAAAAAGACCGTGCGGGGCGGAAGGCCCTGCACGGTCCGGGATGACTCGATATTTTGACCGGATATCAACCGAACCGGCCCGAGACGTAAGCCTCGGTTTCTTCGTCCGAAGGGTTGGTGAAGATGGTGCTTGTATCGTCGAACTCGCGCAGCTCGCCGCGCAGGAAGAAGCCCGTCTGCTGAGAGACGCGCGCCGCTTGCTGCATGTTGTGCGTGACGATGACGATCGTATAATGGCCGCGCAGATCTTCCATCAACTGCTCGATGCGGAAGGTGCTGTTCGGGTCCAGCGCCGAGCAGGGCTCATCCATCAGGATGACGTCGGGTTCGACGGCGAGAACGCGGGCGATACAAAGGCGCTGCTGCTGGCCGCCGGAAAGGGCGAACGCCGACTTGTGCAGCTTGTCCTTCACTTCTTCCCACAGGGCCGCGCCGCGCAGGGTGCGCTCGACGGTCTCGTCGAGCATCTTGCGGTTGCGGATCCCATGGATGCGCGGGCCGTAGCAGATATTATCGTAGATGGACATCGGGAACGGATTAGGCTTTTGGAAGACCATGCCGACCGTTTTGCGCAGTCCGACGACATCGCGAGTGCGGTCGTAGATATCCTGCCCGTCCAGCGTGATGGAGCCTGTGAGGCGCGTGCCGTCGATCAAATCGTTCATGCGGTTCAAGGTCCGCAGGAAGGTCGATTTGCCGCAGCCCGACGGTCCGATTAACGCCGTGACTTGATGCTCCGGGACGACGATGTTGATCTTCTTCAGCGCGTGGAAGTCGCCGTAGTAGAAGTCGACGTCCTTAGCGACGATCTTGGACTTTGACGCAACGCGGTTGGCGTCGGGCGTCGGAGGCTTGACGACGGGCCTGGAAAGCGCCGGCGGCGTCTGCTTTTCGTTGGATACGATGTTTGTCATGGTTATTTTTCTTCCAGAACCTTGCCGCGTGTCGCCGTTCGCGCGGCGATGCTCAGAACGAGGATCAGCGTGATCAACACCACGGCGCCTGCCCACGCCATACGCTGCTGGTCGGGATCGACCGCCGTTGCATAGTTGTAGATGCGCAGGGGCAGCGCGTCGATCGGCGCGGTGAGCGTGGGAACCTTGATCCCAAAGACCTTGTGCGTGACGAAGAACTCATTCCCTAATACGGTAAAGAGCAGCGGCGCCGTTTCACCCGCGATTCGCGCGAGCGCCAGCATGATGCCGGTAATGACGCCTCCTCGCGCGGTCGGAAGGACGACGCTCCACATTGTGCGCCATCGAGTGGCTCCCAGGCCCAAAGACGCCTCACGCATCGAGAACGGCACCAGCCGCAAAATCTCTTCCGTGGTGCGCATGATCGTCGGGATCATCATGATTCCCAGCGCGAAGCCTCCGGCGTAAGCCGAGTACCCCGTTCCAGGATGCCGCTGCGCTTCTGGATAGACCCAGATCGCATAGACGAAGATGCCGATAACGATCGAGGGAATTCCATTCAGAACGTCCGTAAAGAAGCGGACGATCATCGCGAACTTGCCCTTCGCCTCCAGCTGGTAGATGCCGCCGAGAATGCCCAGGGGCAGACCGATCAGCGACGCCAGTCCTAACAGCACCAGTGTACCATAAATGGACTGCGACATGCCGCCGGCTTTTTCGTCCACGTGGTTGGGCAGCTTGGTGAAGAAGTTGAGGTTGATCGAAGAGAAACCCTTCGAGACCAGGAAAAACAGCACCAGTCCCAGCACCGTGACGGCCGCGAGAGACGCCAGCATGCAGAGGGTCAGCATGATGCGGTTCGCGATCTTGCGCTGGGTGACGTTGCTGCGATGGGGCTTGACTGCTGTCGAGTTATTTACCACCAGCCACATCCTTTGCCGTGTAGAACACCAGGAGGCGCGCCGCCATGTTGACGACGATCGTGACGAAGAACAGCACAAGGCCGATCTCCACCAGCGCGGAGGTGTTCAGACCAGGTCCGGCCTCATTGAACTTGTTCGCCAATGCGCTGGACATCGTATATCCGGGCTGGAACAGCGAGAACGAGATGCCGTTCGGCGTGCTGGGCGGCTGGTTGCCGATCAGCATCGTGACCGCCATCGTCTCGCCGAGCGCCCGGCCGAGGCCAAGCATCACGGCGCCGACGATACCGGACTTTGCGAACGGAATCACGACACGGCTGATCGTCTCCCACTGGGTCGCTCCCAGGCCGTATGAGCCTTCGCGCTGCGCCTTCGGGATCGCCTTCAGAATATCGCGCGTCACTGCGGTGATAAACGGAATGACCATGATCGCCAGAATGATTCCGGCGGCCATCATGCTCGGACCGATCGCCTCACCGGAGAAGAGTCCTCCGAGGATCGGGATATGCGGAATTCGGGAGTTCGCGATTGGGTGCATGACGTGGTCTTTGAGCCACGGCAGCATCACAAAAATTCCCCAGAGACCATACACGACACTGGGAATGGCGGCGAGGAGCTCGATCAAAAAAGTCATCGGAGTGCGCAGCCATTTCGGCGCAAGTTCCGAGAGGAAAACCGCGGAGCCGATACTGATCGGCACGGCGATCAGCAGGGCCAGGAACGAGGAATAAAGGGTGCCGAAGATATAAGGGAGGATCCCATAGACATCGGTCGTTTCATCCCACGTCGATTTGGTGATATAGCCCCATCCGAATTTGTGGATCGATTCCGAGCTCGCGCTGGACAGCTGGACGGCGAGCCAGACAATGATGCCAAAGATGCTGAGGGACGCCAAGAAGGTAATGGCGGCGTAAATTCGGTCGCCGTAGCGAATGGAAAACGACGCCTTGGGAAACACGAGTTTCTTAGGCGATGAAGAAGCCGCGGAAGGTGAGTTGATTGGTGTTGTTGTCATATCCACCGTAGTTTCGGGTCGTTTCCCACCCGATTGGGGAGGCGCTTGATGCGCCAAAAAGTCCGCAAGCGCGAAAGTGCTGCGCTTGCGGACCATGAAAGACTACTTGAGCGACGCGACAGCGGCCAAAGCGCGCTTCTGAACGCTATCGGGCAGCTTGGCGTACAGCAGGTCGTCCGCCTGGCTCTGTCCGTCGGTCAGCGCCCACTGCAGGAACTTCTTCAGTTCCGGCTTGGAGTCGCGGTAGACCAGCAGGAAGGTGAAGCCGGTGATCGGATAGCCCTGCGCAGCCTTGGTGTTGGTGATGACCTTGCGGAAGTCCGCAGGCAGCGTGGATCCGTCGGCGGCCGCGGTGGTCGAAGCGACGCTCGGGTAGATGAAGTTGCCCTTGGCGTTGCGGACAGCCGCGTACGGGATGACGTTCGTGACGGCGTAGGCCAGCTCGATGTAGCCGATGCCGCCTTCGGTCTGCTTGATCAGAGCGGCGACGCCCGGGTTACCCTTGCCGCCGAGTCCCTTGACCCACTTGACCGACTTGCCGGCGCCGACCTGGTCTTTCCAATCGCCGCTGACTTCCGACAGGAACGTGGTGAAGATGTTCGTGGTTCCGGAGCCGTCGGAGCGGTGGAACGGCGCGATGCCGGTGCTCGGGAACTTCGTTCCAGGGTTCAGCTTGGCGATGCGGCCATCGTCCCACTTGGTGATCTTGCCAAGGAAGATGTCGGCGATCACGTCCTGGGTCAGCTTAATGCCGGGGCCCACGCCGGGAACGTTGTAAGCGACGACGACGGCGCCCGCAACGGTCGGGATGTGGATGACGCCGGGCGCCTTGGCGAGCTCGGCGTCGGACATCGGAGCGTCGGACGCGCCGAAGTCGACGGAGCGAGCGGTGATGGCTTTGATGCCGCCGCCGGAGCCGATGGCCTGATAGTTGATCTCAGCGCCGGTTTTCGCCTTGTACTGTTGGAACCACTTCTGGTACAGCGGAGCGGGGAACGTCGCGCCCGCGCCGGTAAGGCTCTGGGCGTGCGCGCCGGCGGCCAGCAGGCTCGTGAGAGCCAGCGCCGTCGCCGCGATTTTGTTCAGCTTATTGAAGAACATGGAAAGAGGACTCCTAAAATTCGAAGGCTGTGGATGGCCGCGATCCGCGGCCATCCCTGTGATCGCCTTATCTGATTGCGATTGCGATGTTAGAACTTGACCTGAAGTTCGCTTACGAACAGGCCAACCTTCTCCGGATCAACGGCGCCGGGAGCGTGGGCGACTTTATTGGGCTTGGTGTACCACAAGCGCAGGCGGGTGGACTTGTCCAAGTTGTAAAGCGCGCCATAGCCGAAGTTCTTGTCCGTGTACGAGCTGTTGCTGCCGGCGCCGCTCTTAGCGCGGTTGAACTCATCGTAGCTCGCGGCCAGGGTCAGTGTATGTGTACCGGCAGGGCTGAAGCTGTAGCCGCCCAGCGCGTAGTAGCCTTCGATCTTATTGCCGGGTGCGTAGGTCGTTGCCAACGCAAGCGCGCCTTGGTTGAGACCAGCATAGGCGGTCCGCTGCTCGAACTTACCTTCGACGTATTCGCCGTTCAGGAAGATATTCGCTGTCGGGTTGTACTGAACGTCCGCGCCGGTCAGCTGCTTTTTGCGCGAGGTGTAGGCCGCTCCAGTATTGGAGTAATCCGCAACGTGTCCGTTGTAGAAGGAAGCGCCAACGCCCAGCTTCTTGTCGCCCGTCTGATAGGCGAGGCGATAGATCTGGTCGACCTGTCGGTCGGTGTCGTTGCTGGCAAGACCGGTGCCGTTGACCAATGCGACCGTGTACTTGACCGGACCGGCGACGCCCGCGACCTGTACGCCGCGATCGTAGTCCTGGTTGGCGAACAAGCCCTGCCCGCCTTCGTTGAAGGCAAGCGGCCGTTCGGCCTGGATCGTCGAGGCGGACGAGAGCGGCAGAATGTAACCAAACGGGTTGGCGAACATACCGGCGGTGATGCTCAGGTTCTTGGCGGGATCGCCATTGCCGAACGCATAGGTCGCATTGCCCTCACGGACGCTGACCGCGGCGTTGCTCGATGCGTTGCTGCTGTTCGGGGTGCTCGTGGGACTGGCGAAGCCCGATGCGTCGAGCTGAATGGCGTAGCGGGTATTCTGCGTCAGCTGGCCAGTGAACTTGAGGCGCGAGCGGCGAACGATGAAGGAGGCCCCGTTAGACCCTGAAGCGTAGGTGCCGTTGTAAGGGCTGTTGCCGGGAACCTTGCCGTGCGGATAGGTGAGGTGATTGACGCTCTTGGGATCCTGGTTATCGCTGCCGGTCGCATCGAAGTAACGCGCCTGGATGTAGCCGCTGATCTGGAATTTGCGCTTCGCGCCGACGCCGTACGAATTATTCGCGGTGTCCTGCGCTTTGTTCGCGAGGTCCTTGGTGTCCAGAACGTCCTGGCGAAGGTCCTCGACATTGCCGCGAAGTTCGGCGATGTCGGCTTGCGCCTTGGTCACGTCGGCCTGGATCGCGGTCAATTCGGTCTTGAAGCTGTCCACGAGGACCTGGATCTTGTTCAGATCGTCCTGCGTGACGGCGTTTGTCGGCGTGGCGCCGCTCTTCATATCGGCAATAGTCTGAAGGAGACGATCGACAACGGTCGCGAACTCATAGCGGGTCAGCGCGCGGTTGCCCAGGAACTGCCCATTGGGATATCCCTTGACAAGGCCTTTATCCGCAAGGCTCTGCACCGACGTGTAAGCCCAGTGGTTCTGCGGGACATCCGGGAACGAGGTTCCCTGCGCCTGCGCGGCGGGAGCGGCGACAACAGCTCCCACGGCCAGCGCGCCGAGCGCAATAGCGGTGTTCCAGTTTTTCACAAAATCCTCCTCGATCTCGATGATCCGTCGTATCGCCATGCCGGCTTGAAAAATCAGCGGGCATGCGCGTCGCGGATCGACATCATAACAGCCACGAGTTTACTGTGCGAATGTTAAGAGAATATTAAGAACACCCGTTTTTGAGAGAGATTTCACGAAGAATTGTTAAATAGTACCCAGGCTTACGATTGCCGGACAGACGGAGAGAAAAGTCGAAGGCCGGGCAGGTTTCCGGGGAGAGGGGCGTTATAGTATAATGTATCTGTCTGGGATCACCGTATTGTCGGGGAAGGATAATATGTATGTCGGAATTTGAGGATCTGAGGAAGCGCCTCGGCGAAGTGAGCGCGCTGGCTTCGACGGCGGGTATTTTGGAGTGGGATCAGCAGACGCACATGCCGGCGGGCGGCGCGGCGAATCGGGCGGCGCAGCTGGAAGTTCTTTCGAAGATCACGCATGAGCTATCGGTCTCGTCGAAGACCGAGACCCTGCTCGCGGCGGCGGAAAAAGCCGCCGATGGGCTGGACCCGGACTCAGATGACGCGGCGTTCGTGCGCGTTGCCCGCCGCGATTTCGATCACGCTTCCAAGCTCCCGACGGAGCTTGTGGCGGAGATCGCGAAGGTCACGACGCTGGCGCATGAGGCGTGGGCGGAAGCGCGCGCCGCCAGCAATTACTCCAAGTTTGCGCCGTGCCTGGAAAACATCGTCGATCTGGTGCGGCAAGTCGCCGATCACCTCGGCCATTCCGGCGAGCGTTACGATGCGCTGCTCGATCAATACGAACCCGGCATGAAGGCCGCCGATGTGCGCGCGATGTTCGACGCGATCAAGCCGACATCGGTCGCGCTGGTCAAAGCCATTGTCGAGCGCGGCCCGGACGCCGTGGACGATTCGATCCTGAAACGCGATTTCGACGAGGCGAAGCAGGAAGCGTTTGGCGAAGCCGTCATCAAAGAGCTTGGATTCGACTTCGAACGCGGCCGTCAGGACCGCGCGGTGCATCCGTTCTGCTCCTCTTTCACCAGTGGCGACGTCCGCATTACCACCCGGTTCGACAAGAATTTTCTTCCGATGGCCCTCTTCGGCACGATTCATGAGACGGGACACGCCCTATACGAGCAAGGCGTCGCGCGGCGCTACGACGGCAATACGCTGGGCGGCGGAACCTCGCTCGGCGTCCACGAAAGCCAGTCGCGCCTCTGGGAAAACCTCGTCGGCCGCAGCCGCCCGTTTTGGAAGCACTTCTACTCCAGCCTCCAGAGTACATTCCCGGAGTCGCTGAGCGATGTGGACGCCGAGCGCTTTTACCGCGCCGTGAATAAGGTCGAGCCGTCGCTGATCCGGGTCGAGGCCGATGAAGTCACTTACAATCTGCACATCCTGCTCCGCTTCGAGATGGAGACCGATCTGTTGGAGGGGCGATTGTCCGTCAAGGATGCGCCGGCGGCCTGGAACGCGAAGATGCAGGAGTATTTCGGGCTCACTCCGCCCGACGACGCGCAGGGGATTTTGCAGGATGTCCACTGGTCCATGGGCAGCCTTGGCTACTTCCCGACCTATTCGCTTGGCAATATCATCTCGGCGCAGCTCTTCACGCAGGCACAATCGGACCTTGGCGACCTGAGCGGCCAGATCGAGCGCGGTGAGTTCGCCCCTTTGCTCGGCTGGCTGCGCGAGAACATCCACCAGTGGGGACGTAAGTACACCGCGACCGAGCTGCTCCAGCGAATCACCGGCAAGGCCCTCGACACGGCTCCGTATTTGCAGTATCTGAGCGCGAAGTACGGGGATATCTACGGACTGTAAAAGACGCGTGAGCGCGGCAGGCACATTGAAGTTCTCCTTGTAATTTCATGCCCAGCGTGCTATAATAGCGGGATTGTTGAACTGAGCCGTTTCGGTTCTGTTCCTCTCTGCCCTACCCCGTGGCGAACGGGTGGGACCAAAATACAAGTCCAAAGAGAGGGGGCATAACCATGCCATCCATCGCCGTTAAGCGAAAATACGAAGCCATTTACATTCTTGATTCCGGCAGCAGCGACGACCAGATCGCCGCCATCACCGGCAAGTACAAGCAAGTCGTCGAGACCGCCGGCGGAACCGTCGAGAACATCGACGTGTGGGAAAACCGCAAGCTCGCCTACCAGATTAAGGGCGCCGACCGGCGCACTCATAGCGACGGCCGCTATGTCGTCATGAACTTCACCAGCGAAGCCGATGCTGAGAAGGAACTGCGCCGCACCTTCCAGATCAGCGACGATCAGATTCGCTACATGATCATCAAGCCCGAAGAAATCGACGAGCCTGGCGCCGCCCGCCAGCCGCGTGGCGAGTCCGCCGCCAGCGCTCCCGCGCCGGTCGCCGCTCCCGCGCCCGTCGCCCCTGCTGCTCCGGTCGCTGAAGCCGCTCCCGTCGCCGAAGCCGCTCCGGTCGCTGAAGTCGCCGAGGCCGCCCCGGCTGCTGAGACCACGGAAGAAACCGCTGCCGCGGCTTAATTCCTCGATCGCCCTGTACGAGTGTTTGACCCTGTGTAATGTGAACCGACAAAGGAGCTACGAGAGATGGACTTGAATCGCGTCATATTGATCGGCCGGCTGGCCAGCGATCCAGAGCTGAAGTATACGCCCAGCGGCATCGCCGTCACCCAGTTTCGACTGGCCGTGAACCGGCCGATGTCGTCGGAAGCCAGGCAGAACGGTCAGGAAAAGCAGGCCGACTTTATTTCCATTGTCGCTTGGCGGCAATCCGCGGAGTACGCGGCGAATTATTTGGGAAAAGGCCGGCTTGTCGCCGTCGAAGGACGACTCCAGGTGCGTGAATACGTCACCCAGGACGGCCAGAAGCGACGCGACACCGAGGTCGTCGTGGACAACCTCAAGTCTTTAGATCGGCCGAAGGAAGGCGCGGAGAGCACTGGTCCGCGTTACGCCGACGAAGGCGCTCCGGACTCTTACGCCGCGCCGCGGCCGCAGCCCGCCGCCGCGCCCCCGGCCCGGCGTCCCGCCGCCGCCGCGCCCAGCGCCGCCCCCGCGTCGCGCTATCAGCCGCCGGCGGAGGAAGACGAGTTCGACGATCCTTTCGCGGACAATTAACTTCGCGGACAACGGATGTTGTTCAGACAAACAAAAACCCCATCGCTTCGGCGATGGGGTTCTTTTTTTACCGTATTCTCTTTTGCTTGGAGACGCTCGCCTCGGAAGATCGATTCAGATCAATCGATCTTCCGAACGCAGCAGTCCCCGCAGCTTTTCGCGCAGCGGCTGCGGCGCGCAGATCTTGGTGAGCTTCGCGCGCACCGAGACGATCAGGTTCTGCTCGAAACTGAACCGGCTAAAGCAGGGCTTACAGATCTCCAGATGCTTCAGCACCACAACCCGCTCTTCTTCGGTCAGTTGGTGGTCCAGATACTCGTTAAGACGCTTGATCGCTTCTTCACACGAATAATAATCGATCCCGACGCACGCGCCGGTCTTTTTCACTTGCTCATCCACGGGTTTCTTCTCCGTTGAGGTACGCCCAAAGGGCCTTCTGCAGCAGCTTGCGTCCACGCGACAAGCGTGACCGCACCGTGCCTACAGGGATGTCCAGCGCATCCGCAATCTCTTGATACGACATCTCTTCCAATGTGGCGAGCGCAACCGTCTCGCGGAACTCAATGGGCAGCGCATCGATCGCGCGCTGTATGACCTCAATGTCAAGCTTCTCTAACACCGCCTTTTGGGGATTCTCGATCTCCGGGCGATCCCCGGAGGCCAGGTCATCCGTCAGGCGATTGTAAAGATAGAAATCTTCCAATCCGTCGTAGGAGATCGTCTCTCCCTGCCGGGCTTTTTTACGGTACTCGTTTAAAAATACCGTGTTCATGATACGGAACAACCACGCTTTTGCATTAGTTCCCAGCTGATACTGGTGAAAAAAGCGAAACGCGCGCAGATAAGTATCCTGAAGCAAATCCTCGGCGTCGTTGGCGTTCCCCGTCAGACGCATCGCGTTGCGATACAGCGCGTCCAGATGCGGATTCATCTCCTGTTCGAAGAGATCCGCATCGGTCGACGCAATGGGCGCTGCATCATTATCCAGAGTCGCCTGTGTTGTCACATCGGACATAACCGTCATCCATTCCTGCGTCGCCCGGCCCTCCCGGAGCTAACCGGCGGCGACCGTCAAGCGCGCAAAGCGGTTTTTTCCCACCTTCAATACCTGGCCGGTTTGCACGGCGACCAATTCTCCCGGATCCGAATACTTCGTCCCGGAGACGCTCACCCCACCCTGCTGCACCACGCGTTTGGCCTCGCCCGAAGAAGGGACAAGCCCCGACAGCGTCACGAGCGCCGCGATCCGTATCGCGCCGTTCTCATCCAGCTTATCCGCGCTGAGGATGACCTCCGGCGCGTCGTCGGGAACGCCGTCGCGAACATGAATTCTCACCCATTCGTCTTCGGCGATCTGAGCGGCTTCGGCGCCATGGTAGAGCGCGATGATTTCGCGGCCCAGCCGTCTTTTGGCGAGATTGGGATGCGTCGCCTCAGCGTCCGTCAGCACTTTGACCTCGTCCATCGGGACATCGGTGCACAGCTCGTAATATGTCGGCATCATCTCATCGGTGATGGACATGATTTTGCCAAACATTTCCAGAGGCGGCTCGTCGATGCCGATGGCGTTGCCCTTGGACTTGGACATCTTGTCCACGCCGTCCAGGCCGACCAGCAGCGGCATAAAGAGGGCGATCTGCGGCTCGATCCCATGCTCGCGCTGAAGATCGCGTCCCATCATAATATTGAAGCGCTGTTCGGTGCCGCCGATTTCGATATCGCTCTTCAAGTATACCGAGTCGTAGCCCTGGCAGATCGGATACAGCATTTCGTGCGTATGGATCGGCAGGCCCGATCGAAATCGTTTGTCGAAATCGTCGCGCTCCAAAATCCGCGCCACGGTGGTTTTCGCGAGCAGCGTGACGATGTCGTACAAGCCAAGCTTGCCCAGCCACTCGCTGTTGAAGACGACGCGCGTCTTCGCGGGATCGAGTATCTTGTGATACTGATCGGCGTAGGTCTTGGCGTTCGCGGCGACTTCTTCCTGGGTGAGCTGCTTGCGGGTTTCGGACTTTCCGGTGGGGTCGCCGATCGTCGCGGTGAAATCTCCAATGATCACCGTCACTTCGTGTCCCAAATCCTGAAACTGGCGCAGCTTACGGAGAACGACCGCGTTTCCGATGTGTATGTCCGGCGCTGTCGGGTCCAGTCCCAGCTTGACTTGCAGGGGGCGACTTTCGGCAATAGAGCGTTTCAGTTTCGCCTTCAGCTCGGCAAGCGGGAGAACCTCGGTGGCGCCGCGTGAGATCCGTTCGATCTGCTGGTCAATATCAAGCGTCATGACAGTCAGTCTAGCACATGCGCGGAAAAGATGTCAATTCGAGGAGGCGAGCGAACGCCCGTACTTGCGTCAGCGGGGCTGCGCGAGGACCTGACAGCCGAAAAAGAGGGTCTTCGCGCGCGGTGGCTTGGCGCCTCGCACAGCCGCGTCCAGCGCCTGAGCCGCCCACGCCGTTTGTGTGTTGTCGCAGAACCGCGCGGCGTTGTAGCCGCCGACAAATGAAACGCGCCCCGAGCGGTCGATGATCGCCGCGCCCGGTGCCGCCCACACCCCAAAGGCGCGCGCCACGCGCCCGTCCGGATCCGCCGTCGCCTCGCCGCCTCCGCGCGCGCGCCAGGCCGCAAGCAGGTCCTCCGCAGTGTCCACGCCGGCGTCGCCCTCGACAACCGTGATCACACGCACTCCCGAAGCCGCGTATCGCTTTTGCAGGCCGGCGACATGCGCCTCCATATAGCGAGAGCACGGGCAGTGGGCGTTCCAGAAATTCAGGAGCGTGATCGTTCCGGGCGCGCCTAAGGCGACGATTCCCCGGTTCGTCGTCAGCGCCGTCACGGGCGGCGGGGGGCGGCGATCCGGCTGGGCGATCGCCGCGCCGCGCGGCCGTGACGCCGGACGCAGGTACTGGGCCTCCAGCCGCCAGAAGGACGCGACGGTCCCCAATCCCCAGGCGGCAATCACACTCCCAATCACCCACGGGGAGCGGCGTATCGAAAGCAGGGTGGCCATTACGCCGCCTTCCGGAGCGCTTGTCCTTCGCCGGCGATCTCGTCGTCCACGCGGAACTGCTGCAGCGACACGCTCGTCTCCGTGGCGGCTTCCGAAACAAGGTGAGCGATCTCGGAAACGTGACTGAGGGTGCTTAGCTGTTCGCCGACGATCTTCTGCACCTGCCGCGCCGAAGCGCTGGCGTCGCCCCCGATGCGGGCGATCTCGCGGATCGTCTCGCTCGTTCCTTCGACCTGACCGACCATTTGCAGCGCCGCCTCGTTGTGCGCGGCGAACTGCCGATGCAGATGCTCGATGTTCGCCGTCAGCCCCTTGCCGCCCTCGTCGATCCGCTCGGTCGCTTTTTTGTTCTTCAGCGCCAGCTCACGAATGTGCGAGGCTAGCTCGGAGGTGACTTCTCCCGCCTCGACCACTTCCACCGCCATCGCCAGAACCTTGTCGAAGTCGCTGTCACTGCCGGCGCTCTTGGAAGTGATGTGCAGGACATCGGCGATCTCTTTCGTCATATTGGAAACGAGCTCATCGATCTGGCGCGCCGCCTGAGCCGACTGGTCCGCCAGCTTGCGCACTTCCTCGGCGACAACCGCGAAGCCGCGTCCGTGTTCGCCGGCGCGCGCCGCCTCAATCGCGGCGTTCAGCGCCAGCAGATTGGTCTGCGAGGAGATATGTCCGATCGTTTCGGCGAACTGTCCGATCCCAACCGATCCCTCGCCCAGCTGGTCCAGCTTCCGCGCGACCTTCTCGACGGCGGACTTCGTCAGCTCGGCGCTGGCGCGCACCACGGCGACCGCATGCTCGGCCGAAACCTGGGCGTCATGCGCGGCCGAGACTTCCTCGGCGGTCGCTTCGTTCACGGAGATCGCCTGCGCGCAAAGGTCGAGCACGGACTGCATCATGGACTGAGTCTGCTCGGTTTGATTTTTGGCCCCGGCGGAGATTTCGCCCGCCATTTCGGCCGCCTGGAGGATTTCACGGCAGGCGTCTTCCGCGAGCCGCGCCTGGTTCTGAGCGCCGTCGGCGACGTTCTGGATGGAGCGCTGGATCGCCTCGCCGCCGGCGATGACGCCCGACGCCGCGCCGACCGTCTCGGAAGCTCGCGCCACGACAAGATCGACATCCCGGCGCGTCGAGCGCACCGTTCCGGAGATACGCTCCAGCATGGAGTTGACGGAGTGGGTCACGCCGGCCAGCGGCCCGCTCCCGGCGTCCGCTAGCCGCACGGTCAGATCGTTTTGCGACAGCCGTCCATCGCCAAGCGTTCGGGCAATATCGCCGAGCTGCTCGGCGACTCGCCATTCCCGCCGCATATCCACGGCCAGAATAACGAGCACCACGGTTTCGAAGACGACGAACGATGCATGAACGACCGTCCGAAGAATGACGCCAAGCCCCTCGCCGCTATAGACGTAAAGGGGAAGCCCCATCGTCTGGCATACGGCAAAGGCGACGTGGTGCACCGCTACCGCGCCGGCGGCGGCCACAATGGGACGCCAGTCGCGATACGCGAGAAGAAACGCCAGGGCGCTGAAGATATGAAAATGCATCTCCGAAAGGCCATGTGTCTGCTGAATATACAGCGCCGAATAAATCATCAGCGCGACGCCGATGCAGCATCGCGTGACGGTCGCGCCGGGACAGGCGCGGGACAAGAAGTACGGAACGAGGACGGCGGGCAGACCGATCAACAGCGCCGCCGCAAGCGTGTGATACCAGCCGCTCAGCAAAAGGGCCACGACAAAGTGGCCCCAGAGGAGGTTGACGAGCAGCCGGTCCATACGCTGCTCCGCTTCCGCAATTTGAAACGTCTTCTGTGAAGAGGGGGTTGCCGACGTCATATTGTGACCTGCCATTTCCACGATTTGAAAGATAATCGCGAGCGCACGCGCAATGCGCCCTGAAGCAATTGTCGGCAAAATGGCCTGGCTGCTTTAGGAAAATCGTTTAACGCAAACTTAATCCGCCCTTAATGTTCTCTTAACAACCAGACGGCATAATAGGGTCGTGGCTTGAGGTTGTTATGACCTCCCATTGCTCATCCCCAACTTGACGCCGCGGTCGAAAGACCGCGGTTCTTTTTTTGTTTTCCTGCAAAATCAGGTAAACTCCCCCCACCCTCGACACCGCAAAGATCACAACAACCATGGAAACCGACAACGCAATTTTGGAAGGCGCCATCTCCGTCACGGCCGCGCTTCAATCGGGCAGCCGCCCGATTCACTTCATCGCCATTCGAGGCGACAAGAACGATCCCGCCATTCGCCGCCTGGAACAGGACGCCCAGCGGCGCGGCGTCCTTGTGAAGCGCGAGTCGGAAGAAGCATTGGACGCCTATGTGACGGGAAAGACGCACGGCGGGGTCATCGCCAGTGTCGGCGAGCGCAAATTCGCGCCGCTGCAGGATTTGATTGCAAGTGGAGAAAAATGCGGCTGGTGCGTGATGATCGACGGCGTGGAGGATCCGTTTAACTTCGCCGCCTCGATCCGATCGCTCTATGCGGCGGGCGCAAGCGGCCTGGTGGTGCGTCCACGCAACTGGATGAGCGCGGCGGGCGTCGTAGCGCGCGCCTCAGCGGGCGCATCGGAATTAATCCCCACGGCGATCGCCGAGACAGCCGAAGAAGCCGCCAGCGCCTTCCGGGCCGCCGGTTATTTGATCGCCTGCGCCGGCGACGGCCCTGGATCTCGCCCGCTTTACGAGAACGACCTGACCCAGCCCTTGTTTTTGCTCATTGGGGGTGAAAAGCGCGGCGTGACGCGCTCGTTTCAAGACCGCGCCGACATGCAGTTGGAAATTCCCTACGCGCGCCCGGAAGCCCATTCCCTGGGCACGGCGGCGGCGGCGGCGGTCTTCGCCTTTGAGATACTGCGCCAGCGAGGATATCAAACGGCCTCGCGGCCGTCCGCTCCGCGCCACGCACAGGCGAGTGTTCCGCGGGGAGGTTATCGACGGGGTCGATAAGAACGGACATGACTCAAGTTCAGGAGGGCCGGCGATTTTAAATCGCCGGCCCTCCCTATTGATTTCATACAGCGCTTACGCGGTGGCGGCGTAGGCGCTGGCGCCGCCGACATCGCCGAAGATCGGCAGGTAATCGCGCCAGACATCGTTTTTCGTACCGTTGATGTACTTTGTCAGGCTGATATACGGGACGTAGCGTGGACGCTTCGGAGCGCGCGCCAGCTTCATTCCGGAATGCTGCAAGAGTTTGTCCGCTTTGCGCGTATTGCAGCGCCGGCAGCAGGCCACGAGGTTCTCCCACTGCATGCCGCCGCCGTGACGCTTGGGCAGGATGTGGTCGATCGTGAGGTCCCGGGACTGAACGCCGCAGTACTGGCACGTGTAGTTGTCCCGGGCGAAGATCGACCGGCGGGACAGCTTCAGTTCGGGCAGCGGCCGCTTGACATGGTAGCGCAGACGGACGACGGACGGAGCCGGAAGCGACACGCCGTGACCGGTGGTCAACTTCGGACTATCCACGCCTTCATGCACGTGCAGCACATCCGCCTTCTCCAGATAAAGCAGCAGCAACGCGCGCCGAATGTTACAAACGTTCAGCGGTTCGTAGTCGCTGTTCAGTACAAGAACTTCATGGCTCATAACTCTACAGTCCAGTCCTTTCCGTCGTTTCCCGCACCGTTCTACCGGGCCGTAAATCCACAAGATAAAGCAAGGTCGAAAAAAACAAAAAACCCGCTTCGACTAAGCCGCCGGGAGGCGGGACAGTCAAGCGGGTCAGCATTCAAACACTGGTTGGCGACGCACGTGCACGTGCCTGTGTAGGCGAACGTGGTAGAGCGCATGCCGATGCCGCAAGCAATCCCCATGGTCTCGCGCTTGAATCCAAGCGCGATGCCGGGCGAGGGCCCAATCCTTATCAAAAGTTGTGGCGAGGACGGAAGAAACGTCTCTCATTGCTTGATGCTCTCCAAAAAAATTACTATTCGACCTTTAATATTATAGCCCGTAGATTTCACTCAAGTCAAGCTTGCCTGAATGAATTTTATGAAAAAATACATCCGTGCGCCCACGCCCGGACCCCGCCGCGCTCCGGGTATGTCAAAAGCCCACCGGGTATAATGGGAGCAGCCATGTGTGGCGAAGTTGGAAAACCATGATTTTCGATGCATTGATGTTAGCCGCCGTGACCGATGAGGTCTCAAAAAACGTCACCGGCGGACGGATCGAGCGGATCTCGCAGCCGGAGCCGCTCGATCTTGTACTGAGGATCTATAATGCGGGCGCCAAGCACGATCTGCTGCTGTCCTGCGATCCCGATCACGCCCGTGTCCATTTCACATCGATTCGACGCGACAATCCGCCGCAGCCGCCGGTCTTCTGCATGCTTCTGCGGAAATATCTGGACGGAGCCCGTCTCGTCGCCGCCGACATGCCGAGCGGCCTGGGCGAGCGGATCTTTGTTCTGGAGTTCCGCACCTACGATGGCGAGACGATGACGCTGGTGGCGGAGATCATGGGACGCCATAGCAATTTGATCCTGGTGAATGGAACGCACACGATTCTCGGGGCGGCCAAGCATATCGGCCGCGACATCAACCGGTTCCGTGAGGTGCTCCCGGGCGTCAAGTATCAGCGGCCGCCGCGCCAGCTGGGCCGGCGCAATCCCCTGGAGGCGTACGAAGGGGACTCGGAAGAAGTGTTCGATGAAAAGACGAGCGCCGATTGGCTCGTGGCGACATACGGCGGCGTCAGCCCATTTCTGGCGCGGGAAGCCGTCGCGCGGTCCAAGACGCCGTACACCGAACGATCGCTCTGGTATGGCTTGAATGACGCGCTGACAGTTTTGAGAGTCGGCGACTGGAAGCCGGTCATCTGGACCGACGATCGCGGCGCGACTCAAGGCGCCTACCCTATTCTCCTGCGGACCGTCTCCGAAAAGCTCCAGCATCGCCGAGATTCGATCAGCGTGGCGATCGATCATGCGTCCAATTCCGTGGAGCAGCGGGACACATTCACCCAGGCTCGCGACACGCTGCAATCGGCGCTCGCGCGGATCCAAAAGCAGCGCGAGCGCGATCTCAACGATATCGACCAGGGACTGAAGAATGCATCCCGCGCCGCGGAGTACCAGCAGAACGGAGATATGATTCAGGCGAGCGCGCACGACATTGAGAAGGGACAGACCTCCATCACGTCTCCGGATTACTACTCCGAGACGCCGGGGGCCACACGCACCATCGCCCTCGACCCCACGCTGTCCACACGGGAAAACGCGGAGCGGTATTACAAGAAGGCGCGCAAGGCGCGCGACAGCGTGCTTTCCCTCGAAACGCGGCGGATGACGGTCGCCGCCGACGTGCAGACCATCGCCTCAGCCCAGCGCGATCTCGATCAGGCGACGACGGAAGAGATGGTGGAGGCGATCCACGAGCGTGTCGGAGAGCGCTTCTCCCTGCGCGAATCGCGGCAGAACACGGACAAGAGCGATCGGCGCGACGCGCCTCCGCCTTATGAGGGACACAAGATCCGGACATTTCGGTCAGCGGATGGATGGGAGATTTTGGTGGGGGAAAACGCCACGGCGAACGATTACCTGACGACCAAGGTCGCCTCGTCGTCGGACATCTGGCTGCATGTGCGCGCGGCGACCTCCGCGCATGGGGTGATCCGCGCGCAGAACCGGCCGGCGTCGGTCTCTCCCGCCGCGCTGCGCCACGCAGCGGAGCTGGTGGCGGCGCGCAGCGAGATCAAACACTCTTCGCTTATTCCGGTGGATTACACGCTGAAGAAGTATGTCCGGAAGCCGCGCAAAAGCGCGCCGGGTCAGGTGACGTACAATAACGAGAAGACGCTCTACGTCGCGGGCATCAACGGCTGATCCTGCCCCGGAATCGGGGCAAGATACGCGTTCGACTACTGATGACGAATACGTCCGCGAGAATCGCCATGATCCTTGTCATTGTCTTCGTCCTTCATGATGCGGACGGCGCTGGTATAAGATTTGACCAGTGGGTGACGGACAAACATCTTTTCGATCTTCGCCAGCTCTTCTTCCACGGAAACCGTGGGTTGATCGCGCAAACGGCCTAGCATGCCTCCTAAAGACACGCGCCCGTTGGTCACTTGGATATCGAGGCGAGTGGTGTCAACCGGGCGTTTGCCAAACTCGCGGCGGAGATTGCGAATCAGCTCTGCGTCCAGAGAGTTCATAATTACACTCCTTTCATTGACAGGTATACTGCCATTATACGTGCCGAGCGGCTCAAATAGCAAGCAGCATGGCGATCACTTCCAGGAAGGCCCCAATATGCTCGCCCCCTTTGCTCTAGATATTTACCGAAATATCCAGTTTCAAAACTCCATCGCCAACGGAATTTATCTCAACCACGCCGCCATTTCCCCCAGCTCGCGGCGCGTGGTGGACGCGGTCAGCGAAGCGGTCACGATGCTGAGCATCGATCCGGAAGCCTGTTTCATGGAGAAGTTCATGCCGGCCTGGGCAAACGCGCGGCGGCGGCTGGCGGCGCTGATGGGCGTTCCCGATCAGGATCTCGCCTTTACCCGCAACACGGGCCACGCTCTCTCGATCGTCGCGGACGGCCTGATTCTGGAGCCAGGCGACAATATCGTCACGGCGTCCTGCGAGTATCCCGCCGTCACGTTCCCCTGGATGGCGCAGGCATGGCGCGGCGTTGAGACTCGCTTCGTCTCCGCCGAACCGGGCGGCCGGCTTTCCCCGGAACGTTTTGCGGAATCGATGGATAGCCGCACACGCGTCATTGCCCTGTCCTGGGTCCAGTTCAGCACCGGCTACCGCGCCGACATCGCCGAGTTTGTGGCCCTGGCGCGCGCGCACAACGCCATTCTCGTTCTGGACGTGATCCAGGGCCTGGGCGGGCTGCCGATCAACCTGCTGGAGCTCGGTGTCGATATCGCCGCCACGGGCTCGCATAAGTGGCTGATGGGACCCAATGGCCTGGGGGGACTATATATCAAGCCATCGCTGCTGGACCGAATACGTCTCGTCAACATGGGCGCCGTGAGCGTGGTGGACGTCGTCAGCTTCGACGGCACACGCTTCGAGCCCAAGCCCAACACGCAGCGCTATGAAGAAGGAAGCCCCAACGGCCTGGGCCTGGTCGGATTGGACGCCGCGTTGTCGTTGATCGAGGAAGCCGGAATCGAGAACATCGGCGAACGCGTCCTGTCCAACTCCCGTCACGCGATCGAATCCCTGGAGAAGCGAGGATATATCGTCGACTCCCCCACGGAAGACGCATCGCGCTCCGGAATCGTCATGTTCCACCACCCAACCCGCGCGGGCAAAGAAGTAGTGGACACGCTCAAAGCGGCCCGCGTCGCGGCCAGCCTCCGCGCGGGCCTCGTGCGCTTCTCTCCTCACTTCTATAACACCCACGAAGACATCGACGCCGCCGTGGCGGCGCTGCCGTAGGGCCTACCGCCGCCCCAGCGCGGCGGCGTCTTTGTATCGTATGAGCGAGCCGCCGAAGATGTCCAGGGCGCTGCCGATCGTCAGATCCACGCGGCCATCGGACAAGCGCTCCACGGCGGCGATGTCGCTCAGGTCTTTGGCGCCGCCGGCGTAGGTCGTCGGCAGCGGCGACCATTCTCCCAGCAGGCGAACCAGCTCCGCGTCGATGCCCCGGCATTGTCCTTCGACATCGGCCGCGTGGATCAAAAACTCATCGCAATATTCGGCCAATCGAGCAAACAATTCCGCGTTCAGGGTCACGGGCAGGACGCGCGCCCAGCGGTCCACGGCGATATGATACGCGCCGTCTTCACGTCTCCGGCAGCTGAGGTCCAGCACGAGACGCGCTTTGCCGACGGCGGCGCGCATGGTTTCCAGGCGCTCCCAGGACAGCTCGTTTTCTGGAAACAAATAACTGGTGACGATGACGTGCGATGCGCCGGCGTCCAGGTAAGACGCGGCGTTACTCGGCGTCACGCCGCCGCCCAGCTGCAGGCCGCCTGGATAGGCGCGCAGAGCCTCCAGGGCGGCGTCCTCGTTGCCGGGACCAAGCTTGATCACATGCCCGCCGCACAGGCCGTCATGGCGGTACAGCGCGGCGAACTCCGCCGGGGCGCGCTCGGATTCAAAGTTAGTCACAACCCCCCGGCCATCGTCCGACAGGGTGCCGCCGACGATCTGTACGACGCGGCCGCCGCGCAAATCGATACATGGGCGAAACGCCATTTGTCCATTCCTCCGGACGCATATTATACCTGACGACAAAAAAAGGGCCGCGCACGAGGCGCGGCCCTGAGTGGAGTATTCGTCAGATTTTAAGAGATCGCGGTGTCGCCGCGCTCGCCGGTGCGGATGCGGATGGATTCCAGGACGGGGGTGATGAAGATCTTTCCATCACCGATCTCGCCGGTCCGAGCCGCTCCTTCAATCGCTTCCACAACGCGCTCCTGCTCTTCGTCGCGAACGACGACGATCAGCTGCACTTTCGGGAGCAGGTTCACCTGATATTCGGAGCCGCGGTAATGCTGGGTGTATCCCTTTTGCTTACCGGCGCCCTTGATCTCAATTACGCTGATACCGCGGACGCCAAGCTCGTCCAGTGCGGATTTCACTTCGTCCAGCCGGCTCGGCCGGATGATGGCTTCAATGCGAACCATGTGTGTTTCTCCTTAATCCACTCCCGCGAAGGCCGGAACCGTGGAGGTGTCGCTTGAATAGCCAACCTCGCCATGCTCGGTGACATCCAGGCCGTTCTCTTCATCGTCCGCCGAAGCGCGAAGCCCGCCGGTGATGAGACCGACAATCTTGCCCAGTACGAAGGTGAAGAAGACCGCCAGGACAACCGTGATCAGGACGGCTTCGATCTGGTGGATGAACTGGGTCATGCCGCCGCCGTAGAAGACGCCGTTCGCGGAACCCAGAGCGCCGGTAATGTTCGAGTTGATCTTATCGGTGGCGAACAGGCCGGTCGCCAGAGCGCCGAACATACCGCCGCATCCATGAACGCCGAAGACATCCAGAGCATCGTCGTAGGCATTCAGCTTGTTCTTCATCTGAATGGCGGCGAAGCAGATCGGGGAAACGAGCAGACCGATAATCAGCGCGCCTTTGACATCGACAAAGCCGCAAGCCGGGGTGATGGCGACCAGACCGGCCACCGCGCCAGAACCGAAGCCAAGCGCGCTCGGCTTCTTATACTTGAACCACTCGATCAGGATCCAGGACATCGCCGCAGCGCCCGTGGCGATGTGGGTGTTGATGAACGCCTGTCCGGCAACGCCGTCCGCCGCCAGTTCCGATCCGGCGTTGAAGCCGAACCATCCGAACCACAGAAGCGCGACGCCGGTCAGAACCATCGGCAGGTTGTGCGGGCGCAGCTCTTCGCTGCCATGTCCCTTACGCTTGCCGAGCATGAACGCGAGGATCAGAGCGGAAACACCAGACGAGATGTGAACGACCGTACCGCCGGCGAAGTCCAGCGCATGCAGTTTGGCGCTGATGAAGCCGCCGCCCCACACCATGTGAGCGAGTGGATCGTAGAAGAAGGTCGCCCAAAGCAGAATGAACAGGCAGTAAGCGCTGAACTTCATTCGCTCCACAACCGCGCCGGAGATCAGAGCAGGGGTGATGATCGCAAAGGTCATCTGGAACATCATAAAGATGGTGTGCGGAATGGTGGGAGCAAGCGCAACTGGATCGCCGCCGACATCCTTCAGCATGAAGTATGTCTTGGGGTCGCCCATAAAGCCCATAAACCCGCCAAGATCTGAGGAAAACGCAACGGAGTACCCATAAACCACCCACTGGATGGTAATAATTCCCAGGGCAACGAACGACATCATGAGCGTGCTCAGGATGTTCTTAGAGCGAGCAAGGCCACCGTAGAAAAAGGCCAAACCGGGTGTCATCAGCATAACCAACGCGCTTGCCACGATCATCCATGCGGTATCGCCCTTGTCGATGGTAAGCTTAGCGGGCGCTGCGGGGGCGGGAGCTGCTGCGGGTGCTGCGGCGGCTGCCGCCGGAGCAGGAGCAGCGGCGGGAGCAGGAGCAGGCGCTGCAGCGGCCGGAGCCGTCGCGGGACCTGCGGGTGCTGTAGACGGGGCCTGTGCAAAGGCCGTGAATGAAAGGGAAATGAGCGCCAGCGCTGTCAGCGCCGGACGCCAAAGGCGTAGTTTCACGAAGCATCCTCCTATCGGTGACATGAGATCAACCCGGATGCTTCATTGCTTTAGCCGGAACATTACGCGTTAAGCAACCATGCCTAACGGTACGGAGAGAATAGCACGAGCGTGAATTATTTGTCAAGAGTTTCTCAAAAATATTTCCATTCTGAAATATTAAAGCCGGTCGGTCAAATATGTCACGATTTGATTTTGGACTCCCTGCGCCTCAGATGCGGATCCGGGAAAGTTGTTCATGAGAATGGAAAACGTATAGAGAATTTTGTCCTTGGAGGTCAGATATCCGGAGAGGCAGCTTACCTCTCCCACGGTGCCGGTTTTGGCGTGAACATTCCCCTGCGCCGATGTTCCTTTCATTCGTTTGCGCAGCGTGCCGTCGACCCCGGCGACGGGCAGAGAATCGTAATAGACGGAAAAATCGGGGCGCCGCGCCATCACGCGCAGCAGCCCGACGACAGCATGCGCCGTCACATAGTCGCGCCGGGACACGCCGGAACCGTCGGCAAGCTGCAGGAGATGGATATCGATCCCCTCGCTCTCCAGCAAACGCCGCTCCTCAGCGTATCCCGCTTCGTAAGTCCCCTGCCCCGCCTTCACCTGACCGATCTCCCGCACGATGCTTTCGGCCAAAAGATTGTCGCTGGGTTTATTCATCAGCTTGAGATACTGATCCAGCGGGACGCTTCGGCGTGTCGCCAGCACGGTTTTATCGCCCACTGCGACGGCCGCCGCATACGCCGCGCCTTTCACCTCAATACCACGATGGATGAGGGCCGTGCGAAAAACCTCGGCGGCGTAGGTGATAGGATCGCCGACGGCGATGTCCGTCTGCGTCTTCTCGCCCTTGGGCAGAGCGCCGCTGACGGTGATGACGCTGGTGTTCCAGTCGCGCGTGATGACGCAGGCAGGCGCAGTCCCGCCGGTTCGCGCGTTGTTCACGATCGGGATCTTATCGACCCCCGGATCGAGCGAGACCTTGACCGGCTCGCCGTCGCCGCCACCGGCCGATACATGAACGGTGATGACGCCTCGATTGACTTCCAGGCCCCAAATCTGCGCGGCGTAGTCGTCGGAAAGATAGTCCCAGCCCCACCCCATCCCATATGGCTGTCCGGGAAACGCAGTGCCGTCGCCGACAATGTTTCCGTCGATCCGCCGTACGCCGCGCGCCCACAGGTCATCCGCCATTTTGGTCAGATCGTCCGGCATTATGGTCGAATCGCCCCCG
The DNA here is from genome assembly GCF_003574315.2 of Capsulimonas corticalis. Taxonomy (GTDB): domain Bacteria; phylum Armatimonadota; class Armatimonadia; order Armatimonadales; family Capsulimonadaceae; genus Capsulimonas; species Capsulimonas corticalis. The sequence goes on along the minus strand of NZ_AP025739.1, from coordinate 5,014,175 downwards.
CCTTTGAGCGTCACGTCGCCGGCGATCACGCCCTCCGAATCGGCGGGAGCACGCGACAAGACCTGGGTCTGGAACGTGAAATCCTTGCCCAGGATCACCAGGCCGTTGGCGGACGAGAACAGCTTTCGGTTGGACGCGGGCATCAGACGCGTGTCGGCGGCGCGCTCGTAAACCACCTCCCCGTCGCTCGCGCGCTCCACAAGAACGCCCGTGACTCCGCCTTCCAGCGCGGGCGCGCCGAGCATCTTGTCGATCGCCGCCGCAATGTCCGATTTCGCCGGCGCGCCAGCGGCGGAGGGGCATAAAATGCCGGCGAAGGCAACAACACAGAGATTCGCCAGGAGAACAGGACGGCGCTTGCGCGCGTGGAGAGTTGAGGTGAACATAGATGCTGTATTTTACAGAGTCGGACGGCCTTCGTCAAGCCGGCGATCTCTTCAATCGTCGCAGGAATACCTACGCCGCAAGCCGAATATTCCATCTATGTATTGGCGGAATGCTGGGAGGCTCCTTTGACACCGCAGGAAACAGTAGTGGCGCTGACGCGGCATATCCGGGGCGCGGTGCGTCCCCATCTCGGCGCGTGGCATGGACGGACGATCTCGGGAACGGCGGCGAGCGGCGACGCCACCTTCGCGATCGACGATATCGCCGAGGAAGCGATTGTCTCGTTTATCGAAAAAGAAAAGCTCTCCATCGCCTACTATTCGGAAGACAAAGGGCTGATCGAGTTTGGAAGCTCGCCCGAGGGCGTCCTGATCATCGACCCGATCGACGGCACCCGACCGGCGGTCGCCGGCTTTGAAAGCTGCGTGGTTTCGGTGGCGCTCGCCGACTATACGGCCGACGTCACGATGGGCGATGTGCGCTTCGGCTGCATCCAGGAGATCAAGAGCGACCAGATGTTCCTCGCCGAGCGCGGTAAGGGCGCGCAGTGGATCGGCTCGGACGGCGCCTCGACCGATCTTCGCCTGCTTCCCATTACGGAGATCACGAAAGCCCCGCTCAGCTACGAAATCGTCGCGCGCCCGATCGAATGGATTGCGACGGCGCTGGGCGATATCATCAACGACGCTTCCACCAAAGGCGGCTGCTTTGTCTTTAACTCCACGGCCTTTTCCCTGACGCGCCTGCTGACCGGACAGCTCGCCGCCGTGCTGGATGTCGGCGCGCGGATCCTCAAAGATCATCCGGCGAGCCGCGATCGTTACGTGGAGCTGGGACGGGGCACGCCCATTGGACTCTTCACGTACGATATCGCCGCCGCCGCGCTGATCGCGACCGAAGCGGGAGCGATCGTCACCGACGCGCATGGGAATAGTTTCGACAGCACGCGGCTGCTGGACACAAGCGAAAGCAATTTGAAATCGATTGTCGCGGCCTCCAACTCCACCCTGCATGACAAATTGATGCGGGCGGTCGACGTCGGGGTCGCAAAAATATCTATTGCGGAGAAGGGTTTATGAGCAAGAACTTCCGGCGCTTTGCATGCGCCGGCCTGATCGCGGCGGCGGCCGGCGCGGGGATTTGGGCCTGGATCAATCGGCGGTGGTTTTTAGTCAACGATATCACCACCGGGGAGAGCGTGGATTATCCCGAACTGCGTTCTCGGGTGTACTATGCGGAGCCGGCCACGGCGCTGGTGGCGGCTCAGCAGGCAATGAGGTCGCTGTCCCACTGGCGCATCGTCCATATCGACGACGAAAACGACACGATCGATGCTGAGGTGGAGACCACGGTCGGAAAGTTCCTCGACGACGTCACGCTTTATGTCCAGCCCCAGGGGATTGGACAGATCCGCGTCATCATCCGTTCACGATCCCGCCAGGGTCGCGGCGATCTGGGCCAGAACGCCCAGCACATCCGCGACCTCCAATCGGCGATGGACGCGCGTCTCGCAACATATACGGCAATCTAGCCTTCCGACAGGCGCACCAGCGCCTGTCCGGCGGCGTACTGCACCTCAGCGCTCCGGCTTTGCCGCAGCGTCTCCAGCAGCGCCGCGACCGATGCGTCTTTCGTCCCGCTTTCTCCCAGGGTGATCGCCGCCCACGTCTGAATCTCCGGATTGGGGCTGGCGACGGCGGTCTTTAAGGCTTCGGTGGGCGCAATTCCCATGCGCGCCAGAACGCGGCTCGCATTGAACGCGGCCGGCGCCGGCCGGGAAAACTCCGCGATCAGAGGCGGGATGGCGGCGGCAGTCATCGATCCATTCAGCAAAGCGTCCCCCGCCGCGCCCGAAACCTGAACGTCGGGATCCTCCAGGGACGCGACCAGCGCGGGGACAGCCTCGGCGCGGCTCAATCTTCCCAGACCAATCACCGCTCCCTGGCGAACCGTGGCGGACGGCTCCACGGAGGAGACGTATCTGGAAAGCGCCGGCGCGACTTCCGGAGCGCCGATACCGCCCAGAGCCTGCGCCGCAAGCGCGCGCGATGTCTCGTTCCCGCCGCCATTCAGCAGCGCGAGCAGCGGACCGACGGCTGGAAGCCCGGAGCTCTGCAAGGCGGCGACGGCGCTCAGACGCACCAAATTATCGTCATCTCCCAGGGCTCGGGTCAGTGTTTGAATCGATTGCGGGTCGGTGAACCGTCCCAGCGTCAGCCCCGCCTGGGATCGAACACGGGCGTCATTGGAAGTCTCCGAGAGCGCGGCAATCAGCGTCGGCTCGGAGGTGCGCAAAAGCGCGAGCTTGTCGTCTGACTTCGCGGCGGCGGCATAGTTCGCTTGAACGACTTTGGACAGCGACAGAAGCGCCGCGCGCCGGACAATGGGATTTTCCTGCTTCGTTGCATCGATCAATGCGGGAATCGCCGTGGCCGATCCGGTCGTCCCGAGAAGCTCGGCCATCTTCGCGCGAAAGCTCATATCGGGATCGGAAAGCCGGCGCACGGCGTAAGGCACGGCCGCATCGCCCAGCTTCCCAGAAACGGACAGCGACGTATCCTGCTCATCCGAGTTCTTCACCAGAGCGTCCACGGACTTCGCCACGGTATCGCCGCCGATCTTGGCGAGCGCGTCACCGGCGGCGCCGCGCGCGTCCGGATCGCCGTCGCCCAGCTTCTTGACCAGGACCTGCAAATTCTCCGGCGACTTTTGTCCCAGGAACACCAGGGAGTCCGTCGCATGCCCTTTGACGCCGCCGTCGGCGTCCTTGCGCAGCGCGAACAAGGTCGAAAACGCGACATCGTCGGGAACTCCGCCGGCGATGACAACGCGCTGCGCGGACGCCGACGCGTTTTGCCGCAGAATCAGGCTTTTCGCGTTCTGCGCCTTCGCCGCCTCGTCTTTGTCGGCGTCCGGGGATGTGTTTTGCGTCGCCGTCAGCACATCGGTCAAGTCTTCGGCCAGCATCAGTTCTTTGACAGTGGCGTCGCGCTTTTCCTGGACCGGGGAGCTAAGCTCGTGAACGCGCTGATTCTGCACGCGGCGGCCGTTCGCCACGGAAAGGCCGACGGCGCCCGCCAATCCGACCGCGACAAACAGGGCCACCGGCCGGCGCCTGGGCGCGGCTGTGTCAATCGTCATTCTTGTGTCCTTTCGAGAGACTTGCAAGCCTCATCATAATGGACAGAGCGCTATTTGTCAACAGACCCGAATTCCGCCTGAGCCAGGGCAATCGCGCCGAGGATTCCCGAGCGACCTTCCAGGCCCGGCGAGACGATATATTCCTCGATCCCGCCCAGCAGCGCGTCCGCCTGCAAGTATCCGTTCAGGATCGATTGGAACCGCTCGCGAACCAGTGTCAGGAGCGCCGGGTTGGAGCCGACGCCTCCCCCGACAATGATTCGCTGGGGCGACAGAAGGCACGTCATGTTCACAAGCGCATAGGCGAGGTATCCCGCCTCCAGCCGCCATGCCGGATGATCGGGCGGCAGGCTTTCGCCCGGAGCCTTCCAGCGCGCCTCGATCGCCGGGCCCGACACGAGACCTTCCAGACAATCGCCATGGAAAGAGCAGGCGCCGCCGAAGGTGTCGCTGGGATCGCGCGGCACGAACATATGGCCGAACTCAGGATGCAGCAAGCCATGCGCGAGCTGTCCGTTGACCATCGCGCCGCCGCCGAACCCCGTTCCCACGGTCAGATAGATCGCATCGGTCAGCCCCTGCGCCGCGCCCCACTTCACTTCGCCCAGCAAGGCTGCGTTGACATCCGTATCCAGAGCTACGGGCAGGTCCAGCGCCGACTTCACCGCGCCGACAACATCGGCGTTGCGCCAGCCGACCTTGGGCGTCGAGGTGATAAACCCATACGTCGGGGAATTATGGTTGAGATCGACCGGCCCAAACGAACCGATACCGATCGCCTGGAGTTCCCCCTGACGCTGGAAGAACTCGATGCAGCTGCGCAGAGTCTCCTCCGGAGTGGTCGTGGGAAAGCGCTGGAGCGCCCGGATATCGTCCGGCCCAGTCCCTACGGCGCAGACCCATTTGGTCCCGCCGGCTTCAATCGCTCCGTATGGAACGGCGTCGTTCATCATCGTCTTTTCCTTTGTGTTCGGTGAATGAGAAATTTTTTAAACGCCCGGCGACATGAGGCGGGCGATTGTCACAATCATCAGCCGCCATATCGGGTTCGGGCCTCTCCTCGCAGGAAATCCCTGTCCCAGCGTCGAACTCTCTCCCCGTTATGAGTTTAAGAATTGCAATTTTAGTGTCTGGCCGCCACGGGCGCGGCAGCAACATGCAGGCGATTGTCGATGCGTGCCAGGACGGCCGTATCGATGGACAGATCGTCACGGTCATCGGCAACTTCGCCTCGTCCCCGGCGCTGCATCGCGCCGCCGGCATCGGACTTCGCACCGCGACGGTTCCCTCCCCGAAGGGATCGACCGATCACGACGAGCATCTTTACAGCGAAGCGCTTCTCGCGGAGCTTCGCGCCGCCGACGCCGAGCTGATCTGCCTGGCGGGATATGTCCGAAAGCTCCCAACCGCCATTGTGAGCGCTTACCCGGGCCGTGTGATGAATATCCACAACGCGCTGCTTCCGTCTTTTGGCGGCAAGGGCATGTACGGCGGCCACGTCCATCAGGCGGTGATCGACTACGGCGTCAAATTCTCGGGATGCACCGTGCATTTCGTCGACGAGAATTACGACAGCGGACCGATCATTTTGCAGGAAACGGTCCCGGTGGAAGATGACGATACGGCGGAGACGCTCGCGGCGCGCGTGCTGATCGCGGAGCATCGCAGCTATCCGCGCGCGGTCGCGCTCTTCGCCGCCGGCAAACTGCGCATCGAAGGACGCCGCGTGTTCACCGCCAAATAGCTCTGTCCACACGTTCATGGAAGATCAGGCGCGGCTGCTCGTATCGGACGACTTCGCCGCGCCGTTTTCTTCGCTCCCCTCGGATCCTTCCGCCGGCGCCGCGTACGGCGCGATCTTCACTTCCTGAATCCGTCGCCCGTCGGTCCGCTTCACCGTAAATTCCCAGTCGCCGTCGACGACGGTTTCGCCTTCCACCGGCTGATGGCCGAAGAGGCCGAACACGAAGCCGCCAAGCGTGTCGAAATCATCCGTCGGCAGTTCTAGGTTGAGCTCTTCATTGACATCGTCGAGCGCCATACGGCCGTCGAGGATGGCGACGCCCTCCTCCACGCTGCGCACCATCGGAATTTCGACATCGTACTCGTCCTTGATCTCCCCGACCAACTCCTCCAGCAGATCTTCAATCGTGACCAGGCCGGCGGTGCCGCCGTATTCGTCCTGGACAATCGCCAGCTGTATATTCGAGCGCCGGAACTCCTCCAGCAGTTCGTCCACCCGCTTGTTTTCCGGGACGATCAGCGGCGTGCGCGCGACGCTTCGAAGCACGACATCGCGGCGGCCCTGCGCCAGATACGGCAGCAAGTCCTTGGCGTGGATGATCCCGACGATGTTGTCGATATTCGACTCATAGACGGGAATACGCGTATGTCCGCTGGAGATAATGAGCTGAATGAGCGCCGGGCAGCCGATCGTGATATCCGCCGCCTTGATATCGATGCGCGGCGTCATGACCTGGCGAACATCGGTGTCGCCGAAGGAGATGACATTCTCGATGATCTCCTTTTCGCCCTCTTCGATCGTCCCGGCCTGCGCGCCGGCGTCGAGCAGCGTTTGCAACTCTTGTTCCGTCACCATAGGAGTGGCGAAGGTCGCCGTCAGTCCGAAAGGCTTGACTATCAGATTGGAGAGGCCAAGGGCGATTGTGGCGAGAAAGGAGAACATCACCATGAAGAGCCGGAGCGGGGCGGCCGCCAGCGTGGCGGCGCGCATCGGATAGCGCTGCGCGTAGGCGTACGGCACCAGCTCGCCAACGGTGATGGCGACAAAGGCGGCGGCAAGGGTGAGAATGACCGTCGTCCAGGTAATGTCGTGCGCCCAGCCGCGATGGCGCAGCCAGTCGGATACATCCGGGGAGACGACGCCGGCGATGATCGCCGCCACGCCGAACGAGGCGAGCGTGATGCCAACCTGAGCGGTCGCGAAAACCCGCGCGGGATCGCGGCTGAAGACTTGCAGGTTTTGCGCGGGCGCGTCCGCCGCCCGCTCCGTCACCAGATATTGAAGACGCATATGGCTCACGGTCGCCAGCGCCGTTTTTGCGAGCGTGAAGAAGCCGTTGAGGAGAATGAGAAGAACAACAGAGGCGAGCGCGATGTAATCGTGGGCGTTCATGCAGGGTACGTTGTTGCTCCATCGACCGCGAAAAGCGGGTTTCACGTCGTCACAGCGGCACGCGGACAAAGTAGATCAAGGTCGTCACGAACATTCCGAGAAGGCCGCCGACAATGACTTCCTGAAGCGTGTGGATCTTGCCCTCCACACGGCTTTGCGCGACCAGCAGGGCCAGGCCGATCGCGAGCGCGGTAGTCATGGGATCGGCGGCGCGGTACATGATCGTGGCCGCCAGACAGAACGAAATGGCCGCGTGGCCGCTGACGATCCCGCCGTGCAGGATCGCCCCTTTGCCTCCGATCACCTTGCTGAGCATGACGATGATCAAAATCAAAAGCGTGACCGTGACGATCACATTCATCGGCTGCGGATCGTGATCGATTTGAAGCGACAGCCTCTCGATCCGCCGATCTTTCAAAAAGAGAATGATACCCACGACCACCGCGTTGATCGCCGCGATGAGCACGGCGCCGGCGGCGATATCCTTGGCGAGCTTCGCCAGCGGATGGTACGCCTGCGTCACCATGTCCACCACGCTCTCAATCGCCGTGTTCAGCATTTCCGCGATCAAAACACTGGAGACGACCAGGAATAAGATGGCCATTTCCACACGGTTCATGCGCAGCAGCGCGCTGATCAGCAGCACCAGCACGACCGTGAAGAAGTGGAAGCGCATGTGCTTTTGCGTGCGGAAGGTATGGACGATGCCTTCGACGGCATAGCGGAACGAATCGAGATGGTTCTTAGGACGAGGTACGGGACGCATGCGTGGTGTTTCTGATTGCCTTAATCATAGTCGACAAAGTAGGGATGCTGCGATCCGGGAGGAAGGGCGATTCCCGACGCCGTCAGGACTTCGGCGGAGATATCGCGCATCCGCGCGGCCTCTTCCGCCGTTTCGTCATCATACCCAAGAAGGTGGAGCACGCCATGGATCCCGAGCAAAACGACCTCGTCCTCCATCGGCCAGCCAGCCGCCCGCGCCTGCCGTTCGGCGGTCGGAAGAGAAATGACGATGTCCCCCAAAACGAGATCGTCGTCCTGAGGAAACGACAGCACATCCGTCGGTTTATCCTTGCCGCGATGGGCGCGGTTCAAATCCTGGATAAAGTCGTCGTCGCAAAGAACGATGCTGATCTCCGAATCCTTCGAGGCGTCTTCACGCCGCAACAGAGCTTTTATCGCCGACCTCAGGCTCTTCTTGTACTTCAGCGATGAGTACTCGTTCGTCCGCCGGCTTATCAGTAATTCCATTCTTATCCGTCTTATCCGTTTTGCCCGAAGCTTGTTTCAATGCGTCCGGATATTCAATGCGATTGTGCAGCATGCCGCCGAGCAGGTGCACGAAGGCGTCACGAATCCCGCGCAGGTCGCGCAGGGTGAGATCGCATTCGTCCAATTGGCCGTCGCCCAGGTGCGTGCTGATAATCTGATCCACCAGATCCTCGATACGGCCCACGGTCGGCTTGTCCAGCGTGCGCGACGCCGCTTCGACGCTGTCCGCGAGCATCAGGATCGCCGTTTCGCGGCTCTGCGGCTTGGGACCGCCGTAGCGGAACTGCTGCTCCAGGCCGGGGGCGGCGTCGCCGCCGTCGAACAGTGTCTGCTGGTGGTAGAAGTATCGGATCAGGCTGGTGCCGTGATGCTGGGAAATGAAGTCCTTGATGACCGGCGGCAGATTTTCTTCCTCCGCGATCTCCAGACCTTCCTTCACATGAGCCGTCAGGACAAGGGCCGACAGCGACGGGTTCAGCTTGTTGTGGATATTGGAGCCGCCGAGCTGGTTCTCGATAAAGAACTCGGGCCGGCGCATTTTCCCCAGGTCATGGTAGTAAGCGCCGACGCGGCAGAGCAGCGCATCGGCGCCGATCGCCTCGCACGCCGTGACCGCCAGATTGCCGACCATGACGGAGTGGGTGTAGGTGCCTGGCGCAAGCTGACAGAACTTTTGCAGCAGCGGCCGATTGGGATCCGAAAGCTCCAGCAGCCCCAGATGCGTCGTGATGCCGAAGAGACGCTCGAAAAGCGCGGCGCCCAGCGAAAAGAGCGCCACGGACATGACGCCGGACCCGATCGCCCAGAACGCGGCGCGCTGCATGTCCGCCCAGGCGTCGTTTTCAATCTTGCCGACCACCAGCGAAAGCGCGACATTGACGAGGCTGAGCGCGGCGGCGGCGCGAACGACGTCGCTGCGGCTACGAATATCGGAGACGGCGTAGATTCCCACCAGCGTGGAGAGCAGCGTCATGATACAGAAGCGCAGGTCGTCGCCCAAAATAAACCCGGACTGCGCCGCGAGCAGCGCCGTAATCAGCAGCGCGAGCCGAGGATTCACCAGCGCCGAAATCAGCATGCCCGTCGAGGCGACGCAGAGCATGCCGACATATCCATATTGTGATCCGGAGAGGCGCACGCCCAGAATGGTGTCGCCAAGCTTCAGTCCGAGGATACAGAGTACGACCAGGACGCTCAGCAGGACCAATGTCTTCGTCGAAACGTACACTCGCGGATAGTAGCGCGACAAATAAAGGCAGACCAGGCTCAGCAGCATCGTCACCAGCAGAGAAACACAGGCGATCATCATCGGATCGAGCCTGGGGTTTTGCAGTCCGAGAGCGCGCAGCTTGTCGACGGTCGCGGTCGTCACCGTTTCGCCGCGCCGGACCACCAGGTCTCCGGTGAAGATCCGGTTGATCTGAGGAGCGACAAGGCGCCGTTCGGCGTCGCGGGCCGCTTCCGTCCGGCGGTCGTCGCGCGCGCGGTTGGGATGCACCGCCGAGTTGGCGAGACGCGTCACGGCCGGTAGATAGGACCTGGGCAGCATCGAGGCGGAGATCTTTTCCGCGACTTCTTCCTGGGCGCGCGAAAGATCGGCGGGATGATCGTCGCGAATTTCGTTCTCCAGGGCGTCGTGGACAGCCGAGCGCATCACGCGCTCCGCCTGATCGATATGGTAGCCGGCGGTGGCGTCCTGAAGCAGCGGCGCCAGCAGCGAAGGCGTCGAAACCATCACGCCGACTTCCTGACGCAAAATCGCCGCGACATGCGGCGCGCTCGGCGCGGCGGCGGACCGCTCGCGGCGCAAATGCGTGAAGATGTCCTGAATCGTCTGATCGGACTCGGAGGCGGCGTACGGGACCGATGTGTAGGCGACTTCGGCGCGCGCGGCGGCTTCATCTCGCAGCTGCTGGGTCGCGAGCTGATCCACATAGCTCGTGGTTCGCTGCGCGCGAACGTCGATATCGCTCACGTCGCCGACATGCAGGGCGACTTTATCGGGAAGTAAGTGCAGAGAAAGGAGTGCGGAAAGAGTGAGGAGGGTGATGAAATAAAGCGCGATTCGCCCAAAATTGAATGCGGGACGCACTTGAGGCGCGCGTCGTCCGGGCTTGCGCGATTTGACGCGAGCGGGAGTATCCGCGTGGCGCAGCGACAGACGGGATCGTCCGGTGCGCGAGAATGTAAAGGAATGTCCGGGTTCTTTTGCCATGACAGCACAGGGGAAGGTCGAAAGAGTTCGCGGAAAAGAACGGCGCGCGCATTTGTGGTGCGCGCGCCGTTCCGCAGAAACTAGTTCTTCTCTTTGTCTTCGTTCTTGCTACGCTTGCGCCGCGCAGCGGCTTCCGCCTTGCGCTTCTTGTCGCTGGGCTTCTCGTAATGCTCGTGCTCACGAGCCTCCTTGAGAATTCCAGTCTGCTGAATTTGCTTCTTAAAGCGCTTCAGCGCGCTGTCGAGCGACTCATTAGGCCGCACCTGAACCTGCGTCAAACACAATCCCCCCTCTGCAATAACGTTCTTCTAACGTCGACAACAATTCTTGACAACGGCGTATTATACCACCCTAATGAAAGCCCTGTCAATCGGAGGCGAAAACATGGAATAAAACCTTGCGGAATCGTCCGTGGTGTTCTTTTCATCTTTTCTTCACGTTTTCGAAGTATAAATGGATCATAAAGGAACCAATGGAGTAGAAGGCGCGTTTTATTATTGTCGACGAAATCCCGAAAAATACGCGAACCGGGAACTTCGTTTCACCAGGTTTCGTATTGGGAAGAGAGGACGCACACAAATGGCAGAAATGATCGACGCCGCAGCGACACCGCAGAGTCTCGCCGGCGCCGCCCAGGGGCAGGTTGAACGCCGTCATGAATTCGACCGCCTTGTTCAGCGCTATCATAAACACGCATATAATATTGCTTATCGTATGACCGGCAACCACGCCGACGCTGAGGACCTCACTCAGGAGGCGTTTGTCCGCGCGTTCCGATTTTTTGGCAATTATCGCCGGGACTGGCCGTTCGACAACTGGCTTTACAAGATCATGTCGAACCTGTTTGTCGATGATCTGCGACGCAAACCGAAGGCGCGCCTACAGTCTCTGGATCAGCCGCTCGATATGGGCGGACGCTCGGACGATGTTTTTCTGGAGATCCCCGACGCCGCCTCCAATCCGGAGCGGATGGTAATGTCCGATGAGCTGGACGAACATATCCAGCGCGCGCTCAATAGCCTGCCGGCGGATTTCCGCATGACGGTGGTATTGGCGGACATCGAAGGCATGTCCTATGAAGAAGTCAGCGCGGCGATGCGCTGTTCGCTCGGCACCGTTCGGTCCCGCCTGCACCGAGGACGCAAGCTGCTTCGGCAGAAGATCGCGCAGTTCCAGGTGGAGCGCAAGCTTGCGGAGGCGCATTGAGCGAAGTTCAACCATACCACGTTGATCGACGAGGAGTGTTTCCCCTGTGAATTGTCGCAGAACACGAGAGCTGCTATCTCCCTATTCTGATGGCCGATTGACAGGTGTTCAGATGCTGGAGGTTGCCCAGCATATGGAGCGCTGCTCCGCCTGTCGTGAAGAATATCACGTCATCCAGGAAGTCAAAGTCCTGCTGCGGGCGGTTTCCCGCCCGCAGCCGACCAGCGCTCTGGAGTATGAGATCCGGAAACGCATTGCGACGGAAGAAGCGATCTCGCAGATCAATTTGTGCCTTTCGTTCTCCGTTCGTCCGCAGCGGGCGAAACGCCTGGCTACGGCCATGGCGCTCTCCTGCATCAGCGTTCTGGCCGTTGCGGCTCCGTTCGGGGCCGGCACGCTGGCGCTGACCTATTCACGGCAGCCGGACAAGCACATGCCCTTCACTGTGGCGCTCACTCGGCGCGCACCCACTCCTCTGCTCAGCGTCTCCGACCCGGCGAGCGGCGATATCTTCGCCAGCCCCACCGTCCCGATCATGCATCTGGATCGCGGCATCGAGGCGCGCCGAGATTACGGTCAAGAGGGATATGGCTTGATGGTCTCTCAGAATCCCGGATACGCCTCGTTCGCCGAACAGCAGTTCAGCAGCTTCGGCGATCCACGGGCGTATTCCCGTAATCGTCGATGAGAATGACGACACCGCCCCGGCGCAATGACGCGCTGGGGCTTTTTCTATTGTATGAGAGTCGCACTTTGCGCAAGACGGGTATAATTCCGATTCAGCATCCGTCCGCAATGATTGCATCAAGGAGATGTGAATGATTTTCGTCAGCCGCCCACGACGCCGGGGGAATATGCTCGCAGCGAGCGCCCTGATGTTGACACTGTCCGCCCCCGCCGGTCCTCTGCTCGCCGCTCCGGCGAAGCCGGCGGGGACGATCCCGCCCCCACCCACGTCGCCGGAGCAAAAGTCGCTGCTGCTCGATATGCAGGACGCCTTCACGAAGATTGCGAAAACAGTCGAACCGAGCGTCGTCAATATCAAAGTGGAGCGCTTCCGCAGCGTGGACGCGACGGATTTCGGCATGTCGCCGGATCAATCGCCTGGAGACGGTCCCGATACCCCCGATACTCCGACCACGCCGGACGCTCCCGTGAAGCCCGGCGCGCCCGCGCCGCCGACCGACAAGAGCGCGCCGAAATCCGGCGCGCCGGAGACGCCCAAGAAGCCGAAGCCCCAGACGCCGTCCAAAGGCCCGGCGGCTCCGCCGTCCACGGGAACCCCGGGCGCGCCCCCGAACTCTCATCCTTTGACGCCGCGCACGCAGCGGCGCTTTGAGGCGACGGGATCCGGCGTGATCGTACGCCCCGACGGCTATATCCTGACCAACGACCACGTCGTCGACGGCGCCGCCAACGGCATGGTGACGGTCACCCTCTCCGATGGCCGCCAGTTCAAGGGGAAGGTCTATCCCGACTACCGCAGCGACCTCGCCGTCGTGAAAATCGATCCCGGCAACGCCAAGCTGCCCGCCGCCCAGTTCGCGGACTCGGGGCAGGTCCAGCCCGGCCAGTGGGCCATCGCCGTCGGCAGCCCATTCAATCTGGAAAATACGATGACGGTCGGCGTCATCAGCGCCCTGGGCCGCCACCAGCGCATCCCGGGAGAAACCGCCGGCTCCGGCCGGTACTATCCCGACCTGATCCAAACGGACGCGGCGATCAATCCCGGCAACTCCGGCGGTCCCCTCTTCAACATTGACGGCAATGTTATCGGCATCAACGTCGCAATCGAATCCCCGGTCGAAGCCAGCTCCGGCGTCGGGTTCGCCATCCCCAGCGCCACCGCGCAGTCGATTATGAACTCGCTGATCACCAAAGGGAAGGTAACACGCGGTTACCTCGGCATCGCCCCGGATGACCTGACCCCTGCCCTTCAGCAGGAGTTCAGCCAGGCGGCCGGCGCCTTTGTCCGCGATGTCCGTGTGGACAGTCCCGCCGGCAAAGCCGGCATTGAAGCCTCGGACATCATCACCTACTTCAACGGCGAGCCCGTCACCGGCGAGGTCAGCCTCCGGCAGGCGATCGCCGACACCGAGCCCGGCAAGTCGATCAAAGTGGCGTATGTGCGCGGCGGCGTCCCGCTCGTCACCAACGTCACCCTGATCCCCGCGCCGCCCGTTCCCGGCGAAGTGCCCAGCGCTTCCGACGTCACCAACCCGGCGACCTCCAAGCTCGGCCTGAGCATCCGCGACATCACCCCGCACGACCGCCAGGAGATGTCTCTCCCCGCGACCACGCAAGGCGTCACGGTTGTCGCCGTCGAGACAAACAGCCCGGCGGAAGCCGCCTCCCTGTCGGCCGGCATGCCGCTCGTCGGCACCGTCATCCAGCGCGTCGGCAAAACCACGGTCAAGAACAAAGTCGACTTCGACCAGGCGCTCAAAGTCATCGGCGACTCCGACTCCTTCACGATTTCGGTAGTCTACAGCGCCGGCGGCGACCTCCATCAAACCGCAGTTACAATCAATCGATAATATTTATCGACGCCCATTGCGAATAAACGCTCCGGCCCCTTGACATCCATCCAGGGGCCGGGTATACTCCTAATCGTAAACGCAAATGACGCGGGGTGGAGCAGTCCGGTAGCTCGTCGGGCTCATAACCCGAAGGTCGTTGGTTCAAGTCCAACCCCCGCTCCCATCTTGGAAGTTAGTTCCAACCTAGAATAAGGAACCTGCGGCAAAATTGCCACTTCGCAGGTTCCTTATTCTTTTTCGTGCATTTCCACACGAACAACCAACGCCTGCATCAACTCTTCCCTCTCATCTTCCGTCGCCGCTTCCCATAGCGTGGTAAAACGAGACCACTCTTTACAGATACGCTCTGCATCCGGCTGCTGACGTCGCGCGACTTCAATCGACTGTTCCAGTTCCCGTTGCTTCATCTCAAGCGGAAGGCGAGTCGCCTCTAAGGACTCCATTTTTTGTAGCAAGGGCCGTAGTTGTCCGCCACCCAGGGCTACTGCCTCCGTAAGATTTTCCAGTTGCTTATCAAGTTCTGCAAGTCGCTTATTGATCGCTGCTAAATCGTCGGCGAGATTGTCTGATTTGGGCAGCCTGGTAATCGCATTCGCAATGAGGTCGCTCATCCAGACCGCCTGTTCCGCCGCTCGGCTGATCTCGCCTAATATAGCGTCGTGAAGTGTCGAGGCATTTACCCTGCGAACTGGGCACCCAACTGTCTGCATCATAAATGAGCGAATGCACTCATAGTAAGATACTGTGCTGGTCCGACCAGGATGGGCAGCAGGCGTCATCCGACAACCACAGTGTGGGCAAAAGACCAAGCCTCGACGGACGTATCTTCCACCCAAGATCTCCACAAATCACTCACTAACAAGTGGCCTCATCGTAAGAAGCGATGAGGCCAAACGAAGAATAATCCCTCGCCACTACGCCGCCTGATACTCCGCCCAAAGCTCCTCGAACCGGGCGACCATGCCGCCTAGCACCTCGAAGCCGCCTTGCCAGAAATCGGGATCGTCGAGGTTGACTCCGACTTTGGCGACCAGGTCCTGCGGGGTCAGGCTGCCGCCGGCGCTCAGCATGTCCAGGTATTTGGCGGCGAAGGCGGCGCCTTCGGTCTGGGACTTGCGGTAGAGAGCGAGCGCCAGCAGTTCGCCGAAGGAGTAGGCGTAGACGTAGAATGGGGAGCCGGTGAAGTGGCCGATGTAGGACCACCAGAGGCGGTGCTCGTCGCCCATCGTGATGGAGTCGCCGAACATAGCCTGGATCTCGGTGTGCCAGTAGTTGCCGAAGTCCTCCAGCGTCAGTTCACCCTGCGTGCGGCGATGATTGTGGATCGCCTTTTCGAAACGGTACATCGCTGTTTGGCGTGGGATCGTGGCGAATGTGCCTTCGATCTTTTCGGCGTAGAGCGCCAGCTTGTCCTTGATCGACGCCTGGGCTACGACTTTGTCGAACACGAGCATTTCACCGAAGGTGCTGGCGAGCTCCGCGAGCGGCAGCGTGCCGTAGAAGTTCAGCAAGGTCTGCGCGCGCGCCAGGGAGCCGTGCACGCCGTGCCCCAGCTCGTGGGCGAGGGTCATCACGTCCTTCATCTTGCCCAGGTAGTTCATGAACACGTAGGGATGCAGGTCGGGGGTGACGGACGAACAGTAGGCGCCGCCCTGCTTTCCCTTCGCCGGCGCGGCGTCGATCCAGTTCTTGTCGAAGAACTCGGCGGCGCGCTCGCGCATGATGGGCGAAAACTCTCCAAACGCGTCGAGGATCAGACGATGCGCTTCTTCAAACGACAGTGTCTCGTCGGCCTGGAAGAGCGGCGCATAGCGGTCGTAGTGGGTCAGCGTATCCAGACCGAGGATCTCGCGCTTGACGTGGTAGTAGCGGGCGACGACTGGATAGTTACGATAAACAGTGTCGACCACAAGATCGACGGTCTCTTTGGACAGCTCGTTCGCCAGATGCCGCGACTGTTCGGGGTATGTATACTTGCGCAGCCGGTCGCGCACGTTTTTATCCTGCATCAGCGTGTTGAAAATGAAGCCCGTGGAGCGGCTGTTCGCCTGAAGCCCTTCGGTGAACGCGGCGGCTGCTTTTCGGCGCGTCTCTCGGTCCGCGACGTAAAGCTTGGAGAGCACCTGCGGCTGCGTCATCTCCTCGCCGTCCAGCTTGAAGACGGCGTTCGCGGTAATCTCATCGAAAAGCCGGTCCCAGGCGCGCGCGCCCGTATTCGCCGTCTCCTCCAGAAGCCGCTCTTCCGTTTCGCTCAGCATATGTTCGCGATGCAGGCGGGTGTCCAGCACGAAGTGCTTGTAGGGCGAGACTTCGGGTGTGCTCAGCAGGGGCGTCACCACGTCATCCGGCGCGGCGGCGAGTTCCAGGCTGAAGAACATCGTCGGCAGCGACAGCGCCGTCCCCTTCTCCCGCATCTTCTGCATAAAAGCGCCGTAAGCGGCGTTGGAGGTGTCCGTGGAGAAGAGCAGCGAGGCGTAGGCCGCCGGCTTGGTCGCCTCCACATCGATGGCCTCGTACTCGCGCAGCGCTTCGCCCAGCGTGGCGGCGGTCAGGTCGGCGCTGTCGATCTTGCCTTTGTACTTCGCCTGAAACGCCTCGGACCGCGTTTGCAACGCCGTAAAAACCGCTTCGATACGCGGATCGTCGATGGAATCATAGAGATCGCTGAGGTCCCAGCGTACGTCGGTGGTGGTTTCGAGGTCGGTCACGGGAATATCTCTTTTCTGAAGACGGATGTGAGCCGATTATACCCAGCCGGACAGGGAAGAGATATTTCCATGGCGGAAGCTGACTATTGATCCACGGAAATCTTCATAATTTCTTTGTGATCGGTTGACAAAATGATTCACTAGTATTATAATAGTAAATATAAACATGCTTCTTAATTAGGAAGCGTGCATCGTTGTGAAAAACGCATCAAGGGGAAGATACAAAAAATGAAACTGAAGGACACCGCGCGCTTATTGGGCGCGTTCACCGCCGTTGCCGGGGCTCTGCTGCCCCTTTCCGCTCACGCTCAGAAATTGCTGAACGTTTCTTACGATCCGACGCGTGAGCTGTACCAGAGCTACAACACGGCGTTCGCCAAATACTGGCTCTCCAAAACGCATCAGAACGTGCACGTCGATCAGTCGCACGGCGGCTCCGGCAAGCAGGCCCGCGCGGTCATCGACGGCCTGGACGCGGACGTCGTAACGCTGGCGCTGGGCTACGATATCGACGCCATTGAAGACGCCGGTTTGATCAACCACGGCTGGCAGAGCCGCCTGCCGTACAACAGCTCGCCCTACACCTCCACCATCGTCTTCCTGGTGCGCCATGGTAACCCGAAGCACATCAAGGACTGGAATGACCTGGCGCGGCCCGGTGTCGGCGTCATCACCCCGAACCCGAAGACGAGTGGCGGCGCGCGCTGGAACTACCTCGCGGCCTACGGCTACGCGCTCAAGCAAAAGGGCGGCAATGACGCGTCTGCCCGCGCCTTTGTCGGCAAGCTTTACAAGAATGTCGTCGCGCTGGACACCGGCGCCCGCGGCGCCACGACCTCGTTCACCGAGCGCGGCCTGGGCGACGTCCTGATCGCCTGGGAAAACGAAGCCCTGCTGGCGACCCGCGATCTTGGCCCCGGCAAGTACGATATCGTGTACCCGTCGATCAGCATCCTGGCCGAACCCCCCGTCGCGGTTGTCGATAAGAACGTCGCCCGCCACAATACGACCGTTCTCGCCACCACCTACCTGAACTGGCTGTACACTCCCCAGGGTCAGACCATCGCCGCGCAGAACTTCTACCGCCCGCGCGTCGCTTCGATCGCCCGCAAGTACGCCAAGTACTTCCCGAAGCTCAACCTGATCACCGTGGACAATACGTTCGGCGGCTGGCGCAACGCTCAGAAAGTCCACTTCTCGGACGGCGGCGTGTTCGATCAGATTTATAAGAAGTAAGAGGCGCCCCATCCCTGGCGCTTTAGCGACCGGAGGTCCCTATTCCCCCGGCGCTAAAGCGCTTCCCCCTTTTTCCCAACAAGCCGCTTCGCGGGGGAAAAGGGGTGCTGATAACTACAGTCCTTGCTCGCTCGACAAGCAGCCGAGATGAATGTTTCGACTCTGTAGACAAGATCTTCACGCTTACGAGACGAGTGAATGGAACTCAGTGAGTCGCTCCCCTTTTCCCCTGCGAAGCAGCTTGATGGGAAAAAGGGGGAAGCGCTTTAGCGCCGGGGGAATAGGGCTTATCTCCACAAGGACCCCATCCAATGCATCTCAATAAAACCATAAAGGCGTTCGGCGCGCTGCTCACCGCCGCCGCCGCGCTTGCGCCCGCGACTGCGGTCCATGCGCAGAAGCTGCTGAACGTGTCTTACGATCCGACGCGTGAACTTTATCAGGATTACAACACCGCGTTCGCAAAGTACTGGAAAGATCATACAGGGCAGAATATCCATATCGATCAGTCGCATGGCGGTTCCGGCGCGCAGTCCCGCGCCGTCAGCGAAGGGTTGGAAGCGGATGTCGTGACACTGGCGCTCGCCTATGATATCGACGCCGTCCAAAAGTCTGGATTGATCAACCCGGGCTGGCAAGGCCGGCTGCCGTATAACAGCTCGCCCTATACGTCCACGATTGTGTTCGTCGTTCGCCATGGCAACCCGAAGCACATCAAGGATTGGAGCGACCTGGCGCGGCCGGGTGTCGGCGTCGTCACTCCGAACCCGAAGACCGGCGGCGGCGCGCGCTGGAACTACCTGGCGGCGTGGGGCTATGCGCTCAAGCAAAAAGGCGGTAACGACGCCACGGCGCGCGGCCTGGTCACCAAGATCTATCACAATGTGGTGGCTCTGGACTCCGGAGCGCGGGGCGCGACGACCACGTTTACCCAGCGCGGGCTCGGCGATGTGCTGATCGCCTGGGAAAACGAGGCGCTGCTCATCACCAAGGATCTGGGCAAGGGACAGTACGATCTCGTGGTTCCCTCCGTGAGCATTCTCGCGGAGCCGCCGGTGGCCGTCGTGGATAAGAATGTCGACCGGCATCACACGCGCACCCTCGCCACGACGTATTTGAACTATCTCTATACGCCCGAAGGCCAGGCGATCGCCGCGCGGCACTACTACCGACCGCGCGTTCCCTCGATCGCGCGTAAGTACGCCGGGCAATTCGCGAAGGTGAACCTCTTCACTGTGGATTCCCTCTTCGGCGGATGGCAGGCGATCCAGGCCAAGCATTTCAGTGACGGCGGTGTCTTCGATCAGATCTATCACAAATAATCGCCCTGAATACGAAAATCTTCCAAGCCCGTCCGCAAGACATCTTGCAGACGGGCTTGCTTTATCAGGTATTCTATAGGGAAAGTATTTTAAGAAAGACATCCGTTATGACTGTCTCGACCCAATCCAGACCGATCCGACCGGCAAAGCAGCGACGCGTGCTGCCGGGATTCGGGCTGACCATGGGCTTTACACTGCTCTATTTGAGTCTGCTCGTCCTGATTCCGCTGTCCATGCTGTTCTGGAAAACGAGCTCGATGCCGATCTCTAAGATCTGGAGCACGGTGACCGATGATCGGGTGCTGCAAGCGTTCAAGCTCACCTTCGGCGCGTCATTCTGCGCCGCCCTATTCAATGTCTTCTTCGGCGGACTGGTGGCGTGGGTGCTGGCGCGCTATCGCTTTCCCGGCAAGCGTCTCATTGACGGACTGGTCGATCTGCCGTTCGCGCTGCCAACGGCGGTCGCCGGCATTTGTCTGGTGACGGTCTATTCGCAGAACGGCTGGATCGGACGGATTGTCGAACCCCACGGCCTCAAGATCGCGTTCACTCCGATCGGCATCACCGTTGCGCTGATCTTTATCGGGCTGCCCTTTGTCGTCCGAACGGTGCAGCCGGTTCTGGAGGACATGGAGGCGGAGCTTGAGGAAGCGGCGGCGAGCCTCGGCGCGACACGCCTCCAGACCTTTTTGCGCGTTCTCGCGCCGCCCCTGGCGCCGGTCATGCTGACGGGCTTTACGCTGGCGTTCGCGCGGGCGCTGGGCGAATATGGATCGGTCGTGTTTATCGCCGGCAACCGTCCCTACAAGACGGAGATCCTGCCGCTGCTGATCATCACCAAATTGGAAGAGTATAACTATGCGGGAGCGACGGCTATCGCGCTGGTCATGCTGATCTCGTCGTTCGCGCTGCTGCTGGCGATCAATGTCCTCCAGGCCTGGAGCCGGAAGCGACAGGGCACCGTTTAACCCGGGGCGGAAAGGAAACACCCATGGCGGAAACCGCCGGTTTAGTGAAACGCGCGCAGACGGGCGCGCCGCGCTCGAAGGTCGCCAACGATCCCCTATGGCTGCGGATCGTCTTGATCGCATTGATGCTCGCGCTGATGGGCCTCTTTTTGATTCTGCCCTTGATCGTGGTGTTCCATGAAGCGTTCGCCAAAGGCTGGGCGGCTTACACGGATGCGCTGAAGCAGCCCGAAGCCCTCGCGGCCGTGCGGCTGACGCTGCTGACGGCGGCGATCGTCGTGCCGATGAATGTCGTCTTTGGTATCGCGGCGGCGTGGACCATCGCGAAGTTCGATTTCAAAGGCAAGAACCTGCTGATCACGCTGATCGACCTGCCGTTCGCGGTGTCTCCCGTCATTTCAGGTTTGATCTTCGTTCTTTTATTTGGCTCGCGCGGCATTTTCGGATCGTGGCTGATGGATCACGATATCAAGATCATCTTCGCCACACCGGGCATCGTGCTGGCGACGGCGTTTGTCACCTTCCCGTTCGTCGCCCGTGAACTCATTCCGCTGATGCAGGCGCAGGGGAGCGATGAGGAGATCGCGGCGCAGGTGTTGGGCGCGAGCGGCTGGCAGACCTTCCGCCGCGTGACGCTGCCCAATATCAAGTGGGGCCTGCTGTACGGCGTCATTCTGTGCAATGCGCGCGCCATGGGCGAGTTCGGCGCCGTGTCGGTTGTGTCCGGGAAGATCGTCGGCCTGACCAACACCATGCCCTTGCAGGTGGAAGTATTTTACGACGACTACCAGTTCGTCAGCGCCTTCGCCCTGGCGTCGCTGCTGGCGATGCTCGCGCTGGTGACTCTGGTGGCCAAGAACATTGTGGAGTGGTTCGCCGCGCGGCAGATCCGCGTGGGCGAGGAATAAAGTTATGAGCATCACCGTTACGAATGTCAGTAAGCAATTTGGGAAATTTCAGGCTCTCAAAGACGTCAACCTGGAGATCAACTCGGGCGAGCTGCTCGCGCTCCTTGGACCGTCCGGATCGGGTAAGACGACCCTGCTGCGCATTATCGCCGGCCTGGAAACGGCGGATACGGGCAACATCCTCTTCAACGGCGAAGATATCACCGAACGCCACGTCCGCAAACGTCAGGTCGGTTTTGTCTTTCAGCATTACGCGCTGTTCCGTCACATGACGGTCTTCGAGAACATCGCCTTCGGTCTGCGCGTCAAGCCGCGCAGCCAGCGCCCGACTAACGCGCAGATCACCGACCGCGTCATGCACCTGCTGCAAATGGTCCAGTTGGAAGGACTCGCGCAGCGCCACCCATCGCAGCTTTCCGGCGGCCAGCGCCAGCGTGTCGCCCTCGCCCGCGCCCTCGCCGTGGAGCCGCAGATGCTGCTGCTCGACGAGCCGTTCGGCGCGCTCGACGCCCGCGTGCGGCAGGAGCTTCGCCAATGGCTGCGCCACCTGCACGACGAACTGCACATCACCAGTATCTTCGTCACCCACGATCAGGAAGAAGCGCTCGAAGTGGCGGACCGGATCGTCGTCATGAACCACGGCCAGATCGAACAGATCGGCACTCCTGAAGAAGTCTACGATACGCCGGCGAACCCCTTCGTCTTCAACTTCCTGGGGAGCGTCAACCTGTTCCACGGACGCGTCACGGGCGGCGAAGCGCATGTCGGCGCAATGAATGTCGCCATTCCCGGCGACGCCACGGTGAAAGACGCCAACGTCGTGGGATACACGCGCCCGCATGAGCTGGAGATTCAGCGGCACCGCAACGGCTCCGCGACGATCGAAGCGGTTGTCAAACACATCACCGCCGTCGGCCCCATCGTCCGAGTCGGCCTGGACCCCAGCGACGGCGCCGAGACGATCGCCGCAGAGATCACGCGAGAAAAATACCGAGAGCTGAACTTGCAGGTCGGCGAATCCGTGCATGTCAAACCCAAGCGAGTCCAAGTTTTCTGGGACGATTACTCCATCTGACCCCAATATATTCCGTACAATCCGCAATCGAAGGACCAGTTTCAAACCAGGGTTTTCACTCTGGTTTTTCTTATTTTTCTTAAGTATTCAAAAATAATAAACCAGTTTTGAACCAGATCTATTGACATGGAAAGTACAATCGGATACAATCGGACGTACGATTATGAACAATCGGCTTACCCGATTGTATCCGCGAGATGCGACCTGATCGAATGCGATTTCCAGGTCGTATTTCTTTGTCAACAGAAGGAATCATTCATGAAGATATTGGTCACCGGCGCCGCCGGCAACGCGGGGCAGGCGGTTTGCGCTCTCCTGCGCCAGGAGGGTTATGACATCCGGCGCGCCGACGTCGCCCCACCCTCGCGCGACGAGCTTGCGGGCGTGGAATTTGTCCGGTGCGACACGCGCACCCCGACCGACGCGCTGCGCGCCGTGGAGGGCTGCGATGCGGTGATCCATCTGGCCGCATGGCACTGCGCTCATAATCCGCCCGTCAGCGACGCCACGATCTTCGCCGTAAACGTAGACGGCACGTTCAACGTCTTCGAAGCCTGCCGCGCTTTCGGCGTCAAAGCCGTTGTCTTCGCGTCCTCCATGGCCTACGGCTGGGGCGGGATCTACGGTGTCACCAAGGTCATCGGCGAAGACCTTAGCCGTTCGTACCACGAATCGGCCGACGCGTCCGTCGCCATGCTGCGCTATCACGACTTCGTTCCGAAGCCCTATCTCGATTTCGGCGCCATGCTCCTGCGCAACGGCGTCGACCGGCGGGATGTCGCCGCTTCCACCGTCGCCGCCCTGCGCGCCGTGATCGACAAAAAGATCGGCCTGTTCCAGACGGTCATCCACACAAACCATCATATGCCCGCCGATGTCGTTCAGAACTTCCCATCGCTTGGACCGGATTGGTGCGAGACGCGCGTCCCCGGATCCAAAGCGCTGATCGAAAAGTACGCGCTTACTCTGCCCGCCTCCGTGGAGCAGCACGACATGTCCGAAGCAAAGCGATTGATGGGCTGGGAGCCCGAATTCGGCTTCGTCGAGTTCCTCACCGATCTCAAAGCCCGCGACGCGCGCGGCGAAGACGTGAAGGCGCTATGGGCGCCCGGTCAGATCCCTTAGAAACTCGACGACAGCCGTCATTCGGGAGACAGACACAAGAGAAACTGGGAAGAAATTGCTCCGTGGAGCGCTTGCTGCGAATTGCAGTTTCGCGCCCCACGGATCACCATTCCCGATCTCCATAAATCGTCTGCAAATGTTCCAGCTGCGCCACATGCTCCCGCGTATGAACCGCCCCGATGCCCGCCATAAAATGCATCGGCAGCTCTCCCATCGCAAAAGGAAGCCTCACTAATGTGTCCATCTGATCGGGCTGTAACGAAATCAAAAACGACAGATACTGATGGAAGCGGTTTTCCCACAGCGAAAGAGCCTGTTCGCGGGTGGTAATTTCACGCTCCATTTCGAGAAACTCGGCGTCCGCCAAGGCAGTCGTCTTCGCCGGATAAGGAGTTCCATTCAGCATGGTGTGAATAAACCCCAGCGAAAAGGCGCAATGCGCCACAAGTTGGAGCGGTGTTCGGGCGGTTGGAGCGGGCGACCAGTTCAGGCGGTCGTCCGGTATTTTGGCGAGGTTTCGCAAAAGACGCCCGTTGAGTTGGTGGACGTCCTGGATAGCGAGGTGAGCGGCTTGCTCCATTTTATTCTCCTTCAATGGCTCGCGTCACGTTATCCATTAACATCTCGGAACCGTGGCGGCGGCTGACGGCGGCTTCTTGCGTGGCGAAGTAGACGCCTTGCTCCGTGAATTTGGTTTTACTGCCAGCGCCGCAATCCTCAAACTCCACCGTCACGAGAGATACCGAAAGAAGCACGTCGTTCACATACATCCGGTAGGCATAGACAATCCGCTCTTGATCGACGATATCCAGGTAAACCGCATCGAAATGTGAGGTGTTCCCGTCGCTGAACTCACCCCGAGCGATTTCCCGGCCGTCGATCCGGAAATCAAATTCCCGCCTGAGAAGCGTCCACTTCCCCGCCGGTCCCACGAACCATTTCTCCTTCATTGCGATTTGGGACCATGCCTCAAATGCGCGTTTACGCCCGGCCTTGAACTGTCGCTCAATGGTGAACGTATCGTGTATCGGTGTATTGCTCATTGGCGTTCGTCATCTCCATCCAGTAGATTTTCCAGTCGATCGAATAGTTCGGTCCAAGTTGCTTTTCGATTTCTCATCCATTCCTCCGCCTGAAGGATCGGCTCGCGATTGAGTTCGCAGGTTCGAACTCGCCCCTCCTTCTTGCTCGTAATGAGGCCGCCTGCCTCAAGAACCTGCAAATGGAGCATGACAGCGGGGAGAGAGATGGGAAATGGCGCGGCAAGCGTCTTCACCGACGCGCTCCCCATCGCCAGCCGCTCGACAATCGCGCGCCGTGTCGGATCGGAAAGGCAATGAAACGTGGCGTCCAAGCTCGGAGAATAGTTCAGCATGTTCTTAACTATACCCGCGCAACGAGCTATGAGTCAATTCCTGATTGAAAGATTTCTCGAAAATCGTCTTGCTGGGAAATGGAGATGCGCGAAGGGAGTTCCTACTTTGTGAAAAAAGTTGCAATGTCTGTCTTCCCTGGGTACAATAATTCCAAGGGAGACTATTATGGCGCCGAGGCCCGCAGCAACGCAATCGCTTTCGCCCAACCCCATCGTGCGGGGATTGCGGCAGACGAAGATCATCCTGGAGATGATCAAGTTCGAGCATACGATCTTTATGCTCCCGTTCGCGCTGATGGCGGCGGTCATCGCCGGGCGCGGCCACTGGCCGCTGTTCTTCGCCAAGCTCCCCTGGATTTTGCTGGCGATGGTCGGCGCGCGCTCGGCGGCGATGGCGTTTAATCGGATCGTGGACCGTAAGTTTGACGCCGCGAACCCACGCACCGCAATGCGCGCGCTGCCGGCCGGGCAGCTGACGGTGCCGCAGGTGACGTTCTTTACGATCGTCGCCTCCGCGCTGCTCGTGTTCGCGTCGGCGATGCTCAATCCGCTGGCGCTGGCGCTTTCCCCGGTTGCGCTGCTTGTGGTATTCTTCTATTCCTACACCAAACGATTCACGCCGTTTTCGCATTTGGCGCTTGGGATCGCGCTGGCGATCGCCCCCGTCGGCGCGTGGATCGCAATCCTTGGACGCATCGATGCGCCGGCGCTCTGGATCGGCGGCGCGGTCGTCTGCTGGCTGTTTGGCTTCGACATCATCTACGCGCTTCAGGACACGGAGTTTGACAAGGCGAACGGTCTTTACTCGGTTCCGGCGTGGCTCGGCAACGCGCGGGCGCTGCTGCTTTCGCGCATCTCCCATGTCATCATGATCGGCCTGCTCGCGATGGCGGGCGTGTCGGCGCACCTGGGCGTTCTCTACGCCTTCGCCGTTGTGCTCGTCGCGGCGCTTGTGTGGTATGAGCAATCCCTGGTCAAACCGAACGACCTCTCCAAGCTGAACCTCGCCTTCTTCACCCTGAACGGCTATATCAGCATGGCGCTCTTTGTGCTGACCCTGGCGGACGTCGTGGTGGGAAGCAGGCTGCGGTGAAAGCGATCATCGTTTATATCGACGGCGAGTGCCCGATGTGCGTCGCCGGCGCCAACCGTCTCCAGCGCTTTGATACGCGCCATCGCGTTCGTTTCGTGAACGCACACGATCCGCGGTGGGCCGAGCGCGTTGGCGAGCGGTTTACGCCTAGCCAGATTCGCGGCCAGATGCAGGCGGAGATGCCCGATGGAACATGGCGCACGGGCTACTTCGCCTGGGCGGCGATTTTCAGCGAGATGCGCGGCCTGCGCTGGCTGGGTCTCGTGATGCGGTTTCCCCTGCTGTATGGCGTTGGGCCGGCGATTTACCAATGGATCGCCAACCATCGCCTCGAAATCTCCCGAGTGCTGCGGCTGCCGCCCCCATGTGACGAAAACGGCGTCTGCCGTCTCGGGCAAGGAGTCCGTCGATGAGTGTTGTGATCGGCAGTGTTCCCTACCTGAACGAAAAACCCCTGACCCGATGGTTTACGCATACCGAAGAAGGCCGCGCCTCGGGCATTGAAGTCGTTTACGCGGTTCCGTCCCAGCTCGCCGTGATGCTGAAGTCCGGCGAAATCGCCGCCGCCCTCGTCTCGTCCTTCGAATACTTCCGCACGCCCGGATACGGAATTTTGCCGGGCGTTTCCATCTCCAGTCAGGATGAGATCCTGGCCGTCCGCGCCTTTTCGCGCCTGCCCTGGAAGCTGACCACCTCCGTCGCGCTGGACACGTCGTCGCTCACATCCGTCGCTCTGCTCAAAATCCTGCTGGCCGAACAGCACCACATTTACCCATCGTATCTGCACCACGCGCCGGATCTGCCCGCGATGCTGGAAGTGGCCGACGCCGCCCTGCTGATCGGCGACAAAGGCATGCTGGCGAACAATGAGGGCCTGTTCACGCTCGACCTCGGCGAGGCGTGGCGCAAGCTCACCGGCCTCCCCTTCGTCTTCGCCATCTGGCTCGGCGATCCGGACCGCGTTACGCCGGATCTGATTCGGGCGCTCAAAACGGCCAAGGCGTGGGGGCTGACGCAGCTCGATCTCATCGCTGAGGAGCAAGCCGAGGTTTTGAACTGCCCGAAATCCCTCTGCCTCCGCTACCTGACCGAGATTATGGACTACGATCTCGGCGAGGACCATCTGGCCGCCCTGGAAGAGTTCGGACTGCGCGCCCGCCGCGTCGGCCTGCTCGACCAAGCCCCCGCGCCGCTCCACGTGCTTTCTTCGCGAAGGTAAGACAGAGGCCCTCACCCGGCCCTTCGGGCCACCCTCTCCCAAAGGTCTGGGCGAGGGTTAAGATTTTGGATCTTTGATCCAAATCGAAAAACTCCCTCTGACTCCCCCTCTCCCAATTTTGGGAGAGGGGGCCGGGGGGTGAGGGCCAGCTTTCCCCGTCGTTGACGCCCGCTTCCTGTCCTGCTATAATAGAACTCATTCTCACAGCAAGGCCGGACGGCGGCCGCGCGGGACGACACTCTTCAATGCAAACGCTTATTATCACCGGCGCCGCGGGCTTTATCGGCTCGAACTTCGTGCGCTATATGCTGGTGCGGTATCCCGCTTATCGGCTGATCGCCCTCGATTCACTGACATACGCCGGCAATCTCGCCAATCTTGCCGATGTCTGGAAGAATCCGAACTTTACCTTCATCAAGGGCGATATCTGCGACGAATCGATCGTCAACAACCTCGCGCAGAACGCCGACGCGATTGTGAACTTCGCGGCGGAGACGCATGTCGATCGATCGATCGCGACGCCGGGGCAGTTCATTCAGACGGATGTCAACGGGACCTATGTCCTGCTCGAAGCGGCGCGCAAACATGAGCTGGAGCGCATCCTGCATGTGAGCACCGACGAAGTTTACGGCACGATCGACGAGGGCAGTTTTAAAGAGGGCGACGCGCTGGAGCCGAACTCGCCCTACTCGGCGTCCAAGGCGAGCGCTGAGATGATGGTGCGCGCTTACCATCAAACCTACGGCCTGCCGACGATCGTGACGCGCGGGTCGAATACCTTCGGCCCGAACCAGTATCCCGAGAAGATGCTGCCGCTGTTTATCACGAATTTGATCGACGATATCCCGGTTCCCGTGTACGGCGACGGACACCAAATGCGCGACTGGATGTATGTCACCGACCACTGCCAGGGCATCGATCTGGCGCTGCACCACGGCGTTCCGGGCGAAGCCTATAACGTCGGCGGAGACAACGACCGCAAAAATATCGATGTCGTTCATTTGCTTCTGGAGTATTTGAACAAGCCGGAGACGCTCATTCACCATGTGAAGGATCGCCCCGGCCACGACCGCCGTTACTCGCTGGATGTCACAAAATCGCGAAAGATCGGATATACTCCCGACACGGATTTTGAATCGCGCCTGCGTGATACCGTCCAGTGGTACGTGGGCCACCAGGAGTGGTGGCGAACGATCAAAGAGAAAGACCAGGAATACCAATCGTTCATGAAAAAATGGTATGCCGACCGTCAATAGCAGCGACATGCATGAGCGCGCCTCGCGCCAATCCCGTAAGACCGTAAAGCCCCCGGCTGCGCCGCGCGTGCTGTACGTCGCGACGTCCAGCGGCGAAGGCGGAATCGAACGGCATTCCATTCGGCTGGCGGAGCGCCTGCGCGACCGGGACGTGACCGTGGGGTATTGCTGCGCGCCGAATACGTTTCTTTCGCAAACGTGCGGCGAATGCGGCATTCCGGCGTACCCGCTTGTCAGCCGCAACAGCGGCGATCCCGCCGCCATCGTCCGTCTGGCGTCGATCATTCGACGAGAGCGCCCCGATGTCGTCCACGTCCATTCACGGCGCGACTATGTGCCGGCGCTGCTCGCGGCGGGCCTCGTGCGCGGCGGCTCCCGCAGCGGACGCAAGCCGCACCTGCTGATCCATTCCCATCTCGACAAGCCGCTGGGCGAGCCGCATGCGCTGAGCGGGTGGTTCTTCCAAAAAACCGCAAGCCGGGTGATCGCCGTCTCCGCCGCCGTGCAGCAGCGGCTTTTGCAGCTCCACAATCTCCCCGACAGCTTTGTGCCGATCATCCACAACGGGATCGATCTGGGCGCCTTCACCACGCCCAATACGCTGATGCATGGCCTGCGCCGCGCCGGCGCGCGCCTCACATGGCGCATCGAGTCCAAGGCGATGGTGATCGGCATGGTCGGGCGGCTTTACGCCAAGGGACAGGAGATGATGGTCGCGGCGCTTCCGGCGCTGCTCAAAAAGCACCCCTCGCTCCATCTGGTGCTGGTCGGTCCGGAAGGAGATGCGGGAGATAAACAAAGGCTGAAGGGATTGATCGCCGAGGCGGGCGTGACGGATAAGGTCACAATCGCGGGACGGCGCGAGGATATACCCGAGCTGCTGCCCGCCTTCGATCTGCTCGTCCATCTGCCCAAGACGGAATCCTTCGGTTTAGCGCTGGTCGAGGCGATGGCGACGGGGCTGCCGGTGATCGCCAGCAATATCGGCGGCTGCGCGGAAGTCGTGCGCGACGATCAATCGGGATATCTGATCCCCCACGGCGATATGACCGCCCTCTCGGAAGCCATCACGCGTCTGATCTCCGGACCTCACGCGGCGGCGCTGCGAACACGTCTCGGCCAGCGCGGGCATGACATCGCCTGGGAGTGCTTTTCCATCGAACAGCAAGTCGATCGCCTCGAAGAGCTCTACACCGCCCTCGTTCAGTTCCCAGGTTCCCGGTAATCATGTCCGATTGGTCGCCCGTTCCAATTTTGATGTATCACGCGGTGGAAGACGCGCCGCGCGCGCCGCAGTACAAGCATTTCTATGTCACCCGCTCGGAATTCGCCGCACAAATGCGAATGCTGAAACGCGGCGGCTACACCCCGATCACCTTCCCCATACTCGCCGAAGCGATGGCCGGCGGCGCGACTCTGCCCGCGAAGCCCGTTCTTCTGACCTTTGACGACGGGTACGAAAACCTTCTGACCAACGCGCATCCACTGCTTCGCGATTTGAATTTCCCATATACCGTCTTTCTGGTCTCCGAGCGCATCGGCAAGACAAACGAATGGGTGATCGAAGAAGGGTTTGACGCCACCCCGCTCCTGGATTGGAATCAAATTCGCGAGATGGCGGCATGGGACGGCGTGTCGTTTCAGGCGCACACGGCGACGCACCCTCATTTGAACCGAATCGGCCAGGACCAACTGCGCCGCGAGCTGACCGTCAGCAAGCAGCAGCTAGAGCAGGAGCTTCAGCTGCCGATGGACGTTCTCTGCTATCCCTACGGCCATTTGAGCGAGGAAGTCGTCGCTGAGACACGGGCCGCCGGATACGCCATGGCGGTCACCACCGAGTTTGGCCGCGTGCGGCGCGGCGACGATCCCCTGCGCCTGCCGCGCATCAGCGTTTACCACGTGCCGTTCCTGTCGCTGACGTACGGCGTCGGCCCGCTGAACTTTGATTGGCGGCTGCGCACGCGCAAAGACAGCAGGTCCGCCCCGAATGGGTAGAATGTCCTTACGAGGGACATCTTGCAACAACGCTCCAAAATACTTCTCGCCGCCGCCGGCGTGCTGACGGCGGTGCTCGGCGTCTATCTCATCGCCTCCCGCCCCGCTCCCAGCGACAATGAGATGATCGACGCGCAAACGCAGACGCTCATTGAGGGAGCCGAACGCCACAGCGTCTCCCAGGTGATGTCCGTGGTGTCCGCCGAGTACCACGACGCAACGGTCTCGAACACGGACCAGCTCAACTTCTTCCTGCGACGCGTTGTGGGACAAGCGGGCCCCGTGGACGTCCAATTCTTCAGCCCCATCGTGACAATCGAGGGCGATACGGCGACGTCCAAGGGGCATTTACACGCCGTCAGCGCGCCAGGCGGCGCGGTCCTCACCGACCAAGACGTCACGCTGCACTGGAAGCGCGAAACCGGACATCGCCTGCTGGTCTTTCCCACCCCAGTCTGGCGCCTGACCAGCGCGGAATACCAGGCGCCGGGGCTCAGCGATTAGACACAAAGAGACGAAACTGAAAAAAGCGGGGAAGGCGCAATGCCTTCCCCGCTTTTTGGTCGATATGACCTAAATATCTTTGTCGTCCTTGCCGTCGAGATCGTCGTCGCCGAGCTCCAGCTCGATATCTTCGTCGATCTCCTCCATGTCGATCCCTTCCAAGTCGGGATCGGCGTCCAGGTCGACCGCTTTGCGGGCGGTGACAACGGGCTCGATGGCCGGCTCAAACCGGACCGTGGAACGTCCGCCCCGCTTTGGGCAGGACGTACAGGAAAAATTAACTTTTGCGTTCAGCAGCCACAGCGGCACGGCCCGGAAAGGCGCGTTGCAGTCGCTGCATCGGATCACTTCAGATGCCATTTGGTCCCAATATCCCCTATTTGCTTACTCTTACCATCTCACGCGGGCGGCGCCGTCTCACGCTTTCCGGCTTTGTCGCCGTACTCGACGGTCTCATCCTCGGTCTTCTCCGCCGGCTCGGGCGCGGGGGAAAAGATGCCGTTGACGATCATCAAAACGCCGACCAGAATATAATACCATGGCTCATTGCCGTCCGCGACCTGGCCGGGATCATAGATGAACCGATGTCCCAGGACCAATCCGACAACTCCGAGCACGATCAGCAATGCGCCGATTACGGTGAAGGTGCTCAGCCAGCGAGACCTTATCATATCTCTAACTTCCTTGGCGAGGTGCGCCCTCGCGCACCCGCAAACTGACGCCGCGGCGAAACGATAAGCTTCTCACAGCATTTGTTATTATACACTATGGGAGCCCTCTTATCCGTCTACCGTACGCCAGACGGTAAAAGTTCCGTCATGAAGACAAACCCGCGCGGCTCCATCGCTCTCAATGTCCTGAAGCTCCGCCGTTTCGCCGCCGCGACGCACCTTTGCCCCTACCGCTAAGTATCGGCGCCAGCCGGCCGCGATGGGATCGAAATCGCCGGCGCTCCGGTGAATATCCTCCCAGCGCTCCAGCCACTCCCAGAGCCGCTGACGAACCTCATCCATGGCGAAGGTCCGGCCGGAAGCCATCCGCAGCGAGGTTGGCGGGTAGACGAACGTCTCGGCGTCCGGAAACTCCGTCTGGTTGACGTTGACGCCGATTCCGAGGATCGCGCGCCACTCTCCGTTCGGCAGGAGCGCCGTTTCAACCAGAACGCCGCAGGTCTTGTTCCCGGCGAGCAGGACATCGTTGGGCCACTTGAGTTGAGGGGACAAACCTAGCTCCGCAAGCGCGTCCGCCACGGCCAGGGCGGCCACATATCCCAAACGCCACGCGGCGCTGACGGGATACGGGGGATGCAGAACCACGGTCATCAGAAGGTTCTCGCCGCCGGCGGCGCGCCACGACGCGCCGCGCCGCCCCCGCCCCTGCGTCTGCAAATCCGCTGTCACCACGGCGCCGTCCGGGGCGGGCGCTTCGGGATCGAGCGCCCAGGAGCGCGCGAGGTCGCTGGTGGACCCGCATTCGGCGTAATGGCGCCACTGGGAACCGATGGTCATTCGGCGAAGTCCAGGGAGATATCCATCGCCGGCGCGGAGTGCGTCAGCGCGCCGATGCTGAGGACATCCACGCCCGTCGCGGCCACCGCCGCGACCGTCGATTCATTGAGGCCGCCCGACGCCTCCGTGATCGCCCTGCCCCCAATAATTTCGACGCTTTCCCGCAAGAGATTCAGCCCCATGTTGTCGAGCAAGATAATATCCGCGCCACACGCCAGCGCCTCCCGCACCTGTGGGATCGTGGACGCCTCCACTTCCACCTTCATGGTATGCGGCGCCTGCGCCCGCGCCGCCGTCACCGCCGCCGTAATCCCTCCGGCGGCCTTAATATGATTGTCCTTGATCAGTACACAATCATAAAGCCCTAGACGATGGTTCACGCCGCCGCCAACTCGAACGGCGTACTTCTCCAGCACACGCAAGCCCGGCGTCGTCTTGCGCGTATCTATGATCCGCGCCTTCGTCCCCGCGACCAGATCGACATACCGCGCCGTCACGGTCGCCACGCCGCTCATCCGCTGCATAAAATTGAGCGCCACCCGCTCCGCCGTCAGCAGCGCCCGCGCATCGCCCGAAACCCGCGCAATCGCATGCCGTCCCGCTCCAACCTTCGCGCCATCCTCCGCCAGCGCCTCCCAGCGCGCATTCGGATCCAGCAGCCGGAACGCCAGCGCCCCCACCGCCAATCCCGCCACCACGCCTGGACTCTTCGCCAGCACCGTCGCGCTCGCCGTCGTCCCGGCGGGAATGCACACGGTCGTCGTGATATCCCCCGCCCCGATGTCCTCCGTCAACGCGGCGCGCACGATCGGCTCAAACAAAAACTCTGGAATGTCCATAATTACCTGCCTCGAACCGCCGCGCATCTCTTGCGCAACGGATAATGGTTACTATACCTGAAGATGGCCCTCACCCCCAGCCCCTCTCCCAGAATTGGGAGAGGGGCTGGGGGTGAGGGCCATCTTCTAGTGCATCTTAAACGGCCCGCCGTGCGGTTCCGGCTCAAGGTCCGGCCGCGCGGAGTCTTGGATCACTTCGTTGAGCTCCAATTCATTCTGCTGAAAGTAAGCGTCTTTGGGCAGCGTGCCGGATTTGGCGTGGCCTTCGGTGAAGGCTTCGGAGCGGATCCAGTTCATCAGGTCCTGGCGGCTGTTCCAGGTGGTCAGGACGACATAGGGCTGGCCCTCGTTGACGGGCCGCAGGACGAGATTGGAGATGAAACCGGGCATTTTGTCCACGAGGCCGGCGCGTTCGCGGAAGACGGTTTCAAACTGGTCGGCGTATTCGGGCTTGACGTAAAGCCGGTTGGCGACGGTGATCATTGGGTTTCTCCTGAGTTTTCTGGGTTGCTTTTGATGGCGTTGCCGGCGGCGTCCAGCGGAAGCGCCGGCTGGAGGGTCCATCCCGCGCGGCCGTCGTCGCGGGTTGGGATGAAGGTGACGCCCATTCCCTCGGTGGTGAGGAAGCCGTTGACGTTGTCCAAAATCATGCCCGACGGCTGGTTGACGAGGCGGCTCCCGAAGATCGCGGGTTCGATGCGCCATGTCTGCGGGCCGGCGGCGGCTCGCTGCTGGACCAGTGTCCAGTTGCCCTGGATTTGGGCCGCCGAGAGATAAAAGCCGCTGTCGGCGTTTTGGATCGTATACGATCCATCGGCGACGGCGGTCAAATTCCAGATCTGATTATTAGCCGCGTCGGCGCGCCATTCACGAATCTGCGCGCCGGCCCGGCGTCCGGTCTTCGGCGCATCAAGCCGCAGGTATGTCGCGCCGTCCGTGATTGTGTATCCCCCATCGGGAAGGCGTGGCGGGACTTGCCAGGTGACGATGTCGGAAATCTTCTTATCGTCGATGGTCGCGCTGGCGACGACCGTGTTCGCGCCGGCGTTCATCAGCGCGTCCCGCCACTCGAACACATGGTCCTCACTCGTCCGGTCGCCCAGATCGGCGCCGTTGACCACGAGATTTACTCTCGCGGCGCTGGAGTAGACCTTGATGGTTCGCTTCGCGCCGAAACGGTTGTCGTAGCGGCGGCCCGTGATATAAACCGTTGGCTCTTTCGACCAATTCGCTTTGTAGAAGTAGAACGCATCTTTTCGCGTGCGGCGATCGTAGGTCACGAGGCCCTTGTCGTTGCGGCCGGCATGGTCACCTTCCTTGCGCGCGTCCACGGCGAAGTCGAACATATTCCAGACCAGCTTGCACCAGAGGTAGGGGCGCTCACTCATCACGCTCCACGCCGTCTCATGGTAGACCGCCTGGTACTCCTCGGTGTGGTCGATCGGCTGCGGCTCGTCGCCATGGAACGCCACGCTCGCGCCGGCGCCGTATTCGGTGATCCCAAACGGCGTCAGCGGATACCGCGCGTGAAAACGATCCGCCCACGCCGCCAGGTCCGTCGTACGTCGATAGTACCACCCGAAGTATCGATTGTAGCCCAGCACATCCGTTTGAAAATTGATGGGGTCGTAATCATAACGGTTGCTGGCGAGAACCGTGAGACGGCTCGGATCGAGCGTGTGCGCCGTTTTATCCAGCGAGGCGAGCAGTGGCGCGGCCTGTCCTCCCAGCTCGTTGGAGAGGCTCCAAAAACAGATCGCCGGGTGGTTGTAGTTCTGCTTGATCAACTCGGTCAACTGCTGGCGCACGTTGTCCGCAAACCGATCGTTTTTCTCAAAGACGTCGATCAGCGGGATCTCCGCCCACGTGACGATGCCCAGTTTGTCGCAAAGATCGAGCGTGTGCTGAGAATGCTGGTAGTGGCTCAGGCGCACGATATTCGCGCCCAGCTCCTTGATCAGCGCAAAGTCGGCGTCTTGCTGGGCGTCGGCTACCGCCCAGCCCTGGTCCAGCCCGTCCTGATGCTTGTTGACGCCGTGCAGGTCCAGATACTTGCCGTTCAGCGAAAAGCCGGTCTCCGGCGAAACGGCGTACGAGCGAAACCCCAGCGGCTCCCGCACCGAGTCAATCACCCGATCGCCCGCGCGCAGCTCGACAACGGCGTGATACAAATAGGGATCCGCGGCTCCGTCCCACAGGCGCGGTTTCTTCAGGACCGTGTCCTGAACGACATCGGTGCTGACGCCCGCCGGCGCGATCAGCCGCTTCGCCAGCGATGTCACCATATGGTCCTGGGCGTCAAACACGGTCGTTTTCACCGTCACGTCGCGCGCGGCGGGCGAATCGTTACGCACTTCCGTCAGGATCTTAAGGTCCGCCGCATCCGATGTCACATGCGCCGGTGTGAGAAAGACACCGTCGCTGCCAAAGTCGTCCGTCCGGATATGAACGGCGTCCGTGCTGATCACATGCGCCATCCGGTACAAACCGCCAAAGACCGTGAAGTCGCCTTCCAGCGGGATAATATCCGCCTTGGCGTTATCGACTTTCACCGCGATGACATTATCGGCGCCCACATGCAGCGCCTCGGTCACATCGAAGCGAAACGCCGCGAAACCGCCCCGATGCTCGCCGACCAGCGCGCCGTTCACATACACCGACGCCGCCAGACTCGCCGCATCAAATTGCAGGAGCAGACGCCGCCCCGCTAGGTTCGCCGGCGGCGTGTAGTGCGTCCGGTACCAGCCGACGCCGCGATAGTATTTGCCGCCGCCGTCTTCCCCATCCTTCGCATTCCAGGTATGGGGAAGCTTAACCGGATCCCAGGCCGAGTCGTCAAACGCGGCTTCCTGCGCATGCGGCGCGACGCCGCGATGGAATTGCCAGGCGCCGTCCAGCGGCGCATCGGTTCGGGACAAAGATGGAGGCTGCGGGACTGCGTGCGCGGAAAAAACACCAAACATCATCAGGACACAAATTACGATCGGCGCGGACACAAACGCGGGAACGGCGACGCGCCGTGCGGAGAACATCATCTTGCAATTTTCCGATCTTAGCGAGAAGCGCGGAAGCCTTCCCCATTCATGGGGGAGATGGATAGCGCGTCGTCTTTCCGAAGTCGACAAACTCCGATCCTCTATTGGTATCGCGAAAATCTGTACCATCCTAGCAGCTTCAGGTATCATAAATCTGTGAACCGCAACTGTCTAAAAATCAGGTTGTATCCCGACAGGGCTCAGAAGCATACGCTGGAAGCGACGCTCGAAACATGCCGCCGCGTTTACAACAGCATGATCAACGACAGGAAGTTCCAATACGACACCGTTCAGGTCTCCGTGGGATACTTCGCGCAGAAGGCGTACCTCCCTGCCTGGAAGAAAGCCCACCCCGAACTCAAATTGGTCTACAGTCAGGTGCTCCAGGATGTCGTTCATCGTGTCGAACTTGCGTTCAAAGCGTTCTTCGACCGAGTGAAGAAAGGGGAAACACCAGGGTTCCCACGCCTCAAAGGCGCCGGCCAATACGACAGCATCACCTTTACCCAAAACGACAGTTTCAAGGTGGGAGACAGCACGATCCGTCTTGCCAAAATTGGCCAGATCAAAGCGAAGATCCATCGAAAACCCTGGGGCGAACTGAAAACCTGTACCGTACTACGGATCAACAATAAGTGGTTCGCCTGTCTCTGCCAAGAAATTGAAGCCGAGCACTTGCCGCCCTCCGAAGAAGCGATCGGTATTGATGTTGGTCTCAAGACTTTCGCCGCCTTCTCCAACGGAGAGTTCATCGAGAACCCGCGATTCTTCCGCAAAGAAGAAAAGGCGCTCGCCAAGGCTCAGCGCAAACTTGCGAAGCAGTAGCGCGGTTCTAAGGCTCGCAAGAAAGCCCGCAAGGTCGTTTCTCGTATCCATGAGCGTATCCGCAATCGAAGGCATGACTTCTGTCATCAGCAGGCAAGGCGAATCGTCAACCGTTTCGGCGTGATTGCCGTCGAAAAGTTGAGCGTTAAGAATATGCTTGG
This sequence comes from Capsulimonas corticalis, assembly GCF_003574315.2. Taxonomy (GTDB): domain Bacteria; phylum Armatimonadota; class Armatimonadia; order Armatimonadales; family Capsulimonadaceae; genus Capsulimonas; species Capsulimonas corticalis. Next base: position 4,977,120 of record NZ_AP025739.1, on the reverse strand, counting down.
CAATTACTGCCTGGCCAAATCCATCTCCGATGCCGCCTGGTCCCAATTTCGTTCTGTTCTCACGTCGAAGGCTGAAAGCGCTGGTCGTGAGATTCTCGCCGTCAACCCTGCATACACTTCGCAGGACTGTTCGGAATGCGGCTACCGCCCTGACGGGCAAGAGGGCCGCACGAAGAAGAAGTTGTCCGATCGGTGGCATCGGTGTCCGATGTGCGGTCTTTCCGTGGATCGCGATACCAATGCCGCTGTCAATATTTTGGCTCTGGGACAACAGAGCCTCGCTTCCATGAAAGCGTAGAAGCCAGACCATTTATGGACTGGAGTTGTCACCGCACTTCGAAATACCAGAAGAGAAACCCAAAGATAAGGGCGACGAGGAACATGCCGATCCAGAAGACGCGCGAGCAGCCGTCGGGCTCGCGGGGAGAGCCGCCGGGTGAGGGGTTAGGCGATTTCGGATGCAGAAGTCGATAAAGGAGCGGTGTCATACGGCCGGCTCTGCTTCGCGCCGGTATCGGTGCTCGCGCACGCCGTCGATGTACTCCTGAACTTTTGTATCGCTCAGATCCAGGCGGCTCAGGCTTTGACGGATCATCTCCGTTCCGGCCTCAAACTCCGCATGAATCACGGCGTCCGCTCCGGCCTCGCGCATGCGCGGGATATCGATGCCCCGATGGACGCGCGCGACCACGGGAAGCTCGGGAGCGAGATGCTTCAGCACATGCAGCGCCATCTCGGTCGTCGCCGCCTCGGGCAGCGCCACAATGGCGAGATCCAAACACTGCGGATTCGTCTGCGCCAGCACCGTTTCCGAAGAAGCGTCTCCGTAGATCGTCGTCACACCGCCCTGCCTGAGTTTGGCGATGGCGTTCCCATCATAGTCTACGACAATATGAGCGATATCGTTCGCGCGCAGGGCGTCGGAAACATACCGGCCGACGCGTCCATAGCCAAGCACCAAAACGCGAGCCGTGGAGCAGGCTTCGGCGTTCACGAGTTCTTCCTCGGGGTGACGGTTGAGCCAGCGTGAGACGATGGGATTTCGGTTCAGACGCGTATAAACCGGCCCGGCGGCGCCGTACACAAACGGCGTCAGCAGCAGCGTGATCAGCGCCGCCGAAAGGATCACGCCCGTGATCTCCGGATCGATCAGCTTGCGCTCGCCGCCGATATTCGCGAGGACAAATGAGAACTCGCCGATCTGCGCCAGTCCCAGCCCCGCAAGGATCGCCGTGCGCCCATGATGCCCCGTCGCATAAACGGCGAGCGCGGAGAGAAACGCCTTGCCGATAACGATCGCCAGCACCACGCAGAGCACGGCGGGCCAGTGCGCTCGCAGAAACGCCGGATCGAGCAGCATGCCGACGGAGACGAAAAAGACGGCGGCGAAGACATCGCGCAGAGGCCGGATCTGTGCGAACAGCTCGTGCGCGTAATCCGTCTCGGATACGACAATCCCCGCGATGAAGGCGCCCAGCGCCAATCCCAATCCCGCAAGCTCCGCCGTGACGGCTGTCACCAGGCAGATCCCCACCCCGGTCAGCAGGAACAGCTCCTGCGATCCCATCCGCGCCACGCGTCCCATAAGCGCTGGAACCCCTTTGATCGCCAGCACGATCGCCGCGCCCATGAACAGCGCCGCCTTCAGCAGCGCCCATCCCAGCGGCGCAAGCGCCGCCGCGCCGTGCGCGGCCACTCCGGCGAGCGCGGGCAGCAGCGCCGCCATCAGCACCAGCGACAGATCCTGCACCACCAGGATCCCCAGCATAATCGCCCCATGCGTCGTCCCCAGCTCCCCGCGCTCATCCATGATCCGCATCATGACGGCGGTGGACGAGAGAAACAAAGCGCATCCCAAAAAGAGCCCGCCGTAAACGCCCCAATGGAACACCGCGCTGATCAGCAGTCCCAGCAAGACCATGCCGAGCAGGATCACCCCGCCGCCGACCAGCGCGGTCCGCCGCACGGCGTTTAATTCATCGAGGGAAAAGTGGATGCCGACGGTAAACATCAGCAGCACGACGCCGAGGTTGGCGACGGTGTGAATGGTGTCGGGACTGGCCAAAATCCCCGGCGTGTGCGGCCCGACCACAACGCCCGCGATCAGATAGCCGATCAGAACGGGCAGCCGCACCGCGCGCGCGACAAGCCCGCCGGCGAGCGCCGCAAGGAGCGCGATCCCAATATTCAGAAGAAATCCGGCTTCATGCATTGGGACTCCGTGAGAAAGGATCGTCCCCCCTACTCATCCTTCGAGAACCGTTCTTCGCTCCACGGATCCGCATGGTTATGATAACCGTTCACTTCCCAGAACCCGCGCTGATCGCGCGTCATAAACTCAATACGGTTCAGGAACTTCGCGCCCTTCCAGGCGTACAGATGCGGCGCGATGATCCGCACCGGCGCGCCGTGTTCGCGGGGGATCGGTTCGCCGTCCAGGGCGTAAGCGACGATCACGTCGGGATGGGACAGTTCTTCCATCGAGTTATTCGTCTTGTACCCTTCCAGGGCGTGCTGCATCACATGCGTCGCCTCGGGAAGCGGATCGACCAGGTCGACGATGGTTTCGAAGGGGACGCCGGTCCAGTTCAGGTCGTAGCGGGACCAGTGGGTGACGCAGTGGAAATCGGCGGTGAGTTCGATAGAGGGCAGGTCGCGCAGTTCGTCGAAGGTCAGGCTGACGGGGTTGCGGACGGCGCCGTTGATGGTCAGCCGATAAGTATCGGGATCGAACGGGGGCTGGACACCGAGGTCCAGCACGGGGAACTTCTGCGTGAGATACTGGCCGGGCGGGAGACGCTGGGTGCGCGGAACCGCGACGCGGGTTCCGGTTTCACCGCGCTCGCGGGCGCGCTCCACGGCGCGCGCCTTCACATGCAGGTATTTGGCGCTGAACTGCTCCGAACCGTTCGTATCGCTGGGCATGGCGTTTCCTCTCCTACTCATTCGCTCCGAATGAATTTAACCGCCGCCGGCCGTGGTCAGCTTGCGCTTCACGAATGTCGAAACCGGCAGCACTTCCAGCAGCCGGGCGACATCGGAGGCGGGCAGTTTCTTCCCATCCGGGCCGGTCACATAAAATGCGTCGCGGGCGCGGCTGCCCCAGACGGACAGGCGAGCCGCGTGGATGTTCCAGCCGAGGCCGGACACCACATTCGCCAGCCGGTAAACAACGCCCTTTTCATCGGGCGCGCTCACTTCCAGCAGACTGAACTGATCCGAAGTCGTATCGTCGATCTTGGCCGAATAGATCGTCTGATCCTTCACCGGCTTATTGCGCTTCTTCAAGAGATCGGCCAGGGCCATCTCGCCAAGCATCACCTTGCGCAGGCTTTCCTGGATTTCCGCCTTCTTGCCCGACGCCAGCGGCTTGCCCCGGTAATCGATCCAAAGGGTGTCGATCGCGATCCGCACGCTCGCTTCACGCGTGAACACCTGCGCCACGTGGACGTTGATGTCGTGGGCGTAAAGCACGCCGGTGATCTTCGCCAGAAGGCCTGGTTTAGGATCGTCGTAGGCGCAGATCGTGATCTCGGTGTAGTCGTTGCCAAACTCATGCCGGAAATCGACGATCGGCGTGAATGTCTCGCGCAATCGACCAATCATGGCGATGTGCAGGTACATCTCCTCCAGCGGCGTATTGAGCAGGTACTGGGCGGGCAGATTGCGCGTGTGCTCGTGGATCAGGTCGATCGGCAGATTGTGCTGCGCGAGCTGCTTGCGGATTCGGTCACGCTGGCGCGCGAGGTTCGGCACGAACGCGGGCGTCTCGCCCGACGAGCCGCCGGCCAGCACGGCTTCCGCCCGGTAATAAAGCTCCGTCAGGAACTTGCCCTTGACTTCCGTCCAGACCCCCTCGCCCACCGCCTGCGTATCCGCGCAGGTGAGCAGGTAGAGCATATTGAGCGATTCCATGTCGGGGACCTGACGCGTGAACTCGCGCACGGTCTCCTCCAGGGAGAGGTCGCGCAGGCGGCTGGTTTCCGCCATCAAGAGATGGTTGCGGATCAGGAACACCAATTTGTCACGGCGCTCGGTATCCCAGCCGATCCGTTCGGCGATCAGCACCGAGGCGTCCGCGCCCGTTTCGGCGTGTCCACCCTCCGGCCACTGCTTTCCGATATCGTGGATCAGCCCCGCGAGGTTGAGCACTTCCGGGAAGGCGACTTCGCCGGCGACGCGCCGGAAGTCGGCGAAACGCGGGTCGGTCTCCTGATGGAACTGATGGAGGTTGCGCACGACGCGCAGCGAGTGGGCGCCGACCGTGAAGTCATGGGCGGCGTCGTAAGGGATCAGCGTCATCAACGGCGCGAACTCAGGCAGCAGCCAGGCGAGGACGCCCTGCTCCGAGAGACGATCGAGAATGGCGGAAGCATCCTTGGAAGCGAGCAGACGCGTGAAGACGCGTCCCGCATAGGCGGGATCCGGAGCCGTGGGGTGGCGCTCCAGAAATCGGCAGATCGCTTCTTCCAGTTCATCGGAGATCGTCAGGGAGTAGGCCTGCGCCAGTTCGGCGGCGTGCAGCGGCATCGCCATGTCGCGGTCGGCGATGTCGGGGTCGGCCACGTAGAGCGAACGGCGGATCGACGCCAGGCCCAGGCCCAGCAGGATCTCGCTGTCCAGGCAGCGCTTGATGGCCTTGCGCGCGATGCGCCTCGCCTCGGCCGCATGTGTGTAGTACTCGCGCATGAAGGTCTCGACCGCCGGCGTCTCCGGTCCATCGGGATAGCCGAGATAGGCGGCGACGGATTCCTGTTTCTCGGTGGTCATCGTGTCGCGCGCTTCGCCGGCGACCATGTGCAGGACGCTGCGCACGTTCCAAAGGAATTCGCGGGCCGCCCGGATCGACGCGGATTCGCGCTCCGTGACGATGCCCTGCTCCACCAGCGTCCGCCACACGCGCGAATAGCTCACCCGATAGCGCGCCTCGCCGATCCATTCGGCGTTCTGGATATCGCGCAGACCGCCGGCGCCTTCCTTGATCTGCGGCTCAACCACATAGACCTGATCGCCGCCAAACTTCGCCAGCACCGACTTCCGCTCCGCCCACTTCTGGAACATGAAATCGGCCGTCAAAAGCTGCGCCCGGAAGGTCGCCCGGAACTCCTTAAACAGTTCGGAATCGCCGCACAAAAAGCGCGCGTCCAGCAGCGTCGTCTGCGTTTGGTGGTCGAGCTGGCCCAGATCTCCCAGCAGGCGATAGGCGTAACCGACCTTGAGGTTGGCGCCGTACAGAAACACATCCATTACCGACTGGAACATGTCCTTGATGATGGCGTTCAAGTAAGCGTCGTCCTCGCGCACGCTCACAAACGTCACATCCACATCGGAGTACGGCGCCAGCTCCCGGCGGCCGTAGCCTCCCGAGGCGACGATCGTCAGCTCCGGCATCGTGGGCGCGTCCTCACCCGCCGGCGCCAGGGCGGCGGCGTGCTCCACGGCCAGCGCAAACAGCCGCCGCAGGACCGCGTCGACCAGCGCGCAGTTGTGCGCCAGCAATGCGACGCCCGCGCCCGACGAGAGTCGGTCGAGGGAATTAATCTCCTGGTGACATTTTTTGAGGAAGGCGCCGATGTCGGCGGTCGTGGAGAGGCTCGCGAGCTGCGGCTCGAAAAGAGCGCAGCAGTCGGGAGGGAGGATTTCAGTGACGTTGGACAATCGCGTTCCGCCTGGCCGCCCTGACGCCTGCCGGCCAGGGCGGCCGCCGACGGGCGAAAAGACAGGGAATAGTGGTGTGAGTATAGCTGATCGAATGGTCTTTGTCAACGAAAGGCCATTCGATCAACCAACAGCACGTCGCCAGGTTCAGACGTGCACCGATTCTCCGGAGAGCGGCTCCGCGACAGGAGCTTCACTGAGCAAACGGCGGCGCTCCGACGGGGAAAGGATCATGTTTCCAAACAGGTGCTGCGAGAAGCGCCAGATCGGGGCGAGCCCCGCGATGGTTTCCGGACTGGCGAGCGGTTCAATGGCGAACAGCGGCGCGGTGGCGGCGTTGAAGTAGGAGCGGCCCCACCACGTCTTGGGCAGATGCTCCTCCATTTTGGCGAGCGCCGAGTAGAGATCTCGATGCGTCCCCAGAAGCCGCGCCGTCGCCCGGTCGGCGCCGGCGATGGATTGATGATCGTAACCGATGCGCAATACAATCGCGCAGGGCACGATCAGAAACGCCATCATGACGCGTTCGACGATTGTGAGGCCGGTCTTCCGATCGACCGCCAGCTTCTTGCGAAGCACGTTTTTCCAGTCGCCCGTACACGCCACGTAGATCGGCAGTCCGGCGATCGCGCTCGCCACCGACCATGACGGCGCTTCTTTGTCGGCGAGGCGGATCAGCATCAGGGTGACGACGGCCTGCACTTCCTCACGATTGAGGTGCTTGGTCAAGCCGTTGGTGACGACCACCACATTGCCGCGGTCACGACGCGGAACGACAAAGGCGTTCGGCGCGGAGATCGGTATTGCGTAGAGCAGCGGGGCGTCGATCCCGATATCCCGGCTGAGTTCCCGGATCATATCGTTCATGCCCGGCGCCTTTTCGCTGTCGAGCAGCTCGGCGTCGTAGAGATCGATCGCGAATTTCTCCGACGACCAGGTACAGACAAACCAGTTGACGACGCCGACGATGACGCCAATAGCAATGCCGACGGGCACGGCTCCCATCACAAGACCGAGAACGAATCCCATCAGCGTCCAGAAGAAAAAGGACGCCACAAACAAGCCTAACATTCTTAAGGGTGCACGCAACACAGTGAATCTCCTCGATGGGCTCAGGGCTCCATACTGATGCCTCCCATTTACCCACCCAGCTCGAACGCTGAAACGGAATGGGAAACGAGTTGAGTATGGCGCTGGGATTGGCTTGCAGTCGCCCATCGACGCTCGTATTCTACCCCTCGACGTGGCGGATCGAAGGGTTCAACCTCATGGATTGATGAGCCAGTACGCTGCTCGAGAACCAATATAACCTACTGCGACTGCCAGCGCTCGATAATTGTTCCCGATTGTGGAAAAGAATTTTCAGAAAATATTAAGCTCGGCTGGCGCCGAAACGTCTCTCCGACGCTCAGAACATCACGCGGTGCTTCTGCGCGGCGACGCTCAGCAGGATCCCGACCGCCGACATATTGACGATCAGGCTGCTGAGGCCGTAGGAGAAGAACGGCAGCGGGACGCCGACGACCGGCATGATGCCCATGGTCATGCCCGCGTTGACCACGGTATGGAATGTGAGCATGGAGAGCACGCCGGCGGCGAGAAGACGGCCGAGGGTGTCTTTACAGTCGGCGAGGATCATTACGCCGCGCTCCAGTACGAAGAGATAGAGCGCGAGCAGGGCGACGCAAGCGACGAAACCGCCCTCTTCGCCGACAATGGTGAAGATAAAGTCGGTGTGCTGTTCCGGGATAAACCGCCCGTTGCTCTGCGCGCCGTGCAGATAACCCTCGCCGCTGATCCGGCCGTTTCCAATCGCGATCTCGCTTTGCCGCAAGTGATACCCGGAGTCGCGCGGGTCGGCGTCGGGATTCAAAAAGACTTCCAGACGATTTTTCTGATAATCTTTGAGGATCGGATTGCCGCCGACCTTCGGATTGAAGTGCCAGAGACAGGCGAACAGGACGACGCCCGTTCCAAAAAACGCCAGCAGATGCTTGGGGTTCGCGCCGGCGATCGCCAGTGTCCCGAACCAGATCGCCAGGATCACCAGCGCCGTTCCGAGGTCCGGCTGCTTCGCGATGAGCAGCATGGGAATCAGGATATGCCCGAACGACCGGAGCACCGTGCGCCACTCGCGGATCGTCTCGATGTTCTCCGCCAAATACAGCGACAGCGTGCCGATCAGGATGATCTTGGCGAACTCCGACGGCTGCAATTGGAAAGGGCCAAGAGCGATCCATCGCTGCGCGCCGTGGGACGCGTGCCCGATGTGCATGAGAACGGCGGCCAGCAGCAGGATATTGAGCGGATAGATGTATCTCGCGAAGCGTCTGAGGAGAGTTTCGTATTCGCGGGTCGCCAGAAACAAGATAATGGAGGAGCCAAGGACGATCCCAATGATCTGCTTACGGAAGAAGTCCATCCCATGGGGATCGTTATGGACCGCGCTCTTGATGGAAAGCAATCCGCCGCAGCAAATCAGGAGCACGGCCGCGAAGAGGCCGAAGTCCAGCTGCCGAAAGCCCTGTTTGTGCACGGTCATGGTTCGCATTATCATACCACGAAACACAGCGCAAAGGTTTCCACGCATCGGGGCGCGGCGCCCCAAAAGAACGGTTGCGAATGCACGTTGCAGGCGGCCTCAGTTTCGGGTACAATCGCAACAGCATCATTTGGCGTTCGAAAGGGTTTGCAACGTGCGCCTTTGGCCCTCCCGCCCCGCGCTTGTGTTTCTTCTCACCGCTTTCGGGTTTTCACCGGTTCCCGTTTTCGCCGCGGATATGGATTTCGCCCCCGCCGCGTCCGTCACGCAGGGTCTTAGCCCCGTCGCGCACAAGACGCTGGCGAACGGCCTTCAAGTCCTGGTCGCCCCCTCGGGGAACGCCGACCTGGTGACGGTCGACGCCTGGGTCGGCGCCGGAACGCGCCGCGAAACGCCGGACAACAACGGCGCCGCCCACTTCATCGAGCATCTTCTTTTCAAAGGCACGCCCACGCGCCAGCCCGGAGAGATCGACGCCGCGATTGAAGACCTCGGCGGCTCGATGAACGCGGCGACTTCTTACGACTGGGCGCATTTCTACGTCACCGTCGGATCGTCCGATACGGAGCCCGCGCTCGGAGTTCTATCCGACGTCCTCATGCACGCCGAGCTGCGCCAGCAGGACATGGACCAGGAGCGTCCGGTCATCCTGAACGAAATGGCCCGCCAGCTTGCGGATCCATCCCAGCGGATCGCCCGAGTTCTCAGCGCCATCACTTTCCCCACCCACCCGTACGGCAGACCGCTGCTCGGCCCGCCCACGCAAGTGACTTCCATGACGCGCAAGACCGTGCAGGATTTCTACCACGAATACTACGTTCCGGGGAATGTCACGCTGGTGCTCACGGGAAAGATCACGCCGGACGAAGGCTTCGCGATGGCTGAAAAGGCCTTCGGCAAGTGGGCCGAGCGCCCGCTGCCGGAAGACAAAGTGCTCCCCGAGCCGCCGCAGACCGATATCCGCACGCGCAGCATGGTCGCCCCCGTATCCAAAGGGTATCTGACGATCGGCTTCCGCGCTCCCTCCGTCCGCGACCACTCCCAGGCGTACGCAATGGATGTGCTGCTGACGATCCTGGGACAGGGCGGCCACAACCGCCTTACGGACGATCTGCTCACCAAGCAAAAGCTCGTGACCGGGATCAGCGCCAACTACCTCACCCAAAAGGATGAAGGGATGATGACGATCACCGCCGTGTTCGAGCCCGGCAACCGGGACAAAGTCTTGAAGGCGATCCTGGGCGAGATCACGGCCCTGCGCGAGACGCCGGTGTCCGAAAAAGAGCTCGCGGCGGCCAAGCATTCCCTGCTCTCATCGTATCTGTTCGACGTGCAGACGACGAGCGGGCGCGCCAACGCGCTGGGTTTCTACAATATGATCGACTCGTATCAATACGACACGGCGTATATCACGAAGTTCGAAAACCTCACGCCGGCGCAGGTGCAGGACGCCGCCGTCAAGTACCTCGATCCCAACAAATATTCTCTCGTCACGCTGCTGCCCGCGACGGACCCGATTACGGCGACCAGTCTTTCCAATGACGGCCCGGCGCTCGCGCCCCGGCTGCCCGCCGTGAATTCGAACGCCGTGTCTCGCGGCGCCGACACCGATCCGACCAATGCATCCCGGCTTTAGGAGTACCTGCGTGTCCCGAACTCTTTTCGCAACCGCCGCCTGCGCCCTGCTGATGATCCCCAGCGCCGCGAGGACGCACGCGGAAGTCGCCGCCGCTCCCGCTGCGCCCGCCACGAGCGCCCCCGGAACGGCCGCGCCGTCCAGCAAGCTCTATCGCACCACGCTGCCCAACGGCATGAAGGTTGTCGTCCGGCAGGAATCCGGCGCGCCGCTGGTGGCCGTGGATGTGTTCATCACTGTCGGCAGCGGCATGGAGACGGCGCAGAACGCCGGTATCGGCAGCTTCGTCGCGCGCGCGCTGCTCGCGTCTACCGTCGCCCGCTCGTCGGAGACGATCACCGGCGAGATCGCCGACCTCGGAGGAAGCGTCGACGTCTCGCGCCAGCCGGACTGGACCCGCATCTCCGCGCTCGCCGTCAGCGACCGCTACTCCGTCATGATGTCCCTGATCACCGATGTCCTGAAGAACGCGACATTCGATCCCGACATTGTGGAGCAGCGCCGCGCCGACATGCTTTCGGACATCAACGACAGCGACGCCGGCTTGTTCACCGTCACGTACAACGGCGTCCGCAGTCGCCTGTTCGCCAATAGCGGTTACGCGCTGCCGGCCGTTGGGACCGTGCGCAGCATTCAGCGCATCACTCGCCGACAGCTCCAGCAGTACTATCTGCGTTACTACATTCCGCAAAATATGACCGTTTCGATCGTCGGGAATATCAAGCCCGAGGACGCGGTCAGCGAGATCGCGCGTGATATGGCGGACTACGAGCCAGGCGTCCGCGGCGCCCGCCGCGTCCCGGCCCCTCTGGTCGAGCTGCCGTCGCTCGCCGGCGATCCCGCGCCCTTCCACGCCACCATGTCCGATCTGACTCAGAACTGCGTGATGGCGGGTTTCCGAGCGCCGTCGATGTCCAATCCCGACTACTTCGCGCTTCAAGTGGCGAACGCACTGCTCGGCGGCATGAAGACCTCGCGCATGTTCACCAACCTGCGCGAAAAGCAGGGGCTGGCCTATGACCTGGGCTCCTTCTACTCCCCGCAGCTCTACTCGGGGGACCTGACCGCCTACATCTTCACGGCGGCAAGCGCGCCCTCCGCGACGCCGCCCAAAGGCAACCCCGTCGCCGACGTGCAGAAGCTTCTGCTAGACCAGATCACCGATCTGCAAACCAAGCCCGCCACGGACGCCGAAATCAGCCGTGCGAAACACTATCTCATCGGCACGCAAAAGATCAAGCACGAGCGCATTGAAGACCGCGCCGAGCTGCTCGGCCTCGCCGAAATCTCTTCCAACGACACCGGCAACCTGGACGAAGCCTTCACCGACCGCATCAACGCCGTCACCGCCGCCGACGTCCAGCGGGTCGCGAATAAATACTTCATGCACCCCGCCATCGCGATAGTCGAACCAGACAGCAAAAACGACGGCGTGGTGCAGCGATGAGGCGCGGGTGACCTATCCCGGCGCGAACCCACACGCGGGCTTCGCGCGCCCCCTCCCGGCCTACCTACCCCCGGCCTCCGGCCGCCCCCTCCCGCGACGGGAAGGGTAATTCGGATCGATAACGAACACGGCTTTCGTAAGAGGCAATCCTCCCAACCCTTCCCGTCGCGGGAGGGGTGGCGCGAAGCGCCGGGGTAGGTAGGACGGAGTGGGTTTGCTCCGGAGCGGGTTTGCCTTTCTCACTCGTACACATACCCGATCACATCCCGCCGCTCCGGTCCCTCAACGATCCATTCCAATTGCACGCCGCTTTCCTCCACCCATAGCTCCGCCGTATAACAATCCTGTTTGCACTGATGCCCGGTCACCGAAACCCAGCATGCTTCGCCGCTAGGCGTCAGGTCAAAGAGCAGCACGGGGCGCGTAACGCCCATGCGTAGATGCTCCAGTCGTACGACCTCTTCGCTGAGGCGAGTCCATCGGTACACGTTGTGGAACCGAAATCGCTTGCCGTTGGGCGCGATCCAGTGGCCGGTTTCCCGAAAGACAATCTGCTCCGGCGAAGTCTCGTCGATGGCGACCACGCCCTCGCCCTTCGCGTTCCAGCCGGCGTCGCTGTTGCTGGAGGCTGTAAATGCGAGCTGTCGAACCCGGCGCAGACGGGCGAGCAGTCGATTGGAGTTTTCCGTCGTGGGAATGCCTTTCATCCGTGCGTCTCCATTTCCCGTAAACGTTTCAAATTTTGCCCGGAATTTCATCTTCGCTTAATATATCTCGGACGGCGGAAGCGGTATAATCTCCGCATTCGACCGTTTTCAGGAGCAGGTTTTTGAAGCAAATCAGCCGTCGCGAGTTTTTGCATTTTGCAGGAGGCGTCACATTTCTCGCCCTCGCGCCCAATGGGCAGGGGCTGTTCGCCGCCACCGAAGCCGACGCCCGCCTCCCCCTCTTCACCGTACTCCCCTATATCCAGCCGGGATCGGCGAGCAAGCTGAAGGAAAACGACGATACGCTCGTTGTCGCCTGGCAAACCGAAGACGCGGCCGCCGACTTTACGGTGGCTTATGGCCTGAGTAAAAAGTACGGCCAGATCGCCGTTCCGATCCAGGGCGCGCGCGCCATCGGTGATGCGGCGGTGAGCGGAGACGCCGCGCTGAAACGGCGCAACTACAACGCCGCCTTGACGGGCCTGAAATTGGGGCGTAAGTATTACTATCAAGTCCAGGGCAAAGGCAAGGTGATCGCGGAAGGATATGCGACGACGCGCCAGCCGCGAGGCCGTAAGATTCGCTTTGTCGCTTTCGGAGACAACTCCAACGGCGATGTCAGCGATCACCGAATCGCCTATCAAGCGTATGTCGCCAAGCCCGATTTTGTGATGAACACCGGCGACAATGTCTACCAAAGCGGTCTCGACCGCGAATACGCCAAGTTCTTCTTTCCAATCTACGACGCCACCACTGCCGGACCGGAGCTCGGCGCTCCCCTGCTCCGCTCCGTGCCCTTCTATACGGTGCTGGCGAACCACGATGTTACCGGGCGCGACGCCATCGGGCGCGAGGCGGGAGATTTCACGAAGCACTCCGACGCCCTCGCCTACTACACGGCGATGCATCTGCCGATGAACGGCCCCGCGCAGCCCGCCGATTCAACGCCGACCGTCTGCGCCGATCCCGCCGTGCTGGCGCAGTTTCAAGCCTGCGCCGGAGACCGTTTCCCTCGGATGGCGAACTATTCGTTCGACAACGGCGACGCCCATTTCTTATGCCTCGACGCCAACGCCTATGTCGATCCCACCAGTCCGGCGCTCCAGGCATGGATCGAACAGGATCTGGCGGACACCGACGCCCACTGGAAATTCGTGGTGTACCACCAGCCTGCGTTCAATGTCGGCCAGGAGCACTATAAAGAGCAGCATATGCGCGCCCTGTCGCCGATCTTCGAGAAGCACGGCGTGGATATCGTCCTGAACGGGCATGAGCACACCTACCAGCGGACGATGCCGATCCAATTTGAGCCGACCGATCTCACGAACGCGAGCCATACGGCGACGCGCGACCGGATCGTCCCCGGCAAATTGACGATCGATCGGGAGTTTGACGGCAAAGAAAAGACGCTCCCCAGGGGTATCATCCATGTGACGACCGGCGCCGGAGGGAACGCGCTCTACGAACCGGAATTCACGGACAGCCCGGACCGATGGGTGTTCACCGACGGGCCTGAGAACCATTTCGTCTCCAAGTTTTACTCACGGGAACACTCGCTCAGCGTGATCGAAATCGATGGGCGCGCACTGACGCTGCGGCAGATCAACGAATTCGGCAAAGAGATCGATCGAATCCGCGTGACCAAAGCGTAGAACAGGCCCTCACCCGGCCCTTCGCCAACTCTCTTCATTCGGGGAGAGGGTTAGGAGTAAGATTTGGATCAAAGATCCAAAGAACTCATAACTCTGACTCCCCCTCTCCCAGAATTGGGAGAGGGGGCCGGGGGGTGAGGGCCTCTTCACTTTGGAAACATGTCCGCAACATTTCTCCGCTATACTCACACTATCATCTCGCAGCGTTGCGAGATATCACCCGCCTCTTTGAGCGCCTACACCGAATCGGCAGCGTTGCCCCCAATCCATCACGACCGCTCCACGGCGTCACGCGGAGGCGGTCTCTCTTTCCTGACAGGGGAGCAACGTCATGTCCGAAAAGAAAAAACTCGTCGTCATCGGTAACGGCATGGCCGGCGCGCGCACGGTGGAGGAGATCCTCCAGCGCGGCGGCGCGGCGCAGTACGAGATCTCCATCATTGGAGATGAACCGCATGGCAACTACAATCGCATCCTGCTTTCCAACGTGTTGAACGGCGCGCAGTCGCCGTCCGAGATCTACCTCAATCCTCTCGCCTGGTATCGCGACAACAAGATCGACCTGCACGCGCCGCTGCGCGCGACGCATATCGATCGCGACGCCAAGGTCGTCACCGCGTCCCCGCTGGGCGGCAAGCCAAACGCCGGCGCGACCGCCCTACCCTACGACACGCTGATTATCGCCACGGGAAGCCGGCCGTATATTCCGCCGATGGACGGTCTGACGACATTGGCCGGGGACGATAAGCCGGGCGTCTGCGTGTTCCGAACGCTGGATGACTGCCATAAGATCGCCGGATGCGCCAACAAATGCGAGCGCGCCGTCGTGATCGGCGGCGGTTTGCTGGGCCTGGAAGCGGCGCGCGGCCTGCTCAAGTATGGCGTCGAAGTCCACGTCGTCCATATCGGCGCCAATCTGATGAGCGCGCAGCTCGACGCACAGGCGGCGGCGCTGCTCAAAACCCAGATCGAACGCATGGGCATCCATGTCCATCTCAACAAATCCACCACGGCAATTCTGGGCGACGACTGCGTAACCGGCCTCGCCTTCGCCGATGGAACCACGCTCTCCTGCGATATGGTCGTGATCTCCGCCGGGATCCGTCCCAATGTCGAGATCGCCAAAGAGTGCGGCCTGTCCGTCGAGCGCGCCATTGTGGTGGACGATCAGATGCGCTCCGTGTCGGACGATAGCATCTATGTGGTCGGCGAATGCGCGCAGCATCGGGGAGTAACTTATGGCTTGGTCGCCCCGCTCTGGGAACAAGGCCAGGTGCTCGCCGATCATCTGACCGGCCGCAAGCCCAACGCCGCCTACAAAGGCTCGAAGCTGGTGACCAAGCTCAAGGTCATGGGGATCCATCTGGTGTCGATGGGCGTCACCAAGCCCGAGCGCGACACCGACGAAGTCGTGCTGTTCATGGAGAGCCGACGGGGGATCTATCAGAAACTCATCATCCGTGATGATACGCTGGTCGGCGCGATTATGCTCGGCGATACGGAGAAAGCGTCGGCGTTGATCCAGGCGTTTGACCACGCCTCCCCGCTCTCCGAACTGCGCCGCGAGCTGCTGTTCGACAGCGCCCCGCCCGCCGCCGCGTCCGCGAAGAACAAGCTGCTGGAGATGCCCGACGCGGTGAAGGTCTGCAACTGCATCGGCGTCACCAAACGCGACATCCGCAAATGCGTCGAAGGCGGCTGCCGCACTCTGGAATCCGTCCAGGCCGCCACCCGCGCCGGCACCGGCTGCGGAACCTGCAAACCCCTCGTCAAAGACATCGTCGAATGGGTCGCCGACGGCGGCGAAACCGCGCCGCCCTCCCCGTCTCCGTCCACGGGCGATATCCCCGCCTTGCTCGCCGATCTGCCCTTCGCCAAACCCGAAGTGACCGGCGCGATCAAAGTCCTGGTGCGCGAGCTGATGGATTGGGCGAGCAGGGATTGAGAGGAGAAATCACGATGCCCCAATCCCACGACATCTTTAACGCCATTCGCGGCGGCGATCTTTCCCGTGTCCAGGCGCTATTAGACGGCGATCCGTCCGCCTCGGACGCTCGAAACTCAGACGGCGTTACCCCACTCGTGTCCGCCGTCTACCAGGGCCAGGACGCGATCGTCCAGGAACTGATCCAGCGCCGACCGCCGACGGATATCTGGGAAGCAGCGGCAGTGGGAACGTCATCGGTCATAACACGCGAGATCGAACAAGATCCAAACATCATCCACCAGACATCCCCCGACGGCTGGCTTCCCCTGCATCTCGCCTGCTTCTTCGGACATCCGGGCGCCGCGTAGCTCCTCATCGAACACGACGCGGACATCAACGCCGTCTCGGGTGGATTCCGGGTGACGCCGCTGCAAAGCGCGCTCGCGCGCGGCAAAGCCGAGATCGCCCGGATGCTCATCGAGCGCGGCGCCAACGTGGAGGCGGCTAGCGACGGAAGCGATTGGTCTCCCCTGCACTACTGCGCCGCGAACGATCTGCCCGACATCGCCAGGCTGCTGCTGGAGCACGGCGCCAACCCCAACGCGCGCCTCGCGAATGGCGATACGCCGCTCAAAATGGCGGTCGCGAAAGCCCATGATATCGTCGCGGCGACTCTGCGCGACAACGGCGGTCTGCAATAAATCGTACAGCGCGAAAATCCTGAAGATCCGGCTTCCCCCATCCTGGCGATATTGATGATACAATATCAATATGCAAGCGAATAATCCCCTCGATCTGCTGCGGCGACTATGTTTATCGCTGCCGGAAACCAACGAGCGCCCCAGCCATGGGGAAGCGGCATGGTTCATACGCGACAAGAAGATGTTTATGATGTATGCGGATCACCATCACGACGATCGCGTCGCATTCTGGTGCGCCGCGCCCATGGGCGCGCAGGACGCAATGGTGCAGGCGGAGCCGACGCGTTTCTTCTCGCCTCCCTATGTCGGCTGCCGAGGATGGATAGGCGTATGGCTGGACATCCCGGTCGACTGGGACGAAATCGCGAAGATCGTCGCCGACGCCTATCGCACGGTTGCGCCGAAGAAGCTGGCCGAATTATTGGAGAATCGTGAGTGAGCGAGCCGGTAACGCCTGAGGTGATCCATTGGCTGATGGCCGGCGACCCGGTCATTCGATGGCAAACCATGCGCGATCTATGCGGCTGCACGGAGGATGAGTGGCGCGCGGAGCGCGGGCGGGTCGCGCTTGAGGGCTGGGGCGCGCAGTTTCTTGCAAATCAGCTCCCGAACGGCGAATGGCCGGCGGGGCGCTGGACCGATACCGTATGGACGCTGCTGACGCTGATGGACTGCGGCATGCCTCCCGATCATTCCGGAGCTCGTGACAGCGCACGCGCATTCATCGATCGAAATTTGACGACCAAGCAGGCAAATGACGATTCCTGGCTGCAAACCCGTATCGACCTATGCCACCTTGGCTTCTGGCTGCGCATCGGCGCTTATTTTTGCCCGGACGACGCGCGGCTACCGCCCCTGGCGAACGGAATCCTGCGTATGCAGATGCCGGACGGCGGGTGGAACTGCCGAATGCGCCGTTACCCGCAAACTCGCCATAGCTCGTTCCATACGACGTTCAATGTCCTGGAAGGTCTCCAAGCAGCGTCGGATGCAGACATTGTGCCGGCGCAGGAGTTTCGCCGGAGTGAATTGCGGGCCATTGAGTTGATGCTTGCGCATCAAATGTATCGGTCTGACCGGACCGGCGAGATCATCCACGAGCGATTTACCGACCTGACCTTCCCGTCCCACTGGCATTACACCATGCTGCGCGGCCTGGATTACCTGCGCGCCCACCCCGCCATTGCAGACACCAGACTTCAAGATCCCATCGCCCTGCTCGTCAGCCGCCAGCGCCCGAGCGGCCGCTGGCCAGTGGAAAAACGGATCCCTGGCGTGGTTCTCTTTGAAATGGAAAAGATGGGCGGCGACAGCCGATGGAATACGTTGAGAGCCCTGCGCACGCTGCGCCGCCGGCAGGCGGCAACATAAAGCATCGCGATGGACCGGAGCCGATTATACGGCGTCGTCGTAGAATTGCAATTGAACGGGATTGGACATAATGCGGTCGCGCCGCGCCAGGAGGAGGCAGACATCGTCCATGAACCGTCCTCCCCCGTGGGCGCGGGCCGCGTCCAGGATCGAGGTTCCAACGCCCATGAGATTGACTTCTTCCAGCACATTTTTCGCCGTTTGGAGCAGGCGCTCCGATCCGAAGAAGTCCATGCCGCGGCGCGTTTCCGTAATCCCGTCCGTGGTCATCATGAGCAGGTCGCCGTCATTGAGCAGGAGTTTCGTCGTGGGATAGGCCGCGTTATGATCGATGCCAAGGATGAGGCCCGAAACCGTGACTTCCTCCATAGCCCCGGAGGCGCGAAGCACCATCGGCGGCTCGGCGCCGGCGGAGGCCGCCTGCACTTCGCCGGTCACGGGATCGATGACGATCAGCGAGAGCACTACGAGAGCATTGCCCAGATCATCCGCGTCGAAGTGAAAATCACAGATAAACTCATTGAGGCGTCTTACCATGTCGCCAGGATCGATATAGTCCTGTGAGAATGCGCGAAGCGCGAAACGAATCTCGACGGTGCGCGCCGCCGCCCGCAGCCCCTTGCCCGTCACATCGCCGACGATGAGCATGACCGATCCATTGTGCAGCCGGAAGGCGTCGAACAGATCGCCTCCCACCAGCGCATCGTCCATTGCCGGCTCATAGAACACCGCCACCCTCAGATCGTGAAACGATTTCTCGGAATGCTCCCATAGCATCGAATACTGAAGGGCTTCGGCAATCGCCCGGTTTCGATCGGCGGCCGCGTGCTGCTCCAGCGCGCTGATAATTAGCTGCTCGTTGACCTGCCGCATGTCGTCGTTCAGCTCGCGGATTTCCGTGGTCGCCAGTTCAAACAACTCGGTGGCGAGCGAAGACTCGGCGATCTCAGTCACCTGGATGACCAGCCCCTGGGAGTTGCTTTCCCCTGGGGGCAGTTTCCACGCCATATAAGAATGATACTTGAGACTGGGCGCGGATCCGAGAATGGGATCGGTATAGTGCGGTCGGTGGACGGCTCCGCCGTGATCGCCGTCATAGACACGGTCCAGCAGCACCAGAACGCTCTCGACGCCCGCGCCGGAAATCGCCAAGGCGACCGGATGCCCGATCATCTCGTCCGGCTGTTTTCCATGGAGCGAGCAGAAGGCCGGATTGACCGACCGCAGGACGTGCGACGGCCCTTCCGTGGTGGCCATCGCCAGCGGAGAGTGCTCGATCATGCTTTGGGTGGCGTTCATTACTCCGTCCTATCCGGTGTCCCGGTAATCAAATGCCGATACTCCGTCAGACGCTCGCCGATCACCATTCCCTTGCTTGTGATGTCGTACTCACGAATGTCTTTGCTGTGCGGTCCGCCGCGCATCTTGACGACCGTGGCGATCTTGCGCAGTTGGCTCTCGATTTCAATATAGCGCAGCAGGATGATATCGTCCGTCAGAAATGAGATGCCATGCGGCGTGAATCGCAGGTCCGTGAAGGAGGTCACGACTTCCACCGTCGTCATGATCGTCACGCCGATTCCCTTGAGCGCGCCGACCATACGGTAAAGCGACTCGCGGAAATCCTCGCGAAACGCCGGAGCCAGCGCCATCTCAAATCCGTTCATGGAATCGATCACGACCCGGCGGGCGTCGATCGACGCAACCGTATCGAGAATCTCGCGCAGCGTTTCGTCGACCGACAGATCGAGCGGGCGCAGGTACAGGACCTTCAGCAGCCCGGCGTCGATCCCTGCTTGCAGGTTCATTCCAAGATTGTCGGATCGCGAAACATAGTCTTCCGGGCGCTCTTCGAAGACGGCGATGACGCCGGGTTCTCCAAGACGAATTCCCTCCGCGATAAATTGGGTCGCCAGCGCCGACTTTCCGGAGCCGGACGGTCCCGCCACAATCACGGAATCGCCCGCCGGGACGCCGCCGCCCATCATCTCATCCAAGCCGGCGACGCCGGTGAAGAGGCGTGGGGCGTGCGGGTTACGCGCATGCTTGTTGACGAGGCTGAAGGTGCGCGGAAAGACCTGAAGCCCATGTTCGGTAATCCGAAAGGTATGCAGCCCTGGTAGCGACGCCTGTCCGCGCAGCTTGATGACCTGGAGCTTGCGCACCACGGAGTTCCGCTCCACGCTCTGGCTCAGCCACAGCAGACCGTCCGCCACCGTAAAAACGGGATTGTCGCGGATCTCTTCGACCATATACTCGCCCACCAGAAATGTCGTCGCCTGCCAGCTCGTGAGATAAAGAGCGAGACGCTGAACGAACCCCTGGAGCTCCCCCTCCGCCGTCGCCGGCTCCCCCTGCCTGCGAAGCACCGTCCGGAAGGAGTCCACGACGACAATCCGGGGATTACTCGCTTCCACCTCGCGCACGATCCGGTCGAGCACGGAGCCGAGATCGCCGGAGAGCACCTCGTCGCTGAGGTTGATAAATCGAATTTCGCTTTCCACCATGTCCGGCTTGAAAAAGCTGTAGTTCTGCTGGTACCGAAGCATCTTCAGCGCCGGTTCTCCCAGCACCGTAAAGTACAGCGAGGGCCGGTCCGCCGATGCGTTGGCGAACACGATCTGATGGGCGAGCGTGGTCTTGCCGGAACCGGGAGCGCCGGCGATGACATTGAATGAATACTCGGGAATGCCCCCGCCCAGCACAATGTCCAGGTCCGGCGCTCCGGTCGGCAATACGTTGATCCTCACACGGCTCTGACTACTATCCATGACTCTCTCCCTCTGGTCCGTCTTTGCCGGTCAGGGCCGCACTGGGCCATACGTCATTCAGCATCCGCATCCGCAGCTTTCTTCCAATGAACATGTCGAGCAAATCGATGAGACACGCCAGTATCGCCACGCAGGCCTCGGTTAACTCGGCGGATTCGTGGTCTGAAAAGGCTGCATCGAGTCCTTCCAGTTTTCCGTGATCCCCCACTTGCGCCATTGATAGTTTGGGATGTTCGGCGGCGGCAAGCACGAACGCGCGCTTCAAAAGCGCATGGTATCCGCCGGAGCCCAGTCGTTTGGAAAGGTGCGCATTCAGCTTCTCGAATGTTCGCTGTATCGCGTCATGGAGTCCCGCCGAAAGGGAGCCGGCTGCCTGCTCGTTCAGAACAAAGAGCAGAGCGAGGTCTTTAGGTGATGGTGTTTCCTGCTCCATTCAATCGCTTCCTGTCCAGCCCCCAAAATGTATGCTAAGACGGTTGATGTTTGATCGGTCTCGCAATGTCTGACAAGACACTCGATGCCTGGTTGGTTGATTAACGCATCTTAGCAAGATGCGAAAACCTCTATATTACTTGTGAATTGAACGATTCGATTGACACTGCGAGGTGACCGGTGAATCAACATTGCCGCGCATAAAAATACGTGTGTGAAAATGAGAGGACGCCGTCTTAAGAGTTCGGCGTATTATGAGGTAAACGACAGTTGCAGTATACCATTATTGATACGAGAAACACCCATTTTTACGGAAGCCCGATTATGTAACGACCGCCACCAGCAAACACACATCATCACGCATGACGCCGCCCATTGCAGCATTATTTACCCCGGAAATCATGCGCCGAACCAGGGCCTCCGACTTCTCCGCCCCGCGCTCCGTGTTCTCAGAGGAATTCGCTTCGCTCAGCAGCGCGGTCACCCCTTCCACGCCCAGCATGTTCCGGCGAGACGGCCCGACCTCCGTCAATCCATCCGAGAAGATCACCAGCGCATCGCCCGGCGCAAGCGTCATCGTCAATTCCTGATAACTTCCATCGTTCATGCAGCCGACAATAGGCCCGGTCGGCGGCAATCGTTCCACCGTCCCCGTTGACGCGCGTAGGAGCAGCGCCGGCTCCTGTCCGCAGTTGACGTACTTCAATATCCGGGAGCGGCTGTCGTAGGCGCCCACGAACAGCGTTGCAAAACCGTCGAGCAGGTTGTTTTCGGCGAGCGCGACGTTCAAATCGTCGACCGCCTCCGCCACCGTGGGCTTGGAGTACAGAAAAGCCCGGAGCATGTTTCGGACAGTCGCCACCTGCGCGGCCGCCTTCAGCCCCTTACCGGATACGTCGCCGAGCACCAGCGCGGTGCAGACTTCATTCAGCGCGTAGACATCGTAGAAATCGCCGCCGACGCCAGCCTCTTCGAGCAGCGCGGCTTCGTAAAACGTATGCACGGCGATTCCGGGAGTGTCCATCGGCACGGGGCGCTGAAGCGCGTCTTGGAGCTGCAGCGCGATCGTGTGCTCGCGCTGGAACAACACCGCCTGAAGCTGCTCGGCTTGCTTGTGCGCCGTAATATCGGAGCAGGCGCCCACCCACCGGATCACGTCGCCATCCTCGTTTTTGATCGGCGCGCCCCGCGCCATGTGCCAGACGTATTCGCCGTTCGACCGCCTCAAACGGAATTCATCGGCGTACTCCACTCCCCGCCCTACTGCGGCCCGATAGGAGGCGGCCATCCTCGGCGCATCCTCCGGATGGACGACGGCCAGCCAGGCCCACTCATGCGTCTGCGCCTCCGTCAGCCCTGTATAGTCATACCAGCGCTGGTTGTAGTAGTCGCGGCTGCCGTCTGGCCGCGCCGTCCACAGGATATTCGGAACCGTGTCCGCCATCTGGCGAAAACGCAGCTCAATTTCCCGCTGAATATCCTCGGCCGCTTTCCGGCCGCTAATGTCGCGGTAGTAAATGGAAAGGCCGTCGCCGCTCGGATAAACGCTGATCTCGATCCACTTGCCAAGCGTGGCCGAGAGAGTCTCGAAGTGGCAGGGCGCCCGCTCCTTCATGGATTGCAGTATCCGCGCGAACGAGGGGCTGCCCACGAACCGTGGAAACGCGTCCTGTATCCGCACGCCCAGCAGATCCGCGCGCGGGACGCCCCAGAGCTGCTCCGCCTTCCCGTTGACGTAGGTGAACCGAAATTCGCTGTCCACGGCGTAAAACGCGTCGCCGATACTCTCCAGCACTTCTGCGGTGCGGGCCTGGGACAACCGAATCGCTTCCTCAGCCCGCGCGCGCGCCGCCAGAGTACGCAGCGTGTAGGTTTCGGAACCACTGGCTGCCGCTCCGGTTTTCCTCAATTTGATTTGCAAAGCCGATTGCTACTCCTCCGCACGGGCGGAAACAAAATCCGTGACGATCCCTCACGAATCCGCGCCGGCGCGAACGTCAAGCGGGTTCGTCCACACTGCGCAGATCCGCCCAGGTCTGGGCGAGAGGTTCGTAGACAGCGACGTGGCCGTCATTGGTCGCCGGCAAGATATCGTCCTGGTCCAGTCGCACCTCTCGATGTGTCCCCACAAGACGATAAACTCCCGCCGGCGCCCGATGACCCGCGAGAAATATCGACGTGTCATCTCCGGTAGAGCTGGCTGCTGACTTTGGCATGATGGGCCTCCCGCGACAATGTCGCCAGACGGAATGGATGAGTTAACCGTGCACGACATTTTGCGGTGAGCCGCGTCGAAACGCCTGGATATTGGCGACGGTCGTAATCATCAGTCTTTCAATCGCCTCCAAGCTGTCGAAGGCAATATGCGGCGTGATGATGAGATCCGGCCGCCGCAGAAGCGAAAGGTTGGTAAGGGCCGTCTTCAGACTTCCCGCCGTCGCGTTCGGATTCAGGAGAAGCTGGCGCTCCTCGCTGAACACTTCCTCGCCTGCAATCACATCCAGGCCCGCGCCGCGCAGGATCCCATCGTCGAGAGCGCGCACCAGGGCCTCGGTGTCCACCAGCTCTCCGCGCGCGGTGTTAATGAGAAACGCGCCGCGTTTGAAGAGGGAAAGATTTTCCGATCCGATCATGCCACGCGTTTCGGATGTGAGTGGAGCATGCAAGGTTACGATATCCGAGCGCCCCAGCAGGTCAGGCAGCGTCGTGTAAGTATAACCAAACCGCTCCGCTTTCTCACTGTCCTCCACGGGATCGCAGGCGAGCACAATCATTCCAAAGCCTCGCGCGATCTGCGCCACATATCGGCCGACGCCGCCGAGGCCGACCACGCCCAAGATTTTGCCCTGGAGGTCGAAGCCTTGCAGTCCCGTCAGCGAAAAGTTGCCGGCGGAAGTCTGCATATACGCTTTGTGCAGGTTTCGGGACAGCGCCAGGATCAGCGCGAAGGTATGTTCGGCGACGGTATTTTCGCCATAGGTCGGGACGTTGCAAACGGGGATTCCCCGCGACTCCGCGCATGGCGCATTGATATGGTCAAAGCCAGTGGAGCGTGTCGCGATCATCTTGAGGCTCGGCAGCGCGTCCAGAACATCGGCGCTCACATGCGAATGTACGAACGGAGAAATGATCTCGGCGTCGAACATATCGCGAGCCTGCGCCGCAGTCTTCAGCGGCTCCGAACAGAAGTTCAGCGTTTCGTCCGGAAGACGCTCCGTAAGATAGGTTTGCTGCTGCTGATCGGTTTCAAAAAAGTAAATACTCATTGTTTTGTCCTTGGTGAATTCGCGCAATCAATACGCCGCCTGTTCGCGCAGGCCTTCCAGGTGCAGCGCCTGGCAGTCGGGACAGTAGTGCCGCCAGACTCCGCCGACGCTGGCCGCGAAAAGCCAGCCGTCAATAGGCTGCACGGCCGAGAGACTATTGCTGAGCGCCGGGTGCAGAGCGACCGGGGCGTCGGCCGTCGCCTTGCAGTTGTCGCTGTCACACAAGATTTTCACCCCGTCCTCCGTGATGGCTATCATCATCTTCACATCTTCTCATTTTCAGAGGCCGAATCCCCTGTCCAAGGTTTTCACTTCACGACGAGCACAGGGCAGTGGGCATAGTGAGCGATACGTCTGGAGATACTGCCGAGCAGGAACGACTGGACACCGCCCAGTCCCCGACTCCCTAAGACGATCAAATCACAGTGCTCCTGTTCGGCCGCGTCCACAATGACAGCGGCCGTATTGCCGATCTCCTTGCGGCCGCAATAAGGCGCTCCGTATTTTTCGGCGATTTGGCCGGCGGCGCGGATCGCTTCGTTTTGGAAATCGACAATATACTTTTGCTCGCTATCACAAATAATGCTGCCGCCGTACGGGTCCGTGTAGACCGGCGGCTGGTAAACGTTGACGATCGTGAGGCGGGACTCGAACTGTTTCGCGATCGCGACGGCTGCTTCGGCGCTCTTGACGGCGCAATCGGATCCATCCGAGGCCAGAAGAATATTTTGAAATCGGGTGTCTTGGTGGAATGTGCTGGGAGTTCGAACGATCAGGACGGGACAGTGTGCGTGATGCAGCACTCCGTCGGAGACGCTCCCGAGAAGAAACGACCCAATATCCCCCAGCCCTCGACTACCGATCACGATCAGGTCGGCGCCCGTTTGCTTGGCCGTCTTCACGATCAATTCCACACAGTGCCCCTGCTCGCGAAGGCTCTGGCGCACGATTCCCGCCTCATCGGCGATCTGTTCCGCGCAGCTCAGCGCCATGTTCTGACGCACTTCTCTTAATCCCAGTGTGTGGGCGTCATGTGTTTCGTCAGTCGGCTCAAACACGTGTGGAGGCGGATAAACGTTTACGAGGGTGAGCCGCGCTCCAAACTTCTTGGCGAGCGCGACGGCGGCAGCCGCGGCGCGGCGCGCGTGCTCCGAGCCGTCGGTAGCTAACAGGATATGGCTGAACATGGCGTTCCTCAATTTACGGCGCAAAACGGAAAACTTGCGGACCGATAATGAGGCTTAGTATAGGCGAGTGGCGCGGAACAAACAATCCGCGAAATGGCCGGTTGTGCCGGTCAAGGCGTTTCCATCACGCCATGCCGCGCGGCCCAAACGGCGGCCTGGACACGATCGGAGACGCCCAGTTTGCCGATAATATGCTCGACATGCGACTTCACCGTGCTCTCCGCGATGAAAAGGATGGTCCCGATCTGACGATTTGGCAGCCCGGTCGCCACGAGGCGCAAGACCTCTTCCTCCCGCTTTGTCAGCGGCTCGATCAGATCTTCCGCGCCGGCGGAGTCGGGACGGAGATCGCGCAGGGCGCGCGTCAGATCCTCGGGCAGGAGCAGCATTTCTCCCTTCGTGACGGCGCGCAGAGCGCAGAGCAGATCGGCAAGATCAACCCCCTTGAGCAGATATCCGGCGGCCCCGCCCGCCACCGCGCGGGCCATATAGGTTGGGTTGTCATAAGTCGTCAGCATGATCACGGCCGCGCTCGGCAAATCCCTTTTCAGGGACTGGAGCGCGTCCAGCCCATCGCCGCCCGCCATTCGGATGTCCAGAAGGATCAGCCGAGGGCGCGTCCGGCAGGCGGCTTCCAGCGCTTCGCGCCCCGAAGCCGCCTCGGACACCACGCGGAACTCGCTTCCCTCCAGCATGCTGCGCACGCCGCCGCGCCAGATCGCGTGGTCGTCCACGAGCATCACATCCACCATCGGCGCGCTTGGAGGTTTGAGAGTGGGCGCATTATTCATCGCATTCGTCCATCGCATTCTTCGTTTCTTGTTTTTCAGAGAAGACGGATACGTCGAAAGGGGCGTATTCGATGCAAACCCATGTCTTGCCGCCTGGCGGCGCCGGCGCGGCTCTTGTCGGCGAGCGCTTGCTGCTTCAATGCGTTGATCAAAAGCTGTTCGTTGATCTGACGCATTTCGCTGTTCAGCTCCCGGAGCTCCTGGGATTCCTGTCCCGCAGTGGCCGCCACAAACGACAGCGGCGTCTTCAGAGGATCGGAATCCACCCGCGTCTCGTCTTCGCCGCCCTGCGCCTCGACCAGCGGAAAGCGCGCGCGCACGGTGGATCCCTCGCCGGGCGAGGCGACAAGCTGGTAGACACCGTTCAAGAGGCCGACGCGCTCCGACATACTGTGCAGCCCGACGCGCCCGGCGTCGGCGGCGATCTTTTCCGGGACAAAGCCCCGCCCCCAGTCGCGCACCTCCAGACTCAGCCGCGCCGCGCCGCCCGCGCCATCCTCTTCTAACAGCAGCAATAATCGGACACGCCGCGCCTGTGCGTGTTTGCGGGCGTTCGTCAGCGCTTCCTGCGCCACTCGGTACACAGCGGTCTCCAGCGTCTGGTCGAACCGGCGCCCCGCAATGTTGTGCACGAACTCCGCCTGCGCCCATCCAGCCCGGACTTTTTCTTCTCCAAGATGCTGCTCCAATGCGCCCGCCAATCCCAGATCGTCTAACGCGAGCGAGCGCAGGCCGTTCACCATGCGCCGCGATTCACTGACCGCGTCCTTCAGATATCCGAGCCCTTGATCCAACTCGCGTTCCGCTCTTTCCGTTTCGCCCCCCGCCTTGGCCTGGCGAAACGATTCCAGATGCGCCTGGGAGGCCATCACGTACTGAGTCAGGCCGTCATGCAGATCGTAAGCGACAGCCCGCCGCTCATCCTCCTGAGCGGCGATCAATCCACGCACCAGACCGCGCTGCCGCGCGATCATCTCCAGGCTATTGATCGCCACCGCCGCATACGCGCCCAGCGCCTGCACCGCGATTTCGTCGGCTTCGGTAAATGCGCCGCCGCCTTCCTTGTTGGTCAGGTAGAGGCTTCCCACCACGGCGTCGCCACGGCAGATCGGCACGCCCAAAAAGCTCTCCATGGGCGGATGGTTTGGCGGAAAGCCGACCGAGGAAGGATGAGACGCCAGGGAATCGATTCGCAGCGGCTCGCAGCGATGCAGCAAATGTCCTAAAACGCCAAGCCCGTCCGGCCGCTGGCCGAGCCGCGCTTCATCCTCCGGCGACAGCCCGACGGTCACGAACTCCGACAGACCTTTCCCGTCCAAGCGCGCCACGCCGATCGCCGCGTAGCGCGCCCCGGCCAATGTCCGCGCGGCGCCGGCAATATGCCGAAGCGCCTCCACGCCCGTCAGCTGGGACAAAACCCCGAGGGCGACCCGGTTCGCCGTGTCCAGCACGACCGTATGGTCTCGCCCCTGTTTTTCCAGGGGCTTCAGCCGCTCATCCGCTTCGCGCGCGTTCGCTTCCGCCTGCTTCGCGGCCGATGTGTCGCGCGCAATGGTCACGGCGCCGACAATGCGCCCCGCCGCGTCCCGCAATGGCGTCAAGTTCAAAAGCATGGGAATACGCGCTCCGGAACGTGTCATCCGGAACGTCTCAAAGTGTTCGATCTGTTCTCCGGCGGCGACGCGCGCCATGAGCTCGTTTGTTTCGCTAGGGCGGTCGGCGGGAAGCAGGCGATCGATGGACTGTCCAATCATCTCCTCGGAACTGTAGCCGTAGACGCGCTCGGCGCCGCGGCTCCAAAGGGTGACGATATTGTCCAGTGTCTTGCAGAAAATCGCGTCGTCGGAATGCGCAAGGATCGCCTTAAGGGACGATGCTTCCAGTTCCGTGGAGGGTGGAGGGGAGATATTCCGGCGTTCCGAGTCGTCTGGCGCGCGTGTCATCGTTTCTGTCTCGCCGCCGGGACCCAATACTTTCCGTTGGAAGGAAGAGGAGAGCGTCCCGAAAGAAGCAAGCGCGAACTATTTCGTCGCTTTCGCCAAACGCGCCGCCGCCTGTCGTTTGACCGTCTGGTGCTGCGCCAGCAGGGCTAATCCGCTGTCGGTCAATCCATAGAAGTGATGAGTTTTGTCCACATGGCTGGCGATCCGCTCGATATGCCCGCCGGCGATGCTGCGAAGCGCGGTGGTCCGGGCCACGCGCGGCAGCCGAAGAAAATCGATCGCGCCGGATCGAGAGACTTCACGGCCGCGCGCCAGACGGGCGCTCAAAAAGGCGTTCAGCGCCGCCGGGTCGTCCGAAGCCACACCGGGGATCTCATCCACGCAGATCTTCGCGCCTTCGTCGCGCATCCGGGCGAACAGTGCGGCCTGCTCGTCGCTCAGCCGATCCTCGGTCCGGCGCAGCGTGCGCTCCCCCACCCCGCGAAGCGCGAGCGCATCCGCCTGGGTCTTCGAGTGCTGAACTTCCTTATTCATTTCCTGAGCATGCGTTCCTCTGTCTGTCATAGTTACCGTCCTTAATAATTATTAACAATCTATTACAATTATCTCCAATTATCGTTAACATGAACCAGAAATGTTTTTTGCGGACAATCGGCCATTAGGCGGATGCGCTCTAAAGTTGGAATCTTCATACTCAGTTCAAAGATCATTGATGAATCACCGCGCTCATGCGACAGACAAATTCAGGAGAATACCGATGAAGGCACTCGTTTACCGTGGACCAGGATTGAAAGCGATCGAAGACCGGCCGAAGCCGGAGATCCAGGCCCCCAGCGACGCGATCGTTAAAATCGTGAAGACGACGATTTGCGGCACGGATCTGCATATCCTGAAGGGCGATGTCACCACTTGCGCTCCAGGCCGCATTCTCGGGCATGAGGGTGTTGGGATCGTCGACTCCATCGGCGGCGGCGTCACCGCCTTCCATGTGGGCGACCGTGTTCTTATTTCCTGCATCTCTTCCTGCGGCAAATGTGACTACTGCCGGCGCGGGATGTATTCTCATTGCGCCACGGGAGGCTGGATCCTCGGTAATGAGATCGACGGCACTCAGGCCGAGTATGTCAGAACTCCGCACGCTGACACCAGTCTTTATCCAATCCCAGCAGGAGCCGATGAAGAAGCGATGGTCATGCTCAGCGATATTCTGCCGACAGGGTTCGAATGCGGCGTGCTCAACGGCAAGGTTGCGCCGGGTTCGACGGTCGCCATCGTGGGCGCCGGACCAATCGGACTAGCTGCGCTCCTGACGGCGCAGTTTTACTCTCCCTCCGAGATCATCATGATCGATCTGGATGACAATCGCCTGGAGATCGCCCGTCAGTTCGGCGCGACGCAAACGATCAACAGCGCGGACGGGCAGGCGGCCGAGAAGGTGCGAGCGCTCACGGACGGACGAGGCGTCGACACGGCAATTGAGGCTGTCGGCATACCGGCAACCTTTCTACTCTGCGAGGAGTTGGTTGGTCCAGGCGGCGTCATCGCCAATGTTGGCGTGCATGGCGTGAAAGTCGATCTTCACCTCGAACTGCTCTGGGCCAAAAATATTACCATCACGACCCGCCTAGTCGATACCGTCACGACGCCCATGCTTCTGAAGACCGTGCAATCCAAGAAGCTCGATCCAGGCCGGCTGATCACGCATCGATTCAAGCTGGACCAAATCCTCGACGCCTACGACATCTTTGGCCGCGCCGCCGAGACGCATGCGCTCAAAGTCATTATCGAAGCGTAACCCACAGGAGCACATTCCATGTCCAGCACAATCGCCAATCCAAGCGCAATATCCACTGCGCCCGACGAAACCGTCGCGACGCTCTATTCCAATCATAACGCCGCAGAAGATGCGGTGCGCCTTCTTGTCGAGGATGGCGTTCCAGTACGGCAAATCTCACTGATCGGCCGCAACTTCGAGACGGTGGAAGATGTCCAGGGCTTTTATCGTCCGGCGGATGCGGCGCTCGCGGGAGCGGAAGCCGGCGCCTGGTTCGGCGGTTTCTTTGGATTGATGGCTGGAGCGATGGGGTTCTTTGTATTCCCGATGTTTGGCGCGGTAACAGTGCTCGGACCGCTGGCGGGACTGATCGCCGGCGCCGTCGGCGGCGCCGGATTCAACGCGCTCGTCAACGCGATGATGGCGGCCGGCATTCCCAGATATCAAGCGCTCAAATTCCACGACCGACTCAAATCCGGTGATTACTTGGTGATCGTCCACCGACCGGCCGAGACGGTGACCGGCTTCATGATCATGGATGGCGAAACCTATCAGTGTACGACGCCGCTGCCGACTTCGAGCGAGTAATGCAGATTCGTGAAACGAACAGGAAATCCTAAAAAATGAACACCACATTGACCAATTCCGTAATATCCCCCATCGCAGCCGATGAGGCCGTCGTGGCGATTTTTCCCACTCATGACGCCGCCGAACAAGCGGTCCGACATCTTGCCGACGCCGGGTTGCTCATGCGCGAAATTTCTATCGTCGGCCGTAACTTTGAAACGCGTGAGGATGTCCAGGGTTTTTACCAGCCGGCGGACGCCGCGCTGGCCGGGGCGGCGCAGGGCGCCTGGTTCGGCGGCGTATTCGGAATGTTGATGGGAGCCATGGGCTTCTTCATTCTGCCTGCAATCGGCGCGCTCATGGTGCTTGGCCCGCTTTCCGGGTTTATCGCGGGAGCCGTCGGCGGCGCGGGAGTGGGCGCTTTGATCAGTGGGTTGATGGCGGCGGGAATCCCCCGAGACCAGGCTCTCAAGTATCAGGATCGACTCCAGGCCGGCGAATTCCTCGTCGTCGTGCATGGAACGGCGGGTGAGGCGGCGCGGGCGCACGGAATATTGGCCGAGACGCAGCAGACGCACCTCCAGACCTACAGCGCTTCCAATCATGCCAAATAGCGCCCTTACGCAAAATCTCGGCAAGGTCGTCTCCGTGCGTGGAAGCGTCGTGGATATTTGCTTCGAGAATCATCTCCCCGCAATCTATTCGATGCTGCGCGCGGGTGACGATGGGCGGATCGTCATCGAAGTTCGCGCGCAGCTGGATGCGCTCCATGTGCGCGGAATTGCATTGACGCCGACGCAAGGTCTTGCGCGCGGCATGGCGGCTGCGGATACGGGCGAACCATTAAAAGCGCCTGTGGGCAAAGGGGTTCTCTCGCGGATGTTCGATGTATTCGGGAACGCCATCGATCGTGAAGGAGCGGTGACCGATGTCGAATGGCGTTCCGTGCACCGGGCTCCGCCGCCGCTAGCGCGGCGATCCACCCAATCGGCGATTTTTGAAACGGGCATCAAGGTGATTGATGTGCTGACGCCGCTGGAGAGCGGCGGCAAAGCGGGACTTTTCGGCGGCGCCGGCGTGGGGAAGACGGTGCTGCTCACCGAAATGATCCACAACATTGTCGAACGGCGGCAAGGCGTCAGTATCTTTTGCGGCATCGGCGAACGCTGCCGCGAAGGCGAGGAGCTTTACCGCGATATGAAGGAAGCCGGCGTGCTTCCCAATATGGTCATGCTCTTCGGGCAAATGAACGAGCTTCCGGGAGCCCGTTTTCGGATCGGGCACGCCGCGTTGACGATGGCCGAGTATTTCCGTGACGACGAGCATCGCGACGTACTGCTTCTCGTCGATAATATTTTCCGCTTCATTCAAGCAGGGATGGAAGTGTCGGGACTGCTCGGACAGATGCCGTCACGTCTGGGTTATCAGTCGACGATGAGCACGGAGCTCGCGGAGCTGGAAGAACGGATCGCCAATACGGACGCCGGCTCCATCACGTCCATCCAAGCCGTCTATGTTCCAGCGGACGACTTCACCGATCCAGCGGCGGTGCATACATTCTCGCATCTTTCGGCCTCGATCGTACTATCGCGCAAGCGGGCGAGCGAAGGTCTGTTCCCTGCCATCGATCCACTGCAATCCAACTCCAACATGACCACTCCGGGCGTCGTCGGCCAGCGGCATTACGATCTGGCGCAGGAAATCCGACAGACGCTCGCGCAGTACGCCGACCTCAAGGATATCATCGCCATGCTCGGCTTGGAGCAGCTTGCTCCAGAGGATCGCAACGTCGTCGCCCGCGCCCGCCGTCTGGAGCGTTTTCTCACGCAGCCGTTTTTCACGACCGAGCAATTTACCGGTCACCAGGGAAAGCTCGTCAGTCTCAAGGACGCGCTGGACGGCTGCGAGCGGATCTTGAATGACGAATTCAAAGACTATCCCGAGAGCGAGCTCTACATGATTGGATCGATTGATGAAGCGTTGGGAAAGGCGAAAACATGAATCTTAAGGTGCTGCTACCCTCCCAGATCTTCGCGGAAAAAACCGACGTGCTACGCATCGTTGCGGAGACGCATGAAGGATCGCTGGGACTTCTGCCGCGCCGCCTGGACTGTGTGGCGGCGCTTGAACCGGGAATTTTGATCTACGAAACCGAAGCGGAGGGTGAGATCTACATCGCTGTAGATGAAGGAATGCTGGTCAAGACTGGCGCGAACATACTCGTTTCCGTGCGCCGGGCGATTTCTGGAACGGACTTAGGTCAATTGCGCGCCGCAGTTGAGCGAGAGTTCCAAACGCTGGGCGCACAGGAGCAAAGCGTGCGCTCCATCATGGTGAAATTGGAAGCCGGACTGATGCGACGTTTGGCGAGATTTGAGCATGAATAACGATCCGGCAAAGCAAGCCTCAAAGCATGGCGCGGTATTCGCCGATCGGGTCGGCGCAAAGGCGACGCGCAAGCTCAAAGCGCGGCGTCGCTCGCCAAACACTATCTGGCTCGGATTTGGCGTGATGGGCCTGATCGGGTGGTCTGTGGTTGTCCCTACATTGTTTGGCGCGATGCTTGGCCTCTGGCTAGACAAACACTACCCAGGTAAGCACGCCTGGACGCTGGCGCTGCTGGCGGCGGGACTTGCAATTGGCTGCTTCAATGCGTGGAATTGGGTTGCTAAGGAAGACCGAGCGATGCATGAGGAACAGGAGGACGCCCATGAATGAAATACTGCTTCGGATCGCGGCGGGTATCGCCGGAGGACTGCTTGGCGCGATCTTTTTCGGAGGCCTCTGGTGGACGGTTCGCAAGGGAATCGCATCCGAGCGCCCGGCATTCTGGTTCTTCGGCAGCCTCATGACGCGAATGAGCATCGCCCTGATCGGATTCTATTTTGTCTCCGGCAGTCACTGGGATCGAACCCTGGCGTCTCTCCTAGGATTTGTCATCGCGCGCCTGATCGTTTCGCAGCGAACCAAGCGATTGGAAGCCAACACGCCCGGCGCCGCGTGGGAGGCAAGACATGCATCTCAGCCCTGACGAGATGATCTTCTGGCGGCATGGTTTTCTCAAGCTGAACGCCACCATCGTGTTCACTTGGGCGCTGATGTTCGCGCTGACGGCGGGATCGATATTGGTCACGCGAAAGCTCTCGACGGATCTGACACGATCCCGTTGGCAAAATCTCCTGGAAATTCTCGTCACCGGCATCGTGAAACAGATAGAAGACATCGGCCTTGGCGATCCGAAAAGGTATCTCGGCTTTCTAGGCACACTGTTTTTATTCGTCGCTGCGGCGAACCTCTGCACAATCATCCCCGGTTACGA
Source organism: Capsulimonas corticalis (assembly GCF_003574315.2). GTDB lineage: Bacteria > Armatimonadota > Armatimonadia > Armatimonadales > Capsulimonadaceae > Capsulimonas > Capsulimonas corticalis. The sequence continues at coordinate 4,943,429 of NZ_AP025739.1, read as the reverse complement.
GCCGCCGACGAGTTCGCTCTCAACCACGGCCGCCCTGGCGCTGTGCGTATTCGTAGCCGTCCCTCTCTTCGGCATTGAGAACCAGGGCATTGGAGGCTATCTCAAATCCTACGCCGAGCCGACCGTGATCATGCTGCCGTTCAATATCATCAGCGAGATCTCCCGAACGCTGGCGCTCGCAGTGCGTCTCTTCGGCAATATGATGAGCGGCGCGATGATCGTCGGCATTTTGCTCACCATCACTCCTTTTGTTTTTCCCATCGTAATGACGGCGCTTGGTCTCCTCACAGGAATGGTGCAGGCCTATATCTTCACCGTCCTTGCGGCCGTTTATATCGCCGCCGCCACGCGCACGCAAGAACCGATATTGGAGATTGCGCCCCGAACTTAAGATTCTCACGCAACGCGAAAGGACACACCATGGACAGCATGACGCTCATCGCCGTCGCCTCAATCAGCACCGCCGGCCTGACGATCGCCGTCGGAAGTATCGGCCCCGCGCTCGGCGAAGGCAAAGCCGTCTCGACGGCGCTCAGTTCACTGGCTCAGCAGCCCGACGCCGCCGCCACGATCACCCGAACGCTGTTCGTCGGTTTGGCGATGATCGAATCGATCGCGATTTATTGTTTTGTGATCTCGATGATTTTGATTTTCGCCAATCCGTTCTGGAACCACGCCATCGCCCAGACAACAGGGAAGTAGATCCATGTTAATTGACTGGTTCACCGTCATCGCTCAAACGCTCAACTTTCTCATACTCGTCTGGCTATTAAGACGCTTCCTATATAAGCCGATCCTGGACGCGGTGGATTCGCGTGAGAAGCGGATCGCCGCGCAGATCGCGGACGCCGGAGTGAAAATGGCCGAAGCCCACAAGGAGCGCGATGAGTATCAGCATAAAAACGAGGAGTTCGACGCCCAGCGCGCCACACTTCTCAATCAGGCGACGAACGACGCGAACGCAGAACGTCAGCGCCTGATTGAGGAAGCAGGAAAGACGGCCGACGCCCAGAGCACGCTACGACGGGAAATGCTCCTCAACGAAGCCCACAGCCTCAATCAAGCCATTCGCCTCAGTACTCAGCAGGAAGTATTCGCCATCGCGCGAAAGACGCTGGCGGATCTCGCGGCGACAAGCCTGGAGTTATGCATGACGGACGTGTTTGCTCGCCGTTTGCGCGCCATAACCGGTCCGGTGAAAGAAAGCCTTGGCGCCGCCCTCAAAACATCATCCAGTCCAGTGTTAATACGCAGCGCATTCGATCTGCCGGCGGAGGGGCGCGCGACGATCCAAAACGCACTTAACGAAACGTTCTCCTCCGATATTCCCGTTCGATTCGAGACGACGCCAGATCTGATCGGCGGCGTCGAACTCACAGCGAACGGCCAGAAATTGGCGTGGAGCATCGCGGATTATCTGATATCGCTGGAAAGCAGAGTCGGCGAGCTTATTGCGCGGAAGGGCTCAGGAACCATCACAACAGCACAGGCGAACGCCGGCGCTCTCCCTATGAACGAAAGCGCGTCTCGACAATGAGAAGAAAAGCCGAAAGCTTGCAAGACGGCTTCGACCAGGGGTTCGCCGATATCCGTCAAGCACGCGAAGAGTTCACGCCGAACCTGACGCCGCGTGAGATAGGCGCGGTCGCGCGTGTCTCTACCGGAGTCGCCATGGTTTCCGGCCTTCCCGGGGTCGGCTTCGAAGAGTTAATTCAGTTTGCCGGCGGCGTGCTTGGCGTCGCATTCAACGTCGATGAAGAGGAAATCGGCGTGGTGCTCCTCGGTGAGCATTGGCGTCTGCACGCGGGAGACGAAGTCGAGCGCACGGGCCGTGTTACCGATGTAGCTGTGGGCGACGGGCTACTGGGCCGCATCATTGACCCTCTCGGCCGGCCACTCGACGACGCCGGCTCGTTAGACGCCCACGAACGCCGTCCCATCGAACGTCCGGCGCCGGCAATCATGGACCGCGCACCGGTCACTGTCCCGCTCCAAACAGGGATAAAAGTCATTGATGCGCTTCTGCCGATTGGCCGAGGGCAGCGCGAGTTGATTTTGGGCGATCGTCAGACAGGGAAAACCGCTATCGCGATCGGCTCGATTCTCAATCAGCGGGATCAGGACGTTGTATGTATCTATTGCGCCATCGGACAGCGAGCCTCCGCCGTGGCGAAGGCTGTGGCTACCTTGCGGGCGCACGGGGCGATGGACTACACCGTCGTTGTCGTCAGCGAAGGCAACGATCCGCCGGGTCTCACGTACATCGCTCCATACGCCGCAACTACCATTGCGGAATATTTTATGGAAAGAGGCCGGGATGTGCTGATCGTATACGACGATCTCACGCAGCACGCCCGCGCCTATCGCGAGCTTTCCCTCCTGCTCCGGCGGCCCCCGGGCCGTGAAGCCTTTCCCGGAGATATCTTCTACATTCATTCACGGCTTCTGGAGCGCGCGACACATCTCACCGACGAGCACGGCGGAGGTTCTCTCACCGCTCTGCCGATTATCGAAACCGAAGCGCAGGACATTTCCGCCTATATTCCGACCAACTTGATTTCCATCACGGATGGGCAGATCTATCTCTCGCCATCGCTGTTCGAACTAGGCGTGCTGCCGGCTGTCGATGTCGGAAAATCCGTGTCCCGCGTCGGCGGCAAAGCCCAAAGGGCGACCTATCGCGCGGTGGCCAGCGATCTCAAGCTCGCCTATGCGCAGTTTGAAGAGCTGGAGGCATTCGCTAAGTTTGGCGCGCGGCTAGACGAAAACACTCTCAAGTCGATCAAACACGGACGGCGCATCCGCGCCTGCCTTCAGCAGCCGGAATACTCCCAGGTCACCGTGCCCGCACAAATCGCTATCCTATTGGCGCTGTCCGCCAGGCTCTTCGACGAGGTCCCGTTGGAACAGATGACGGACGCCGAGTACGCCGTACAGGAGGCGTCGGCCTCTATTCCAGCCGAAGTATGCGCGGGATTTGAAAGCGCCGCGAAATTGAACGATGACGACCGTAAGACCATCGTCGAAATTGACCGCAAATCACTGGCGCCCTTTCAGTCGAAACCGAAGGAAAAAGCATGAGCGATTCCATGGCGAGCCTGCGCCGAAAGATCGATAGCGCCGGCGATTTGCAGTCGGTCGTGCGCACGATGAAAGCCGTGGCCGCTTCCAGCGTCGGACAATATGAGAAATCGATGCTTGCCCTGGTCAATTACTATCGGACTGTAGAGCTGGGATTGGCTGCTTGCCTTCATAGAAGTGAAACGACGCCGTTTGTGGCCGCAGAGAAACGGAAAACGGAAATTGGAGCCATCGTTTTCGGTTCCGACCAGGGGTTGGTGGGACAATTTAACGATGTGGTGGCCGATTACGCGATTGAGACGCTTGCGTCTTTGCCTGGCAAACCCCAAGTATGGGTCATCGGCGAGCGCGTTCATGAGCGCCTAGTGGAGGCGGGTCTCTCCGTGATTGCAGTATTTGCCTCCCCCAATACCGTCCAAGCGATTACGCCACTTGTCGGTCAGATTCAGATGGCGAGTGAAGCGCATCGAGAAAACACCGACAATGGATGCGTTTATATCTTCCACAATCGTCCACGGTCCGGATCACTCTATGAACCGACCGGACAGCGCCTGCTGCCGCTCGACGCGCGATGGCAATCGGATCTGGCAAAAATCCCATGGCCATCGGAAAATTTGCCCGAGATCCTGGGGGACAGTGATGAGACACTGCGCAAGCTGATTCACGAATATCTCTTCATCTCTCTTTTCCGCGCATGCGCCGAATCCCTCGCGAGCGAGAACGCAAGCCGTCTCTCGGCGATGCAGCGAGCCGAAAGAAACATCGACGAGTTGCTGGACGATCTCCATGGCGCATTCCATCGTCTGCGTCAAGGCAGCATCGACGACGAACTATTTGACGTCGTCTCAGGTTTCGAAGCACTGTCCTCGCCATAGCGGATCGTACGGCGCCCAACATTGGACCGGCATGAAAAAATGTCGTTGACAAAGTGCGGGAAGCGTTGTATACTGGTCACGCTCTGCTAGCACAGTTCGCGCATTAGCGCGACTCTGCTGGCATGTCTTTGTGACGCCGCCCAGTAAACCTCCACGATGTGATGTGGAGAAAAGTTACATATCCTCAAAATTCAGTTTAATAGCAACAATCGCAATACAGTTTGTGTGATTTAAGAAATACCCGGAGAAAGGAGTGAAGCGGCGAAACGATCCTAAGTAAGTCACGCCTCTCGGAGAATGGCGCGTGTGTAATCAGTAGTCGTACTTTTCGCGATATTGCAACACAATTGCAGGAGGATCGGAATGGTAATTTCCCAGGAGCGCTTTCGCAGCGCCCGACAAAGTAAATCTTTCAGCCAGAGACGACTGAGCAGTCTTCCTCTCACCATGGCGCTTCTGCTGACCACAGGCGCGATGTGTTCGGCGCACTCCCCGTTTACCGGCACTCCGGTTGCCGTTCCAGGCACGATCAACGCCGTCGACTACGATACTGGAACGCAGGGGGACGCCTACAATATCCAGCAGCCGGCCTCGAGCGGCGTGTATCGCGCGGACGACACGAACGGCCCCGTCCCGATCAACTCCATCAATCAATATGGAACCGCAACTGGCGTGATTGTCGGCGGCAACGGCTATGTGGTCGGCAACCATGTCGTCCAGGGCGACTGGCTGACCTATACCGTCAATGTCGCCACGACCGGCAACTATGACATCCAGGTCAACGCCGCGCCGGCCCAGGCGGGACGGCAGATGGACTTCCAGCTGGACGGCGTGGACGTTACTCCCGGCAACATCACGCTCGCGCAGACGAGCAGCTGGGGCAACTTCGGCGTCGCCACCTATCAGTCCGCGCATCTGACCGCCGGCGTGCACACTTTGAAGGCGATTATCGCGGATGTTAACGCGATTTTCGTCATCAATACCTACACGATCACCCCGCATGTCGTCCACACGTATTACGTCAGCAGCAGCACCGGCAACGACAATAATCCGGGCACGCAGGCGTCGCCATTCGCGACGGTCGCGAAGGCGGAGAGCATCTCGCTGACCTCCGGCGACTCGGTCCTGTTCAAGCGCGGAGACAGCTGGCGCGAAGTTTTGAACCCGCTGAGCAGCGGCGCGACCGGCAACCCCATCACCTTCGCCGATTACGGCAGCGGCGCCAAGCCGAAGTTCTGGGGCAGCAACCAGATTCCCGTCAATGACGGGCAGTGGGTTTCTCAGGGGAACAATGTCTACACGCATTCGTACTCCCAGCAGGTGAACTCCGTCCTGGCGAACCAGCAGTTCCTGATCGACATCTTTAACGGCGGCACGGGGGATGGCAGCGTCGTCCGCGATCCGAGCAGCACAGCCAACTGCTGGAAGTGGAGCGGCGGCGTTCTCACCATCAGCACCAGCGGCTCCAACCCGAACACGAACGGCGTTCAGTATGATGTCTGCGTCCGCGACAACGTCATCTGCAACGGCAACCAGCTGACTTCCAACTACACGAAGAACCTGGTGTTCCGGAACCTGGTCGTGGACGAGTGCGGGTCCAACCAGAACCCGACGCTCGGCTACGGCGTCCGCATTGAAGGCGACGGCGTAAACACGGGCGTTAACGTGCTGGTGGACGGATGCGAGGTGTATCGCTACGGCCGCCATGGCTTCGCGGTCATCGACGGATCGAACGTCACGTTCAATAGCTGCTACTGCGCCTACCCGATGCCCAATGTCCAGACCGGGCAGACGGCTTACGTCTCGTTCGGCAACCAGGGTCCGAACCTGAGTGAAACGTCCTACTACAACAACTGTATCGCCGAGCATCAGGCGGACACCTGGGGCGGCCGGAACGACTTCGAGTATGAGGCCTTCACGGACCACGGCAACTCGCTCCAGTCCGTCACGCTGAACAACTTCCAGGCGATCGACACCGGCGGCGACGGAACCGGCGACAACTGCACCTTCGACGGCGCCAGCGGCGCGGTCGTCACCGTCAACGGCGGTATCTGCTACAGCGCGCAGGTCAACACGCTCGGGCCGAATGTCGTCGTCAACGGCATGACCATCACCGGCCCTTACGCCAGTATGGACATCGCCGGCAGCGGCAATACCATCGAGAACTGTCTGATCGCGGGAACGAATAACGCCGGACCTTACAACTCCGCGGTCTGGATCCGGGGCGACAGCAATATCTTCCGGTTCAACACGGTCTCGACGGCGTCAACGGCGGGCAATGGGTTCACCGCCCTGTGTCTCGCATCGCTCGGCAGCACGTACGGCACGAACGCGCAGGTTTACGGCAACATCCTGCTCGCCAACCAGCTCGCGATCAACACGTTCACCAGTACGAACTCGTTCAGCGCGGCGAACGTCCGCAACAACATCTACAACAACGGCGCGACCTTCCAGATCAACTACGGAACCGTCTGGAACCTGTCCCAGTGGCAGGGACAGGGATACGACGCCAATTCCATCCAGGTCGCGAGCCCAACCACGGCGCTGTTCTCCAATGCCGCCGCCGGCGACTACTCGCTGAAGTCGGGATCCTCGGCGATTGACTTTGTCCCGACCTCCGTCGCCCACCCGACCTCGGATATTCTCGGCAACGCCCGCCCGCATGGCGCGGCGGACGACGCCGGCGCGTACGAGTATGGCGGAACCGCCGGCTCGGCTCCGGTCATCAGCAGCGCCGCGACGGCTTCGGGAACGGTCGGTACGGCGTTCAGCTATCAGATCACGGCGAGCAACAGCCCCACAAGCTACAGCGCGACGGGACTGCCGGCGGGACTGTCCGTTAACACCAGCAGCGGCCTTATTTCGGGAACGCCCACGGCGGCGGGCACATCCACCGTCACCCTTGGCGCGACCAACGCCACCGGCACGGGCAACAAAACTCTGACCATCACAATCGCCGTCGCCGCGCCGGTGATTAGCAGCGCCGCCACGGCGACGGGCACGGTGGGCGCGGCGTTCTCTTATCAGATCACCGCGAGCAACAGCCCGACCAGCTACAGCGCCTCTGGGCTGCCGGCGGGTCTGTCGGTCAGCACGAGCACGGGCTTGATCTCCGGCACGCCCACGGCGTCCGGCACATCCACGGTGACTCTCGGCGCGACCAACGCCGGCGGAACGGGGAACAAGACGCTCACGATCACCATCAATCCGGCGACTCCCGTGGAATCGCCCTATGGTGGTACGCGATGGAGCATTCCCGGCAAGATCGAAGCCGAGAACTACGATCTGGGCGGCGAAGGCGTGGCGTACCACGATAACGACGCCGGCAATACCGGCGGCGCTTATCGCAGCGACAACGTGGATATCCGCGCGGTCGTCAGCGACACCGGCGGCGGCTACCAGGTCGGCTGGACGAACACCGGCGAATATCTCAACTACATGGTGAATGTCACCGCCGCCGGGACCTACCAGTTCCAGACGCGGGTCTCCTCCGGCTCCTCCGGCGGCAGCATCCATTTCAACGTGGATGGGACGAACGTGACCGGCGCGATCGCGGTGCCGGGCACCGGCAGCTACGATACGTTCACCACGGTCAACTCCGGCAGCGTCTCACTCACCGCCGGCAATCACACCATCCAGCTCTACGAGGATGCGGACAACGGCTACGACTTCAACTGGTTCAACGTCAAAACCGTTGGGCCGAGCTACGCTATCAACTGCGGAGGACCGGCCGTCAGCCCGTTCGTGGCGGATGAGTTCTTCACCAGCGCCGGAACGGGCGTCGTGAGCGGCGCCGCCGTTTCGACGACCGGCGTGACCAACGCCGCTCCGGCGGCGGTCTACTCGACGGCGCGCTACGGCGGCGACGTCATCTACACGGTCCCGAGCCTGCCGGTGGGCGCATCGTATCATCTGCGAATGCACTTCGCCGAGACGTACTGGCCCGCCGCCGGAGACCGCAAGTTCAACGTGGTGGTCAACGGAACCCAGCTGATGACCAACTTCGACATCTTCGCGGACGCCGGAGGCGCCAACAAGGCCGACGTCAAGGACCTGGACACGACCGTGAACTCCAGCGGCCAGATCGTTATCCAGTTCCACGCAACCGTTGACAACGCCCAGGTCGCCGCGATTGAGGTGACGCCGAACTAAACTAACAAAGCGCTCAGACAGACTCAAGCCCTCGGAAATCTCGCGATTTCCGAGGGCTTATTTTTCGCATCCGCGCAAAACTCCCGTCAGGCTTTCGTCAATTCCCCCACCCACGCCTCGAACCGCGCGCACATGTCGGCGTCCGACACGTCGTTGTCCGTTATCACCTTCGCGCCGTCGACAATACGAATCGTGGCGCTCAGCGTCTCTGGATAGTCGGTGGAGTAGTGGCGCCGGGCGGCGGCGGCGATCGATTCGGCGGCTTCCTTCCAGGCTTCCTCAACCGTTTGGTTGCAGGCGTCGGCGAGATACTTCGCGGAGAAGCCCTGTCCCGTCAGTCCGATCAGCGTGGCGTTGTGATCGACGCTGTTGCCCGGACGCCAGTAATGCTCGGCGAGCAGCGGCCCGATTCGCGAGTTATCCGTCAGATATCCGAACTTCTGGAGGAGATATCCGCGCGTCTGGTGGACGGCCATCTCGGCGAGCAGATAGCCGTGATAGGACGCCGCCGATTCTCGGTTGAGCAGATGCGGGATCGAGAGCACGGGGCGGCTGTTGACCGGCGTTCCCATGATCCGCTCTTCCGTTTGCCGCGCGAGGGCCAGCACGGCTTCCGGCGTGCGCTCGTCGTCGCTCATTTCGTAGAGCGCGATCTCAAAGTACGGGACCACCATCATATTTCGCATGGACCGGCTGAGCCACGGCTGCGTCTTCTCAATCTGTGTTCGGATCAGTTCATCGGGGATGGGAGTTCCCGATTCATCGAGGGCGTATCGCTTGAGCCAATCGGCGTCGCCCAGAAGGCTGTCGCAAAACATGGACTGGGTTTCGGCGTAGGCCATCGATGTCGGCGCGTACTCCTGGGAAAAGCACGGCGCGTTCTGCGCGACGTTGGCGAAGTGCGCCGCATGGCCGCCCTCGTGGAACAGGGTCCGCAGCGCGTTGGCGCCGCTGCCGACCTGGCCCGGCTTGGCGAGCGAGGTGAAGTTGACATGCGCCGCCACCCAATGACCGTCCTTGTCGAAGAACGCCGGGACGGGCGCATGGCAGAAGCCGTTCTGGTATTTGCCTTCGCGCTCCAGCAGATCAAGCTGCATGACCGCGCCCCGGAAGCCAATGCCCAGCCGCTGGAAGGTCACGACCCAGCGCTCCAGCCCTTTTCCGAACGGCAGATATGGATCCATCTGCCGCCGGACATCGCCGCTGATATGGAAGGAAAGGTTGTGCGGAAGTACGGCGGACGCGCCTTTTTCGGCGATCATTGCATCGAGCGAACGGCGGCTCGCATCGCGCGTCCTTTCTTCAAAGTCGTCGAGGATACGGAACAGATCCTCGGGGCTCATCTTCTCGCCGGTGCGCACTTTGTAATCGAAGTAGTGGCGGTAGCCGAGCGCCCGAGCGAACTCATTGCGCTTGGCGACGATCTCCAGGAATCCGTTCGCGAGCACCCATTGCTCCAGCCGCAGCAGCTCGTCATGCGAGCCCTTGCGCGCCTCCTCGCTGGGATTCGTGGCGATATTGATCGCGAGCGTTCCAAGCGACGCTTCTTCCCGCTCACCGCGCTCATTGACATGGCTCATCTTGAAATCGCGGCGCTTCCCAAACAGCTCCGTTTCCATCTCGACAAGCTCGCGCTGGCTGCGCTCCGCCGCCGCGTTGTCGATGATATTCGCCTCGAACATCGCCAGCCAGCCCCGCAGCCCAAATTCGACGTCCTCCCGGCTCTCCCGGTCCGCCGAAGTTTCTAACTCCGCCAGGAGCGACCGCACCCGAGTGAGTTTCTCAGGATCGGACAGGAACGCCTGGTAAGCGTGCTCCGCCTGAGCAAATCCATCGCGATCGTCGCTGATCGCCATGTACGTGTCCCAGAACAGATCTTCCTTGGCCTGATGCGTCTGGAGATATTGCGTGTTCAATTCGTCAAAGTAACTGCGCGCAGAGTTCATATCGTTCGTACCTCAGGGGGAATTGTACCTGGAGACTTGCTTCGTCTCCTACCCGCTATTGGACAGCCAAAGGGTCAAACGATAGGTAACCCCCCTTTCGCCGCGGCGGCGTCGGCGCGGCGAAAGGGGGTTACGGTGATCGATCGGTGAAGCCGAAATGCGTTCCTTTAGCCCTGGGGAAGCATCTCGATTCCGTGACGCAGCGCGAGAGCCATGAAGGCGGCCGCTCGTTCGGGATTGGACATGTCGCTCTGTGGATCCGCTCCCATCTGCGCCATGGCGATCGCGAACGGCTGGAAGTTGTCGCCCGGCGTGAAGCCGATCAGCATGCGCCCTCCGTCCAGGCTAGTGCAGCGCCAAGCATGCGTCACATCGCGAGGACCATACACCGTGTCGCCGGGGCCGACCTGGACGTTTTGATCGCCGACCAAAAACTCGAAATGGCCCGACAGAACATAAAACGTTTCATCTTCGCGATGGTGGATGTGCGGCGGCACGCCGCCGCCGAAGTCCGCATGGGCCTCCGCCAATAAGAAGGCCCCGCCCGTCTGCTCGGCGACAACCTTGCAGTACCCTCGATGGTCGCCGAGCTCGAAAAAGCGGCCGCCGCCTGCGCGCACCACATTCGATGTCAGATGGGAAGCCTCTTGCTCCGTCGCATTCAGCAGTTCGTTCAATTCATTTTCCTCCGGATGTATACTTTGGGGGTATATCGTCCCCCGACAGCGCTATATTACAAGCCTTGTGTATACACACCGTGAACAACATCGTGAACAGAACGTGAACAAATATGCGATTTCGCGAAAAGAGATCACCCGCGTTTTTACTCCGCTTTCGACGGGTGACCGGGCAAAAACGCCCAGGGACGCCAGATCTTTGTCCCGCCGTCCGCCACCACAACCACCCACTCCAGATCCGCGCCGCCGGCCGGTTTCTCCATCGCGACGATCAACTCATGGCGTCCGGCGTCCAGATGCAGGTTTGTGACCTGATCGCCGGGCGCGCGGTGCGGCGAGGGAACCATTTCCCCTCCGCTGCGTCCGAATGCGAAACGACCGTCCAGCCACACGCGCGAGCGTTCGCGGGTGTTCGCCACGACGCACGTCTCGCCGGCTTCCCCGAGGGAAAATTCATAGCGCAGCAGAAGCGTATCCTTCGGAAAATCCGATGATCGCAAGCGAGCGTAGTTGCCGGGCAGCATGACTGTCTGAGGCGCGTCAAATACAGGCGGTTCATCGCGAGTTGGGAAGGCGTCCACGAAAGCGCGCTGCACGGGAAAGGCAAGATCCGCCGTCGACTGTTCGTAGCTCCGCGCCGCCGGCATTTTGCCCGCCAGTCGAGCCGACAGGTCGAGGACCAAATCGGTGAACGAATCCAGGGTATCGGGGGCGTCCAGGCCGACAATCCCAGGACTCAAGACAAGATTGCGACCAATCGGCGCGAGCCATTTGTCGGGAATGCCGTCCGGATCGATAATGCCCATCAGGGAACCCACGGTCGCGCCTGTGCAGTCGGTGTCCTTGCCGCAGTTGACCGCGATACAGATCGCCTGGCTGAAATCGCCTTCCGAGGCCAGCCAGCCTAAAATCGTGAACGCGATGTTCATCGGCGCATAGGTAAAGTTGTCGCTTCCGTAACTGGCGATGATCTGCTCCCGAACGGCGCGCCAATCGCGAAGTTCCCGATACCAGAGGCGCGTGTCGGCGACGGCGCGCCCGGTGACGCTTTCCGGCGGCAGAATGCTAAGCGCCTCGTCGAGCAGAATATCCGGATCGCTCTCCACAAACGCGGCGCTTTCGAGGGCCGCCAGGAACATCTCGCCCCACACGCCGTCGCCGGCGTGGTCCACACAGCCGTCTTCGTAGGCGTACGCCGCCGCCGTCGCGGGGTCGCCGGGAGCCAGGCAGGCCCAGATCTCGCTGCGGATCGGCGCCCCCATCCCATGGACGAAGTAGTTGTCGTATTCCCCGGAAAGCGGCGCCTTCAGGCCGAGCTTCAAGTTGCGGATCGCGACCCCATACTCGTCCCAGGGAAATTCGACGTGGTCCAGCCACGCCTGCGCGAGAACATGACGATCGACCGCAATCGTCTCCATCTTATCAAGCGCGCAGGCCCAAACGACCTGAAGATCGAGATCGTCGTTCGGCAGCATCTCTGTCGGAACGGGACGGTAAAAATCGAGATCCAGCGGACCGTCCCACCCCTCGAACGGCATCCCCAGAGTGCCGCCGACGGCCTTGCCCAGCCAGCATCCCATAACACGATCGCGCAGCCGGCGGATGGCCGGACGGGCCGGCGAAGAAGTTGTCTGCATTGCCAATAGCTCCTTATGAGCGCCTTGATGAATGATCGATGACCAAGCGCTTAGTCAACCGAACATATTCTATCATGAGTTGCATCGGGAGTCAATAGACTTCACATTCGATTTCACATTGACAGTCGGCGAGAGATAATGTTATGATGGCGATGAAAATGACCGTCCGTCACTTGTGAAAATTACCGAATGAGCCATCAGCCAGGAAAGATCAAACGGGTAAGTCTGCGGGATGTCGCCGCCAAGGCGGGGATTGGAGTCGCCACGGCGTCGGCCGTGCTGAACGGGTCCAGCAGCAATACGCGGGTATCCGACGCGACACGCGCGCGGATTCTTGAGGTCGCGCGCGAGCTGCAATACTATCCCAATGCGATTGGACGAACGCTGGCGGGGCATCCGACGCGCACGATCGGAGTCATCATCGGCCTGCGGCGCGCGACGCTCGCCGAGGCTAACCCGTTTGCATTCGCAGTGTTAGAGGGCATTGTCGCGGCGGCGTCGCTCGAAAAGTACAATATTCTGCTCTTCACCGAGTCCTGGAAGGACGCTTCGGAATCGCTGGGGCCGCTTCGAGACGGGCGTATTGACGGCGTCATCGTCATCGCCGCGTCGGACAACTCCGATATCTTAACCGCCCTCGGCGTTTCGGGGCTGCCGGCGGTATCCCTTTCCTCGACGTCCGGCGAATCCGGCGTGCCGACGATCGATATCGACAACGAGGCCGGAACCATCCTCGCGACAAGACACTTGCTCGATCTGGGACATCGCAGAATCGCCCATCTGTCCGGCGACGAGAACCTCAGCAGCGCCGTGATCCGCCGGCAAACCTTCCTGGAGGTTTGCGCCTCCGCCGGCGCCCCCTGCGATCCCGATTATTTATTTCCTGGGACCTATGAAGACGCTTCGGGATACGAACGAACCTTGAGGCTGCTGCGCCTGCCCCATCCCCCCACCGCCATCTTCGCCGCCTCCGACGCGCTGGCGATCGCCGCCCTGCGCGCCGCGCACGACAGCGGCGTTCAAGTCCCGAACGATCTCTCCGTGATCGGCTTCAATGACGAACGCATGGACCCGATGGTCCACCCTCCCCTCACCACAATCCGCCAGGACCTTGGCGAGATCGGAATGAAGGGAGTGCGGACGCTCGTCCAGATGCTGCGCGGCGGATCCGCTTCCTCGGAGCCTCATCTGCTGGCCCCGACCCTGATCGTTCGAAAATCGACCGCTCCCCCGCCGGCAAGCCGTTAACGCACTGAAGCCTTGGGAGAACGCGATTTTTGGAGATTAGGGGAATCCCACAACCGGATTGCCGTAAAAGGCCAGTGACTTATAGTTGGCGATGCTGGCGCCGGCGTCCTGACTCAAATCCGTCGTGACCGGGATGAGGGTGACGCCCTTGCCCATCTTGTTCGAGGCCGCCAGACCGTTATCGACCAGAGCGCCGTCGGGGCCGATCGTGAACTTCGCGCTGCGGGCCAGCTTGCCGCCGCGCAGCACTTTGATCTCATACTCTCCCGGATGCTTGTCCAGGAAAAACATGCTGTCGTAATTGTTGGCGCTGTCCCCATTGCGTCCCTTGGAAACTTTGGCGAAATCAAACGTGCAGCGCGACCAGGTCAAATCCGGCCGCGTCGAGCCGGGCTGCACGACGACCGGGGCGGACACATTTCCCTCCGATTTCGTGCTGCTGATCTGCTTGCCGTTGTAATACAGATACCCCGCCAGCATCTGCATATCGAGAGGCCCGCGGAACCACAGCTTTACCAGCAATGCCGGCGCTTCGGCGTTTTCGGGATTGTCGTCAAAGGACATCTGCCCGATGGGAAGCGTCCAGTCGTGATTGACATAGTAATCGGCCTGGTGGACTTCGTTGGGCGCGGCGCCGTAGTGAAACTTCGCCACTTCGAATTTGCCGGTGTAAAGGGGTTTGTTGGTTCCGTTCAGCGCGTTGGTCAGCACGATGTTCAGCGTGAATTCTCCCGTCGCCATGGTCGCCTGTTTGTCCAGGTCGATCCCGTCGAGGCTGAAGCTTTGGAAGGAATCGGCGTCGGTTTCATCCGTTTTGAGGTCGCGATGGATCCACTTCACGCCGCCGGGCTTGGTGAACTGGACACTGATCTGACTGCCGCCTTCCAGCGGCCCCTGCACGTTGAAGTTCAGTTTGGGAGCCCAGCTCCCCGTAAGATATTGCGGCTCTTTCGCGGTCGGACTGGGCCAATATACCAAATAGTGCTGGGTATTGAGGCGCACGCTGGATTTGTAGACGTACGGGCCGACAAGATCGTCCGCACGGGCAAATGTCGGGAAAACCAGCGCAAGAATCAGTAGAAGCAGCAGGCGGATTTTCACAGGTGGCTCCTCCAAAGTGAGATAGCGTCAATGCGCCGGCCCGATTGCCGGCAATCAAAGTCGATTATACACATAACTCACATTAATTCTGCCTTCAGACATGCGTAAGGGAGGCAATGGAATGCTCCATTGCCTCCCTTACGCTTGAGAGTGTTTTCTTTCCTTCGCCATCAATAGGTTCGGACGGTAAAGGTCTCCCACAATCCATACGTCGTCCGATTGGCGATCAACGGATTCGCGCCCGCATTGTCCGCGCAGACAAACTGGTTGTCGGCGAGGGCGCGCAGCGCGACGTTGCCGTTTCCGGCGTCGCACTCATAGAAGGTCTCCCATTGACCCGCGGAGCTTCGATTGGCGATCAAGGCGCTGGCTCCCGCGTTATCGGCGGATACATACAGATTATCCGCCAGAGACAGCAGCGCGATGTTATTGTTTCCCATATCGACCACGCGGAACTGCTCCCATGCCCCGACGGAGGAGCGATTGGCGATCAGCGGGTTTGCCCCGGCGTTGTCGGCGCAGACGTACTTGCTGTTGACGGTTGCCTGAAACGACACTACCGTTCCCGGAATAAGCTTGCGGACCGGAGGCGTGGGGCGTGTGTATGTGAGCGGGATCAGCCCTTGCAGCATCTTGCCGCCGTCGGCCGTCAGCCGCATGTAATAATCCGACGAACAGTGCGTTCCGTCCTCGTCGAGCGTCCAGAAGTGATTGGCGTTCGCAGCGGGGATCGTAATTCCTGACGGATTGGTCGGGCTCATGCTGGCGTCCTCGGCAGTCGGCATGATTTGATTCCCTTCGCCGAACTCGTCGAACATCGTGATGAAGCCGCTCTGAACGCCGATGGATCGGAGATTCGCGAATTCTTCCCACATCAAATTGCCATGCTGGCGCTGGTGGACGCTGATATCGCCGGGAAGAATACAGCATTCATAGTCGACGCCGTTGCTGTTGCACCAGGCAAGGTCGTCCGCCTGTGCGCTCTTATTACTGTCCACGCTGGCAATGTCGCCGACGACTCCGATTTGCCAAGGCTGAATCATATTGCACGCCTGAAAAACCGAGACAAACGGCTGCATATCCGTTCCCCATCGCCATGCATGGGAGACTCCGCCGATGACGTAGCAGCCCTGCGACTTCAGCCAATTTACCAGCGCCAATTCGCTTGCGGGCGTTCCGTTGTGGGCGTTAACGTTCCCCAAGCCCCAGACCTCGACGACGGGTTTGCCGTTTTGCTTCGCATAGTTTGCGTTCGTCGGCATATGAAGCTGATTGACGATGACGTTCGTCCAATCGGCGGGCAGCTCGGTTGAGAAGTTGTTCCAGCCCGAGAGATCGTAGCTGATGTAGTACTTCATCCCAGCCGCCGGCGCCGCCGCCTGAATCAGCTGCGCCTGTGTTGTCGGACCGGAAATCCCGACGGGATCGAACCGGCCGATCGCCACGGTCGCCATGCCGTTCTGCTTCATCCAATTCAGATGCGTGCTGACGATGGACGAGTTGTAGGAGGTAAAGAGCTTCGCGGGCTGACCGTTGCCGAAGTTAGGACAGCTCGTGGCGTAAGTCCCGGTGGTGTACGGGCGCATGTCGGGCCACGAGGAACAGCTGTAGTTGGTCAAGCTGGGAGGGCTGTTGACGTCATACGACCAATGGATCCATCCCTGTCCATCTGGAGCCGTCGGCTCTTTGCAGCTAAAGTACCCCTGATAGGCGGCGGTAAGCTTGCCGACGACATCCCCTGGAGGGCTGCCGGCAAGGGCTGGCCGGGGACAGATCGTGGAAGCGACGCATAAGAGCGCAGCGGCGAAACGCGCATGACGGAATAACTTCGGCATTATTCTCTCCTTTATCTTTCTGAGTTGCAATGATATCAATAGTAATATATCGAAAATTTCGCTTTCATCTCCCAAAGGGAGATGAAAGCGAATGCTCCACGACTATTTCTGGCAAGAACCATCCCATCGATCAGGATGGGTGGTGATATATATATTGGAATCCGTAAACCACTTCGCGTGACCGTCCGCGAAGCTGTAGTTGCGGCCGCCCTGGTGGCGCGCAATCCAGTCGCCCCAGCACTGCGGACACACGCCGTTGCTGGGCTGGAAGTTATTGTTGACCACGCAGCGATTGTTGAAATCGTATCCGTTCCATCCCTGGATCTGCGCGACTTTCGTGACGTTGCCGCCGTCGAAAACCAGGATCAAATCCGAGGGCGCAACGATCTTCGCGAGATTGATCGGCGTTCCCGGATTTGTGAATCCGTCCAGCACATAAGAGGTGGCGATATAGCTGATCCGGTCCGTGCTGGTCGGCGGGTTCCACCCCTGCTGGTCCGGGGCGGACGGGCAGGACATCACCTGCGTATTCTTGAGATAGGGCTGCAATTCATACGCCCAGTTGGAGCTGGCGAGATTGTTGAGCGGCGCCGTATACCAGCCCGCGAGCTGCCCGTTCGGCAGTATCGGCGGATTATTCGGCCATGCCGTACCGCCGCCATTTTCGTCGCGATACTCGTACATAAAGCGCTCGTCGTAGTCTTGGGTGTACTGCATGGTGGCGATCCCTATTTGCTTGAGATTGCTCAGACAGGCGATGGTGCGCGCTTTCTCCCGCGCCTGGGCAAAGACAGGAAATAAAATTGCGGCAAGAATAGCAATTATTGCTATTACTACTAGAAGCTCGATCAACGTGAAACCGATAGTCTTTGGATTGGTCTTCATGATTATTCACCTGCTTTCTACGAATCGTTTCAGTTGCCAATTGTAACACTCGGCGTTCTTTCCGCGCAAGTATGAATGTGGCGCAATTCTTGATCAATTCTCATATGCCGCCTCGTCAGACGACAGCGTTCAGAGCTTGCGGAACTGGCCGGGCGAGTAGCCGCGCCGGGCATGAAACAGACGGTTGAAGTGCTCCGGACTGGTGAAGCCGCACTCCACCGAGATCTGCTTAACCGTGAGCGAGCGGTGCTTGAGCAGAAATTCCGCGCGTCTGAGGCGCGCGTCGATCAGATCGTCAATCGGGCTGGCGCCGAACTGCTTGGTGTACTCCGTGGCGAACCTAGTGGCGTTCAGCCCGCTGATCGCCGCCATCTCGGGCACGGTCCACCGGCGGCACATATCGGAGTGCACGGCGAGCCGAATCTCGTTGAGCATATCCGCCCGCCGCCGCTGGATCACGGTCAAAGGCTCAGCGGCCTGGGCGATGAGCACTCCGATCCTGCGCAAGAACTCCCGTGAAAGATCCGTGATCGCATCTTCATAATGGTGATGCAGATGCAGGCGCTCCAGACGGACACTGTGGATGTAGGGCTCCAGAAACTCCAGTTCCCCCAGCTCCAGCGCCGTGTTGGTCGGGATCGCATATTCGGCCAGGCAATCGGACACGCCGGAGCCGATGGCGAGTATCCAGGTATGCTCCAGGCTCCCCTGCCGCGCCCGGTAGTACCTGGGCTGGAAGGGCATGTATACGATACAGGTTCCCGCAGGGCGCTCCCGTCGTCCGGCGCAGTCCTCCAGGATCACGGGTTCGTGGAATTGGACAAACCCATATTCTTTGTTGCCGACCGGCCAATCGATCTTGAAATCCGGAGGATGCGACGGCCGGATCCCCGAGGCGACGACATCGATTTTTCCATCCACGAAATCCGCGCCCATCGTTTATTCGCCTCGGGAGTGACCGTAAACCGTCCGGATTTCGGCAGGCGACAGCGCCCGGTCAAAGAAACGGATCTCGGCGATCCGCCCTGCCCAGAAGTCCACCAGGGCGCCCCAATACACCCCTGCCCCAAAGCGCGTCGGCCCCGGCGCGGCCCAGGGCGTCTCAAACGGAAGCGTCTCGCTCAGCTCGCCATTTTCCCAGAGCGTTATCTGGCGCTTCTCGCCGTCGTGAACGCCGACAAGATGCGTCCACCGCTTCTTGTCCGGCTTCGCCGCGCCGCGCGCGTGGATCGTGGTGAAGTCGGTTTCGGAATACGTGACGGTAAACATGAAACGGTCTTCCGGCGCGCAGTATTGGAGATAAAAACTGCAATGGTCGTCATTACCCACACTCACGGCGGTCATCCACTCGGCGCCTGGGTCCTCGTCTTCGATGAGCACCCAGGCGCACACGGTAAAGCTCTGCGCGGTATCGACCACCGGCTCGGCGACTTCCGCATAGGACCGCACGCCGTCCACCCGCAGCGCGCCCCCGCCGTGCGGCCCGGAGCCTAACACGGCGCCATGGTGAAAGATCGCCCGGCTGTAGCGAAAGTGATAGTCCTGATCGCAGCCCGCCTCATCATCGTCGAACCGCCAGTAGCCCACGGGCTCCAGATAGAGCAGCGAGAGATCGTCCACATCTTCGTCCGCATGCGCCGAAGGCCGCGCGCCCTCGTCCACGGACAACGGCCGCTCCGTCTTGATGAATTCGCCCGGAGAGCCGCCGGTATGCTTGCGAAAGCAGACATGGAACTGCGACGCGCTGGTGAAACCGCAGTATTCGGCGATCCCGGTGACCGACATCGTCGAATTGCGCAGCAGCAGCTTGGACTGCCGCACCCGCGCGTTGATCAGGTCTTCGATTGGACTGGCCCCGAAGTAATGCGCGAAGGTTTTGCGATAATGCGACGAGCTCATATGCACGAGCGAGGCCATCTCGTCGATGCTCCATCGGTGCTTCAAGTTGGAATGGACGTGGGCGCGCAGCCGCCGCAGGCTCATCAAGGTTTCCTTTTGATAGAGCGACGGCGGCGCCATCACGACCCCATGGGAGATCGCGCGAGAGAGATTGCGCAGAAACGTCCGGCACAGCAGCGTCACGGCGTCTTCCCAGTATGGCTCCCGCTGCACGTGATGGCGGCGCACATCCTCCAGAAAAGTCGCCAGCGCCAGCGATTCGAACGGTCCCGCCATCGCCCGATTTGTGGGAATTTCATATCTCCGCAGGCACTCTTCCAGCCCCTCGCCGCTCACATGAAACCATGTGTGACTGACGCTTTTGGATGTCCTGTAAAGCTGCCTCTGGCCCGGCGCATAAAGGATACAGACGTTTCCCGGATATTCCCGCACCCCATCCTCGCCTTCCAATTCGACCTGGGAGTCGAAGTATTCGAAGATATAGCTTGAGGTCCCTTCGAGGGGGTCCATGAGATGCTCGGAGGCGATGGAGGATCGAATGCAAAGGATTGGCACGTGAATCTTTTCGCCAAGCATACCGAATTTCCTCCACTGAATGGACGTACTTTTCCCCACACGTGAAGCTGGTGGTTCTACTCCCCGTAAACCATCAGTTCATGCACGGACCAGAAGGCGCCGGGGTCGGCGCCTTCGTTGGTGATCCGCACGTAGCGGGCGTCCGTGGGCGTGATGGCGATCGTCAGGACGCCGGCTTGCTGCGCGGAGCTGACCTGGCCGGCGTCGGCGCGCGCGGCTTCGCTCCAGGCGGCGCCGTCGGTGGATGTCTCCAGCCGATACCCTCGGGGGTAGTCGCCCGGGGACTTCGCGCTATCGAGGACGATCCTGGCAATCCGCTGGACCTTGCGCATATCGAGCGTCAGCTGATCGCCGGGAAGCATGGGGCGCAGCGTCGTCCATCGGGAAGTTGGATCGCCATCGAGCGCCGTTTGGCCGACGGAGGCGGCCAGTTCCGGCGAATCGTGCAAGTTATCGCTCAGCACCCAATCTCCCGAGGGCAGGCCTGGCCGCGTGGGAGCGGGCGCCTTCACTTCAAAGTCCACCGTTTCGCTGCGGGACGACGGCGCCAGCCGGTCGATCAGGGAGGAGAGATCCAACGTCGCGCCCTCTTTCACGGCGAAGGGCGCCTCCAGGGCGATCGGCGCGGCGTCGCCGTCCGCCGCGACGGATGTGATTGTCATCGCGGAATCCGGCGCGTCCGCTTCCCCGGCGATATGATAGAGCGATGCCCGCGCCGTGTCCGTGGCAAAGACGCGGTCCACGCGCAGGGCCAGACGATGCTGGGCGGGAACATAGTCCAGCCAGCCCCAGAATCGTGAGAAGAAGACGGGGAGGTGCATCTCGGTTTCGGTCGTCATGAGACGCGGCGAGACATAAAGCCGTTTCCCCGGCAGGTCCAGCGACGTTCCGGCGAGCGCGCTGAGCACATGCCAGGAGGTCGGACAGGTCATGTAAGTCGCGAGGCCGCTTTGAACGCCCGACGGCGCGTCGTAGGCGAGCGACTGATCCCACGGGCTATGGTTCAGCTCCCAGGCGCAGTCGTACACGCGCTTCAGCGTCTCCACGCCGTCATCCACGTAGTTCTCGTAGATCGCCTCGCAGCCCAGATAAGGCTCATGCTGAAGGAAATAGCACGACGTCGTCGTGAGCTTCCCCGCCGGAGTCACCTGCATCGGCGGCGTGGGGAAGAACGGCTTCTGATGCCGCGCGATGGTCTGCGTCACGCTCTGATGGATGATCTTCGGATCGAGCGTACGCGGCAGTCCCGACAAGCGCGCCAGCCAATCGCCGGCGAGATTCGCGACAAAGCTGTCCTCCACGGTCTTCCCCGTGGAGGGCTGCCGCCACTTGCGGAAGAACGTTCCGTTCCACAGGTCCGTCATGACCGACTTCTGGACATCGCCGAGATGCTTGTCGTACGCCGACGCCTGCGCGGGATCCGAGATCGCCGACGCCGCGCGCAGCGCCCCCAGATAACACGACGCTGAATAGATAAACTCGCCGCGCGGGAGCTGCTCGTAATCGTAAGTGCTGCCGCCGGCGGGAATGAGATTATCGTCCGCGCCGTCCTTCTCTAGCCAGTCCATGGCGTGGGTGATGTGCGGCTTCATACGTTCCAGAAACGAAGCGTCCCCGGTCCAGCGGTAGAGCTTAACGGCCTGCATGACCCAGGCAGACGAAAGGTCCGGCCAGTCGGTGATTCCGTATCCGACATCGGGACGGCCGATCACTTCATGGATATTGCCGTCGAAGTGGGTAATGCGCCCGTCCGGCTGCTGGCAGGCGGCGTACAGCTCCAGCTCCGCCCGGTCCAGCTCGGGGAAGAACGAGGTGAAAAAGGCGTGCGACGCCATGCGCTGATCCATGGTGCCCAGCGCGCCGCCCATATCGATCGGGCTTTCGAGGACGGCAAAGCGCCCGTCTTTGGTGAGCACGGTATTGGCGAACATTGGGAACGCGCAGTTGATCAGCTTGAGCTTCATCCAGAACGGAAGGCTCGACTTGAGAACGGGATCCTGCCACGATTTCGTCTGCTGGAGGAGCGTGTCTTCGTTTTTGTCGGCGTAAGCGGCGATGCCCTGCGCCCCGCTCCACCAATTGCGCCAATAATGGCCGACATCCTCCACGACGAGACTGGTCGTCTTGATCTTATAGGCGGTCACGGCGTCCGGCGCCAGCTTCAGCGGCGCGGTCTGCCCCGCCGTGTGGACGCTCATGCCGAAGACGCTCCACCAATAAAAGGAATCCGTACCGAGATTGGTCAGGCGCAGATACTTTCCGGCAATCGGCGCCAGTGCGATGGTCTGGGACGCTCCCTTCATTTCGTCCGCCGTTTTGACGGCGACTTCCTTCCAGGTTTTCGCGTCCGAAGAGACTTCGATGCGCAAGCCGTGCGGGTAGTCCGTTCCCGCCTGCCCGAAATCGAGCGTGATCGACGCAGGCGTGACGGACTGTCCGAGCGCGACGACCAGGTTATCGCCCGCCTGCATCGCCCGGCCGGTATCCCAGCGCGATCCGGCGTCCGAGTCCGTAATCGCTTCGACATCGGTCTTCGACGCATCGGTGTTTTTGCTCGCGACCTGCCGGTTCTGCATCGTGATCATCTGCGGCATCGCCCAGACGACTCGAAACCGGAAAACGCGTGTTTCGCCCGGCTTCAGCGTCGTCTCCGCCGCCACGGCGCCCGCCGACTGTTCGGGCGACCCCGCCGCTCCCTGAACGCGTCCGGTCTTCTCAAAGTCGCTCCAAAACGCCGGCGTTTCCGCGGCGGCGTCCCACGACGCGCATGAGCTGACGGCAAGGCCGCTGTCCGATCGAACGCCGACAAAGTCTTCGCCCAGAACGTTACGCCGCTGATCGGCGTAGGATTGCGCCGTCGTGTATCGCAGTCCTTGAAGCGCGCCGGCGTGCGCCGGCGTTTGGCGGCCGCCGCGGATATCGTCCCACTTCGCGTCCGTACGGCCGCCCCACCCTAACAAGTTCGGCCAGGAAAGCAGCATGCTCGCCTTGACGGTCTTTTGCGTGGGATTGGTCACGCGATAGTCCAGAAAGGCGACCGGCATGCTGGAGTTCTTGATGTCATGGGGAATGAGCGGCGAAAACGCCTCCAGGCGCACGTTCACCGGCAGCGCATCGTCGGCGTAGTCGATCTGGGCGCGCGGGAACCATCCCTGCATGCGCGTATGCCGCACATTGGCGATTCCCGTATATTCGTCGCCCTTCTGAAGCCGAAGGATCCGCACGACGGGCGCGCCGCCCGCCTCCTGCGCGCGGATCGCGGCGAATGCGCCTTTCGCCCAGCGATACGGGCGATCCCAGTTGTGCTGGTGGGTGAAGTTGCCGAACGAACCGTCCGTCATCAGCTCGATCTTACCGTCCCCAATACCACCCAGCGGCATGCCGGACTTCCAGCGGGAATCGACAATCGTTCCGGTGGCGGCGTCAAACGAGGAATGCGTGGACTGCGCGGCGGCGGCGTGGACAGCGGCGAGCGACGACAACAAAAGGACGTGAAGGACTGCCTTTTTCATTAAGCTCCCAGATAGACAGCAATTGAAGCAACAGCAACTCATGTGGATGGGATGTTATTGCTTGAACGCCAGATTTGATGTATTTGCTGTTTAAGATGATACCAGATCCCATCTGTCTCGGCATTACGAAATCTGATCTAAACATTGCACTATCCTCACTTACCCGTCAGCCGCCTTCGCGGCTGCGAAGAAGCGCCGCAAGCTCGGCGTGGCCGCCATGCTCCGCCCACCCCGCCGGGCTCGCCTGATACTGATTGTCGCGCACGCAGGCGTCGGCCCCGTGCTCCAGAAGCAAGTTCACAATGTCGGTATTCCCGCGCCATGCGGCGTTGTGCAGGGCTGACGACTGACCGCCGGGCGAAGCGTTGACGTCGCCCTTCGCTCCCCGCGTCACAAGAAGCCTGACGGCTTCCCACTCGTTCTGCATGCTCGCATAAACGAGCGCTTCTTCCAAAATGCGGCGCTCCATCGGTGCGCCGTCCAGTATTTCCTGAAGCCGATCCAATCGCCCAAGCGCCGCCGCGTGACGAGCGTCCATCGCAACGCCGCGCCCCACGAGCGCTTCCGCCGTCGCACGCCCCCCATTCCAGAGCGGCTTGGAGAGAACATCAGCGTCGGTGAACACTTCGTCTTTGGCGCCGGCGGCAAGCAAAAGATCGATCAGAGCCACGGCGACTCCCGCTTCGGACGCCTGCTTGCTCGTCAGCAAAAGACCAATCGTCGAATAACTGTTGCCGGGGACGCCGCAGAGCGCGTTGGGATCGGCGCCATGCTGAAGCACGATCGCGGCGACCTCCAGGATGTTCGCGGGAAGAGGATAACGGATCGGATTGCCGGCGATGTGATGCAGCAGCGTGGCGCTGGCGAAGTAACCGCCATCGCCAACTTCCGTTCGGTACTGCGTGATTGCTGGGCGCCGATCGAGCATCTCCTGAAGCTTAGCGGCGGCGCCGGCGTCGAGAGCGGCGACCGCAGTTTGTAAGAGGCGTGTCGTGTCTTCTTCGAGATTCGCGCTATGTGGGAGGGATGTCATAACGGCTCCTATCGCGGCGCCGATCCGCCGGACTGATGTCAAAATGATACCTTACCTTGCAGACATCCGCTCCCCACGCCGCCCGTTCAAATGGGAATTTGAACGGGCGCGCCCACGCGTGCGGTCGCTTCCCAGGATAGCTCACGCTCCTGGCCGCCCTGTGATAGGACGAGCTTAGCCACTTGCAGTTCGCCTTCGATCAGATCGACGGTGAGAGCGCCGTCGGCCAATCGCACGGTCCCAAATCCCGATTCGGCGGAGAAGAACGCCTGGAACCGGCCGCCGCCGATCTTGGGGCCGAACCACAGCGTTTGGGTGACGGCGCAGTAGCGGAATCCCGAGAGCGAATTGAGCAGGGCGTAGCTCGCCATGGCGCGCGCGTAGTAGGAGCCGCATTCATATTCGTTAAACGGATTGCGCACGTGGCCGTCGTAACGGGCGCGCACCGCCTGGACGATCGTCAGGCCCTCTTCCACCAGTCCCTCTTCGATCAGGTGCGAGGCGACCTGGTGTTCGATCCCTGTCCAGACTTCATCGCTGTAAACGAACGGAAGCGTCGGCTTCCCGCCGCGCGGCCATGTGCAAAGGATGAGTCCGGGCTCGTGGCCGAGGGCGTAGCCGGGACGCTGCAAGCAGACATGGTCGGACAGGTCGCGCTTGAAGTTATGCCGGAAGATCGCGCTGAGAGTCGAGCGGACCTCCGCGCGATCCATGGGCGCGCCGACCCCGTAGATCGTCGCCATCCATGCGCCGATCACGCCGTCGGAAAGACAGCCGGAGCCGTATTGATACTTCGGGCCTTCGGCTTTCAGCAGACGCTTCATCTCCGTGCTGCTCGCATCGACGCCGGCGATGCTGGCGAGGAACGATTGGTCCCGTAATCCCTCCCACTGGACTTTCTGCTGGTAGTATTCGCCGTTGAACAGCTCGCGGGACATAAATCCGGCGGCCTTGCGCGCGAGGGCGCCGTATGAGTCGGCTTGATCGGCCTCGCCAAGATGATTCGCCATCCGCGCCATTGCCGAGAGCGCGCCTGCATACACGCTGCCGCACATGCCGTCCGGTCCCCAGAACTCAATATCGTAGGTGTTGTGATGCGGTTCGAACAGGCCGCCTTGCCGGTCGGGGTCCCAGGTCGCGATGCAGTAATCCAGGCTGCGCCGCGCCAGCGGGTACAGACGGCGCATCCAATCCGTGTCGCCGGAGATCATCCAGTCGCGGCAGAGTTTCAGGATGCCGCCCAGCTGACCGTCGGCGGCGGCGTGGCCGCCATGAAGCGTGGGACCATCCGGCAGCGCGGACCGGAAGTTGATATTCCCTTCCTCGTCCATCGAGCGCTCCAGCTCCTGGTTGCGCAGCGTTCTTTCTAACTTTGGAAAGAGGTGCGGCATGGCCTGTGCGTAGTTCCAAACATGCGTGCACGAACCCGGACAGCTTCCGCATTGCGTCATGCACCCTTCCCAGGCCCAGAGGTTTCCGTTCTCCTGCCGCAATATTGTCGCGGACTTCAGAATGGCGAGGTTGGACACGACGGCGTCGATGACATCCGGCGGCAGCGTGGAATCCGCAAGCGCATGCTGGAACGCCAGCGTCCGCGCGCGCAGCGCGCCATATTGCGCGGCGGCGTCCCGCGCGACCGCCTCAGCATCGCGCCAGCGGCCGGCGTAAAACGTTCTCCACGCCGGAGACGCCGCGCAGCCGCAGTCCGATCCGCAGGAGCCGCCGCACGGCAGCTGCCCGCTGGTCATGTCGGAATTGGGAAAGTGCCAGGCGATCAGGATGGGAAAGACCGCCGATTCTCCCGGCTTCAAAACGGCGCCGCCCAGGATCGATCCGCCGGTGCGGCTGGCGGCGTCCTCGACAGGCTCGGAACCGTCATTTTCCACAAACCGGCCTGTGGATGTTTCGCGCCACAGTCCCGAAATGGCGTCGAACCAGCCGCCGCGCAGCCACATCGCCTTCACGCGCGGAGTCCAGCCAACCGCGCAGAGCGCCGCACTCCCATAATTCTCCTGAGTGGCGGGCAATTCGCTGTGGTATCGAACGCCCAGCGGTCCGTTTTCGCCGGTTAAGACCGAGGTTCGAGCGGCGCGCCACCCGGAACCGTCGCCGCCCTCTTCATCGCCGATCAGATGCGAGAGATGATAAGAAAACTCGAATTCGACATCATCGGCGCCCACATTCTCAAATCGGTACTCCAGCATCGCGCACGGCATTCCGGAGTGGACGTCGTCGCGGGGGATAAACGGGCTCCATCCCGTCACGGCCGCCTTGAGCGGGAGCGCGGGATCCGTCAGGCGGACCACGCCGAACGGATATCCCGCGTCGAATTCCGCGTGCTCAAAGCGCGGCATTCCTTCGTGTCCGCCATGACGATACCCCTGCGCTTGCAGCGCCTGATCGTAGATCTTTTCCTTGGGCAGCGGGCCTTCCAGCAATCTCGTCACCGGCCGTTCGCCCTTGATATGCACGAGGGCGAACGCGGCGTCATGAAAGCTGTGACCATCCGGCAGCGCGGTCGTCGCCGGCTTGTTGCGTATCGCGAAGTCCTGCAAGCCTCCGTAACCGTTCAGACAGATGCATCCGGCGCCAAGGCCGCCCATCGGCATCGCGATTTGCAAAAGCGCGGGCGGGGCGAACGTTCGATAAATACGCGGCGTTGTTTTGAGAGAATCCAGCAGAGACATAAAACCGACCTTTAATGGGAATGGGGAATACGTAACGATTATTGGATCACAGGCTCCCGGACCGGCTCGGGATCCAGACGGTCGTCCGTCTCATGGATGACCCGGCCATCGTCCAGCGGGTTTCGGACGGCGGTTTTGAGCGCCGTCAGCAGCGCGCGCATGTCCAGCACGCCGCCGACGGTGAACCAGATCAGCGACGGAACGCTGACCGCGGCCAGGATCAGCAGATTGACGCGCCAGTAGGCCGGCCAGAAGGAGTCCGGAATGGCGTTGAAGAAGAAATGCATCGCGCAGACGACCAGGAACACCAGCCACCAGCCCAGCGTCCAGACCGTCAGCAGCATCGCCAGCGCCGTGTCGCTCTTCGTGAATTCCTTGCCGACTCCGAGCATCTCCAGCCACCGGCCGCGCAGGGCCGTCTTCGCCTCCACCGGCTGCGGATCGTCCGAATACGCTCCCCGATGCAGCATCTTCTCCAGATTGAACGGACGCTTCGCGCCGCCCGTCGCGACGGAAACTCCGACATACAGCGCGATTGAGATCAGGCTGGCGATCAGCATCAGCCACTGCCCATTGATCGGGAACGGATCGGTGTGGCGCGCTTCCCACATCTTGGGAATCACGAGCCCCGCAATGCCGAGCACCGCTCCCGACACCATGGCGCAGTAGGCGCCCGCCGTGGTCCCGAACCGGCTGTAGAGCCCGCCGATCATCACGGCGCCGGCGCCGCCCAGCCAGATCGTTCCGGTGATCGCCTGGAAGAAGAAGATCTTGTCGGATTCCACATACAGCAGACTAAAGAAGAACGAGAACAGGGCGACGCCGAAGATCGACCAGCGCAGCCAGGTGATATGCTCCTGCGGCGTAAACGCCTTTTGCCGTATCGGCAGAACAATATCCTGCACGAAGATACTTCCCCACGAGTGCATATAGGTGTCGTGGCAGGTGAGCGAAAGGAACACGGCGACCATCACCAGAAGACCTTTGATGCCCACCGGCAGGATGTGCGCGAGCGCCACCGGCACGAGCATCTCGTTCTGCACAGCCTTGTTGCTGATATGGCTGATGGTCTCATGCACGGCCGCCATCTGCGGCGCATACTGCGCCGAGTTCAGCGCCGTGAACGCCGCGAGCGGCAACGCCATGCGCATGAGGTCCTGCGGCGCCGAGCGCCACACCCGGATGATCTGCCCCATGCGCTGCTCGTGCGGCGTGCGCGCCGAGGTCATGAAGCCCTGCGTTCCCAGCCAGCTTTGAAAGCCGTAGACCGAGATAAAGATTCCAATCAGATAGAACCAGACATTGAAGTCCTTGATCTCGCTCGTGTGAAACGGATTGAGCATGGACGCGTTGGCGGGCGCGAGCTGGAGCGCGGCCACTTCCGTATGCCAGGGGATCATGACGATGACGGCCACCGCGATGGCGAAAAACGCGAAGCTCGCGACAATCCCCTGCGCGCACTCGGTGATCATGACCGAGACCTGGCCGCCGGCGTTGACAAAGAACAGCGCCAGCCCCAGATCGACCGCCAGGATCACGGGATAGGTCGCAATATGCAGCCCCAGCAGCGGGAAGGTGTCCGGCAAGCCGCAGAAGTAGATCAAAAACCGCGCGGCCACGGCAGGAAAGATCCCAAAGTTGATGATCCCCGAGAGCCAGCAGAGCGTGCCCGCCAGGATCCGAAATCTCCGGCTGTAGCGCATCTCAAAGAACTGCGCCACCGTGAGCGCGCGCGTCTCGCGCAATCGGTAGTACACCCACCCCGTCATCACGAAGATGATCCCGAGCGGCGCCGACATCAGTCCCCACCAGTAGTTGGGAAATCCGGCGGATGTAAACGCCTGAAAACCCGCCACCATGGAGATGACGCCAAAGCCGCCCACCTCGCCGGAGATCGTGAGCAGATACCGCCCGGCGAGTCGGTTCGCCGAAAGAAAGTCGGCGACCCCGCGCATCAGCGAACGCGTGCTCCAGCTGACCGCGCGGATCCCGATCACGGCGACAAAGACGATGGTCCAATCGATCCAGCTTAAGTTCAAGGCGAATTTCCTTTTCCATCTGAAAATGGCGGAGGCGGCCATGCCCGAATTTCCGAAACGCCGTCGCACGCAAAGTCAGAGTGCGTCAGCGAAAACACCCTCACACCCACGCCTCGGCGGCGAGGGGCGAGCGGGCGCCGCGCGCGACTTCGGGGCGTTTTGCGAAGTCCTTGGGCAGCGGGTATTTCTGGCCGTTGATCTCCAAACTCCCGTTTTTGTAGTCGCAGACGGTCTCGACGCCGCTGGAGAAGCGGGAATACGTGATGTGGTCGTTCTTTTCCGGATCGCCGGCCATAACACGGTGATCCACCAAAGACGCCAGGATCGTCTCCGCGAGCGGGCCAGTCATCAGGTCGTACTCCAGGCGCATCGCTTCGATGGTTTCTTCGAGCGGATACCCCCAATCGCCGCGCACGGCGACGCCTTCGTTGCGCGGCAGCAGACCGAGTTCGGCCATCTTGAGCATCCGATGCGCGACCGTGATTGGCGAGTGGTCACCCTTATCGACCACAGCGTTATATGTGTCGTGCAGGTTCGTGAAGATATGGCCCTTCATCGCCATAAACCAGAGCGGGACCATCTGGTCGATCATCTCGCTGACCGGTTCGCCAAAGAGATCCAGGAACGGCGAGCCGATATAATCGCACTCGGCGGCGCAGTAGAGATAGCCGTTCTCGGTGCCGGCGGAGCCAAAGACCTCGCGGCTGGCGCGCAGGATGCGCGCGACGCCGTCGGCGCAGGCGCGGCGGTAGCGTCGCTCGCCGTGGGCGCGGTTGTAGGAAATCTCCAGCGGCAGTCCCATGGCGTCCAGGTAGTAAATGCCGGCCGGTCCCAGCTTCTGCACTTCCCGCATCTGGTCGCCCAGCAGCGTGTCCGGGTACGCCAGCGGCCAGCCGATGTAGTTGATGCCGCCGGCCCAGCAGCCGCGCTTGAGCGGACCGCCGTAGACGTCGCCGGTGCACAGTTCGGGATCGAACCAGTAGGAGCGCTCGTAAAGGTCGAGATAGTTGTCGTGTACCTGCATCTGGAATCCGAGCGATTGGCCGTGCGCGATCAACTCGCGCAGCCCTTCCTCGCCGCCGATCGCCGGCTCGACCGGGAAGCGGGTCGGCCAGCAGCCGTCGTGCCCCTCCAGGTTCCAGCCCGTCAGCTGCACCATCACGCGTTCGAAGCCGCTATGCTTCAGCAGAGAAAGCTGCTCCATCGCCTGCTCGCACGTGGTGGCGAGATGGAACCGCCCGCTGCCGGTGATCGAGCCGATATCCTTGCAGCCGTGCATGATCTTCAGAACGAGCGACTTCGACGCATAGGCGATATCCGGGTTCGCCTCCGCACGCTCCAGAAGAGTCCCTCGCCCCGCCTTCGCAAAGACATGCGCGTTCAGCCGGCGTCCCATGCCGGCGTAATTGGCGTCCTCGCCGCGCAGCGGCGCAAAGCGCAGGCGGCGGTCGATCGGATCGACCGGGTCGATCCGTGTGTAGTGATAACGCATGGAGAAGCTGACCTGCCCGCCGCCCACGCCGTCGGTCGCGACCCGGCACTCCGTGTCGCAGTCGCCCTGATCGGCGATCAGCAGCATGGCGCTGCTCTCACGTTCGCGCACGGCGCCGCACGCGGGCAGCATCGGCATCAGCTCCCACTGGTGCTGCTCGCCGTAGATCAAAAAGTTTTCCTGATGGCGGCTATGGCGCTCGGGGAAACAAAGCGCGCCGACCCGGTACGGCAGCACCAGATGTCCCGGCGCTTCGGGCGAGGTGCTAAGCAGATTAGGCAGCACGTGCAGGCCGGAAAGCAGCGAGGTCTCTGGACGCCCTTCCTGAACCCGATCGCTGGGAATCTCCACCACCAGTTCGCCCTGATCCAGGGAAAAACGCGCCGTCGCCGACGCGCTGAAAAATTGGTTGTCCACCCCGAGCGTCACATCGATCCAATCGTCGCCCTGTGCGATCCGCGCCTCGGGTGCGGGCATCGTCTCGGTGCGGCGCAGGAGAATGGAGTACACCTCCAATGTAAACGCAGGCGCCGGTCCCCAGACGGCGCCGCTCCGCAGGTCCGAAACTTCGGCCAGCACCTCCCCGTTTTCTTGATAGATGTGAACGCGTAATGAGTCGTCTTGAATCGTGTGCAATGCGGTCTCCTCGGTTGGTCGTGCGAAACGAAGTTTGCGGAATGGGAGGGGGAGCCCTCACCCCCCGGCCCCCTCTCCCAATTCTGGGAGAGGGGGAGTCAGAGTTTTTGTTTTGAGGATCTTTGATCCTCATCCAACTCTTAACCCTCTCCTAGAATTGGGAGAGGGTTGCCCGAAGGGCCGGGTGAGGGCTCCTCCCCTTTTTTTATTGCAGCGACGCGGACTGCATCGTGATGCTGCCCAGCGCGCTGATGTTGGTCCACTTCACCGTCAATGTCTGACCGGCGCTTGCGGCGCGGTAGGTGAGAGTGTAAACGCCGTTGCTGTTTTGAGCGACGGATGTGTCGGTGTAATCCGACGCGGAGCTGTCCGACAGGTGCGCGCTCAGCGTTCCGTTCGCTCCGTTGGCTCCGATGTACACTTTGAGTGTGTGTGTGGTTGTGCCCGCCGGCGCGGTGAAGCTGAAGTAGCTGTTCTGGCCGGAGAAGTAGACGCCGGTCGCTTGCGCCGTGCCGTTCCAGTTCAGGGCGTCGGTCCACAAGTAGCTGATGGCGTTGCCGCCGTAGGTGAAGATCGTGCTGGTGCACGCCCAACTGGCGAGCAAATTCGCGCCGTTCTTGTGGTCCCAGTTGCCCGAGCCTTCCGAGCCCCAGTGCGCCCAGTCGGCCGTGCCCTCCGTGGTCAGATTGATGCTGCTCGAAGGCGTCGCAAGCGACCCTGTGAGCGTGGCGCCCGAGGAGGCGGCGCTGATCGTAATCGTCAGTGTCTTGTTACCCGTTCCGCCGGCGTTCGTCGCGCCGAGGGTGACCGTGGACGTGCCCGCAGCGGTCGGAGTACCGGAGATCAGACCGGTGCTCGTATTGACCGACAGGCCGGCGGGCAGACCCGAAGCGCTGTAGCTCGTCGGGCTGTTGCTCGCCGTGATCTGATAAGAGAACGCTGTTCCCACCGTGCCGGAAGCCGTCGCGCCGCTGCTGATCACCGGAACAGCCGGAGGAGCCGCCGCGATCGTGATCGTCAGCGTCTTGTTGCCCGTGCCGCCAGCATTCGTGGCGCCCAGCGTGACCGTGGACGTTCCCGAAGCTGTCGGAGTACCAGAGATGGCGCCCGTGCTCGTGTTGACCGAGAGACCGGCGGGCAGCCCCGAGGCGCTGTAGCTGGTCGGAGAGTTGCTGGCGACGATCTGGTAAGAGAACGCCGCGCCAACCGTGCCTGACGCCGTGGCCGCACTGCTGATCACCGGAGGCGAGGCGACCGCGCCGCTCGCCGCGAAGGCAAGAACGACCACACCGCGATTGCCGGGCAGCGTGATGCTTGCGACAGACTTGCCGTTGAGAGCGAACGTGTAGCCCTTGAGGTAGTGGCTCTGCGTGGTCAGCGTGCCGTCACTGTTGATGCAGTGCGCCATCGTCGTCACATTGGTCTCATCCGAGTAGCCCGAGCCGTTGGTCCAGTCGCTCATCTGGAGGGTGAACGCCTGCGTGGTGCTGTCGGTGTAGTTGACGGTGAAGGTCTGGTTGGTGGCGATGCCGCCCGAGGAACAGCCGACCATGTTGAGCGTGGTGTAGCTGCCGGCGGGCAGGGCGACGGTGATGTTGCTCCAGGCGTCGAGGACGTTGGGAGCGGCGAAGGTGACGGAGCTTCCGTTGTAAGTGGCGGAGGATCCCAGTTCGCTTGCCAGGTAGGCGTGGTTGTAGGTGTCCAGACCGCCGGTCGAGAACGCCGTGCCGCTGGTGTAGATGGCGTTGACGTTGTAGGCCGTGCCGGTTGACGCGCTGATGGTGATTGTCAGCGTGAGGTTGCCCGTTCCGCCGGCGTTGGTTGCGCCCAGCGTGACGGTGGACGTGCCAGTCGCCGTTGGCGTTCCAGAGATCAGACCGGTGCTGGTGTTGACGGACAAGCCCGACGGCAGTCCCGAAGCGCTGTAGCTTGTGGGGCTGTTGCTCGCCGTGATCTGATACGAGAACGCCGTTCCGACCGTTCCAGAAGCCGTGGACGCGCTGGTGATCGCGGGCTGCGAGGGGCCGCCTCCGCCGCTTCCGGTCGTGGTCGCATTGATCGTGATCGGCTCAGTTCCGACTCCGCTGCCGTTCGCGGCGATCAAGGTGGCCTGATAGGTCGCCGCCGCCGGGGGTGTCCCCACCAGCGCATTGCCGCTCATCTTCAGCCAGCCCGGTCCGATGACGCTGTAGCTGGTGGGGCTATTGGTGGCGGAAACGGTCTGGGAGAACGGCGATCCAACGGTCGCGCTGAGGACCGATGGGACG
This sequence comes from Capsulimonas corticalis, assembly GCF_003574315.2. Lineage (GTDB taxonomy): Bacteria > Armatimonadota > Armatimonadia > Armatimonadales > Capsulimonadaceae > Capsulimonas > Capsulimonas corticalis. Next base: position 4,909,851 of record NZ_AP025739.1, on the reverse strand, counting down.
CTCAAAACCGGGAACGAGCCTGTTCCCAGGGAGGTGAAGCTCATCCAGTTCAGGTCGACGCCGCTGGAATCTTGCCAGATCTGGATCGTGTGCGCGCCGGCCGCCAGGTTGACGTTGTAAGGCGCCGCCGTCGAAGTAAACGTGTTCCAGCTTCCCGTGGACGACAGGAGGTACTGATCGACGATATTGCTCCCAAGGCTGACATCATATCCGTCAACCAAGGCATGGATAAACGACGCGGCGCCAGGCGTCGCCTGCCGGACCTGCATCTGATACACGCCGGTTGCGGCGACATTGACGGTGTAGTTCGTCCATTGCTGCGCTCCCGTGGCGGCGACGCAATAGCCGTTGCTGACGGTGTCGGAGCAGGACGCGATTGCGACATCATCGTACCGGTAGGGCCCGCTCCAGTTGCCGGAGTACGTGAAGTTCGGGAAGTTCGCCGGGAAGTACGGCAGCGAGTTGTCGTAGGCCTGGTAGCCAGCCCAAAGGCCGCCGGAGTCGTAATTGTCCAGGTAGATCGTACCGGGAATAGAAGCCGGCGAGGCGGGATTAGGATACGCCGCTGCAATCGCGAGATTGATCGTCTCCGAGTATGTTCCGGCGCTGTTCGATGCGGTCAGGACAACCGGGTCCGGCTTGACCTTGTCGGCGTTGCCACCCGGCGGCGGAGCGGGAGCGGTCGCCGCGGTCGGCGTCCCCGAGATGATCCCGCTGCTGTAGCTCAGACCCGCCGGAAGACCGGTCACGCTAATGCTCGTCGCGGGCGTCGTGGTCCCGACGACATAGTAAAACGGTTTGCCGACCGCGCCTCGCGCGTAGAGCGGCGTGGTGAAGACCGGCTGATAAGATCCGGTCGGAGCCGGAAGGTACGGCAGTATGGCGTTGAAATAGTTCTGCGCCATGAAGTCCTCGCCGTCCGTAGCGGGATGCGTGCCGTCGGATTGGTTCATCCGATAGGCGTCGTAGCCGCCATACTGGTCCACGACGATGATCGGGGAGTTGGATGTCGTGTTCGCCGCCGCCCACGCCGGAATCGCGGCGTTGATCTGCGGGCTGACGCAAAGGTCCCCCACCCTCGAAATGAGTTGCGACACCAGAATGACGACGTTCGGATTCTCCTGGCGCAGTTCGGAAACGATTGTCGCATAGTTGCCGGTCGTCGCCTGCGGGTTGGTCAGGTAATTTCGCTGGTACGAATCCTGGGCGTTGCCGTCGATATAGAAGTCGTTGGTTCCCAGATGGATGATGGCGATGTCGGGGGCGTATCCGGTGGCCGCTCCGCCAGGCGCAAAGCCGTTGGCGATGGCCGCCGAGGTGAATCCCCAGATGGCCGCATGATGCGAGTGGAAGGTCTGCCCGTTCACGACAGCGCCATCCTGGGGATTCGGTACGGAGTCCGATGTATTCGAACCGCCCGTATAGGGGCCGACGAACTGGATATTGGGGGCGTAGCCTGCCCAGGCGAAGCGCTGAAAGAGCGGCCAGCGGTAGCTCGGAGAGTTGTTGCCGGCCGTGATCGAGTCGCCGATGCACATAATTTTCGTAGCGTTGGCGGCCTGCACGGAGCCAATCAGCGCGAGTATAAAGCCGAGGAGCAGTGGAAGCGCCCATTGCTTTCGGAATGGTTTTTGGTGAGTTGGTGATGCCATGGTAATCGTTTCTCAGGTATCGCGGAGGCCCTCACCCCCCTACCCCCTCTCCCAATTCTGGGAGAGGGGGAGTCAGAGGGAGTTTTATTTGGATCTTTGATCCAATTTTACTTTTAACCCTCTCCCAATTCTGGGAGAGGGTGGCCCGAAGGGCCGGATGAGGGCTCCTCCCCTTTTTTTATTGCAGTGACGCGGACTGCACCGTGATGCTGCCCAGCGCGCTGGTGTTGGTCCACTTCACGGTCAATGTCTGACCGGCGCTTGCGGCGCGGTAGGTGAGAGTGTAAACGCCGTTGCTGTTCTGAGCAAGCGATGAGTTGGTGTAATCCGGCGCGGAGCTGTCCGACAGGTGCGCGCTCAGCGTTCCGTTCGCGGCGTTCGTTCCCACATACACTCGAAGAGTGTGCGTGGTGGTGTCCGCCGGCGCGGTGAAGCTGAAGTAGCCGGAGGCGTTGGAGAAGTAGAAGCCGGTCGCTTGCGCCGTGCCGTTCCAGTTCGTGCCGTCGCTCCAGATGTAGCTGATCGCGTTGCCGGGGTAAGTGAAGACCGTAGCGGTCGCGGTCCAGTTGGCGATCAGGTTCGCGCCGGATTTGTGCGTCCAGCTTCCGGAGCCGTCCGATCCCCAGTGCGCCCAGTCCAGCGTGCCTTCCGTGGTCAGATTGACCGAGGAGGCAGGCGTTCCCAGAGTGCCCGTCAGCGACGCGCCGGACGCGGCGCTGATGGTAATCGTCAGTGTCTTGTTACCCGTTCCGCCGGCGTTTGTTGCGCCGAGGGTAACCGTAGAGGTTCCAGACGCCGTGGGCGTTCCCGAGATCAGACCAGTGCTCGTGTTGACCGACAGGCCGGCGGGCAGACCCGAAGCGCTGTAGCTCGTCGGGCTGTTGCTCGCCGTGATCTGGTAAGAGAACGCTGTTCCCACCGTGCCCGAAGCCGTCGCGCCGCTGCTGATCACCGGAACAGCCGGAGGAGCCGCCGCGATCGTGATCGTCAGCGTCTTGTTGCCCGTGCCGCCAGCATTCGTGGCGCCCAGCGTGACCGTGGACGTCCCCGAAGCTGTCGGCGTTCCCGAGATCGCGCCAGTGCTCGTGTTGACCGAGAGACCGGCGGGCAAGCCCGAGGCGCTGTAGCTGGTCGGAGAGTTGCTGGCGACGATCTGGTAAGAGAACGCCGCGCCAACCGTGCCAGACGCCGTGGCCGCACTGCTGATCACCGGAGGCGAGGCGACGGCGCCGCTCGCCGCGAAGGCAAGAACGACCACACCGCGATTGCCGGGCAGCGTGATGCTTGCCACAGACTTGCCGTTGAGAGTGAATGTGTAGCCCTTGAGGTAGTGGCTCTGCGTGGTCAGCGTGCCGTCACTGTTGATGCAGTGCGCCATCGTCGTCACATTGGTCTCATCCGAGTAGCCCGAGCCGTTGGTCCAGTCGCTCATCTGGAGGGTGAACGCCTGCGTGGTGCTGTCGGTGTAGTTGACGGTGAAGGTCTGGTTGGTGGCGATGCCGCCCGAGGAACAGCCGACCATGTTGAGCGTGGTGTAGCTGCCGGCGGGCAGGGCGACGGTGATGTTGCTCCAGGCGTCGAGGACGTTGGGAGCGGCGAAGGTGAAGGAGCTTCCGTTGTAGGTGGCGGAGGATCCCAGTTCGCTTGCCAGGTAGGCGTGGTTGTAGGTATCCAGACCGCCGGTCGAGAACGCCGTGCCGCTAGTGTAGATGGCGTTGACGTTGTAGGCTGTGCCGGTTGATGCGCTGATGGTGATTGTCAGCGTGAGGTTGCCCGTTCCGCCGGCGTTGGTTGCGCCCAGTGTGACGGTGGATGTGCCAGTCGCCGTTGGCGTTCCAGAGATCAGACCGGTGCTGGTGTTGACGGACAAGCCCGACGGCAGTCCCGAAGCGCTGTAGCTTGTGGGGCTGTTGCTCGCCGTGATTTGATACGAGAACGCCGTGCCCACCATGCCGGAGGCCGTGGATGCGCTGGTGATTACCGGAGCTGAAGGCGCGGCGGCGCTGATCGTGATCGTCAGCGTCTTGTTTCCCGTGCCGGCGCCGTTGGTGGCGCCCAGCGTGACGGTGGACGTTCCCGCCGTGGTCGGAGTTCCCGAGATCAGGCCCGTGCCGCTGTTGATGGTGACGCCGGCCGGCAAGCCGGTCGCACTGTAGCTCGTCGGCGCATTGCTGGCGACGATTTGATAGGAGAAAGCCGAGCCGACCGTTCCACTGGCCGTCGCGCCGGAGGTAATCACGGGAGTGACCGGTCCGGAGCCGCCGTATTCGTACGCGCCTTCGTCCACCGCCGAGCCCTGCGGGCGAGCGGAGCCGTTGATATCCGTGCTGGGATGCGAAACCGAAGTCGGGACCGCGTTCACCGCCGCCGATGTGGAAAGCAGCGAATAGTCGCCGGCGCTTGCGTTGTTAAACCCAACCGTGCTCGCCGTAGTGGCGATCAGGTTGTACGACGAGGACGCAGGCGCGTTGTCGCTCAGCCAGTTGCCGGAATCGACCAGGATGTTGCCATAGAAGTTCAGGCTGGCCCCATCGTTCTTGAGGATGGCGTTTCCGGAGTTCGGGTCGTTGACGAACGTGTTAAACCGAATGACGTTGTTGGCGCCGTTGTTCTGAACCGCCGCCTGATAGAGCCAGTAGCCGACGTTGGTCTTGTCCATCAGCATGTTCTGGACGGTGGAGTTCGAGCACTCCATATCGATGGTCGACGTCGCATCGTTGCTGCTCGTCCCGCCAGGCCCCTGCATGTGGAGACCGTCCACAACCAGCCCCGTGCCCTGCATATATAGCTGATTGTTCTGAAGGAAGCCGCCGGTGATCGTGATCGCCGCCGCATGGCCGGCCTGCGCGGAGTCGGTGTTGCTGATCGTCCAGTGCGCGCCGGGGCCGCCCGCCGCGGTGCTAAGCGCCGAACAGTGATCGAGCCAGATAGAGCCGACATTCGAACCGTGCGTGGTGAAGAACTCATATCCCGTATCGACGTAGGAACTGGTATGGTACGTGTTGTCCATATAGTCGCCGACGCAGTAGTGATATTCCGAAGTCTGACCGCTCATGCCGGTGCTGTTGTCGCCATAAGAGACGTAGGCGGTGTAGCCGCCGTACGCGTCTTGATTGGGCATGGGATATGCGGCGTAGCAGTTATTGTGGATGACCTGCGTTGCGTTGATGCATCCGAAGTTGTGCTTGCCGCATCGGTAGGATTCGACGCCGTTTAGCACGATGTCGGTCCCGTTCATGATACGCACGCCGTATCCGCCGTTGAGGTCGCCCGTTTCATCGCAAACTAAGTTGGTGAAGACCAGGTGATTGTGCAGGCTGTATGTCTGCGCATTGCCGTTGCAGATGACATCCTGGCGGCTGGCGACCGTATAGAGCTTGCCGTCCGAGTTCGGGTTACTGGGAACGTTGATCTTGAGCGTATTACCGTCCCACGAAAACGATCCAGGGATGCTCTCGACGGGCTGGTTCGCATTGGGGTTGGCCGGAACCAGGGCGACATGGTTGACATACACTGCTCCGACCTGCGTCGTATAGGAGTGCGTGTAGATCGTTCCAGTCGTATTCGTCCAGCCGGAGTTCGCAACCGGATCGCTGCCCCAGAACTTCGGCTTCGCGCCGGAGCCGTAGTCGGCGAAGGTGATCGGGTTTCCAGCGGCGCCGTCCCCACCCGTCGGGTTCACGGATTCATGCCACTCGCCTCCGCGCTGGAACAGAATGGAATCGCCCGCGTTGAAGTGTGTGGCGTTGACCTTGGCGCACGTCTTCCAGGGCAAGCCCGTCGACGTTCCCGCATTGGTGTCGCTGCCCGATGGGCTCACATAATAAGTCGCGGCGTGCAGCGGCGCGCTGGCGAGAACGGCCGTCGCCAGCACCGCCGCCCAGGGCGCCAGCAGGCGCGACGCCCGCTGACTGAGTTTCGCCGCGTAGCCGCTCCACGGGAGCGAGCTGTGTTCGTGTGGATCGCGTATCATATCGTCTCCTTGAAATCTTGTCGTGGTTTCCGCGGTAACGCTGTCGCGGCTTTGCTCCCGCGACTGAGCACGATCGTCCTTTCTGGAACGATTACGGCGCCGGGGTTAAGTTTGCGGCGGGAATCACCTGCCGCGTCAGAGCGCCGCTGTTGCCAAGCCACTCCAATTTCGCGGTGGCTCCGCCCTGGAACTGGCGGAAGTCCAGTTCGATCGTATATCTCTGGCCGGCGACCAGGCTGATAACGCCGTAGTTATCCTGCGGAGCGTGCGGCCCCCAGTTGTCCACAAGCGACTGCCCATTGACGTAAAGCCGCGCGCCGTCGTCGGACGTCACGTGGATTTGATAGGAATCGGTGATCGGCGCCGTGATGTATCCGGTCCACTTGGCGGAATAGAACGAGGTTTGGATCGCGGACGCCGGCGACGTCCCTTGTGGCCAGTTGAAGTTGACCGTTGGATCCGTCCGCGTCAGCGCCAGCGTGGTGAAGGTCGTTCCGCCGCCGCTCGGGTCGTTGTAGTACTGGCCCTTCAGGCCTGTTCCAATCGCGGCGTCCGTGTAAACGCTCTGTGTCTGGCTGTTCTGCGGATCGTTCCACCAGCCCCGATACATCAGCAGATCACCGCGCTTGACGGATGCGACCAGAGCGCTGTGCTGTCCGTTCAAATCGCCGTCGGGAGTATAGATCGCGCTATAGGCCGTCGGGTAAGTCCAGATCGCCGCCAGCGGGTCGCCGGTCGCGCCGTTCGTCAGCGCGCCGTATGGAATCGTGTAGGCGTAGTACTTGGGATTGGCGTGCTCGGGGATAAGCAGCACATCCGGCTCGGCGTCCGCCACTTGCTTGAAGATCGACGCATCGTAGGGCGCGTTGGTGTCGCCGTTCGAGTCGATATAGAAGATCGAGCAGCCCCAGCGCTGCTTGGCGTAATTGATCTTGTTGATCATCAGCTGCGCCGGGTTTGTCACTTCATTCTGCTGCGGCGACGGGCTGGTCACGAGCTGCTGGGGCCGGATGGTCACGCCTACGCGCAGCCCCGCGTTGCGGAACTTCTGGAAGAACTGGTCCGCGATCGGGTCCATCTCCGGCGCGCGGACGCTGAGCTGAGTCGGGTCGCCGACATAGCTCGTCGGCTGCGGAAACTCCTGCCCTTCGACGTCCCACACAATCATGCCCTGAGAGTTCATGCTTTGCAGAATCGGAATGCTGTTGTCGGCGTATTGCAGGAGCCGCTGCTGGAGCGCCGAAACGCCGGACGGGGTGGTGATGTCTACATAGGGATCGTTCAGAAACCAGCCGCGCGGGTTAGTCGCGGGGTGCGACTGACTGGTCGCCAGGAACAGCGCGCCGATAGATCGATGGTCCGGCCATTTGACCTGCGACGGCCAGGCCGTGCGGAAGCTGGTGTAGATATCGCCCGCGAGGGTCGGCGCCGTCGACCCGGTCGCGCCAAAGCGCAGGGAGATATTGTAAGTGTCCGAGGCGCCGGGAGCGATCGGCCGGTAGAACTTCGGATAGTTCGGGGGCTGGAACGAGAGCGGCATCGATCCGGTCCAGATCTCGTAGCGCTTGTAATTCGCCGTGTCGGGCGAAATGGTAAAGAAGCCGTTGTACAGATTCTTCACGACATCGTCATTGCACAACGCCATCGCGCCGGTCCCATAGTCGGCGACCTGCACGTTCGGGCCGTCCGAGTTATAACCGACATGCGGCGTGTTGGCGTCGTAGCCGATCGGAAAGTTGGGAAATCGGACATACAGAGGAGAAACGGCAAGACCGTTGATCGTATCGCCCGCCGTGGTGTTCGTCACCGTAATCGCCAGGTTCAGGCGTGTGGACGTCGGCTGCGTGTAGATGCACTTGACCGTTCCCCAGTCGTAGGTCAGGGTCAGCGTCTTTGTCGATGCGTTCCAGCTCGTCGTATAGCCGCCGTCCCAGCTATACTTGTCCGTGACCGTTCCGTTCGCAGCCTTGCGCTCGTACTCATAAACCGCGAACGCATCCTGTCCGTTCGCGTTCGTGTCGGCGAGCGTCACGCCGTTATAAACGAGGGTTGCAAGTCCCTGGTTGCCATAAGTCACTTGTAGCCCTTGCGCCGACGCATGGCCGGCGATTACGCCCATTGTCGCAATAGTAACAAAAGCATCGAGTGATTTCTTAAAGGTCGATCCTGACTTATGCCGAAACGTATGCATGGCGCCGGTCCTTTCAAGAATGAGACGAGCGTGTTTATTCGCCCGTCTCGATGACGATCTGCCGATAATCGTGACGCTCAATGGCGAGCGTCACCTGTCCGTCGGAGCCGGCCGAGAGTGCTTGCCCGGTCTCGGCGTCCGATACTTTCCAATGGGACGACGCGGGAAGACCGAGCGCCTTCGCGTCGATCCTTACGGCCGCACCCGTCTTTTCTCCCATGTTCGCAGCGACGATCAGCGCCTTGCCCGGCCGGGTCCAGCCGGAGACAAACACGCTGGGCGCCGCGCATTTCAGGCCGTTCGCCGGATCCCAGTATCCGTGGAACTGGACATCGGACGACTCCATGCCGAAGTGATCGCGCGCGATCCAGGCTTCCTGATTGAGACTGTTGGCGTTGGCCGACGCGAGCACATCATTCACCAGCAGCATCCCGGTGTAGGCGCGCATCGCCTTCTTCAGTACATCGTGGTCCCAGCTTCCCTGATATTCCTGAAGGAAGTTCACGGGCGAGCCCCACTGCTCGGGATGGTCCATGCGCAGACGCTCCTGCGACCAGAAATCCATGAAGTCCTTGCCCATCTCCGGGTAGATCACGTGATGCTCGCCGTCGAGCGCGATATCCGCCGCGCCCATCCAAGGCGCGATCAGGTGGTTAGTCATGTGCAGTACGATCTTGCCGCTCTTGCCCCGCTCGGCGAAGGCGGCGCGCATGCGCAGGAAGTATCGCCGCGTGTCAAACATCTGATAGGCGGGCTGCACGCGTCCATCCGGCAGCCGGTAGCCATGGCCGGAGTCGATATTGTCGTCGGCGATCGGGAAGACATTATCGACATAGAACCCGTCGATATCGGCGTCCTGAACCCAGTGGCTCAGCTTGTAGATCATGAAGTCCGAAAGCGTCTTGCCATAGGACAGGCCCCGGCTGACCCGGGTGCGCCACTCTTCATTGAAGTAGGTCAGCTCGGGAACGAACTGCTCGCCCATATTGATATGTTCGAAGTAGGGAACGGCGTTCGCGCGGTATTTGTCGAAGCCGAAGATGGTGGCGTTGCTTTCTTTATGCCGCGCCTCGACCATCTCATGGCTCTTGGGCGGATCGAGCGGAAACGGCAGAGAGCTGAAGATGAGCCCCATCGCGCCCGCCTTGCCCTCCGATTCGATCTGCGCCCAATCTTTGAACGAGTCGCCGGTCCACCACGTGTCCATCCGCCAGTGTTCCGGCATAGGCTTGACCGGCGTTGCCTGGAACGCAAACGTGATCGTGCGCGGCGTAGTCAAAGTGAACTTCCCGCCGATCAAGTTCAGCACGAGGTCCGTGCTGCCCGGCGAATCCCGCCGGATCTCAATCGCCGGAATTTGATTGCTCGGAACCCAGCCTTGGTCGCTGTCGGCGAACCAGCAGACGCCGCGCTCGGGATTGCCGATCCAGAGATACGGGATGAACGAGCCCACCAGCATGGGCTGACCATCCACGCGGCGCGAGTCCCAGAGTGCGCCCGTCTTGCCCTGCGGCAGGAACCGGTCGTCGAAACCGTAGCGGATCCCCTCCCCACACGCGTGCAGGTAATTTGCGGCGTCGTTGCGTAGCGGGACGACCAGCTTGAGAGAGTTCACGGAAACGGAGCCGTGCGGCGTCAGGGTCATTTCGACTTTGTACATGCCGTCGAATTCCGTCGTCACCTTGCTCGAAACCGAGATCTTCCCCAGTCGATCGTCGGCGCGCACGACAACCCGGTGCGCCGATGACGAGAGCGTGGTCAAGGCCGAGGCGCCCGTCCTCACCGGCGCTCCGGAGCCGAAGTCGGCGGCGAGATAGGCGCCGCCGGCAAAGAGGTCATGCCCCTGCGCGGTCATCTGGCTGGGCAGACCGGCGGCTCCGACCTTCATCGTGCGCCCCCAGACGCCGAACGTTCCGGCCTGGTAACTCACGGGAGTCCAGGGCGCGATTACCTTCTCGATATCGCCCAGCTTCGTGTTCCACCAGGGAAACGATGTGGGGTCCTTCTTGGTGAATTTGCTATCCCGGGTGAAAAGGATGTGGTTCGCGCCGTCATACGCCGTCAATTGCGCGGTGTAATCGCCGCCGGGGACATTGGGCAGCTGCAGCAGATCGCGGACGTAGGCCAGCGAGTCCAGATGGACGTCCTTCTCCGCCAGCGTCATATTTTGACTGTCCCGTACGGCGACATGGGCGCGCGCGATTTTGGCGCGGTCGTCATACTGGATAAAGTCGCCCGTCACGCGGACATAGTCGCGGGCGGGATTGTAACCAAGCGTGAGGTCGACTTTGTCTCCGGTGTCGTTCAGTTTTTGCGTCAGAGCGCTGTCGTCGCCCCACTGGCGATGAGCGCTCCAGTCAAGATAGGTCTGCGCGCCATCGGCGCTCGTAACCCGGATTCGGAATGCGCCGTCGCCGGGCTTGTCCAGATCCAGCATGGAGGCCGGGGCCAGGTCCTGCCCGGCTTTCACGGCGAGGTCACCCTCTTTGTGAACGCCGCCGTCGCTGTCGTAGCGCCAGTGCAGGGTTTGATCCTTCGGGGACCACGCCGCCAGCGCAAGCCCAAGTGTTTTCGTTTTTTCATCGCCCGCCGCGAGCAGATGCACCGCCGGGGCCTGCTTGATCAGCTTGTACTGCGCGTAGGTGTCGGGAACGGAGAAGCTGCCGGTTCCGGGGATGGAGTTCTGCTCCCAGGGACGCTTGAAGTTGCGCGACAGCAGCGCCGTGAAGGAGAAGCCGTCTTGAAACGGCTGATCGATATAGACGCTGGCGCGCGGGATCGCCAGCTCCATGTCCCAGTAGCGAGCGCCATCCGGACCGACGGTAAGATGGTTTTTGGGGCTCCAGTGCGCGGTCCAGCTCGGACGGGAGTTGCCGGCGGCCGGCTCCTGCATGACATCCCAGCGCGCTCCGGCGAAGTTGCCCAGATACTGAAAAAAGACCGGCTGGCCGTCCGGGCTGTGCGATCCGGCGTCGAGCCAGAACTCGTACGAATCGTCCATGACGGCGTTGACGTCTTTGCTCGGATCGCGCAGCGCCTGGATCAGCCGCTCGCCGGGACGCAGCGGCGAACGCATCGCCACATAGAGGTTATCCGCGTCCCACATCATCCAGAAGCGTGTTGGGCGGGAGCCCAGCGTGTGATCGGGAGTCTGAAGCGTGTTGATGCTTTCGGCGCCGCGCCACTCATCCTCATGGATTTCGCCATCCAGGGTCGGCTTGCTCCACGCGTAGGGAACCGCGATTTGCGGCGCTTTGTACCCGTCGGCCACGGCGGCGCCCGCCGGGCGCGGCATTGCCGCCAGGGCCAGCAAGGACGTCAGGGTAAAATAAACGATCGTATTGGGTCGCTGCATCGGTCTCTTTTTCTCACAACGGCCGGCGTTTACCGCCCCGCATCTTGATAGATCTTGGAAATCTGTGGATTTTGCGGATCTGCCCACCAGCCCCGGAACATCAAAATGTCCCCGCGTTTGACCGCCGCAACAAGCGCGTCGTGGTCCTTGTCCAGCGGTCCGTCCGGCGCGTAGATGGCGCTGAACGCGCCGGGATACACATCCCGGATATCCGCCGGGGTCGTTGTCACGCCCAGGCGAAGCTCATCGTACGGCGCCGTGTCGGCGTAGTAACGCGTGTTCTGGTGCTCGGGCATGATCAGCGCCGAAATCCCGCTCTTCTTCAGCTTCACCGCGACATTGTGGAAGATCGCCGGATCGTATGGGACATTCGGGTCGCCGTTGGAATCGACATAAAACAACGTGCAGCCCCAGCGCTTGTGGGCGTAGACCATCTTGTCGTAGAGCACGCCGACAACCTTCGCCGGATCGGAAATTTCCGTCTGCTCTGTCGCCGCCGCCGTGTGACGCAGGATCTGCGGACGCACGCAAAGCCCCGTCTTCAATCCAGCGTCGGTGAACTTCTTGAAGTACTCATCGGCGATGGCGTCCATCTCCGGCGCCAGTGTTTTTGTCAGCCTGGGATCGCCGATATACGTCGTCGCCTGCGGATACTCTTCCCCCTCGATATCCCAGGTGACCATCCCCTGCGCGTTCATTTCCTGCAAAAACTTGACGCTCTCGTCGGCGTAATCCATGATTCGCTTGCGGAACGCCGCGCGGCCGCGCTCCGAAACGACATCCATTGTCGGCTCCATCAGCCAGCCGCGCGGATTGCTCGCCGAATGGTACTGGGGCTCGCTGACGGCGAGGTGCAGCGTCCCAATCGGGCGACGGTCCTTCCATTGCAGCGTCGGCGGATAGGTCGCCTCGAACTTCTTTAAGAGATCGGCCGTCAGCGACTTCTGCGTCGCCGCCGGCGCGCCAAATCTCAGGGAAATGTGATACAAATCGTAGCCGCCCGGCGCGATCGGACGGACGATCCGGGAATCGAGCTGCTGGGACATCCAGCCGATATTCGACGAGCAAACCCAGATCGGCCGCGTTTGCAGGTCGGCGCGTCCAGGAAAGCCCATCAGCAATGGGCGGGCGAAATCTTCATTACAGACGGCCACCGCTCCCGAGCCATAGTTCGCGTAGCTGATAGTCGGAGCGCCCAGGTTCGCGCCCATGTAAACTGCGTTGGGGGTCCAGTCCTTCGGCGCCTGTGGAAACTTCAGCGCGAGCGGCTGGATCCAGATTCCCGAAATCGTAGCGGGCGACGTGTTCAGCACGCCGATGGTCAGGCTCAAACGGTCGGCCTTGACTTCATACGCGCAGCTCACCGCGCCCCAGGAATAGGTGTTTTTGATTTTGCGCGTGGACGGATCGATTTTGGAGGCGAGAGGCTTGAGATCGCCGTCCCGGCTTTGCCCTCCGGCGCCGCTCAGCGTGACATGCTGAACGCTGAGCGCGCCGTCGGACAGAAGCTCATCCCCGTGATATTGGAGCGACCCCATTCCGGAATCGCTCAACGTAATTTTCACTCCGGCTCCCTGCGCATCCGCCGGAGCCGCGTAAAGCGGCGCCAGCGCGCAGAAGACAAGGAACGATCTTAATGGAAATTTACAGCACACAAAATATCTCCAGTAATGCTCCATTGTCCCAGAGACAAGAGCCGGTCTCCGCATTTAGCTGATGCTGAACGTCGTGCGTCCATCCGGACAGGTCGTCCACTCCGAGAGCCACCAGTTGCCCGGGTTGGTGCTGCAATTTTCCGTTCCGGACGTATAACCCGGCGACACTCCCGTAGGCAGCGACCATTTTGTGTGACCGTCCGCATACAGGAAGTTGGATCCGTCGGTGTGCCGCCCTTTGGCGTCGATCATTTGCGCTGTCGGAAGGCCGTGCGGATCACCGTTATTGATCATCTGTCCCGTGGCGAAATGCGAGTAGCCGGTCAGGTTATCTTCCGCGCCGATGGTGTCGCCGGAAACAGCCTCCTGTGTGAAGTCCGTGATATTGGGGCTATTGAACGCCGAGACTTCCAGCAGATAGACGGTCTTCGAGGGACTGTTCAGCTTCGCAAGGGTGATCGCCGCCGCCGAGGCGTGGTCCGGAATAAAGTTTGCGTTCATGGCGTAAGAGATCGTGATATTAGCCGCGCCCGGATCATCCGGACATTTGAATATACCCGTGCTCTTGAGATAGGGATAGAGCTTGCCCGCCCAGCCCACGCCATAACCATCCCAGGAGCCCGGAACTCCCGGCTGTCCGTATCCCGCGCGAGAGCCGCAGGGATAGGTTTCGTCGTTATCCTGTACGTACTGAAGCACTCCCAAACCGATCTGCTTCTCGTTGCTCAAACACGACGCCTGGCGGGCCTTCTCACGGGCCTTGGCGAAGACGGGGAATAGTATTGCTGCGAGAATCGCTATAATGGCGATGACGACGAGCAGTTCAATCAAGGTAAAGCCATAAAACTGAGCTCGTGAACGGAAATTTGCTTTCTGTAAATTCAACGGACATCTCCTCGTTTGGAATAGAATCGTAACCGATATGAAACCACAAGATAATAAACGTCGATGTTGCCTGAAAAACGGCAATGTTGCCCGAAAATGGTAAAATCAATCTCTCGCCGGCGCGGGCCCGGTCGAATCTCCCAGTCTCAATCGCGCCAGAACTGTTGCTGTTCTGGCCTTACCTCCCTGATCGCCAATTGCCTCGATCAGCGCGCATGTCGCCCTGGCGCCGATTTCTTGAATAGGAACGTGGACGGTCGTCAGGCGCGGCGTGAAGTAGTCGTAAGTCTCGTTGCCGTCGTAACCCACCACGCTCACATCTTCCGGAACGCGAAGGCCCGCTTCCCGAAGCGCCTCGATCGCCCCCACCGCCGCGTTGTCGTTCTGAGCGATCAGCGCCGTGTAGCCCAGCGTCCCCCAGTTCGAACCCAGCCACTCGCGCATCGTCCGCCGCCCCTGCTCCACGAACTCCGTCTTGGAATCGCGACCGATCCGCAGATGCATCTGACGGATCCCGTTCAGGCTCGGCTCGATCCCCGCCGACTGAAGCGCGTCCCGGTAACCCGAAAGGCGCTGGTCGATCAAGCGGTCGAAGCCCGAGATCAGGAAGCCGATCCGTTTGTGGCCAAGCGCCAGCAGATGGTCCGTCGCGTCCTTGGTTCCCTGGTAATCGTCCACCACCACGCTGCTCACTTCGTCCACTGGGTGAAGAATGGAAACACAGGGAAGACCCGCCGGCATGTTCCCGAGAATCTCCTGTGTTTCTTCTTCGTTGACGCTCATCAAAAGACCGTCGATCTTGCCCCAGATGCTGGGATCGCTGCTGCGCGTCAGTAAAAGGAGCGGCAGCCGTTGCTCGGCGGCTTCCTGCTGAATTCCATCCAGCAGATGCGCCCAGAACAGCGAGCTGCTCCGTTCGGTGAAGCCGCCGCCAGCGAACCCGATGATGCCGTTGGCCGCCGTGCGCAGGGTCGGCGCGACAAACACGCCTCGTCCCTGTTCGCGGACGATCAGCCCATCCTTTTCCAGCAGGGCGTGAACCTTCTCGACGGTCCCCCGGCTGACTCGGTGCTCGTTGCGCAGTTCGACAAACGAGGGAAGCCGGTCGCCGGGTTTGAGACGCCCATTTTGCACGTCCGCACGAAGCCGGGTCACGAGATCGAGATATTTCGGCTTTTGCGATTTGGCGCGCATGATACGTTTCGCCCGATCGTCCGAGAAAGTGTGCTGGTAAATCTTCATCCATCCGGTAAGTATGCCAGCAGAGTTAAGACATTATATGGTCGATTTTGCATTCTGTCAAGGATTTTTTTTCGAATTTTCGAGACTATGCCAGCAGAGTTAAAAACCAGCGTATCGGAGATAAAAAAACGCCCCTCGAACGCCAATTCATGGCGATCCAGGGACGAGTATTCACACGGTGAGGTAACTGCCGCGCATTTGTGAGATGCAGCGGCGGAGGATTTTAATTGATGCTGAAGGTCGATCTGCCATCCGGGCAATCCGTCCACGCGGCAAGCCACGAATAGTTTGGATCGCCGCTACAGAAGTGCGTGCTGGCGTTATATCCTGGCGATATTTTCGTAGGCAGCGACCATTTTGCGTGCCCGTCAGCGTAGAGGAAATTCGAGCCGTCAGTATGACGTCCCTTGGCGTCGACCATTTGCTGTGTCGGCAGCGTTTTGGTGTCTCCGATGTTGCGCATCTGTCCCGTTGCGAACCGGGAATAGCCAATCAAATTGTCTTCCAGTCCAACCGTGTCACCGGAAACGGCCTCATGCGTAAAATCACTGACAGGTGGACTTTGGTATTGGGAAACCTCCAAGAGGAACACAGTACTCGCCGGGCTGTTGAGTTTGGCGATACTGATTGCCGCCGCCGTGCTGTGATCAGGAATGAAGTTCCCGTTCATGGCGTACGAGATGACCGGAGTTACCGATCCGCTATCATCCGGGCATTTGAACACCGCCACGCTCTTGACGTAGGGGTAGATCTTGCCGGCCCAGCCCACGCCATATCCGTCCCAGAAGCCCGGTACTTGCGCGTCCGGACTGCCGTAACCCGTATGGGAGCCGCTCACGTAAGTTTCGTCGTTATCCTGAACATACTGCATCAATCCCAGGCCAAGCTGCTTCATATTGGATAAGCAGCTAACCTGCCGCGCCTTTTCGCGAGCCTTGGCGAAAACAGGGAATAGTATCGCTGCGAGAATCGCTATTATTGCGATGACGACTAACAGTTCGATGAGTGTAAACCCATAAGATTGGGTACGAGAAAACTTCGGTTGTACTTTCATCTGACATCTCCTAATTTCGACTGAAATCGTGACCGATATGAAACCGCAAGATAATAAACGTCGCTGTTGGCCGGAAATGCGAAGGACTATCCCTTCATTGGAGGAGGAGCGGTGGATCCTCCCAGTCTTAAGCGCGCGGGCACGGTCGCCCGCTCAGGTTCACGCCCGCGTTCATGCAGGCCGTCGATCAGCATTCGCGCCGCCCTGGCGCCGATTTCTTGAATAGGAACGTGGACGGTCGTCAGGCGCGGCGTGAAGTAGTCGTAAGTCTCGTTGCCGTCGTAACCCACCACGCTCACATCTTCCGGAACGCGAAGGCCCGCTTCCCGAAGCGCCTCGATCGCCCCCACCGCCGCGTTGTCGTTCTGAGCGATCAGCGCCGTGTAGCCCAGCGTCCCCCAGTTCGAACCCAGCCACTCGCGCATCGTCCGCCGCCCCTGCTCCACGAACTCCGTCTTGGAATCGCGACCGATCCGCAGATGCATCTGACGGATCCCGTTCAGGCTCGGCTCGATCCCCGCCGACTGAAGCGCGTCCCGGTAACCCGAAAGGCGCTGGTCGATCAAGCGGTCGAAGCCCGAGATCAGGAAGCCGATCCGTTTGTGGCCAAGCGCCAGCAAGTGGTCCGTCGCGTCCTTGGTTCCCTGGTAATCGTCCACCACCACGCTGCTCACTTCGTCCACTGGGTGAAGAATGGAAACACAGGGAAGACCCGCCGGCATATGTTCGAGCAGGATCTGCGTTTCATCGTCGTTGACGCTCATCAAAAGACCGTCGATTTTGCTCCAGATGCTGGGATCGCTATTGCGGGTCAGGAGAAGCAGTGGCAGCTCCTTCTCCGCCGCCTCCTGCTGAATACCATCCAGCAGGTGCGCCCAGAACAGCGAGCTGCTCCGTTCGGTGAAGCCGCCGCCGGCGAACCCGATGATCCCGTTGGCCGCCGTGCGCAGGGTCGGCGCGACAAACACGCCTCGTCCCTGTTCGCGGACGATCAGCCCATCCTTTTCCAGCAGGGCGTGAACCTTCTCGACGGTCCCCCGGCTGACTCGGTGCTCGTTGCGCAGCTCGACAAACGAGGGAAGCCGGTCGCCGGGTTTGAGACGCCCATTTTGCACGTCCGCGCGAAGCCGCGTTGCGAGGTCCAGGTATTTCGGATTTTGCGTTTTGACGGGCATAGTTTCGTTCGATCGTTCGGCGAAAGTGTGCTGACTCATCGGTCATTCTCGACAGGTGTGCCAGCAGAGTTGAGTTATTATATGACCATTTTCTCGTTCTGTCAATGGTTTTTCAGAACTTTCGCTCTGCTGGCCAGAAGATTTCAGATGACTTCGAGATAATCCCGATCCGGGAGCGCCGGGAACGGCGCGGTGGGGAGCGTTTGATACCAGTACGCGACGCTGGCGATATCGTCCTGGCGGGGCAGGAAGCGATGTCCCGAGCGCCATCCGAGCGCCTGGATCGTCACCTTGAGGTCCTGGGTAAAGCGCACCGGGTCCATCACATGCCAGCGATAGAGACCGAAACGGGTCTGCGACGAATACATGCCGTTCGGGCGGATCACCTGGGGCAATCCCGCGTAGGGCGTCGTGTACTCCTGGTACTGCTTGGTGGCGTGGTTCTCGAAGTTATACGAGCCGCAGAAGTAATCTTCCGTGCCGGTGCCGCAGATCGTTGGGAATTCGCCGTCGCCGTCAAGATAGAACTTAATCTCGCCCTCGCCCCACCAGCCGGTGTTGTTCACGCCCCACGCCATGTACGTTCCGGCGAACTGCCCCTGCCCCTGCACGCCGTCCAAAATCGTGTAGACGTCTTTGTACGGCAATGGATTGACGCGCCGGAACTGCGCGTGGAAGTAGGCGGCGTCTTCGGGCACGTCCGTCAGCGTGTAATTGACCTGGTAATACAGCGTCATCTCTTCGTCGGCGATATTCTCAAATGTGATGCGGCATTTTTTGCGGAACGGCATCTCCCAGTAGCAGTTGAACGCCGAGCCGGGGTTGACGCAAACAGCGAGCGACGAGACCGGAGCAAACGTCCCCCACCCGCACGCGAAAAAGTCGCCGACGGGACATTCGACCGAAGGATGCTCCTGATCGTCCCAGTAGATCCGGATGATGGAGTATCTCCAGTTGCCCGTCGGCGTCATCCAAATCTGCTGGATCGCCCCCGACCCATCGATCTCCGCGATCGTGCGCGTTTCCCCCGAAGCGATCTTGATGTACGGGTTGACCTTCCAGCCGACGCCCAGATCCCGGGCGTGATAGGACGACGATCCTTCGGTCGCCATGCCGCCCTTGCCCTTTTCCCCGGTGAAGTTTTCCGGAGAGATGGAGCGCGTCTGCGCTGAGGAGAGACGTGAGAGATTGCCTAAATGCAGGCCCAAACCATTGAACTGCGTCATGCGCGATATTGCTCCTGATGTTGTTTTTGTTGCGTTCGTCGAGATCGAATTTTCGTCCGGTTGCGCCGGTCGTGCGTGAATGCTAAACGGCGAGCGCTTCGCGGATGCTGATCTCCACGGGGGAATAGTCGCCGTCCGGCCGATCCAGCGCCATCGGGCTTTTCAGCGGCGTGGTGCGGTTGCACATAAAGCGCGGCGTTCCCGAATGGTTTTGCGAGGCGGCGTGGTAGAGAAACGGATGGCAGATCCAGACGTCTCCCGGCTCCGAGGTCGTCTCCACGACGCGAAGCTCGGTTCCCAGCTCATCGGTCGTCGCGGCGTCCATGAACTTCGCGACTCGGTCCACGCCGTCCGCCGAGCCCTGGGTTAGCTCGGCCAGCCAGGGATGCGCCCGGCTGCACGCCGGCAGAGCGTCGTTCAGCTCGATCCCGTCCGGATGCGCCGCCAGAAACCGCGCGACGATCTTGTGCGATCCGGCCGCCACCAGCGTTCCGCCGCCCTGAGGCGCGACGCTGGACAGGTGCGGCAGCAGCAGCAAGCCCTGATCCGGCGCCGTGACGCGGTGCCGGAACTGAATGCCGTCCCAGTGCCAGCCGCCCGTGGGAACGTCCCAAGGCTTGTCGGCCCCGAGCGCAAAGTTGACGGGCCACCATCCCCACCCGATTTTCTTGCCGCGATCCGCCCAGCGGTCTCGGCCGACAATCTCCTCGATGGCGTCCTCCAGACGCTCCGTCATGCACGACGTAAACACGTCGTCGTCATATACCTCCCGAAGATGGACCATCGGCTCCGTCCAAGTTGCGCGGTCCTCTCGCCCTACACCCCGCTCGGCAAGGCGCTCCCAGAGAAAATCCTGCGCCGCAAGCGCCTTTTCGCGCGGAAACGCTCCCTCCAATTTGACATAGCCCTGGTCGATGAAATGAGCGATCTGCTCATCCGTCAGCACACGATTCGCCATTGTTCTTCTCCTAGATCAAATCCGCAAGCAGGCTTTCGAAGAAAGCCCACGGAGCGGATGACCGCAAGAGTTCGACGAACTTTCCAATATTCCTCTTGCGCATTGAAGAATAATCGTCACGGCATTCCGCAAAAATCGCCAATAATTTTCCTTGACGATCCATCAGACCCGTGATATACTGAAATTGCGTAAACGATTGCGATTTTTCGAAATCACTTGCGCGTCAACAAGGGGATGAGACGGCGCCGGCAGAGCGCTCATGGGAGAAACGAGGGTGATTTTCTACAAAATCGCCTATCGAAACAAAATTAATTGCAATATTTGACAATCTTCCTTGACAAAACACAAGATCGAGAATATAATGCAGAACAGTTGCCGTAAAGGTTTACGCAACTGTGGCAGCGTCGCCTATTTCCTTGCTCTGACGTGATGTGTATTTCGGATTTCACACGCACGCAATTGGCGCCGTCCTTCGTTTCCAGCGATCGACCCAGCGCCTTTCGATATCCGTTTACTTTCTGATATTTAAGGAGAACGAACATGGACCGCCGCCGCAAAGCCACAGGCTTTACTTTGATTGAACTGCTCGTCGTCATCGCCATCATTGCGATTCTCGCCGCCATCCTCTTCCCTGTCTTCGCCAAGGCCCGTGAGAAGGCCCGGCAGACGTCGTGTCTTTCCAACATGAAGCAGCTCGGACTGGGCTTCATGCAGTACAGCCAGGACAACGACGAAAAGAACCCCGACGGCGTCAACTGGTTCTATCCCGGCGGCAACGGCTGGGCCGGACAGCTCTACCCCTATGTCAAGAGCAAGCAGGTCTTCCTGTGCCCCAGCGACAGCACGGGCAATAAAGAGCACAGCTCCTATGGCTACAACAGCAACAACACCGATCCAACGGGGTTAGGCGTGGACAGCTTCAGCATCGCCAAGTATGTCTCGCCCGCCAAAACCGTTTTGCTCTTTGAAGTCCAGGGGAACTACTTCGGGGCAACGGACGGATGGGATGTCTCCACCGACGCAAACGTGACGACCGGCGGCGAAGGCTACTCTCCCGCCGGCTTCGGCGTCAGCGGAGCCGGCAATGCGTACGTTGTGGCGGGAGCGGGCGCTTTTAACTCCCCCGCCAACCTGCTGCTCGCGACCGGCTATCTGCGCGGTGCGACGTCCAGTGACTACAGCCGCTTCGCAACGGCCACAGGGCGGCACACGGATGGCGCGAACTACCTGCTCGCCGACTTCCACGCCAAGTGGATGCGCGGCAGCGCCGTTTCCGCCGGCTACACCAACCCCACCGAGACCGACTGCAACACGGCAGCCGTGACCGGCGGCGGACCGGGCGTGCCGCTCGCCGCCGGCACCGGATGCGGAGATAACACCATCGCCGCCACGTTCAGCCTGTAAGGCGTAACGCGCAAACGCTTGCGAAATCTTCATCCAACGCGATGAATTTCGTATCGAAACGGAGCCGCCGGACGGGCTTTCGACGCCGCTTACGGCGCCGTGGCCATCCGGCGGCTCCCTCACTCTTGAATTCGACGGAAACGCTCTGGAAGCGCATGGACGCGTCGCACAATTCAACTCAGGAGACAGGAAGGAAAGATATGTCTTCCCCAATACGCCTTGGCGTCATCGGTTATGGAGAGCGCGCCCGTCACATGGTGCGCATTATGCGGTCACAGGATCCCAATGTTTCGCTTGCCGCGATCGCGGATCCGCAATGCGACAGCATCGCCGCCAAGCTGCATGACGACGGCCGCGTCGGCGACGACGTCCATCTTTACAAGACCGCCGACGAAATGCTCGACGCCGAGGCGCTCGACGGCGTCGTGATCGGCACGCGCTGCAGCCTGCACGCGGCGATGGCCGTGAAGGTGCTCGCCCGCGATATCGCGCTTTTCCTGGAGAAGCCGGTCGCCACCACGATGCCGGATCTGCTGGCGCTGCGCGCCGCTTCGTCTCCGCGCGTGGTCGTTTCGTTCCCGCTGCGGCTTTCGCCGCTGGCGCAGCTCGCCCGCGAGATCATCGATTCCGGCAAGATCGGGACGGTCGAGCATGTTCAGGCCTGGAACAACGTTCCATACGGCAATGTCTACTTCCAGACATGGTACCGGGACGAAACCGAGACGCAGGGCCTGTTCCTGCAAAAAGCCACGCACGACTTCGACTATATCAATTTTCTGCTCGCCGGCAATCGGCCGGTCGCGATCTCCGCGATGACGTCCAAGCAGATCTTCAAGGGAACTCACCCGGCGGGTCTGAAGTGCATGGACTGCGCGGAAAAGAAGACCTGTTTCGAGAGCCCCTACCACCCGTCTCGCTCCGCGCCGCTGGCCCTCGATATGCCCGCCAAGGAGATGTGCGCGTTCGCCGTGGACACCGGCAATGAAGACTCCGGCAGCGCGCTGATCCAGTACGCGTCCGGCATGCACGTGGTGTACAGCCAGAACTTCTTCGCGCGCAACAAGGCGGCGAAGCGCGGCGCGACGCTGCTGGGATACAAGGGAACGATCGAATTCGATTGGTTCACCAATGAGCTGAAGGTCTTTCAGCACCATTCGCCCCATGTCGAAACGCATACGTTCGACAACAACGCCATCCACGGCGGCGGCGACGAAGTGCTCGCGACCAATTTCCTGGCGGTCATTCGCGGGGAATCGGAATCGGTCTCGCCGATGGAGGAAGGTCTGCTGAACACGCTGATGTGTCTGAAGGCCAAGGAATCGGCGGCGACTCATCAGTTCCAGCAGATCCAGTGGCCCAGCGAGAATATCGTCCAGGAGACGCTGCGTGAGCGGGATCTGATCCGAAGAGGTTAGGCGGGAGCGGGACCGCAGGAGCGGCGTTCGATCAAGTGCGTGCCCACGGTCTGGACGGTTGGAGCGGCCTTGTCGGCGATCATCGCGAGCAGCGAGCGCACGGCAAGGTCCGCGATGTTCGGGATGTTGATAGCGACCGTCGTCAGCGGCGGATTGACCAGCGCGGCGGCCTCGATGTTGTCGTGGCCGATGACGGACACGTCGGTCGGTACGGTTTTCCCAAGCTGCGTCACCGCCTGAACGGCGCCGCTGGCGAGGATATCGGTGCGCGCGAAGATCGCGGTCGGCGGCGCCATGAGCGTGAGCAGATCCAATGCGGCCAGCCGCCCGTCATCCGGCGTCACGCCCGCTTCGCGCGCGAGCTCGGGATACCAGGTCAGACCGGCCTCCGCCATCAGCGCCGGAAAGGCGTCGCTCAAAACATGGCCGGGCTGGCCGCTGCCGATGTAGCCGACGCGACGATGTCCGAGGGCGGCCAGCTTCGCGAGCGCCTCGCGCACTCCCGGGAAGGTGTCCAGGCAAACGTAGGACGCCTCCGGAAAGTCCAGCGGCTCGGAACCGGCAATCACCACCGTCGGCGTGCGACCGTGCAGCGTGAGTCGGCGCAGGTCCTCGACGGTGGTTTCCTGTCCGGCGACCACGATCAAACCGTCGACGCCGTGGCCCATCGCCGCGTTGGGGCGGCGCGTTCCCAGGTGCAGAAGCAGGTCGTAGCCGTGGGCGCCGGCGACCTCCTCCACCCCGCGCGCCAGCTCCACCAGATACAAGTCGGACAGCAGGTGCGAGCAGACCAGCCGGATCATCAGGTTTCGGCCCGTGACCAGGCTTCGCGCGTTGGAGTTGGGGACGTAACCGAGCTCCTCGGCCTTTTCCAGCACAAACTGGCGCGTTTTGGGACTGACTTGCGCGCGGTCGTTGAGCGCCCGCGAAACGGTCCCAATACTCAGATTTAGGGCTTTAGCAAATTCGATAATGTTCATGAGAGACTAGAAAATGGAGGCGACGCGATGCTCTCAGGATTGTACCTAATCGCATGCGCCCTGTCAAACAAGACGCTCAATCGCCTCTAAAAGAAGATAAGAAATATCTGCCAGCAATGAAATTGGTAACCATAAGACTATGAATATCGTCGAATTTGCAAAGTGCATCAACGTCAGCAGCGGGACGGTGTCGCGGGCGCTGAACGATCGCCCGGACATCAACCCCAAGACGCGGCAGATGGTGCTGGAGAAGGCGCAGGAGCTGGGCTTCACGCGCAACGCCAGCGCCCACCAACTGGTGACCGGGCGGACGTTTTTGATCCGCCTGGAGTGTCCGTACAACGCCGATGTTCTTTCCGATCGTTACTTGATCGAGATGGCCCGCGCGCTCGAATCGGAGACGCGCGCCCATAACTACAATCTGCTGCTTCGGCTGGGCCGGCGCCCTGAAGGCGCCGAGACGGATATGTGCATGGTCGACGGCCTCGTCCTGATGAGCGGTCCGGAAGTGAACGCGGACGATATGAAGGCGCTGACCCGGAACTGGCGTACTCCGACGGTCATCATCGACGGGCCGGATCAGTCCGATTTCCCCAAGGCGTCCCACATCTGTGTCGACACCGTTCCCGGAGTTCGCAAAGCGCTGCAATACTTCGCCAATCTCGGTCACAAGCGCGTCGGCTACATCGGCAGCGGATTCCCGGAAAGCGGGATCCGGGTCAAGCTGCCGGCGCTGATGGCGGAGGCGGGCCTGGCGTGGGATCCCTCCCTGGCGATCGAAGCGGGGGTGACGAGCCGGGACGGGTTTGAGGCGACGCACAAACTGCTTCAGCTGGACAATCCGCCGACGGCGCTGCTCGCGCGGACCGATGTGCTCGCGTTCGGAGCGATCGAGGCGGCGAACAGCCTCGGGCTCTCCGTTCCCAAGGAGATCTCGGTGATCGGACACGACAACGTCGAGATCGCCGCGCTGGCCAGTCCCCCGCTGACGACCATCGCCATCGATATTCCTCAAGTCGCGCGCGCCGCGATCCGGGCGCTGATCGGAATGATCGAAGACAATGCGGAGCCGGCCATGGAGGTGTGCGGGGCGCATCTCGTCGTCCGCCGATCCTGCGCCCCGTCCCCGATCTAAAGGAAACGACTACCGTCCCAGGATCGCGTCCATGGCGTTGGAGGTGTTGGCGATGCGCACTTCGGGATAGAAACGGTACTGCGGGATCATCTCCGCCGCCACCGGGCCGTCGTAGCCGATCTCGGCGATCGCCGACATCACTTCCGGCCAGTTCACGTCCCCTTCCAGAAGGTCGACAAAGCCGTCGCCGTTGCCCACGGCCCGCCGGAAATCTTTAAAGTGCACCCCGGCCACACGCTTGCCCAGGATCCGAAGCCACTGCTCCGGGTAACCGTAAGGAAGAATGTTGGCGACATCGACATACGCGCCGATCGCCGGGCTCTCGAACTGGTCGATGAAGCGGGCCATCTCCAGAGGGCTGGTCAGGAACTTGTTCCAGACGTTCTCGATGCCCAGGCGGACGCTCAGCTCCTCGGCCAGCGGGAGCACTTGCTTGAGGCCCGCCACCGAGCGGTCCCAAACGACATCATAGGAGCGGGAGGGCTGATCGGGGAGGAAGAAGACATCGACCGCGCCGGGGATCGTCAGCAGCGTTTTGCATCCGAGCCAGCTTGTGATCTGGATCATCTTGCGCAGCGCCTCCACAGCGCGCGCCCGGTCGGTCTCGGTGTCGCTGGCGAGGGCGTACTCCCAGTAGATGCCCGACGCGACGCTGGCGACCTGCACGCCCGCCGCCTGAGCCGCGGATAAGATTTCACGGCATCGCGCTTCGTCGGTATCCAGTCCGAGCGCTCCGTCGTTTGCGATGCACAGCTCGACGGCGTCATAGCGATAGTGCTTGGCCTGGGTCAAAAACGTCTCGACGGGAAGCGTCCCTTCAAGACCGCCGGGCATGGACCAGTAGTTCAGTGATTTGAGCAGCATGATACGTTCTCCGTTTTGAAAATCATTCCAAATATACCACGGAAAACGCGCAAACGTAAACGTTTACGCATTGGTGCGAAATAAAATAAAATCGACGACAGGAGAGGAAGCCGGCAAGCCTACGAGTTTTGTGATTTCTCTAAAGAAATTCGAAAATTTCTCTTGACAAATGCGAGCTTCAATGGCATAATGAGTCTTAACGGAAACGTTTACGCAATCACAGCGTTTCGCGGTGAAAGCCGTCGTTTCCTGAGAACCGGCCCCTCTTTATTCATCGTCGAATAGAATTGGTTCCTTGCATGGATTTGCATGGACTTTAGCATAGACGCTCGTTGACACCGTCCTATTGACGCCAAGGAAATACGATGAATAACAAGAAAATCGGCTTTACCCTCATTGAGCTTCTCGTCGTCATCGCCATCATTGCGATTCTCGCCGCCATCCTCTTCCCTGTCTTCGCCAAGGCCCGTGAGAAGGCCCGGCAGACGTCGTGTCTTTCCAACATGAAGCAGCTCGGACTGGGCTTCATGCAGTACAGCCAGGACAACGACGAGAAGAATCCCGATGGCGTCAACTGGTATTACCCCGGAGGCAACGGCTGGGGCGGCCAGATCTACGCCTATGTTAAGAGCAAGCAGGTCTTCCTGTGCCCCAGCGACACCACCAGCGGCAATAAAATCTATAGCTCGTACGCCTACAACAGCAACAATACCAATCCCGACGGCAGCACGGTCGACAGCTACAGCATCGCCCAGTATGTGTCTCCCGCCAAGACGGTGCTTCTCTTTGAAGTGCAGAGCAACTTCTACAACGCCGGCAACACATACGACATCTCCACGGAGACCGCCGACACCACCGGCTCCGGCGGATCGTCGCCGGCTGGCTTTGGCGTGAGCGGAAGCGGCAACTCGTATGTCGTGTCGGGCGGAGGCGCTTACGACGTTCCTCCCCATCTCGCCATGGCGACCGGCTACCTGCACGGCGTGACCTCCAGCGACTACAGCCGCTTCGCGGCGGCCACCGGGCGGCACACCGATGGCGCCAACTACCTGCTCGCCGACTTCCACGCCAAGTGGATGCGCGGCAGCGCGGTTTCCGCCGGCTACACCAACCCCACCGAGACCGACTGCAATACCACCGCCGTGACCGGCGGCGGACCGGGCGTCCCGCTCGCGGCGGGAACAGGATGCGCGGATAACTCCATCGCGGCTACCTTCAGCCTGTAAACCTCACTCGAAATTCTCTTGGGCGGCGCGAACAGCGCCGCCCAAAGTCTATCAAATAATCTATCAAATTCGAGGACGATCTCCACTCCTCGCGGAAGAGTACACTTTTGAAGCAATTGCGAAACCACCTTATGATGACGGCGGCGCTCGCCGGGGCGATGCTGGCTCCGGCGTGTCATGCACAGAGCCAGCGCATGGCGATCCCTTCGTATTTCTATCCTGGCCCTCTCTGGACGCAGGCGGAAAAGGCCGCGCCGACCGTGGGCCTGACGATCATCAATCCGAACAGCGGTCCCGGCGCATCGCTCAATGCGCAATACGTCGAACAAGTGCGCGAAGCGAAGGCGAAGGGCGTTCAGGTGATCGGGTACGTCCATACCAGCTACGGCAAACGCGCGAAGAGCGAAGTGCTCGACGAAGTCGGCAAGTTCTTCCAGTGGTATCATGTCGATGGAATCTTTTTTGACGAAACCAGCAATCTCGCCCCCGATATCCCCTACTATCGAAGCCTGTATAAAGACGTCAAAGCCGCAAACGCCAAAGCGATTGTCGTCCTCAATCCGGGCGCGCCGACATTGGAGGGCTATCTGGCCGCCGGCGATGTCATCGCGACTTTCGAAAGTGACGTAAACGCTTACGTTAATAAATATGTGGGGGCTGACTGGACCGCGAAGTATCCCGCCCGACGCTTCTGGCACATCGTTTACGATGTCAAGCCCGGCGCGCAGCTGGCGCAGGTCATCGCGCTCAGCCGCAAGCGCGGCGCGGGATGGGTGTTTTTGACTTCGGAAATTCTGCCTAACCCTTACGGCAAACTCCCGTCTGACGCGGTCTGGAGCCAGGAGATCGCGGCTCTGCCGAAACGCTAACGTAAAGACGACAGAGATATGAAAAAAAATTTGGTGGGCTACGCCTTCATCTCCCCCTGGATCCTGGGATTTCTCGTATTTACGGCGTATCCGTTCCTGAGCAGCATCTACCTCTCCTTCACGCGCTACAACATCGTGACGCCCGCGAAGTGGGTCGGCATGGCGAACTACCGCGCGCTCTTCTCGGGCGATCCCTTGTTCTGGACGTCCCTGGGCGTTACGTTCAAGTTCGCGATCATCGCCCTTCCTGTCGGCATCGTGGTCGGGGTGGCGCTGGCGCTTCTGCTGAACCTCAATATCAAGGGAATGGGGTTTTACCGGACAATCTTCTATATCCCGTCGATTGTCCCCATCGTCGCGACATCCACCGTGTTCATGTGGCTGTTCAACCCGGAGATCGGCCTGATCAACAAGCTGCTGAAGATGGTGGGGGTTACCGGACCACCCTGGCTGCAAAGCTCCGCCTGGGCGCTCCCGAGCCTTGTTCTGATGTCGCTCTGGGCCGTCGGCGGCAGCATGGTCATCTATCTCGCGGGCCTCAAGGACATTCCGGCCTATCTTTACGAAGCCGCCGTAATCGACGGCGCCAGTCCATGGCAGCGCCTGCGCCATATCACGCTGCCGATGCTCTCGCCGGTGATCTTCTTCAATCTCGTGATGGGCTTGATCGGAGTCTTCCAGTACTTCACCGAAGCGTACATCATGACGCAGGGCGGCCCCGAGGACAGCACGCACTTTTATGCGCTGTACCTCTTCGAACGGGCGTGGCGATACCTGGATATGGGCTACGCCAGCGCCATGGCCTGGGTGCTGTTTGTCATCGTGATGTCGCTGACGGGACTGGCGTTCTGGACGCAGAAACGATGGGTGCACTATGAGGGTTAAGCGACTCAAAAGTCCGAGAGCGAATATGAAATTTCCCGTATCGAAAGCCGGAGCGCTTGGCGCCGCCATGATCTTAGCGCTCGGCTCCGTGATAACCGGCTGCGGGCCGAAGACGGAGACGCTTCTTTCGGCGACGGCGGCCCCGCAAGCCGATCAGCGCGAGCCCGTTTACTACTGGCATATGTGGAGCGCCGAGTGGCAGCCCGTCATGGAGCATGTCGTCGATGAGTTCAACGCCAGCCAGACCAAGTATAGAGTCATCCCGCTGCAAATCCCCTACGGCAGCGCCGATTCAAAGTTTTTGCTTTCGGTGGCGGGCGGTAATCCGCCGGACGTGATGGCGCAGTGGACCCAGGCGATCAGCACCTGGTCGCAGGGCGGCATCTTGCAGCCGCTGGAGACCCGGATGACGCCGGCGGAGCGCCAGTACTTCGACCACGACACCTACCCCGTCATCCATAACAACGGCTGGTACAAAGGGCATCTTTACGGAATGGTCATGGGGGTGGACGTCTACGCCTGCTACTACCGCGTGGACGATTTTCAAAAGGCGGGCCTCGATCCGGACAAGTTCCCGACCACCCTGGAAGAGCTCACCACGGTCGGACACAAGCTCGACCAGTTCGAAGGCGGCAACTTAACCCGCGTCGGCTTCCTGCCCTCGGGCCTCACCCAGTACGCGCCCTCGTTTGGCGGCGGCTTCTACGACGCCGCCACGCATCAAGTCCTTCTGAACACGCCGCAGAACTTGAAGGCGCTGACTTATCTCGTGGACACCAAGAATCAACTCGGAATGGACCGCGTGATGCGTTACAGCTCCAGCCTCAAATCGCAAAACGGCGCGTCGTGGCCATTCATCGACGGCTCCGTGAGTATCTCGCTGGATGGCGAGTGGCGGGTTCAGCAGCTCGCGAAGTTCGCGCCGAATTTGAAATACAAGGTCGCCCTGCTGCCGCCGCCCGCCGGCGGCAAAGCCGTCGCGAGTTACTCCAACACAAACTTCCTGACCATTCCCGCCGGCGCCAAGCACGCCCAGGGCGCCTGGGAGTTTATCAAGTTCTGGGCGGGTCTGAACGATCACAACCGCGCGGCGGAGTTCAACACGCGCTTCGGCTGGCTGCCAAGCTCAAACCAAATGCTGGCGGCGCCGGCGTATCAGGCCTATTTGAAAAAGTATCCGCAGTACAAGGCGTTTGTGACACTCGCGGCCAGTCCCAATCTGGTCACGATCCCTCCGACCGCCTACCAGATGTATCTGGCGGACCATATCTCCAGCGCGGACGATCTGGCCGAACGCGGTTCACTGTCGCCCGCCGCGGCGCTCACCGGCCTGGAGCACGATGTCGCACGCGAACGAGCGCGCCGAAAGGAGCTTGGCTACGATGAATAACGCTCCCGTGAATACGGCGCCCGCATCCAATACGATGTCCGTCAAACAAACGATCGTGGCCCGTGGGCGGCGGCGGCTGACAGGGCTTTCCACCGGCCAGAAGATCGCCGCGCATGCGGTGCTTCTGCTCCTGTGCCTGCCAGCGCTGCTGCCGCTCTTCTGGATGGTGTCCACATCGCTCAAGGGCGACACACAGATCTTCGCCCACAGCGCATCGAACACGCTGTCCAGTCTGCTCCCGCATCCGGCCGTGTGGAGCAACTATCCCAAGGCGCTCTCAGCCGTCCCGTTTGGGATCTATTTTCAGAATACGCTGTTCCTTTGCGCCTGCACGGTGATTGGCGCGGTTCTGTCCAGCTCCCTGGTTGCATACGGCTTCGCGAAGATGGAGTTCAAAGGAAAAGCGTTTCTCTTTATCCTGATGATCTCCACGATCGCTCTGCCCGCCCAGGTGACGATGGTGCCGGTCTTCGGCCTGTTCCGCGCGCTGCACTGGTACGGCACCTACTTGCCGCTGATCGTCCCCGCCTTCTGCGGCGCGCCGTTCTATATCTTTCTGCTGACCCAGTTCTACCGCAAACTGCCCGACGAGCTCGCGGAAGCCGCGCGCCTGGACGGCGCCAGCGAGTGGCAGATCTACTGGAAAGTCATGCTCCCATTGTCACGCCCGGCCCTCGCCACCTGCGCGCTGTTCCAGTTCCTCGGAACCTGGAACGACTTTCTCGGCCCGCTGATCTATATCAACGATCCCAACCGGTACACCCTCGCCTACGGATTGCAGCAGCTCCTTTCCACACACGGCGGCGAGTGGGCGTCCCTGATGGCCGACTCCACAATCTTCGTCCTGCCGATCATCGTCCTATTCTTCTTCACGCAAAAACTCTTCGTGCAGGGGATTGCGACGACTGGCGGGAAGAACTAAACCCTCTCCCTCGGTCCCTCTCCCGGGCGGCTTCGTCTGGGAGAGGGATGTCCGGTGATTTGTCCGTCCGGCACGGACGGTTAGATGCGGAGCATCTCCCAGGCCCGGGTTTCATAACCGGGAACTTCGGCGCCCACGATGCAAACACATGCCCTGAAGGGCATCCTCTCTCACCCACACAAAATGCCGGGCATTCATCGAATGCCCGGCCCGTTTTCTCTTTTCCGATCCTAACCCAACTTAGCGCAGCGCCAGCACCCGTGTCTCAGAAGGCGCAAGCGTCATCGTGACGCTTATGCCCCCGGGAGCGCGCGTCGCCGTCACGCTCTGACCCGTCATATCGTCGTGGAGACGCAGGGCTTTGGCGCCGGCGAATTTGTCTGTGTCGATGGTGACAGTCACGGTGCGCGGTGTTTTTAGGCTGTTCAGGACGGTGAGGTAGTTGGCGCCGTAGCGTTCCACCCAGACGTCCTGGTCGCTGCTGCGGGCCCAGGTAATCGGCTCCCAGCCGGCGTGTGAGAGATGGGAGATGACCGGGATGTACTTCTGGAACAGCGGCCGGTCGCGGTTGTAGAGGGCGGCGTTTTCCCAGTACGGATGATCGGCGGCGTTGACGCTGAACATGCTGGGGAATACGGCGTAGAACATGCAGCGCTGGAAGTAGAGTTCGATCTGCTCCGAGCCGATCTTAGTGAAGTCCGTATTGAGGAGCATCAGATAAGGTTTGTGGTAGCACATCGTCCGGCGCAGATTGAACTGCGAGTCGGGTTCGGGTTCCCAGGCGCCGCTTGGGAACATATCGGTTTCGGTGCCGATCACATCCAGAAGAGGCGCGAAGAGATGGAAGCGCAAGGGCGTGGAGTTCGCCATCAGCAGTTTCCCATGGCGGTGCAGATCCTGTGAGAGCGCCTGCGTCGAGTCGTAAACGGAGAACCAGGTCGGGACAACGGGTTTGAAATCGTTGGAATCCCATGTCAGAGATCCCGAGGCGGCGCGCAGGGTGGCGGGCTGATAATTGAGGGTATCCGCCCAGGCTTCGAGCGAATCGAGATACTCGCCGTCCGGCTCGTTCGCCTTGCCGAGCGCGGGCTTTCCGGCGGCGTTCAGCATCGCCTTCGACCACAGGCCGGGAACATGTGGGAGCGCGGGGCTGGGGTTGAGGACGAACACAGCGCCATCGCACCAGGGGGTATCCCGGAACGCGACGTTATAGAGGCCGTGCGAATCTTTGGTCCCCGAAGACAGCACCGCCTGCGATTGGCGGCGTTCGGCGTTGTCCACCGGACCGGCGGCCTGGCGCTTCACCTGCGCCATTGCTTCGGCGTACGTGCGCGGCGCATCCTTCTTCATCGGCATCCAATACGTCATCGGCTCGACATAACGGAAACTCAGGATCCCCAGCGCCCGATCGGAGCCGACGCTGTTGTCGCCCTCATGGTACGCGATCTGGAAGTCTTTGGGGTTGGCGACAAATTGGGGCGCCGTGAACGGAATCCAGACGCCCTCGGATTTGTTGCGCCGCTGAAACGCCTCGGGATAGAGCGCGTAGTAACGCGCCGACGCGTCGCGGAATGCCCATTCGGGGCTGACGGCGTAACGAGCGACGCGAAGCGTGACTCGGTCATGCCCGGCGCTGTCGCCCTTGGGAGCAAGCGCGATATCGTAGGCGGCGTAAAAGAGATTGGCGCGAGAATTGTACTCAATCCGGGCGACGCACGGCTGCTGCGCGGGCGGGATCGCTAGCGCATACCCCGCCTTCGCCGTCGTGACGCAGCCAAACGGATAAAGCGACACGTACCCCACCCCGACATTGACGTTTTGCAGATTGGCGTACTCGCCGCCGGCGGCGGTCTGGCGATCGCGCATGTCGTTCCACCACGTCACCGGCTCCGACGCCTTTAAGCGCTGCGCGTAATAGATCGTGACGGCGGCGGACGTCGTCGCCGTATTCTGAAAGGACGCGGTGACGATCTTGTCCGTTGCGGACGACGCCGTCAGTTCGACCCCGGCGAGGGTTTGATGCGGCGTCACGGCGAGAACCGAGCCGCGATGCGCGGCGTCCCGCATCAGCCAGCCGCCTGATGTCGAGGTCGTTTTCGGAAGCGCCAGGTCCTGGCTGTCGAACATCTTGTCCATCGGCGTAGTATGGACGTCGAAATCGTCGAACCAGGCAACGCCCGTATGATAACGAAACAGGGCGTAGACGTTCAGCGATTTCAAAGCCTTGTGCGGCATGAAGGTGATGCTGCGGCGGCTCCATCCATGCGTTCCGGTCTCGAACTCGGAGATCTGCCCCCAGAGGTTCGTCCCATCGGCGTATGTCAGATCGACATACAGCGCGTAGTCGCCGCCGGGCGCGCCGCTCACGCCTTCCGCTTTGCTCCAGCCCGAGATTACGACGGGCGCGGGCGTCGTCTGATTCAGCGTCACGGTCTGGAACGCTCCCGAGACGGCGCTGAGATCGTGATTTTCACATCGGATGCCCGCGCCGCCAAGGCGTCCTCCCTTCGCGTCCATGGCATAGCCCTGGCCGTACGAGGTCCAGGCGGAGGCGATGAACGCGCCGCCCGGGGCCGACTGCGTCTGCTCGAAGCCGCCGTTCGGAAGGAGCGCCGCTGTGGCGGCCGGCGACGGGCCGGCGAGAGAAAATAAACAGAATACGCTCAGAACGGCGAAGAACATCGCGCGCGCGAGGCGTTTTGAAAAGATGGCATGGTTCGTCATATTCACGGCCTTACTTTGAACGATCGGTCGATGGGAACTGTGCGGAGGATACGAATCAAAAATTCCCGGGCGCGCCACTCTGCGAGCTCGGGGATCATGAGGATGGTCGTGCGAACGATCGGACGCGTTTACTGCGATTTGGCGATCTCCTGGCTCCAAATCGATTGGCTGGGATCCGTACCGTAGGTATTATAGCCCGCCTGCCAATCGCAGCTGACATTGGTGGTGTAGAGGTAGCCGACGTTTTTGGCGGCCGCGCCGTTGAAGATCGAGTTCACGGTCGATGTGCTGGAGACATTCGTGACCAGGTTGATGAAGCGTGACGCCGGATAGCTCGTCACCCACGTCCCGGAAGGCGACCAGCTGGTGTAGCCTGAGAACGTCGTCCCGCTCGAATTGGTGAATGTATTGTAAGGACCTTCAAAGATCACGTTCAGGTCGCAGGCGCCCATCCAATTGGAGACATCGCCGATGCTGCCGGGATTATTGATGACCGTGGGCGATGTGCTGAAGTTAGCGTTATTCCAGGTCGGCATCGTCGTATGGACGTAATTATAAAGGCTCGTATACCACGCTCCATGCGTGGTTCCGCTGCCGTCGCCCGACGCGGCGCTCCATCCCCAGGCGACATCGTCGACAAAGAACCCATCGACTTTGAAGCCGTCGATCAAGTACTGCGCCATGTCATTCTCCACTTGCCAGACCGGGCGGTTCGTGTACGCCGAATCGACATAGCAGATGACCTTGATCCCCTGGTTATGCAGGGTCTGGGAGAGGCTGACCCAGGAGGCGAGACTGGGGCTCCAGCTGCTCGTGGGGATGTAGTTCGGATCGCCCGAAACCAGATTGCCGTTATTGGGCGCATTGATAATGACGTATGGGACTTTGGTCGAGCCGGCGTTCCCGATCCATGTAAAGATCGGATCGCCCGGCGCTTCGTAAGTGAACCCCATGGTCTTCGCGGCTTGCGCGGAGCCGGCGCTCAGAATGGAGGCGAGGGCGGCGGCGAGGCCCAAGGTGACTTTCACGCTCATTTTGATGGATACCGATGGATTTTTGAACGAGACGGACGGATATTGCATTGACTTCTCCCCAGATAAAGCCGGCCCCGCGCCGTGAGTAACGCCACGGGGCCGTGAACAACCGTCTCAATATGGATCTAGCTCGCGGCGCGCACAGACTAGCTGTGGTTCGCGATACTCGAAACTTCCGTGTCGAAGTACGACGGGATGGAGCCCCACGCATTGTTCGACAGCACGCCGCTGGTCGTGTAGAAGTAGTTGTAGCCGTTGCTGATCGCCGCGTTAATGGCGCCGGCCAGGTCGGTCGTGTTGGAGTGGATCAGCACGAGCTGTTTCTTCGGCGTCGTGGTGTTCTGGCGAGCCAGGGCGGCCCAGGAGCTTGCGGACGCATTGGCGTAGCTGTCCTCGTAGCTGCAAGTCACATCGACGAGATCGGTGTAGTTCTTTTGGTTCGAATAGAACTTGCCGCCCGCGTTGCCGATAATGCGCAGCTTCGGGTAGGTGGACCGGATCCAGCCGGTGAGCTGGGTGTAGTAGCCGCCGGGAGGGTCGATCTGCGGATAGTTCGTCTTATACGTGCCGTTCGCGTTCAAGTAGGTCGTATCGTAGGGCGCGAGCGCCGTGCCGTTCGGGAAAGCCGGACTGGTTCCGCCGGTCGCATAATCGATCTCATAGCGCGGATAATACTCATCGATCCAGATTCCGTCGATGTTGGCGTATCCCGCGACCCAGGAGGTGATATCCGCTTCCACGGACGAGAGCGATCGGAACGTCGTGCTCGTGGGCGTGGTCAAAGTGTGGACGTAGCCGAAGATTTTGCCGCCGTTCGCGCGGATCGGATTGAACCGAGTCGCCGCCGTGGTCCAGTCGGCCGAGGTGGTGTAAGGACCGTTCGCGCCGTTGACCGTGACCCAGTAGTCCTTGTAGAGCGCATTCGTGCCGTTCTTTAGAACCGTGGCGTCGTTGGCGATAATGTTCCAATCCGTCGTGTCCGTGAGCGGCAGGTAGGCGGGAATGATCATGCCGTCCGCGTGCGCTTTGGGCGCTCCCACGCTCAAACACGCAAGCGCCGAACAGACCAATGCAATCTTCTTCGTTTTCATATTTTGCGTCCTCATTTTCGAAAATTATCTCCCACGGAATTCGTTGTGTCCCTGCACTGGCCAATGCAGGAACGAGATTCGTGAACTAAAAACGCAAACGTTTACGTAACCGAGACCAGTATAACACTGGCCTTTATCTTTGTCAATAAGGAATTTTTTCGAAGTTTGGCGGCAAAATTCAAGAAGATGCGCCTTCTTCGGAGGAAATGAGAAGAAGGCGATAACAAACGTTTACGCAATGAATTCGAGAGCAGCCGATCTCTCGGGAGCATGTGGCGCCACGAACACGATTCGCGGGAATTCGGCTGTATCGACCAGCGCGATTTCGGCAGCGCCGGCGCAGCCGTGCAGTTCAAAGAGCACGATCTCGTTGACGCCGGACCGCAGAAGCGGCCCGGGCAGATAAAGATTGCGGCGCGGATCCATGTCCCAATACCGGCCCAGGTTGAATCCGTTCACAAAACAGACGCCCTTGGTCCAGCCGTCCAGCGCCACAAAGGTATCCGCCGGCGTATCGATCTCGAATGTCGCGCGGTGGAACGCCGGCTGGTCCGTGGCGGAAACGGGTCCAAATTGCAGGCTCTCCAGATTATCCATCGGCAGACAGAAGATCTCCCAATGGTGTAGGAACTGTCCGTAGAGGCGGACGCCTTCGGTGATCCCCTTTCGATCCATCAAGTGAGGTCCGTAATTGATGCGACCCATATTTTCGACCAGGATTTCGAGCGTCGCGCCGCCGATCGGGATATCCAGCTTGATTGCGTCCTGCGTTTTGTCGTTGCGATCGATGGTCCCTTGAATCGCGCCGTCCAGAAAGACAATCGCGCGGTCGTGAACGTTCTGGATCGTCAGCGGCTCCGCCGTGCGCGGGCCGGTGACGCGCGTTCGGTAGAGAATAAATCCCGCGTTCTGGCCCAGCGCCTCCATGGTTTCAGGCGTCGTCCGCTGGATCGGCTTCGCGAGATTGGGTAGCTGTTCGAACAACAACGCTTGCTCTTTGACCTTCAAGACGCCAAAGCGCTTTTTGACGGACTTAGCGGGAATCGCCGTCTCGGGTAAGTCGCGGTATCTGGCGATCGTGTCTCGGAAGGCGTAATATTTCGGCGTCGGATCCCCCGCTTCGTCGAGCGGCGCATCGTAGTCGTAGCTGGTGACGGTCGGCTGATAGGCGCCGTCGAAGTTCGCTCCGCTGCTGAACCCGAAGTTGGAGCCGCCATGGAACATATAGGCGTTCACAGAAGCGCCGGCGGCGAGAATTTCCTCCAGATTCTGGGCGGCGTCGGCGGCGTCCCGCGTGTGATGCGGCTCGCCCCAGTGGTCGAACCAGCCATTCCAGAACTCCATGCACATCCGCGGTCCCGCCGGCTGATACTCGCGCAGCTTGCGAAACGCCTCGACGCTCCCCGAGCCAAAGTTGACCGTCTTGAAGACGCCCGGAAGCGCTCCGCCTTGCAGCATGCCGTCCGAGGGACCATCCGATGTAAACAAGGGGACATCGATCCCGCGCGACTGCATCGCGCGCTCCAGAAAGCGAAGATACTCGTGGTCGGCGCCATAGCTGCCGTACTCGTTCTCAACCTGCATGGCGATGATCGGGCCGCCCTGCGTGCATTGCAGCGGCGCGAGCATCGGCAGCAGGCGATCGTAGTAGCGATCGACGGCGGCGAGATATGGCGCATGCATGCAACGGACCTTCATGCCGGGATCGGCCAGCAGCCATGCGGGAAGGCCGCCAAAGTCCCATTCGGCGCAGATATAGGGGCTTGGGCGCACGATAACAAGCAGATCCAGACGGGCGGCGATCTGGATGAAACGAACGAGGTCCAAAATCCCGTCGAACCGAAATTCCCCTGGGCGGGGCTCGTGAGCGTTCCAGGCGACGTACGTTTCGACCGCATTCATGCCGCAGGCTTTCAGCTTGAGAAGCCGGTCTTCCCAGTATTCCGGGACAATGCGAAAGTAATGCATCGCGCCGGAGATGATCTGGATCGGCTGTCCATCGTAGCGAAAGCCAGCGGGAGTGATTTCGAATTTTTTCATAGTGCTGTGACGATTGAACGCGGCGCGGCGACGTTAATGGGCTCGGGGGTATCCCCAAATTTCGACCTCGTTGAATTGACCGCCCCCGCCCTGCAACGAGACATTCAGGCGAACATAGCGGGCGGAAATACCGTCCAAGCCGGTGAGGTCCAGCCACTTCCCCGACCCTGGAGCCCCCAGCGGCGCGGCGGCGCCGACGGATTGAAAGTGGGCTCCGTCGCGGCTGACGGAAACCTCCATCCTTGTCGGATAGCCGCCGAAGCTGCTGCTGAGCAGCCGCACTTCATGCAGCGGGTAAATATCCTTCAGATCGAACTCAAGCGGGACGGTTTGGAAGTCCGGCGCCGCAAAGGTTGCGGACTCTTCATTGGTCAGCCATCGCGCGTATCCGCCCTGCAGCGCCGTGTTCGGCGCCGCGCTTCCGGCGCCGGGATCGGCGAATCGACCCGCCATCTTTTGCGTGTCGAAGAGATAACGGTAAGTGGCGTGCGTCGTCATTTTTCGCGGGAAATCGGCGGGATAGATGGCGTTTTCCGAGAGCAGCCACGGGCATTTATTGTTATCGATATCCACGCCCACGGGCGTCGTCGTGACGGCGCGGTCGGCCACGCCATCGGACCAGTGGAAATTCAGCGGATACATACGCTCGGCATATGGCAGGACGCCGGCTGCCGGAGGAGTTACGCTCACCGTCGTTCGGTAAACGCCATACGCGGCGAGTCTGGGCGTGCGAACCACGCTGGGCTTGACTGTCCAGCCGCGCAGCGCGCGCGCCGTCAACTGCCCCGCCGGGGCCGGCTGCGATGACGGGTTGTCCACTTCCACCGTGATCTTCTTCGCCACGCCTGGCGTCAGCACCGGAAGATGGCCGTCCACGCCGCGCTTGGCCGTCGCGATCTCCGGAATGGAAATGAGCGGCGCGTGATCGTTCAGCAGGAGCAGCATTCCCGATGTCGCGAACGCCGGCAGAGTGAACTGATACGCGCCGCCCGGCTGGAGCCGCACGCTCACGGGCTGCAATGCTTCGCTTTCGGCGGGCGACCAGAGCGCCTGCGTCCAATTCCCACGGGGAAGCTGCATACGGATCGTCGCGGCGCCATGCCCTTTCTCGGTCAAATTCGCAATGACGACGGCGGCGTTGCCGCGCTCCACAAACGGCTGCTCCACACGCAGGGACGCCGTGTCCCCCGCCCCGCCGATCACGGCGTAGGCAGGCTTTACCCGCAATCGCCCAAGCGCGCCGGCCAGCCAATCCGCGAAGGCCGCGTCCGTGGCGCCGTGAAGCGCGCCGAGCCGCGTGGCGATATAGAGGGTTTTGCCCGCGCCGTACGCCGATTCCGTCACGATGGGAGCGCCGCCGTCGGTTCTGGCAAGCACGCGGGCGCCGTCCAAGGTCACGCCTGCGAGATCCTGCCCCTGAAGAGTGGTCGTCCCGGCGGAAAAAGAAACGTTTGCGTCTGCTCCGGTTTGGAGCGCCGTGACGCGCGCGCCGGTCACGGAGGCAAGCCCCTGAACGATTCGATGATGTTCGTCGTAGTATCCCGCGAGCATATCCGCCGCCAGAACGCCGCCCCGCTTCACATAGGCGCCGATCTGCGCGCACTCCCCGCCGGTCAGATGGTTGCTTCCGACAAGCACGAGCGCATCGTATTGCTTGAGAAAGGCGGCGCGGAGCTTCGTGTAGGGCAGAACGTCCACCCAGTATCCGGCCTGGCGCAGCGCCGCGTAAACGCCTTCGCGGCTATTGCGCGGCCCCGCCCACTCGTTTCCCGGCGTTTCCGGATCGAGCAGCATATCCTGGCGGTTGAGGAGAAGCGCCACGCGATGCGCTCCGGCGGCCGGCTTGCTTCGCGTCCAAAACTCTTCCGTACGGCGCACATCGTAGGCGAAGCGCGCGGCGTAGGGCGCTTTGCCGCGCAGCAGCGTATTGGGCGAGGTCAGGCCATAGACATCGGAATCGTCGGTCGCTCCGGCTGAGCCAAAACAGAAAAGGTCATAGGCTTTGACGCCGTTGCCCAGGGTGCGCCAGAGGCTGTTCGCGAACTCATAGCCCGGGCCGCCGTGGTTGTTCGTCTCGGTGAGAAACAGCTTGCCCGCCCCGCTGGGATCCAGGGGGCGAATGCACTGCGACGCAAAGTTGACCTGATAGAGGTACGAATCGTTCGCATCGTAGATATCAACGCCGAACCAGCCGCCGTAGGGGCGCGTGAGAGCGCAGAGCATCGCCGGATCGAGCGTGCGGTCCTTGCCGGGCTTCGGCAGGTCGAACGACTGCTGTGTTGTCTTCTGAGCGACGCCGCGTTGCTGGGGATCGTTCGCGCAGACCACTTTGTAACGGTCCGCCATGAACCGCGTGAAGTAACCATCCTGGTAGGCATGCCAGTCGAGCCAGGCCGCCGGGCGGCTGATCGGCGAATCATGCCGGGGCGCCGTCACGTCCGCCCAGTTCGAATAACTCGTCCCCCACACTTGATTGAGCGCGGGAACCGTGTGATAGGTCATCTTCAGCCAGTCGGTAAAGCCGGCCATGGCGAAGGCCGTTTCGTCAAGCTGGCCCTCCCACTCGTTGTCGAACGACCACATCATCGTGGGCGTGGGGGATGCGCTATAAACTTTGGCGAGCGCGGCGTCCCCCGCGAGCATGAAACGCCGAACGTTCGGATCGAAGTACGATCGGGATTTCGTGATTTTGTCGAAGCCGGGAATATCCCGATCGATCGGCATGAGATGCCACGCCCACGAGGCCGCGAAGATCCCCAGATGATTGGGATCGGGCGGAGGCGGGGTCGGCCTGTCGTGGCGGATCACAAACCAATCCTGCGCCAGCATCCCACCCTTGGGATCGACCATCGGGCTCACGGCTTGTTCGGTGAAGTCGAAGCCATAGGACGCCAGCTCATCGCGATCGCGCGGGAACAGAACGCCGAGCGGGAAGTAATTTGCTCGGTTCAGAACGCCCTGATGAATATTGAGGCTGTACGAGGATGTATCGTAGAGCGGATCGATGCTTTGCGCATTCGCGCCGCGCGGCGCCAGTGTGGATACGCTGAGCAGGAAGACGGCGGCGCCTCGGAAATTACGACGCGGGAATAACATCTCGTTGGGGATACCTTTGAAAAGCGTCATCAAAAAAACGCGCGGCGGCGAGTATCGAGGAAGATGGCCGGCGGGGCCGCCGCCGGTCATCTTCGCGAGAGGCGTTAGATCGTGCTGAATGTCATCGCCAGCTTGCGGCCGCTGTCGTCGGACATGCTGTCCGTGCCGCAGGCGGGGACGCTGCCCCAGGCGGGATGCCCAGGCTCCGAGGGCGAGGAATTGGCCGCGTTTTCCCCGTTGCTCACCGCCGTACCGCGCAGCCATTTGACATGACCGTCGCAGGCCAGCCAGTTGGCGCCTTCCGTATGATACGGCGTGATGCTGTTGCTTGCCGGGGAGAACGGAGCGCTCATATTCCCCGTCGCATAGGCGGCGGCGCCGTACGGGCCGTTGTAAGGCCAGCCGAAGCCGACCGGGCTATGGTAATCCGGCAGCGTTGGGACGCCGTTCGTACCCGTTTCATACGATCCCGTGACCTCGAAAAGACAGACCGTGCTGGCGGGAGCGTTCAGGCTGGCGAGCGTCACGACGCCCGGATTGTAGAAGCTGTAAGCGCCGGGATCTTGATCCGACTTTTCGTCCAGATGGACATTCATTGCGTAAGAAATCGCGATGGAGCCCAACGGCGGCGTGGTCGGGTCGTCCGGACAGGTCAGAACGCCCTTGGCCTTGAGGTAGGGATAGATCTGGCCGGCCCAGCCTTCGCCGCTGTTGCCTCCCGGGCCGCCCGCCTGATATTGACCGCACGGGTAGGTCTCGTCATTATCCTGCACATATTGCAGGAACGCAAGTCCCAGCTGCTTCTGATTGCTCGCGCAGCTCGTCTGCCGAGCCTTCTCCCGGGCTTTGGCGAACACGGGAAATAGTATTGCCGCGAGAATCGCTATAATGGCTATCACGACGAGCAGCTCGATTAAAGTAAATCCTGACGTCTTTCTTACGTTCACTCTGGGCTCCTATCCTTGGGTATTCCACAACCAACACGGAATGATCGATCATATAACGCCGTCGTTAGAAATGAGCATCTCTCGAACCTTGCTTGTCGGCAAGTTGAACCCATTATACTGTGGCCTTCCGGAGAAGAGAATGCGAGATTCGGCCAAAAACATGGAGAATCTGGACACTACGAAGCGGAATAATCCTCGGGGCAAAAGTCTGCTGTCCACTATCTACATGTTTTTGCCAGCTTCGTCCATTCCCGACGGCGCGCATAAGCTTTATCATGGAAGGAAGCGATCAAGCAAGGGTACAATGCCTGAAAAGTCAGTCTGCGATCGAGCGCGAGGGAGTGCGGATGCCGGGTGATATCACCTTACTTTACCGGGGCAGCGAGCAGTGTCCGCTGGGGCAGATCTTGGACGCCGCGCTCGTCCATCACAGCACCGGAGTCACGACGCACCGTGTGCTGGGATTCTACGCCATTGTCCTGATTACGCGGGGACAAGGTACGTACGCCGACGTCAACCACAAACCGATTTCCGTCTCGACTGGAGACCTATTCGTCCTCTTTCCCGACGTCGCGCACCGATACGGACCGTCGCGCAGCAGCCGATGGGACGAGATCTACATTTCGTTTCGCGGCGCGATCTTCGACCTCTGGCGTCAGGCGGGACTGCTCACGCCGGAGCGCCCCGTGTTCCGCCTGGGGGCGACCACGCCGTGGATCGCGCGCTTCACGGATGTGGTGGACGTTCCCGAAGCCGATCCCATTGTGCGGCAGATCATGATGGTCGGACGTCTTCAGGCCGTCCTCTCGGACATCGTGACATCGCAGCGGGTGAGTGTGGAATCCAACGCGCAGCTCTGGCTGACGGAAGCCTGCCACCTGCTGGAGAGTGAGCTGGCCGAAGACATGGACTGTCATTGGATCGCGGAAAAGGTAGGGCTGTCGTACGATCGCTTCCGGAAGAAGTTCGCGAAGGAGGTCGGCGTGACGCCGTTTCAGTACCGATCCAACCAGCGTCTGGAGGCGGCCCGGAAGATGCTGCTGGAGACGGA
Source organism: Capsulimonas corticalis (assembly GCF_003574315.2). Classification (GTDB taxonomy): domain Bacteria; phylum Armatimonadota; class Armatimonadia; order Armatimonadales; family Capsulimonadaceae; genus Capsulimonas; species Capsulimonas corticalis. The sequence goes on along the minus strand of NZ_AP025739.1, from coordinate 4,867,412 downwards.
AATGAGTTTGAAGGAGATCGCGGCGTCGGTCGGTTTCTTCGATGAATTCGCCTTTTCCAACCGCTTCAAGCAAGCCGTGGGAATGTCCCCGCGCGCGTTTCGCCAGGAAACGCGTTCGCCGTCGGCATAACGGAAATGACAGAATCTCGCAGCATCCCTGCTTGCAGGGATGCGGCGATTTGTGGTTATCTCTTGTGATTACATCTGGACGAAGGTGAATTCCTGGTCGTGCGCGCCGAAGTACTCATCATAGATCATGGGCGCGGCCGCGCCAAGGCCGATAACGCGGGTTTTTCGGTTGTACAGCTTGGTGAATCCGTTTTCCGTCGGCTCCAGAGCCCACTGCTGGTTCGAGGCGGAGCTGTTCAGCGTGGATTGAATGATATTCGACCCGCGCGCCAGCACCGGCGCGGCGACATCGAGCGCGAGCCCGCTTTTTCGATTGAAGATCAAGTAATACCCGTTCCCTTGATAGGAAAACGACCACTGCTGCTCGTACCCCGTTCCCGGCGCGGCCTGAACCACCTGCGCGCCGCTTGCCGAGGATCCGCCGCTGACGGAGAGCGCCAGGCCGGAGGAGTTATCGACGATGCGATAGTAGTGAGAGTTATTGAGCGGCGGCGCGTAGGTCGTATTGGCGAGCGTCACCCACATATACTTCGTGGCGACGCTGTTGTAATCGTTCTGCGCGGAATATAAACGGAAGCAATTGGAGGTCGTCATGCTGCTCAGAGTGCTGGCGCAGTCGGCCGTCCAGTTGTACCAGGAGATGGCGTTTGCTCCGCTGGTTTGCGCGAAGATCTGCGCGCCTCCCCACCAATCCTGCGTCCACACCTGCGCGCTTAAGTCGGGGCAGGTATAAAAACAGCCGGGCGCGAGGTTATCGATCGCGAGATATTGGCCCAGATAGGGATTCCAGGTGACCGCGAAGGTGTCCCCCACCGTGACGGCGCTTTCGGCGCCGCCCAGGCCCGGCTGGCTCCAGGATCCCCCGCTCCATTTCGTCCACGTTCCCGCCGCCATCTTTCCGGAGATCGGCGCGCGGGCGACCATGATATTCTCATTGCCGGACTGCGCGGCGGTCGATTTCACCAGCCATTTCGTCATGTAATACAGATAGAAGTAGCCGTGCGCGCTGTCGATATAGAGATGCAGATCGCCGTCGCCAAAGTAAAACGTGTCGTTCGGATAGGTCGTCGCGCTGATCACGGCGGCGGGATTGGGCGTAATGATATCTCCGCCGAGCGTCCACGTCTGCCCATGGTTCGTAGAGCTGGTGAGCACGATACGGCGGAAATGGTCCTTCCAACCCGTGTTGTAACCCCATTTGTCGTAGTCGAACTCGACATGCGCGACCGCCCACCAGGTCTGCGTGTCCGGATCGATCCACATGCTGCTGATCCAGTACTCATCGTCGCCATTGGGCCGCGCGAACGCGCTGGTATCGAACGAATACTGCTCGACCAGGTTATCCATCGACGTTCCCTTGCACGTATGCCAGTGCGGATGGCCGCTGCAGTCGCTGTAGACATACCAGAAGTTCCCCTGTGAATCCAACCCCGTGGCGGGCGGCGCATCGGTGTTGTTGAACTGCGACGCCGATTGGTCCGCGGACAGCGACCAGCTGAACATCTGCGCGTGGCCGACATGTGGAAGCAGCCCGAGCAGCGCCGCCGCCCCCACTGCTACGAAAAGCCGAAGACAATCCCTCAACAATTTTGCCATTGACCGCGATCCTTTCTTGTGAACGCACAGAATTGCAATTAAACCAAATATAACACAACGTTGTGTACGAGACCTGACGAACTCCATTATAAAGCGCGCCTTGCTCCGATGGGAATGGAGATTCCGGACGAAACATGGAATTTCAGACCGATTGCGGCAATTGGCGGACCTCGGAACGCTTTTTCATCCCGTGCGTAACGTTTGGCGTATGCCGCCTGTCGATAATATAGACATCGATCGTCATACGGAGGCTCTCCATGAAAACAAAACTCTTGACCAAGCGCGCCGTAAAACGCCGCGCAAAATTCGCGACGGCGGGGCGAACGCGGCGCGCGAGCGCGGAAGATTTCGCGGCGTTCGAAGCGCAGACATTTCTCCATGTCCGCGCATTGTGCCGAGACGCTCTGTGTTTGACGGGCAATCGTGACGACGCAGCGGACCTTGTGGTCGCCGCGTATGCGCGCGCATTTCGGGAGCACGACCAGTTCCGCTTCCGAAGCGCGTCCCATGCGAAGCGGACGCCGGGCGTGTTAGATTGGCTGTACCAATGCCTGCACGCCGCCTTCTGCGACCGGATTCTGGCGCAGCGCGAGAATCACTAAAAAGCCATTGCATCGCGGATTGCTTCTTCTGCGACCCAATTTTCGCGAGCGGCAGGATTTCTAAGCGTTTATCACCAATCTGTATTTAGGAACGCTTGTACGGCGTCGTACGAAGGAAAACTATGCAATATCGAAATTTGGGAAAATCGGGTTTGAAGGTCTCTGAGGTCGCGCTCGGCTCCTGGCTCACCTATGGCAACGCCACGGAAGCGGAGACGGCGGAAGCGTGTATCGACCACGCCTATCAGTTAGGGATCAACTTCTTCGACACGGCGAATGCTTACGCCGGCGGCGCGGCGGAGCGGGTTGTCGGCAAGGCGCTCGCCAAGTATCCGCGCTCATCGTATGTGCTCGCGACCAAAGTCTATTTCGGGATGGGCGATGGCCCCAACGATCGCGGCCTCTCGCGCAAGCACATTTTCGAGCAGTGCGCGGCGTCGCTGGAGCGGCTTGGGGTGGATTACATCGATCTATACCAGTGCCACCGCTTCGATTCCGAGACGCCGGTCGAAGAAACTCTGATGGCGCTGGACGATCTGACGCGGCAGGGCAAGATTTTGTATTACGGCGTCTCGGAGTGGACCGGGGATCAGATCGCGAACGCCGCCGAGATTACGCGCGAACTCCGCCTGCATCCGATCGCCTCCAACCAGCCGCAGTACAGCATGCTGGCGCGCGGTATCGAACGTGAGGTGATCCCCGTCAGTGAACGCGAAGGAATCGGTCAGGTGGTCTTTTCCCCGCTGGCGCAGGGGCTGCTGACGGGAAAGTACAAACCCGGCCAGCCGCCGCCCGTAGGCAGCCGCGCCGCCGATCCGCACCAGAACCAGTTCTTGAAGAACGGCGAGCTGGACAGTTATGTTCACGACCGCATTCGTGTGGACGACGCCCTGCTGGCGAAGATCCAGCGCCTGCTGCCAATCGCGGAGGAGGCCGGCCTGAAGCCGTCGCAGCTCGCGCTCGCCTGGTGCCTGCGTCAGAAGAATGTCGCCAGCGTGATCAACGGCGCTTCCCGCCCTTCGCAGATCGACGACAATATCGGCGCGGCCGGGGTCACGCTTTCCGACGATGTGCTCGCCAAGATCAGCGCCGTTCTGTCTTCGGAATGATCTGAATCCCGCAGATCTTAGGCTGATCCGCGTCGCCTTTCACAAACCGGATCACGATATTTCCATTGGCGTCCGGGTGAACGTCCGCAATCCGCTGGACGTTCGCCCGGTTTCGGCCGCCGGCGGCGGCGAAGATATCGAAGTCCTTCAGCTTTCGCTCCCCGTTCACATCCACATGGAACACCCGCTGTCCCTTCGCCTGAAAGTACGTTTCGGCGAAGTGCAGCGCGAGATCATACGTCTCCCCCATCTTCGCCGGGACCGTGTAGATACACTCTCCATTGCGTTCCGTGCGATAAAGGATCGCCGGCGCGGCGCCGGGAACGCCCGCGACATCAATCGCGTCGTCCGTGCAGGCGTAAGCGCCCCCGGCGACACAGCAGTCGGACGCATAGCCGGGAAGCCAGCCGACGCCGCAGTCGATATTCCGAACCTCGGCTGGCCTTGCCAACCCCGCGTCGGGATTTGGCCCGACCGAAACTCCGGCGCCGCTCCAGGGCGCAGCCGTCACATTCCATCCGTCCACCGTCACCAGCGGCGTATCTCCGGCCAGATCGGCCGTCGCCGTCTGAACCGTCAGCGCCTGGCTTTCGCCCGGCAGCAATGAGACGTAGTTGTCGCTGTAATACGCTGGCAGCACCCGCGCGCCCGTCGTCCGGCGGCGCAGTTGGAGATGCGCCATCAGCGCGACCGACTTCGCGCGATTCGTCAGAGTGACGGCCAGCGTCGTCATCCCTGCCCTGTCAGTGCGGACCGCATGGGTGGCGAGAGACGCGCTTGGCAGAGACTGCAAGGCGCTGCAATCGCCATCGTCGCGGTTCGCGCGCCAGTAGAAGCTGCTCGACATCAGCTTGCCCCGTGCATCCTTCAGCGTCAGCTTGACAAAGCTCACGGCGCCGCTTGACGCCAGCCACACGATCGGGAAGACGCTGGCGACGGAAGCCCCAGGGACAGACGCCGACGTCGATCGTTCAAAGATACGCGCGCCGTCCATCGCATAGACATCGGCCTGGACCTTTAGTCCCGCCAGGGACTCCGGCCGGTTATTGATTACCTGCAGCGCGCCGTCCGGCGTCATCTGGACATGAGTCATTTCGCAGGCGCGTCGGACACCGAAATAAGCGGCAGTCGGCTCCAGATCGTAACCGTAGATCTGCCAGACAAGGCTTGGCTGCGCGGGATTGCTCATCCAGAGCATGACGCCCGTGCAGGGATCGAACATCCGAGAATTGCGCCCTTCGATCATCGCCCGGTAGGTCTCATAATCGGCCAGATGGGCCTTGCGGACGAAATCGGCGGTATCGGCGATCGGTCCATAGCGCGCGGTGAGCGCCGGCGCATAGTTGTACTGGCAGAGATCGTGCTGCGTCCAGTCATCATTGAACGTGGCCCAATCCTGCCTCGGCATCATCGCATGCAGCGCCTCCAGGGTCGGAATGGACGGCGCTCCAATCTCGGTGTGAAAACTGTCCTTGAACGGCCCGAAGTAATGCGCGACCGTTTCGATGCCGTAATCGCCGTCGCCGACACCGTACTGGCTGGAGGAGCACGGCTGAAACCACCGTCCCGGATCCAGCTCCGCCGCCAGTTCGATCATCTGCTTTTCAAAGGGCGTCCCGACCGGAAACTCGTTGCGCTGACACCAGAGCGCAATGCTGGGATGGTTACGGAAGCGCAGGAGCGTATCGCGCTCGTTGGCGAGAAACATCGCGGCGTCGATGGGATAGTTCACCGTGTCGTCGAGCCAGAAGTCGTTCCACACCAGTATGCCGTATTTGTCGCACAGCGCATAGAAGTCTTCTTGAGTCGTCTGTCCGCACCAGTTCCGGATCATGGTGAAGCCGGCCTCTTTGTTCAGCCGGATCTGCGCCTCGAGACGCGCGGCCGGGCTGCGCTTGAGCGCTTCGTCCATGCCCCAGTCGCCGCCGCGCATCATGATCGGAACGCCGTTCACGCTGAGCTTGAGCGTCCCTTTCCCATCGCCGACGCCGCCATAATCGATCGTCCGAACGCCGAATGTCACTGGCCGCGCGTCGCTCTCCGTTTTGCCAATCGTAAATGTCAGCGGAATCGTATAAAGGTTTTGTGAGCCATAACCATTCGGCCACCAGAGTTTGGGATGCGCGAGATGCAGCGCGGGCGTGGTCGCCGCCGCGAGCGTCACGGTGCGGGAAGAGTTGGCGGCAATCGTAACATTCTGGGAAAACGCCCGTCCGGCGACATTCCCCTTCAGTACGCCCGTCTGCGCGCGGTCGGTCACGTTTTGCAGATCCACACGCAACGTCAGATCCGCCGAAGCGCCGCCCGCCGTGACGCGGGAGTTCGTGACGTATGGGTCCTTAACGACGACGGGGCCGGTGGCGGACAGAGATACGTTTCGCCAAAGGCCGATATCGCGGTCATGGATCGTCGGGATCCAGTCCCAGCCTTCCGCGCAGAAAAACGTCGGCGAATCGCCCTCCATATTGCCGCCGTTCGGCCCGTAGCCGTTCGCCAGCGTCTGCGGCACAGGATTGGAAGGATGGCTGATCCCGCCGCTCGCATGCGGCGGCGGCGCGATCTTGACTGCGACCGCGCTGCGCTTCCCAATCGTCACAAACGGCGTCACATCGAACACGCCGCGCGTGAACGCTCCCTCAATCCGCCCGACGTTCTGTCCGTTGACCCAGACCTCGGCTTTATGGTTGATCCCCTCAAAGCTGAGCCAGACCCGCCGCCCGGCATAGGACGCCGGCGCGGTAAACGTCGTGCGATACCAGTAAGACGCCGTCGACAGGCTGTCCGGGATGCGCTGATTGTTCTCTCCATACAGCGGCTCCGGATAAACGCCGTTGTTGACAAGGGTGGTCAGCACCGTCCCGGGCACGGTGGCGGCGTACCAGGCGCTCGGCTTGTAGGCGACGGAGGAGAGAGCGGCGCCGCTGGACAGCGCTTTCGCGGCGTCTTGAAGACGCCAGTTCTGGGTGAGGGAAATTCTCGGAGGAACGGTTTGGGCGTGAATAGTGCTACTCGCGAACAAAGCAAAAATTGCACAAACGAAATAGATCCGCCTCACTGCAAACAATGCCGGCCGGCGGTTAAACGCCCAAAGGGCGCCCGGCCTCCAAGAGCGCAGAAACCCATCTGCGTGGGTTACATTTTCGGGGGCGATTCCGCCTAAAATAACGTTCATAAATTGTGAATCCGCATTCGATTATGTCGTCCGCGCAGGCGGACTTCTGCGCTCTTGGAGGCCGGGCGCCCTTTGGGCGTTTAACCGCCGGCCGGCTTTGCCTCTGGTTATGTGAAACTCTAGGGCCTACCCCAGCGTCGCCAGGATCTCCCGGATCGACAGGCGCGCGCCGCAGACGATCTCGTCGCTGGCGCCGTAGTATGCGGTGATCGTGTCGCCGTCCACGACGTGGCCGTTGGTGAACACGACGTTGCCGAGGAAGCCGCGCTGTTCGTAGGGAGCAATGGGCTCCATGATGGGCTCCGCCGAGCGGGCGAGGACCTTTCTGGGGTCGTCGAGATCGAGCAGAAGCGCGCCGAGGCAGTATCGCTGGTCGTGGTTGGCGCCGTGATAGATCTCCAGCCATCCGGCGTCGGTTCGGATCGGAGCGGCGCCGCAGCCGATGCGCTGCTCGTCCCAGGCGCCGGGCCGCGCGGCGGCCAGGCAGGCGTGGCCGCCCCAGTGGCGGCCGTCGGGAGAGCCGCCGATCCAGATATTGTGGACGCCGCCCGAGGGCCGATGGAGCGCGACATATTCGCCGCCGATCTTCTCCGGGAAGAAGGCGCAGTCTTTGTTGTATGGCGGAAGGATCATGCCCTGGCGCTCGTAGGTGCGCCAATCCGCTGTCGTGATCAACCCGACGCCGAACCCACGCTCGGAGACCTGCGTGTATGTGATGTGGAAGACGCCGTCGATCTCCGTCACGCGGGCGTCTTCGACGCCGAAGGTTTCCAGTTCGCCCTGGCCGATCAAGGTCGGCTTGGGATCGACGGTGAAGTTTTCGCCATCATCGCTCCAGGCGAGGCGCAGATGCGAGAGCGTCGTCAGATAGTTCTGACCCTCGTATGTGAAGCCGCGCGGATCGCCGTAGCTGAGCTTGGGATCGTCCTTGCGAAACGACAGAATAGACATGCCGCTGGGGTCGTCGCTATCGATGACCGGCGTGGTGATGTACTCCTCCGTTTGGTGCGGGCGTTCGGCGACGCGCAGCAGCAGTCCTGTCTTGCCTTGATAACGAAAGGCTCCGGGGTTCAGGACGCACAGCACGCCGACGCCGTCCCGGCTGGGCGGGACATCTTGCGGGCAGATCAATGGATTGGATTCGAAGCGGGACGCGAGGTCGGCCATGATGGAGTATTGTCCTTCGTGAAAAATGGATCGTTTACGGTTTTTCGAGCACGGGTTTGACGGCGTAATCCAGCGCCAGTATGGAGGACGGATTGCGCCAGACCCGGCAGATCGGTTCGGACGACCGGCGAGCGCCGGGCGCCTGCGCGTCGGTGGAGTACCAGCGCCGCGCCGTCGCATCGTCTCGAAATTCATAAAGCGGCGCCACGCCCGGCGAGCTCTTTTCCGACTCCGCCGGCGCGGCGGGCAGTACATAGACGAGCGGTTTCGCGCCGTCGCCCGGGCTTTGCGTCTGAAGCCCCTGAGCGGTCACATAAAGCGGGATCAAGCCGCTGGGCTTTCGGCTGGGCGGCGCGGCGTAGAATGGGATGCGCTCGACGGACGACCAGAGCTTGCCCGCGTCGATCTGCTCGCGAGCGCCGTAGCCGTCGACGCCGTCTTGGCGGAACTGATAGACCGGGACCGGCAGCGACAGCCGCGTGTCGTCCAGGCTCAGGCGGTACATCAATTGGTTGTAGTTGTAGCGCGGCGTGAAGTCCTTGACATCCGAAAACGTGTCGGTATAGGTGCCTTCAAAGTAGACGAGCCGCCCGCCGTCTTGATCGAAAAACGGATGCTGGGTTGGGTTGTAAAACGTGTAATGATCGTGCGTCGCGATCTTGCGGGCGTACGTCCAGGGGCCGACCGGCGTGTCGGCTTCGGCGAACCACAGCTCGCCCAGGCTCGATGGGCTGCCGTCCATCTGCGTCGTGATGAGGATCCAGCGCTTGCGATACGCGTTCCAGAACACCGACCCGCCGTGCGAAATGACCGTGGCGTCCGTGCTGATATCGCGGAGCTGAACCAGCGCCTCTTCGCGCTTCATCAGTCCCTGCTTCACCAGCTCATCAACATCGTCGAGCCCCACTGGCTGCGTATTGCGCTTCCACCCCCAGATCAGGCGCCCGAAGGCGTCCCGGTCCATCGGCGTGTCCCGCCCCGAAACGCGCGCGCCGGGCGCGAGACACGTGAAGGCTTCATAGGTCGCAGGGTCGGTGACGTGCGCCTCGTCGGCAATCGTCCGGGTCAGCGGAAACGCGCCGCGCCGGGGCGGCTGGAAGTAGATATAGTTGTTCGCTGCGTCGGACGCCAGGAACGGATGGCCTTCGGGACGGAGCGCGTTACTGATATCGAACGTGTGGATCGGCTCAAAGACCGCTTTCTCGTCATTGAACTTCGCCAGTCCCGAGTGGACCATCTTCATACTGTGATCGACTTCGGCGAAGTGTGTGTAGAGATGCTGTGCCCCATGCTCGGTCAGCGTGAAGAGCCCCGCCACCCAGACCGGCCCGCCGTTGTGCGGCGGCGGCGCCATCGGCCGGCTGAAGCCCGAGGGGTCCACCCAGTAGGTCAGATCGACGCCCCGGCTCGGATCGAGCCCGCCGGCGCCCGGCGCCAGCGATGTCGCGCCGGACGTATCGAACTGGCCCAGCGGATAAGACGGTTTGTTGGTGTCGCCAAAGAACCAGTAGATTTTGCCTTTGTAGGGCGTGACTTCCACGGTGTCCTGCCCCGTCACCTGGCCGTTCAGGAGCGGCCGCTTTGTCGGGACCGGAGCGCCGACCAGAAGACTGTCCCGGTAGATCCCCGCCCCCGTGAGGCGATAAAGGCGCTCGGCGATGTTATCCCGCGCGATCTTGATCACCGCCTTGCCGCCCGCCGTCACTTTGAGCGCGACGCCCGCGTAGCCCATGCCGTCCTTCGGATAGGAATATCCAGCGCTCTTCACCGAAAAATAAACGGACTGTTCCATCATCTCCGGATCATCGATGGCGGCGATCCCATTGCTGTCGGTATAGTAGCGCACTTCGCTTGTGGCGCGAAGCTCCACCAAAGGCACGCCGCGGCCGGTCGCGGCGTCCACCACCTGGATCGCGAAGTAGCGGCTTGCCGACGGGGACGCCGGCGCGGCGAGCGCGGGCGCCACGGCGGCGGTGAACAGAACGGCGCAGGCCGGAAAAAATCTCTTCATCATCGATTGGTTCTCATTTACAATTTCGGGATGGGGCGACGGCGCTAGCGGCGCACTTTGAGCGTTTTGATTTCGTAGGGCGTGTATTCCAGGGCGATGCGCGCTCCATCCAGTGGAGCGTCGCCGCCGGTCTCGTCGGTCTCGCGCTCCATCAGATTCACCTCGGTGACGGAGCGCACGGGCGCGCCGAATGTCAGATGGACACGCCCGCGCTGACCGTGCGCTTCGTAGAGCCGGACGATCAATGCGTCCTCGTCCTCGGCCTTCTTGACGGTCTCCACGATCACATTCGGGCAATCGACCGAGACAAAAGACAGATGCGATGACGCCGCCGCATTCGAGGGCTGGCTTGCCCCCTCGGGAATTTGGAGTGACTGGACGGGAACGTTGAACTCATAGGCCCGGCGCACAGTTTGCGCCTGTCGCCAGTCGCCCCGATGCGGGTAAAGCGCATACGCGAATCGATGCCGCCCCAGATCGGCGTCGGGGTCCGGGCTGACGCCGCCCTTGAGTAAGGTCAGGCGCATGACGTTTCCCTTGATATCCCAGCCATACTTGCAGTCCGACAGCAGTGAAACCCCGTAGTCGCCCTCGCTGAGGTCCGCCCATTTGTGGCCGCAGACTTCAAACCGCGCCCAGTCCCAGCTGGTGTTCCAATGCGTCGGCCGCTCGACATTCCCGAACTGGATATCGTAGGTGGCGCGCGGGCTATGGACGTTGACGGGAAAGGCGGCCTTGAGCAGTGTCTGCCGCTCGCGCCAGTCGATCTCGGTATCGAAATCGATGCGCGCCAAGTCCCGCCACAGGGAGATGCGCTGGCGCACCGTGCTCCCCGCGCCGAAGGTTCGGGTTACTTCCACCGAGGCGCGCAGCGGCCCTTGCTCCGTCGCCTCCACGGACCGCGCTTCCCGGATCGGCGTCATCTTGTCCATGTAGAAGATATCGATGTCCCAGGCGTCGAACGCAAGCGGCTTGTCCTCAAAGGTCAGCAGCGAATTTCCCTTGCAGTACGATGTCCCATCGATCACCTCACGCGCTGCGCGCTTGTCGTAGAGCGAGACGATCTCGCCGTTGTCGTCGAGCTCCAGCCGGAAGAATTGGTTTTCCAGATGATGCGCGGATGCGGACAGCGCCTCGTCTTCACGCCCTTCGGCGATGTCAGCCGGCGCCGGCGAGGCTGTATACCCGAGGGACGGCAGGCCGCGCAATGGGACGAGCGTTTTCGGCTTGCCGTCCAAATCGGTCACGCTCTGCCCCAGCAGGGGGAGAGACGCCGGAAACTCGGCCACATCGCTGCGTTCCCAGGACAGAGGATTGTAAAGAACGACGTCTCCGGGACGCGCGGACAGCAGATCGCCGATCGCGGACAGCGATCGACGCACAACGCCTTCGCCGACGCCAAGGATCTCCTCATAATCCCGCGCGCTGTCTTCGTAAACCGCACGGATCGACGATCCGGGAATGATGTCGTGGAACTGGTTGAGCAGCGTCAGCTTCCACACTCGCTCCAGTTCCTCCTGCGGATACGCCGCCCCGGCTTCCCAGAGCGCGAGAGACGCCGTTTGCTCCGCCGCTTGCAGCAGGAACTCAGCCTGCCGGTTGGATCGCTTGATGCGCCCCTGCGACGTATAAGTCCCACGATGGTACTCCAGATACAGCTCGCCGACCCAGCGCGGCAGCATCCGATTGCCCTGCGTTTGCCGGTCCAGATCCTCAAAGAACTCCTGGTTCGTGGAGAGCTTGATCTTAGGAGCGCCGGGGAAATCGGCGGCGCGCTCCGCCGTCTCCAGCATCGCGCGCGTCGGGCCGCCGCCGCCGTCGCCCCAGCCGTAGATATAAAGCGCCGAATCGCTGAGATGCTTCTGCTGATACTCATTCCATGTTTTATTCCACTCTTCCGGAACCATGGTGGAGTTGTAGCCGCCCAGCGGCGAGAAGTGCGTCAGCAGCGTCGTCCCATCGATCCCTTCCCACTCAAAGGTCTGATACGGCGGTTTGTTGACCTGATTCCAGTAGATCTTGATGGTCATGAAGTACTTCATGCCGGACTTCTTGACGATCTGCGGGAACGCGGCGCAGTAACCGAACACGTCGGGCAGCCAGACGACATCGGTTTTGCGGCCGAACTCTTTTTCGAAGAACCTCGAGCCGTAGAGAAACTGCCGGACCAGCGATTCGCCGGAAACGACATTGCAGTCGCTTTCGACCCACATCGCCCCGACCGGCTCCCACTGTCCGCGCTCGATGGCTTGCTTCACGCGGCCATAGACATCCGGGTTATCTTCTTTGAGATACGCATACTGCTGCGGCTGCGAGGCGGAAAACCGATACTGCGGGTACTCGTCCATCAGCGCCAGCGCCGTGGTGAACGTCCGCTCGATCTTTTTGCGCGAATGCGCGATGCGCCAGAGCCACGCCGTATCGATGTGCGCGTGGCCGGTCGCCCACAGCGTGGGCGCGAAGTCCTTGTCGGCGTGAAACTTCGTATAGAGGTTCTCCTGAATGCATTCGCGAGCCACCGGCAGCGAGGCGTAATAGCGATCACTCTTCACCCCCTGGGAAAAATCGACCAGATCGATCGCCCTCTCCAGCGCGCCGACAATCGTGACATACTGGCGGCTATTGGCGTCCATCGTCTTCGCGGCTTGAAACGCGACACTCAAATCATAAAAAAGCGCCTCCGCCGACCGGTCCACGCACTGAAGTTCGGCGGTCTTCAAAGTGACCTGGACCGCGCCGCCGGTGATCGAGGCGTCCCCCGCCCCCGTCCAGCTCCCCCGCGTCTGCGCGTCTATGCTTCCCGTGTACGCCTCCAGCCGAAGATTGTACACACGGCCGCCCTCCGCCGGATCCGCCAGCAGCAGATCGTGGTGCTGCGAATCGATCGCCTGCGCCGGTTTGCCGTCAATGACGACCAGCGTTTCCGCGCCGCCAAACTCCAGCCCCAGGCAGACGCGCTCTCCGGACCATTCCCCCGGAATCGAGACGGCGCCTTCGAGCACGATGAGCTCTTCGCACGCCTGATATCGATCGCCCGCGCCCACCATGGCGTCATCCCCAAGCCGCCGAAGCGACGTCAGAGGAACGCGCCTTCGGACACGCGTGGCCGATATTTCCTCAATCCGACATGCAATTTTCTCAACGGTATAACGCCAGCTCAATGCGGGAAACTCCTCGGAAAACGAAAAATGTTATCGATAACATATCTTAACATACTCTGAACTTGGTGTCAAGCCGATTGTATAAAATCTGACCACGCACCGGCGGATGACCGTACTTTTAACCCGGGCGCTCTCAGGACGGTCATTCGCCAGGCATCTGTCAATCGAGCGCGTTTAGAATATTTGCCAGAGCTGCTCGCTCCAGCCCGGCAGATATCCCCAGATCTGGACGCTGGTACCGTTTGCGCTGGTGCCGCTGTCGAGGTCCAGCGCCTTGCCGGGCGCGCAGAGCGGGAACAAGGCGGTGTAGCCGGAGCCCTGGTCGACAATGTTCCACCGCTGGCTGCTGGCGCCGTTCGCGGTGGAGACCTGCGTTTTGACTCCGTTGGCGTTTCCCGATCCGGTGACGTTCAGGCGCAGCGCCGGCGCGGATTGCGGGGTCAGCTCCCAGAGGTCCGGGCCGACCCAGTTGAAGGCCCACTTTTGATTGGCGTTGTTGTTCGACGACCAAATATCCGTGCTGGTCCCGCTGGTCTGGCTCGTCCCATACTCTTCCAGGCGCGATCCGGGCGCGTTCTTGGGCGCGACCTGATGCACCGTCCCCGTCGTAAGCACACCGGGAAGGGAGATCTCATAGAACTGCGGCTTGTAGAGGCCCGCGTTGGCGATCTCGTCATTCCAGGTCGCGCCGGCGCGGGCGATCGAGACCAGAAGCTTGCCGGAGGCGAGCGGCTTTTCCGGATGGAGTTGTGGGTAGTAGGTGTCGTAATTTCCGCCCGTCGGCTGGCCGCTGACCGCCGGGGACTGGAAAAGATCGTACTGTGTCCACGGACCGATCGGCGACGGACCCACCTCCGCGTAGACATCCGATCCGTAGGGGCCGAACGGTTTATGGATCAGCACCCATTTCCCGCCGATCCGTTTGGCGCTCGTGATACCGTCGGGCAAAATCGGCGCGCACTGCGACATGCTTCCCGTAACCCAGGAGGAACCATTCCAGAAGGTCCACGCCGCCGAGTTCTCAATGCTGCTGGCGGGAATACGCGCGACGTAACATTCTCTGGGGGAGTAAATATTGTTGACATTGCCCACTCCGAAGACGTAAACATATCCGTCGGCGACTACTGTGTCGGAGCTGAACTGGCACGTTGCGGGGCCATAATCGCCGTTCGTCGCGGCGACGCCCGTAGAGGGCGTGTTAATCATACCGAGAAATGTCAGCGTCCCATTGGGTTGAAATTGGAACTTGGCCAGCTCCATGCCGTAGCATGCGCCGGCATTGTCTCGCTTCTGTGACAAACAATACAAATAACCGTTCGCCTCGAAGACTCCGTCCGCCCAGTAGCTTTTGCCGTCCGCGTTATTGGGGACCGAAGGATAGGTGGACGTCGCGGCGCTGAGCGCGCCATTCTTCTCCATCAAGAGGGTGTTGGCGACCATGGTCCAGCCGCCGTTCAGTCCTCCGCCGGCGTTATTCGTCCCGAGAACGGTGTCGCCGAAGGACCAATAGGTCACGCCGTTGCTCGCCAGATAGCTGAAGTCTTGATCCGAGCCGTCCCAGACCGCGCTGCTCTGATTTTGAAACAACTGCGTCCAGCCGGAAGCCGTTGTCGGCGCAGCCGCCGTGGCGGCGGAAGCGCCGCACAGTCCCAGCAAAATGCCGGCGGCCGCGCCGGCGATGTTCGATCGTCCCTGTATTCCCAGTGGCATGTGAACGGTTCTCCTTTGAAATGATAAGCCCGGCGCCCGTTAGCAAACAAAACAAGGGGCGGACGCCTGCCGGCGCCGCCCCCGCGCATTCGATCCGATCTTTTACTGGTAGCTAGCCAGTGTCTGCGAGTAGTTGAGATCCGTGAAGCCCTTGGTGTCCGGCGACGTTGCGCCGTGGCTGGTGAAGCTGGCGCCGTCGTTGCTCCACATGTTCGTATCCGCCGAGCCGCCGTCTTCCTTATCCAGGGTGCTCAGCGGCTTCATCGCCTTCACATGACCGTCCAGAAACAGGAAGTTGCCGCGTCCCGTGTGTCCGGCGAAGAGGTTCGACCCTGGGCTGTCGAAAAAGTTGAAGAACGTCGAGGTGACGTGGTAGTCCGGGAAGGAACTGGCGAACTCCACCACCCCGACGGTTTGCGACGGCTGTGTCAGCGCCGCCAGCGAGATCGGCGAGACGCAGTAAAATGTCGGATCGCAGTCCACGAACGGCCGGTCGGGCGTGACATAGAATTGCGTGTCCCATGCGTTCACGGCGTAGCCGCGCGGGATCGGCGAGTTGTCGCTGTCGGCGCCTTTGGACGGGTTCGAGGGGCAAACATACACGCCTTTGGACTTCACATACGGCTCGATATACGTCTTCCAGTTGGTCGTGCTCATGGCGGGGACGCCGTTGAACTTGCGGTAAGGCAGGTCCTCGTCGTTGTCTTGCGCATATTGCATTAATCCCAAGCCTAGCTGCTTCTCGTTCGAGGCGCAGGAGATCTGCCGGGCCTTCTCGCGCGCTTTGGCGAAGACGGGGAAGAGAATGGCTGCCAATATTGCAATGATTGCGATCACAACGAGCAGCTCAATGAGCGTAAAGCCGTGTTTCCTGTTCAAGATTTTCTCCTTTTGTCCGGGTAAGACAACAAATGTTATCGATAACAAATGCATTTTATCGCGAAAGCTCCAATTTGTCAACAGGAAATTTATCGAGGGGCGATTGCTGATTGGCGCAGATGGAATTGATGCGGCACGAGGACGCCTTTTGGCTCCGCCTCGGGATGCTCCATGCGGTTCTGGAGGAGCTCCCAGGCAATCCGCACCAGTTCGCGCGCCGGCATCGCGACCGTGCTGAGGGGCGGATCGAAGTACTCCATGAACTCGTTTCCTTCGCAGCCGACAATCAGGACATCCTGTGGAACGCGCAGATTGAGATCGCGCAGCGCCCGGAAGACCGCGATCGTCAGCTCGTCATAGTGACAGAAGACGCCGTCGGGCTGCCCGTGACCCTGCACGTACCGCCGCGCCGCATCGCGAACGGCGGGAAGGCTGAGATCTTCGAGGACGATATATTCCGGGACCTTGCCCGCCGCGCGCATCGTGTCCGTGTAGGCGTCGTAGTTTCCGACACCCGATCGATCCAACCCCGCCGGCACCACGTAGGCGATGCGGCGGCAGCCCTGCCCCAGCAAATGCTCGATGGCGACGCGCGCGCCAAGCTGGAGATCAACCCGCACATAGTCGCCTTCCCAGGCCACGGAAACGGCCGAGCCCAGATTCACGCGCGGGATATGGTCTAGCGGGGCGTTCGCCATCAGCGCGGCGAGCGCGCTTGCTTCCGGCGGATCGACGGCGATGACTCCATCCACCATCCATTCGAAGCGGCGCTGGCTTTCGGGCTTTCCGAAGTGCCAGTCCATCTCGCAGATCTCCAGTTGCAGCCCGGCGCGCTGGATCTCCTCGCGGCAGGCGTGCGCGATCTGCGAGTACACGGAGGAATGCAGATGATCGATCCAGAGCGCGACGGTATTGAGCCGTTTCGTCACCAGCGCCTTCGCATGCCGGTTTGGCCGATATCCCATCGACGCGGCGGCCTTCAGCACCCGCTCTTTGGTGGCGGGCGCGATCGAGCTCGACTCGGGACGGTTGAGCACGCGCGAAACGGTCATCGCCGACAGATCGAGCTCCCGCGCGATATCATGGATCGTGACAGCCATACGTTTTCCTAAATTACCCTGAACGTGTTCTCGCTCACAGGATACCCGATTACTCGGTTCTCATCGACTTTTTCGACGGGCATTCCCTGCGGCGGCGATGCTCGGAAGGCGCGCAGCCCATCTCTTTTTGGAAGACTCGATAGAACTGGAGATAGCTGCCGAACCCGGCTTCCAAGGCGGCGTCCAGCATTGTGCGCCGCTCCCCCGCCCCGTAGAGTCTGGCGAACCGCTCCAGGCGCTGCTGATTGCGAAACTCCGTGAGAGTGGCGCCGGTCTCGCGCTTGAACACGTCGCTCAGGCGAGAAACGCTGAGACCCGCCTCGCGCGCGATTTCGGGAATGGAGACGCCTTCGTCGTCGCCGCGCAGCCGCTGAACGGCGCGCTGCACCGCCGGATGCACGCGCCCTTGGTCCGCGCCCGCGCCCGCCGCTTGATAGGCGTCCCACGCCGTCGTCAGCAGATATCCCAGCCCGGCATTGCGGCGATCCACGCTGCTCCCGGCGGCCAGAATATCCTCGCAAATCCGCGTGATTGGCGCCGCCAGCAGCGGCGAAAGGAAACGGCGGAAGTGGCCGTCTGGATGCGCGGCGCAAAGCACGCGCGAATGTTCCGTGCGGCAGCAAAAATCGAGCAGCTCCGGCCGAAAGACCGCGATCCACATCTCCAGGTCCGGCGACTTCGCCGTCAGCACATGGTCTTGCTCCGGGAATAGCCAGACAAGCGCGCCAGGCGTCAAGTCGTAACGATGCGCGCCAGCGAGATAGGCGCCGGAGCCGCGCAGCACAAAGTTCAGCTCCAGCTCTTGATGGTGATGGACAAAACTGCGCGCGCCCTGATTACGATAGTGTTTGGCGAATCCGAGAACGCCGTCGGGAAGATCCAGCGAAATCAGCGTTTCAGGAGAAAATGATAACATCATGCGATTTTCCGGCAAGACAAGGCGACAAAGACACGCTATTATGGGATAAAATCCATTGCAGTGTAAAGGCGGAACGACAAATGGCGCGCATTAAGATCGTTTATCTGGGCGGAGGAAGCAGCCGAGGGGCCGGCACGATGGCCTCCCTGCTGGAGCAGGGCGCCAACTTCAACGGCTCGGAAGTCGTGCTCGTAGACCTGGAGCCGGACCGTCTGGCGGTTGTCCAGAAGATCGCGGCGAAGATCGCGCGAAACAAAGGGCTGGACATCACGATCACTACCAGCACAGACCGGCGCGCCGCTCTGCGGGACTGCGACGCCGTTCTGTCCAGCTTCCGTCCCGGCGGCTTCGAGGCGCGTTACCTCGACGAATCGATCCCCTTAAAGCATGGCGTTCTGGGGCAGGAAACGCAAGGTCCGGGCGGCTTTTTCATGGCGCTGCGCTCGATCCACGTCCTCAAACAAACGCTCGCGGACATGGAGGAGATCTGCCCGAACGCGCGGCTGTTCAACTACACCAACCCCGTCAACATCGTCGCGCAGGCCGTTTCGCGCAACTCCCCGATCCCGGTCGTTTCGCTCTGCGAAGGGCCAATCACATTCTATCACTGGTTTGGCCAAGCGGCGGGACTGGACATCGCGAAGATGGATGTCACGATGATCGGGCTGAACCACGCCTGCTGGTCCATCCATCACGAGTATGAAGGGCAGGACATCATTCCGATCCTCGCGGAGGCGCTGGCGCGCCGGCAAGCCGAGCCTAACCCGGATCCGTACACGCTGCGCATGCTGAAGCTTGCCGTGACGATGAACAGCATCCCGGCGTCCTACTTCCAGTACTATTACTACAACGACGAAGTACTGAACGAACTGCGCGAGCGCAGCACAACGCGCGCTCAGGACATCATGAGCGGCCTGCCCGACTACTGGACGCACTATCGCGAACAGGCCGAAAGCGATGCGCCGCAACTCGATCCCCGCCGGTCGCGCGGCGGCGTACACGAGCTGGAATTGGCGCTCGATGTCATGGACGCCTATTACAACGACCGGGGGGAAGTCTGGCCGGTCAACACGCCCAATCGGGGCGCGATGCCCGACTTCCCGGACGACTTCGTGGTCGAAGTCCCCGGATATGTGGATCGCCATGGAATCACCCCGCTCGTGCAGAACCACATGCCGCCGCAAACGCTGGGCCTGCTCAAAGCGCTCGGGGAATACCAATCGCTGGCCGCCGACGCCGCCTGGGCCGGAACGCGCACGGACGCCATTCGCGCCCTGGCGAGCAACCCATTGGTGCTATCGCTCAGCAAGGCCGAGACGATCTACGACGAAATGGCCGGAGCGCTCCAAGAGTATCTGCCCGCACGATTGCTGAAGTAAGAAGGCGCTGCCCCATGAAGATTATCATTCGACCCGATTATGAATCGCTGAGCCGCACGGCGGCCGATCTCGTGCAGGCGGTGGTCGCGGTGAACCCGAAGGCGACACTGCTGCTCGCCACGGGAAACACCCCCGTCGGACTGTACCGTGAACTCGCCAAGCACCATGCGCGCGGTGAATTCGACGCATCGCAAACGACCATCGTACAGCTAGACGCTTATCTCGAATTGGCGCCCGACGACGAGCGCTCGCTCTACGGCTGGCTCGACCGCGAGTTCCTGGCGCCGCAAGGGATCCCCCCATCAAATGTGATCCGGCTTCCGGGAGACACCGCCGATCCGGAAGACACCTGCCGCGAGTTTGACCGCGCGCTTGCGCAGGCGGGCGGCGTCGACTTGAGCGTTCTTGGCCTGGGCCCCAACGGACATCTCGGATTCAATGAGCCGCCCTGCGCCGCGGACGCGCCGACGCGCATTGTCGCTCTGACACCCGAAAGCATCGTCAGCAACGCCCGTTACTGGGGGCGCGCGGACCGCGTGCCGACACGCGCCATCACGGCCGGCATGTCCGATCTGCTCGCCGCACGAGCGACCTTGCTTCTGGTATCGGGAGCGCACAAACGGGAGATCCTTTCGGAAACGATCCACGGACCAATCACCGGTCATGTCCCCGCATCGTATCTGCAAAATGCCGCAAATGTGACCGTACTGGCGGATCGCGACGCGCTGCCGTCGGCTTCCGGGGACGCCCGATGACCTATCTTCTTGGCGTGGACGGCGGCAACACCAAAACCATCGCTCTGGTGGCGGACGGCTCGGGGCGCATTCTGGGCGCCGGCCGGTCGGGATGCGGGGATATCTACACCGGAGAGACGCAGGCCCTCGCCAAAATCGCCGACGCCGTGCGGGAAGCTCTGGCGACGGCGGGCTTGGAGCGCAATGCGCTGGACGCCGGCGGATTCAGCCTCGCCGGCGCCGATTGGCCCGAGGACTATGAGTATCTGCACTCGGCGATGCGTGATCTGGGTTTCGGCAGGCAGATTGTCGTCGTGAACGACGCCATCGGCGCGCTGCGCGCCGGCGCGGATTGGGGCGTCTCGGTCGTCTGCGGCACCGGCGGCGCGACGGGCGCGCAGTCTCAGGACGGTCGTTTCTGGCACACCAGCTTCTGGCAGGACGGCCAGACTCAGGGCGGGATGGCGCTCCAAGAAACGGCGCTCATCACGATCAACAAATCGGAGCTCGGCATCCTGTCGCCTACGGATTTGACGCCGCGCATCCTCGCCCTCTACGGCGCAGCCAGCGTCGAAGCGCTGCTGCACACCCTGACACGCCGACATGGCGACCGCCCCCAGCCAAGCGGCGCGCTTTCCCGCACCATTCAGGAAGTGGCGGACACCGGCGACCCCGTCGCCGTCAATCTTCTGCGGTCCTACGGCGAAGCCCTCGGCGATTACGCACTCGCGGCGGCCCGCCGAGTGGGAATCGCGGATCAGCCATTCCCGCTCATCCTGGCCGGCGGCGTCCTGCGCCACCCCGCCCCACTGCTCGCTCACAGCATCCTCGGCCGCGTCTTAGAGCAGGCGCCGCGAGCGCAGCCTGGGACTTCCACCCGACAGCCCGTCGAAGGCGCCGTGGTCATCGCCGCCGAAGCGGCGGGGATCACGATCGACGCCTCGTTCCGGCGAGAACTGGCGCATACGGCGCCGGGCGACGCGCTTTTTCATTCGGAGTGACAAGGACGTCAGACGGCAATCGGGTTACTTCAACACAACCGTCTCAATCGAGTGCGCGGGGCTGTGGGTCGAGACGGCTTTCCCGGCGATCCAGACTTTGTAGTCGCGCGGTTTGTCGGTGAGGTTCAGAACCACGGTGGCGACACTGTTATCGGGATTGACAAACGCCGTTGCGACGAGACCGTCTTCGGTGGAGCTGCATGCGATGCGCTGGGCGCCGGGCCGGATAAATTTTGAGAAGTGGCCGAGATAGTAGTACGAACTGAGGTAGTGCAGTTCGCCCGTTTTGGTGTCGGCCATGATGGGGGCGCAGCAGAAGTTATTCACGTGGTTCGGGCCGCCGCGCTCGTCGAGCAGGATATTCCAATCCGTCCACCCCGCGCTCCACTGGTTCAGATCGGAAAGCTCGTTCTGCGCGTAGTGCTCGCCGATGGACCAATCCGTGTATTGCCCGGTGTTGTAATAGTTCAGCGTTCCTTCGGTAAAGAGGACGGCTTTGTCGGGAAAGGCGTCGTGTACGACTCCGGGGTTTTCAAAGTGATCGCCGGTGTACCAATGATAGGCCGTGCCCCAGATATACGGCGCCGTCTTCGGATCGGAGAGCATGTCCTGCACGCGCTGGTACATCAGTCCCCGGTTGTGATCCCAGACCATCAGCTTCACATCGCTCATCTTATTCTTTTTGAGCGTCGGCCCTAAATAATCCCGGACGAACTCATGCTCCTCCTTGGCCGTATAGATGCAGGATTCCCAGGACTGCACGGCCATCTCCTCGTTCTGAACCGTCAGTCCCCACATCGGGACGTCGGCTTTGCGGTAGGCGTCCACAAAGCGCACGTAGAAATCCGCCCAGGGCTGGCGGTCTTCCGGGCGCAACGCGCCGCCATGCGACATGTCGTTGTTGGTTTTCATCCAGGCGGGCGGGCTCCATGGGGAGGCGAACATCTTGAGCTGGCCGTTTGTCGCAGCCATCGCCACCTTGATGAACGGGATTTTATACTTCAGATCGTGATCGATCGAGAAGTGCGCGAGCTTGACGTCGCCCGCGACATCGTCGCAAGAATACGTGTCGCTGGAGAAGTCACAACTATTGATGTTGGTGCGGCCCAGCGAGTAGCCAATTCCCTTGTCCACCGAGAAATAAGCCGACAGGATCTCCGCCTGCTTGTCGGCGGGCAGCTTGTAGAATGTCTCCGCCGAAGAGTCCGTGAGCGCGCCGCCGAAGCCGACGATGGTTTGGAAGCGGCGCGTGGGGTCCAGCAGAATACACGGCGTCCATTCATCGGACTGCGGCAGATCTTCAAATTTCAGCGGGCCGCCGGCGTGCAGGCGCTCGCCCGTATCGCGGGCCGTCGTGTACACCATTGCCTGGGTAAACGCCGGCGAATCCTGCTTGCCATCGTTCTTGGCGTGCGCCGCAGACAGGGAGAGCGTGAGGGAGGCGGCGGCCGCGAAGAAGATGCGCCGTCGCTTCGTACAAATGAGCGTCATATCGAGAGACTCTCCTGGATTCGGGACTTGGGGTTTACCCATTTGACACACGCCGCAAGCGTATGTTTCCGATAAAATAAACGCCTCCGAGCCAGTGAGGCCGGAGGCGTTTTGAATAAGATTGGCAATCGATGCGCGTGAGAGCGCAATGGCTACGGCTTTTCCTGTGCGCCGTGGATCTGCGGCAGATAGTCAGCCTGGCTGCTTTGCAGCGACAGCGAGGGCTGCGCGCCCAGGCCGGTTTCGGAGCGCACGATCTTGACGAGGAGGTGGCTCCAGCCCTGGGGCAGCAGCAATGGGTTTACGATTGCCCCATCGCCCTGCGGCTTCGTTGGTAGGGATTTGCCGTTCAGCCAGATCTGCGCGCCCGCGACCGAGCCCACCGTCAGAGTGACGTTTGGCAGGTGCGGATCGAGCAGCAAATTCGCCAGATCTTTGGGGCTGTAGAGCCAGAAGCTCAGATAACCGATGGCGCTCTTATGGGAATTGGCGCCCTCCAGCGCGCCGAGGTCCAACGCGCCGCCGCTGGCGCCGACGGACTTCCAATTGCGGTCGTTCATCCGGGATCCAAAGACAATCGATTTCCCTGCGTTGGAGTCAACGGGCGAATCCTTGAGCGCGTCGTCCGTGGATCCGGCTTCTTTCCATCCCCAGGCCAAGGCGCGGGTGAGTTCGCCATTTGCATTCAGGACATTGCGCTGCGCGGCGCCGTCGCCCAGCTTCACGCCAAGGTTTGCCCAAATTGTTCGGTTGAGCGCCGCCGCTTTGGAGGTTTCGGCGGCGGCGGGCAGGCTGCACAGGATGAGATGACCCGAGCCGCTCGGGATATCGACCAGTGCGGCGCCGGACGGCTTCGTCTCGCGCTCGGAGCGCAGCAGCATGATCGTTTTGGACGTTTCGGCTTGCTGATTCCAGTGATTCCAATTGGTGTTGGACGCCGACAGCAGCACTGCTCCCTTCGTCACCAGCGGCCCGCCGAGGCCCGTATGCAGGACCGTGGAGGGGTTGAGTTCTGAGAAGTAGAGCAACGCCGGCGTCAATCCAGCGGTGATCGGCGAGGGCGAATTTGTCACGAGCGACGAGGCTGTGCGATCCGTCAGCTCTAGCTTCTCCGGCAAGAGGGCGTTGAGCTGATCGAGCGTAGAGGGATTGGCGCCCCAGACAACGACCGATCCACCGTCGGCGAGCGCCTTATCGATGGCGCTCTTGGCGTCGGACGACGGCGGCTGGGCTCCGTCGATGACGAGCAAATCGCCGCTCGCGGCGCCGGACGACGCCACGGGCACGCCGGCGTCGGCAAGCGCTTTTGCGAGCGCACCGTTCGACCCAGCCAGCACCGGGACGCTCGTGATCGTCCCGGAAGCGGGATCTTTGGCGACGCCGGCGTCCACCGTGAACGGCCGGTCGGGCTTATATTCGGCGGCGACGGGCTCCGCCTGCGCCGCCTGAATGGCGTCGAACATCGGCCACTTTTCATAGAGCGGCAGGCTGGGATCGTAACCGGGATTGAGCGTCGAACTGTACGGCCCCAAGCGCTCCGGCTGCACGCCCGGCTTGCCTTCGACGTAGGGGCCAAAGAAGACGCCATCCGTCAGCGCCGGCGGACGCGTTGTGTCGGGCAGTCCCAGGTTCAGCGGCTTGAGCGCGTACCAGACGAGATTAAACACGCTGCGATAGCTGGCGTCGTACTTGCGCTGATCGATCAGATTGTCATAGGAAACCTTGGCGACTCCCTCCATACGGTCTTCGGCGGAGAGATACGCGCGCTGGTCGCCGGAGTACTGCGCGATCTGCTCCGGGGTCCCATAATATGCCGGGCTGGACTCGCCATTGCCCCACGGCTTGCCCGATCCCTTCGCCCGCTGCATGGTGGAAGCGTCGCCATAATGGATCACGTAAGTTGGCAGTGTGCCGCCGCCGTCGTCTTCGCCGTCCGCCGAGATCCATAGGCGCGTTGGGTCGTACTTGCGGCAGATACCGGCCCAAATGCCGTCGTAGTGCGTGAGGTTGTCCTGCATCTCCTGCGGGCCATGGAAGACATATTTGATCACGGGAAGAATCTCATTCGAGACGCTCCAGCCGAAGACTCCGGGATGGTTGCGGTCGCGCAAAATCAGTCCCTGAAGATGGTCTTCCGTGTTGCGCCAGTATGCGGGATCATCGAGCTTCGGGCCGCCATCACTCGCCCACATCGCGCTTTCGTCGAGCACGAGAATGCCCTGTTCGTCGGCGACATCGAGATAAAAGGCGGGATACGGCTGTGCGTGCAGGCGCACCGCGTTCAGATGGGCGTCATGGAGCGTCTTGAACCAGGCCCAGGCGTAGCGCCGCGTCATCTGCGGGATACCCATGAAGTGCCAGGAGTCGCCCTTCATCACGAGCAGTTTGCCATTCAAAAGCGTGCGTCCGTTGTCAAAGGTGATTTGCCGCCAACCGAAGCGCGTGTATTTGGAATCGCGAACCACGCCGCTGGCGTCCTTCACATGGCAGACGACGCCGTAAAGATTGGGGCTCGTTGGAGACCAGTATTTGAGCCGATTGCCCACCTTGCCGGTCAGCGTCACAACCTGGGAGCCATGCGCGGGAATGGAGACACGAACGGGCGCGGACGTCAACGGCAGCGCGGCGCCCAGCCGTGATTTCGGCTCCGGCGCGGACAGCACATCCTTGCCGGCCTCGGAAATCCACGGAGACACGGTGCGGTCCAGCGTAATATTCGCCGCGTGATCCGTATCGTTCTGGACCGTGACATCCGTCACGAGCTGATCCTGGTCCACGAGCGGCTTGACGAACACATTGCTGACATGGACTGTAGGAACGGCTTCCAGCGTCACATCCTGCCAGATGCCGGCGATATGCTGTCCCCACATCGAGCCGCCCTGATAAGGCCGACGGCCAAATTTTCCTTGAACGTCGAACAGGCTTGCCTTGCGCACACCGACCAGCAGTTCGTTCTGCGCGCCGGGCTTGACAGTGTCAGTCACGTCCACATCAAAGGGCAGGAAAATATCGAAGTGCTCCCCGACTTGCTTGCCATTGACAATCACCTGCGCATCGCCCGCCACGGCGTCGAAATGCAGGATTAGCCTTCGCCCCTTCCAGGCGGTAGGCACGGTGAACTTGCGCTGAAGCCAGCCCATCTGCACGGAGTTCCAGGAGGCGGGATAACTTGGGAAGCAGCGAAAATCGCCCCCCAGCCCATCTTGATCGGCGTAGCTATTCGCGTTCCACGGCGAAGGAATCCGGATCGGCGTCTTCTCCCATCCATCGCTCGCCGGCGGCGTCAGTGTCGGCGCGGGATCATTCCCCTGATGGTATCCCGCCGGCAATGCGACCGGCTGAAACCGCCAGCGGCCATTCAGACACAACTCATCGCGCTCAGGCCGCTCCGACGGCGTCGTTTTTCCCTCCTGCGGCGCAAACGCGCGCGGAAAGCGCGCGGACGCCTGCGCGCCAGCGGCGAGCGTGAGCGGAGAGAGAATGGTGACGAGCAGCAGCGCCGTCGTTTGACGTGTGCGGTATTGGGAGTAAAGGTCCATAGAATTTCCTGGTTTGCGGGATTGAGATGATGGCTATTTTAGGTCGTGAGCACGGTTATGAAGCTCGGATCGGTTCAATGCCCCGGTTATGAAACCCGGGTCTGGGAGCGCAAGGCGCTAAGCGTCCGTGCCGGACGCAAATGCCAGTTATCGATCACAAATGTCCTCCGTCCGGCACGGACGGTTAGCGGCTCTTGCCGCTCCCAGACCCGGGTTTCATAACCGGGGCATTGAATTGGATTTGATGCCCATGGTTTCGTCCCCGGTTATGAAGCCGGGGACAACGAACCTTGTAGGCGCCTCATATTTAGGCGCGAAACGCCTGCGTCTATTTCACCACAATCGCCCGCGTCGCCATCGTATATTTGCCCGAGGCTGTCAGCGTCGCGCCGCCGGCTTTGGCGAGCGTTACCGGGAACGCCAGCAGTTTGTCTTCTCCGGCGGCCAGTTCGAAGCGCTGGGATCCCAAGCGTTCGCCATTGGCGAAGAGCTGGACTTCGCCGATGTCCGTCATGCCGCCGGCGTTTCGGACACGCACGGTCGCCTGGAACTGCTTCTGGCGCGCGGCGGAAGCGGGTGTTTGAAGGGCGTAGGCAAATTTGGCCGCGAGCGGCGTTTTGATTTGCAGGGTTCCCATCACACCCTGGTCCGGCGCGGCGTAGCCGATCTTGGTCTTCTGTTCGTCGCCGGTCAGGGCGGCGGGGGACGCGCCGCCGACCAGGATTCGGACGGCTCCGGCCTCCAGAACGCGGTCCAGATTCTTGTTCAGAACGGACAGGGCATACGGCGTCAGAGTAAACGTGACGGTGGCCGTCTGGTTCGGGTCCAGATGGACCCGGCGGAAGCCTTTCAGCTCCATGACAGGCGTCACGACACTGCTCACCGGATGGTTGATGTAAAGCTGTGCGACTTCATCGCCGGCCCGCAATCCTGTATTCGTCACATCCGCAGTCACGGTCGCGCTGCCGGTTGGGCTGGACGGCGGCGTCACCTTCAGATTGCTGTAGGCAAATTTGGTATAGCTCAGGCCGTACCCAAAGCGGTACAAAGGCGTGAACGACTGATCTAAATAGTTGTACGCGCGCCCCGACGGCTTGTAGTTGTAGTAAAGCGGCAATTGGTCCGCCGAACGCGGGAACGTCACCGGGAGGCGGCCGCCGGGATTGTAATCGCCAAAAAGCACATCGGCGGTCGCGTGGCCGCCTTCTTCACCCGGGAACCAGGTTTCCACAATCGCCGGGACATGCTCGGCCGCCCACCCGATTGTCGTGGGCTTGCCGGCGACGAGAACGAGAATGACGGGCTTGCCGACCTTGGCGACCGCTTCGAGAAGCTGTTGCTGTACGCCGGGCAGATCCAGATTGGCGCGGTCGTAGTTTTCACCAGTCGTGACTTCCGATTTGTCGCCCAGCACCAGGATCGAAACATCGCTCGCCTGCGCCGCCTTGATGGCTTCGTCGAATCCGGCGGTGGAAGCGCCGGTATGATCGCACCCTTTGGCGTAGTTGACGGTTGTGTTCGACGACACGGCGGCTTTGACGCCCGCCAGCACCGTGATGAGCTGGCCCGGCTTGGCGTGGGTCGAATAGTCGCCTAGCTGCGCCTCGTCGGCGCTGGGGCCGATGACCGCGACGGAGCCGATTGTCTTGCTCAACGGCAGAACACCGGTGTTCTTCAGCAGAACAATGCTTTCCCGCGCCTCATTCAGCGAAACCTGGCGGTGCGGCGGGCTATCCCAATTTGGGTTGTCTTTCCACTCCCATTTGGTCTTCGTCATCGGGCGCTCAAACAGCCCCAATCGGAAGATCACCGTGAGAATGCGCCCGACCGCGAAGTCCAGAGTCTTCTGTGAGACTTGACCAGACTGCACCGCTGTCAGTAGAAACTGCTTGTACGTGTCGCCGCAGTTGCAGGAGACGCCGGCTTCGATGGCCTTGCGCGCCGCATCGACCTTATCCTGCGAGACGCCGAATTTGGTGTAGATATTGTCGATCGATCCGCAGTCGGAGACGACAAATCCATCGAACCCCCACTCTTGACGCAGGATGCCGAAGAGCAGATCCTGCGATTCGGCGCAGGGAACGCCGTCCACCCAGGTGCTGTAGGCGTTCATGACGGCTCCCGCCTTGCCCTCCTCGAATGCGGCGCGGAACGGAACCAGATAGACTTCGCGCATCACGCGCTCGGAATATCCCACATCGTTGCTGTCGCGGCCGCCGAGCGGCCCGCCATGCGCGGCGAAGTGCTTGGGGGTAGCGATCAAGTTGTGCGATTGATACGCCTTGATCCAGGAGACGCCCATGCGGGAGACCAGATATGGGTCTTCCCCGTAGGTCTCCTCCATTCGGCCCCAGCGCGGATCGCGGGCGACATCAAGCACGGGGCACCATGCCTGATAAGTATTCGCCTCCAGGCACTCCTGGCCGGTCACATCGCCGACATCGTTCGCCACTTTCGTATCCCAGGTGGCGGCAAGGCCGAGCGCCTGCGGGAAGATCGTCGCTCCCGTTCCATAGCCGAATCCATGGGTCGCCTCGGCTTTGCTGAGCGCCGGGATTCCGAGGCGATCATTGCCGGGAATCCCCCAATCCTCGCTCAGCTCTCGGACCTTTTCTTCATTCGTCATCCGCTGCAAGAGATCCGCGACACGGACCGGAACCGGCTGCGACTTGTCTTTATAGACCGGAGCGTTCTGCGCTCCTGCGGCGCTCGCGAGCGCCAATGTCAGCAGCGCGCTCAGTGGTAAATACCTTCTCAATATCGATACCCCAATCTCCGTGTTTGCTCCCGATCAGCCTCACCGCGCGATCGTTTTCGCAATCTGCGCATCGGTCAGCCCCAGCGCTTCCAGCAGCCCCGTCGCCATCACCCGGTCGCCGCGCTCGTTCATATGGACGCCGTCCGTTGTCAGGACATTGTCCGTCCCCGTCTTGGCCTTCAAAATCGCCACGGCGCCGCCATTCAAATCCGCGAGAACGCAATGTTTTTGACCGGCCAGATATCGGAGAAATTGATTGAAGTACGCCATCTTCGTATTGAACGGACCGTTCAGGTCTTCCATGATGGGCGTGCATGTTTGAATGACGACACGGATCCCCGCCGCCTGCGATTTATCGACAATCGCCGTCATGTTTGTCATGTACTCATCGAACGGGACATCGCCATGCCAGACATCGTTGCCGCCGGCGTCGATCGTCACCCAATCCGGCTTCTTGCCGATCACATCGCGGTCCAGGCGCGCCAGCATATCCCGCGACGAATTGCCGCTGACGCCCGCTGGGATCGGAACGATCTTGACGCCGTTGTCGGTCAGCGTCTTAATCGTGAGCTGGATATAACCCGTGGGATGGCTCCAGCCAAACTCGCTGATCGACGCGCCGAGAAACGCGAACTTCTCCCCGGATTTTACGATGATCCCTTGTGTACTCACGACCGCCCCATCCGTATTCTTATGAATTGCGTCCGCCGCAAACGACGTGTTTGACAAAACCAATGCTCCTATCGCCGTCATCAGCGCCAGACGGCGGACTTTTCCATTCAATACGCTGGACTCCTTTGATATCCCAGGATTGCAACGCGACCGATGATGACTCGACACGACGACGCTTTTTGCGCGCCGCCAAGCAATCTTCAAGACAAGATTATTATACACTAGGGTTATTAGTGTGTCAAGAATTATTTTTCCGTGGCAAGCATGGCGAGAAGATCAGAGAGATTGCGGTTTTGCATCGTGGCCGGCGATTGAAATCACCGGCCATCGATTGGCGTCACGCCATTAATAACTCTGTAGTTTAGACCTAGCAGGAGAGCATCCTTTAGTGGATCGCGTAGTTAAATCCTTCCCAGAGGCCGTGTCCGGGCCGGTTCGCGATCAGCGGATTCGCGCCCGCGTTTTCGGCGCAGACAAACTCCTGGTCGGAGTTGGACTTGAGCGAGATCGTTCCGTCCGTGTTTTCGATCCACTGGAACGTCTCCCACAGGCCGGCCGATGTCCGGTTATTGATCAGATTGGCCGCTCCCCCATTGTCGGCGCAGACATAATCGTTGTTGATCTGGGCGCGCAGGGCGACGCACCCATTCCCCATATCGACCACCGTGAAGAGCTGCGCCGTCCCGACGGTCGCGCTGCTTGCAATCAAAGGCGAGGCGCCCGTGGCGCTTGCCGTCACGTAGTTGTTATTGGCGCGCGATTGCAAGCTGATCGTGCTGCCGATGGGGATCGTTCCGCCGAGCTTCCAGTAGTTGAGGTTCATCCCGCCGGTTTCGCAGACCAGGCGCACGGTATGCGTGGATCCGGCCGCGAAGGCGCCGTATGAGCCGGCGTCCACGGTCGTCCACGTCTGCCAGCCGCCCGTATTGGGAAGCGTGACCGAGGGCTTGGTCGATCCGTCGATCACAAAGTGCACGCGGCAGTTCGCGGCCGTGGTGGCGACACGCACCAGAAAGTGCTTTGCGCCCTGGACCGGGACAGCCTGCCATTCGAACCACTGATTGGCCTGAATATTACCAACGTCGAAGCCGCCGCCGGCGTCCGCAGTCGTCTCGATGGAAATCGGGCCATTGCGGTAGTAGTTGGCCGGACCGCTTCGCACGCCGCCGCCAAAAGTGTCGCATCCTTCAATCTCCTCCTTCAGATCCGCCGGAAACGGATTGTTGCTGTTCTTGCGCGTGATGTTCAGACGCTGGTTTGGATAGTCGTAATAGGTGGAGCTGTAACCGAGCGATGCGCCGGTCGGGTCCAAGTTCCGGCCGCGAAACAGCGCGGCGTCCTCCTCCCAGTCCGTGAAGCCCTCAATCAAAGTTAGCTGCGCGCCGGCGCCGTGCGTATTTTGCAGCGATGTGTCGAGCTGGACGCCATGGTTGGCGTCCACCCACGAGCCGTTCGCCGCCGTCTGGAATTGCGGGCAGAGCGCGCCGGTCAGCACGTTATTGAAGTTCGTCAGCGTATAGCCCGGCGCGCCGGTTGAGTTTGGATTGAACCAGTTATGCACGGCGTCGACCACCGAAGGATTGTTACAGGTCGTGTCGTGGGAGAGCGTGTCGCCCGAAACAATAATATACGGATTGAACCCAAACGTACTCTGGCACTGCTGGCGCACATAAAGCAGCGCGCGGGACATATTGCCCTGCATGTTGCCGATGAAATATGTGTTGCCGGTCCACAAGATAATCACCGGACGCCCATTGATCTTGAAGCGATTTGCATCCGGCACGGTCTGATAGAACAGCTTGTAGTTATAGTCCCACAGATAGGTCCAGTTGGCGGAGTTGCTGATGTCGAACGGCTGCGCGTAGCCAAAGCCGCGCCCGTTCGCTTCATTCCATTCGGCGGTCCAGGAGCTCGCGTTATCGTCAAAGATCGCCAGCTTGATCCGATCGTTCAGCCCCCGGTTGTTCAACGCCGTGATCAGCGGCGCAATATTCACCGGACTGAGCCCCGTCTCCGGATACGACCCGCGCAGGTTCGGGCAGACGAAATCCACCCCACTCGCCCCCAACTCCTCCGCCCATTCATCCCAGGTCCGGTTCGGATTCGCCGGGTCCGGGTTGAACAGCGGCGTGTTCGCCATGCCGGTATTCGGCCCAGAAAGATCGTTCGAATAGTTCCAGCCGCAGGTAACGCCCACGAACTGCGCATGCGCGGCGACGGCGGTCATGAGCGTCGCCGCCATTGCGGCGAGTAAAACAGCAGTGTTTCTCATATGTGCTCCTTATCTAAATAGCAATAACTTCTATTAACCCTTAACGCTATTGCTCACACGTTCCCCGGCTATAAAAGCCGGGTCTTGGGAGCCTTCGGCTAGGCGTCCGTGCCGGACGCAAATGCTGGTAATCGACAACATATTCCTCCGTCCGGCACGCGGGTACCCTTTGGGTGGTTAGTCGCGAAGCGACTCCCAAGGCCCGAGTTTTATACTCGCGTATAACGCTGTGGGGGCCGGGGGCATCTTCACTGGATCTTACACGACGACATCACATCGTTCCCGTTGGGGCTCAAGCCGGGGAAGTTCGAGTTATCCGAGGTCAGAGTCCAGGAAGTCCCGGAGAAGTTGTCGTCCGAATACATAATCACCGTCCAGCCGGGGGGAATGCGCACGGAGGACGCCCAGTCGTTTGGGACGCCTTTGGCCGCAAGCTGCGCCAGCGTGTAGCTGCCCTTCGCCAGCGCTTGGCCGAAGCCGCCTCCGTACAATGTGTCCTGATAGAAAGTAACGCCGGTGATGGTGAAGGGCGTGGGGTGCGCCGTCTGATAAGGGATCTGCCCTTTGATCATTTTGCCTCCATCGCAGGTGAGGCGCAGATAGTAGTCGGAGGAGACGTGAACGCCGTCGGCGTCGAGCGTCAGGAACCAGTTGTTGGCCGGGATCATCGACGAATCTTCGGCGCATTTGAAGATCGACGTCGCTTCGTTCATCTCGTCAAACATAGAGATGTAAACGCTGGAGGCGCCCGCATTGCGCATCGCCGCGAACTGCGACCACATAAAATCCCCATGATTTCGCGGGTACTGGTTCTTGGGGGACGATGGGCCGTTGGTGTTGTAAAAGGAAGTGCCCGGATATGCGTCCGGCTGATAGTCCATTCCGTTCGCATTACAATAAGCCAGATCGCCCGAAACCCAGGGCTGGTACGTGGAGTCCACCACCCGCCCGACCGCCCACGCCATCACCATATTGCAGGTGTTGTAGACCGTCGCATAGTCCGGTCGAGAATCCCCGGTTCCCGTGCGCCACTGGCCGGGCACGCCGCCGATGACATAGCACCCCTGGTTCTTGAACCAGTTGACCAGCGAGAGGCCATCGGTCGGACTGAGACCGAACCAGGTGTAGCCCAGCCCCCAGAGACAGACGACGGGTTTGCCGTTTTGCTTGGCGTAGGCCGAGGACGATGTCAGATGCAGCGTATTGACGATCGTGTTTGTCCAGTCCGACTGAAGATAGGTCGTGCCGCCGGACATGTCATACATGATGTAAAATTTGCGCCCGTTCGTCTGCGCCGCATTCATCACCCGAGTCGCCTCGCCATCGCGCTGGGCCTTCAAGGTGCTGCCAGGGACGATCTCGTTGCCGAATCGCTGCAGCGCCGCCGTGTCGATTCCATTCTGCGCCATCCAATTGAAGTGGATGTTTACCGTGGATTGATCGTAAGAAGAGAAGTTTGTGGCCGGCTGACCATTCCCAAGATTGGGATACGCCGTTTGATAAGCCGCCGTGTATTCGCGCATATCCGGCCACGTCTCCAGATTCGTGTGGCCCCAATTGTTGACAGGCGAGCCGTCGCCCGGCGCCGAGAACCATCCCTGATAGCCAACCGTCACCTTGCCGACCACGTCGCCGGGCGGACTGGCGGCGCGGGCCGCGCCGCCGAAGCCAAGGGCAAGCGCCGCCAGTCCCAAGCCGAGAATCCGTAAGCCGACGCCCTTCACCCCATTGAGCTGAGCATGCATCGTTAGTTCTCCTTTGTTTTGGTCATTCTGAATTGCAATTATTACAATAATTACTAATTAAGGATCTCGGCGCCGCGTTCACAGCGGCGCCGAGAGATGCGATTTACTGGATCTTGCAGGACAGCATCGTGAGATTTTTCCGAGGACTGCGCCCGGGCAGATTCGGCGTGTCCGAGGTGATCGTCCACGAAGCTCCCGTGAAGTTGTCGCCGGAATAGGCGATCACTTTCCAGCCGAACGGGATTCGCATGGACAGCGCTCCGCGCTTGCGCACTCCTTCCGCCGCAAGCTTGGCCTGTGGATAGCTGCCCTTCGGCAAGAACTCCGTGGCGGCTCCGCCATATTGCAATCCGGGGAAGAAGGCAACGCCGGAAATTACAAACGGCGTGGGATTCGTCTCCTGGTATGGGACCTTCCCTTTGATCATCTTGCCGCCGTCGCAAACGAGACGCAGATAATAGTCCGAAGAAACGTGAACGCCTTCGGCGTCGAGCGGCAGAAACCATTCTCCCGCCGGCATCGCGGAGGCGTCTTCGGCGCATTTGAAGATGGAGGTCGCCTCATTCATCTCATCGAACATGGAGATATAAACGCTGGGCGCCCCGGCCTTGCGCATGGCGGCGAATTGCGCCCACAGGAAGTCGCCATGCTTTCGCGGAAACTGGTTCTTCGGCGAACGCGCCCCATTGCTGTTGAAGAACGATGTGCCGGGATAGGCGTCTGGTTGATAGTAGATACCGTGCGCCGTGCAATAGGCGAAATCTCCGGAGATCCAGCCTTGATAGCTGCCGTCCACGGGCCGGCCGACCGCCCAGGCCGAGATCATATCACAGGCGTTGTAAGCCTCGGCGTAGTCCGCGCGCGAATCGCCGGTTCCTGTGCGCCACTGGCCGGGGAGCCCCCCAATCACATAGCAGCCCTGGCTCTTAAACCAATTGACCAGCGCCTTTCCATCTGAGGGGCTCAATTTGAACCAGGTGTAGCCCAGGCCCCACAAGCACACGACGGGCTTGCCGTTCTGCCGGGCGTAGGCGGACGATTTCGTCAGATGCAGGGTATTGACAATCGTGTCGGTCCAGTCGCTCTTCAAATGCTCCGTGCCGCCGGACATATCGTACATGATGTAAAACTTGCGCCCGGTCGCCTGTGCGGCCGCCATCATCTTCACGGCGACGCCGTCGCGCTGGGCCTTGAGCGTGCTGGCCGGATCGATCTCATTGCCGAAGCGCTGCAGAGCCGCCGTGTCGATCCCATTCTGCGCCATCCAGTGGAAATGCGTGTCGATCGTCTGCTGATCGTACGAGGAAAACATCGTCGCCGGCTGACCGTTTCCCAGCGCGTGATGGGTTGCCGGATACGCCGCTTTGTATTCCCGCATATCGGGCCACATCTCCAGGTTTTGGTGTCCCCAGTTGTTGACCGGAGAACCGTCGCCTGCGGCGGAAAACCAGCCCTGATATCCGACGGTCACCTTCCCGACCACATCTCCCACAGGGCTGGCGGCCATCATGGCCTGCGCCCCCAAACCAAACACACAGAAAACACCGGCAACGCAGCAGAGCCAAGGATGAATGCGAAACGCGGCGCGCAATCGAAAAGTCATTCTAAAATTCTCATCACATACAACAATAGAAAACCCTCCCCTCGCCCGGAGCCGTATTTCCAGCGAGAGGAAGGTTTACGAGACCGACAGATTCTATGGAGCCCACTTCTTGCGCAGGTTCGCAAGATCCTGCGTGGCGCCGGGAGAGTAGTTGTCGCAGTTCAAGCCGCCCGCGAGCCACAGCCCATTGCATGAGCCGCCGCCGTTGTCGGTAAAGATGCCCCAGGCGTTTACCTGTCCGTTGGCGCCCGCCGTCTGCTCCGGTCGGACGGCCTTCGCATGACCGTCGCAGTACACCACGTTCATGGTTCCGGTGTTGTGGCAGAAGCCCTCTCGCGCGAAGCCGTCCGCATCGCCGTCCCAGTAGGACCAGCCCATCGAGGTGTAATGCGCGCCATTTCCCGCCGGCGGATCGGCGCCGCCGTTGGCGTAGGCGACGGATTCCGCGATCATGATCTTGTTGGACGGCTTGTCGATAAATCCGCTGTTGTGCGGGGCGCCATAGTAGGTTTTGTCGAACAGCTGCATATTGAGCGCGTAGGATGTGAAGGCGTCATCCTGCGTCGCATAGTTCATCGAGAACTTGTTATACGGATTGCTTGGACAGGACCAGACGTTTTTGGATTTGATATAAGGCTGCGCCAGCAGCATGGTGTTCGTCCACACGCCGCTGTTCAAGGTGATGCCGGAAAAATACGTCGACGCCGGGAAATACTCATCGTAGTCCTGGGAGTACATCAGCAGCCCCAGGCCGATTTGTTTCTCATTGGAAAGGCAGCTGATTTGCCGCGCCTTTTCGCGCGCCTTCGCGAAGACCGGAAATAGGATGGCGGCAAGAATCGCAATTATAGCAATAACTACTAGTAATTCGATCAGCGTGAAGCCCAGCTTCATTCGCGAGGCTCCGGGAGCCTTCCCACGCTCAGAGTTGGATAAGATATTCATGGCAGGTTTCCTCTCGTAACAATCGGCTTCAGGAAATATACTTCCGAGCAATAATCTCGACATGACCAATTATACTATAGAGTTTTAAAGCTGTCAACACTTTATTTTTAGAACTTTATAGGGATTTATTCATATGTTTTGTACATTTACTGAGTACTGAGCGGATCAATTGAATATCGAAATCATATTAATACACTATAGTAATCACAAAGAGAATGGACGCCATGGCGGCGCCCATCCCCCAGTCATGCATGGAGTTCAGGAGCCCTCGATGCGCAGGTAGTCGAGATTGACGCCGGAGTCGCCGTCATCATATCGCAGCGTGACCGTCGCCCCTTTAGGAATCGGAACCGCAACCGTAGTGATCGCGTAAGTCCCCGTCCAGCTCTTTGTCGCCGGAAAAACCACATCTTGAATGCGCGTTCCATTGACATAGAGCGTCAGCTTGCCGGGATCGCTGAAGGTGCAGTACTGAATCGAGAGTTTACCGCCCGCGCGAACATTGCGGAACGTGACGGCGGAGCCGAGCCGCATATTCGTCACTTCCCGGACGTTGGACGCCGCGAGATCCGACGATGCAAAGCACTGCGTCAGCTCAGCGGCTTCCGCCTCGTATTTGCCCGTGTCCGGACGCGCCAGGGTGGATGAGCCGATCATCGCCGTTGTGGTCAGGAACTTCGCGTCGCCGTTCGCTTTTCCCGTCAGCGTGACGCGCTTGTAGGCGCTCAGCGGCTTCGAGGCCCGTTCGACGATGTAAACGGTGTTCGCCGTCGTCGTGAATTGGAGTTCGGGATCCGAGGACTTCAGCACGGCGCCGCCCGACGCGTTTCGGACGATGACCGCCTGACCGACCCAGGGATTCACCAGCGTCGCCGGATTGCCGTATAGGCTCTTGACCCCGACATATTTGACGCCCGCGTTGTCCCGCTCGGAGCTGACCAGGAAGCCGCCCTTGGCGAGAAGCGTAAAGCGGCCTACGAAGGATGTGTCGCTCGGCGCCGCCGGAAACACGCGGATCTTGTCGTTGTAGCTTTGCAGCAGGGATTCATTCATCGCGAGCAAGTGCACGCCCATATACTCGAATTCGCCGTTGGTGTTGTCCGTTCGCCCGTTGGGATAGGTCTGGTAGATCTCCAGCATCACCTTCAGCCCTTGATAGGCCGCGTCGCCCAGCCCGAGACGGGCCGCCTGGATTGCGTCGGGGGACCAGACATTGCTGTATGGGTTCGGACGGCTGTTCCAGTTGTTCAGCGCCTTTGCATAGTCGGGCGAACCAATCCCCGTGACACTGTAGGGCCAGAGCAGTTCGCTGGTGATGTTCTCGCCGTTGGTCATCTTGATCGCCGGCGGATCGTGCGGCAGATAGCTCAGTCCATCGTCGGCGACGGGATATGGGGCGAGGTTGGCCAGCACGTCCCGCCACTGCGCGCGCAGATCGGCGTCCACGCCCAGCGTTTCGCTCGAAGAAATCGCCACCGGAAACAAGCTGCGCACGGCGGCGAGATCCGTGATCGCGTTCTTCACGCGCCAGTAGGTCTCATGCGCGTTGGATATCAGCATTTCATATTTGCCGGTATCCGCGTTTTTGGTCAGCTTGCTCGTATAGAACTTCGCGATTTCCTTCATAAACGGATACGCGGTCGTGCGCAGATACGAGTCGTCGTTCGTATATCGATAACGATCGTACATATTGTTCGCCGCTTCGGTTCCGGTCGAA
Source organism: Capsulimonas corticalis (assembly GCF_003574315.2). GTDB lineage: Bacteria > Armatimonadota > Armatimonadia > Armatimonadales > Capsulimonadaceae > Capsulimonas > Capsulimonas corticalis. Next base: position 4,830,001 of record NZ_AP025739.1, on the reverse strand, counting down.
TAGATGTTCTTGGTGAAATCGCTGTCGTCGGTATGGCGCGCGTTGCCGTCCCACCCCATCGTCTCCGGAACCCAGATGCCGTCAATGCCATACTTGGTCTTGGTGTAAGATTTGAGGGCGTCGAAGTTGCGCGAGTACAGATTGTTGAATCCGTCGATCACGGCCACGTGGTTGCTCGCCAGGAACGAATTGTAGACGTCGCGCTGGTTCCAGAACCAGTACGCCACGCTCCATTTGCTGCTGTGCTGATCCGCCACGGCGCTGTAAGCGCCGTTGATGAAGTGGAACGGATAATTGGCGTAGCCGCCGGCGGCAATCATGTACGTATAGAGGTAGTACATGTTTTCCAGATAATCGGCGTCGCCGGACGCGTTGGAGTACTGGACAAAGGACTTCGCCCAGAACGCATGCCACCAGTTCTCATAGCTCGATAGCGTGGCCGCATACCCCTTGCTCTTGACGCCCGTGAGCAAACGCTGCGCTTGCGGGATGGAGTTGTGACCGGGCGCATTGAGACGGCTGGCGCAGGCGATCCAGATCGTATAGTGGGAAGACGGCGTGATGACCAGCCGGACTTTGTTGGGCCCGATGGTCTGAGCGGTGAACTTCGCGCCTTCGACGGACGCCGCGAGCGTGTAGCCGAAGTTATTCGGATCCGCCTGCCCACGGCTGAGGCCGATCCCGGTCGCGTCGGCGTAAGTGGTCACGGTGCGCCACGTGTCCATATTGGGAACATCGCCGCCCCCGAGCTTATCGACATCCCACAAACTGAGATCCAGCGTGACGGCGGAGACGCCCGCGCGCCGATCGTCCACATGGACGCCCATCACTTCCGAGTTGGGCGCTCCCATCACCGTCACGGTGCGATCGGCGTCGTATTTCGTCGTGAGAACGCCGTCGTAGAGCGAAAGGCGCTGCTGGAACTTCGCCGCGCCGGCGTCCATTCCCGGCGCCGCGCTCAGATGGATCACGCCGGAGGAAAACGCCGTCTCCTCGGAGGCGTCCACGCCGCTCACCTGCATCGTCAGCCCGTCCGTGTTCCAGACCATCGCGCCGAGGCGGCCGTTGCCCACGGTAACGCCGTACAGGGGATTCGTGATCGGCTTATTGAAAACGATGTCGTGCTTGGAAAGGTAATGCGCGTAGTCCACATCCATCACGCCGGCGGCGGAGTTGAACGATTGCATGGCCGGGGCGGCGATGGCCGGAACGGTCCAGTACGCCAGCGACACGAGGGAAAGCGCGGCCGCCGCCAGAGATTTGAGATTCATAGTCTGTCCTTGAAATATGGCAAACAAGATGTCACCACTCACCGGCGGGGATAGAAATGACCGCGCCCGATTTCGGAGCGCGCTCCATCGCCGCGACCAGCGCGGCGCCCTCCGCGCAATGGGCGACAATAAAATCGGCGACCAGCGTGGGATCCTTCAGGCCATGAGGATGATGCGGGCAGCCCTGCTTCATGATCAGCGTGAACTCCCCGCCCAGCGCCGGATAGCGCGCCTGAACGATGTCGTTATTATCGGCGTTGACGGCGGCCGTGTCTTCATCGCCGCAGACATGGATGATGGGGATATGCGCGGCGGCGAGCATCGGCAGGCTATCGATTGGATTGCCTTCGAGCGTCTTCATCTGAGCGTCGTCGGAAGCGCCGTAGGCGTTCATGATATTGCGCCAGGCTTCTCCATGCCGGCTCAATGCATTGATATCGCACAGCGGCGCGTCCCCGTAGATACAGCCGACTTTATCGGTATTAAAGTACGTCCAACGGTAAGCGCAGAAGCCGCCTCGACTCAGTCCCTCCAGCGCCGGCTTCTTCGAAAAGCCGTATCGCGTGGTTAACAAATCGTACAAAGCATCGTACAGCGCGAGCGCTTCGGCGTTCGCGTAAGTATCTCCGGGATCGACATAGCCGACATGGAAGCCGCGCTCCAGCAGGGCGATATCGGCGCTCGGAAAGGCGTCCCAGAACATCGTCCGCCAGATCCAGGGGCGGCCCGGAAGCGCGGTCTTCGGCTCGGCGACACGCGCTTCGCGGCCGCTCAATTGGAACTCATGGCATGTGAAGCCATGGAAGTCCGAGATTTTGGTTTCGTTATCGAAATTCATGGAAGCGATCCTCAAGGTTTATTGCGCGGCGCCGGGGCCGGCGAGAGCGTTGTAGACGATTCGGCGCGCGGTGACGGGATCGAATCCGTCGGCGCGGTCGGACGAAAAGGCCTGGGCTAAGCCGGGCAGGCAGAAGAGGACGATCTGCCCCTGGCCGCAGGGAACCACGGCGGCGCCGAGGCCCAAGGTCGTGCTGTGGTGCATACCGTATCCGATCACGGCGTCCAGGCCCGGCGCCGTCACGATCATTCCATTACCGCTGGTGATCTGATAGGGCCAGCCAAGGACGCAGTTGGACGGCAGACCGCTCAGCAGCCAGTGGGATTTTCCGAAGTACCAGAACCCCAGCCAGGACGGGCCGGAGGTCCCCGCCATTCCTGAGTAAGTCAGAACGCGCTCCTTCGCCAGCGCGCTCGCGGCGGACTGGGCGTCGGCGCCTTCAGAGTCGTTGGAAAGAATCACGAGGCGGGCGCCGTCGCGAACGCGCGCGATCAGATCCGATGTGGAGAGCGACCAATCGTAGCCGGTTCCCCCGAGGGCGTTCCAGAGATTGCCCTGTGGATCGCGGTAAGAGGACTTGCGAAAGACTTCCCGCGTGACGCGCCCCTGGGAGTCCGTAATGCGAATGGCCGCGATGCTGGCGTTGTCCGCGCGAACGCTGGGGATTGCCAGATCGAGGCCGCCGCCCGCGCCGATCTCCACGGGGAAGCTCTTGACAATAGGGATGTTCGGCCCGCCCGCCGCCTGAACGATATCGAAGTCCTGAAGCACTGTTTGGCCGTTTAAGGCGACATCGAATACGCGCTTGCCGGGCTGATCGAAGTAGGTTTCGGCGAAGTAGAGATCGACATGCGCCGTTCCCGGAGCGAGATCGGCGTAATGGACCACCGGGCCGGCATGGCCGTACATCTGTGCCGTATAGAGCTCAGGATTATCGGCAGTGTGGATCGTCGCGGCCTCCACCTGCGTCGATTGCCAGTGCGCGGTTTCGCCGGGGGCCGACGGGTCGATCACAATGGTGTCGACTTTGCCAAGCGCGGACGTATACGGGACGGAGGCGACGCCGAAGCGCTTCTGAAGCGCCGCGCCGAATTGCGGCGATCCCAGAGTGGCGACGGAGGTTTTGAGGGCCTTCGGCTGAGTATCGACGACAAGCAGCTTTTCCGTCTGTTTCAGCGCGACGGCGCCGGCCGGACTGATGAGCGAAGCCGTGACGGACAATGTCCCCCGCCCTCGCGGCTGGATTGCGACGCCGGTTTGGAGCGGCTGTCCGAACGTGTCGCCGCCGGCCACGACGACTGGGGAGGACTCGGTGAAGAACGTCTTGCCGTCTCCTCCCGCAGCCGTAACCTTCAGGGTATAGCGCCCCTTCAAGCCGATCTCATTGACGAGATGGATATCGACGCTCGCTGGATCGCCCAGCGCCACCACCATATGGGGCGCGCGGATGACAAGCAGCGCCGGAGCGGCGGCCGCATGGATCGGCGCCGGATCGGTCTTCGGCATGCGCAGCGCATCGACCATGCCGCTATGGTTGTCAATGGCCGTGGATTCCCATCCGGACAGCACCAGGTAGTCGTTCCAATTGTTGATCCGGCCATTCGCCAGCATGCGCGCCGCATTGTCGTAATGCTTGTCGGCCGCTCCTCGGAATATCGCTTCGGCGCTGGGAAACGCAACGCGGAAGCCGTAAGCGTCCAGAAACTTGTCGTACGCGGTCTCGATCGCCTCGTGCGCGGCGCGGTCGTATCCCGGAACGCCGTGCGACTTGTACCAGGCGTTCATCGCCGTGTGATCGTCGGGCGACGCCCCCGACGCCATCTCGCCCCACACGCGCACCTCCGCCTTGACATCCGGGCCATATTTGAAATCCGTCGCCGAATGATAGTACCGATCAAGATAAACGCTGCCCGGCGAATCGTCCGCCGTATGCGTGTCGTTCCAGCCCGAGCCTTTGCCGGTATCGATCATCAAATCGCGGGAATACGGCAGCGACCAAACCTGATCGCTGGTGCTGAAACCCGATTCCAGCATCACAATGCGCGACGGGTCGGCTTCGCGCATTTTGCGCAGCACATAATAGACCTTCGGATTACGCCGATTGAGCGACGCTTCGTTTTGCAGCGACCAGATAATGGCCGAAGGATGCGAGCGTTCGGCCTTGATCATCGCCAAAACTTTGCACAGCTCGTACTTGTTGTAAAACTCCGTCGGCTCGCCGCCCGCGCCCGAGGTGTCGATCGGTCCCTGGCTGGCGTAGGCGGGCTCCTTTTCCCAAAGGTACGTGAAGCCGCCGGCGCCGGCCTCGCAGTAGCGCATCAGCCCGGCGCGGTCGAAGGTGTCCAGCACGATGGGCTTGGGCATATGCCGGTGGTTTTGCACGGCGTTCAGACCGATGGCGCGCGCGGCCGCCACCTCCCGGTCCGCCGCCGCCTGATCGGGAAACATGCCGTTCGGCGACCAGAGTCCCCAGGAGATCGAGGACTTCACCACAATACGCTTGCCGTTGAGCAGAAGCTCGGCGTCGGAGCCGACGCCTGTCGCGGTAAACCAGCGGAACCCGAATGTCGCCGCGCGGTCCGAGTGCGCAATCGACGGGATCGCCGCCACGCCTTGATAGAGATTGGGCCGACCCACGGACCACAATTTCGCGCTCGCGAGCGTGACGGACTTTGTCACCGTCGCCGTCCCGCCGGAGGTGATCCGCGCGGCAGCCGTCCCGGTCCAGATCGCTTTGCCATGTTGACAGATGGACAGCGCGACGGGGCCGTCATACGCCGGGCCTGTGGATGAGACCTGCGCGGTGAAGGTGATCTTTCGCGGATCGGGGTTGTTCAGCATCGCCAGATCGGTGACGGCGACCGGCCCGCGCGCCGCCATCGCGATTCCGCCGTCCAGGCCGCCGAATCCGTGTGAAATCGGCAGGTCGTACTTGCCCCATTTCAATCGATCGAAATCGACCCAGGCGAAGTTGCCGCCGGGGTTGGTAATGCGCACCGCGAGCGTATTGGGCTGATTGGGCTTGACCGCCCGCGTGGCGTCGGCCTCAAAGGCCGTTTCGGTCACGGCGTCGTAGCCGACGAGTTCGCCGTTCACATAAACTTCCGCGCGCAGACGCGCGCCGGGGAAGGAAAAGATGAGACGCTCGCCCGGCTTGAGCCTGGGCGGCGTGAAGGAACGGGACCACCAGGAGACGCCGGTATAGGATCCGTCGCCATTGACGACCTGGTTCGGATCCGCCGGATTCAGGACATGGGCAGGCGACCGGCCCCAGTAATGCTCCTCAACCGTTCCCGGCAGCGAAACGGCGATTCCCGAGGACGCATTGAGCGCGGACCATCCGCCGGTGGGCGGATGAACGGGCATGGCGCTCAGATTCACATCGCCGGGCAGATACAGCGTGTCGTCGCGCCACTGGGCCTGGGGATCGAGAGTCAGCCGCCATCCCGAATTGGGCAGCAGCGAAGATGAAGCGTCGTTTCCCGCGGCGGGCGCGGCGACGGAAAGGCCGCACTGGCCCACCATCAGGAGCGGAAGTGCGGCGGCGGTCCATTTCAGCATGGGTAATACTCGCGATCAGGGTGGCGATAAGAACAATAGCGACTGGAATTTTTGAGAGGAAATACCGAATGGCCGTCAAGGATGTTCCCAATTTACACTCTATGGCATTGGGACAGCGGCCACTCAGATATTATACTATAGGGTTGAAAGCCTGTCAAGAGAAGAAACGGCGGCTATTCGGCGCGTGCGGGGACGCCGTTTCGCCGGGCTTCGCGCGCGTCGGCAAACTGCTTCGCCGCGTCCGTCGGGGTATAGGGCAGCGCGGGATAAAGGTCCGTCATCAGCCGCATCTGCTGAGGCGCGACGCCGGCGGAGTTCAGACGGAGCTGGATCCGTTTGGAGACCATGTTGCCCATCTCGACCGGGCGCTGGACAAGGCGATGCACGCTGTGCGCCAGCGGCTGAAGCTTGGCCTGCATGTCGTTGAAGCTCAGGACGGCCAGCTCGTCGGGAAGCGAAACGCCCAGGTGGACGCACGCCTCCAGAACGGCGGACATGGTTGCGTCCTGCTGGCACGCGATCGCCGTGATGGGATCGTCCTCGCTCAGCAGCTCCGCCATCATCGATTCCACACGGTCATAGTACTGTTTCCAGGACATCGCCTTGGAGATTCGCCGCACCCAGCGCTCCGGGTCCGCGACGCCGATATCCTGCTTCATGAACTGCCGGTAGCCGTCGTAGCGTTCTCGCTCCGACGAAACCATGTGCGGGTACTCCATGAAGTATGCAATCCGGGTATGCCCCAGGCTGCGCAGGTGCTGCATCCCCATCAGCATCGAGCCGGTATTGTCCGTCATCACGACATCGGCTTCGATCCCATCCGGCATACAGTCGACGAAGATCAGCGGCTTTTCGGCGGCGATGCGCCGCAGCAGCGGCGTATTTTCGGGCGCTCCCGTGGGATAGCAGATGATGGCGCTGCACTCGGCGGCGGCCCGCTCCAGGCACTTCGCCTCTTCGGAGGCTAAATTACTGGTGCTGAGCGGCAGAAGCTGAAGCCCTTCGCCCAGGCTTTCCTCGATACCGGCGGCGTAGGCGGCGCCCGGCAGATGCGCGTGGCTGGAGAAGATCAGCGCGACTTTGGTTACCGGCAGCGCGGCGCGGTCGGCGACGACCGTGCCGATCTTGCGGCGGCGCACCACCCACCCTTCGCGCTGAAGCTCCGTCAGCGCGCGGTGGACGGTCATGGGGCTGACGTTCCACTGCGCCGCCATCTCCGTCTCCGACGCGATGCGCGCGCCGGCGTACAGCTCCCCGCGCCGAATGGCGCCTTTGATCGACGACGCGATCGATACCCACCTTTTTTCCTGCAATGAATGTTATCTTTCTCTCGCGGACCCTAACGCTCAGGAATCGTTCGCTGTGAAATACCCACGGATTTTACCCGATCCATATTCTCCGGCGACTACGGATGAAATCCCCCGCGATTGAGTGAACTCTCCATTCATCATAGCATACAAGTGACCGCAATCACCAATACTCTATGGCATATTCTCATTATCAGCGCTTGCCCTGCTTGCGAATCTGGCTGGGCGTACACCCTTTGCGCTTGCGAAACAGGCGGTTGAAGTGCTCCACATTGGCGAAACCGCAGCTGGCGGCGATGTGGGAGACAGTCATCGGGAGATGGACCAGCAGCGCCTCCGCATGCGCGAGGCGCACGTTCAGCAGGTCGTTCATGGGGCTGACGCCGAACTGCCGGGTGTAAACCGTCGCGAACCAGGTTGGGTGCCAGTTCCCCAGCGCCGCCATCTCCGGAACGGTCCATTCATGCGCCATATCGGCGTGAACCTGCATGCGGATATCGCGCAGCGTGCGCTCCTGGGTGCGCTGCGCGGGCGTCAGCGAGTTGTCCAGATCGGATTTCAGCGCTCCGAACTCCCGAAACAATCGGCGGATAAGATCGGAAACGGCGTCTTCCCAGTGCAGCGGCTGCTGGATCCGTTCCTGACGCACCTCCTCCAGGATCGGCCGCAGAAACGGCAGCTCCCCCAGATCCACCACCGTGTTGATCGGGATCTCGTACTCCGCCAGGCACGCCGGCACGCCGGGGCCGGCGAAGTGAAACCAGGTATTGAGAAGATCGGCGCTCTCCGCGCGAAGATAGCGCGGGTCATTCGGCGCGTGCAGCAGACTGACGCCCGCCGGCCATTCGCGGCATCCGCTGGAATCCAGCACGACGATCGGGCAGTTGTAATAGGAAAACGTATAGTACGGCGTATCCGTGGGCGCGTTCATTTCAAAACCCCGACCGTGGATCGCATCGATGGCGATCTCCAGCACTTCGATCTTTTCAGCCCTGGGATTAGCGCGCATCGATTATTGCTCCTGACGATCCATCGCAAGGTTTTCCTCATCGCCCTGGTACAGCATGACGATCTCCGCATCCGAAAGCGCCCGGTCGTAGATTCGCACATCGTCCATCGAGCCAAACCAGCGATCCTGGATCGTGTCCATCACTTCGCACCCGCCCAGATAGGTCGCGCAGTCGGCGCTCCAGGGAGTGGCGTAGGCAGTCCGACCTTCCAGCGCGCCGTCGATATAGAGACGGATCTCCTGCTGCTCCGCGTCGTGCACGCCGATCACATGCCGCCATTCGCCGTCGACGCTGGGCTGAGAGCTGGTGACAAAGATCGCCAGCGGGTCGCGCTCGGACACCGTGACCGCGAACTTGAAGCCGCCCTCCAGCGTAATGTACTGAAGGTAAAACGCCCCATGGTGCAGATTGCCGATGCTGACCGCCGTCATACGGCCCGGGCGGTCGTGTCGCAGCCAGGCGGATACCGTGTAGCTGCGCGATGTATCGATGACTGTCTCGGAAATGACGGCGTGCCCCGTCCCATCAAAGTGCAGGGCGTTGCCATTCCGCCCCTTGATCTTGGTGACGCCGCTCGACAGCACCGCCGGGGAGTGCTTGCCCAATTCATCCACGATCTCCGCGCCCAGTTGATTGAAGCTCCAGTGCGCCGCGGGCTCCAGATAAAGAAGATCGACCTTTTTCGCCGCCTTCGAGCTCTCCCATTGATCCTCGGTCACGCTGGAGATCGCCGGCAGCGCGCGCGCCTTGGCCGATTTACGCGGCGAACGCCCCATCCGCTCGCGAAACAGCACGTGAAAATTCGAGCCCGTGTTGAACCCAAAGTGCTGCGCGGCTTCGACAACGGTGATCGGCAGATGACGGAGCAGCATCTCCGTGTGCCGAAGCCGAACATCGATCAGGTCGTCGATCGGCCCGGTTCCAAAGCACGATCGGTACGCCACGGCGAAGCGCTGCGCGCTCATATTCGCAAGCGCCGCCATGTCTTCCACTGTCCAGCGCCGCTGCAAGTCTTTATAGACCTGAGCGCGCACCCCGCGCAGCGTCGCCAGCGCCTGCTTCTGGTAGGGCGACAGCTCGACCGGCCCGGTCTGGAACAGCGCCCGCGACAGGCGCCGGAAGACGTTGCGGCAGACTTCCGTGACGGAGTCCTCCCAGTTCCGGTGCTTGCGGGCCTGGTGCTGGAGCGCCTCGCGAAGCATCGGCGCCAGGAAATCCGGATGCCGAGTCTCCGTCGCGCAATTCACGGGGATTTGATATCGCTCGACGCAATCCGCAACCCCGGCGCCGGAAAGCTGGAACCAGGTATGGGTCAACGGTCCATCCGCGCGGAAGTACTGTCGCTGCCCGGGCGCGTAGAGGATAAAGACTCCTCCGGTATATTGACGGCGCTCCCGGCCGTCCTGAAGCGTGATGGGGCTGTCGAAAAATTCGAACAGATACTCATCGCTTCCCGTGCGGCGGTCGACCGTATACCCCGTATCATGGACGGCGTCGATACCGACCAGGGATAAAGAGATCGGCTGTGGATAAGGCTTTGCATTCATAAGACGAAACGCTTCTCTTTTTATTCTACCACCGCGAGACGGGAGACGCAAACAGGGAAGAGAATACATCAAAAAATGGAAGGGATGGAGAGGCTGACAAACGGAAATGACATGGATTACGCACGAAGCGGAACGCGGCGTTTTCTCTCAACCACAGAATATGCCGGCGGCTTTGCGCAGGCATGGCGCCCGGGGCAGAGTTTGAAATTATTTGGACCTTTGATCCAAACCTTAACCCTCTCCCAGATCTTTGGGAGAGGGTGGCCCGAAGGGCCGGGTGAGGGCCGCACTCCTACTCCACAATCCGAAACTCAGCCGTCAGCGTGGCGTCGGAGCTGCCGCCGACGTAGACTTCAAACGCGCCGGGCTCCACCACCCGATTGAGGTTTCGGTCGATCAGGGACAGCTCACGGTGGCCCAGGCTGAAGGACAGACGCATCTGTTCGCCGGCTTTCAGATGGATGCGCTCGAAGGCTTTGAGCAGGCGGACGGGGGTGGTGACGCTGGCGACGACATCGCGCAGGTAGAGCTGGACGACTTCGTCGCCGTCGCGCTCCCCGGTGTTCGTCACGGTCACCGAGACCGTGAACTTTGTGGCGACGCTTTCGACGGGCTGGACTTCGAGGTTCGAGTATTCGAACTGCGTGTAGCTCAGGCCATGGCCGAATGGGAACAAGGGGCGCCAGTCGAGATCGACATAGCGCGCTTCAGTGCTGTGCTTGTGATCGTAGGTTAGCGGGAGCTGGCCGATGGATTTGGGGAACGTGACCGGGAGACGGCCGGCGGGGTTGTAATCGCCGAACAAGACTTCGGCGAGGGCTTCGCCGCCGACTTCCGCCGGGTACCAGGCTTCGACAATCGCGGGGATGTGCTCCGCCGCCCAGTTGATCGTGAGCGGCCGTCCGTTCATGAGCACGACGACGACCGGGGTTCCGGTCGCGTGGACGGCTTTCAGCAACTGCATCTGGTCTTTGGGAAGATCGATATTCGAACGGTCCATCCCTTCTCCCGAGATGCCGGGAGGCTCGCCGAGGGCGATGATGGCGACATCGGCGCTCCGGGCAAGCGCGACCGCCGCCTCCAGATCGCCCGACTTCGCCGCCCAGCCGACACGCACGCTGGCGCCGCCGCTCATCTTTCGATACTCGACGGTGAGCGCATAGGAACGCCCCGCCACCAATGAGATGGGCTTTTGGAGCGGCGCGCCCGGCTCCCAGCTGCTCAATACCAGATCGCCGTCCAGCCAGACATGCATGATATCCTGCGGGGGAATGCTCAGGAAGCCGTCGGCTGTGATATCCGGCGCCAGAGTCCCGCTCCAGCGGACGGAAAACCCGTCGACCGGCATGCCCGCCGCCGGCAATGCGGCGACCCAGTTGAAGTCGATCGTGGAATCGACGCGCCGGACCAGGGGGTCGGCCTCCATATCCACGCTCGCAAAGAGCTCGGCGCGCAGGCCCGCTCCGCCCTCATGGCTCAGCCAATGTTCGGGCAGGGCCGAGGCGCTGACGGACGCGCCAGTGCCATCGGCGAAGAGAACCTCCGTCGCGGGAGAAACGGCGCTCTGAACGCCCTTCAGCAGAGAGATCGCATCGCCGGCGCCGCTGCTCGAATAGTCGCCGGAGCGAGCCTGCGAGGCGTTCGGTCCCAGCACGGCGATTCGGGCAAAGTCCTTGCGCAGCGGCAGCGCCGCCCCATCGTTTTTGAGCAGACAGATCGATTCGCGCGCCGCCTGCAAGTTGACCGCCCGGTGCTCCGCGCTGAGCTTGACGCGCGCGGCGAGCGTCGTATCGATCTTCGGGTTTTCGAACAGACCGAGACGGAACTTCAGACGCAGCACGCGGGACACTGCCTGGTCCACGACTTCAATGGTCAGCTTGCCGCTCTCCACGCCGTCAATAATGGCGTCCTCAAAGACTTTGTGATCGAAATCGTAATACTGCATATCCATGCCGGCGGTGAGCGCCTGCCTGACCGCATCGGCGGGATCCGCGGCGACGCGATGCCGCTCCAGCAGCAGCCGAATGGCGCCCAGGTCCGACAGCACCATGCCCTCGAAGCCCCACTGGTCGCGTAAAATCCCCGTCAGCAGATCGCCATTCGCCGCGCACGGAACGCCGTCGATTTCATGGTAGGCGCACATGATTCCCAGGACGCCGCACTCGCGGATCGCCGCTTCGAACGGCGGCAGCATGGTTTCGGCCATCTCGCGCGGCCCGGCGTGCAGCGGCGCCGTGTTGCGCCCCCCTTCCGGAGCGCCGTGACCGGCGAAGTGCTTGGGCTCGGCGGCGGCGGTGTGATCGCTCGCCAGCGTTTCGCCCTGCATCCCCTGGATGAAGGCGACGCCGATCCGCGCGACCAGGTGCGCGTCCTCGCCATAGGTCTCTTCCGTCCGGCCCCAGCGCGGATCGCGAGCGACATCGAACACCGGTCCGAAGGCGAAGTGGATATTCGCAGAGCGCATCTCCGCTCCCACTACCGCTCCCACCTTCTCGATCAGCGCTGGGTTCCAGGTGGACGCCAGCCCGATGGACTGCGGAAACGCCGTATTGCCGGGCGTGCAGAGGCCATGCAGCGCCTCCTCGGCGAACAACGCGGGGATGCCCAGGCGCGATGTCCGCCGCAGCCAATCCTGCACCGCGTTCGGGACTTCCGAAGTCGGCGGGTAGAGGTCATGGATGGCGCCGACGCCCGCGTCGCCCAGCAGCGCTTCCGCGCTGGCCTCGTCGAACCGGGCGTCGAGCGCCATCATCGTATGGTTGCGCATGCGGTCGACGAAGTGCTCGCCCATGTAGAGATCGAGCTGGCGCGCCTTCTCCAGCAGGGTCATGCGGCCCAGCAGATCGGCGATCCGTTCGGATTCCGGCAGCGCGCGATTCCAATAAGGCGCTTTCGCGGTTTCGGAGCGCGTGGTCAGCAGATCGGCGGCGAGAACGCCGTTGGCGGTGGGAGTATTGATGAGTGTCATGGCTTTTTTTCGCGATGAGAGAGTAAGTGGGAGAATGATGTTTTGAGAAATTGATAGCTGGAGGCAAGGCAGTCGAACGGATCGCGCCGGCATTCGTCCTGCTCGACGACATACCACTCCACGCCTGCCGCCGCGCAGGCGGGCAGCAAATGCGTCCAGTCGAGGTTGCCCTCGCCGACCGGCGTCATCAGAGTCTCATGACCGATCACGCCTTTGTCTTTGACATGGATGACCGGGAGGCGGCCATGACCGCGCTCGACAAATCGCTCCGGGTTGACGCCCGCATGGCTGACCCAGTAGAGATCGAGCTCCAGGAAGAATTCGGGACCGCCTTCTTCGAGAAAGATATCGAGCAGCGTGTGTTTGTCGCCGGGACGAGCGCTCACGCGCTCGAACTCCCAGCTATGGTTGTGATAGCCAAACCGTATTCCGGCGTCCTTGAGACGCCGGATGACCGGGGCGGAGTCGCGCAGAAAGGCGAGGAAACCGGCCGGCCCATCTGACGAGTAATTGCCGGGAAGCCCGCCGATCGCCGCGTAATCGCATCCCAGCGTTTGATGGAATTCGATCTCTTCGTCTGTGTTCTGCGTGAGCCGCGTCCAATCGCGGTGGGTGGCGATGCATCTCAGGCCGTTGTCGTCCAGCATCCGGCGCGCCTCGGCGGCCGAGACTTCGGGCGCCTCGCCCGCCATCGCGCCCACGGCGGAGAGCTGGACCGCCGGATACCCGATTGCCCGGATCTTTTCCAAACTGCGCGCGAAGCCCTCGGCGTTTTTGGTGAAGTCACGGAGCGTATACGTTTGAACGGCCAGCGAGGATGTCATGTGCTTTTCTTTCTCTCCCGATTACGGAGCATCGACGGAGATCTCGGCGACGGACCACCAGAGGCTGTGCGCCCCGGTGCTCGTCACGCGAAGATAACGCGCCTCCGTCGGTGTGAAGTTAATAGTAAGCACTCCGTTCTGGACGGCCGCCTCCGTTTCCTGCGGCGTCGCCTGCGCAATCTGCGACCATGCCTTTCCGTCCGTGCTGCCTTCGAGTTGATAACCCTCGGGATAGTCGCCGGGGAACTTCGAATCGTCCAGCACCATCTTCGCGACCTTTTGCGCGGCGCCCATGTCCAGCGTGAACGAGTCGCCGGCCTGGAGGCCCCGCCCTGTTGTCCAGCGGGATTCCGGGTTGCCGTCCAGCGCGTCCTGTCCGATGATCGCCGCCAGCTGCGGGTTGTCGTGCAGGTTATCCGTCAGCGTCCAACGTTCGGCGGGAAGTCCCGGGCGATTGATCTTCGCGCGCACTTCGAAGTTCACCACATCGGTATGCTTGGGGATCGCGAGCCGGTCGATCTGGGAGGAGAGATCCAGCACGGCGCCTTCCTTGACCGTAAAGGGCGTCGCCAGCGCGATCGGCTGCGCGTCGCCGCTCGCGGCCACGGAGCGGATCGTGACGGTCTCCGGCATTTCGTCGGTCTTCGCGCTCGCCAAATGGTAGAGCGACTTTTGGAGTTCGGCGTTGGGGCCGAAGACCTTGTCGATCTTCAGCGTCAGTTTATGCGCGGCGGGAACATAGTCTAGCCATCCCCAGAAGCGCGACAGATAGACGGGGATATGCAGTTCGGTCTGCGCCGATGTCAGGCGCGGCGAGACGTAGAGTCGGCCATTCGGGACATCAATGGATGTTCCGGCGAGCGCGTCCAGAACGAACCAGCTCGTTGGACACGTCATATATGTCGGCAATCCGCCCTTGCGGCCGCTGGAGGCGTCGTAGCAGAGCGACTCGTCCCACGGGCTGTTGTTCTCCTCCCAGATGGAGAAGTACATGCGGCGGATGGTCTCCATGCCGTCGTCCACGTAGTTGTCGTAAATGGCCTCACAGCCGAGATAGGGCTCGTGCTGGAGCGAATAACAGGCGCTCGTGGTAATCTTGCCTTCGGTCGTCACCTGCATCGGCGGCATCGGGAAGAACGGTTTCTGATGCCGCGCCATCGTCTGGGCGACGCTCTGATGAACGATCTTTGCGTCCAGGGTCGTCGGCAGTCCGGAGATGCGCGTCATCCAGTCGCCGGCGAGATTCGCGATAAAGCTGTCGTCGACGGTGCGGCCCGTGGACGGCTGTTTCCACTTGCGGAAGTACGTCCCGGTCCAGAGGTTCTTCATCACGGACGCCTGCACGTTGGCGAAGGTCTTGTCGTACTTCGCGGCTTCCGCGGGATCGGAGATGGCCGACGCGGCGCGCAGCGCGCCCAGATAGCACGACGCCGAGTAGATGAACTGCCCGCGCGGCAGGGTCTCATAGTCGTAAGTGCTGCCGCCGGCGGGAATATACTCGTAATCCGCGCCGTCCTTGCGCAGCCACTCCATGGCGCTCGCGATATGGGGATGCACGCGGTCCAGGAACGACTTGTCGCCCGTCCATCGATACAGCTTGACGGATTGGCTGATCCACGAGGTGGAGAGGTCCGGCCAGTCGGTGATGCCGTAGTTGACATTCGGATTAACCATCGCCACGTGGACGTTGCCGTCGAAGTGCGTGATGCGACCGTCGGGCTGCTGGCACTGCGCGTACTGCTCCAGCTCCGCGCGATCCAGCTCCGGGAAGAACGCCGTCAGGAAGGCGTGCGCCGCCATACGCTGATCCATCGTGCCCAGCGCCCCGCCCATCTCGATGGGGCTTTCCAGAACGCTGAACTCGCCGTTCTTGGTCAGAACGGTGTTGGAGAACATCGGGAATGCGCAGTTGATCAGCTTGAGCTTCAGCCAGAAGGGAACGTCGGATTTCAAGACTGGATCCTGCCAGGCGCGCGTTTCCTTGAGCAGGCGGTCCGCGTTTTTATCGGCGTAATCGGCGATCTTCAGCCCGTCGCTCCAATAGTTCTGCCAGTAGTGGCCGGCCTGTACGTTATCGATGGTCAAATCGGCGTGCGGCATGCGCGCCGTCACATTCGTGGGATCGATCAGAGCGTCCTGCTCCTGCACGCGCACGCCCAGGCCATAGATGCTCCAGAAAAGGCCGTCGTCGCCCTCGTTCGTCAAGCGCACATAGCGGCCGGCGGTCGGCGTCAGCGCCACCTTGGCGAGCGATTCGAACATCTCTTCCTTGGTCTTGTCGGCGACGGTCGTCCACGCCGATCCATCCGTCGAGACTTCGACCTTCATGCCGCGCGGATAGTCGCTCGGCGACGCACCTTCTCCGCTCTTGAGATCAATTTCGGTCGGCGTGAGGACTTTGCCGAGATCGATCACCAGGCTGTCGCCGGTGTGCATGCCGCGATTGGTGGTCCAGCGCTCGGGGTTCTGCTCCGTGAGGCTCGGCACGCGCGCCGGCGACTCATCGTACGCTCCGGTGTAATGCTTGATGGGGTTCACCATCAGCAGGTTCGGCATCGCCCACACGACATAGTAATGCAGCGTGCGCGTCTCGCCTGGCGCGAGCGTCACGCTCGCCGCCACCGCGCCCGCCGGCTGCGGCGCCGCGCCGGGCGCGGCCGGGGGCAGCGTGCCGGACGACGCGAAGTCGCTCCAGAACGACGGCGTTGCGGCGCCCGCGTCCCAGGCCGAGCAGGTGGAGACATCCACTCCGGCGTCCTTGCGCACGCTCACGAAATCTTCGCCCAGCACGTTCTGATGCTGATCGTCATACTTCTGCGTGGTCGTGTAGCGCAGTCCCGTCAGCGCGCCGACCGCGGCCGGCGCCTGAGAATTGCCGGTCAGATCGTCCCAGCTCACGCCGCCTTTGCCACCCCACCCCAGCAGATTCGGCCACGCCAGCGCGACCGTCGCGCTCACCGATTTGTCCGAGGTGTTGGTGACGACATAATCCAGGCAGGCAATCGGCAGCCCCGAATCCTTGGCGTTGTGCGGAATCAATGGCGAGAAGGCGTTGAGGCGCACCTTGACCGGCAGCGCGGCGTCGCTGTAATCGATTTGGGCGCGCGGGAACCAGCCCTGCATGCGGGTATGCGCGACATTGTCCACGCCGGCGTACTCGCCGTCGCTCTTCAAACGCAGCATGCGCGCAACGGGCTCGCCGCCGGCGCTCTTCACACGAATGGCCGCGAAAGCGCCCTTCGCCCAGGCGTACGGCCGGTCCCAGTTATGCTGATTGGTGAAGTTGCCGAACGAGCCGTCCGTCATCAATTCGATTTTGCCGACGCCGATGCCGCCCAGCGGCAGGCCTGACTGCCATCGTTTGTCGACGATCGTTCCCGTCGCCGGCTCAAAGGAGTTAACCGGCGCCGCCGAAGCAATGCCCGCCGCCGCGATGGGCAGGGACAGCACGCCCAGAAGAGTACGAAGCTTAACCATTGTCTTTAATTGCCTTTAATATGCATTGAATGCGAACGATAAGTAAAATATTAATTGACGATCTTGGCTTGCGCCGGACCGCCGGCGGATTTCATCTCCACGCCGAAGACCCGGGCGCCGAGCAGGCGCGCATCGCCGCTGCCGGGAATGACTTTTGAGGGCGACCAGGCTTGCCCGGAGATCTTTACGTCGATGGAATCGCGCCCCTGGGTCGCCGACGCGGGGATTTGCAAGGTGATCTGTTCGTTCTTGCCGATGGTCGCCGGCGCTTTGCGCCCCGCCACGGAGACGGTTTGCTGGGGCGTCTTGTCCCGGGTGAGCAGCCAGACGGTGAGCGTGTACGCCGCGCCGGATTTGACGGGGAGGCGGAGCGTGGCGTCGCCGGTCGTCCAGCGCGCCGCGTGGAACCGGGATTGGACGCTAGGGGGATCGCTCCCGACGTCTTCGCTTCCGCCCCACCCGTCGCGCAGGAACTCTTCATCGCCGGACGCGCCGATGTTGACTAGGTAATGCGCCGTGAGCGACGCGGGAAATTTGTAGGCGATCTCGTTCAGAGCGATCTGCGCGAAGGCGCCGATCTTGTTGTCCACCACCAATCCGCCCGGCTGCAAATTGCTGGTGACGATCGCTGAGCGCACGCCCGGCTTCAGAGTCACTGCTTTGCCGGTGGCGGCGAAGCTGTTGCTGCTGACGATCAAGTGGCCTTTGTCGGCCTGAATAACGCCGTCCTTCGCCCCTTCGGCGAAGTGGCAGGCGTTCACGGTTACCTGGGCGTTGCCGTGCACCTGGATCGCGCCGCCGGGCGTCGTCCAGAAGTTGCAGTTGACGAACTGCGCCGCGCCAACCGCCGTCGGCGAAATGACGATCCCGGCGTTGGGTTCGCCCACAAAGGCCGTGAATTCACCGTTCGTCACCTGAATACCGATGCCCTGCAAGTAATCGACCAGCACGCCGACCGCGCAGGCGTCGGCGCCGATCCCCATAAATTGCCCGTTACAGGCGCCTTCCGGAGTCTTGATAAACCGATAGCCAATGTGCGCGCCCCACACGAAGGTATTGAGAACGTATTCCCAGTCCGAGCGGCCAAAGATAAACGCTTCTAAATTCTTCTCGGTGAACCCGGTCACATAACGGCCGGTATCACCCTTGGCGAGCTGGATCGAGGGGTACCCGCTCCGCATCCAATAGTGCGTGTTGAAGTGAACGTTTTCGATGCGTCCAATATCCGTCGTGGAGTCGATAAAGATCCCCCGGCGCAGCACACATCCAAAGACATTGCGGATCAAGTGCAGTTCGCTCGACGGCTGCCCGATCTTGATCCCCTGATAGGCGTTGACCAGCGTCACATTTTCGACCGTGTTATGCATCCCATAGCCATGCACTGCCCAGGGATACGGAACGATATTGTCCGCCGTCTCTTCCGGCCAGACCATCGTGACGCCCAGCAGAGAGCTGCTTTGCTGTAGGGTAATCGCGGCGGGGCCGTTCTCCTGCCCGCGCCCGCCGGTCAGCAGAAAAGTCGTCCCATGCTCCCAGGCGCCGTGGTGCGGTGATTCCCAGGTTCCGCGCAGCGATACGCCGGGCGGAACCGTCAACGCGCCCTTGATCAGATAACGGCCGGTCCCGAGCGTTACGTCCGATCCGCTTTTACCGGCCTCATCCAGCGCCGCCTGGAGCGCCGCCGTGTCGTCCGTCACGCCGTCCCCGTGGACGCCGGGCGGCGCCTGCGCCATGACAGCGGGCGGCGTTGCCAGCAGACCGAATGATATCGACAGACAGATCGAAACGGCGCGGATTTTTGCGAGGTTCATTTTGCGGATTATCTCGGAGCGGACCTGACATGAAAATATGGACGGTGACAATAGTCCAAAAGTCACCGTCCATCATCAATACCCAGTTACGCGGCGCTCTACTGGTACTTCTGGCTCAAAGCCTGCGCGGCGAAGACAGCGCTCGGGTTGGGCGTGTCGCAGTTGATGGCGTTGAAGCCATTATTGGGATCCGTCGGGTTCACCGAGCAGTTCGTGTCGGACGCCGCATAGGACCCCGATGATCCGAGCTGACCGAACTGGCTGACCGGGGTCACCAGATCAATCGGCTTCATCGACTTCGCATGACCATCGCAGTAGATGACATTGATTCGGCCCGTATGACCCGCAAACAACGCATTCACGATCGGCGCGCTCGCCGCCTGAGCGGCGCTGGAGCAGTCGGAGCCGCCACACTGCCACCAGTCCGGCCAGTGCGAATGCGCGTCGCCTCTCTGAGATTCCGTCACCAGTACTTTGGAGGCGGGGGTCGCGATGCCGGCGATTCCATGGTAGGAGCCGTAGTCATTTTGCCCATTCACGATATCGCCGTTCTGGAATCCCAGGTCCGCGTTCATAGCGTACGAGGACGGGATCTTCGGATCTTGACCGTCCGATTCTCCCATCAGCGCGTTGTTCGTGGTGGTGACGGAATTGGACGGGCACACAAATGCTTGCAGGCTTTTCACGTAGGGGAAAATCATCTGTCCCCAGTTGGTGCGAGGAGAGCGGCCGCTGTCCCAAGCCGCCGGCAGACGCTCGTCGCTGTCCTGCGCATACTGCATAAACGCAAGTCCGATCTGCTTCTCATTGGAGATACAGCTGATCTGCCGAGCCTTTTCGCGCGCCTTGGCGAAGACCGGGAAGAGGATGGCGGCAAGTATCGCAATGATAGCGATAACCACGAGTAATTCAATGAGCGTAAAACCTTTTCGCGTGTTCATCTGTTGTTCCTTTAATGATAGAATACTAAGTGCGCCGTATCAGTCGAAGAAGAATTGGTGTCTCCTTTGCACTAGAGTTATTATAGAGCACCTATGGCGATACGTCTAGTCTCAATCCCCTCGATTTCTTGATCTATTCTCATGTCTATTTACCAGACTCAAAAAAGAGACGGCGACTATGGGGGTAAGTCGCCGTCTCACGGGAAAAACGGAATCGAGTCGTGCGGTTTACTGATACTTTGTGGTCAAACCGGCTAAACATGTCACCGCGCTGGGGTTGACGTCATTGCAGTTGATGGCGTCGTCCGAATAGTTGCCGGTGCAGAGCGGGTCGGATCCCGCCGGGTATTGATCGCTTGGGAAGGCTTGTCCCCACATGGCGATTTTATTCATCGTATTGACGGGCTTCATAGCCTTGACGTGTCCGTCAATAAAGATGCAGTTCATAAAGCCGGAATGGCCGACATACCAGACATCATGGATTGGGGAGTGAGTATAGTTCGCTGTAGTGCATGGGCCGCCGCTGCATTCCCACCAGTCGGGCCAGTTGGAGTGCGGATTATGGCCGCTTGCTTCGGAAACCAGTATTTTTTGCGCGGGCTCGTTAATGGCCGCATAGGAATGCCATGCGCCGTAGAACTCCTGCCCCGGCCCCTGCTGGAAGCCCAACAGACCGTTCATCATATAAGAAGCGGGAATCAAGAGGCTGCCGCCGGAATAGTCCATATTTCCCGGAGCGTCCGCGATCGGGTTGGACGGGCATTTGTAGACGTTCAAGCTTTTGACGTACGGATAGATCAACTGTCCCCAATTCATGATCCGGATGTTGTCGAAACAAGCAGGAAAACGCTCGTCATTGTCTTGAATGTACTGCATGAAGGCTAACGCCATCTGCTTCTCATTGCTGAGACAGGCCGTTTGGCGAGCTTTGTCACGCGCCTTCGCGAAGACCGGGAAGAGAATAGCGGCGAGAATCGCGATGATCGCTATGACAACGAGGAGCTCAATTAACGTAAATCCTTGCCTAGTTTTCATGATTTCTCCTTGGCGATGAATGTAACAACCGATGAGTAAATTGTGGCTGTATTGCACTCATTATAGGTCATGAGATTTCGTGTGTCTAGTCGCTATTCCCTCAATTTCTTGATCTATTCTACTCCCTATTCACACAAAAAAAGCCCGGCGCTCACTGTGAACGCCGGGGCTGTCGTGCTTATGACTATGGGCTGAATGTCGCGGCGAACGGCTGTCCGTTGGACGCCATAACGGATGCGTCCGGCCCGGCTGCGATACAGTATTGGCCGTTCGGGCAAGTCGCGCTGCCGCCGTCGTTGGGATTGGTGTTTGTCCACCCGGGAGAGATCAGCGTGGAGCGCATATATTTGGCGTGACCGTCCGCCATCAGATAATTGGAGCCGTCTTGGTTGTGACGCCCTTTTTGTCCCTGGAAACGGCTGCCGTCGGCGTCCAGTCCGCCCGCATTGGCGCCGAAGGCGCCGAACCAGCCGGTGGCGTAGGTCATATTGCCGAAGTTTTGCGTCCCGTTGCCGATGGAGGCGCCGATATTATTGGGATCGGCGATCTGAACGTAGCGGAACGGATCGTTTGACATTTCGCAGATGACGACCGTTTTCGCGGGTGAGCCGAATTTCGCGATAGCCCCGCCGACGCCGCCGACCTCCGGCGGATTGGGAATGTTCATATTGTAGTTGTAAGAGAGTATGTCTCCCCCACCCGATGATTTGACGGAGTCATCCGGGCAGACAAACACCGCCTTGCTCTTGATATAGGCGTAGATCGTGGCCGGCCAACCCAGGCCGTAACGGGGGTCGCCGTTGACCTTGGCTCCGAGCGGGAAGTTTTCATCATTGTCTTGCGTGTATTGCATAAAACCCAAACCAATTTGCTTTTCATTGCTGAGGCAAGAGATCTGCCGAGCCTTTTCGCGCGCTTTGGCGAAGACCGGGAAGAGAATGGCGGCAAGAATCGCAATGATTGCGATCACAACGAGCAATTCGATCAGTGTAAATCCCTTTTTCTGTTTCATCACTTCTCCTTGAGTGTCAGAGTCAAACGGCGTCGTTCGCGTTTGGCAAAACTAGAGAGAACGACAGGACTGGCGGACAACGAGCTTGGTCGGAAGCAAAATGTGCTGGAAGGTGCGCTGCCCCGGCGTTTGGAGACGCTTGAGCAGCAGTTCGGCGGTGCGCTCGCCCATCGTCTCGAAGGGCTGATGCATCGTCGTCAAAAACTGGGGCGCGGGCGCAAAACGGTCCATATCGTCAAAGCCGATCACGCTCATCTCCCCCGGAACGGATAGTCCCAGCTCTTTGATGGCTGAGATATAGTAATGCGCCAGGAGATCGTTGACCGCGAACACGGCGGTCGGCGGATCGTTCAGGGCCGCGAGCGAGGCCGCCGCCGCCTTCATCTGCTGTTTCAGGGTCACCATATTCAGGCTGAGCGTATAGGGCAGCCGGCAAATGAGTTCCGGCGACGGGAGGATGCCGACATTCGCGAGGGCTTTCTTGTATCCGGCCAGACGCTGGTCGATCGTCGTGATATTCTCCAGCGGAGCGAGAAAAGCGATGCGGCGATGTCCCAGGCCCAGCAAGTAATCCGTGGCCTCCTGGCCGCTGAACTCATCGTCCACGCCCACGAAGTCACAATCGAAACCGAGCGGGTAGCGATCCATGAAGATCACGGGAACGCCTCGGTCCATGATGCGCCGGATCTGTGGCAGGGTGCTCTCTCCGCCGCTGTGCCAGACGATCACGCCGGAGACGCCTTCGCTCTCAACGGCGTCCAAGGCGTGCCCTTCCAGCTCCACGATCCGCTCCGGCGTTTCGCCGTGGGTATCGAAGATGAGCAGACGGCAGTTCGCTTCTTCCTCCAGGAATTTATGATATATCGACCGGGGAATCGACTGCGCCCCGATATCCGTCGGGTTGAAAGACTGATCGTAAATCAGCGCGATCATTTTAGGCGTGACGGATCTCTTCGACACGCTCGGCAGGCGGGACGCGCCGGCGGACATCGCGACAAATGTTCCGCGTCCGCCGTCCGCACGCAGCGCCCCGTCGGACAGCAAACCGGCGACGGCGCGCTGAATGGTGCCCAGATCTACCCCGTATTCGGCGGCTAGATCCTTGCGGCTGGGAATCATGGCGCCCGCCATCCACTCGCCGGAGGCAATGCGGCCGCGCAGATCCTCTTCAATACGCCGGTAGACGGCCATGGAGAGGTCCCGATCGCCGCGGAGTTTCCTGTCGCCAATTCTGCTCATTGCGTCGCTTTCCACACCCACACGATGATATGATTTCGTAATACGGTTATGTTATCACGACTCGGTGGATCTGTCAATCATCGATTTTCTCGATGCGCTGATCACGAGATTTCCCCTGTTTTTTATTGACAGGACGCCATTCCAATGATAAGATATGGTCGTACTCACCTGGGTAACGACCGATACTCCGAAAGAGCAAACAATTGATGAATAGAAGTCCGTGGAAGATCCCCGCGTGCGTGATCTTAGCGTCTCTCGCGCTTGCCCCCCGCCCCGCCCAGGCGCAGGATATCGTCGGAAAAGTGATCGCCGGATACCAGGGCTGGTTTTCCGTCAAAGGCGACGGCTCCCCGGTCGGCAGCCTGACAAAACGCGAAGGCAACTACCATGGAAACTTCGAGTGTTATCCCGATATGCGCGAGTTTCCCGATTCCGAGCAGTTCGCCAATCCGAATAAGTGGGGGCCGCTGCCCAACGGCAATCCTTCCAAGACATTCGCCTCCGACCGAGACTTCACCATCAAGCGCCATGTCGGCTGGATGAAGCAATACGGGATCGATGTCGCCGCCATCCAGCGCTTCGGCGATGTTTATTCGGACATCACATACAAATATCAAAAGAATGACGTCACCACGAAGATGATGCGCGCCTGCGAGAAGACCGGCGTCAAGTTCTATATCGAATACGACGCCAGCGGTTCGGGCGGCGGCGGATGGGGACCGGATTGGGTGGCGTCGATCGAAAAGGACTGGACCAATTTCGCCGTCGGCCAGCGCATCGCCGCATCGCCGGCGTATGCGCGCCAAAACGGGAAACCGGTCGTCGAGCTCTGGGGGATGGGGCTGGACGGAAACAATATCTCCAAGGATCCCCAGCAGTGGCTCGCCCTGGTCCGCTGGTTTCAAAGCCACGGATACTACGTTATCGGGGGCGTTCCGACCGGCTGGAACGGCCAGGGCGGCTTCCACGATATGCTTCCCGGCTTCGACGACGTTTATCTCGCCTGCAATGCGATCAATCCCTGGGCCGTCGGACGCTTCTCCGGCGCCGACGGAGCGGACCGCTACGCCGCGAGCAACCTCAAACCCGAAGCCGCCTGGTGCAAGCAGCATGGGATCGACTATATCCCGTGCGTCTATCCCGGCACGTCCTTTTTCAACTCGAACGGAAAGACAAAGAACATCATCCCGCGCGTCGGCGGAACGCTGATGTGGGCGCAGTTCGCCAACCTGCGCAGCCTCGGCCTCAAGACGTGCTTTGTCTCGATGTTCGACGAATACAATGAAGCGACGCAGATCGCGAAATCGGCGGAAGATCCCAGCTTCACTCCCACGGACCACTGGTTCCTCTGGCTGGACGCCGACGGAATATCGCTCTCGTCGGACTTCTACCTGCGCCTCACGCACGACGGGGCCAACATGATCAAGGGGCGAACGCCGCTCACGCGCACACTGCCCACGAAACCCTGGAACGACCTTCTCGCAACCAGCTTTGAAAGCGGCCAGCCTGCGGCCAGCAGCCCCGACGCAGCGTACAACAAGAGCCCCAGGAACATCGCCGACGCTCAGTGCGCCGTCACCAGCGACAAGGCCCAGAGCGGTTCGGCGTCGCTGGCGTATTCAGGAACAGCCTCCGGCGGAGCGGCGACCTACTGCTACTATAAAGTCTTCGACGTCACCAACAGCCCGAAGACGATCACGCCGAACACGCTGCTCTATTACTGGATCTACCCCGAGCAGGACAACGGCCGTTACGCCGGCGTGGATATCTTATTTACGGATGGAACGACATTGCGAACCAGCAAATGCGTCGACCAGAACGGCCATCCCCTGCGCCCATCGGCCGGCCACGGCGGCGAAATTCCGCTCGGCGCCTGGAGCGTCGTCACCAGCCGTTTAGGGTCGCTTGCGGGGAAGAAGATCCGCAAAGTCTGGGTCGCCTTCGACCGGCCCGGCGCGAAGGGCGAATATCGCGGCTATATCGACGATATCCGAATTTCGAACTGATCCCTACCCGATCTCCCTCGTAGACCCGCGCGCCACCAGCCGGGTCGGCAGCAGCACATGCTGGTAAGCCGCGGCGGGATTGTCGCGATGGTTCATTCGCCAGATCAGCATGGAGGCGGCGCGGTCTCCGATCGATTCGAAGGGCTGCCGGACCGTCGTCAATTTCGGCTTTTGCGGCGCGAAGCGTTCGATATCGTCGAACCCGATGACGCTCAGCGTCTCGGGGACGGCGATCCCCTTTTCCTCCAGCGCGATCAGTATATATTCGGCAATAAAGTCGTTGACGGCGAAAACCGCCGTGGGCGGCTCCGGCAGGGCCATCATCGCGTCGATGACCCGCTCGACCTCGGATTTGACCGTGGCGTTCGCGAAGAGTTTTTCCAGGGACAGCGGGAAAACGAGGTCTTCCGAGGTCACCAGCCCCGCGCTCATGCGCGCGTCGAAGTACCCCTCCATGCGCTCCTGGACGGACGAGACGTTTTCATCGGGCGCGACGAAGGCGATCTTCCGATGCCCGATGGAAATCAAATAGTCGACCGCCTCGCGCGCCGCCATGCGGTTGTCGATGCCGACGAAATCGCAGCCGTGCTCGAAGGGAACGCGGTCGACAAAGACGACCGGGATCTTTGCCGAAAGGACGCGCTGGATATCGGGCAGTGTCGCTTCGCCGCCGGCGTGAAACATAATGACGCCGGCGACATCCTCCGTCGCCGCCATCTTCAAGGCGTCCCGCTCATGCCGGATCACGCTTTCGGGCGACTTGTCGGCTGTATTGATCGTGACGATCCGATATTGGAGATCCTGGCGGCGCAAGCCCTCATGGATGGAGTTCACGACGGCGAACCAGCCGGGGCCGGGATGGAACGAGGGGTCGGCGACGATCACCACGGTTTGCACGCCCGCGCCCGGCGAGTTCTCGCCGCCGGCATCCGTGGCCTGGGCGACGAATGTCCCTCGTCCGCCATGCGCGTTCAGCGCGCCATCGGCGAGCAGGCCGCTGACGGCGCGCTGGATCGTGCGCATATCGACATCATACTCCTGGGCGAGCGCCTTGCGGCTCGGCAGCATCGCTCCGGGAGGCCAGTGGCCGCTCTGGATACGATCCCTCAGGTTCTGCTCGATCACGCGATATAACGGCGAATGCAGCTTCGTGAAGTCGGCGGCGCCGTCATTCTTCATGGATATGTCACTTTCTCAATGGCTCTCTTGGCGCCAGATCCGGTGCTTGCGCATCGGTCATATGGTGATACGTACTCATTCTATCACAGGGAGAGACGTTTGATACAGATTATGACATCATCCACAAAACAATTCGCCAGTTCGTGTTGATTCGGCCCGCCACTTCATCGCCATGGCGGTCGGCGCGAAGGTCATGCGGGCTGGAAGCTCCATTCCTGCTGGCATCCATTGGGATAGCCGTCCCAGCCCCAGAGGAGCACATTCGCGCCCGCCGCTCCCGAGCAGCCCGCGCCGTCGAGCACGTCATGGGCGCCGCCCGTCTTCGTTCCCGCCGTACCGATGCTGTAATATCCGTCCGGCTGCTGGGTAAATCCCCATTGCTGGCATGAGCCGCCGTTGTAACTCCACAGCTCGACTTGTGTTCCATCATTGGGCGAGCAGCCCGTACAGTCGAGCGAGTCGCCGATTGTCCCATCGGCGTTGACCACGCGGACAGAGTAGTAGCCGTTGCCGAGATTAGTCACGCTCCAGCGCTGATAGTTGGCGCCGTTGGCGGGCTGAAGCTCGGCGATCGCGCCGTTCGCGTAGCTGCCGCCCCGACAGCTCAAAACATTTCCGGTGGTCTTCGCGACGATCCGATAAATTCCGTTCCCGATCGCGCCGCCGCTCGCCGGTCCAAGGCGCCACCAGTTGATATTGCAGTCGTCCGCGTTCCAGACCAGTTGCACGGTGTGATAGCTATTGACGGGAACGGAGTACGCGCCCATATCCACGGTGACCCAGTTCTGCCACCCTCCACTATTGGGAATATTCACCGCCGGATAACTCGCGCCATCGATGACGAAATGCATCGACTTGCCGCTCAGCGCGCACGCCGCCCGCAAATAGATGTGCGTCGCTCCCGGAAACGGAACGCTGTCCCAGGTCAGCGTCTGGCCGTTCTTGCCCGAGCACACATTCCATCCGCCGCCCGTATCGGCGCAGGTCTGGATCGAAATATTTCCGCTGCGGTAGACCCCGCCGCCGGACACGCCGCCCGCGAACGCATCACACCCTTCCGCTTCTTCTTTTAGGTTTGCCGGAAACGGAGTGCTGCTATGCGCTCTGAGAATATTGATGCGTTCATTGGGGTAGTCAAAGTAGGTTTGCGCGTATCCCAGCGCATTTCCGTTACGATCGACATTGGCCGCGCGCCAGCACTCCGTGTTTTCCCAGTAATCGTCAAAGCCTTCGACAAGCGTCAGTGCGCAGCCGGCGCCGATCGTGTTATTCAGCCCATTCGCGAGGGTATTGCCGTTTTGCGGATCGATGATCCAGGTCGATGAATTGGGATCGGCGGGCGAGGAAATATGGAACTGCGGTACGGCGACGCCATACTTCACGCCGTTATAGGTATTCGTGCTCCATTCTTTGTAAGGAGCGCCTGGGACGGGGACGAACCAGGGGTAAACGCCGTCGACCACTCCCGCCGCGCTGCTGGAGGGATCGTTGGGGATCCAATCGCCCGGCACGAGAATGTAAGGGTTGAAGCCGAACGTCGATTGGCATTGCTGGCGGAGGTAGCCGATCATCTTGGAGCCATTGCCGTTCAGGTGGGAAAGAAACGCGGGCGCCGCCGACCAGATGGCGTACGCCGGGCGGCCGTTGATCTTATAACGATTGGCGTCAGGAACGTTTTGCCAGAAGACTTTAAGAATATTGTTCCAGATATAGGCCCAATTCGCGGGATCGCTCATATCGAACAACGTTGAGTAATCGTAATGTCCGGTCGTTTGATAGTTGCGCATCGCCGTCCACGAGGCCGCATTATCATCGAACGGCATAATCTTGACTTTGTCGGCGACGCCGCGCTTGTTGGCGGCGGTCACGAAGTTCGCGAAGGTCGCCTCATGGTTGTTTCCCTTGAGCCAGACCGCGATTGCGTTCACGCCTGCGGAATCGTATTGTTCGACCATGTTATCCCAGTAAGCGGCGTGATCCCCCACCGGCGCATTGAACATCGGGAGCGCGTACAGGGTATTGGCGCTTTGAAAACTCAAGAGGGAGCTGATGCTCATCTGATCGTTGCCGAACGGGTCCACATCGGCGTTCACATCCACCACCAGATCCCCCGCTCGCGCTCCCGACACCAGCGACAGTAAAGCAATTGAAGCAATTAATACGTTTCGAAACTTCCACTTTGACATTTGTTTCTCCCGGAACCATGAGATTGCGCAGCAGAGTGCGCGATGACGGCGCCACATGGCCGCCATTCGTGTTCCGTGGAAAAGTCTATCACGTTTACGCATGGCTGTCAATGGTAAGACGTAAAATAATTACATCAAGTCATACGATAAAAACATATTGACATATGATCGATACTATGATATCATTCCGTGTGACGAAACAAGACCATCGTCACGATGCGATCCTAAAGGAGGTTCCCATGATACACAGCCCAGCCAAGAACACGCAGGGTTTCACTTTAATTGAATTGCTAGTTGTCATAGCAATCATCGCAATCCTTGCCGCAATCCTTTTTCCCGTCTTCGCGAAGGCCCGCGAAAAGGCTCGGCAGATCAGCTGCGCTTCCAATCTCAAGCAGATCGGCCTGGCCGAACTGCAATACGCTCAGGACAACGACGAGTTTTACACAGGGGCCGGGCACGATTTCGGCAACCCGTTTATCGGCCGCATGATGTGGCCGGAGATGCTCTATCCCTACACGAAGAGCGCCGCCATCTATACCTGCCCCGATGTGGCTCCCCACCCCGGCCAGGACTTCCTCTCGAACTGTGCCTCCAACCCCGATGTCTGCGCTCACGGAACGGATTACGGCTACAATGTCGTCTTCGTCACCACCACCGGCAATAGCGCGATCGGAGTGCCGCCCGGCGGCAGCGACAACTCCGCCGGCCCAACCGGCGCCGGCGTCTCGGATCCCTCGGACACGATCTTGATCATGGACGGCGTTCCCACCACCAATATCTGGGGCGCGCAGTTTGAAGACATCGCCACCAATACCTATTACGGCAACGGATGGACGATGGGCGCACCCACCTATGGACGCGCAACCACTACGGGCTATATCGACAAGCGGCACACCGACGGGCTGAACATCGCCTGGTACGACGGCCATGTGAAGTTTATGAAGAACACCGCGAAGCCGACGCCCGCCTACCCCGGCGGGAGCCCCTACTACTGGTATCTGATCAAACCGACTACACCGTAGCCGCATTCGGCGGTGCGAATGCACGGCTCAAAAAAGATCGCTCAGCCAATCGGCTGAGCGATCTTTTTACTGCGCGGCTCGACCATTGCCGCTACTGATCTTTCGGCCCGTTCAGCAGCAGGTCATGCCCCGGAGCGGCTGCCCCCGAGGAAATGACCGCGCCGGAAACAATCCCCACGTCCACATACTGTCCGCCGGCCGTTTGATGGCAGTGCGCCGCCACCACGTTACGCCCAGGGTGGAACGCCTTGCGCTCCTCAGCCGTCAGCGTGATCGGCTGGTACTGGGTGATGAACCCGCTGGCCTGGTAGATACGCGTCCCGTTCACGTAGACTTCCAAGTCCTCGTCGTGATGGACCAGCAGATTGACATTCGCCAGCTCCTCAGGGGTCGCCGAGAACTCGGCGCGCAGCCAGATATCGCCGGTATTCCACGGAGTGCGCGGCTTGGCGCCGGGAACGTCGTCGCCAAAGCCCGAGGAGCCGCTCTTCCAGGCGCCGGAGTCGAAATCCGGTGAGATCCAGTCGTCCGCCGGTTTGTCGGTCGTGTATCGCCAGGTCGCCCCATTGTCGCCCTGGAAGGCGGTGGGGACGAGCCACTTCTGACGCACGGGCTGCATTTGGACGCCGATGTTGGAGAGCAGGCGGCGCCAGAATTGGAGGTAGGCGTCCGCCGTCGGCTCGTAATCGATCGCCGAGACGGCGATTGTCCCCGCCCCCATCTTCCGCGTGACCAGCGCCGCGCCGCTCGGTTTGAGGAGATGC